>NZ_JAYRGM010000006.1:0-117302 GCF_041907885.1 Desulfovibrio sp. | reverse complement strand
AGCGGAGCGAGTGAGGGAAGCTCCCGCAGCGCAAGACGCGTGCCCTCGCCACCTGAAGGAAGTTGAAAACCTTCTTGGGGGTGCTTCGGGGGGGATGCAAGGGGGGCCGCGAAGGGGGCGTAGGCCCATAACCGGCCCCGCCTTGCCGCGCGCCGCGCAGGCGTCGCAATCGCCTGTCGGGCGAAAAATCCCACGCCCGCAGGGCAGAAAAATTAAAGGATCACTACCGCGCCAGGCTAAAAGAACCGCACGCCGCGCAGGCGTCCCAATCGCCTGTCGGGCGAAAAATCCCATGCCCGCAGGGCAGATAAAATTAAAGAAACATCGCCTGCCATTTCAGGGCCGCACGCCGCTCAGGCGTCCCCAATTTTGTCGGACGCCAAAATCTCGTGACCGCAGGCCAGAAAGACTAAAGGATCACTGCTGCGCCATGCTAAAAGAGCCCGCGCGCCGCGCAGGCGTCACAATCGCCTGTCAGGCGAAAAATCCCATGCCCGCAGGGCAGAATAAATTAGAGAAATTTCTGCCTGCGATTTTAAAGCTGTGCGCCGCGCAGGCGTCCCAATCGCCTGTCAGGCGAAAATCCCATGCCCGCAGGGCGTAAAACCTAAAGACCAGCCTTCTGCCTGACGGGTGAAATTACGTGCCGTTCAGGCGTTCCAATCGCCACTCTGGACAACCCCCGCACCGGAAATATGGCAAGTTTTTTAGCAAATTGCCGTTGCCACACCGCACAGTGAAGTGCATCTGGAACCCCAGGTCTACGCTGCCATTGTAGCCGCGCCTCCCGCGCCCGCTTTCCTTACCCTCAGATGTGCTAGCCAGGGCATGCACTATCAATTGGCAGATTTGGAACAAATACTTACAAGGAATCCCAAGTTTCGAGTAACTCTATCGACAAGATAGTGACCTTTAGGTATGGTAATATGCAGTTATCTGTTGCTTGTTACGAAAAACCTGTTATTGCAAGGTTTACCGTGAATATTTTCAAGATTTGCCATGCGCTGCCTGCCGGTAGAGGCGGGGGGTCATGAATGCATCCGCGCTCCCAGGTTGGGGGCCCTCTTTTGCAGCGAAGCAAAGCCGCATCATAGCTTCAGGCGTTTGTGCCTCTGGGTGCAGGCGGCGGGGCTTTTCCTCGTTTTCTTCAGTTTCAGTCGTTCGATCTTCATTTTTTAAGATTTCATATTTGTGGAACAGCGCGTTGGACTGTGCCCATAGGCAGGTCTACGGCCATGCTTTGTCCCGTTTTACGCTTTTGGCTTGTTTGCCGTGGCCTGTTGTGGCTGCTGGGCACCTTTGACCTTACGGCCCGTCTTGCAGCTCTGCTGTGCGGCGGGCTTTTGTTTTTTTACCTGGCGGGCAACTTCCACAGGAGTATCTGCATGTATGTAGCTGGAATTGATGTCGGTTCTGTGGCCGCAAAGGCCGTGGTGCTGGAGGTGCAGCCCCCGCAGCTGCAAGCAGGCCCGCGAGTGGCAGGCCGTGCCGTGTTGCCCACCGGCTGGAACACAGCCGAGGCTGGCGAACTGGCGCTGGAAAAAGCCTGCGCCGAGGCGGGGGTAGATCGGTCAGCCCTCCGGCGGGTTACGGCTACGGGCTATGGGCGCATAGCCCTGCCATTTGCCGACAAGGCCGTTACAGAAATCAGCTGCCACGCGCGCGGCGCTGCGCATCTTTTTGCGCAGGTCGGGGTTGTGCTTGATATCGGCGGGCAGGACAGCAAGGTCATCAGCCTTGATATTCCGCGCGACAGCGGCGCCGCCAACGGGGCAGCCAGCACTGTGGGCATGGGCAAGCCCGGCGCGGTGCGCGACTTTTTGATGAACGATAAATGTGCCGCTGGCACTGGCCGTTTTTTGCAAGTGCTCTCTGGTATTTTAAACATGCCACTGGAAGAACTGGGCCGAGCCGCCTCCACGGGCAGCCCTGTTGCCATTTCAAGTATGTGCGCCGTGTTTGCAGAAACAGAGATTGTGGGCCTGCTGGCGCGCAGCACGCCGCCGCAAGACATCGCCGCCGGAGTGTTTCGCGCCATTGCCCGCAGAATGTGCGCCCTGGCCCGCCGTATACCCATGCAGGGGCAGTGCGTGTTTACGGGCGGTCTGGCAACCAGCCCCGCCTTTGCCGGCATATTGGCGGATGAGCTGGGCATGACAGTAAACGTGCCAGACGACCCCCAAACCGTGGGCGCGCTGGGCGCTGCCCTGATTGCCGCAGACTGGCTTGAAAAGTGCGGCCGCACTGCGGCTGCATCCGCTGATACCTTATAACTGTCCAGAACCAGCAGCCTAAACCAACAGGAAGGAAGCCAATGAAGTGTGCCAGCTTTGACCGCATTGTTACCGTATTTGAAAAAAATGCCCTGGCCGTACAAGAGGCCAAAAATGGGGGGAAAAAGGTTGTTGGGCAGTACTGTCTGTACAGTCCCTCAGAGATAGCCGTGGCCGCCGGGGCCATTCCCGTTTCACTGTGCGGCACGCGCAACGATTCCATTCCTGCGGCAGAAGAAGTGCTGCCCCGCGCGCTTTGCCCGCTTATCAAGAGTAGCTTTGGCTTTGCCCTTAAGGATAGCTGCCCCTACCTCAGCGCCGCTGATGTGGTGGTGGCCGACACCACCTGTGACGGCAAAAAGAAAATGTACGAGCTGCTTGCCGCCTACAAGCCCGTGTTTTTGCTGCAACTGCCGCAAGTGCAGAACGACGATGCCCTTGCTTACTGGCGGCACCAGTTTGAGCTGCTCATCGCCTATCTGGAAAAAGAATTTAACGTATCCATTACAGAAGAAAAACTGCGCGACGCCATCAAGCTGATGAACCGCGAGCGCATGGCCCTCAAGGCGGTGATGGATCTTGCCAAGCGCAAGCCCTCGCCCATTACGGGCATGGAACTGCTGGAAATCGGCTTCAAAACGTCCTTTTTCCCTGACAAAGAAAAAGGCATCAGCATGATGCTGGAACTGGCCGACGAGCTGGGCAAAATGGCCGATGCGGGCGAGACGGGTGTTTCTGCCACCGCGCCGCGCATTCTGCTTACGGGTGTTCCCGTTGGCATGGGCTCGCACAAGGTTGTGCGGCTTATTGAAGAATGCGGCGGCAGCGTGGTGTGTCTCGACAACTGCTCTGGCTACAAAAAAAACCGCGTCATGATGGAAGAGCAGGCCGACCCGCTTACCGAGATGGCGCGGCGCTATCTGGATGTGCCCTGTGCCGTCATGTCGCCCAACCCGCGCCGTTATGAGGCCATCAGGGAACTGGCGGCAGATTTCTCGGTTGATGCCGTGGTAGATCTGACCTGGCAGGGCTGCCAGACCTATGCGGTGGAATCTTCATCGCTGAAAAAATTTGTGCAGGATTCCTTGCGGTTGCCCTTTTTGCAAATTGAAACAGACTACTCTGAAACCGACACCGAACAGCTCAAGGTGCGCATAGAGGCCTTTATTGAAATGTTGTAAGGGCTGAGCGGGTGCCCCGTGGCATCCGCATCCATGGCAGACAGATCAGGCGGCTGGCTTATCCGTAACCGGGGGGCTGGCCGCCTGCTGTCAGCTGTCCTGCGATGGTGAATCAGTTGCGCGGCGGCCATATTTCTGTTTGTACATGCTGGCATCTGCTCGTGCAATTGTATCCTTAATACAGGTATCCGTTTGGGGGTCAAAGGCCGCAATGCCATAAGAAAACGAGAGGGAAAATTCCCCAAAGGTACACTTTTGGGCTTCTGCGTAAAGATCCTGCACGTTTTTTTCCACAGTTTCGGGTGTCAGCCCGTGCAGCAATGTTACGAATTCGTCTCCCCCAACCCTGTATGTTTCGCCGCTATCCTTGAATTTATTCAGCAGCAGCTGGGCCAAGGATCGAATGTATTGATCACCCGCCGTGTGCCCCATCTGATCGTTGATGGCCTTGAGCTTGTTAATGTCACAGTTCAGAACTGTAAGGTCGCTGTGCGGGGCTGTATCGCACAGTGTGTGTACGGCAAGTTCAAAAGCATTGCGGTTGAGTGCGCCGGTCAGCAGATCTGTATAGGCAAGCCATCTGTAAAGAGGGATGGAAAAGCTGCGAATGAGCATAACAGCCACCAAACCCACCATAGCAGCAACGCCTATGGAAACAATAATCCCATATCTTTTTGAGTTTATGGTGTTTTCTGAAAAATAACTGCCGTCAAATTCAATAACCAGCGTGCCAATTGTTACGCCATCCTTTTTTATGGGTTCGCAGGCGGGTATAACCATGCCCCATGACGTATCAATAATATCTGTGCCGTGAACAATGTTTCCGTCAAAGCATTTATTCAGAATTGGCATTGTCTCACGTTCTATTGGTGAACCATAGGCGCGAAAATCATCGTCAGTAGGTGGTAGACCATCAACAACGTATATTGCATTGTCATTGTCTATACGTTTTGCAGTATAAAGATAACGAACAGCAGCAATTTTTCTTACATTGTCAAGATCGCTTTGAACTGATTTATACATGAGAGAGTCAGCATAATTGTCATTGTTGATGTCAGTTAGACTGTCTGGCGGTATTCTTTCAAGCAAAAGAGAAAAAATTGAATCTGTGCGCATTATTGTTATGAGTTTTAGTTCCGTATTTCTGTAGTAATTAAAAATAGAAATAAGAGATGCCGTTGTTATGGCTATAGCAATAACAACAAGAATTAAAAAATTTAGTTCAGCGCGAGAAAAAGTTTTATCAAATTTATTTCTTGAAATTGAATCAGAGTAGTACTTTTTTAGCATGGTAAAAGCTCCAGAATAAAAGGCGCTGTGAGATATTTATTTTTAAGCTACAGCAAACGATTTTTTTTATCAATATGCACAAGCTAAAGAAATGATAGCTTTATACTGTAGTGGATAATAAATTTGTATTGTTTATATATGAGAGCATTAACTGGTGTATACGTTACGGTATATGAATTGCAATAGTGATATTATTTATTAATGTTGCTTTTCGCAGTCTTCAATTTCTATAAATTACTATCGTACCAAAGGTTCACGCTTGCAGGCAGCTAACCCAAGCATAAAGCGGGGGCGTCGGCTTGGTGCAAGAGTAGCGGCCGATATGGCTGCGCTGCTTGTGAAAAGTGTTTTTTTGCACTGTTGCAAAAAAACACTTTTTTATTTTATTAATCAATTTAAAATATTTATGAAAATAATGTTGCAAATTTACAACAAATTCTACTGCCGAGCATTCTTGAAAAATTGGGGACATTTCATAAAAATATAATAAAAACATATGTTTAATCATAATGGCACGGATGATGCTCATAGGTGGCTATTGAGATGAATATCACAAGCATCTCGCTTGAAAATAATCACCCTTCAGGAGTTTCATCATGAGTCAGTGCGGTTGCTGCATGTCCCCCCAGGAAGATCGCGTTGTTAACAAAAGCGTAGACCGGAATGGCCGCGAACGCGTTTATGGTATTCTGGAGCAGAACCAGTTTACACTGCCCCACGTGGACGTTGAGCGCGCCAAGTATTTCACCGAATCCATGCGTGAAACCGAAGGCGAACTGCTGACCCTGCGCTGGGCCAAGGCCCTCAAAAACATTGCCGAAAAGATGACCGTCTACATCACCCCCAACCAGCTTATCGCAGGCCGCGTGGGCAAGTTTGGTCGTTACGGCATTCTGTACCCCGAAATCGACGGCGACTTTTACCGCGAAGTGCTGGCCGACCTGGAACACCGCGACAAGAGCCCCTTCCAGATTTCGCAAGAAGACATCAAGGTTGTTATGGAAGAGATTGCCCCCTACTGGGAAGGCAAGACCTACCACGAACACCTCAACAAAACCCTGCCCGCCGAGATCCGCAACGTCACCTATGTGGACGAACGCGGCCTCAAGTCCAAGTTTGTGGTGAGCGAAACCTCTTCGTACCGTTCTGCCCTTCAGTGGGTGCCGGACTACGAAAAGGTCATCAAGCGCGGCTTTCTTGATATTCAGAAAGAAGCCCGTGAAAAGCTTGGCACCCTTGACCTGACCAACTCTGTTGATCTGTGGGACAAAAAGCCCTTCCTCGAAGCCATGATCATGGTGTGCGACGCCATCATGATCTGGGCCAAGCGCCACGCCGATCTGGCCCGCGAGCTGGCCGCCAAGGAAGGCAACGCCAAGCGCAAGGCCGAGCTGCTCCAGATCGCCGAAACCTGCGATCACGTGCCCGCACACCCCGCCCGCAGCTTCCGCGAAGCCATGCAGTGCCAGTGGTTTGTGCAGATGTTTTCGCGTATCGAGCAGAAGGCCAGCGCCATCATTTCCAATGGCCGCATGGACCAGTACCTGTACCCCCTGTACAAAAAGGACATTGAAGAAGGCAACATCACCCGCGAAGAAGCCAAGGAACTGCTGGAATGCATGTGGGTGGACATGGCTCAGTTCATCGACCTGTACATCAACCCCACGGGCGTTGAATTTCAGGAAGGTTACGCCCACTGGGAAGCCGTGACCATCGGCGGCCAGACCCCCGAAGGCGAAGACGCCACCAATGACCTGACCTATCTGTTCCTTGAATCCAAGCGCGAATTCCCGCTCAACTACCCCGACCTTGCCGCGCGCATCCATTCCCGTTCGCCCGAACGCTTCCTGCGCGAAGTGGCGCTGACCATCAAGGACGGCTCTGGTTTCCCCAAACTGATCAACGACGAAGAAGTTGTCTTCCTCAACACCATCAAGGGCTGCCCGGTCAACGAGGCTCTGGACTACGCCGTTTCGGGCTGCACCGAAACCCGCATGCCCAACCGCGATACCTACACCTCTGGCTGCGTGTACGTGAACTTTGCCACTGCGCTTGAAATGACCATGTACAATGGCCGCATGCAGCACTACGGCGACGAAGTTGTGGGTATGGAAACGGGCGAAGCCACCAGCTTCAAGAACTGGGATGAATTCTACGCCGCCTATCAGGCCCAGCACCTTAACCTGCTGCGCAAGGCCTTCCAGCAGCAGCATGTGGTGGACAAACTGCGCCCGCAGCACTTTGCCGCGCCGCTTTCTTCCGTGCTGCACAACCTGTGCATGGAAAACCTCATGGATCTGCACTGCGAAAAGATCCCCGGCGGTGTGGACTACTCGTACTTTGAATTCCTGGGCTACGGCACGGTGGTGGATTCGCTTGCCGCCATCAAAAAGCTCGTGTTTGAAGAAAAGCGCCTCTCCATGCAGGAAGTTGTGGAAGCCTGCAAGGCCGACTTCAAGGGATTTGAACCCGTGCGCGAAATGCTGCGCAACGCCCCCTGCTACGGCAACAACGATCCCTATGTGGACAGCATTGCCAAGGACGTGGACCGCTTTACCCAGGTGGAAGCCGAAAAGAGCTCGCGTGACCGTGGCGTGCATGTGGACGTGCGCTACGTGCCCATCACCTCGCACGTGCCCTTTGGCAAGGTGGTTTCGGCCACTCCCAATGGCCGCCATGCCTGGACTGCGCTTTCCGACGGTTCTTCCGCCTCGCACGGAGCAGACAAAAACGGCCCCACCGCCGTGCTGCTCTCCAACTATCACTCCAAGAACTACGGCATGACCAACCGCGCTTCGCGCCTGCTGAACATCAAGCTTTCGCCCAAGTGCGTTTCTGGTGACGACGGCACGCAGAAGATCGTGAACCTTATCCGCACCTGGTGCGACCTCAAGCTGTGGCACTTGCAGTTCAACATCGTGAACAAGCAGACCCTGGTCAACGCGCAGAAAGACCCCGATAACTACCGCAGCCTGCTGGTGCGCATTGCAGGGTACAGCGCGTACTTCTGCGATCTTTCGCGCGATCTGCAAAACGACATCATCGACCGTACCGAACACGCCCAGTTCTAAAACCCTCTGTGGCGGGCGGCGGTTGCCCCCTCCGGCTGTAGACTCTCCTTGCCGGATAACAGCCGCCGCCCCCGCAGTTCTCTCCAAGCCTTGAGCCCACAGGCAGGCAAACACACCAGAAGGGGAGGGGGGCGCCCCTCCCCTTTGTGTTTCTCTCAGGCAGCGCCTGATACGTATTCAACCAGTGGGCCGGTGCTGGCCGCACACAAAGGATACCCCATGACTGACGCACAAGTGCAAGGTATTGTTTTTAATATCCAGAAGTTCAGCGTTCACGATGGCGAAGGCATCCGCACCCTGGTATTTCTCAAGGGTTGCCCTTTGCGTTGCCGCTGGTGCAGCAACCCCGAATCGCAGCATCTGCAACCAGAGCATGCCTTTAATCCCTCGCGCTGCCTCACAGCCGAAGTGTGTGGGCGCTGCCTCAAGGCCTGCAAAACTGGGGCGCTGGCGCTGATAAATGGCCTGATAATGCACGACCGCAGCAAGTGCAGCGAATGCTTTGACTGCGTGCGGGCCTGTCCCTCTGGTGCGCAGAGCGTGTACGGCGAAACCATGTCTGTTAAGCAGGTGCTTGATAAGGTTGAGGAAGACGGCGTGTTTTATCACCGCTCCGGCGGCGGCATGACCCTGTCTGGCGGCGAAGCCATGATGCAGCACGAATTTGCCACGGCCCTGCTGCGCGAGGCCCACAAACACCACATCAACACCACTATAGAAACCTGTGGCTGTTACCCCTACGAGCATTTGCACGAGGCCTGCAAATACCTGGACAAGCTGATTTTTGATATCAAAAGCCTTGATCCAGTGCTGCACAAGCAGCATACCGGTGTGGATAATATGCTGATTATGCGCAATTTTGCACGAGTGTGCGAGGATTTTCCCCACTTGCCCATACTGGCACGCACCCCCGTGATACCGGGCTTCAACGATACGGAAGATGACATCCTGGCCATTCGCGAATCCATTCCCCGTCGTCCCAACATCGAATTTGAGTTGCTGGCCTACCACCGCATGGGGCAGCCCAAGTACGCCTACCTTGGGCGGGAATATGAGCTGGAAGGCGCAAAGCTGGATGAAGAAAAAATGCAGCGCCTGCGGGATATAGCGTTGTAACATGGCTATTTAATTTAAATTTTTTATTGAAACGCCAGGGCATTGAAGCCCTGGCGTTTCGGTTTTTTGGCCCATAAACAATGGTTGTGTAAAAATGCACAGAGCGTGGAGTTGGGTGTGTTTTTTTGCACAGGTTACAGGGGATTATTTTATCTAATATGCTAAAATATAACATTTTTTTTGAAAATCTTCAATTGTTGCATTTTTGCAACAATTTTATTCCTGATTACATATGGACTAAATAATTTTTATTATCAATAAAATAATATAATTAAAACAGTTAGTTATATTTTAAAAAAGTGTGTCGGCCTATCAAATTTCTTCCACTATGCCGTGCAAATCTGCGCACCGCTGAACCTACGAGGGCGTGCAAAAACTTTGGGCTTTCAAAATATAGAAGTTATTTCATTAATATACTGAAATAACTTAGTTTATTTATCAATATCAATAGTCAACAGCAGTAGGTGTGCTGTTTTTGCACTCAATTTCACAATAGGCACGCTTCTTGCCTTTAGGGATGCACAGCCGTGAGGCACAATTTTTTATTCCTAAAGGAATGCTTCATGAACATCATTGATTTTCGTTTTCGCCCCAGCACCCCTGACGCCGTCAAGGGAATGCTTGCCAACAAGGTATTTGGCGGCATGTTTGAGCTTTTCAGGTATGCGGACCGCGCCAAGCCGGAACCCATTGAAAAAATCGTTGCCGACATGGAAAAGCAGGGCGTGGTCAAGGGCGTTGTGACTGGCCGCGATGCAGAAACCACCTACGGTCTTGGCTCTGCCAACCCCGGTATTCTCGAACTCATGCGCCAGTACCCCGACAAGTTCATTGGTTTTGCGGGCCTTGATCCGCACAAGGGCATGGAAGCCACCGCAGAGCTTACCCGCATGGTGGCGCTTGGCATGAAGGGTGCTGCCATTGATCCATATCTTGCGCGCATACCAGCAAGCCACGCCAAGTATTACCCCATCTACGCCAAATGCTGCGAGCTTGATGTGCCCATCGTCATCACCACCGGCCCGGCCACTCTGGTTGACGGCGCGGTGATGGACGACGCCCACCCCCGGCACATCGACCGCATCGCCGCCGATTTTCCTCAGCTCAAGATCGTTATCAGCCACGGCTGCTACCCCTGGGTGAGCGAGGTCATCATGACAGTACACCGCAACCGCAACGTGTACATCGACCTTGCGGAATACGAAGAACAGCCTTTTTCCGAGGGCTACATCAAGGCTGCCAACAGCCTCATCGGTGACAAGGTGCTTTTTGCCAGCGCCGCGCCCTTTATGGATTTTCAGGAACAGATCGAGCTGTACAAGCGCCTGCCCTTTACCCCGCAAACGCTTGAAAACGTTATGTACAACAACGCGGCGCGTCTGCTTAACCTGTAATTATTACAGTACAATATAGATATATTGAGAGCTTTGACCGGGAGCGGATGATCGTCTTCGTGTCCTGGCAAAAATAGCCGAGTGGCATATCGGGAATGTTCCCCCCATGGCTCTGGCGCTTTGGCGCAAAGGCCAGTATGAACTTCCAGGCAAAAGGATCTAAAGGAAAACCATGCATAGCGAACAAATGACCAAAGAGCAGCAGAAGAATCTGCGCCGCGTTGTGGCCTCGTCCATTATTGGCGCCGTCATTGAGTGGTACGACTTTTTTCTGTACGGCGTTGTGGCCGGGCTTTTCTTCAACAAGCTGTATTTTCCCGATTTTGATGCGCGCATAGGTACCATGCTTGCTTTTGCCACCTTTGCGGTGGGCTTTGTGGCGCGTCCCCTTGGCGGCGTGATTTTTGGCCATTTTGGCGACAAGCTGGGCCGTAAAAAAATGCTCATCCTTACCCTTGAAATCATGGGTATCGCCACGGTGTGCATTGGCCTTATCCCCACCTACCACACCATCGGCATCTGGGCGCCCATTCTGCTTATTATTTGCCGCCTGGCTCAGGGCATTGGCCTGGGCGGCGAGTGGGGCGGTGCTGTGCTCATGTCTTACGAATCCGCACCGGCAGACAAGCGCGCCTTTTACGCCAGCCTGCCGCAGATCGGTATGTCGCTTGGCCTGCTGCTTGCCTCTGGTATCGTGGGCTTTTTCTCTGTGATTCTTTCTGACGAGGCCTTTCTTAACTGGGGCTGGCGCGTGGCCTTTCTGCTATCTGCCGTGCTGCTTGCCGTGGGCGGTTACATGCGCAGCACCGTGCAGGAAACCAAGGACTTTTCTGAAGCCAAGCAACAGATGCCCGAAGCCAAGTACCCCCTGCTGGATGCTTTCAAGCGCTATCCCAAGATGATGCTGGCCTGCATGGGCGCGCGTTTTATCGACGGCGTTTCGTTCAACGTCTTTGGTGTGTATTCGCTCACCTACCTTACGCAGCAGCACGGCATTGGCCGCTCTGCCGCCCTTACCGCAGTCATGATTTCCTCGCTTGTCATGTCGTGCTTTATTCCCTTCTGGGGCCATATGGCCGACAAGCACGGCAAGGCCAAAATTTACGGCGTCTGCGCTGTGTTGCTTGGTATCTCAAGCTTCCCGGCTTTCTGGGTGCTGCACAATTTCTCTGGCAACTATCTGTGCGTGGTGCTGGCCCTGGCCCTGCCCTTTGGTATTCTGCACGCCGCCGTGTTCGGTACCATGTCCAGTGTGTTTTCCGAAAGCTTCGACGCTTCGGTGCGGTACTCTGGCATCTCCTTTGTGTACCAGTTTACGGCCATCTTTGCCTCAGGCATGACCCCCATGGTTGCCGCCATGCTCACCGGCTATGCCGATGGCGCCCCGTGGTATCTCTGCGGCTATCTGGCCGGCATCGGCGTACTCAGCGCGCTCTCTACCCTGTGGCTGAGCCGCATGGCCCGCGCCCGTCGCATTGCCCAGGCTGCGCAAGCTTCTGCTACCCAAGCCCCTCAGGGTGCGATGGCCCAGGCCACAAGCGCCGAAGGGTTCTAAAATGGAAACGCTGTCGGCTTTTGCCGGACGGCAGCGCCTTTCATCTGCTCCCATGCCCGTAAACCGGGCGTGGGGGCACACTTGCGCCCTGGGAGTCAATGCATGTACAATCCTCACATGCTAGCAGAATACGTAGAACAACTGTGCGATACCTTTCGTGATGCCATTTGCGTGACCGACCGTGAGGGCATTGTTACGCTCGTCAACAAGCGTCATGCCGAGCTCACCGGCATCGCCCGCGAAAAGATGATGGGCAGCCGCATTCAGGATATGGTGCAGAACGGCATTTTTGACGTGGTGCTCAATCCGCGCATTGTGGAAACGGGCCAGAAGGTTTCAAGCGTGCAGAACCTGTACAACGGGCGCACGTTGCTGCTCGACGGGCATCCTGTAAAGGACGCCACCGGCAAGGTTGCCTACGTGGTTACTGTCATACGCGACATCACCGCCCTCACCGAACTGCGTGAAGAAATCACCGCCCAGCGCGAACTGCTCGAAACTTTTCAGAATCTCAGCAGCGAAGGGGCCAGCGGCAACCAGTACCCGCGCGTGGTGCAAAGCCCTGTCATGCAGCGGCTGTATGCCGAGGCCTCGGCCATTGCTGAAACTGACGCCACCGTGCTGCTGCTGGGCGAAACCGGCGTGGGCAAGGACGTTGTGGCCCGGCACATCCACCGCAACAGCCTGCGGGCCGAAGCGCCCTTTATCAAGGTTGACTGCGGCAGCATACCAGAAAATCTCATCGAAACCGAGCTGTTTGGCTATGTGCCGGGCAGTTTTTCTGGGGCCAGCAAGCACGGCAAGGCCGGGCTTGTGGAGGCGGCCTCCAGCGGCACGCTGTTTCTTGATGAAATAGGCGAGCTGCCCATGACCATGCAATCGCGCCTGCTGCGCGTGTTGCAAGACTGGGAGGTGCTGCGCGTGGGAGCCACCGTGCCCAAAAAAGTGGACGTGCGCGTGGTGGCCGCCACCAACAAGGAACTGGAGCGCGAGGTTGCCAAGGGGACATTCCGTTCAGACCTCTACTACCGCCTCAAGGTCGCGGTGCTCAATATTCCCCCCCTGCGTTCACGGCGGGTGGATATCTTGCCGCTGGCGCAGAGTTTTTTGACCTTTTATGGCAAAAAATACCGCAAGTCGGTCAATCTTTCAGATGAAGCCAAACAGGTGCTGCAAAACCATACCTGGCCCGGCAACGTGCGCGAGCTCGAAAATCTTGTGCAGGGCCTTGTGGTTACGTGCAAACACGGGCTTGTGGGCGTGCGCGATCTGGCGGGCATTCGCCCATTGCCGGCGTGCGAAACAAGCGAGGGGCAGTACGCCTTGCCTTCCATTGAAGGCCGGTCGCTCAAAAGCATCATGAAGGAAGTGGAAACCGCAGTCATTGAAAAAGGCATGCAGCGTTACGGCTCCATCAGCGAACTCTCGCGTCATTTTCAGATGGACCGCAGCACCATCTTCCGCAAGGTCAAGGAAATTGAAGCCATCAAGCAAGGCTAGCCCAGGTTTGTTCGCCGTCAGCCCTACAATCCCCATCGCATCAGCCCAGCTCGGCAACGCCGTGCGCCCGTTACGGTGCGCGCCTTTCGGCGCAGGGCTGGCTGCCGTGGTTTGCACGGGCAGGGCCAGCGCGAAAAAGAATCAGGAGCATACATGCAGGGGCTGAAGCTTGCCCGTGAATTTTATCAGGTCTGCCAGCCCATTTTGCGGGCAGAGCTTGCTGATATCATGGATACGGCGGCTGCGGGGCTGGTGGGCGAGGGCTCGGAATGTTTTGGCTGCGACGATACGCATTCGCAGGACCATGATTTTGGCCCGGCCTTTTGCCTCTGGCTGCCGCGCCAGGTGCTGCAAGCGCACCAGCAACGCATAGAGGCTGCTTTTGCCATGCTGCCGCAGACGTTTCAGGGGTTTGAAAGCAGGCTTGCGCCGCAGCGCAGGCAGGGCAGGGTGGGGCCGCTGCCTCTGGAAGATTTTTACGCATTTTTTACCGCGCTCGATCACGCCCCGGCCACATGGCAGGAGTGGCTGGCAATTCCTGAGCACCAGCTTGCGGCCTGCACCAACGGCGAGGTATTTGAAGATCCGAGTGGTGCGTTCACGCGCTGGCGCTCTGCGTTGCAGCGCTGCTACCCGCGCGACGTGCTGCTCAAAAAAATGGCCGCCCGCTGCATGGTCATGGCGCAGACCGGCCAATATAATCTGCCCCGCAGCCTTCAGCGCGACGACCCGGGGGCGGCAATGCTGGCAGCAGCGCGTTTTGCCGAGGCGGCGCTTTCATTTGTTTTTTTGTGCAACCGGCGCTACATGCCCTTTTATAAATGGGCGGGCAAGATGGCTGGTGATCTGGCGATACTTGGCCCGCAGATTGCGCAAACCCTGCGCCTGCTGGCGCTTGCACCCATGCAGGGCGAGCACGGCAACCGCGCCGTGGACGCAGTGGAAGACTTTTGCACCCATGCGGCAAATCATTTGCGCGCTGTGGGTTTGAGCACTGCCCAGGGAAACTGGCTTTGGGAGCACGGGCCGCAGATCATGCGGCATGTTGAAGAACCGGCCCTGCTGCGTATGGATATGCTGCAAGGCTGAAAGGAGTAGCCCTATGGCACAGCAACGCCAATGGCTGGGAGATTTGCGCTCTGCGCTTGACCTGATGAAGCAGGGCCTGCCGCAAGCCTGCATTGACGCTCTCGAAAAACTTGCCGCACGTTACCCGGAAGACCCCCTGTGCCGCGCCCTTGTGCTGGACGGCGTGGGGCGGGCGAATTTTGCCCTACAACAGCCAGAGGCAGCCATCAGGGCCCTCGAGGACAGCGTTGATCTGTTGCGTTCCACCCTTGGGGCAAACGCGCCCATGACTCTTGGGGCCATGCAGAATCTTGCTCATGCCATGCTTGGCATGGGAAAGGTGGAAGAAAGCCTTGCCATTGGGCGCGAATCACTGCACCTGACCGTTGAGGTATGCGGCCCCGATTCACCTCAGGTTGCGGAGGCGCAGTTGCGGCTTTCTGCCGCATACTACCGCAAGCGCGACTTTGACCGCGCCGAATCCCTCATGCGCAAGGCCAAGGAAATATGGGAAAAACAGGGTTTTTGCGTGCCCCAGTTGGGGGTGTGCCTCAATAATCTTGGCCGCATCTGCGAAGAACGCGGCCAGATCAGCGAGGGCATTGCCCTGCACCGGCAGGCCTTGGCCTTGCGGCGCGAGCTGCTGGGCGAGCACGACGAAACGGCCTTTTCACTGGGCAACCTTGGTGTGGCCCTGGCCTCTGACGGGCAGTGGGGCGAGGCCGTCGCATCCCTACAGGCAGCAGTTGAGATGTACGACCGCCTCGGCCTTGGCAATGGCGATGAAGCCCAGGGCTATAAAAAGAATCTTGAGCTCTGCCTTCAGGCCATGGCGGAAACCCCGTCCCAGGCCTAGGCAGAGGGAGAGCGGCAATGCATGACACCACGGGCCGGAATGCCGCGCTTGCAGAAATTGTGGAGCGCGAGCTGGCCATGTTTTTGGCCACCAGCAACGAGGGCGGCGTTTCTGTCTGCCAGACACGCCCCGATACCTTTCGCGCCATGCGCAAAATGGCTCATTCTGCACACGATGATGCACTGCTGGAGTCGTATCTGGCCGATTTGCGTCAGGCCGAAGCTGATGGGCGCAATGTTATGGTTGAAAAATACGCGCGCATGGATGACCGCCTGCCCCCCCTGAGCACAAGCCCGTTGCTGGACCAGATCGCCGATGCCGAAGAGGCTTTTTTGCACGAAGCCCAAAGGCTTTATCCCAATGTTATCAAAAGCAACGGGCAGGGCATGTTCCGGCGCTATCTGCGCTGCGAGCTCGAAACGCTGTCACCCCGCACCCTTGCACTCTACGCGGCGCAGATCGACCGTGCGCGGCGTGAGGGACGCAACCTTGTGGTGGAACGGCACGATTATCTGATGCGCCTGCTGGGCAAGGGCGGCATTGATGCCTGTAATGCCTCCTGCGAGGCATCCATGCATGCCGCAGCTCAGGGCAGGGCGCAGGAGAACTAGACATGGAATTTGGCTTTATCGGCGTGGGGGCCATGGGCGGTCCTTTGGCCCGGAATCTTGTGCGTGCTGGCAAAAAGGTTCGTGTCTACAACCGCAGCGCAGCGGGGAGGGATAAAACCCTTGCCGCCGGTACAAGCGGCCTGCCCGCCATGAGCATGGCGGATATGGCCTCGTGCGATGTGGTTTTTACCTGTCTTGCCCAGCCGGAACATATCAGGGAGAAAACCCTTGGGCCGGAGGGCCTGTATGCACACATGCAGCCGGGGGCTGTGCATGTGGAACTTTCGACCATTGATTCCCAGACGGCTCTCGCCCTTGCAGAGGCAGCACGCGGGCAGGGCATTGCCTACATTCAGTGTACCCTGGGCAAAACCCCGGTACATGCCGAGCGTGGCGAAGCCCCGCTGTTTGTGGGCGGCGACCAGCAGGCCATGGCAGCGCTGGGCGAGGTGTGGCCCATTCTTGGCGTGTTCAACAACGTTGGCACGATAGAGGCTGCCTGTGCGGTAAAGCTGGTCAGCAACCTTGTGGGCATGGCCAACCTTGCCGTGTTGAGCGAAGGGCTGCGTATCGGCGAGGCGGCGGGGGTTGATAAAAATCTGCTGCTGCGCCTGCTGGCCGAAACCGGGGCAGACAGTTTTCAGCTTGGCGCGCGTGGAAAATCCATGGCCGAGGGCGAATATGATCCCCCGCGCTTTGCGCTTGATCTTGCCCTCAAGGATTTGCGTCTGGGCTGCGGTATGGCCCATGCCATGAACGTGGATGCGCCCCTGCTGGATATGGTTCTGGAACGCTTTGGACGTGGCTCTGCCGCCGGGCTGGGCAACAGGGACTGCGCCGCCGTACACGAAGTGTAGGGCTGATGCCATAATCACTGGCGTCACGAATAATAAAACCCCCGACGAACGGGCAGATTAACCGAAAGGAAACCTGCCTGTCCGACGGGGGTGGTTTATTTGCAGGGCACACAGAAATTCTGCGTGTGCCGCCTTGCAATATCAGACAGTATTACCGCCTGCATTATTGAAGGGTGGCTACTTCAGCGCCGCAGCGCCAGCCTTGGAAACGGCGGTGTCTTCAGCCACGCTGCCGCCGCTTACGCCAATGGCCCCCACAATAACACCGTTGCGGATCAGCAGCTCGCCGCCGCCAAAGATGACCAGGCCCCGGTTGGTGACTTCAATGCCAAAAAGTTCCTTGCCCGGTTGGGCGGCAGCACCAAGATCGGCGGTGGACATGTTGAAATAACGGGCCGTGATGGCCTTTTTTTGTGCAATGTCGATGCTGCCAAGGAATGCTCCGTCCTCGCGGGCAAAGGCCTTGAGGTTACCCCCGGCATCCACGACAGCAATATTCATGGGGATACCCTGTTTTACCGAAAAGGCCTGGGCAGCGGTGAGCACTGTTTGGGCCTCGGCCAGGGTGAGATCACCAGGGAGCTGCTTGGCAGGCGGTGATGCGTAAACATTGAAGGCAAACAGCACAAGAACCAATAAGAAGGGAAGGATGCGACGCACGGGCTACTCCTTGGCTGATGTTAGGGGGGTAAGGCTTCAACCGTGGTTGGGGATAACGCGCTACTGCGGGTTCGGCCTCCTGTTTGGGTTGAGTATAGCTCTTGTGCAAAAAAGTACAATATGGATTTTGGGCTCCGCCCCAGCGGCCAAATCGTTTCGCCTGTCGTAACAACAAAAAAAGCCACCCGGTGTGCCGGGTGGCCGTTCTGGGTGCGCATCTGCCTTGCGTGCTAGGCCGCTGCACCCTGGGATTTCATTTCCTGAATAAGCTGCTTCAGCACCTGGGCCTGCTGCATCAGTTCTGCAACGGCGTGGGTAGCATGGCCCATGGCCTGCGCTGTTTCGGCAGAAATGGTAGCCACCTGTTCCACAGACTGGTTGATTTCTTCGCTGGCGGCAGATTGCTGCTCACTGGCTGTGGCAATGGAGCGCACCTGATCGTTGACCTGGTCAACAAAGGCCAGTATCTGCGTGAGCGACTGGCCCGACCTTACCGAAAGGGTAGTGGCATGCTCAATGGAAGCGGCCACCTGCTCCACATTTTCAATATTTTTACGTGTGCCGGTCTGTATTTCGGCAATGGCCTTGCCCACTTCCTGGGTGGCGGTCATGGTTTTTTCTGCCAGTTTGCGCACTTCGTCGGCCACTACTGCAAATCCACGCCCGGCTTCGCCCGCGCGGGCTGCCTCGATGGCGGCGTTAAGGGCCAGCAGATTGGTTTGATCTGCAATATCGGCAATAACATCAAGTACCTGTCCAATACCCTCGGCCTGCTTGCCCAGCAGGGACATGTCTTCCTTGATTGCCAGCGACTGGGCTTGAACGGTTTCAATGCCTTTTACAGCCTCGCTGAGAATTCCCGACCCTTCCGCAGCCTGCTCCTTGGTCTGGTTGGAGGCTGTGGCGGCCTGCTGTGCATTGCGCGCCACCTCAAGCACAGTGGCATTCATTTCTTCCATGGCTGTGGCTGTTTCGTGTACCCGGTTCGACTGCTCATCCGCACCACGGCTCGACTGAACAATCTGGGCAGAAAGCGATTCGGAGGCAGAAGAAACAACTTCAACAACGCGTTCAAGCTGGGTGGCAGCATGGAACATGCCCTCGGCCTTGGCCCTTTCTGCACGCTTTGTCGCTTCGTCGGCCAGGGCCTTTGCCTCGCTGGCGGCCAGCGCTTGCTGCTCGGCCTGCTTCGACTTGGTTTCGGCCAGGGCTATTTCTTCTTTCAGCTTGGCGACCATCTTGATGATAACACCGTATACGCCGCCGTCTCCCTTGAAAGACCTGAATGGTACGTCCAGATTACCAGAAGCAATTTCGCTGGCTATGGCATGCAGATAGCCGGGGTCTGCACCAAGCTGCTTCAGCACACCAGTAATGATTAATATGGAAATGATTGTGGCTGCTGAAATCGCAAAAATCAGTAGGCTGATAGTTAATATTTTGCTGTTGCTGTATGCGGTGTCGGCATCAAGTGCCGATTGCTGGCTGCCCTTGGTGTTGACTTCAATGATGGTGGCAAGGTGCGCAAGGGCCTTGTTGTACTGTTCGCGGGCATCGCCAAGCACCCGTTTTGTTGCCTCTTCTTTTTTACCCTGCTGCGACAGCGTTTCAACCATCTTGTGATTCTCAAGGTAGCTGTTCCATGCAGCCATAAACTGCGGAAAGGCCATCTTTTCTTCAGGTTCGCTGATTAACGGTTCGTATTCTTTTATTTTTTTGTTAATATCAGATTGTGTTTTAAGCAGCCTGTTCTCGTATTCCTTGGTCAGGGCTTCGTCCGTTGAAAGAATGTGAACAAGCTCGTTGCGCCTGTATTCATTCACAAATCCGTTGAGCTCTCCGACAACTTTTATAGTCGGAAGCCAGTTTTTGGAAAGATCTTGCGTGTCCTTGTTCATGCTTGACATGCCAAACATCGCCAGAAGTCCGATTATTACAGAAAATGACGAAAGAACTGCTGCTAAAGTAATCAGTTTTGCTGATAACTTCATTGTATATCTCCAGAGTTACGGTAAATGGTATTGTATGTATTCGGTAGAGTATATTCTCTACACTGTGTTGCATTTGCGCAACATCCATTCGGCATGATTTGCCACTGTAATTGCTGTTCGTTGTAAAATCATAAAACATTATGGTATTCAATGCTGATACCCAATTGTGATATCAGATATTTTACAATAACTATGTGAATTATAAAAATATTTTAAATAAAAATTATTATTTTTCCCATTTGGGGTAAGCCCTTGATTTTTTAAAGCAATAGAAAATGAATTTCAGTAGAGCTGCACACATTAGGTGGCGAACAATCATCGGTGTGCTTCAGCGGAGTGCTGTTTCAAAAAAAAACAGTCCATGGAACATTTGTCTGTGATTTGCAGCAATGTTGGTCGTATTCAACGCGTACAGCGCAACGTAAGGCGTGGGCAGCATCGGGCTATGGAAACAATTTTTGTGCTTCTGCGGTGTTAGGCAAAAGCATGACAGGCCAATGCGGGGTAGCTGACAGCCACGGTGCAAGCTGTTATAGCGATTGCAAGGTAAAAGCATGCGTAACCATCTGACCCGACAACAACTGGAAAGCCTCACTCTGTGCTGGGAACAGTGGGAGGCCGAGGCCGTAACCCGCACACAAAAAAATTTGCGGGCGCGGCTGCACTTGATCTTTTTGCTGATGCGCTACGGCGGTCTGCGATTGGGTGAAGTTCTCGCACTTGATCCACGTTCTTCCATTGATACTGTCACCGGCATGCTGCGTGTTTCTGGTTCAAACGCGCGCGAGATACTGCTGCCTGTCAGCGCCATGCGCAATATCCGCCGTATTCTGGGTTTGCCGCAGGCGGCAGAACCCGATTTTTTGCAGTTTGACCAAAGTTTTTTGCGAAAGAAATTTTACGCTGTGGGCAGCATTATGGGGTTGTCTTCGGCCTCTGTGGGGCCGCGTGCCATCCGTTATTCGAGAGGGCTGGAGCTGCTTGAGCTGCACGTGCCCATGCCCCTGGTGCTCAAGTTTTTGGGGCAGCAGGATGCGGATCAGCTGCTTGCATTTTTGAATTTTTCAGACGGCGAAGCGCGCAAACTGCTCACCAGTCAGGCCCACGGCAAGGACAGCACGGGATCTGCCTGTCACGGCGGCGAGGCCGATGACGGAACCAATCTTTTTTGGGGCATTGTTACCCGCATCCATACTGGTATGCGCAAGGTATATGTGGAAATAACCACGTTTTCAGATTTCAGGCTTGCGGCGGCGTGTACCCCAGAAGAGGCCGCCCTGCATGAAGTACACGAAAACCAGGTGCTGAGCGCGCGGGTAGACCCAGAGCGTATAGTGCTGACCCCCGAAAAATCGTCCATGAGTCTTGCCAACTGTGTAAAGGGCGTGGTTGAAAGTCTGCATTCCGACATGGTGGAAACCTTTGTCTGCGTTGGCCTGTCAGATGGCACAACCCTGCGGGCCACGGTGGACACATGCACCCTGTCCGGCACACATCTGCGCGATGGCAAAAAAATCTATGCCCACTTTGCATCAAGCGCGGTACGTTTGGTGGCCGACTAAACCTTTCTTGTATGGCTGCGGCGGAAATGCGCTGAAAATATTGGGGCCGAGTCTGTTTTGCACCTTCTTTTGCAATCTTTTATGTCCCGCTTTTTCATGATAGCGTGATTATTGTCGCGTTCATCTGGGCTGTTTACTATGATTGCCTTTTACAAAAGGAGTCTGATTCATGTCTCGTTTTTCCCGTTTTTTGCTCACGGCCTGCGCTGCGGGCTACATGGCCTGCGCAGCGCCCGCACTGGCCGCCGACACCCTCATGATGGCAACCACCACCAGCACACAGGATTCCGGCCTGCTTGAATATCTTGAGCCTGCCTTCAGGCAGGAAACCGGCATTGAGCTCAAGTGGGTAGCGGTGGGCACAGGCAAGGCGCTTGAAATCGCAAAAAATTGCGATGCCGACGTGCTTTTGGTGCATGCCCCTGGGGCGGAAATGGAATTTGTAAAGGCCGGGCATGGCGTAGACCGCCGCCAGGTCATGTACAATGACTTTGTGATTGTGGGCCCCGTGGCCGACCCCGCTGGCGTGAAAGGGCAAACCACCGCCGAGGCGCTCAAGCGTATTCTGGATACCAAGGCGGGCTTTGTGAGCCGTGGCGATCAGTCGGGCACACACAAGGCCGAGCAGAAGCTGTGGCAGCAAAGCAACATTGTTCCCGACAAGGATCCCAAGTATTTTTCTGCCGGGCAGGGCATGATATCCACCCTGAACATGGCCGCAGAAAAGCAGGCCTATGCCCTCACAGATCGTGGAACCTGGATCACCTTTGCCGACAAGATGGGCGACAAAAACCCGCTGGCAATCGCGGTTGAGGGCGACAAGGCACTGTTTAACCAGTACAGCGTCATTATGGTAAACCCCGCCCAGTGCCCCAAGGTCAACACGGCCCTGGCCCAAAAGTTTGAAGACTGGTGGGTTGCCCCGTCTACCCAGAAGAAGATTGCGGGCTACACCCTCAAGGGCAAGCAGCTCTTCTTTCCCAATGCTGGCAAGTAGCGCCAACGGTGGCGTAAATTTGTAGGCCGGGCAGATAATGTGCATTCGTCCGGGGCCGGTGGTGTGCCCCGGCTTCGGGCGAATGCCTTGTTATTTGAATATTAACGAGCGGTTCAATGGACTACCTTGTCAACGGCTTCAGCAGCGCCCTTTATCTGCTCACGCACATGGATGCGGCCACGCTTTCGGCCATTTATGCAACCATTGCGTCCACCTGCTATGCCATGGCAGCAGCTCTGGTGCTGGGTGTGCCGCTGGGTTTCCTGCTTGGGCATTGCTCCTTTCCCGGTAAAAGGGCTCTCAGGCTTGTTTCAGACACGCTGCTGGCCTTTCCCACCGTGCTGATCGGCCTGCTGGTCTATGCCTTTATTACCGCACGCGGCCCCCTTGGCGAATACGGCCTGCTCTTTACCCTGCCTGGTATGGCCATTGGTCAGGCGGTGCTGGCCCTGCCCATCGTTGTTTCGTGGACAGCCCAGGCCATGGAAGATCTCGACCCCCGTTGCCGGGAAACCTTGCTCACGCTTGGGGCCAGCGGCAGGCAGCTTGCCGTGTATTCGCTGTGGGAGTGCCGCTATGCCGTGGGCATGGTATGCGTTACGGCTTTTGGGCGCGTTATCACCGAGGTGGGCGTGGCCATGATGCTGGGGGGAAACATCCGCTATGCCACCCGCACCATGACAACGGCCATTGCTCTTGAAACAAGCAAGGGCGATTTTGCGCAGGGCATTGCCCTTGGCCTTGTGCTGCTGCTCATGGCCTTTGTGGTCAATCTGGCGCTTGCGTTTTTTCGGCACAGGGGGCGGGCATGAGCACCAACCTGTATGAAGCGCACAACCTTGTGCAGCGCTACAACGGGCGAGAGGCCCTCAATGTGCCGCACCTTGCCATAGGGCAGGGTGAAACCGTATTTCTTACTGGCCCCAATGGCTGCGGCAAATCAACCCTGCTGCGGCTGCTGGCATTTCTGGAGCGCCCTGCTGGCGGCGTGCTGCGCTATGCCGGTGCGGCAGAAGGCCGCAAGGAGGCCACCCTGCTGTTGCAGGATCCTTACCTGTTGCACATGAGTGTTTTTGATAATGTGGTGCTTGGGCTGAAGTTACGAAACCAGAAAGCAGGGCTGCGGCAGGTTTTTGAAAGCTGCATGCGGGCCGCAGGCTTTGACGACCCCTGGAATTTTCCCGAACGTGGCCCCCGCGAACTTTCTGGCGGCGAGCGCCAGAGGGTTGCCTTGGCATCGCGCCTGGCCCTGCGGCCCAGAGTGCTGCTGCTTGATGAGCCAACGGCCAATGTGGATGCGGCAAGCGCCCGCGCCTTGGCCCAGGCCGTAAAAAACTGCAAGATCGAAGGCATAACCGTTGTCTGCGCCACACACGACCCCGCCTTGCTGCGTGCCGTTGATGCCCATGAAATCAGGCTTGGCACTGCATGGGACATGGACAGCCCCGACTGATTCTCGTCAGACGCTTTTTCCCCTTCCGCTTTTCTCTCTCTCTCTCTCCCTCTCTCTCTCTCTCTCTTCTGTTTTTTCTGGTCGATTATCTTTGCCTGATTTCCCTCCATTTTTTGCCACAGCCCGCCCCACATGCGGCGATTTGCCGTTCTATGCATATTTTTTTAAAAAAATCAGCATTTTGCAGAAAAAATACCCTCTTTATGATTGTTTTTTGCCTCTATTTAGAAAAAGCGCGTCAATTTTTTTTGGAACTTGCGCTTTTTTCTTTGAGGGGGGTATCAAATGATAAACACAAACAGGCGTATCCCCGCCTTGTTTAAGGAGGCTCCATGTTCCGTTTTTTGCGCGTCAATATGGCAACCAAGACCTGTGTTTTTGAAGAAATACCCCAGGAATACGCTGGCCTTGGTGGCCGTGCGTTGACCTCTACCATTGTGGCCCGTGAGGTTCCGCCCACCTGTACCCCCATCGGCCCACACAACAAGCTTGTATTTGCTCCCGGCCTGCTGGGTGCCACCAACAGCCCCAACGCCAACCGCATTTCTGTGGGCTGCAAAAGTCCGCTTACCGAAGGCATCAAGGAATCCAACGCTGGCGGTCAGCCCGGTGGGCATTTGGGCCGCCTGGGTATTCTGGCTGTTATTGTGGAAGACATGGCCAAGGAAGGCGAATGGTGGCAGCTTGAAATAAGCAAGGACCACGCCAAGCTGATTCCCGCAGAAGTGGCAGGGCTCAACAACTTTGATGCCGTGGCCAAACTGGTGGAAAAGTACGGCAAGGATTGCAGCTACATCACCATTGGCCGCGCGGGCGAATTCAAGCTTACTGCGGCTTCCATTGCCTGCACCGACCGCGAGCTGCGCCCCATGCGCCATGCCGGTCGCGGCGGCGTGGGCGCTGTCATGGGTTCCAAGGGCCTCAAGGCCATCATTGTGAATCCCGAAGGCGGCAAAAGCCAGCCCCTGACCGACGAAAAGGCCTTTCGCGAGGCTTCCAAGCGTTTTGCCAAGGCCCTTTCGGAGCACCCCATCACCAGCAAGGGTCTTGCCGAATACGGTACTGCCGTGCTGGTCAATATTCTGCACGAAGCGGGCGGCCTGCCCACAGCCAACTTTACTGTTGGTCAGTTTGACAAGCACGAAGCCGTGTCGGGCGAGCTGTTGAACCAGCTCACCAAGGAACGCGGCGGCGAGGGTATTGTGGCCCACGGCTGCATGAGCGGCTGCATGATCCGTTGCAGCGGTATTTTGCCCGACAAAAAGGGCAAGTTTCAGAGCAAGTGGCCTGAATACGAAACCCTGTGGTGCTTTGGCCCCCATTCCGGCATTGGCGATCTCGATGCCATCTCAAAGTACGACTACATGTGCGACGACATCGGCGTGGATACCATTGACGTGGGCGTTGCCGTGGGCGTTGCCATGGCTGGCGGGGCCATTCCCTACGGCGATGCCAAGGCCGTGCTTGATGTCATGAACGGCATCAGCGAGGGCTCTGCTCTGGGACGTGTTGTTGGCTGCGGCGCGGCCACCACAGGCCGGGTGTTTGGCGTGCGGCGCGTGCCTGCCGTCAAGGGCCAGAGCCTGCCCGCGTATGACCCGCGTGCCGTCAAGGGCCAGGGCGTTACCTACGCCACCTCGCCCATGGGCGCCGACCACACGGCTGGCTATGCCGTTACGGCCAACATCCTTAACTGTGGCGGCTCTGTTGACCCGCTCAAGAAGGAAGGCCAGATCGAGCTTTCGCGCAATCTTCAGGTGGCCACGGCCTCTGTGGATTCCGTGGGCCTGTGCCTGTTCACGGCCTTTGCCATTCTTGACGTGCCGGACGCCCTGCCCGCCATTGTGGACATGCTCAACGCCAAGTTTGGCTGGCAGCTCACCGGCGACGATGTGGTAACCCTGGGTCAGCGTATTCTTTCGACAGAAATCGACTTCAACCGCCGCGCGGGTATCACCCAGGCTGCGGACGTGCTGCCCGATTTCTTCACCGACGAAAAGCTGCCCCCGCACAACACTACCTTTGACATCACCCACGAAGAACTCAATACGGTCTTCAACTGGATTGATGAAAAGAAGTAGACAGCAGTACTTGGCCGCTGCTCCGTCCTGATCGGGGCAGCGGCCTTCAAATTTTGTCTTACGGCGGCGCAGCTTGTGCGCCCCGGCGGGCTTGACTGTTTTCGGGCAGGGCGGGCATAACCGTATGAGCCCCAGAGGGCAAGGAGTGTCCATGAAACTGACCGTTAAGTTGAGCACCACGCTGCGCGACCATGTGCCGGACTATGTGCCGGAAACGGGTTTGCAGGTGGAAATGCCGCAAGGTAGCAACGTGGCCCAGCTGGCCCAGCACCTGGGTTTGCCGCTGCAAGACATCAAGATTGTCATGGTCAACGGACGCCAGCATCAGGTGGACGATCCCATGCGCGACGGTGACCGTATTGCCTATTTTCCGGCTGTCGGAGGAGGCTAGGCCCGTTGACCATGACAAATCCCGATCCGCGCACTTTTTTGCGCCCGTATGTGCGGGCGACCTACCTTACAGAAACCGCCGACGGTAGGCAGGAAACGCTGTTTGTGAGTCTTGCGGGTCTGCGGGCCTGGGCTGCGCTGCACAATATGCCCCTGCGCACGGCCATGAGCAGCCTGCTTGAGCAGCGTATCTGGCCAGAGCGTTTCAGGCGCAATTGCGGGCTGGTTACGGCGCAAAACCTGGCGCAGCGGTTGCAGAGCAGCGTGCTGGTTCTGGGCTGCGGCGGGCTGGGGGGCCATGTGGCCGAACTGCTGGCCCGTTCCGGGGTAGGTTGCATACGCCTTGTGGATAACGACGTGTTTGACGAGAGCAATCTCAACCGTCAGCGGTTCTGTACAGAAAGGGTGATCGGCCAGCCCAAGGTTCGCGTGGTGCGCGATGCCCTGGCCGACATTGCCAGCCATGTGGAAGCTGAAGCGCTGGAAATGCGGGCCGACAGCAGCAACCTTTCCTGCCTGGTGGCGGGTATGGATGTTGCGCTGGACTGCCTGGACAACATCGGCGCAAAAACAGCCCTGGAGCGGGCGGCCCTTGCTGCGGGCGTACCCTTTGTACACGGTTCTGTGCTGCGCGAAGAAGGTTTTTGCTACGCCAGCTCAGGCCCGCAGGCCCGGCTTGAGGAGCTGTATCCTCATGGGCAGAGCGAAAGCGAGCTTGAGCACGCGCGGCGTGAGGGTGTAGGGGCACTGGCCCCGGCCTCGGTGGCCTGCCTTATGGTAAAACTCGCTCTAAGAGCCATACAAAGACGTACCGCCAGCAGCGCCCTGTATCACCTTGACCTCTCCGTGCCGGAGATGGAGAGGTTTGACTGGGCAGAAAAAGCCTGACGGCACGTCCTGTTATCCCTTTCTATTTGCCCGCATATTCCCAGATAATCTGCCCGGTCTTTTGCGTGCCGTAACCGCCCATGCCTTCCACTGTCTGGCGAAAGGCCTCGCTGCGTATTACTTCCAGCAGTGCCTGAACCGCATCTGTTTCAAAAAAACGGCGAGGAATGACAAGGTCGTATTCTTCCACACCAATGGGCATGAAGGGCAGCCCCAGCGCATTGGCCGCCGCCCGCACCGCAAGACCGGCATCCACCCGGCCCGAAAGTACCGCTGCGGCCACGTTCATGTGGGTGTATTCCTCATCGCGGTAGCCGTTGATATTTGTGGGGGCAATGCCAAGGCCGCTCAGCCGGTAGTCGAGCAGCACGCGTGTTCCGCTGCCGCGTTGGCGGTTGATAAAGCGTACCCCCGGCCTGGCGAGGTCTTCGATGCTGTTCACACCAAGGGGATTGCCGGGCGCGGTCAGAATGCCCTGTTCCCTGTCCACCAGACGCAGCAGCACGGTGGGTTCGTCCAGATTTTCTTCAATGGCTTTGCGGTTGTAGACGCCTGTTGCCGCATCTAGCAGATGGCTGCCAGCCAGATGGCACTGCCCGCGTTTGAGAGCCATCAGCCCGCCCAGCGAACCCACATGGGCCGAGGTGAGGCGAAATTGCGGGTGCGCCTTGCGCAGCATGCTATCGAGCAGATCAAGCGTATTGTCGTGACTGCCAATGGCCAGCAGGGCTCCGGCCAGAGCCGTGGCCGGGCGCAGCAGCTCTACAGTAACGGGTTCACCGGCATTGCAGCCCTCGCTGTCGCGCGGAATGCGGATAATGCCGTCAGCCCGGCTGAGGCTGGTTATGGTTCCTGCGCCGCGAGGCAGGGGCACGGCCACAACCGTATCACCCACACAGCCCAGTTTGACCCGCAGCCTTTCTTCCATGCCGGGGCGTGAGGGCAGGGGATTGCAGGGCACAGCGGTTATTTTTTGCCTTTCGCTCATGGCGCGTTTTTGCCACAGGGCCAGCAGGGGCAGAACAAATTCCTCCATGGATATGCCCGCAGAAACGGGATACCCCGGCACGCCCACCACAGGCTTGCCATTCACAACCGCCAGCACCGTGGGCTTGCCCGGCATAACAGAAATGCCGTGTGTCACCACCGTGCCCATCTGTTCCAGCACATGGGCCGTAAAGTCGTGGCTGCCCGCCGAAGAACCGGCGTTGAGTATGACCATGTCTGCGGTTGCAATGGCGCTGGCAATGGCGGCCCGTATGGCTTCTGGGTCATCTGGAACCACGGGCAGGGTGGCGGCTTCGCCCCCGGCTTCGGTAATCATGGCCGAAAAAATCAGCGAATTGAATTCGGGCAGCACGCGTCCTGCACGCAGATCTTCCTCGCGCGCGTCCATAAGCGGAACAATCTCTGAACCGCTGGGAATAATGGAAACGCGGGGCCGACGGAAAACTGGCACTTCAAGCGCTCCGCCCGCTGCCAGCGCGCCAAGGTCGTAGGGGCCGATGCTCGTACCGGGGGGCAATATAATTTCTGTTGCCACCATGTCTTCGCCCATTTTGCGCACGTGCTGCCAGGGAAAGGCGGCTTTTTCAATCACGGCCCACTGCGATTCGCCCTGCGCATCCTGCTCGGTTTCGGTATTGATGTTTTCCATCATCACCACAGCATTGCAGCCATCTGGCAGGGGATGCCCGGTATTGATCCAGTGGGCCTGCGTGCCGATTTTGAGGCGCAGGGGCGTGCGTGCAGAGGCGCTGAATGTGTCCTCGGCATGCACGGCAATGCCGTCCATGGCCGCACCGTGGAATGCGGGGGACGAGCGCAGGGCAGCCACAGGCCTGCTCAGAACGCGGCGCAGGGCCTGCGCCAGGGGAATACGCTCTTCGCCCAGGGCAAAGGCCTTGGCAGCAAGGCACGAAAACCAGTTGGCGCGGGCTTCATCAGGGGGCAGCAGGGTCAGGTAGGTGTTGCGCTTCACGCTATTTCTCCCAGATATTTTATGCAGGCAGGCTAACGAAAAAGTTCCACAAAAACCGTATCACCGGCATCATAGCCCTCGCGGTTTTCCGGGCAGATCATAAGCCCGTCTGCCGCCGCAATGCCAGAAATAAGGCCCGATGCGCCCATGATTGGCTCTGCCTCATACTGTGGCTGAAGCGCAGCGCCCGCCTGTGGCCGCTGGCCTTGTGGGACGGGCAGGGGGCGTAGCCTTACGCGCAGATAGTCGCGCCTGCCCTGGGCTGAAGCAATGGAGCGGGTGAGCACTGCCGTAACCTGCGGCGGTTTTGCCGAACCGGCATGGCCCTGAAGGTGTTGCAGCAGGGGAACAAGAAAAACACGCGCGCAGACAAGGGCGCTGGTCACGTGGCCGGGCAGACCGACAAGGCACACATGGCGGCCATTTACGATGGCCGTGGCCAGAATGAATGGCTTGCCGGGGCTGATGGCAACCCCGTGTACCAGCAGTTGCGCCTGGGGAAGGGATTCAAAAATCTCCACAGTATGGTCGCGCATGCCGGCAGATGATCCGCCGGAAACCACCACCACATCGTGCGTTTCTGCCAGCTGGGCAATGGCGGCCTTAAGCCTTGCGGCGTCATCGTTGACTATCCCGGCCCGCACAGCCCGCGCACCAGCCTCGCGGCACAGGGCGGCAATGCTGTGGGCGTTGATGTCGCGGATTTTTCCCGGCGGCGGCATTTGCGAGGCGGGAACTACCTCGTCACCTGTAGAGAGCACTGCAACCAGCGGTTTGCGGCGCACCTCCACATCCACAACGCCAAAGGCCGCCAGCAGGCCTATATCCTGCGGGCGCAAACGGTGACCAGCCTTGAGCAGCAGGCTTCCTGCGGCGGCATCGTCATCGCGAAAGATCACATTGTCGCCAGGGGCCTGGCTGCGGGTAATTTCGATGAGGTCTGCCCCGGCAGGGCGGGAATATTCAACCATTACAACGCAATCAGCGCCCTGCGGCAGCATGCCGCCGGTGAGAATGCGCGCGGTCTGTCCCTCTGCAAGGCTAATATCTGGCACTTCGCCCATGCGGCACTCGGCCACGCATTCCACCAGTGCGGGGTTGCCCTCTTGCGCGCCAAAAACATCGCGCGCTCGCAGGGCAAAGCCGTCCACGGTAGAGCGGTCAAAGCCGGGCAAATCTTCTGTGGCAAAAAAATTTTGCGCCAAAAACCGCCCTGCCGCTTCGTCCAGCGTGCAGAGCTCAGTCTCCAGCAGGGGAAAGGCCCCCATGTGCCCAATTACGGATTCTACAGATTGCAGCGTTAAAAAAGGCTTCACCCGGCCCTCCGGTTCATGTGCGCGACGGATGTTAACTGTGTGTATAGTGGCGCAAATAAAAGTAAAGGGCAATATGATGGCACAGGGTTTGGCGGCTTCGGCACAGATACATGCGGACACATGTAAAACAACAAAGCCATATGTACGTGCTGCACATATGGCTTTGTGTGGTTTGCGAAAGCAGGCTTAACAGTGAACTGTGCGCCATGAATCTGCGCACGGCCAGAACCTTGCAGGGCCGACCAGGGTTATATTTATCCGCTTACGCACATGTGGCTGCCGAGGGTTAGCGGCCCTTGATGGTCAGAATAAGCATGGCAACGCCGCCCACGCAGGCGCAGCCCACAAGGTACAGCAGGCCGCCCACATAGCTGCCCGTCACAGAGATGAGAAAGCCGATGGCAAGGGGGGCAAGGGCAGAAAAACCGTTGCCAACACCGTTCATGACGCCAGCAGCCGTGGAAATGCCCTTGGCGGGAACGATGTCCTGCATCAGCGTCCAGGCGGTGGGCCCGCCAAGGCCGATGGAACCGATGCCAATGGCCAGGAATATGGCGGAGGTCATGTTGTCTTCAGCATTGGCACCAAAGTACACGCCCACGGCCACGCCGATCATGGCCACCAGAATGATGGGGGCCCGGCGTCCCATTTTGTCGGCCAGAATACCCGACATGATCTTGGTCACCACGCCGAGAATCCACGGCAGGGAAGAAAGCGCGCCCATGGCCGCCCAAGAGAAGCCACGCGCTTCTTTGAGGTACGAGGGCAGCCAGGTCATGGAACCCCACAGCACAGAGGTGTGAACGATGTAGTACACAACAATGAGCCAGAACTGGTAGTTGCCGGCAAAAGACTTGAGACCTTCAGAGAATGTGGCTTTGCCAAGGGATTGAGCCGATTTTTCGCCAGCCAGACCCTTTTCAATGTGGTCCAGTTCTGCCTTGTTGATGCGCTTGTTGGTCTGCGGGGTGTCCGAAGTGTGAAACCACACAAGATAAAGGGGAATCATGCCCATGGCGAGCAGCACAAAGAAGCTTTCGCGCCAGCCAGAGACGTGGATGATCCAGGTAAAGAAGGGCATGGCAATGGCAGGCGCAAGGGCCATGCCGGTCTGCCAGACGGCATTGGCCTTGCCGCGTTCTGTGGGCGGAAACCATTCCTTGATAAATTTGCTCTGCATGGGAAAGTGCATGCCTTCGCCCAGGCCCAGCAGCACGCGCGAAACAAGCATGGTGGTAAACACGCTGGCCAGCCCGCCGATTACCAATGAAACGCCCCACATCAAAATGGAAAGCGCCATGGCTTTGCGGGGTCCAAGAATATCACCCAGGGGGCTCAGCACCACGTTGCCCACGCCGTAGGCAGCCAGGAAAAGGGTCATCAACAGGCCCTTTTGCACTGAATCACCGGCGATTCCCATGGTCTTGAGAAATTCTGGGTCAACCACAAGAATGGATACGTTTACCCGGTCGATGTACGAAAAAAACACAACTGCCAGCAGAATTGCTGCAAGAAGGTGGCGTTGGCGCGTTGGTTTTTCTTCCTGAACTGCTTCTTTATCGATAGCTATTGACATAAAAACCCCTTTCAAAACGTGTGCATCAATGAACAGCAGGCATATCTGGCGGCATGCAGATCAAACAAGGGTATTGCTGCCATTCATATGAATTGTGAGTCTGCTTTTTCAGCTCTGGTTGCCGGGGCAACCTAAAAACCTCGTCGGCTGCAAGTTTGCGTATGCCCTGCGGAGCCAGTGCGGCTCCGCAGGTGCGTTTTCCGCTACATGTATTTTTTGGCGCGGGTAACGGTGACGATATTGCACTTCTTGATGGTTTCGGGCGTCAGTTCCTGGCCGATACCGGGCTTGTCCGGCACGGCGTAGCGGCCATTGACGGGCTGGTAGTCGTACAGGCAGGTTTCGCGGCTTTCGGGGTTGAGAGCGCGCTGGTGGTGTTCGTGGATGATGAAGTTGGGAATGACCGCTTCAATCTGAAGGGCCGCAGCCTTTGAAATGGGGCTGCCGCAAACATGGATCTGCACGGCGCAATCATAGGTGTGGGCCATGTCGCAGATTTTTTTGGCTTCGGTCAGGCCGCCGCACAGGCAGATATCGGGCTGGATAACGTGCAGGGCGCGCTTTTCAAGAAAAGGCCTGTAGCCATAGCGGGTGTAAATGCGTTCGCCAGAGGCGATGGGAATGTTCACCTTGTTCTTGATTTCTACCATGGATTCCACGTTGAGGGGGTGGCAGGGTTCCTCGTAGTAGAAAATGCGCAGGTCTTCGAGGGCGCGGCCAATCTGGATGGCAGAAATGGTGTCGGTGTTGGAGTGGTTTTCAATGATGATGTCGAGATCGTCGCCACCGGCCTTGCGCATGGCTGCAATGCGGTCATAAACGGTTTTGATGACCTTGTGTTCGAGCGGGCCGGTGATCTTCCAGGGGCCTTTGCCATCGGGCTGGTTGCTGAAAATCAGGGGGTCAACCTTGATGGAATCGTAGCCCTCGGCCATGGCAACGCGCGTTACTTCGGCGTATTCTTCGGGCTCGATAAGGCGCTGCTTGCTGAGGTTGCTGCCCCAGTTAAACTGCAACTGGCTGGCGTAGGTGCGCAGATTGTCGTTGGTTTTGCCGCCCATGAGCTGCCACACCGGCAGGCCAAGAGCCTTACCCTTGATGTCCCACAGGGCAATGTCGATACCGCTCATGGCTGCGCTTACAACCGTACCGCCGCCCATGCCCCAGAAGGTGGTGCGGAAGATCATTTCCCAGATGCGTTCGATCTGCATGGGGTCTTCGCCCATGATCACTTCGGCAAAGTCCTGCACCATGCCCATGCCTGCGCGCCAGCCCTTGCCATAGGCAAGGCCCACTTCGCCAAAGCCGCTGATGCCTTCATCCGTGTTGATACGCACAATAACGGGGCACCAGTCGCCGCGTGACGCACCGGCATTGCCGCTGGGAACCTGCATTACGTCTACACTAACAATCTTCATGGCAAACATCCTTTCTCACGGTGTGAGGTAACATGTTAAAAGCCCAACAAGACGTCTATTGTATGCTCCGATAGCATTTTAAGAGCTTATAAGCGTTTGTGTTCTTTGAATTTGTAAATGGAAATACAGCCTATCAGCAAGCCAACGGCTGCGGCAATAAATATCATTCTGTAGGCATCATGTCCGTAACTGCCATTGCTTGCTCTGCCATAACTGCCAAGAATGATCCCAAGAACGTATTGGTAAAATGCAGCACCAAAGGCAAGAAGCATGTTCAGCGTGCCTATTGCAGTGCCAGAATAGGCCGGATGGGCAATTTCTTTGGCGCAGGCAAAGCATGAAACAAAGAATCCGCCGGATATGCCGAAGTAGAAGAACAGGCAGTACAACCCAAGAGAAGGAATCTGGTCTGTAAAAAAGATAAAGGGAATATACGCCAACAGGTGCAGGATGCTGCCGTAGAGCAGAACCAGCCTGCGTGAGCGCAGCACTTTATCCGAAAGGTATCCGCTGAGCGGGCAGCCCACGGTCATGCCAATGGGAAAGAACATGAGCACCGAGGCCGCTCCCTGGCGCGACAGGCCGTAAACATCCTGAAGGTAAGGCCCGGCCCACAGGGCGCCCACACCCATGAATGTGCCGTAATACATGAATGAAAGAACGCTCAGAAGGTAAAAGTTTCTTGTGGAGAGCAGCTGAAGCAGCGCGGTCATTACCGATGGCTGCGGCTCTGTGTTTGCCACAGGCTCTGGCACAGCTGTTTCAACAGGGCTGAAACCAAGCTCTGTGGGCGAATTGCGGATAAGCAGATACGATATGACCGCAACCACAACCGTGTACCAGCCAAGACCCACAAATGTTGGGCGCCAGCCAAAACCCCCGATAAGCACAACAAGCGGGGCGGTTGAAAGCAGCGCGCCCACATTGCCCACGGCCAGCAGGGCCCCGGAGCAGGTGGCCAGTTCGTTCTTTTTGTACCAGTCCGAAAATATCTTCATGGCGGCAATGTACACAGAGCTGACGCCAAAACCGATCATGGCCCTTGCCGCGCCAAGCAACGGCACAGAGGAAGAAACGGCGAAAAGCATTGTTCCCGCAGCGGCAATGCCAAGGCAAAAAGTAATGGTTTTGCGCGCGCCAATGGCATCTGTCAGCAGGCCTGAGGGCAGGCAGGCAACGGCATAGGCCCAAAAGTACATGGAGCCGATAAACCCAAGATCTGTGGGCGAAATGTTCAGGTCATCCATCAAGACCGGTCCAACAACAGCCGAGGAAGACCTGTGAAAATACGAAACAACATAGCTCAGCGAAATGACCACAAATATGAGCATTCGGTACCGATGCATCTTGTCACTGCACGAAGGAGCGGCAGTTTCGCAGGTGTTGGAATTCTGGAATTCCAATTTTGACAAATTATTCATGAACTTGCTCCTAAAATCGCAGTGTTGGAATGTTGGAATTCCAGTTTAGTTTTTAAAAATTGGCGCCATTACAACGCCTTTTTAATGATGGGTTGGCAGTATCCGCAGATGTTCACGCATGAGCTGACCGGCCTTTTCGCTGTCGCGCTCTATGACTGCCTGCAAAATCTCGCGGTGCTGCTGCACTGCAAGGGTAAGCTGTGCGGGGTCACGCAATGTTTCCTGCCGGGAGCTTTTGAGCATTTCAAGCAGAAAGTCGTTGACCTTGACAAGTATGTCGTTGTGCGAGGCCTTGACGAGCTCTTCGTGAAAGCTCAGCGAGGCCTGCGCCGGGCTTTTGCCATGCACTCTGCGTGCTTCCATCTCTGCCAGAGCAGCAGTGGCCCGCGTAATGTCTTCGTCCGTGCGGCGTTGGGCGGCCAGGGTTGCGGCCTGAACTTCAATGCCCTCGCGCGCTTCCTGAATGTCGGTTATGTCGTTTTCTTCAGACATAACCATAAAGCCGATGCACTTGATGATATGGTGCAGATTAATGCTTTTTACACAAAAGCCCTTGCCCCGAATAAACCGCACCACACCAAGAAATTCGAGAATCTTGAGCGCCTGGGTGACGGGCATGCGGCTTACGTCAAACAGGGCTGCGATCTCTCTTTCAGAAGGTAGATATTCGCCTTCCTTGATGTAGCCTTTTAAAATCCACAGGCGGATTTTTTCAAGAACCTGGATGTACAGAACATTGGAGTTCTCGTCCGAGCCCTTGTTCAGCTTGCGGCAATCTTCGGGAATTGTGATCATGCACCTGGCCTTTTTTTTCAAGGTATGGTTTCTGGGCAAATCCGTCAAGTAGAATTCCAGAATTCTGGAATTCCAGTGACCGAATGTTTTTTACAGCCTACTTATTGAATAGCATAAATTTATAGCGGTATATGGCGTGCTGACCTTGTCTGCGGGTTTTGCTGGCATTATTTCGTCGCGAGGGGGCGTTGGACCTGCCTGCTTTTGCCCCCCCCTGGCAAAGATTGTCTGCGATGGGATTTGTGCGGATGCGTGCGGGAGTTGTTCTGGGCTGTTTTATTTCAGACGTATCATAACAAATTTTATGATTGTCTTGTTTTTATTTCTCATGCTTATCATTAGTTTTGTGTTATATATTGGATTTTTCTTTAATGTGGTTGATATTGCTGTTTTGTTTAAGCGGAAATGTGTTTAAATTTTTTTATTATTAATCTCGAAATGTATTGTTTATGCATTGTGATATATCGTTATATTGCGAGTTTTATGTCTTTGTTTTTGTTAATATTCGCAATTGTATATGCAGATTGGCCCGTTTTTCATCGATTGCCAGCGCCCGCTCATCGGTGTAATCAGATATAGCAATGGATGTATAGCTTCTGTTGTGGGTAATGTTTACAGAAAATTGTCGCTAACAATGTATTTGTGATAAAGTTTATTTTTGTGGATATGTTGAAAACATTTTTTTTATACAAATACATGTCTATGATAAATTTTATTTATAATATGTATATAGAAAATTTATTTTTTGCATATCTATTGCATTGGTGTGTTCTTGCTTCTGTGTAATGTTGAGTTTTAATGAGCTCAGGGAATGGTACGATGAAGATTGCTGACATCACTTTTGGCGCTTCCGCAAAGAATGGTTTGGACAAAAAATCTTCCGGGGCTTCTGCCGCCGGTTTGTCTTGCGCGCAACCCTCGTATCTGTCTGCCTCTGCTGCCAGTGCCCCCGCAACCGTTGCGGCATGGAGCAGCTTTGAAGCACTGATTTGTGCTGTTGCGGAAAAAAATCCGAATCTTACGGCCCTTGCCGGTGGTGACAGCAGCCTCACGTTTGCAGAGTTGAAAGATTTTTCTGCGCGCATTGCTGGCTTTATACAGTCGCAAAACTACGGGCCTGAAACACCCGTTGGGGTGCTGTGCGGGCGCGGGGCCGTGTATCTTGCCGCCGCCATCGGCATTATGCGTGCCAGCGCCGTGTACGTGCCGGTAGAACGCGAATTGCCGCGTACACGGCAGGAAACCATGCTCAGGCCCGTGCGGCTGCTTGTGACAGACAGGGCCACGCTGGCCGAGGCCGAGTACCACCGTTACCGCAACACCAATATTGCCCACGTGCTTTGCCTTGATGCGCCAGTGTTTACCGATGTGCTGGAAAGCGGCGGCCTGAGCAGCACCGAATACTGGGAGCACATTGCCGAGCCCGGTTGCGACCGTGGCTGGCTGGATGATCTGGATGCGCAGCCCCTCGCCCCTGAAATTCTTGCGCGTATGGCTGACAGCGTGTTGCAAAAAACAGGGCTTTCCACAGATATTGTGCTGGGCGCAAACAAGGGGAGCGGCAAAAGTGTGCTTGATGTGGGCAGTGGATCGGGTCTGGTGGCCCAGTCTCTTGCCGCTGCCGCCAGCCGCTATACGGCGGTAGATATTGCAAGAAACGAGCTGGACAGGGTGTTGGACTTGTCCGGCCCAGCCTGCATAACCGCCCACCGCATGGAAGCTGTGGACATCTGTTTTTTTGACGATGAATGTTTTGACCTTGTGGTTCTCAACGGCGTGGTGGAGAGTTTTCCCGGCTACAATTATCTGCGCAGGGTTCTTGACCATGCCGTAGAACGCCTTGCCCCCGGTGGCAGCATATTTGTGGGGGCCGTGCGCGACATGGATCGCAAGGACGATCTGCGGGCCGCCATCTGGCAGCAGGCTCTGACCTCTGGAAACCAGGGGGCCCTGCTGCGGTTTGAGGGCTCGGCAGAGCTGTTTGTACCCCGGCGTTTTTTTACAGCCTGGGCGGCAGAATGCCCGCAGCCTGTTGAAGTGCTTTTTTCGCCCTTTGTTTCTGGCGGTCAGGCCGATGCCTTTCGTTATGACGTGCGCATTGTGCAAAGTACCAGCCGCACGGCCAGCCCGCGCGGGCATTTTGACCTGCGGGATGTCGAGGCCAGCCAGCCAGCTCCTTTGGCGGCGGCAGGGGCAGATGCGGCAGCCTACATTGTCTACACCAGCGGCTCTACAGGGCAGCCCAAGGGTGTGGTGGTGGAGCACCGCCACCTTTTGCACATTGCGCATGCGCTGCGTGATTTTTCGGAGGGCTGCGCCACGGTGGGGCTGGTAGCGCCCCTGTCGTTTGATGCGTCGATCCAGCAATTGGCGGTTTCGGTGTTCTGCGGCAAAAGCCTCTATGTCATGTCTGACGAAGAACGCAAAAATCCTGCGGCATTCTGCAACTGTATCCTGCAAAAGGGTATTGACCTCTGCGACATGACTCCGGCTTTTTTCAACGTACTTGTTGATTATTTGCAGCAACACCACAAACCTTTGCCGCTCAAGCGTATTTTACTGGCAGGCGAGGTGCTGCGGCCCGATGTTATCCAGAAGTTCTATGAAATTCCCGGCAATGAGCGTGTGGTGCTGTTTAATATCTATGGCCCTACAGAATGCACGGTAGACAGTACGTTTTTCTGCATAGACTTTCAAAATCACAAGGATTTTTCTGCCTTTCCCATTGGCAGGCCGCTTGATGGCGTGGCTGTTTTTGTGCTCGACAAGCAGCAGCGCCCAGTGCCCGAATCCGTCACCGGCGAGCTGTGGATTACTGGCGCGGGGGTTTCGCGGGGTTACCTTGACGGCGCGAGCCCCGGCGCTTTTACCGAATACGCGGGGAGGCGCTGTTACCGCACCGGTGACAACGGCTTTATCCAGAACGGCCTTGCCTTTTACCGTGGGAGGGAAGACCAGCAGATCAAGATTCGGGGCAACCGTGTTGAGACCGGCGAGGTGGAAAAGGCCGTGGGGGCTTTTCCCGGGGTGCGGCAGGCTGTTGTGGTTGCAGATTTTTATCAATCTGGCAGTGAAAAAAGCCTCGCCGCCTACGTGGTGGGCGATGTGAATGCGGCTGATCTGCGCAGTTTCCTTGAGCAGCAGTTGCCCTCTTTTTGCGTGCCCGATTTTATTGTGCCCATGGTAGAGCTGCCCTTGTCGCCCAACCGCAAGGTGGACAAAAAAGCCTTGCCCTCACCCCTGGGCAGGGCGGAGGCGTGCCCAGGGCGCAGCCCGCAGGGAGCGGTGGAGCAGACCCTGGCCGCCATGTGGAAGCGGCTGCTTGGTTTTGAGATAACCGATGCCGATGCCAGTTTTTTTAGCCTTGGGGGCCACAGCATCATGGCCGTGCGGCTTATTGCCATGGTAGAAAAAGAACTGCACGCGCATTTGACTGTAAACGAGCTTGTGGCGCATCCAAGCATTGCCCGGCTGGCCAATCTTGTGCAGGGCAAGGCCGGTTCGCACAGCGGCCCCGTCATTCCGCTTTGCCACTGCCCAAACGGCAAAAATCTTTTCATGTTCCATCCCGTTGGCGGCAGCGTGTATTGCTACAGCGAGCTGGCGCGGCTGCTGCAAAGTCGCTATTCCCTCTATGCCGTTGAGCCAGCGGGTTTTCAGGCAGAAAAAAATGTCCTGAATACCGAGCTGCTGCGCGTGCAGGATCTGGCGGCTCTGTATCTGGATGAAATTCTCAAGGTGACCACGGACAACATCATTTTTGGCGGTTGGAGCTTTGGCGGGCTGCTGGCCTATGAGGCTGCATGCCTGTACGCCGCGCGGGGGGGCGATCCTGGCCCTGTCCTGATTCTGGATACCGTGCTGGACAACACCAGAGCCAGGCAGCTTGCCGCAAAGGATGACGTAGAATTGCTGAAAAACCAGCTGCATGAGGCGCTGGCCTTTGATGAAGACAAGTTGCGCGCCATGAATAGGGCCGACCGGCTGGTGTACCTGGTGGAATGTGGTGAAAAAGCCGGGCTGCTGCCGCCCAATTTTAGCCCCGCGCAGATGGAAAACCTGTTGCAGACCTACAGGCTCAACGCCATTGCCGCAGCGCGTTACGATAATCCCACTCCTTCAAATCTGCGCCTTCTGTACGTGCGGGCGCTGGATTTTGCCAGCAATCCCTATATCCGGTTTGATGATATGTATCAGGGCTGGAGCCGCTTTTTGCCAGAGGGCAATATTACCCTGCGCTGGACAGGGGGCACGCACGAAAGCATGCTCTCTGCCGGGCTTGTCGAAAATGTGGCCAGCATCATCAGCGGGTATTTGGCCCAGTAAGGCCATAATTTTTTTGTGCCCCTGGTGGGGTTAACTCTCCATCATTCTGGTATTGCAGATAATTTTTTTTACGTGCATGATGCGCGGCAGTTGACGCGCCGACGAGCACTGTTTGATTTTTCAAACTGGTATCTTATGTTGACAAGAATACCAGATGTGGCATGATCTTGTCACCTCAACTGTTTTATTTTTTGCGATACCCCGGCTCTGGCCGGGGTTTCGCATTTTATACGCACGCCACCAGTAGGGCTTTTTTGCATTTTTTTGCCTGTAGAACCGGTGGGTTATCGCAACAGGGCAAGGCGCGGAGCATGTTTGTTGTGGTTGCTGCCGCCAGCCGCGCAAACTTTGACTTTGATAGCCGTGGTGGTATTGGTTTGCGATTAATTCTGCACATAGGCGCTCTGTGCGTGAAACAACAGCCCGAGTGTGGTTGTAACATCGTTTTTTTGCACTCTGTGCCACAGGTAATCATATGATTATTATTCTCATGATAAATAGGCAGTACCGTCGTGTTTAGGGGAAACGCACATGCTGAGTGTCTTTGATTGTGTTGATGCTGGTTGCCAGACTCATATAGTAAAGGTGCGCAATTCAAGCTCGCAGCAGTTGCAGTTTGCAAAGCTAGAAAGAGCATATATGTGGGGAATAAAACCCATTATTTCTATGCACCCTGCGCATCTGGTAGAAACGGCCATTGATGAGTCGTCCAATTATGGAGACACAGCCAGGCTGGTGGCAGAGTCGAGCGAAACCGAGTACACCTTTGCCCCACAGGGCTTTGCAGCCAATTGCGCCTTTCTGGCAAACCACTGGAGCGACAATTTTTTTCACTGGATGTCCGAGTGCCTGCCCCGTGTGGCCTATCTGGAGGCAATGAATTTTGGCGGCATGTACATTATTCCCAAGAAGATACGGTTTATTGTGGAATCCATGGTGGCCATGGGTGTCAGCCAGGCCCGTATGGCTGTATATCAGCCCGATACCATAGCAAAAAATCTTGTGGTTTTTGAAAAAACGCCTTTCACCGCCTTGCAGCACCACTCGGATGCCTTTTTTTATGTGCGGGCCAAAATGCGCGCGGCCAGCCACGGTTCTTATGGAGGAAAACGGATTTATTGCCATCGGGAGCACACCCGCCGTGTGCTGAATCTGGAGGCTGTTTGCGAGGTATGTGCCCAGTATGGTTTCACATTTCTGGATTTTGAAAAGCTGACGTTTTTTGAGCAGGTTGCTGCTGTGGCTAATGCCGAAATTCTGGTGGGGCCGCATGGGGCAGGCATGCTGCATGCCTGGTTTATGCCAAAAAATGCAACTGTGATTGAATTTTTTTCTCCAGAATACGTCAATTACACGATGCTTCCGTTTATCAAGTTCATAAATATAAATTATATTCCTCTGGTGGAGTATAGAAACAGTGACAAGTTACCCATTGATCTGTATGGAGCAGAGCGCGGCTGCAAGGCAGATATGACTGTTCCTGTGGAAATGCTTGATGCCATTCTGCGTAATACAATAAAAAACCGCGTAGACCGTTCAGATCACAGCTGACGGCTACGCGGAATTTTTAAATACATACAGGCCGCCGCGCAGAAAAACGGAATCTTGTATCCGTTCATCTGGCGGCTCCCGATTATTATCAGTTTTTACGAATGCATACCTTGTACTTGCGTAAAAAGTCGGCGGGCAGATAGGTCATCTTGGCCTGCCGCAAACCTTCTTCGTCCAGATCCTGCGCCCGGTTGATGTAGGTAAAACCCGCACCCGCATTGCGTGAGAACAGGCAGTTGATGGTCTGGTACACGCCCTTGAAGCCGTTGAGGCCTTTTTCGTAGTGAACGCCAAGGTTTGCGCCGTCCAGATTTTCGCCCACGCTGAAGGCCACCATCTTGCCGTCCACATACAACGAGCCGCCCACAAGCCCGGTAAAACAGTTCCAGTGGCTGAGCACGCGGTTGATGGCCTCGTTTTCTGCCCGCAGCGACGGCGATTGCTCGCATTCGTGCCACTGGCACCAGTCGTCCTGCACGGCCAGCACGTCCTCAACCATGGCGTCATCCAGCGTGTGGTAGTCCGGCTCGCCGTAGGTTTTTGCGTAGCTGTTGAAATGGTTGCGCTTTTTGTGAAAACGGTTGCCCGGCAGTTCTGCCAGTTCTTCCTGCTTGTACAGGTATTCCCACTGCCCACGGTCTTCCTGCGCTTCCACAAGGCCGGGCAGTTCGCGCTGCCAGATTTCGAGCAGCTTTTCGGGCACGCGGGTGATGTTGTGGGCCTCTGGATTAAAGCCGCAGGGCAGCAGATCTTTCCACGACACGGCATTCCAGTCGCCCACGGGGGCCCAGCATACCTGATAGGGGCGGGTTTGCCGGATCCAGCACAGGTTATCTTCAAAGCACCATTCAAGCCCGTAATAATCCTGCCAGCCCCAGAGGTTTGCCAGGGTGTAGTCCAGCGAACGCTGGGGCGTGCGCTCCCAAAGCTCGTAGTATTGTTGGCGTCCGTCCAGGCTGACAGGCGTAAAGGTTTTGCTCACGGTTATCTCCTCGCGTCCAAATGCGCAGATGCAGCCAGTGCGCGGGCGCATGCCACGGTGGCCGACATGCGGCCTCTCAGGCGGTATTTATGGGGTTTGCGGCTGGCGGCAGCGGCTCATGGCAAAGCGCGTCCAGTCGTGGAACAGCACCACATAGAGCATGATGCAGGTTTGCAGAATCTGGGATACGAGCATGGCCAGAAATACGCCAGAGGCTGTGCCCCAAAGAATATGGCCCAGCAGCCAGCCAAGGGGCAGGCGCACCACCCAGAAGCTGCCGCCAAATATCATGAGATTGTACCTGGTGGCCCCGGCCCCCGTCATCACGCCGCCCATGACCGTACTGGCGATGGAAAATGGCGTGGAGAGCAGATTGTAGGTAAGGTAGCTGACAATCTGCGCCTGCGTGCCCGGCTCTTGCGAGAGCAGCTGGGCTATCTCTTGCCGAAATGGCCAGAGCAGGGCAGCCATAAAGCTCATGGTTATGGCCGCAAGGTTTACCATGTTGAGGGCCACGCGCCGCGCCTCGGCGGCATTGCCCGCACCCAGGCTGTTGCCCACCAGCACGGCCACGCTCATGTTAAAGGCCATGCCCGGCAAAAAAAGCAGGGCTTCGACCCGCAGGCCGGCATTGAGCCCGGCAAGGGCGTGTACGCTGTCGGCAGGCAGCGAAGCCACCAGAACAAACAGGGTCATGTAGCCAGATTGCCACACAATCTGCGCAGCACCCGCAGGCAGGGCCACTTTAAGCAGATAGGGCAGACCAGCCTTGAGCCAGCGCAACGAAGGCAGGGATTTGCGGTTCAGATAGCCGGAATGCGCCAGCAGGGCGCAGTTGCACACCGCCCCAAGATACTGCGCACCCACGTTGGCCCAGATCAGGCCCATGTAGCCCATGTTGGGCATGCCAAACCAGCCAAGGCCAAGGCCCAGGCAGGCCAGCAGATTGCACAGGCACACGCCCGTGGCAACCCACAGGGGGGGCAGCACCTGACGCGTGGCGCGAAACATGACCCCGGTTGAGGCGTACAGATACTGCGCGGGCAGGCCAAGCATGCTGACGGCCCACATTTCGCTGGTCTGCGGCATGATACTGTGGGGCACCATGAGCATGCGCAGTATGCCGTCGCTGAAAAAGGCGGCTGCCAGGGCCACAATAAAACCCAGGCCCAGGCAGCCGACAATTGTCGTACCGATATAACGTTGCGCGCGCATGACCTTGAGCGCGCCCAGTGACTGGCTCACAGCCGCCGTTGCACCGCTCGATATGGCCATGGCGACCACCATCAGCAGAATGCCGCACTGGTTCACCATGCCCAGCGCCGCCTGCACGTCCGCGCTTATCTGACCCGCAACCCACACCGCCACAAAGCCCATGAAGAACATAAGGTACATCATGAGCATCTGGGGCCATGTGAGCCGCCAGATGGCGCGGGGTGAAGTGCTCAGGTCGGGCGCGGGCCGGGCCTGCTGCGCGGGGATGCCGCGAGATTGTGTCACATTAGTCCATCAGGCAGCGCGCAAGATCCTCAAGGGTTTCGCGGCGGCGGATAAGTTTGGCAGTGCCGTCGCTTTTAATGAGAACTTCAGCAGGGCGACGACGCTGGTTGTAGTTGGAACCCATAGTAAATCCATAAGCTCCGGCGTCAAGTACCCCAAGCACATCTCCTTCGCAAATAACGGGCAGTTCGCGCTCTTTTGCAAGGATGTCGCCACTTTCACAAATATTGCCCACAATGGTCTGCACCATTGTTTTACGCGCCTGAGTGTCAGCGCCGTAGATTTCCACATCATGGAATGAATCATACATGGCCGGACGCACCAGCACGTTGAAGCCCAGATTTGTGCCCACATAGCGCTTGTCGCCGTTGTTTTTCACGGCGTACACAGAGCCCAGCAACACGCAGCATTCGGCGGCCACATAGCGGCCCGGTTCCACAAGAAAGCGGCCAGTGTAGCCAGATTTTTCAGACCAGCCGCTGATGAGCGCGTGCAGGCGGCTGCCCAGATCTTCCATGCTCAGGCGGGCCTGACCCTCGTACTTGTGGTAGGGAATGCCAAAACCGCCGCCAAAGTCGATGACTTCGAGCTTGGCGAGCATGCTGGCGGGCAGGCGGTCGGCAAGGTGCAGCAGCACTTCGGCGGCGTCCAGGTAGCCATCGGGCTCCATAAAGAGCGAGCCGATGTGCTGGTTGATGCCTGCAAGGGTGAGGTCGTGCTTTTCAAGCAGGGCAAACACTTCGTCCAGCTTGTCGGGGGTAACGCCAAACTTGGTTTCCTTGCCAGCGGTGATAACCTTGGCGTGGTGACCAGCGCCAATGCCGGGGTTAAAGCGCACCATAACCTTGCCGCCCCTGTTGATGCGGCCAATGGTATCGAGCTGCGAGAGCGAATCAACGCTGATGAGCAGGCCGCGCGAAACGGCGTTTTTGAGCTCGGCTTCAGAGTTGTTGTTGGAAATGTACAGAATTTCAGCGGGGGTAAAACCGGCCAGCTCGTCCATGTAGAGTTCGCCGGGGCTCATGGCGTCCACCACCAGGCCTTCCTCGCGCACAATGCGCAGCAGGGCAGGGGTGGCGTTGGCCTTTACAGAATAGTTGACGCCGAAACCGGGGTGTTTTGAAAGCCCCATAAGATCGCGGCAACGTTGCCGCAGCACGTTCTCGTTGTAAACATACAGAGGCGTGCCAAAGGTTTCAGCCAGCTCGCGGGGGGTGTGGCGGCCATAAAAATTGCATTCGTCGGTGTACGTGGAGCGGATGTCGGACATAAATACCTCTGAGAGACCTCTGAAAGATTGCGTGAACCGCCCAGACCAGAGCGGAATTTTCCCGTTGAGAGCAATTGTTGATTATCTGTTCGGTTTCCTGCTCTGTCAAGTGCGCTGGCAGGGGGTGCCGCCCTTTGCACAGCCAGCGGCAGTACAAAATAGGGCTGGGCGAAAACTGTTGGGCCGAGCCTGCAACGGTAGGTGGCCCGCATCCGCAAACCCGCGCACACAAGGGGCTGACGGGCACTTTGCGCAGTACAACATTGACAGAAGCCCCCCGGCATGTTTTGCTTGTACTTTATTATGGGCGTTATTCTTTTCGCGGGCGGGCTTCTGCCTGCGCAGAACCTGCCGCCAATGTGGCCAGGAGATGCCGCAGACCGCCCATACACACTATATGGAGTAGTTATGCCTATCAAAAAAGGCGATACGGTGCGTGCGCACTACACGGGTACCCTTGAAGACGGCACGGTGTTCGATTCTTCGCGTGAACGCGAACCCCTCGAATTTGTGCTGGGCAAGGGCATGCTGATTCCGGGTTTTGAGTCCGCCGTTGAAGGTCGCGAAGCGGGTGAAACCGTTACCGTCACCATCGCGCCTGAAGACGCCTACGGCGAGGCCGATCCCGAACTTCTGTTCACCGTTCCCCGCGCCCAGGTGCCGGACCACATTCCCCTGAATGTGGGCGTGCCCTTGCAGCTCTCCAACGAGCAGGGTCAGATGGACGTGACCATTACCGAAGTGGGCGCCGACGAAATCACGCTTGATGCCAACCATCCTCTGGCTGGCAAAACGCTGACCTTTGAAATTGAAATCGTGAGCGTTGCCTAGCCTGTAATTCTGCCAGATATGTTGAGGGGGTGCGCCTGGCACAACACGCTGCCGCTGGGCGGCGCGCACGGCGCACCTTTTTGACACTACGGTTTTGTGCTGTTTTTGGCCTGCGTTATTGTGCGCGGGCCCGGATGACATGGCTTTGGAGCGGACGCTTGCGCGTTCGCGAGTTTTTGCGGCGGCTCCCCTTGTCCGCGTGCTTCAGGGCAGCACGGGCGCGGGCGTACAGCGGCTGTTTGCAGAGGCATATATCCAACCGCCATAAGCGGGATTATCGCACCCACAACACAGCGCCCGCCCTGAGCGCGAGGTTCGTCCATGAGCAGTAAATCCGCCAGACAGAGCGCCATCGAGGCCATTACCACCTACAAGCCCGAAGCAGCCCCCCTCAACTTCGTGGATACCAAACCCACCGATATTTTCGGCTGCAACGTGTTCAACGACCGCGTCATGCGCGAGCGCCTGCCCAAGAGCGTGTACAAGGCGCTGCGCAAGACCATCGAATTCGGTGAACGCATGGACCCCGCCATTGCCGATACCGTTGCCGCAGTCATGAAAGACTGGGCCATCGAGCAGGGGGCCACCCATTTTACCCACATTTTTTATCCCCTCACCGGGCAGACCGCCGAAAAGCACGACAGTTTTCTGATGCCCGACGGCTCAGGTGGCGTTATTGCAGAATTTTCGGGCTCCATGCTTATTCGTGGCGAACCCGACGCTTCGTCCTTCCCCTCCGGCGGCCTGCGCTCTACCTTTGAAGCGCGCGGCTACACCGCGTGGGACGTGACCAGCCCCGCCTACATCATGGAAAACCGCAACGGCACGTTTTTGTGCATTCCCACCATGTTTCTTTCGTGGACGGGCGTTGCGCTGGACAAAAAAACCCCCATGCTGCGGTCTGGCCAGGCCCTGAACCGCGAAGCGCACCGCGTGCTGGCACTGTTTGGTGAAGACACTGACCTGCCCATCGTTTCGTACGCTGGTCTTGAGCAGGAATATTTCTGCATCGACCACAATTTCAATTTTGCCCGTCCCGACCTCCAGATCGCGGGCCGTTCGCTGTTTGGCGCGCGTCCTGCCAAGGGGCAGGAATTCAGCGACCAGTATTTTGGCGTTATTCCGCAGCGCGTGCTTTCGTACATGATGGAAGTGGAACGCGAGCTGTACAAGCTGGGCGTGCCCGTGCGCACCCGCCACAACGAGGTGGCCCCCAGCCAGTACGAAATTGCCCCCCTGTTTGAGGTGAGCAATCTGGCCGTTGACCACAACCACATCATCATGTCCATGCTGCGCAACGTGGCCAAGCGCTACGGCCTCAAGTGCCTGCTGCACGAAAAGCCCTTTGCCGGAGTGAACGGTTCGGGCAAGCACCTGAACTATTCCATCGGCAATGCAGAGCTGGGAACCCTGTTTGATCCCGGCGAAACCCCGCACGCCAACGCCAAGTTCCTGGTGTTCTGCGCTGCCATGATCCGCGCCGTACACAAGTTTGGCGGCCTGCTGCGTGCCACGGTTGCCAGCGCCAGCAACGACCACCGCCTGGGTGCCAACGAGGCCCCGCCGGCCATCATGTCCATCTTCCTTGGCGATCAGCTTACGGAAGTGTTTGAAGCCTTCCGCGCTGGCCGTGTTGAAAACGCCGGTGGTGGCCGCACGGGCCGCGCCCTCAATCTGGGTGTGGACACGCTGCCCCCGCTGCCCGCCGATCCGGGCGACCGCAACCGTACCAGCCCCGTGGCCTTTACGGGCAACCGTTTTGAATTCCGCGCCCTTGGTTCCAGCCAGTCTGCCGCCGGTTCCATCACCGCGCTCAATACCATGATGGCCGATTCGCTGGGCTTTGCCGCCGACTGGCTTGAAAAGGAACTGGCCCAGGGCAAGACCTTCAATCAGGCTCTGGAATCCTTTATCACCCACGTTATCGACGAGCACAGCGCTGTTATCTTTAACGGCGACGGGTACTCCGAAGTGTGGCACAAGGAAGCCGAGCGCCGTGGCCTGCCCAACCTGCGCACCACCCCCGAAGCCTTGGCCGAGCTCACCAAGCCAGAGGTTGTGAACCTCTACGAAAAGGCTGGCGTGCTCAACAGGGCCGAGCTCAAGGCGCGGCAGGAAATCTATCTCGAACAGTATTGCAAAACCGTGCGCACCGAGGCCAATCTGGTTATCCGCATGGCGCACACCGTTATCTACCCTGCGGGCATGCGCTATCAGGGCGAACTGGCCGCCACCGCAGCCAACATGCGCGCCATTGGCAAAGACCCCAAAACTGTCACCCTGGCCGAGATTACCTCCAATCTGCGGCTCATGCAGGATGCCTGCGGCCAGCTTGAAGACGTGCTGACCAAGGCCGACAATATGGGCTACGGCTTTGAGGCTGCCCAGAGCTATCGCGACAACGTGCTGCCCCGCATGCTTGAAGTGCGCCGCTATGCGGATTTGCTTGAAGTGCGCGTGGCCGACGATTTGTGGGCTCTGCCCAATTATCAGGAAATTCTGTTCGGCAAGTAGTTCAGGGAAGGCGTGTGGAGAGGGAAGCGGCCCGCCTGCGGGTTGCGGCCCTCTCCCTGCGCCATGCCTGCGTGTCTGCCCATCTGGCAGCAAAAAACCGTTCAGAACTGTTGACAGCCCGCCTGCGGGCGTGTAATGTCGCTTCAAACATAAGGAACAAGGCTATCGCATGAACTCTTTCTCCAACACCATTTCTAACAGCTTCAAAGGCTGGTGGTGGCGCATCCAACTGCGTGGGGGAGACGTGCGGGCTTAAAAAGTTCCGGTACGTTGGCATTGTCGTAAGTAAGCGCCGTCTCCCCCTGGGAGGCGGCGTTTTTTATTTTTCCAGGCACAAAAACCCAAAGGATGCGGCAGATGAACACAAACGGGGATGCGCAGCACATGCTGACGCTGCAACAGTCCGCCCGCTGGTTGCCAGCGGATATGGATACGCCCATCAGCCTGTTTATGGGCATGGTGGGCGCTGGTAACGGCATCTTGCTTGAAAGCGCCGAGGTGGATGGCCGCTGGGGCCGTTACAGCATTTTGGCCTGCGATGCCGCCATGTTCATCAATTGCCAGGATGGCAAACTTGCGCTGGATGTGCGCGATGCCAGGCTTGAAGTGCTGCGCCGGTTTGAGGGTCAGCCCTTTGTGGATGGCCTGCGGGCCCTCATGGCCGGGCTGAGCATCGAAACCCCCGCAAATATCAAGAATCTGCCGCCCATCACCCGCGCCCTTTACGGTTACCTTGGGTTTGGCATGGCTGGCCTGTTCAATCCCAAGCTGGCATCTGTCATGCCGCAGAGCGAGGCCGACTGCCTGCTCATGCTGCCCTCGACCGTGCTGGTGTTTGACCACCTGTACAACCGGCTGTGCCAGGTGAGCCTGGGCGAGCACCGCCCCTTGCAAAGCTCGCGCGAATCGCTTGAGGGCCGCGCCTCTGGTCAGGCCGGGGCCGTGCGCATCAACCCCGACAACGTGTGCGCCGAACCCGGCGAGCAGGGCTACAAGGACTACGTGCGCCGCATCAAGGAAATGCTGCGGCAGGGCGAGGCCATTCAGGTGGTTCCCTCGGTGCGTTTTTCCACGCCTTTTGAGGGCAACCCCTTTGAGCTGTACCGTCGCATGCGCCGGTTCAACGCATCACCCTACATGTTTTACATGAGTTTTCCCGAACTGACGCTTTTCGGCTCGTCGCCCGAAGTCATGGTGCGCTGCACGGCGGGGCATTTGCAGCTTTCGCCCATTGCTGGCACGCGCAAACGCGGGGCCGACGACCTTGAAGATGCCCGCCTTGCCGCCGAGCTGCGCGACGATCCCAAGGAACGCGCCGAACACGTCATGCTGGTAGACCTTGGCCGCAACGACCTTGGCCGCGTGGCCCAGCCTGGTTCGGTGAATCTTGAGCGCTACATGGAAGTTGAGCGGTATTCGCACGTCATGCACCTCACCAGCCGGGTCAGCGCCCGCCTTGAGGAAGGGCTGGACGCCCTGGACGTGCTGGCGGCCACCTTCCCTGCGGGTACGGTTTCGGGTGCGCCCAAGGTGCGGGCCATGGAAATCATCCGCGAGGTCGAAGGCCGCGCGCGCGGCCCCTACGCGGGCTGCATCGGCTGGCTTGGTCTGGACAAGGACTGCGTGAATCTGGATACGGGCATCACCATCCGCAGCATGTGGATGCGTGACGGCAAGCTCTTCTGGCAGGCGGGCGGAGGCATCGTGCATGACTCCGACCCCGATCTGGAATGGAAGGAAGTGTGCAACAAATCAGCCATCATGCGCCTGGCCCTGCGTGCGGAGGACGAAGAATATGTTTCTGCTCATCGATAATTACGACTCATTCACCTACAATCTTGTGCAGGCCTTTTACGCCCTGGGCCACAAGCCCCTGGTGCTGCGCAACGATGACCCCGCCGTGCTGAACATGGCAGTGAACCCCGAACTTGCCATGGTCTGCATTTCGCCAGGGCCGGGGCATCCTGCCGATGCGGGGCTGTGCCCCGAATTCCTCAAGCGGCTCAGCCCGCGCATCCCCGTTCTTGGGGTGTGCCTTGGGCATCAGCTGCTGGGGCTGCACGCCGGGGCCAAGGTAGAGGTGGGGCCGTGCATCATGCACGGCAAACAGTCTGAGATCGTCCACGACGGCACGGGCATGTTTTTGGGCCTGCCCAACCCCATGCGTGTGGGCCGCTACCACTCCCTTGTGGTGCGCGCCGACGAAGACGCGGAAAACCCCCGGTTTACGGTTACTGCCCGCGCGCCCGAAGGCGAAGTCATGGCCCTGCGCTATAACGACCGCCCGTGGGTGGGCGTGCAGTTCCACCCCGAATCGGTGCTGACCCCCGACGGGCTGCGTCTGCTGGGCAACTTCCCCCAGAGCATTCTGGGCACGGGCGCGGAAACATCCGACTTTTCGGGCATTCTCGAACGTCTGGCCCGCAGGGAAAACCTTACTGCCGAGATGGCCGCCGCTGGCTTTGCTGCCCTTATGGACGGCAAGATGACCCCGGCGCAGGCGGGGGGCTTTCTCATGGGCCTGCGCATGAAGGGCGAAAGCGCTCTTGAGCTGGCCCACGCCACCCGCGCCGCGCTGGCCCGCGCCGTGCGCGTGGACGGCATTTCGGGAACCACCATCGATGTGGTGGGAACCGGCGGCGACGGGCGCAATTCCTTCAACTGCTCTACGGCCTCTTCCCTCACGCTGGCAGGCATGGGCTACAGGGTGGTAAAGCACGGCAACCGGGCTGTTTCGTCCAAGTGCGGCAGCGCCGACGCGCTTGAGGCCCTTGGCATCACGCTGGAAAAAGACCCCGCCTCCGTGGCCGAAATGGTCAAAAAACGCAACTTTGCCTTTATTTTTGCCCCGTACTTCCATCCCTCCTTTGCCAACATCGGCCCGGTGCGCAAGGAGATGGGCGTGCGCACCCTGTTCAACATCCTCGGCCCCATGATCAATCCTGCCCGGCCCAGCCATCTGCTCATGGGTGTGGCGCGGCCCGAACTGGTTGATCTGGTGGCAGAAACCCTGTTGCAGTCGCCCCTGCAACGCGCCGCCGTGGTCTGCGGTTCGGGCAACTATGACGAGGTAACGCCCATCGGGCCCACCAAGATGGCCCTGCTTCAGAATGGCACGATTACTTCCATGATGCTCGACCCGCAGGAATTCGGCATTCCCTCCTGCTCGGTGGATGATCTGGCCGTAGGCGGCAAGGAAGAGGCCGTGGCAGTGCTCAACGATATTCTCGACGGGCAGGGGCCGCGCGCCATGATGGATATGGTGGTGCTCAACGTGGGCCTTGCCATCTATCTGCTGGAAGAAAAGATGGACATGGCCCTGTGCATGGCCAAAGCCCGCGAGGCCGTAAGCGCCGGTGTGGGCAGGAAGGTGCTGCATGCTGCTTGAGCGTTTTCGCAAGGCCAAACAGGCCGAGGTAGAGGGCCTGCAAGCTCTGCAAGCCCAGGGCGCGCTGCCCCCAGTGTATGAAGGGCAGCGGCCAGACTTTGCGGCGGCGCTGGCCCGCCCGGCAAAGGGCAGCCCTCTGGCGGTGGTGGCAGAGTACAAGCGGGCCTCGCCCTCGCGCGGCGTGATCTGCGAGAGCCTGGAGGTGGAAGACGTAGCCCGGCAGTACGCCGCGGCCGGGGCCAGCGCCGTATCTGTGCTGACGGAGGAAACCTTTTTTCGCGGGCGGCTCGAATATCTGGCCCGCGCCGCAGACCCGGCGCTCTACACCGGGCCTCGTGTGCCCCTGCTGCGCAAGGACTTTATTTTTGATCCCTTGCAGGTGCGGGCCACGGCGGCCACGCCAGCCTCGGCCCTGCTGCTGATTGTGCGGCTGACACCCCATGCCGCAACCCTGCGCGCCCTGCGCGAGCAGGCCGAAAGTTACGGCATTCAGGCAGTTGTTGAGATATTCGATGCAGAAGATCTGCGCCTTGCCCGCGAGAGCGGGGCGCGCATCATACAGGTAAACGCCCGTGATCTGGAAACGCTGGCCATCGACCGCGATGCCTGCCAGCAACTGGTGCGGGCCTTCCCGCCCGCCCCGGACGAGCAGTGGATAGCGGCCAGCGGCATGAGCAGCCCGCAGCACCTCAAGGCGGCGGCAGAGGCGGGCTACCACGCCGCCCTGGTGGGCAGCGCACTGATGGAAAACGGTACTCCGGGCGAGGCACTGGCGGCACTGCTTTGCGCTACGGCAAAAACAGCGGGAGATTGCACATGCTGATCAAGTTTTGCGGCCTCACCAGGCAGGAAGATGTGGATCAGGCGGCCCGGCTGGGTGCTGCCATGTGCGGTTTTATCTTTCATCCCCGCAGCCCGCGCGGCTTGACGGTGGAGCAGGCCGCCGCCCTCGACAGCGGCAAGCTGCTGCGGGTGGGCGTGTTTGTGAACCAGGGGGCGGACGAGATACGGCGCATCATGGATGAGGCCCGGCTTGATTTTGCCCAGCTGCACGGCCACCAGAGTGTGGAGTGCGCGCAGGCCATCGGCGCAGAGCGCGTCATTCGGGTGCTCTGGCCCGACCGTTACACCCACCGTGCTTTATTGTACAATGATTTACAGCGCCACGGGCAGGCGTGCGCCTATTATCTGCTGGATGCCGGTCTGAAAGGCGGCGGCAGCGGTTTCAAGCTCGACTGGTCTGATCTGGGCAGCCTGCGTCCACCGCAGCCCTGGCTGCTGGCCGGGGGGTTGAGCGCCGCCAACGTGGCCAGGGCTCTGGGCATGTGCGGGCCTGCCGGGGTGGATTTCAATTCCGGTGTGGAAGACGCGCCGGGGCGTAAAAACAGGGAAAAAATGGCGGCCGCCTTTTTGGCCGCAAACTCCAAAGGCAATGGGTATTCATCATGAAAGACAGTTACTTTGGTGAGTTCGGCGGCTGTTTTGTTCCCGAACTGCTTATGCCGCCCCTTATGGAAGTGGAAGCGGCCATGCGCGACATTTATCCCACAGAGAAATTTCAGGCAGAGCTCCATGATCTGCTGTTCAACTACGCCGGGCGCGAAACGCCCCTGACCCATTGCCCCACGCTCTCGCGTGAGCTGGGCTTTGACCTGTGGCTCAAGCGCGAGGATCTGCTGCACACCGGCGCGCACAAGGTCAACAACACCCTTGGTCAGGCCCTGCTTGCCAAGTACATGGGCAAAACCGCCCTGGTGGCCGAAACCGGCGCGGGACAGCACGGCGTGGCCACGGCAGCGGCGGCGGCCCGCCTGGGGCTTGAATGTACCATTTATATGGGTGCGGAAGATGTTGAGCGCCAGGCTCCCAACGTCATGCGCATGAAGCTGCTGGGCGCCACCGTGCATGCGGTGGAAAGCGGAACCCGTACCCTCAAGGATGCCATCAACGAGGCCCTGCGCGCCTGGATTGGCAGCCAGAAAACAACCCACTACTGCTTTGGCACGGCTGCCGGGCCGCACCCCTTCCCCTTGCTGGTGCGCATGCTGCAAAGCGTCATCGGTCGCGAAACCCGCGCCCAGATGCTGGAAAAAACCGGGCGGCTGCCCGATGCGGTGGTGGCCTGCGTGGGCGGCGGCTCCAACGCCATTGGCATGTTCCACCCCTTTGTGGACGATGCCAGCGTGCGCATTATCGGCGTGGAGGCGGCAGGCACGGGCGAACCCGGCTGCTTCAATTCCGCCCCGCTCAATCTTGGCACGCCCGGCGTACTGCACGGTGCGTACAGCATGCTGCTGCAAAACGACGATGGTCAGGTGGAACCCTCGCATTCCATTTCTGCCGGGCTGGATTATCCCGGTGTGGGGCCGGAACATTCGTGGCTACAAAAAACAGGGCGCGTCCACTATGGCATGGTCAGGGACGCCAACGCCCTCAACGCTTTTCAGCGTTTGTGCCGCGCCGAGGGCATCTTGCCCGCGCTTGAATCCTCGCACGCTCTGGCCTGGGTGTTTGACCATCCGCACGAATTCAAGGAAGGCGATCAGGTGGTGGTGAACCTCTCTGGCCGTGGCGACAAGGATCTGGGCATAGTCAACAAGGCGCTGGGCGTTGCGGCGCAGGATCAGGAAGAGGTGTAATCATGAATTTTCTTGAACAAAAAATACGCGATGCCAAGGCCGCCGGTCGTCCGGCGCTCATCCCCTTTCTGACCGCAGGCTTTCCCGACCAGTCCACCTTCTGGCCCACGCTGATGGAGCTGGACGAGAGCGGGGCGGATATTATTGAAATCGGCGTGCCTTTTTCCGACCCGGTGGCCGACGGCCCGGTGGTGGAAGATGCCTCGCGCCGTGCCCTGAGCGACGGCGTGAGCCTGCGCGGCATTCTTGAAGAACTTATCGAGCGCAAGGGGCTTATTCAGTCGGGTGTGGTGCTTATGGGCTACCTCAACCCCTTCTTGCAGTACGGCTACGAAAAGCTGGCCCGCGACGCAGCCCGTGGCGGCGTACACGGTTTTATCGTGCCCGATCTGCCCTATGAAGAAGCCGGGCCAATGCGTGAAGCGCTGAAAAAAGAGGGTATTGCCCTGATACCCCTGGTGGGCCCCAACACCTCAGAGGAGCGCATGGCGCTCTACAACAGCGTGGGCGAGGGCTATGTGTATGTGGTTTCTGTCATGGGCATTACCGGCGAGCGCACCGACATTGCCCCGCAGGTGGCAGTAACCATGCGGCGGGCGCGTTCGGTATTCAAGCTGCCGCTGGCGCTTGGCTTTGGCCTGCGCGAACCCTCGCAGCTTGAGGCTCTTTCGCCCGATGCACAGCCCGATGCCGTGGTATTTGGCAGTGCCTTGCTCAAACATATTGATGCTGGCAACAGCGCGGCTGAATTTTTGGCCCGCTGGAAGTAGCGCGCTGGACGCAGCCCGGAAGCAGAAGCCGGAAGCAGAAGCCGGAAATAACCGGCAAGAAAACAAGGCGATTTTTACGCTTGTGTTCAAAACGAGGGCGCTTTTCCGCAGGGGAGAGCGCCCTCGTTATCTGGAATGAAATTTATTTTCAAAAACTGGGCAATTCCTGTTGACTTTGAAAACCGATTTCAATTATAAGGAGGTCACAGAGCAACACCAAACCCGCAAATGCGGCAGGCAACATGGAGCAAGGTATGTGCGTAACACTCATTGGCGGCATGGACCGACTTAAAAAAGATTACATGGCAGCGGCGGAAGAGGACGGGCATTCCCTCAAGTTCATCACGCGGAACGAGCGCAATTTTATCGACAAGATCGGCAACCCCGATGCCATGATTGTGTTCACCAACAAGATTTCTCACGAGGCCAAGCGCAAGGCTGTACAGGTGGCGCGTTCGCGCAACATTCCCTTGCAGATGGTTCATTCGTGCGGCGTTTCTTCTCTGCGTGAATGCCTCAAGGGCGCATAGATTGCTGAAGGAGCGTTCTCACATGCAGAACTGCCAGCCCGGTGACGGGAATGAAGGCCGTTGACAGTGTCAGCGGCCTTCTGCTTTTTGCGGTATGCGGGCGGTTGAGGCCCGTGGCGGTGTGGGGTGATTTGCAGGCGTAACAGGCGCTGCTGGTGTTGCTGATGTTGCTGATGTTGCAATGTGTGCCTGTGGACACATTGGATTGCAGGGAAATATTTAAAGTTATGGAAAATTGTTATCCATAGCTTGACATTTGCAGGGCAGGTGGCTAAATCAATCAGGACTTTGGAATTGAATTTCAATTTTTTGAGCAGCGCGCCACACTCGGCCCAGCTTATGGGTGTTGTGATGATTGGGCGCAGCCATGCCAGGCATGCTGCAAAATGTTCTAGGTAGGCTGATATGAGCGAATTTTTGTTCACGGTAATGGCTGGTTTGTCGCAGATGCGGCGTCAGTCTGTCCATAGCTTGGGGGAGGTACGTGCATGAGCGCTGTTCGGCAGTTCAATAATACCGATGATGCCAATTTTAATGCAGACGGCAAACTGCGGATAGCTCTTGCGGGCAATCCCAACTGTGGCAAGACCACGGTGTTTAACGGCTATACTGGAGCACGCCAGCACGTGGGCAACTACCCCGGCGTTACGGTAGACCGCAAGGAAGGCAACATCACCGTGGGCGATGCCCAGGTGACACTGGTTGATCTGCCCGGCACGTATTCGCTCACCGCCTATTCCATGGAAGAGCTGGTGGCCCGGCGTGAACTGGCGGCTGGCAATGTGCAGGCCGTTATTGATGTTGTGGACGCCTCTGCACTTGAGCGCAACATGCTGCTTACCGTGCAGATGCTTGAAATGGGCGCACCTGTGGTGCTGTGCTGCAACATGATGGACGAAGCCCGTGCCGCTGGCATCCATATTGATATGGAGCGCCTTACCTCGCTGATGGGTATTCCCGTGCTGCCCATGGTGGCCCGCACTGGCGAGGGCCTCAACGAGGCCATGAAGGTGGCTGTGCAGCTTGCCAGAGAGGGCAAGCGCAATGCCCTGCGTATTTCTTACGGCAGCGATATCGACCCTGTGCTGCTGGACATGGAAAAACGCATTGAAGACGCAGGTCTGCTTGCCAGCAAGTACATGCCCCACTGGGTGGCCCTCAAGATGCTTGAAGGCGACAGCGAAATTTTGAGCGAAGTGCGCGCCGCCAATGCCGAACTGGCAGAAGAACTGGACGCCATGCGCAAAAAGGCCATGAACCATGTGCGCAGCACGCTCAACACCAATCTTGAATCCATTATCACAGACTACCGTTACGGTTTTATCCGCAGTCTGCTGCGCGACGGCATTATCACACAGGATGCGGGCAAGGACCGTCTGGCCATTTCAGACAAGCTCGACCGGGTGCTCACCAATGCCCTGCTTGGGCCGATCATCATGATTGGCGTGCTGTACCTGATGTTTCAGGTGACCTTTACGATTGGCGCGTATCCGCAGGGCTTGGTTGAAGACGGCTTCAAACTGCTTGGCGATGTGTGCACAAGCCTGTTGCCAGAAGGCCTCGCGCAATCGCTTATTGTTGATGGCATCATTGCGGGCGTTGGCGGCGTGGTCAGCTTTGTGCCGCTGATTCTCATCATGTTTGTGCTTATCTCCTTTATGGAAGACAGCGGCTACATGGCCCGCGTGGCCTACATGATGGACCGTATCTTCCGCTTTTTTGGCCTGCACGGCGCTTCGGTCATGCCCTATATCATTGCTGGCGGTATTGCGGGCGGTTGCGCCATCCCCGGCGTCATGGCCACCCGTACCCTGCGCAGCCCCAAGGAAAAACTGGCAACCCTGCTCACGCTGCCCTACATGACATGCGGCGCAAAGCTGCCCGTATTTCTGCTGCTGGCCGGGGCTTTCTTTCCCGACAACGCCCCCACGGTCATGTTCCTGCTTACCGTAGTTGGCTGGGTAATGGCCCTGCTGGTGGCGCGGCTGTTGCGGTCCTCCATCGTAAAGGGCGAATCCACCCCCTTTGTCATGGAGCTGCCCCCCTACCGCATGCCTACCCTCATGAGCCTCTTGCTGCACTGCTGGGAACGCGGCTGGATGTACCTTAAAAAGGCCGGTACGGTGCTTGTGGCCATATCGGTGCTGATCTGGGCCGCCATGACCTTTCCCGGTCTGCCGGAAGACAAGTCTGCCCCCTTTGATACCCAGATTTCTCAGCTCGAAGAAAAGCTGGCCGCCTTTGCCGAAGGTGACGAAGCCCGCGCCCCCATTGAAGAAGAACTTGGCAATGTGCGCAACGAGCTTAAGGAAGAACAGCTGGCCTACTCTGTGGCTGGGCGTCTTGGCAAGGCCGTGGAGCCCGCCACCCGTCCCATGGGTTTTGACTGGCGCACAGATATAGCCCTGCTGGCCGGTGTGGCCGCCAAGGAGGCCGTGGTGGCCACCATGGGTACTGCCTATGCCATGGGCGAGCAGGATGCCGAAGACCCGGCCCCTCTGGCAGAGCGCCTCAAGGGTGACGAAGCCTGGTCAAAGGCCACCGCACTCTCGCTTATGCTCTTTGTTCTGCTGTATTCTCCCTGCTTTGTGGCCCTTGTGGTCATTCGGCAAGAGGCTGGCAGCTGGGGCTGGGTGGCCTTCAGCATTCTGTTCAATACGGCCCTTGCCTATGCCGTTGCCACGGCAGCCTACCAGATCGGGCGGGTTGTCTGGGGCTAGCAGCGATTCGGCTTGCTGATTACAGTTACCCCTTTTTATGCCTGTGCCGCCTGCCTTGACAAAGGTCGGGCGGCGCAGGCATTATTGGTTTATGCAAAGTGTAGGCTTTTGCGGGAGATTTGGTATGCTCATCCGTTTTTCGGCACTTATCTTTTTTGTTCTTTTCTCGGCGGTTTCTGCGTTTGCAGAGTCTGTATGGGATGCCTACGTGGTAAGTGTGGAGGACGGCAATACCGTTACGGTCAGCACCAAGTATGGCAGTAAAGAGCCAGAATATGTGCTGCTTTTTTATGGCATTGAGGCCCCAACCCAAAGCCAGCCCTTTGGACGAGAAGCCATGGCCTATTTGCAGCGCATGATGCCCGTGGGCTCAAAGGTTGGCGTGGAATCTGTTGGGCAGCTTGAGGCTGGCCCCATTTCGGCCCTTGTGCAGGTGGGCGGCGATTCGGTCAATTACAAGCTGGTGATGGAAGGCCTGGCATGGGTAGACAGGCAGAAGTGCAGGGCCATTTTTTGTCGGCGTTGGCTTATTCAGGAACACCAGGCGGTAGTGGACAGACGCGGTATTTGGAGCTTGAATATGAGCACCCCCCCCTGGCAATGGGGCCGCTGACACGCCGCCGTAACCCCAAAAGGAGCACTTATGGATGTTACAGGTTCCGAAGAATTGCGCGAATTTCTTGATTCCTGGCAGGATGACCCGCTGAATATCAAGAAATCATTTACGGAATACATGGAATTTTTGGCCGCGCACAGCAATATGTCCTTTACGTTCAAGGCCCGGCCCGGCGTGAGTTATTCACTGCGTGCCCGCCACAGCGTGCAGACCCAGCGCGTGCTTTTTGTGCTGATCGACGTGGTTGACGATGAACCCGCAAGCCGCTGGCTTTCTGTGTGCTTTTACGACGACATGGTGTCCGACCCGGCTGACAAGGGCGATTTTGTGCCCGGCGGCCTCATGGGCGAAGACGCCCGCTGCTTTAACCTTGAGGACGACGATGCCGTCATGCGCGACTATATCAAGGCGCGTATGGCCGAGGCCGCCCGCAAAGCCGCAAAAGAGTAAGTGTGGTTTATTCAGATATTTGCCGCAGTGTAGCCATCGATTTTGAAACTTCAGGCTATTCGGCCCACAGCGCTTGCGCCGTGGGCCTTGCTCGTATTGAGCGGGGTAGCGTGACCGATGTTTTTTACAGCCTTATCAGGCCGCCCTCGTCGCGGGTGATGTTTACAGAAATACACGGCCTCACCTGGGCCATGCTTAAAGACGCGCCAACCTTTGCCGAGGTGTGGCCCCAGATGGAAGCCTTTTTTGAAGGGGCAACACATCTGCTGGCCCACAATGCCTCGTTTGACAAGCGTGTGCTGGCAGCCAGCTGCCAGGCCACAGGAGCGCGCGAACCGCGCACGCCATTTTTGTGTACGCTCAAGGGGTCGCGACGCAGCCTGCCCCTTGCCTCCAAAAAACTCAGCAGCGTGTGCGCGTACTTTGGCATAGATCTCAACCACCACCACGCGGGCTCCGATGCCGAGGCCTGCGCCCGCATCTATTTGCAGTTGCGTTCGCTTGGCGTTACCGACGCCCAGATGCGCCTGTAGCTCTCGTTATAAATTCTGTTTGTCCTGACCCGCCCGGTTTTCCTGGCGGGTTTTTTGTTTATGGCTTGTCAAAATACTGTCTGGCACTGCTCGCTGCTGATTTTTTTTGTTGATAACTATAATAAATTTAATGACATATTTAGAATGGAACACTTGTTGCTAACACCCTGGCAAGCAGTTTTCCGTACTTTACGGGGGTAGGTAGTATGAAATCCATGTTCAATATGGAAGTGGGCCTTGTGGGCAAGGTCATGGATATGCAGTTACAGCGGCAAAACGTTATCGCGGGTAACATCGCCAACGTGGAGACGCCCAACTACAAGCCGCGTGAGCTGACTTTTGAAAAAGAGCTGCAATCAGCTCTGGGCCTTGATGCCAGAGGCGAAATGACCCGCACCGAAGGCGCGCACATGCCCACGGCATTTCGCCCTGATTCCTTTGGGCCAGAGTGGGATATGGCAGTGAAACCCCGCGTGGTACACGGTGAAGACCGTGTTAATATTGATAAAGAAATGGCCAGACACGCCAAAAACCAGTTGCAGTACACCGCGCTTACCCAGGTGATGACCAAGTCTTTTGAAGGGCTGAACACCATCATTCAGGAAGGCAAGCAGGCCTGATTTTTGGCCCGCCGCCCACCGCGTCATGCGCGGCATAGCAATCGGGGCAGCGGGCAGCGCAGGAGGAAGCCATGGACTTCATGACAGCATTTGACATCAGCGCGTCTGGCCTTGCAGCCGACCGCACCCGCATCAACACCATTTCGATGAACCTGGCCAACGCCAAAACCACGCGCACGGTTCAGGGCGGGCCATACCGCCGCCGCAGCGTGGTGCAGCAGGCCACAGATGTGGACGATCCATTTTCCATCCACATGCGTTCGGCTCTCGACAGGGCAGTGCAGGGCGTGCGTGTATCTGCTGTAACAATGGACAACCGGCCATTCAAGCGCGTGTACGAGCCCGGCAACCCCGATGCCAATGCTGAAGGCTATGTGATGTACCCCGATATCAACGTGGTTGAGGAAATGGCCAACCTCATGACCGCCCAGCGCAACTACGAGGCCAACGTCACCACGGTGGACGCCGTAAAGGGCATGTTCGTCAAGGCACTGGAAATAGGCAGATAGGCTTTGCCCACGGTGGCGGCATTTTAAAGCATTTATTCAGGAGCGCGGGAGGCAGTTATGAGCATTCAGGCAGTGGGCATGCGGGCGTACAGTGAGGCCGTACAGAATTTCAGCAAGGTTCAGGGCAGCTTGCAGCAGGGAAACTCTGTTGGCAGCACCACCCAGTTTGCCAAAACCCTTGATCAAAGCCTGCTGCGCGACAGCGTTGACCGTGGCGAAGGCTTTGGCGCGCAAGCCGATTTTATCAAATACCCCACCCAGGCCCACACGCCGGTAACGCCGCAAAACAGCTTTTCGGGCACCATCAAAAGCTCGCTCAACAAGGTTAACGAGCTGGATGCGGCCAAGAACCTGGCCATCGATGATTTTGCCTCTGGCCGCTCGCAGAACGTACACGAGCTGATGATAACCATGCAAAAATCCAGCCTGGCCATGAAGCTGACCTCGGCAGTGCGCGGCAAGGTGCTTGAGGCCTACAAAGAAATTTCCAAGATGCAGTTCTGATATTTTTTCCCGCGCGGTTTACTCCTGAACGTCAGCTCCCCTTTAGGCCATGCCTGGAGGGGGGCTGGCGTTTTTGGGGTGTCACAAATTTGAATTCTTTTTATGGGATATAAATAATCGTTGTAAATACAGTATGTTGAAAAATGGCATGGCAATTGCTTTTGCTTGGCATATGCCCGGCCAGCGCGCCGGAATTACGCCACGTCTTCGCAGGAGCTAACATATGCCGGCTTTTCTTTTACAGCTTGTCAATTCCATCAAGGCTGTCTGGGCCAAAATGAGCGTTGTGCAGCGCGTGGCGCTCATGGGCGGTTTGGTGCTTATCGGCTCTGCTGCCATTGGCCTTTCCATCTGGGCCTCGCGCCCCGATTTCAAGGTGCTGTATTCCAACCTCAGCGCAGAAGACGCCAGCGTTGTCATCAAGTCGCTTCAGGCCGACAAGGTCATGTACCAGCTTACCGACAACGGCAAGACCATTCTTGTGCCCAAGGAAGTGGTGTACGACGAACGCATCAAGATTGCGGGCGAAGGCGGCCTGGTGGGGCAGGGCATAGGTTTTGAAATTTTTGACAAGGTCAAGGTCGGGCAAACCGACTTTGTGCAAAAGATCAACTATACCCGCGCCCTGCAAGGCGAGCTCTCGCGTACTATCAGCGAGTTTCCCAATGTGGAAAGCGCGCGCGTACACCTGGTTATTCCGCACCGCAGCCTTTTTGTAGAAGAACGTCAGTCGCCCTCGGCCTCTGTGGTGCTCAAGCTCAGGCGCCCAAACATGAAGCCCGACCAGAAGGAAATCAACGCCATTCTCAACATGATGCTTATGGCGGTTGAAGGGCTCGACAAAACGCACGTTTCCATATCAGACAACGGCGGCAAGGTGCTGTATCAGCCGGAATCAGACAGTCTTGCCGGGGCCAGCACCACCCAGATGGAGCACCGCCAGCAGGTGCAGCGCAACCTTGAGCGCCGCATAGAAGAAATGTTGCAGCCCATGTTTGGCCCTGGCCGCGTTATTGCCAAGGTCAACGTGGATATGGACTTTAGCCAGCGCACCATTCGCCGCGAAATTTTTGACCCGGAAAAAACCGCAGTGCGCAGCGAGCAGCGCAGTGAAGAAACCCAGCAGGGGCGCTCAAGCCTCGAGGGCGGCTCGCCCGACGCCAATTTCAGGGGCGACGGCATCGCCGGATCGGCCTCTACGCAGAACGGCAGCCGCGAAACACGCACCACAAACTACGAAATCAACAAGGAAGAGCAGCAAATCGTAACCAATGTGGGCGATTTGAAGCGTATGACGGTTGCAGTCCTTATCGATGGGACGTATGAAAAGACCAACGGGGCATGGACCTTTGTGCCGCGCAAGGCAGATGACCTTGAGCGCGTGCGTCAGCTCGTCACCAATGCCGTGGGTCTGGACAAGGGCCGTGGCGATGCCCTTGAGGTGAGTTCTGCGCCCTTTACCGATTCTGAGCCGCCCAAGGACCCCAACGTTGCCGAAATGCTGGCCGACTATGCCGAACGCCTGGGCAAGCCCCTGCTCAACGCGCTGCTGGCCTTTCTGTTCCTTATGCTTGTGGTGCGGCCCGTTGTTCTGGCCCTTATCCGTCCCAAGGTTGAAGCTGGCGAAATGATCGAAGGCCTTGAGGGGCTGCCCGCCGCCGAAGAGCAGCTGGCCCTGTACGAGGCACTTGAAGAAGCCGCCAAGACGGACGACGATATTGAGGCTGAAGATGACGAAGATATGACATTTAAGGATGTTGAAGCACTGAAAGCGCATATTTTCAACCTGTCCGACAATCATATGGAACAGGTGGTTATGCTTGTGCGCGGCTGGATGAAAAATGATGAAACAGCTAAAGCCTAATCAAGCAAGCCGTGTTCCGGCAGAAAGCAGCGCGACTCTTTCGCAGCTCAAGGCCTTGCGCCTTGCGCAAAAAGAAAGCAACCAGCGTGTTGAAGAATTGAAAATGCGGCTCTTTCATATTACCGAGCAGCATATGGATCAGGCCGTGCGGCTTATCAAGCGCTGGCTTGCAGACAAGGAATAAGCAACCCCGCTGGCCTGTGCGGTCGCGGTGAAGGAGTTAGGGAGATGGAGTTGACCGGCAAACAGCGTACTGCCGTGCTGCTGCTCGCCATGGGCGACAAATTTACGGCTGACGTGTTCAAACGCATGGACCGGCAGGAAATAGCCGACATCTCCAGAGCCATTGTGGAATTGGAGCCAGTGCCGCGCGAAGTTGTTGAAGAGGTTCTGCGCGAGTTCCACGAATCGCTGGTTGAAGGTGTGGACATGATCACGGGCGGCAGCGATACGCTGAAACGCCTGCTGGTCAAGAATCTTGATCCCGAAACCGCCAAGTACGTGATGGATTCCCTGAGTCTTGATACCGGCCCAGCGCCCTTCCGCGAGCTGGAATCGGTCAGCCCCAAGCTGCTTTCGCAGATTCTGCGCAACGAACATCCGCAAACCCTGGCCCTCATCATCGGTCATCTGCACCCCGATCAGGCCGCCAATTTATTGACAAATCTTCCCGCTGGCGTGCGTGCCGAGGTGCTCATGCGCCTTGCGCGCCTTGAGGCCGTGCCGGAAGAAATGCTTATGGAAGTGGACAAGGTGCTCACAAGCCAGCTTATCGCCATGGGCGGCAAGGAAGGCAAAAAAGTGGGCGGCGTGCAGTCTGTGGCAGAAATCCTCAACGCGGTGGACCGCGCCACGGAAGAAGAAGTTCTCTCCGAAATCGAAGAAGACTCTGCCCAGATGGCCGAAGATATCCGCAACCTCATGTTTGTGTTTGAAGACTGCAAGAATATCGACGACCGTGGCGTGCGCGAAATGCTCAAGGAAATTTCCAACGAAGATCTCACCCTGGCCCTGCGCGGGGCCAGCGACGACCTGAGAGAAAAATTCTTCAAGAACATGTCTGAACGTGCGGGCAACATGATTCGCGAAGAACTGGAATTCATGGGCCCGGCCAAACTTTCGGATGTGGAATCGGCACAGCAGAATGTGGTCAAGATCGTGCGGCGGCTTGAGGGCGAAAACAAACTGGTCATCAGCCGTGGCGCTGGCGATGTGTTTGTTTAACGGCCCCGGGCAAAAACTGTAACCATCGGAATCGGCCATGGCGTCAGACCAGTTGCGCAAAAAATGGGGCACCATCTTCATGGGCGAGCGCGAGGCTTCACCGCAGCAGCTCGATGCCATGCAAGAGCCTTTGCTCCGCGAACGTGCGCAGCAGCAGCACCAGGAGGATTACCTCGCCAGGGTGCGGGCCAGGGCCGAGGAACGCGCGCGCGAAATTCTTGGCGCAGCCTATGCCGAGCGGCAAAAGGTGCTGGAAGAAGCGTCGGCAGAATCCCAAACCCGCATCCAGCAGCTCACGCGTGAGGCGCAGGCGCTACGGGCGCAGGCCCAGCAAGAGCTGGAGCAGGCAGAGGCCGAGCACGGCAAGGCCCGTGACCTGCGTGAAGAGGCCGAAATTATTCGCGATCATGCGCATAATGACGGCTTTCAGGCGGGCATGGCCCAGGCCGGGGCAGAGCTTAAGGAATTCCGCGCCGATGTGGGGCAGATGCTTGGCAACATGCTGCAAGCCCTTGAGGCCCAGCGGCATGGGCTTGGCGAGGCCTGGCGCGACGAGCTGGCCGAGCTGGCCCGCGTGGCTGTGGAGGCCGGAACCGGCTGGATTTTGCAGGCCGAGCATCAGCGCATTTTGCAGCACCTGGTTTTCAGCTCGCTGCAACTGCTTGAAGACCGCGCCACGGTCACCGTGCGCGTACACCCCGATGACGAGGAAACCGTCAGCGATCTGTTCCGCGCTGCGCGCGAGCGTGTGCCGGAACTGAGCCAGTGGATTGTCAACGGCGATGCTTCCATTGAATCCGGCGGCCTTGTGGCAGAGAGCGTCAGCGGTTCTGTGGAGAATCTGCGCGCCCACTACCGCGAAATGGTCAACGGCATTCTTGAGCACCTTACGCTGCCCCAGCGCCCGCAAGACGGGCAGGCGGAGCAGGAGTCGGGCGCTGTGGCCGCGCAGGGGCTTGCGCATCTGGCCGAAATAATGCCGCAGGAGCAGGCCCCGGCGGCAGAAGTGCCCGCCACGTTGCCGCCTGAAGCAGATTTGGAGCCGGATTTGGTGCCGGATGCAGAGCCGGATTTGGAGCCGGACGTGTCTGCCGGTATGGCAGATGCCCAGGATACGGAAGCACCCATTGCCGTGGGCATGAATCCGGATGAGCACCATGCCGCTGCCGACCCCGGCCAGCAATCCCAGGAAATGTTTGCGCCAGATGAAACCTTGCCGCCTGCTGAAGCCGTGCCGCAGAATGAGCTGGCTGATCCCGCTGCCCAGCCCGATGTTCTGGATGCGCTGGACGCGCAGGACGGGCAGGGCGAACAGTTTGGTGACGGCGGCACAGTGCCGCCCCACGTCAGCGCTTCCGAGCCGGACGATGTCTTTGCGGCTGCTCCGGCTTTTGAATCAGCCCCGGCTGCCGATTTCGAGCCGCACACGGCCCCTGCCGCACAGCAGCAGCCTCACGATGCCCAAACTGCCAATCCCAGCCTCGCCGAGCTTGAAGACGAGCTTTTTCCCCTGCCAGCAGAGGAAAAAGACCACGATGCACAGCCCGATTCCAGCGTATTTGTGAGCGGGGGCTTTTTGCCCGGCTCCGGCAACGGATAGCCGGAGTAGCCAGTCATGAAGCTTGATCCAGATTCCTGCATAAAACTGCTCAAAACCAGCACTCCCGTGCGGCTTTTTGGCAAGGTCAACAAGGTGGTGGGCCTTGTGGCCGAGGGCAGCGGCCTGCGCGCTCCCCTTGGGGCCGTGTGCCATATGCTGCCAGACGAAGGGGATGAGGGCATTGCCGCAGAGGTGGTGGGCTTTCGCGAGGGAAACCTGCTGTTCATGCCCTACGGCGACATGCGCGGCATCCGCCCCGGCAGCCGCATTCGCAATACCAGCCTGCCCCCGGTGTTTCCCGTGGGGCCAGATCTGCTGGGTCGCGCTTTTGACGCCTTTGGCACGCCGCTCGATGCGGGCGCGCCCATCAGCGCCGAGCTCTATGTTTCACCCCTGCCAGCGGGGGAGAGCTCGAAGGAAGATTTTATCCGCCAGCAGGAAGAACAGCGCCCCTTTGTGCCCCAGTGGCTGGATGAAGCCCGCAAGCTGTGGCATCCAGAGCTTGTGCCCATCTATGCCGACCCGCCAAGCCCCCTGCAACGGCCCCGCATCACAGATATTCTCGATGTGGGCGTGCGCTCGGTCAACAGCCTGCTTACCCTGGGCAAGGGCCAGCGCGTGGGTATCATGGCCGGTTCGGGCGTGGGCAAATCCACACTTATGGGCATGATGGCGCGCTATACCCGCGCCGATGTCAACGTGATCGCCCTGATCGGCGAACGTGGGCGCGAAGTGGTGGAATTTATGGAGCGCGACCTTGGCCCCGAGGGCATGGCCCGCTCTGTGCTTGTTATCGCCACCTCGGACCAGTCGCCGCTTGTGCGCATGCGCGCTGCCTACGCGGCCACGGCGGTTTCGGAATACTTCCGTGACAAGGGCATGGACGTGTTGCTGATGATGGACTCGGTAACCCGTTTTGCCATGGCCGCCCGCGAAGTTGGGCTGGCAGTTGGCGAACCGCCCACCACCAAGGGCTACACGCCCTCGGTATTCGCCCAGTTGCCCAAGCTGCTTGAACGCGCTGGCAGGTCGTCAAAGGGAACCATTACAGGTATTTATACAGTGCTTGTAGACGGCGACGACTTTAACGAACCCATTGCCGACGCCGTGCGCTCCATCCTCGACGGGCATATCGTGCTGACCCGCGATCTGGCCGACCAGGGGCATTTCCCCGCCATTGACGTGCTGCGTTCCATCAGCCGTTTGCGCTCCGACATCTGCGAACGGCAGGATGTGCTGGCCGGGCGTGTCGTCACCCGCTGCATGAGCACCTTTCGCCGTGTAGAAGACATGATCAACATTGGCGCATACGCCAGGGGTTCCAACCCCGAGATTGACGCCGCCATTGCAAAAATGCCCGATATCAATGCCTTTTTGCGGCAAGATGTGGGCGAACCACAGTTTGTGGAGCAGTGCATGGCCCAGATGCGTGATCTGGCCGACATGAACGACGCCCCCCAGGGTATGCCCGTGCCTGCCCAACCCAACGGCGTTGCACAGCTGTAGTCTGTTTTTGCCCTGATTTATTCCTTTTTTTATTTATCCCGAGAATGGGAATTCTGTCACATGCGGCTTGAAGGTGGCGTAGTGCTGTGCTAGGTTCAATGTGCAACTGTTGGCGTAGCGCGGTTTTCGTGCTGGTGCGGGCTTGTAGCGCCAGAGCAGATTAACATTGAAAATGCTCTATTTTGTGGAGCCACCATGTCCCTGAGCCGCCTGTTGGGCTTTTTAACGCGAGCCGCCCGGCGCGGTGACGAAGCCGTATCTGCTTCTTCTGTCAGTTCTGCGGAAGAGGCCCAGCGTTTTTTTGCCCTGCGGCATCATTCATTCCGTCTGTTTCTTACGTCATGGAACGCCTTTCAGGAAACCATGACCGACCTCGAATACACGCTTTGCTGCGACCATCCCTTTGGTCTTTACCGCGTGCGTGCCTTCTGCACTTCCATGGCCACCCAGGTTTTTCAGTGCATCAAGCAGCTTGAGCGGCTTGATCCCGCACCCTGCGCGGCCCTGTATGCCCGTTTTGGCGAGCTGCAAAAGCTTGTGGCCGAAGAAGTGTACGAGCCGGAGGCCTGCCTGCTGGGGCCGCTGGTTGTTCCACTGTGTCAGGACGATGCGGGCTGCCTTGCCAATCTGCACAGCGAGGGCCGCGTGCTGGTAGACCCGGCAACCGCCCGGCTTGAAAGGCTGCGTCCCTTTTTTCCCGGTGCTGTGCCGCAGGGTTTTGTGGTTACGGCGGCGGGGTGTCAGCATTATTTTCAGAGCGGCGACCTGCAAAGCGAGATCAACCGCTGCATTCAGGCGGCTGGCGGCCTTGCGCCCAACCACCTTGCGCGGCTTTCAAAAAAACTTGGGGCCTTGGTAGAGGCAACCCCTCTGCCGGAAGACCTCGCCCACGAGATACTCGAACAGGTGCAGCGGTTGCGGGACATGAGCGGCAACAAGCCCATGCAGCTATTGTTGCGCGGGCGCGTATGGCCACCCGCTGAGGGCGAGGGCGAGGGCTGCGGTGTTGTGCTGTGGGGGCCGCCCGTGCCCCTCAACGCGCCAGACGAAGATATTTTGCGCGCCGTGCGTGCCACGCTTGCCAGCAAGCAGCGTGCGCAAGCCCTGGTGTACCGCCGCGCGCGTGGGCTTACGGAAGGAGGGGCTGGCGTCTGCCTTACCTGCATGGCGGTGGACGCTGGCTGCTTTGGCGGCATTGCCCAGTCGTCTGCCCCCTTGAGCCCGCACAGCGAAAACGTGCATGTTTACGGCTGCGCGGGCCTGCCGCAAGAGGTGGAGTATTCCACCATGCCGGTGGACGCCATCAGCGTTTCGCGCGCGGCACCGCATACGGTGACAAACCGCCGCCCTTACAAACCCAAGCGGCCTGTGCTGGACGATGCCACAGCCATACGCGCGGCAGAGCTGGCCCTTGCGGTGGAAGAAGCTGCCGGCAGGCCCGAGGTGCTCACCTGGGTATGCAATCCCGAAGGCCAGGTTTTCATGCTTATGGCCCGGCCCATGTCGCTGCCGGAAGAATCCAGCCCCGATCTGCCCATGCCCAGCCCCTCGCTGGACAAGGATCTGCTGCTTGAGGGGGGCTTTACGGTCAACCCTGGCCGGGTTTCCGGCCCTGCCTGGGTGGCCCGACGCTGGGAAGACGCGCGCCGTTTTCCCACTGGCGGCATTCTTGTGGTTCCAGACGATAATTATATCTGGGGTTCGCTTATCGACCGGGCCGCAGGCATTGTGGCAGAACGCGGTTTTCAGGGGTCGCGGCTGGCATCGCTGGCGCGCGAATTTGGCAAGCCTGCTGTTTTTGGCCTCAAATGGTCCACAGAAGTTGTGGAAAGCGGTCAGCGCATAACCCTGTGCGCCGATCTGCGCACGGTTTACGAAAACCGGCAGGATTCGCTGCTGCCCAAGGTGCTTCCGGGCAAGGACTACATGCCCGGCAGCCCCGTGTACCAGATACTGCAAACCGCCTCGCGGCGCATCTTGCCGCTCACGCTTGAGGTGGACAGCGTCGATTTCAAGGCCGCCAACTGTGCAACGTACCACGATATTGTGCGCTATTGCCACGAAAAGGCCGTGAGCGCCATGTTCAGCCTGGGCTCGGACAAAAAATACGCACCGCAGCGCATCAAACAGTTGCGCGACAAGGTGGTCAAGCAGTTTTGGGTGGTCAACCTCAGCGATGGTTTTGTGCGCACCCCCAACGGGCCGGTCATTGATGTGGAAGACATCGCCTCGCTGCCCATGCAGGCCTTGTGGCAGGGCATGAATGCCCATCCCTGGCAGGGGCCGCCCCCGGTGGACGGCAAGGGTTTTCTTTCTGTGCTGTTTGAGGCAACCGCCAACCCCAATCTTGATCCAGCGGCGCAGACAGCCTATTTTTCTGAAAAAAACTATTTTCTTATCTCCAGCGATTATTGCAGCCTGCACTCGCGTTTTGGTTTTCACTTTGTTTCGGTAGAGGCGCGCCTTTCAGACCGTACCAGCGAAAACTATCTGAATTTTCAGCTGCGCGGCGGCGCTGCCAACATCGAACGCCGTATCTTGCGTGTGCGCTTTGTGGCCGATATCCTGTGGGAATTTGGTTTTTCTCCCGTGGTGCGCAACGATGCCGTAAGCGCCACGCTCAAGGATCTGGACAAGGAAGAAGGCGAACGTCTGCTGGCTGTGGCAGGGTACATGACCATCCATACCCGCCAGCTCGACATGATCATGCAGGACCCAGGCCAGGTTACAGCCCGCCGCGCGGAAATGCTGGCCCACTGCCGGGCGCTGTTTCGGGGCGAACCCCTGACCCCCGCCGTTGATTCACCATCCCAGGAGGCCCGTTGATGTCGTCCTCAGTGCCTGCACCCCATAGAGGCTACAGGGCCATTTACCGCCGGTTGCTGATCACGCTGCTGCTGATGGCGCTTACGCCTCTGGCCGCACTTGGGCTGTTTTGCCTCGACAGGCTCAGCGTGATCTATGATGAAAAAATCACTGCGGGTATTGAGGCGGTCATCAGCAGCAAGCACCGCGCCCTTGATACCTTTATGGTGGAGCGTATTGCCCAGGTCAAAAACCTGGCCTTTACCCATCCTTATTCTGACCTCAGCAATCCTGCGCGCCTGAGCGAAATTTTCAGCGTGTTGCAAAGCAACAGCCGTTCGTTTGTGGATTTGGGCATCATTGGCATGGATGGCCGCCATATTTCGTATGTGGGGCCGTTTGATCTGCGCGATGCCAACTATTCCGAGGCCCCCTGGTTCACAGAGGTGGTGCGCAAGGGCGTGTATGTCAGCGATGTGTTCATGGGCTATCGCCATGTGCCGCATTTTATCATTGCCGTGCTGCGGCATGAGGGTGGGCGCAGCTTTATAATGCGGGCCACCATTGATATGGATGCCATTGACGCTCTGTTGCGCCGCATATACTCCGGCCCGCACAGTGATGCCTTTATTGTAAGCAACAGCGGAGTATTACAGACCAGTTCGCGCTATTACGGTTCCATCATGGGGCAGTACGATCTGCCGCAGGAAAATCTGACCCGCAACAATGTGGTGACCATGCACAAAGCCATTCCCAGCGGCGAAGAAATGGTCATAGCCCTCATGCGGCTCGATTCCATGCCCTGGGTACTGGTGGTTATGGATGATGTACGCGACAGCCTCAAACCCCTGCGGCAACTCAAGGCCCTCATTCTGTTCTTTACGCTGCTGGGCGGGGCGCTTACCTGCATGGGAGCCGAGCTGTGTACACGGCGGCTGGTGGCCTCGCTTGAAGCCTCGGACCAGAAGCAGGCCCACATCGACGCACGCATGCTGCAATCAAGCAAGATGGCGGCTCTAGGCAAGATGGCTGCGGGCGTTGCCCACGAGGTCAACAATCCCCTCATGCTTATTCAGGAAAACGCTGGCTGGATACGCGATCTGCTTGACGATGAAGACCCGGCAAAAATCAATAATTACAAAGAAATTCTTGAAAGTACGGAAAAGATCGAGCAGCACGTCAAGCGTGCCAAGGGCATTACCCAGCGCATGCTGGGCTTTGGCCGGCGCATGAATCCTGGCCGCACCGAAATTCTCATCAGTTCGCTTGCCGATCAGGCTCTTGAAATGCTCAAGTCTGAGGCGGGCAGCCGCAACATTGCCATTGTGCGGCAGTATGACGCGCAGATCCCGGTTATTTTGTCTGATCCGGCCCAGCTTGAGCAGATATTTATCAATGTCATCGACAATGCCATCGACGCCATGGGCAAGGATGGAACCCTTACGGTCAGCGCCCAGCCATGGAAAACTGGCGTGCGCGTGTCGTTTGCCGATACCGGGCCCGGCATGGATCAGGAAACCCTGCGGCAGGTTTTTGACCCCTTCTTTACCACCAAAAAGGTGGGCGAGGGTACGGGGCTTGGCCTGGCCATCTGTTACACAATTCTTGAAAAGCTGGGTGGCCGCATAGATGTGCAGAGCGAGCCCGGCCACGGAACCACATTCAATATCTTTTTGCCTGCGGAACCGCCGCAGCTCGCGCCCGAAGAAAGCGCAGAAGCATAAGCAAAACCACTGGGCGGCCCCAACGGGGCATGCTGCCATATAAAGGAGGCCTCCATGCGCGCACTGTTTGTGGACGACGAAGTGGAATTCTTGGAATTGATGCACAAACGTCTTTCCCGGCGGGGTATGGACGTTGTTACCGCGCCGGACGGGCAAACGGCCCTCAATCTGCTCGATCAGGCCATGCAGGCGGGGCAGACATTTGAAATTGTGGTTATGGACGTGCGCATGCCCGGCATGGACGGCCTTGAAACCCTGCGCCACATGAAGGAAAAAGCCCCCAAAATTCCCGTGATCCTGCTGACTGGGCATGCCTGTATGGGTGTGGCGGTTCAGGGGCTTGACCTGGGCGCGTACGACTACATGCTCAAGCCCGTGGCCATCAGTGAGCTGATCATCAAGATGGAGGAAGCGGCTCGGTCCGCTATGTAACATGGAGCTGCTCGACCGCCTGCGAAAACTGCTGGGGCGCGAGGACTCGCAAGAGCCCGATGCGGAACAGCTTGCGCGAGAGGAGGCCTTTAAGGCCCGCCTGCGGGAGCGGTGCGCGCGTTTTCGACGCCTGCTGTCGTCCAACAAAACGGCCCTTGAGGCCATGAGCGATGTGGAAGAGCACCTTTCCGGCTCGCGTCCCTTTGGCATGGATTACGTGCATGCCGCCAGCACCCGCGCCGTAACGGCAGTTTTTCAGATGGTGCGTGACCTCAACGCGCTGTCTGACGACGGTTACGAATCATTGCAGGAGGCATTTGACCGTATTCGCGGGCAGATGCAGGGTTTGCTTGAAGAACAGCCCCATCAGGATGGCCCCAATATCATGCCTCTGGGCGATATTCGCCTGCGCCACATCACGCTTGTGGGCGGCAAAATGGCCAATCTGGGCGAAGTTGCAGCCCATGCCGGGCTGGATGTGCCTGATGGCTTTGCCGTGACCGTAAGCGCCTATTACCGTTTTATGGACTACAGCGGCCTGCGCAGCGAGCTGAACCGCCGTATTCAGGCCACAGACATGCACAGTCTGGACGAAGTTTTTAATCTTTCTGCCGCATTGCAGCAGGCAGTGCTCGGCGCGCCTCTGCCCCCCGATCTTGAGCGCGAAATCACCCAGTCTGTGGCCGAAATGCAGCGCCGGGCCGGGCCGGGGCTGCTGCTTGCCCTGCGCAGCAGCGCTGTTGGCGAAGATTCTCTGGGCGTTTCTTTTGCGGGGCAGTACCGCTCAGAGCTCAACGTGCCGCCTGAAGAGGCCTGTGAAGTCTGGAAAGAAATTGTGGCCAGCAAGTACGCCGTTACAGCCATGAGCTATCGGTATCAGCACGGTATTCCTGACGATACCGCGCCCATGTGCGTGGGTGTGCTTGCCATGGTTCCCGCTGCCGCAGGCGGTGTGGCCTACAGCCGCGACCCCGTTGCTGCCGCGCGCGGGCAGGAACAGGTGCTGCTCAACGCCGTGCCCGGTTTGCCGCAGGGCGTGGTGGACGGCGCGGTCACGCCCGATGTTTTTATCTTTACCCGCACCAACCCGCCAAAGCCCATAAGTAAAACACTTGCCGGTCTTGCTGGCGTGCCAGCCAGCCTTACGGATACCCAGGCCGCAGAGCTTGCACAAGTGGCACTGGCGCTTGAGGAATATTACGCCGAGGCGCAGGATGTGGAGTGGGCGCTTGATTCACGCACGGGGCGTATTGTGGTGCTGCAAAGCCGTCCCCTGCGCGAGGCCGACGCCACCACAGAAAATACCGCCGGTGCGGATTCTGACAATGCGGTTGCAGCGCCCGCTGGCTGTGCGCACCTTCAGGCAGATGTTACTGGCGGCCCGGCAGTGCTGGCCTGTGGCGGCGTGGCCGTGAGCCCCGGCGTGGGTATGGGGCCTGTGTTTGTTGCCCGCAAAGAGGCAGACATGCTCTCCTTCCCCAAGGGGGGTATTCTTGTGGTTGAGCGGGCCTTGCCCCGCTGGGCCCCCTTGCTGTCGCGCGCGGCGGGTATGGTAAGCGAAACCGGCGGCATGGCCGGGCATTTGGCTTCTGTGGCCCGCGAGTACCGTTTGCCCGCGCTTTTCAGCCTGCCCGATGCCTGCAATCTGCTGGAAAATGCCGGTGATGCCACGCTTGATGCCGGTCGTTGCGCCGTATTTGCCGGGCTTAATCCCCAGCTTGCGGCGCAGATTCCCGAGCCGCCCAATCTTATGGAAGGCAGCCCCGTTCACCAGCGGCTCGATGCCCTGGCCCGGCTGATGGTTCCCCTGCATCTGCTGGACCCGGAATCACCGCAGTTTGCGCCAGAACATTGCCAGACCCTGCACGATATCACCCGGTTCTGCCATGAAAAATCTGTGCAGCTCATGTTTGATGACGGCTCGGACGTTAACCAGCGCATGGGCAAACAGCTCAAGGCCGGGGTAAAGCTGCAATACTGGATTGTGGACATGGGCGGCGGATTTAGGCGACATGTGGGCGGCACGGTGGTGGACATTGCCGATATTGCCAGTACCCCCATGCTGGCCCTGTGGGACGGTATGGTGGCCATACCTTGGGCTGGGCCGCCAGCGGCCAGCGCCTCTGGTTTCATGACAGTGATGATCGAAAGCACCATGAATCCGGATTTGGAGAGCACCGCGCCCAATGCCATGGCAAATAAAAACTTTTTTATTATTTCAGATAATTACATGATTTTGCAGGCCAGGTACGGGTATCATTTTTGCACGGTAGAGAGTCTGGCAGGGGCAAACAACCACGAAAACTTCGTGAGCTTTCAGTTCAAGGGCGGGGCCGCAGACCGACAGCGCCGCAGGCTGCGCGCGCGCATGGTGGCCGATCTGCTGGAACAGCACGGCTTTCGCGCCGATGTTAAAGACGATTCGCTCTTTGCAGTTGCAGAGAACTTTCCTGCTGCCGATATTTTGCAAAAAACACGCATGCTTGGGTATCTGCTCATCCACACCCGGCAGGTTGATATGATAATGCTGGAGCAAGAGCGGGCCACGGCCATGAAAAACAAACTGGGCAGTGACATGGCCTCGTTGCTTGAGCGGCCCCTGACTACGCAGTAGAAAATTCGCGTTTCTGACACTGGCTGCGGCGCTGGTTAAACAACTTCTGTAAGCGTTGTCCTGTTCGGTATCTGTACAGGGCAGCGCTTTTTGTCTTTTCTTACTTCTTGCCTTCGGTCCCTCACCTGTTTACTACAAGGCATATCCGGCGCGCTGAAGGTACGCGCAGCCGAAATGCTTTTCTTTTTTCAGCAGTTGGGAGAACTGGCAATGAGCAAACCAAGAATATTTGTACCCAGGGCGGTTGTGCCTGAAGCCATGGAATTGCTGCGCACCCGCTGTGATGTGGAAGTGGGGTCGGAGGGCGGCTTGACGCACGAAGAACTGGTGAAAGCTGTGCGCGGGTATGACGGCATTTTTACGCCGGTGATTGCCCTGACCGCAGATGTTATTGATGCCATGGCCCCCACATGCAAGGTTATTTCGTGCTTTGGCGTTGGCTTTGACCATGTGGATATTGCCGCTGCCACGCGCAACGGTATATGGGTGACCCACAACCCCGGTTTTGTTACCGACGATACCGCCGACATGGCCTTTGCCCTACTGCTTGGCGTAGCCCGCAGGCTGCGAGAATGCGACAGCTTTGTGCGCAATGGCGGAACTCCCTGGCCTTTGAACAGCTTTATCGGTCTGCGCGTTACGGGCAAAACCCTTGGGCTTGTGGGCAGCGGGCGTATTGCCCTGGCCGTGGCCACCCGTGCGTCAGGCTTTGGCATGAACATTCTGTACACGGCGCGCCACCGCAATGAAGAATTTGAAGCGCGCACGGGCGCGCGCTACGTGAGCAAGCAGGAAATCTTGCGGCAGTCAGACTTTGTGAGCCTGCACGTACCCCTGACCCCGGAAACAGAAAAATATATTGGCCGCGAGGAGCTTGCCCTCATGCAGCCCCACGCCGTGCTGATCAATACGGCTCGCGGCAAGGTGGTGGACGAGCACGCGCTGGTGGAGGCCTTGCAGGCTGGCATTATTGCCGGGGCCGGGCTGGACGTGTTTGAAAACGAGCCGCAGGTTCATCCTGGCTTGTGCGCCTTGCCCAATGTGCTGCTTGCGCCCCACAAGGGCGTTTCAACCATGGATTGTTTCAAAACTCTGGGCCGCAGCAGTGCGGAAAAGATATTTGACGCCCTGGACGGCAAACTGCCCGCCAACTGTCTGAACCCCGAAGCGCGACGGGCCTAACGCCGGTTGATATTGTTTTTTTGCAGGCGGCGCGGGCAAGCCGCAGCCTGCTCCTGTTTTCTGTTTGCGCCTACTGGCGTTGGCGCAAAAAAAGGCTCCCGCTTTGCGGGAGCCTTTTTCATCATTCAAACGTATGAGCTGATAGGCTGGCTTAGTACATGCCGCCCATGCCACCCATGCCGCCCATGCCGCCCATGTCGGGCATGGCAGGAGCCGCACCCTTGGGTTCGGGCTTTTCAGCAATGGCGCATTCGGTGGTCAGCAGCAGAGAGGCCACGGAAGCGGCGTTCTGCAGGGCCGTGCGGGTAACCTTTTTGGGGTCGATAACGCCAGCCTTGATCAGGTCTTCGTATTCGCCGGTGGCGGCGTTGAAGCCGAAGCCGTCCTTGCCCTGGCGAACCTTTTCAACCACGATGGAGCCTTCAAAGCCGGCATTGTGGGCGATCTGGCGCAGGGGTTCTTCGATGGAGCGGCGGATGATGTTCACGCCAGCAAGTTCGTCGTCGTCGGCGGGCTTGATGTCGTTGAGCACCTTGGAAACGCGGATCAGGGCCGTACCGCCGCCAGGCACGATGCCTTCTTCAACGGCAGCGCGGGTGGCGTTCAGGGCGTCTTCAACGCGGTCTTTCTTTTCCTTCATTTCCACTTCGGTGGCAGCGCCCACATGCACAACGGCCACGCCGCCCACGAGCTTGGCCAGGCGTTCCTGGAGCTTTTCGCGGTCGTAGTCAGAGGTGCTGTCTTCGATCTGGGCGCGGATCTGCTTCACGCGGGCCTTGATGTCGTCGCCCTTGCCGTCGCCGTCAACGATGGTGGTGTTTTCCTTGTCGATCACGATGCGCTTGGCGGTGCCAAGTTCGGCAAGGGTCATGCTTTCAAGCTTGGAGCCGGTGTCGTCAGAAGCGACCTGGCCGCCGGTCAGCACGGCGATATCCTGAAGCATGGCCTTGCGGCGGTCGCCAAAGCCGGGGGCCTTGACGGCAACAATCTGAAGGGCGCCGCGCAGCTTGTTGACCACGAGGGTGGCCAGGGCTTCGCCTTCCACGTCTTCAGCAATGATCATGAGGGGACGGTTCACCTTGGCAACCTGTTCGAGCACGGGCAGCATGTCTTTCATGCTGGAGATTTTCTTTTCCGTGCACAGAATGTAAGGGTTGTCCATTTCGCAGACCATCTTTTCGGTGTTGGTCACGAAGTAGGGGGAGAGGTAGCCACGGTCAAAGCGCATGCCTTCCACCACGTCCATGGTGGTTTCCAGACCCTTGGCTTCTTCAACGGTGATCACGCCTTCCTTGCCCACCTTGGACATGGCTTCGGCAATGATGTTGCCGATGGTGGCATCAGAGTTGGCGGAAATGGTACCGATCTGGGCAATTTCCTTCTGGTCGCGGGTGGGCTTGGCAAGGTTTGCCAGCTCGGCGATAAGGGCTTCAACGGCCTTGTCCACGCCACGCTTGATTGCCATGGGGTTACGGCCAGCGGCCACAAGCTTGGTGCCTTCGCGGTAAATGGCCTGGGCCAGAATGGTGGCGGTGGTGGTACCGTCGCCAGCGGCGTCAGAGGTCTTGGAGGCCACTTCTTTCACCAGCTGGGCGCCCATGTTTTCGAACTTGTCGGTCAGTTCGATTTCCTTGGCAACGGTCACGCCGTCCTTGGTGATGACAGGAGCGCCAAAGGACTTTTCAATGGCGACATTGCGGCCCTTGGGTCCCAGGGTCACTTTAACGGCGTTGGCAAGCTTGTCTACGCCACGGGCAAGTTTTTCACGGGCTTTAACGTCAAAAAGAATTTCTTTAGCGGACATGGGAAAATTTCCTCCTGAAATATAATTCGGCAGAAGTGGGAGTTAGTCGATAATGGCGAGAATGTCTTCTTCGCGCATCACAAGGTGATCAACGCCGTCCAGCTTGACTTCGGTGCCGGCATACTTGTTGAACAGCACCATGTCGCCCGCTTTCACAGCCAGAGCGACGCGTTCGCCATTTTCCCCAGCCTTGCCGGGACCAGCAGCAACAACCTGACCCTTGGAAGGCTTTTCCTTCGCCGTATCGGGGATGTACAGGCCACCGGCGGTCTTTTCTTCGGATTCAAGGCGTTTGACCAGCACACGGTCGTTAAGGGGCTTCAGCTTCATGATGTCAAATCCTCCCGGAAATGATTTTTTTATTGTCCTTTTAGGACGCAGCAGCGGCCGCATCTCTGTGGCCGCGCTGGAAATATTGCGCGTAACGAACCGAAGCCAGATTACTTCGCCTCGGTTCCGCACCGGCATAGAAATAAGACGCGCTTGCAGCTTGAAAAGGGGTTGGGGCTGATTTTTTTTACTTTTTTTTGAAAAAATAAAAAAATCAAATAAATCAGCCACGTTGCCGATCAAGTCGGTCTAGGTTTTTATGCGGTTGCGCCCATAGCGCACAATACACTGGGCAAGCAGCTCTATCGGAGCAGCGGTGCGCCGTCAAGCATATAGTGCGGTTTGCGCCACCTCTGAAGGCTGGCTGACCGCAATCAGCACTGGCACGTGCAGTCTTTAAGCCTGCTCTGCGCCTCGCGCCGCAGTTCTTTGACGTAGGACGCATTATTTTTAAGGTAAAAGGCCAGGGCGCGTGAAAAGTCTTTTTTGAGCAGACCTTCCAGAATCAGCGAGCTTATCTCGCGTTCAAGCGAGAGCAGGGCGTGCATGCCGATAAGTATGCGTTGTTCCACTGGGGGCAGGGCGCACATTTTGCGCCAGAATATTTCTCTTGCCCTTGGCTGGTAGTACCACATGTACATCATGTCGAGCAGATGTGTTATGGTCTGCCGTGCTGCGGCCCTGTCCTTGCCGTGCAGCATGCGCCAGTATTCCGCAGGGTTCAGCAGCATGCCCTCAAGATCCTTGCTGGGAAACAGCAGCTCCTGCCGCGTAAGATTCTTGTACATCTGCGCAAACTTGCTGTCATAATCGCACTGGCGCATGCGCAGATACATGTTGCGGTCGGCAAAACCCTCGATGATGGAGGCCACCATGTCTGAAGAACATTTAGAGACAATGGCCGCGCAGTTTTGCATAAGGCTGGCAGGGTCTGCCATGTGCATGGCCGTAAAAAACATGCCCAGGCCCTGACCCATGAGCATGGAAAGCGGAATGGAGAGGGCACTGCGGAAGAGGTTGCCGATTATGGCCTCCTTGGGCAGCCCCCGGTAAATGTTGTGCCCCGAAATATAGGCGCTGTTGATCATGGCTATGACCGTGTACACGGCAAGGGCATTATCCTGCACCGTAAGGCCCAGCATGTCCTGCAACAGCCACAGCCGCACCACAACCTCAAGCAGCGGAACGGAAATGCCGGTGTACAGCAGCGAATCGGCCATGCGGCTCCAGCTCACATAGCGTTTCCAGGGCACAAGCATGGAGCGGGTAAAGGCCCCGCCGCCCACCACGGCCTGCCCCACGTTGCGCACAGCAGTAATGGCAAACCATATAAGCGCCCCAAACCATGTCAGCACCCACCAGCCGTCCACATAGCTGAATGCCCACTGCGCAGGCAAAAAGCCCGCCAGAATTTTGAGTGCGTTCATGATATCGCTGTTCATGTAGTCGGGCGACCAGCAGGGTATGCCTTTTTGCGCCGGGTCGTGCGACTCTTGCAGATCGCGGTTCACACCCTTGGCGTCAACGCCTCCCAGAGTGACAAGATTGCCAGCCTGGCTCACTCTGGTGGTGTTTTTTTCAAGCCCCCAGCCGCGCACCTTGTGGCAGCCAAGATTGCCAAAACCGGGAATACGCCGCAGCAGGCGCTGCCACAGGGGCAGGGGCTGAGCTGGTTCGTGGTAATGCGTAAAGCGGTAAATATCTGTATGCACCGGCAGGGTGAGGCGCAGGGCGTTGTCTTCGCTGCGCAGCACAGCGCGGGCCTTTGGGGGCAGGGTGTCCACAAAAACCAGCCCCATGCCGTGGGTGTGGTGCGAGCGGCTGGTGGAATCAGTGCCGATGCGTGAACCCAGAGGCATGAGCGCATAAAATTCCTGCAACTGCGGAATATGCGCCAGAATGTCCTGAAACAGCGGCATGCGCTCGGAATTCTTGGGTTCTCCACTGATAATGCGGCGGATAACCTGCTTGAGCCGGGGCGTGTTGCCCTCGTTGACGGCTTTTTGCAGCCTGTTGATCTCTTCCACATGAGAGAGCTGGCCGCTTGTCCACTCGCGCAGGTTAAAAAGCTCTAGATGTGTGATGCGCCCGCGCCCAAGCCACAGCAGTTCCAGCACATCCTGCTCAGTCAGGCCTGCCAGGTTGAGCACTATCTGGCAGGGGTGCAGGGGATAGATGTTTTCGAGCAGAAATTCCGGGGGCTGCTGCATTATGGCGGGCAGATCCTTGTGCGGAGCATAAGGAAAGACGATTTCCGGGTTGGCCTCTGGCCCAAGCCAGTCTTCGCGCAGCATGTCGGGAACCATGTCGGTCAGCTCCGCAAGGCTCTCGCGCAGTTTTGCTACCCGCGTGGGGTTTGTTTCTGCGGCAAGGGCCGCGCGCAGGCGTTCATCGCGCATCTGGCGCAAGGGCTCAAGCTGCTGATAAATGAATTCGGCAAGGTGCAACGACGAAGGCTGGCGCTGCCCCACATAGGCGAGAAATTCTTCTTCACTGATCGGTGCGGGGGCGGGCATCTCCCAGCGGGCGGCCAGCGAGGCGGCGTGCCGTTCGTTCCAGGCGTGCAAAAGCTTGAGCACATAGGCACGCATCCAGTCATTGACAGGCGCGTACTTGCGCAGCACGTCAACAATGTCGCGGCGGTGCAGCAGTGCGTTAAAGGCCTTGGATGTTTCCGTATTGAGCGGCGACCATGTAAATTCTACCAGCTTGCCACGGAAGGTAGCCTTGAATTCAATGCCAATGCGCACCGTTATGCCCATTATGCGGGCCGCGCGCAGCAGTTCCTGCGCTGCTTCGGGATCAACGGTATTATAGTAGATCACCGTTAAAAAGCGGATGCCCTTGATCCAGGCGTCCATAACCAGATGCGTGGGGTTTTTGCGCCCCTTTGTGTTGGCATCGTGTACATGGTGGTCAAAGGCGTGCTGGTTCCATTCTTCTGGCATTTCAAGCAGATGGTACTTGCGCAGCAGGGCCCGCACAATGCGCGGCGTTCCCCGCACGGCCTGATGAAATTCGTGGGCCAGCGGCAGCTGGCAGCTCATGTCGCCGTGCGAGCGCACAAGGTCTTTCATGATCTGCACAAGTACGCGGGCCGTATTGTTTTGCAGCGAAGAATGCGAGGAATACAGCACTTCGTCGTGCAGGCGGCGCAGGGCCTGCAAACGCTCGTTGGGGCCGCCTGCGGCCAGGCTTTCAAGCAGAACGATAACGGCGCTGGCCAGGCGCAGGCCGTGGGCCGAGGTCATTTCGATAATGCCATGCGGGTGCAGGCCCGGCTCTGGCTGACGCAGGGAATCATTGTGCGCGCGTGCCTCGGCAAAGGCATTCACCATCTGGATGAGCTTGTGGTCTTGCCTGTCAAAAAGCAGCGAAGAAAATTTGGGCCGAGGGGCAGGCGAAGTCTTTTGGGGGGGATATGAAGGTGTAGGCATGGAGAAAAGTTGGCAAAAGTGCTTAAAAATGTTTGCAGGGCGCAACCCGCCCGCAAAAGAACTGATTTTCTGTTATGATGCAGCGCATGTGCGCGAATGTCCAGCCTCATGTTGCCACAGGGGCAGGGGATTTGCGTATTGAAAAATAGCCCGTCTGCCGGTAACGGTATAGATGGATTTGAGATGCAACTGGTTGCCGCAAGCCATTTACCACGGGAGAGCATATGTATCAGAAAACCAACGAACTGGCCGGTGGGCATGAATTTGCAACCGCTCAAGACATGCTGAGCTGGCTTGAAAAAGCCATGACTGACAATATCAGGAACAACCGCGACCGGCACCGGTTTGAGGCTGATCCGTATGCGTACACGGTCAACTTTGCCCAGGCCGCAGGGCTTGCGCTTGATGATTCGCAGGCTGGTGATGTGCAGCGGCGCGTGCAGCAGTGGGCCGAACAGCAGTATTCTGAAGATATGATTGAAGAATAAACTGCAATCCAAACGTGTTGTGTGGTGGTATCGGGCGGGCGACTGCCCGATACCCGTTTGTACGGGCTGCACACTGTATTTTTGTGTGTATGTTGCAAATTTACAACATTGGGCTTTGATATATCATTTTTTTGATATTTATATTTATAATGTGCTGTAGCTGTGTTCATGAATTCACAATTTCAGCATGTAATAAACAGGGTTCGACTCAAATAACGGGCAATACAAAAGTCGATATTATGTTTTACTGAAAAAAACAGTCTTTTTTTGTTGCAAAGTATGTATAAATTGACGAAACTCGCCCGAATAAAATTTTTAACAGTGCCTGTTTTCAAGGTAATCAACACACATGAGTGCAGTTGTACGCAAAGCAAAATCGTTGTTCAGCAAGCTGAAAAATCATATAGAAGAACGTCCAACGCGAACCATATTTGTTCTGTGGGCATTGTCTATTCCTTTTGCGGTTTGTATTTCTTTGCTTGTTGCACTGCATTGGCGTGCGGCACACCTGGATGAAGGGCTAGATGAGGCAGAGTTTTCGCTCTCGCAGCGCGTACAGCGTGTGGCGGAGATGACAGAATTTAAGTTTGACACAATCCGCAAGCTCACCGCCCTGCTGGCAACAGATTCGCGCATTGTTGCGGCTCTAAAAGGCGAGGGCGACCTTGCAGAATGCACCCGCTATCTGCAAAGTGTTGGCGACACCCTGCGGCTGCACCGCGCATTTCTGCTTGATACAAAGGGCATCTGCGTTGCCTCCAACGATGCCAACCTTGCCAACAATCTGCTTGGCGTCAATCTGTCTGACCGCGAATACTTTATTCGCGCCATGCGTGGCGAAAGTGCCGCACAGTTTGTGGTGGGGCGTGTTTCTACCATACCCGGTTTCCATTTTTCTGCGCCGGTCAAGGGGCCAGATGGTTATCTGGGCGTAGTGGTTCTCAAGCTCGACACAGACACCCTTGCCCAGCAGCTCTATTTGCCCACCGGCTTTGTTACCGACAGCGCGGGTGTGGTGGTGGTTTCAGACACGCCAGAAAACATGCTGCGCGTTGTTCCTGGTGGCTCTGCCGCGCTGCTTGATCCTTTACAGTGCAGATTGCGCTATCAGCGCGAACGGCTTGATTCTGTTTATCTGAGCGAAGTGCCCATGGACAGGCACAAGGCCTGGCTGCTCCGCCCCGATGGCAAGCCTCACCTCTGCAAGAGTACAAGCATTGGCAAGGAGGGGCTTAGCGTATACGGCTTTGAAAGCCTTGCCCCGCTGCTGAGCGAGACGGCTGAATCCTTTATGGTGCATCTGTTCACTGCATTTGTGTTTCTGATTATGGGTTTTGCAGTTATGATTGGTACTGCCGTAAACCTGCTGCGCGATAGATACCTGCGAGGAGCGCTAGAAAAACTTAACGATACGTTGCGGGTTCAGGCCCAGCACGATTCGTTGACAGGGCTGCTCAACCGCAGAATGTTTGATGAAATGGCCGAAGCGTGGTTTGCCCAAACCCTCAGGCTGGGCGTGCCTTTTTCGCTGGTGCTCTTTGACATCGACCATTTCAAGAGGCTCAACGATGCCTTTGGGCATCAGGCTGGCGACAATGTGCTGCGCGAAATCGCGGCCTGTGTGCAAAATGTGCTTTCCCGGCAGGGCGACAGGGTATTCCGCATCGGGGGCGAAGAGTTTGCTGTTCTGGCCAGCGCCGCCAATGAGACCCAGTTGCGCCTTGTTATGGAACTGATCCGTAAAACGGTGGAAGAAAGGCGTCTTCAGCACCCCGACAGCGCGGGGGCCGTGGTTACGGTCTCGCTGGGGGGGCTGCTTGTGCGCGGCTGCTGTGACATGACATTTACAGAGGCCTTTAGAAAATCGGACGAAGCCCTGTACAACGCCAAGGCCCGTGGGCGTAACTGCTGGGTGCTGTCTGACGACTGCTGCCAACCTGCGGCCCCGGCAAAGAGCAGGCCTGCATGATCGGGCGAAAGCACGGCGTTGGCCGGGGTATTTTTTAGAAACTGCGGTGGCGGTAAGCCTGCCGCTTTTCCGCTTTCCTGTCTGCCCGATTGCCGCGACTGCCCACGACTGCCCGATTGCCGCGACTGCCCGATTGCCGCGATTACCCGCTACTGCGCGATTATCCGCGACTGCGCGATTATCCGCGACTGCGCGATTATCCGCTACTGCGCGATTATCCGCGACTGCGCGATTATCCGCGACTGCCCGATTGCCAGCCTGGTGCGCGGCGAGCAGCAGCAAGAGGGGTGTTTTTTGTTTGCTATTGACTTTGAATTTCATTTTCATACAATATGCCTGTTGCCCGCATTTGGGCTGAATCTTATACGGCCTCAATGGCGTAAGGAGCACAGGCACATATGTTCAACCGTTTTGGAACCACGCAAGATATGATGATCCAGACAGTTCAGGAAAATGGAACCGAAGTTGTGCTGGCCATAGACAGCAGGGGGCTGTACCTCACCACGGCGCAGTTTGTGGGCCGCCCCATTGCCGACCGCAACCGCTACAGTGCAGCCCGCCAGGGGGCAGAGCAGCGGATTGCGGCCCTTGGGCTTGATGCGCCGGGCTTGCTGGCGGCCAATCAGCACCGCATTCAGGTTGAAACGGTATCCGCAAAAAAGGTCAATCCGCTCAAGGCCTCCAAGCGCGGAGCCAAGGGGTAGGCAAGCCCGTATTTATCAGCACCGTTGTGGCCCTGCCCGCCACGTATGGGGCCACGCACACCGCCCGTAGCACTACCGTCTGCCATCATCTGGCTGTCGGATCTGCTGCGGGCGGTTTTCCATCTGTTTTGCCCCTGCGTCACTGCTGCGTTGCTGCAAGGATTTTTGAGCGCGTCATAACCTTGCGCCGTGTGTACTTTTTTCGTAGGCTTTATTCATGACGAAAACACGCGAGATTTATATCTGCTCTTCCTGTGGTTCACAAACCATGCAATGGCGCGGGCAATGCCCAAACTGCCACGAATGGAATACCCTGCAAGCGGCGGTGCAGCCCAAATCTGCCCCCGGCGGCAACCGGCCCCGCCAGGTAATGGATCCCTCCAGCCGGCCCATCCCCCTGCGTGATGTGCAGGATGCGGGGCATGAACCGTATGGCAGCGGGCTCAAGGCCCTCGACCGCGTGCTGGGCAAGGGCCTTGTACCGGGAGCGGCCATTCTTGTGGGCGGCGAGCCGGGTATAGGCAAATCAACCCTGCTGCTTCAGGTGGCGGGGCTGGTGGCAGCACAGGGCAAGCGCGTGCTCTACGCCAGCGGCGAGGAATCGCTGCCGCAGATCAAGGGCCGCGCCGAGCGCCTTGGCATGCTAGAGCCCAACTTGCTGGCCATTGCCACCTCGCGCGTGGAGGATGTGCTTGAAGCAGCCAATGCCGCACCGCCTGCCCTGCTGGTGGTGGATTCGGTGCAGACCCTTACGAGTATCGAGGCCGATGGTCTGCCCGGCAACGTAAGCCAGGTGCGGGCTGTGGCCACGGCCCTGCTGGAGGCCTGCCGCCGCCTTTCGTGTACCCTCATTCTTGTGGGGCACGTTACCAAGGACGGCGTGCTGGCTGGCCCACGGCTGCTTGAGCACATGGTGGACACGGTTATTTCGCTTGAGGGCGACCGCCGTCAGATGTTCCGCCTGCTGCGCGTGTTCAAAAACCGCTTTGGCCCCAACGAAGAGCTGCTGGTTTTTCGCATGGAAGAAACCGGCATGCAGATTGTGGACGACCCTTCCACGTTTTTTCTGGGCCAGCGCGACCCCTCGCTTTCGGGCACTGCGGTGGTTATGGCCGTGGACGGCCAGCGCCCGTTGGCCGTAGAGGTGCAGGCTCTTGTTTCGCGCACATTTTTGAGTATTCCGCGCCGCGCCGCCCTGGGCTTTGATGTGGGGCGGCTGCATCTGCTGCTGGCCGTGCTGGAAAAAAGACTCAAGCTCAATTTTGCCCAGGTGGATATTTACGCCAAGGTGGGCGGCGGCATGAAGCTGAGCGAGCCGGGACTTGATCTCGCGCTGGTGGCCGCCGTGCTTTCGTCGTACTATGATGTTCCCATGCCGGAAAAAAGCGTGCTTTGGGGCGAGGTGGATCTCAACGGGCAGGTACGGCCCGTGTCTGCCCAGGAACTGCGCCTCACCCAGGCGCGGCGGCTTGGCTTTGACCCCATTGTGCATCCTGCGGTGGAGCAGGGCGGTATCAGTACCATTGCCGCGTTACAGCAGCGACTTTTTCATCGTAAATAAAGGTGGCGGGTATGGGCCTTGAAATTGAGCGCAAATATCTGCATATAGATTTGCAAAGCCTGCGTCAGAAGCTTGTCGATTGCGGGGCACATTGCCTTGGCGCGCATTTTGAAAGCAACTGGGTGTACGACACGGCAGAAGGCGGGCTGGTAGGCGGCGGCCAGCTGTTGCGCCTGCGCACCCAGCAATGGCGCGACAAAACCCGCCATCTGCTCACGCTCAAGCTGCCCGCCACACACAATGGTGGCTTCAAGATGCGCGAAGAGCGCGAAACAGAAGTGGCCGACGGCGCTGTTATGCACAGTATTCTTGAGGGCCTGGGCTATCGTGTGGCGGCACGGTACGAAAAAATTCGCGAGCCCTGGCATATGGATACCGTGGAAGTGGAGCTGGACATACTGCCCTTTGCCGAAGTGGTGGAACTTGAAGGCCGCGCGCAGGATATAGAATCGGTCGAACGGCGTCTGAACCTTGACAATGCCGAAATAAGCACCAAAAGTTATCATGAGCTGCACCAGGAATGGCTGCGGCAAAATCACAAGCCCGCGCAGCTTTCCTTTGTGTTTGGCGAAGCGCAAAGTGAGCGCTGGCGCAGGGAGCTTGGCCTGACGGATCGGCCCGCCGCCAATCCGGCTTCAACGCGGCAGAGCTGAAACGTCTTGGGAGCCATAAATGTCTTTTATTCCTGACAATCAAACTGGCGGCGAAAGCCGCGTAATTGTGGAAAAGAAACTTAAAGAGCCGGATCGCTACCGGGTTCTGCTGCACAACGACGACTACACAAGCATGGAGTTTGTGGTTTCGATATTGTGCGGAATCTTCCACAAAACAGCCGAAGAAGCCACGGCCATCATGCTGGCGGTACACCAGCGCGGAGTTGGCCAGTGCGGCGAGTATACCCTTGAAATAGCCGAAGCCAAGGTTCGGCGCGTTCACAATACGGCCCGGGCGGCTGGGTATCCCCTTAAATGCACCATGGAAAAAATCCATTGAGATAAGCCTATGTTGAGTAAAAATGTTCAGTTGGTCATTCGGGACGCCCTCATGGAAGCCCACCGGCGACGGCATGATCTGTTGACTGTGGAGCATGTGCTCTTTGCGCTGACCAACAGCATGAAGGGGCGCATCATTCTTGAGGGCAGCGGGGCAAGCGTGCCTGTGCTGCGCGAGCAGCTTGAGGAATTTTTCAACAAGGAACTGGAACCTGTCTCGCTGGCAGAAAAACACGAGGTCGCGCAGACAGACAGCGTGCAGCGCGTGCTTGAACGCGCCCTTGCGCATATCCGTTCTGCCGGGCGAGATGCCGTAGAGCTTGGCGATCTGCTCATTTCCATTATGGATGAGGAAGAAAGCTACGCGCATTTTTATCTGCGCAAGCAGGGCATTGAACGCCTTGATGTGCTCACCTTCATTTCGCACGGTTTTGATGAAGGCGCAGGCTCGCGCGGGGTGGAAGCCGGGGCAGAGGCTGGAGAAAACGGCGAGGCCAAGGCCGACCCGCTGGCCCAGTACACGGTAGAGCTTACGGCCCGCGCCCGCGAGGGCAAGATTGATCCCCTGGTGGGGCGCGTGGCTGAACTTGACCGCGCCGTAGAGGTGCTGTGCCGCCGCCGCAAAAACAACCCGCTGTTTGTGGGCGACCCCGGCGTTGGCAAAACCGCGTTGGCCGAGGGCCTTGCACTGCGCATTGTGGAAGGCAACATCCCCGACATGTTTGCCAAAACAAAACTTTATGCGCTTGATATGGGCCTTTTGCTGGCAGGCACGCGTTACCGGGGCGACTTTGAGGGCCGCCTCAAGGCCGTGGTGCAAAAGCTCAAGGAACAGCCCGACTGCATCCTGTTTATTGACGAAATCCACACCATCGTGGGCGCTGGTTCCACCTCTGGCGGCTCGCTTGACGCCTCAAATCTGCTCAAGCCCGTGCTTGCCAATGGCGAAATCCGCTGCATCGGTTCCACCACCTACGAGGAATACCGCAACCATTTTGAAAAAGACCGGGCGCTGGCCCGCCGGTTTCAGCGCATCGACCTCACCGAACCCACGGCAGAGGAATGCCTGGGCATTCTTGAAGGGCTTGAGCCGCGCTATGCGGAATACCACCGCGTGCGCTACAGCCCTGCGGCTCTCAAGGCCATGGTTGACCTCACTTCGCGCCACGTGCGCGACCGCCTGCTGCCCGACAAGGCCATTGACGTGCTGGACGAAACCGGCGCTGCCGTGCGGCTGGGCCGTGGTGTAACGCCCGCTGCAAAAACGGGCAAAAAGAGCGCCAAGGACGCCCCCCTTGTGGGCGTGCCCGATGTGGAACGCATTGTGGCCCGCATGGCGGGCATACCTGTGCGCACTGTTTCGGGCAAGGAACGCAACAAGCTGGCAACACTTGAGAAAGACCTCAAGAGCCTTGTGTTTGGGCAGGATAAAGCCATAGAACTGACCGTGCGCGCCATTTTGCGCGCCCGCGCCGGTCTTGGGCAGGAGCAGCGCCCGGCAGGGGCCTTCCTGTTCTACGGGCCCACGGGCGTGGGCAAGACAGAGGTGGCCCGCAGCCTGGCCAAGCTCATGGGCGTGGAATTTTTGCGCTACGACATGAGCGAATACATGGAAAAGCACTCTGTTTCGCGGCTTATCGGTGCGCCTCCTGGCTATGTGGGCTTTGATCAGGGCGGGCTCATGACCGAGGCGGTGCGCAAGGCCCCGTATTCTGTGGTGCTGCTCGACGAAGTGGAAAAGGCCCACCCGGATGTTTTCAACGTGCTGCTTCAGGTGATGGATTACGCCACGCTGACGGACAACACGGGCCGCAAAACGGACTTTTCGCACGTTATCCTTATCATGACCTCCAATGCCGGGGCATTTGAAATGTCGCGGCCCGCCATGGGTTTTGGCGGCACGGCCCCGCAGGATGCGGCACACAAGGGCCTTAAGGCGGTAGAAAATACCTTCAGTCCCGAATTCCGCAACCGGCTCGATGCCCTGGTTCCCTTTGGCAGCCTTACCGAGCCCATGATGCTGCGCATTGTGGACAAGTTTGTGGCCGAAATCCGCACCAGCCTTGAACACCGTGGTGTCACGCTCTCGCTGGCAGATAGCGCCCGCAAGTGGCTGGCCCGCAAGGGCTTTGACCCCGCCATGGGCGCGCGCCCCCTGCGCCGCCTGCTGCGCACCGAGCTGGAAGACCGGCTGGCCCATGAGCTGCTGTTTGGCGCGCTCAAAAAGGGCGGCACAGCGAGGCTGGGCCTCAAGGACGAACAGCTGGTTCTGGAGCACGCGGCCAGCGCGCCCAAAAGCCGCAAGCCCGTGCCAGTAGACGCCTGATAAACCGCTGCAAGGCGGGCCGGAACCGTAGCCCTGTGCGGCGGTTCCGGCCCGTTTGCGTTGCGGTTGTTTCTGTTGTTATCCACTGCTTTCAGCACATCTCCAAATGCTGCTCTGTCGGCAAAGGGAGCCATGATCGGGGCATTTACGGCACTTGCCTCTCAATTTCCGCCGCCAGAATCAGCCCGTGACGACGGTTTGCTGTGCATGGGCGGCGATCTGCGGCCAGAACGCCTGATCGCAGCCTACAGCCGTGGAATTTTTCCCTGGTATTCGCAGGGTGTGCCCATACTCTGGTGGTCGCCCGATCCCCGGTGCGTCATGCCGCTTGAGGGCTTTCGCCTGCCTGCGCGCAGTGCCCGCAAGCTGCGTCTTCACCCCTTTGAGCTGACTCACAACGCCGCTTTCGGCCGTGTTATCCGCGCTTGCGCCGCTCCGCGCGACAAGGAGGGCGGAACCTGGATTATCGACGATATGATGCGCGCCTACGAAGATTTGCACGCCCTGGGGTACGCCCATTCCATCGAGGCCTGGCACGATGGCGAGCTTGTGGGCGGGCTGTATGGCGTGGCGCTTGGGCGGGCTTTTTTTGGCGAGTCCATGTTCCACACCATGGCAGAGGCTTCGCGTGCGGCGCTGGCCGGGCTGGTGGCACTGTTGCGCCAGCGCGGGGCAACCCTGCTTGATTGTCAGCAGGAAACGCCGCACATTATGCGCATGGGCGGGCTTATGCTGCCGCGCGCCGAGTTTCAGGCCGAGCTTGCGCGGGCCCTTGCCCCGCAAACGCAAACAGGCGCTGCGCCTGGGAGCGCAACGCCTGAAATGGATGGGGCCGGGGGGCTGTTTCCGTGGTTGCCCTGGGGGCTTGTGTACAGCTATTCCCCGTCAGAAGGCTTTTGGCTGGCCAGATCGTAAAAACCGTGGGCCGCGAATGACAGCGGGTAGTCGCGCACCGCATCAAAGCGGATAAAGCCCGTTGTTTTGCCTTCGCCAATACCGGCCAGCGGCGCAACGCCAAAGGGCACGGGCAGATCGAGCGGGCAGACCGTGATTTTTTCAATCTGGTCGGCATAGCGTTTTTCAAGGTATTCAACCAGCTCGTGGCTTTCTTCGGCGGTAAAGGATTCAAGCACGCAGCGCAGAGCGGCTTCTTCGGTAGCGCCCTGCAACACTTCTGCCGGAACAGAAGGATCAACAGGAGCCACAAGGCCAAGACCCTTTATGGCATCCAGCTCGTCATCGGTGGCACCGGGGCGGAAAATCTGCACGTCCACGTGGCGGCAGCCCTTGAAGGTGCTGAGGGTGGCGGCCACAATGAAAACGCGGTCGATGGGCAGATCTATCTGAGAAGGTACGAAGATTTTTTCCATGGCAATTCCCGTTCGTTATTGATGTAATCCTGTCCTCTTACTCCAAAACGCAATATTATGGAAGATAATCAGGTCATCCCTTTCAGCCTTGAAACGGCGTACACCCCCACGGGCGACCAGCCCACGGCCATTAACGCCCTTGTGGACAATATTCAGGCCGGGGTTCCCTCGCAGGTTTTGCTGGGCGTTACCGGTTCTGGCAAAACATTCAGCATGGCCAATGTCATTGCCCGCTGTAATCGCCCGGCATTGGTGCTTGCGCCCAATAAAACCCTTGCCGCCCAGCTGTACGGCGAGTTTCGCGCGCTGTTTCCGCGCAATGCTGTAGAATATTTTGTCAGCTATTACGATTATTATCAGCCAGAGGCCTATGTTCCCGCCTCTGACACCTATATTGAAAAAGATTCGTCCATCAACGACAACATCGACAAGCTGCGCCATGCCGCCACCCACGCCCTGCTGACCCGGCGCGACGTTATCATTGTGGCCTCGGTTTCGTGCATCTACGGCCTTGGCTCGCCAGAATACTACGCCAAGATGGTTATTCCCGTTGAGGTGGGGCAGCATTTTCCCATGGACAAGCTCATCACCCGGCTGGTGGAAGTACACTACGAGCGCAATGACTACGACTTTCACCGTGGCACGTTTCGCGTGCGGGGCGATGCGCTTGAAATTATTCCCGCCTACCACCACGAGCGGGCACTGCGGCTGGAATTTTTTGGCGATGATATCGACCTCATGCGCGAGATCGACCCCCTCACTGGCGAGGTGCTGGCCGATGTGAGCAAAACCGTGCTGTACCCCGCAAGCCACTTTGTTTCGGCGCAGGATAACCTCAAGCGCGCGGCCAGTGATATTCGCGATGAACTGACGGCGCGGCTTGTGTATTTCAAGGAGCACGGCCAGCTTGTGGAGGCCCAGCGCCTGGAGCAGCGTACACAGCTTGACCTTGAAATGATTGAAGAACTGGGCTACTGCAACGGTATCGAAAACTACACCCGGCATCTCGATGGCCGCAAACCGGGCGAGCCGCCCTCGTGCCTGCTCAACTACTTTCCCGAAGATTTTCTGCTTTTTGTGGACGAATCGCACATTACCATTCCGCAGGTGGGCGGCATGTACAAAGGCGACCGTTCGCGCAAGCAGACTCTTGTGGATTATGGTTTTCGTCTGCCCTCGGCGCTGGATAACCGCCCCCTCCAGTTCAACGAGTTCACAAATCTGCTCAATCAGGTGGTTTACGTGTCGGCCACGCCCGGCAAGTACGAGCTGGACCAGGCCCAGGGCATTGTGGCAGAGCAGATTATCCGGCCCACGGGCCTTGTGGATCCGGTGGTGGAGGTGCGGCCCACCAAGGGGCAGATGGAAAATCTGCTCGGCGAGTGCCGGGGCAAGGTGACGCTGGGCGAGAGGGTGCTTGTCACCACCCTTACCAAGCGCATGGCCGAAGACCTCACCGAATACTGCTGCAACATGGGTGTGCGGGCGCGCTATCTGCATTCGGACATCGACACACTTGAGCGCATGCAGATTATCCGCGCCCTGCGGCTGGGAGAATTTGACGTGCTGGTGGGCATCAACCTGCTGCGTGAGGGGCTGGATATTCCCGAAGTGTCGCTGGTCTGTATTCTGGATGCCGACAAGGAGGGCTTTTTGCGCTCCACAGGCTCGCTTATTCAGACATTTGGGCGCGCCGCCCGTAATGCGCAGGGCAAGGTGATTCTGTATGCCGACAAGATTACCGACTCCATGCGTGCCGCCATGGGCGAAACCGAGCGCCGCCGCGCCAAACAGTCGGCCTACAACACAGAGCACGGCATCACGCCCACCAGTACCCGCAAATCGCTTGAATCCCCACTTGATAGCCTGTATGTGGAGGATGGCGGCGGACGCGGGCGCGGCAAGGGCAAGGGCAAACAGCGCGAGGCCGATGCCGTGCCGCTCACAGCCGAGGATACCGCCGTGCTCGTTGCCAAGCTTGAAAAAGAGATGCGGCAGGCTGCGCGCGATCTGGAATTTGAACAGGCCGCCGAGCTGCGCGACCGTATCCGCGTTTTACGGGCCAGGCTTATTGCCATGCCCGAATAGACCGGGGCACGTGCCCCGGTGATCAGAGCCGTCTTTTACTGCCAGGGGCAAGTCTGAGCGCCCGGCAGAGCGCAAGGCGGCTGACCATCAAAAAGGTTTTTTCATGTCACAGAATTCTCGTCACGGCAGGCAGGAGCAGAACAGCCTCTTTGCCACCGCGCCCACTGGCGGCCCCAGCAGTGAGGAGCGCACCCGCGCCCGCTGGCTGGCCGCCGAGCTGGAGCGACACAACTATCTGTACCATTCGCTGGACGCGCCGGAAATTTCGGACGACCAGTTCGACGCGCTGTTTCACGAACTGGCCGCGCTGGAAGACCGCTGGCCAGAGCTGCGTTCTGCCCATTCGCCCACCTTGCGTGTGGGCGGCAAGCTGCTGGACGGCCTTGCCAAAAAAGCCCACACCCGCCAGATGTACGGTCTGGACAACGTGTTTTCTGTCGAAGAGTGGCGCGATTTTGTGGATCGCATGCGCCGTGCGTGGGATGTGGAGCTCAACGGCCCCCTGCCGCAGGCCTTTTGGTGTGATCCCAAAATGGACGGGCTGGCGCTGGAAATCATCTATATAAATGGCGTGTTGCAGGAAGCTCTCACCCGTGGCGACGGCGAGGTGGGCGAAGTTGTCACCGAGGCCGTGCGCACCATCCGCACCGTACCGCTGCGGCTCAGAGGCGAGGGGCCTTTTCCCGCGCGGCTTGAGGTGCGCGGCGAAGTGGTGATGTACAAAAAGGATTTTGACGCTCTCAACGCGCGGCAGGAATCGCTGGGGCAAAAAACTTTTGCCAATCCGCGCAATGCCGCCGCCGGGACCCTGCGTCAGCTCGATATTTCGGTTACGGAATCGCGCCCGCTGCGTTTTCTGGCCTACAGCCTGGGTGATGCGCAGTGGGCCCCGGCCCAGCCCTGCCGCCTGCATTCCGAGCTCATGGCCCAGCTGAAGGACTACGGCTTTCTCACGCCGCCAAACGGCACGCTGTGCGCAACACCCCAGGATGTGGAAGAATACGTAAACTGGGTGCGCGAGAGCAGGCCAGATTTTGCCATGGAAATTGACGGCGCTGTGGCCAAGCAGGACAACCTTGAAGCGCAGGAAGCGCTGGGCTTTACGGCGCGTGCGCCGCGCTTTGCCGTGGCTTTCAAGTTTCCGGCCATGCAGGCGCAAACCCTGCTTGAAGGCATAGAAATTCAGGTGGGGCGCACGGGTGCGCTCACGCCCGTGGCCATGCTTGCTCCGGTGGCCGTGGGCGGGGTGATGGTATCACGCGCAACCCTGCACAACGAGGACGAAATCCGCGCGCGCGACGTGCGTGTGGGCGATACCGTGATTGTGCAGCGCGCGGGCGACGTCATACCCGAGGTGGTCGGCCCGGTGCTGGACAAACGTCCTGCGGGTGCGGAGCCGTACCAGTTTCCCCGCACCTGTCCGGCCTGTGGGCAGCCCGTGTACCGTGAGGAAGGCGAGGCCGCCTGGCGCTGCGAAAATCTGGCTTGTCCGGCCATTCGGCTGCGCTCCATTACCCACTTTGTTTCAAAGGCCGGTCTTGATATTCAGGGCGTGGGGCAAAAGTGGATAGAGCAGCTTGTGACCAGCGGGCGCGTGCAGTCGCCAGCCGACCTGTTCAGCCTCAGCGTGCAGGAACTGCTGGGCTTTGAACGCATGGGCGAGGTGCTGGCCCAAAAGTTTGTGGACGCGCTGGAAAACGCCCGCCATACCGCAACGCTGCAAAGGCTCATCAGCGCCCTTGGCATCCGCCATGTGGGCGAGCAGACGGCCCGCACCCTGGCCGCGCGGTTTGCCGATCTGGACGAGCTAGAAAACGCCACGGTGGAGAGCCTGCTGACCCTGCCCGATGTGGGGCCGGAGGTGGCCTCATCCATTCGTAATTTTTTTGACAGCCCTGCCAACCGCGAGCAGCTGGCGCGGCTCAAGGAAAATGGCCCGTGGCCCACAGGAGTAGATGCCGGGCAAGGGGCGCAACCTCTTGCCGAGGGGCCGCTGGCGGGTAAAACCATTCTTTTTACGGGCACGCTCAGCGTGCCGCGCGGCACGGCGCAAAAGTGGGCAGAGGCCGCCGGGGCCATTCCGCTGGGGTCGGTGAGCAAAAAGCTCAACTACCTGGTGGCGGGTGAAAAGGCGGGCAGCAAGCTTGATAAGGCACGCGACCTTGGCGTAACTGTGCTGGACGAAACGGAATTTACAAACCTGTTGCGTGAATCCGGCATCAAGCCGGAATGACGGAAACGGAGAAGCTATGAGCACTTCAATTATCGTGGTTGGGGCCAGCGGGCGCATGGGCAAGACCATCAGCGGGCTTGTGGAAGCCGACCCGCAGTTCACCCTCGCGGGGCTGGTGGACAGCCCGGAGCGCATTGCCGCTCTTGCGGGTGCAGCCTGCCCGGTTTCCGACAGTCTTGCGGCCCTGCTGCCCAAGGTTCCTGGCGCGGTGGTCATTGATTTTACGGCCCCGTCGGTCAGCCTGCAATCGGCCAGGGCCGTGGCCCAGACCGGCAACGCCCTTGTGATCGGAACCACTGGTTTTACCGATGAGGAAAAGGACGAACTGCGCACCCTTGCCGCCAAGGCCCCCATTTTCTGGGCCTCGAACATGAGCATTGGCGTAAACGTGCTGCTCAACATTCTGCCCCAGCTCACCAGGGCACTTGGCGAGGATTATGATATTGAAATGGTCGAGCTGCACCACAACCGCAAAAAGGACAGCCCCAGCGGCACGGCCCTGACCCTTGGCGAATGCCTTGCAGAAGCCCGCGACTGGAAGCTCAACGATGTGCGCTGCTCTGCCCGCGATGGCATCATTGGCGCGCGTCCCAAGAAAGAAATTGGCATTCAGGCAATTCGCGGCGGCGATGTGGTGGGCGTGCATACCGTGTACTTTATGGGGCCAGGGGAACGTATCGAAGTGACCCACCAGGCCCATTCGCGCGAAAATTTTGCGCGCGGCGCCATCCGCGCGGCGGGCTGGATGGCAGGGCAGAAGCCCGGCAAGCTCTACAGCATGCAGGACGTGATCAAGGACATTTAGCGGCTGAACCGCAGGCTTTGCAGCTCTGCACCCTGCGTACATTGCACATAAAAGCCCCGGAGCGGCAACCGCACCGGGGCTTTGCTATTCTGATTACGCAGGCAGGGCGGGCTGGCAGCCACACCCGCGCCATGCGCCGGGTAAAACTACGAAACCATCTGGGCGATGAGTTTTTTGAGCTCCTGCGCCTGTTTTGCCAGTTCTGTAACAGCTGCCGCAGATTGCGACATGGCAGATGATGTTTCTGAACTGATGGTGTTGATCTGCTCGATGGAGCGGTTGATCTCGTCACTGGTGGCCGACTGTTCTTCGGCTGCGGCGGCGATGGAATGCGCCTGATCCGCAGCCTGATCCACCAGAACCACAATTTCGGAAAGCGCCGCCCCAGACGTGCCTGCAAGTTCGGTGGTCTGCTCGATGGTGCTCACCGTATTGTTGACCTGATCAATATTCTGCGCCGTGCCGTTCTGAATGCCCTGAATGGCAGAGCCCACTTCGCGGGTTGCCTGCATGGTTTTTTCTGCCAGCTTGCGTACTTCGTCGGCCACAACGGCAAAGCCACGCCCGGCTTCGCCAGCGCGGGCCGCTTCAATGGCGGCGTTCAGGGCCAGCAGATTGGTCTGGTCTGCAATGTCTGAAATAACGGTCATGATCTGGCCAATGCTCTGGGCCTGATCGCCCAGTGATGCCATGCCGCTTTTGAGCGCCAGTGCCTGGGTGTGCAACTGGTTGATGCCCTGCACAACCTTGTTGACCACATCTGCGCCGTGCTCGGCCTTGCTCTTGGCATTGGTTGTGGTGTCTGAAGCGCCGCCAGCGTTGCGCGCCACCTCAAGCACAGACACGTTCATCTGTTCCATGGCTGTGGCAGTTTCAGAAACGCGTTGCGTCTGCTGGTCGGCCCCACGGCTGGCCTGCTCCACCTGGGTGGAAAGTTCCTCAGTGGCGGTGGAAAGGCGGTCGGCGATTTCGTTGGCGTTCTGCGCGATTTTGGCAACAGAGTCGCGCTGTTGCTCAATGGTAACCTGCTGCTTTTTGATCTCTGTGAGGTCAAACACCAGGGTCATGGCACCAACAATGTTTCCGTCCAGATCACGAATGAGCGAGGCATCGATGCGCAAGAACCTTTGAACGCCATCAGAAAAAGCCAGTTGTGTTTCAATTCCGTGCGCATTGGTTCCCTCGGCAAGGCACTTGTGGCAGATAGTGCGTCTGTCAGGGTCGCCGTAGAAAAATTCTGCGGCTGACATGCCGATGCAATTTTTGGCCAGCCGAGTGCAGCCAACCAGTTTGAGCATAGCCTCATTCACATAGGTAATGCGCACATCAGTATCAACTACCAAAGACGGGAATGTAATGCCCTGCAATACTCCGTCGGCAAAGCCCAGGCGGTTTTTTAGCACTGCGGTGGTTTCTTTAAAGTTGCCCGCAAGCTCTGCCAGCTCAAAGCTGAAATTGCCTGTAAGCGCGGCCTGAAAATTGCCATGGGCAATCTGTGCGCTGTAATCCATGATATTTTTGAGAGGATTGGTAATAACCCGGCGCACCATAAATATGATGCTGCCAAGCAGTACAATCAAAATACCGCAGGCAACGGCAATAAGAATGTTGCGTTGTACGACGGCATCGCGCGCAAGGTCGTCCTCAAAGGCAGATGTGCAGACAAGCCAGCCGGTTCTTTCAACGGTATTGAACACAAGTACCTTTTTTCTGCCCTGAAATTCGTAATCAAAAGAACCGTGCTTCATTTTGAGCGCTTTGGGCACAAATTCTGTCGTGCTTGCGTCACTCATATGCAAATCTGGGTTGGGATGGGCAATAAAGCGCCCCTTTGCATCAATGATAAAGGCATAGCCGTGTTCTGCAAAACTGATGTTGAGAACATGGCTTTTAATATACTCAAGCCAGTTGATGGTAACGCACAGCGCACCCACTGGCTTGCCATTTTCTCCCAAAACAGGGGTACCAATGACGAGGATTTCTTTTTTGGTTGTTTTTGCAACAATGATATTGGGATCAATAACATCATTGCCCTGCATGATTGGCTTAAAATAGGCCCGGTCTCCATAATTGTTGCCAATAAATGACTCACCCTGGCTGGATGCGCCCGATACGGCAATCCCCTGGCTGTTTAAAACAAATATGGAGTTGATGCCCTTGTATTCTTTAACAAGGGCTTTGATGAGGGCGTCCATTTCTGCGCTGTCGCCCTCAACAGCTTTTCTTGCCTGGCCGCTCTGGGCGGGAACCTTGACCATGCTCATATTGGCATCAATAAGGTCATTTACGTTGGCAATAAGACCTCTGTTAATGATCTTCATACCGTCAACAGATGTTTCGTTGACAATATTGTACGAAGATTTACCAACGTAAATGACAAGAATAGAGACGCCCGTAAGCAGAACTATGCTTATAATTGCAGCAAGTGCTGAGTTTACGCTTTTAAAAGATAGGCGTGGCATAATTTCCTCCAGTGAACGTGGGCTGCCAGGCTGGTTTCGGGTTTGTTAATCTATGTTAAAAAAATTAACATACCGGCAGATAAACATGAAAGAAAAACAAATTATATCGTTTCCATAAAGTATATAATCGTCAAATCCAATAGGTACGTTATATTATTTGAAGTAAAAAATTATTAAAAATCAAATTTCACATCAAATATTCAAATGATTACTTTTAAATCTCTGTAGTGCAGTCTGCCAACGGGGTTATCTGCCGCTCAACCTGCCAACGGCCCCAAGAATAAGCGCCCCGCCCAGTACAACGCCCATGCCTGGGGTGTCGGCAAACAGCAGCCACGCAACAAGTATTGCGTAAACGGGCTCAAGGGTGATGATAATGGCGGCCTGCCGGGCCTTAAGCACAGTGAGGCTGCTCACATACAGGCTGTAGGCCAGGGCCGTGCATAAAAGGCCAAGGCAGGCGATCCACAACCAGTCGAGCGGTGCAAGGTCAACAAGGTCAAAGGCCGCAAAGGGCAAGAGGCAAAAAATGATAACCAGATTTTGCCACCAGCAGGTGTGCATGCCCGACATGCCGCCGGCAAAATGCCTGTTGGCTATGGCCACAAGCCCGTATACACCGGCAGAGCATATGCCCCACAAAAGACCGTGCGTTGCAGTATTGGTGAGTGAAAATGACGGTGTAAGGCATACAAGCCCAATGCTGACCATTGCGATGCACTGCAATTCACGCGAACTTGGCCGCTCGCGGTAGGCGATGGCTTCAAAAATTGCGGTAAAAGCGGGAAAGCATGCAAACCCAAGCGTGCCCACAGCCACGCCGCCAAGTTTTATGCCCATAAAAAATGTTACAAAGTGCGCTGTCAGCAGCACACCGCTGACAGCCAGGCCTGCAAGGTCGCGGGTTGTAACGTTTTTCCACGGCGGGTTGTGCTGCACAAGGCAAATGCAACCCAGAGCCGCCACGGCAATCAGGGCTCGGCCGCACACAAGGTCAATGGCAGAGCATTGGCACAGCTTGCCGAAAATGCCAGAAATACCAAACAGCACGGTTGCAGCGTGCATGCGTAGCAGGGCAGAGCGAATGGCCCCGCCCGGCATTTCATTTTTTTTGCAAATGCTGGTATTGTGTTGGCAAGATTGCTCCGCCTGGTTGGCTAGAGGCATGTAAACTCCTTATGGTAGCGTGCTATTGATACTTGGAATGCCAGTATTCTGCAAGCGCTGGGGATGTCCCGCTTTGCTGGCAGGGCAAATAAGGCTGAACTACTGGCATGCCATTTATGCAGTGCCTCATAACCGTAGATAATATTTCTGCAAAAAAGTCTAGATTTTATCTTGAAATTCGCAGTCAGGTAGTGTAGCGCAAAAAGAAAAGATGGCGTAACACGATGTTTGGCTAACCAGTGCCAGGCCGCACGCATCATCGGGGGCATCATGCCGCAGGTTGCAGCACGCATTAACGACGATCAGGAACGCTGGCTCAAAGACTATTTTCGCACAAAAAGCGCCGGGGCGGAATTTATCCTCCCCTGGGCGGTGGATACGTTTTTTCGGGCCATTACGGGTATCAAGCACATCTTTAGTGCGGCAGAGCTTAAAACCATTGTGGAAGCCCACAAGGATATGAAGCTTATGCCCGACCACACGCGTCTTTCGTACCTTTTGCTGCGTGTTACCGATGCGTGCGATATTAACGGCGTGCATATGCGGCATGGAGCCAGCAAATCGAGCCTTGAAGCCAAGATCAAAAGCCTTGATGATACGCAGGCTACAGCACTGATGGTGTGGGCATCTGCTTTTTGGGTAAGCCGCAATTGTTCTGCGGAAAATATGGATGAGTACATCAAGGCCTATTGATTTTATTTCGTCATATATTTAGGTTCACAACGCCTTGGTAGCCCGGAGTGTTGCGACCACGCCGGATTTGCTGCCCCCAGGGCCGGTGGTGGACGCCACAGGGTTTGTGTTTGGTGTGGGTTTTTTGCCTGCCGCCAAACAGGTCTCCTGAACAGCCAGTGCTGTGATACATCTGGATTCGGCGTATTTTCCGGTCGCTTTGGCGACCTTTTTTTTTCGGCGCGACAACCGCGCAAGAGAGAGCTTTATGCTGCAAATACTGCGCGCCAAGCTGCACTGCATACGTGTTACCGGGTGTGAACTGAATTATCACGGTTCAGTTACCCTGGATCCCGAACAATGCCGTGAGGCTGGCATTTACCCGCTGGAATTTGTCTATATCTGGAACAAAAGCAACGGTAAGCGCATTTCGACCTATGTGATTTATGGTGAACCGGGATCGCGCTGCTGCATACTCAACGGCGCGGCGGCACGCGCCTGCCAGCGCGGTGACGAAGTTATCATCAGCGCATTCGAATACGTGAACGGCCCGCAAGACCTGTACAGCCGCAAGCCCGTGGTGCTGACCTTCAACGATGACAACAGCGTGCAGGAGCGCCTGCGCTATGTTGTGGACGGCGAAGAAGAAGGGGATTTTGGCTTTCATGTGGAAAGCGAATAAGCCCGGCCCATGGCTTGCGCGTGGCCCTGGCGCACCAGGGCAATGCTGGCAGGCAGCGAGATATTGAATGAAAAAAGGAGGCTCCGTCGGGGCCTCCTTTTGTATTTTCTGGGGGATGAAAATGACTGCCTGCGATTGCTGGGCGGCAACCAGGGGCGCAGAACAAAGCGGCTATTCGTTGGTAAGGGTGAGGTAAAGGTCGCCCTGCCAGGGGCCCACACGCTTGCCCAGACCGCGCAGCCGAATGGGTTTGCCCACGGCAAAGTCGGGGGGCAAGGTTATCTCTACCGTTTTAAGCTCACCAGAAAGCGCCTGCCGAATTTGCAGACGTATGCGCCTGCCCGGCGCAAGGTTTGCCGAGGGCAGGACGAGACTCTGTTCCTCATCAATCTGTCGGCGCAGCCAGCCCTTGACCATGCCGGTAACGCCCTTGCTGTGGTCTTTGTTCCACTTGGGCGTACCCCAGGCAAGGTTGCTCTGGTGCAGTTTTACGTTGCGTTTTTCAGCGGCGGCAGGCTTTGCCTTGGGTTGCTCTGGCGCGGGTTCTTCCTGTCGGGGCGGGGGCGTTTCTGCCTGGTGCTGGCGATTCAGCTCACTGTAAATGTCTTCGAAAACGCGGCGGGCAAAGGGGTCGGTAAGCAGATCGCGCAGCACATCGTGCTCGGAATAGCCGCTCTGGGTATTCTGCTGACTGGCGTTTGCCCCGTTTGCCCCTTTTGCTTTGGTCTGCTCCTGTTCCTGCCTGCTGCCCTGGCTTGCCCAGGCTGAAGCTCCGGCGGTTTGTCCCGTGCCGGTGCTGCCAGCGGTTGCAGAGGCGCCAGCGGGGCCAGCGGGGCCTGAGCCAGACGCTCCCTGTGTGCCTGATGGGCCTGCGGTTGTCTGCTGTCTTGATTTTTCAGATTCTGCACCGGCGTTTTGCCGGGTTTCTTTTTCTGCCCGGGCAGAGGCTTGCCGTTCTTGTTCCTCGGCGGCTTCAGCCCGTGTCGCGCGCGCCCTGGCTTCTTCCTGCTCGGCCCTGCTGCTCTCGGTTGAGGCGCGCACGGTATCCTCGTGCTTAAGCACGGCCGAAAGCGCCACGTAGGCCTCGTTGAGCAGCTGAAACTCGCTGCTGGCATCGGGATTGCCGGGGTTGAGGTCGGGGTGCAGCTCAAAAGCCCGCCGCCGGTAGGCCCTTTTTAGGTCTGCCGTGTCGGCGTTTTTTTTCAGCTTGAGAATGTCGTAACATTCCTTGAGCGAGATTTGGCGGGGGCGGCGTCTCATGGCTTATTTAAGGATAAGCGCGTTTGCTTCGCAGGAAGGGTCGGAAGCAAGAAGACCATTTTCTTGCAGATATTCCCTTCCTTCACGCGCAAACTGCGCATGCTTGGCATCGGGTTCGATGCCGGGGCAAAATTCCTTGGCCATGGCAAGGCTTGCAGCGTCTTCGATATTGCCGCGAAAAAAAGGCCACGCCCGGCAGATGGAGGGCTTGCCCTCATGCACGCCACAGCCGCTGCCCTGATGAAAAAATACGCAGTAACCGTCTTCGCCACAGCGGATTTTAAGCTTGCCGCCAATGCGTTCGCAGTACTGGTCTGCCACCAGTTCGGGGGCCAGCTGCATGTGGGCGGCCAGCCTTGTCAGGTCGGTGGGGCTGACAACAATGCCGCCCCTGCCTTCGCAGCAGTGGCCGCACATGCGGCAGTTGAAAACTGATTCTCCGTTAACGGCGGTCATGGGCTATAATCCTTGGCCTTGAGAAGTGAGCGAAGGGCGCAGCAAACGCGCGTGTTCCACCATGATACAGGAATCTTCAACCACGGTTATGCCGGTTTCTGCCAGGGCCTGGCGCGCTTCTGGCGAACGGATGCCAAGCTGCATCCAGAAGACCTTGGGCTTCCAGCCAAGGTCCAGAACTTCTTGCGCATGGCCGGGGCAGTATTCTGGCGCGCGAAACAGATTGATAATATCCACGGGTTCGGGCAGCTCTGCAATGGTGGCAAATGCGGGCAAACCCCACACGGTCTTGCGCACCGGGTGTACAGGAACAACGCGGTATCCCTGCTCAAGCAGATAGCGGCCAACCCTGTCTACGGCCTGGCCGGGTTTGTCCTTGGCACCGATAATGGCGATGCTGCGTGATTCGCCCAGCACGGCGCGCATCAGTCTGTCGTCAAGCATAGTACATCCATGCCGCCAGGGGGGGCGGCTTGTCAGCGGGCAGCCCAGTGGGTTGCTCCCGTGGTTATATCTGTAAACATTTCTAATAGACGGCAATGGCAAAATGCGCAAGTTCCCGGCCTTGCTTTGGCGAAATCTTTTCCCCGTTCCTCTTGCTAGAAACTGATGCCCGGTGCCCCCCCCTTGAGCTAGGCGGCCTTGGGCGGGGGGCTCGTCTCCTTGCCTGATTCACGCAAGGGGCCGGAAAAAAGCGGCGCTATGGCCAGCAGTTTGTCTGTTTTGCCAAACAGATACACTACGTCGTCGGCTTCAAACAGGTCGTTGGGTTCCGGCGATGCCTGGGTTGCGCCATGGCGCAGGATGGCAATAACCGTCACCCCGTATTTGCGGCGCATCTGGCTTTGGGCCAGGCTTATGCCGCACAGGGGCGAAGCCGCCGCAAGCCGCATGGCCTGCACGCCCATGTCGGGCAGACGGCTGACCATGGAATCGAGCGAGTTCACCGCAGCACTCATGCGGCGGATCATGCGGTAGTTTTCTTGCCGGATGCGGGCCGCATACGAATCTATATCCTGCCGGGGAACCAGATAGCGCGTGAGCACGCGGCTGAAAACCTCTATGGAGGTTTCAAATTCCTCGGCGATCACCTCATCTGCGCCAAGCTGACGCAGGGGGGCAACCTCGCTCACAAAGCGGGTGCGGGCAATGATGTGCAGATGCGGGTTGAAACGGCGGGCCTCGATAACAATGGCGCGCACGGCGGAAGGGTCTGAAATGACAATGGCCATCACGCGTGCCTTGGTGACGCCCAGGTGCTCAAGCACAACCGGCTGCGAGGCGTCGCCGTGCGAGATGGGTTCCTTGTGGCGGTAGCGGGTGACTGTTTCGGGGTTCATTTCAAGAATGGTGTAGCAAAGCCCCGATTCGCGGGCCACGTGGGCCAGATGTTTGCCGCTGATGCCAAAGCCCACGATGATCAGGTGGTCTTCCATGGCGCAGGCGCCCTCGTGGTTTTCAGCGGTGGCAAGCTTGTGCTCGTTGCGCTTACCCGCAACCATGTCGGCAAGCCGGGGCGCAATGGCCATGAGGCAGGGCGTCAGCATCATGGTGAGTACGCTTACAGCAAGAAAGGTCTGGTAGGCGTTCATGTCAAAAAGCTTGGCGCTCAGGCCGGATGCCGCCAGCACAAAGGCAAATTCGCCTACCTGGGCCAGCGAAAGCGAGGTGATGATGGCCGCACGCAGGGGGTAGCCCTGCACCAGCACCGCAGGCAGGGTGAGCAGTGTTTTGATGACAATGAACAGCGCCGTTATGACGACAATGCTCACGACATGTTGCGAAAAATACTCCAGGTTCAGCAGCATGCCCACAGAAATGAAGAACAGGCTCATGAACACGTCGCGGTAGGGCAGAATGCCCGAAATAACGCTCATGCTGTACTGCGAGCGGGCCAGCATGAGGCCAGCCATAAAGGCCCCAAGCGAAAGGGAAAGCCCCAGATAGTTGGTGAGCATGGCCATGCCGAGGCACAGGCCAAGGGTGGAGAGCAGCAAAATTTCTCTGGTGCGGGTGCGCACCACGGCTTCCATGAGCCTGTCGAGGCCAAAGCGGGCAAACAGCAGCACTGCGCCCAGCACAGCCACCACGCGCAGGGTGGAAAACACCGCGCCCTCAAGCGAAAGCTCAAGCGTGCCTGCCAGCAGGGGCACGCACAGCAGCATGGGCGCAACCATGATATCCTGAAAAACCAGAATGGCCAGCGAAAGGCGGCCTGTGGGCGTGCTGGTGGCTCCTCGCTCCTGCAAGATGCGCAGCACAATGGCCGAGGAAGAGAGCGCCACAAGGCAGCCCCAAAAAATACCCTGCTGAAACGTGCCGTGGCTCAGCAGCATGGCAATGCCCGCCACAGCCATGACCGTAAGGCCTATCTGAAGGCTGCCGCCCAAAAAAACCGGCCTTTTCAACCGGTTGAGGGCTTCGCCAGAAAGCTCCATGCCAATGGTAAACAGCAGCATGGCCACGCCAAGCTCTGCAATGTGGTCAATGGCCCGCATGTCTTTGACAATACCGAGCATAGATGGGCCACACAAAACGCCTGTGAGCAAAAAACCCACCGTGGCGGGCAGTTTGATCTTGTTACAGACGATGGTGACAAAGATCGAAAGCAGAAAAATAATGACTATTTCATAAAGCAAAGGAACTTCCATGCAGCCTCCTGCGGCAATCTAGCACTGCGGGCCAGTGCAGCGCAAGGCGTAGTGTGCGGGCCACAGTGCAGGGCAGGCCCGGTGCATGTTTGCTCCGGGCCTGCCCTGTCTGCATGTAACTGTGTACAATGATTTTTTTTGTTTAAACTGCGTGCCTGTCAGCTGTCTGCGCGCATGTCGGGCAGGGCCACAAAGGGGCCAACAGATATTTTGCCTGCCGGAACCAGCAGCACCTGCTGGCCGTCGTCCATCTGCACCACACCGTCGGGCAAGAATGTCAGCCGCAGGGGCACAACCACCGTGCGCAGCATGGTGAGCTGATCTTTTTCCATGCGCGGCGCAATACTTTTTTGTTGGCCGTCTGCCTGCCAGCGCAGGGTGCATGCGGCGGTGACCAGGCCAGCGACCGTGCCATTTTCATGAAAACACAGTGAATTAATATCGCCGCAGATGGCCGAGGCCGTGGAATCGTAGGCCGCCAGTTCGCCCAGCAGTGTGGGCACATGCACGGGGCGCGCAGGTTCGCAGCTGCGCAGGCTGCCGTTTTCGTAAAAAGCGCAGCCGTAGCGCACCGGCATGGGGCCAAGGGGGGTGACGAGGCGTATTGTTTCGCCGGGCCAGAAGGTGACACTTTCAAGCACGCCAGACGGATAGAAACGCAAGCCCTGAATTTTGGCGCATACGTTCTGCCCGTGCAGGGAAAGGCTGTGTTCTGTGGCAAGCTTGCGCTCGTCCTGTTCTGTCCAGTAGCCGGTAAGCTTGCCCTTGCGCAGCAAGATGCGCTTGATCGAACCGTTTTCGTGCCAGGCCAGCCATTCGGCGGGCATGTCGCCAAGGGGGGTGCTCACCGTGGTCTGGCTTTGCAGCTCAAGGGCGCGCCACATGCCGTTGGGGTACAGGCTAAAGCTTTTGCCGCTGCTGCGGCGCACGTCTTCCGGGTCGTAAAGCGGAACCAGCAAGCCCTGCGGCGTGGCAACACGGTTTTCTTCCAGCAGGCGGCAATCCTGCGGGGCGCCGTCTGGCCAGCGCGTGAGCACATGCGCTCCGCTTACAGGGCCGTAGGGGGTCAGCACGGTTTCAAATTGCAGGGCGGTACTCATAATGTCTCCTAAAGTCCGTTGGGCGCGGTTTCGCCACAGAGTGCGTGCGAAATGCGGGCGCGCACGGTTCCGTCATCCTGCCGGGTGCGGGCGCAGGTCAGGTGGTGCTGGCGTATGTGCTCCTCAAGCCAGGGGGGCATGTGCCCGCAAATGAGTTCCAGCTCCACAAAGGGTGTGGATGCCAAAAAGGGCCGCAGGGCTTTTTTTGATGTGATATCCGGGTGCGCGGCCTGCACCTCCATGAGATTGATGGTGTATACGCCGGGCGTGTCCGTGGGCGTGGGCGCGGTGGAAACCTGAACTTCGCCCTGGGCCGAAGCCAGAATTTCGCTGGCAAGGGCATCGAGAACGTCGGGCGAAAAGGCGTCCAGTTCGCACAGGCAAAAACCCATACGGCTCAGTTCGTTATAGGCGAGCCCAGAAATACTGACACCAGCAATAGCTGCCTGCTCTGGCAGCAGATTGGCAAGCTGGCGCAGGCGTTCGCGCATCTGGGGCAGGGTATCACAGCCCTCAAGCGAAAAGGGCACAGCATCGCAGGCACGCCAGGCTTTATCCGTGCTCCAGTCGCGCTGCCAGACAGAAAGATGCGTACAGCTATCCATGGTGGTAATGGAATTTTCTGTATTTTCCAGCACTGCAATGCAGTCACACTTCATGGCGATCTCCGTAAAGCGGGGGGCGGTGTCCGGGCGCATGGTACAAGATGAATCTTGTTCCCCGCCAAAAAAGACAGGCCCGTTTGAGGGAGTGTACTTATATGGTGTTAGCCGGTGGCAGAGGGCAGAACAATATTGCGCCTCTACAGCCCGAACGGGCGCGTGCCATAGCCGTATCCCAGATGTTTTCCCCAGCCGTTCATGGATTTTTGCGGCAACAGGGTGGCAGCAAGGCGTTCCAGTTCAAGGGCCTTGCGGGAATCTACCGCGCACGAAGTGTTGCCAAGCCGCGCCGCTGCCGCTGTAAAGGTAGCCAGCCCGCAGTTGCCCGCCCTTTCGCCAATGCCCCAAAGGGTGGTGTTGACGTAGCGTGCCCCGGCGTTCACGGCCATAAGCGAGTTTGCCACAGCCATGCCAAAGTCGTTGTGCGCGTGGATTTCCACATCCACGCCCGTTTCGCGCAGCATGCGCACGGCCCGCCACACCTTGTCGGGCGTGTAGCAGCCCACGGTATCACTGAGGCGCACGCGCACCACGCCGCACTGGCGTGCCGCCTTTGCCGCTTCACGCAGCTGGTCTGGCGAGGCGTGAGAGGCATCTTCAAAACCCACGGTAACTTCCGCACCCCGGCTGGCGGCAAGCACCGCGCACTTTGCCAGCGAGGCAAGCACCTCGGCGCGGGTGGTTTTGAGCTTGTCCTTGATCTGGCGGTCAGAAACAGGGCAGCACAGATGGATGATGTGGGGAGAGCAGTCAAAGGAGTGGCGCACGTCGCTTTCGCGCAGGCGGTTCCAGGTGGATACGCGGGCGTTGGCGCAGGCCTCCCGGATGGAGCGGATGGTGGCTTTTTCGTTTTCGCCCATGGCGGGAACGCCCGCTTCAATCTGGTCTACGCCAGCCTCGTCCATCATGGACGCCAGACGTATTTTAAGGGCAGGAGCAAAGGCAAAGCCGGGAGCCTGCTCGCCGTCGCGCAGGGTTGTGTCTACAATAATGATCTCAGGCATGGTCCACCTCCGCAGAAACCGTTGCACCCGAAAGACCGCAACAGTCCGTTCGGGCAGAAGACAAGGATTCGGGGGGATGGCATGTGTGACACAGGTCGAGAAACTGGGCGTCAGTCAGGCTGCACTGCTGCCGCTCGGCAAGCTGCTGAACCCTTTCAAGCATATGTTCTTCTGCCGCGCGCGGCAAGTTCAAACCAAGCTGGCGGGCCTTGATGCGCAGCGAAACGCGCCCCGAGTGTTTACCCACCACAATCTGGCGCTCAAGCCCCACGGTAGCTGGCGGGTAAGGCTCGTAAAGAAAAGGCTTTTTGACAATACCATCCACATGGATGCCGGATTCCACAGCAAAGATATCTGCGCCCAGCACTGCCTTGTGGTGGGATATGTCAAAACCGGCCTCTGCAAGCAGGGCCGTGACTTGCGGCATTTTGTCCAGGTTGGCGAGGCCGGTATCAACCCCCTGGGCGTACAGGCTTAAGGCCACTTCTTCCAGCGCGGGCCCGGCATCGGGGCCGTGCAGGGCAGAGCCGCCAATGCAGCCCGCCACACGGGGGCCGCCCTTGAGCAGCCACAATACGGCCAGGGCCGTGGCGCAGCCTGCGTGGTCGCCGGGGCTGAATTCCACGGTGTCCTTTATGGCGGCAAAGCTGGGCCAGAGCTCGGTTTCAAAGGTATAAAGCGCGTCACAGCAGCCGCTCAGGCGCGACCACGGCCCGTAAGGGGCCGAACGTTTGCCCGTGCGGCGGGCCTTGGCGCTGGCTGCTGCAAATTGCAGGTCTGGGGGAATTTCGACCACAAATCCCATGTGGTGCATGAGGTCGATCCATTCCCCGGCCCAGAGCGCAAAAGCGTCTGCGGTCTGCCTTTGCTCTTGCGAGTGCGTGGCTGGCAGCACCCGGTAGAGCAGGCAGAGCGTTCTGTCCACCAGTTGAGGCATGGAGATAACCTCTTGGCAAAAATGGCGTGTACCCCGGCCTGACCGGTTTGCCTCCGGTCAGGCCGGTGGAATGGGCCGGAATTATCCGCAGAGCGCCTTGGCGGCGTCATTCACGGCCTTGTCCACATTTTCATACAGGGTAAACACGCGTATTCCCTTGGTCTCAAGCTTCTTGAGCGGGCTTTCGCCTATGCGCAGGGCAAGCACGCCCTTGCAGTCGTCCACAGCGGCCAGAATGCCCGCCATGCGTCCGGCCTTTTCGCCGCAGTCGTCCATGCCGTTGCAGTATTTGGAAACACTGCGCGTTTCTACATAGCTGGCGGCAGCGCCGTCGCTCTCGTAGATATAGAACTGTTCTGCCTGGCCAAAGTGCTGGTCAACGGTCATGCCGGTCTTGGAGGCCACGGCAATGCGTATCTTGCGGGCCACAGGGGGCTTGGCTTCTTCCGCTGCGGGGGCCTTGGCGGCAGCAGGGCGGTAATCAATGGACTTGTCGTCGCCCAGCAGGCCCACGGCATCGGCGCGGCACTGCTTGCAGTGGTACATCTGCTTGAGCGTGGGCTCGCAGCTGCGGCGCATGTCCATAAGCTCCTTGTTGCTCACCAGGGGCATGTTTTCAAATACGCTGCCCTTGACCGGGATAAGCTGCATGATGTTGGTCATCACCGCGCCAAGCTCGCGCGCTGTTTCCACCACCTGCGGAATGTGCCCGTCGTTGATGCCCTTGAGCAGCACCGTATTGACCTTGCACACTATGCCCGCCTGGGTGAGGGCGCGCAGGCCCGCCATCTGGTTGGCAAGCAGCAGGGCGGCTGCGGTTTCGCCCGTGTATTTCTTGCCCCTGTACATGGCAAACTTGTAGATCTGCGCACCAATGGCGGGATCAACGGCATTGATGGTCACGGTGGCGTGGCTTACGCCCACGCGCTTCATGTCTTCCACATGCTCCGGCAGGGCAAGGCCGTTGGTGGACATGCAGAAGGTGATGTTGGGATCTTCCTTGCGGATCATTTCGAGCGTGCGGAATGTTTCCTCCGGATTGGCCAGCGTGTCGCCTGGGCCGGCAATGCCCACAACCGTAAGATTGGGCATGTCGTGCTTAACTTTCATAAAGTGGTCAAAAGCCTGGGCGGGCGTGAGCACGGCTGTGGTGACACCGGGGCGGCTTTCGTTGACGCAGTCGTACTTGCGCAGGCAGTAGTTGCAGCTCAGGTTGCACTTGGGCGCAATGGGCAGATGCAACCGGGCCGAGGTGGCACAGGCCCCACAGGAGAAACAGGGATGGGACTTGGTGCGCTCTGCATTGACAGCGGCGGGGCTGCCAGCGGCCAGTTCGGCAAGCGCGGCGGTGGAGGCCGTTACAGGCACAAGCGGTTCGCTGGCCGGGGCGACAACTTCTATGCGGGAGGCTTTGGCTTCCATGGCGGCATCATCCTTGAAGTATTTGTTGAGAAGCTCCTCGCGGAAGCTGCCTTCGGTAAACTGCAACATGGCATTGGCCGTTGCTTCCATAAGGCTGAGCGAGCCGTCATAGAACAGCAGGCGCGTGCGCTGGCCGCCAACTCTGTCGTGGATGGGAAAGCCGTAACGCAGCAGCGGAACATGGTGGCGTTCTTCAATGCGGCGACCGTCTGAATTGCCAAGCATGAGGTTGGCCTTGCGCGCAAGCAGGGCGTTTTCAATGGCGGCAAAGTCGGCAAAATTCAGAATGTCAAAATCGCCGCTGAACTGTGTTTCCGTAGCCTGGGCCATATCGGGCGCAAGGGTTTTTTCAAAACTGGCACAGCGGCTGCCGGTGGCGGCCACAACGGGTACTGCCCCGTTTTCGCACGAGGCGCGCACAAGGGCCAACACCATGTCGGGTTCGCCGTAGACGGCAACGCGGCACTGGGCATTGTACTTGTGCGCGTCGATCATGGCATCGAGGTAGCGGGCGCGTTCTTCGCGCACGGTGGCGGGTATCTGCCCGCCAAGGGCCTCAAGCGTGGCCACAAAGGCATCGGTATCGCGCAGGCCCACGGGCAGATTCATGCGCAACAGGGGCACGCCATAGGTATCGCGCAGATACGCACCGGGCGAATATTCTTCGGGGCAGAAGGGCGCGAGTTCAAGTGTCATGCGCGCGCCAGCCATAAGGCCGATGCGGGCCAGCGTTGTGCCGTACTGGGGCAAACGATTGTAGTTGTCTTCGTGCCCGCCATCAAGGTTTTGCGAAAGATCGGGCAGCAGCACATATTCAAGGCCGCAGCCGTCCAGCAGCGCCTTGAGCGCTCTGGTATCCGCCGCCGAGAGGTGGCCGGTGATGATGTTGACCACATTGTTGGGCGCGGAATCCATGGGCACGTGGCGCACAATGGCGTGCAGCGCACGGAAAAATCCTTCGTACTGCGAGCCGCCGTAGCCGGGCGAAGAAACGGGAATGATGGTGGCCGTCACTTCCGGGTGTTCGTCCTTGAACTGCTTGATGATGGCGGGCACATCCTCGCCGATTGTTTCGGCAAGGCAGGTGGTGGAAACGGCGATCACCTCAGGGTTGTACAGCTTGATGAGGTTTTCCAAGCCCTTGAGCAGATTTTTTGTTCCGCCGAATACCGTGCCTTCTTCCGTAAGCGAAGACGAGGCGATATCTACCGGCTCATTGTAGTGGGTTGCCATGTGCCGCCGAATATAGGTGCTGCATCCCTGCGAACCGTGCAGAATGCTCATGCTCTTGCTGATGCCGTAAAAGGCGCTTACTGAACCCATGGGCATGCACATCTTGCAGGGATTTGTATTCAGGTTGACAAGATTGGCGCTCATTGTCTTCTCCTTATGTTCCAGGCGGCCTGTGGCCGCAGCGGCGGGCAAACTGTGTGCAAGCCGATTACGCTGTGCTAGAAATGTGCTGCTCTTGCGGCCAGTGCTTGGCGCACCAGGTTGGCCTGCGCCTGCGTTGCCTCGGCAAATGAGGCGTTGCTGCGCGTAAACTGCCATACGGGGCTGTTGATCGAAAGGTTCACCTCGCGGGTGAAGTTTTCCACGCCTTCAAAACCGCCCAGGGCGTGCTTGCGCTCGTGGTTGTGGTCGCAAAAGGCAATGCCCAGCTTGTAGGCCAGGGGGCGTTCCTTGACGCCGCCCACCAGAATATCCGCGCCTTTCTGCTTCATGAAGGTTTCAAGCTCTGCGGGGTTGGCATCGTCAAGAATGACCGTGCCGGGATTCACGAGGCTTGAAATGATTTCATAATCTTCGGGCTTGCCGGTCTGGGTTCCCACCACCACGGTTTCTATGCCCATTTCGTTAAACTGACGGATGAGCGATATGGCCTTGAAACCGCCGCCCACAAAGATGGCGGCCTTTTTGCCCACAAAGTGCGGCTTGTACTGTTCAAGAAACGCGTTGGCTCTTGCGCCGCGCTCGGCAATAAGGGCCTCGGCCTTGCGTTTGGCGTAGTCGTCGTTGAGGCGTTCGGCCACCTGGCGCAGGGCTGTGGAGGTGTCCTCCACCCCAAAGAAGCTGGCGCGCATCCACGGAACGCCCATTTCGTCTTCCATGCGGTGGGCCAGATACATCATGGAACCAGCGCACTGCACAATGTTGAGCTGGGCTGCCGGGGCCTTGATGAGCGTTTCGTAGGCGGCGTCGCCCGTAAGGGTGGCAACAATGGGAATGCCCATTTCGCGCAGATAGTTGCGGATAATCCACATTTCGCCCGCAAGGTTGTAGTCGCCCAGAATGTTGACGCCCTTGATCTTGGCCTGATCCTTGTGCGGCTCCATAAGCTGCACAAGGGCGTTGCAGGCCATGCGGTAGCCCGTGGACTTGGTGCCGGAAAAACCGGGAGCCTTGACCGCGATAACGCGGATGCCATGCTTCTTTTCGGCATTGCGGCACACGGCTTCCACATCGTCGCCGATCACGCCCACAATGCAGGTGGCGTACACAAAGATGAGCTTGGGCGAATAGTTTGCCACGGCCTCGTCAATGGCGCGGGTGAGCTTTTCTGCACCGCCAAAGACAATGTCTTTTTCCTGCAAATCGGTGGAAAAACTGTTGCGGAACATTTCTGAGCCGCTGGTGAGGCTGCCACGGATGTCCCAGGTGTAGCTGGCGCAGCCGATGGGCCCGTGAACGATATGAAAGGCATCGGTAATGGGGTTTAACACCACGCGCGCACCGCAGTACACGCAGGCCCGCTGGCTCACGGAACCGGCCACGCTGGCCGTATCGCAACGCAGGCCGTCGCCGCTACAGCAGCCCCCGCCCTTGTTTCCCTTTTCCTTGATGGACGTACGGCGTTCTTCAAGTATTTCCATAGCCATGGGAACCCCCTTGGAAGGGCGGGGGGAGTGTTCCCCCCGGCCCCTGTCGCGGCTTTGAGCCGTCTTACATGATCAGATCCATGTCTTCGTCGGCGCAGTTGCGGTCAAACTCTTCCATCAGCGTGTCAGCGATCTTGGTGGCCAGCTGGAATGCACCACGGTAGCCAACTATGGGCAGCGAGCCGTGTCCGTAGCGGTCAAGAATCGGGAAGCCAGCGCGCACCAGCGGAATGTTTTCGGCCTTGGCGATCTGCTTGCCGTGCGAGTTGCCGAGCAGCAGATCAACGGGCTCTTCCTTGATGAACTGGTGCAGGTCAAAGAGATCCTTGGCCGCAAAGGCCTTGCATTCTTCTTCCTTGCCGTATTCCTTGAACATGGCCTTGGCCAGCTTGACGAAGGTTTCGCCGGGCGTACCCGTGAGCACATACTTGGGAATCATGCCCAGTTCGAGGCAGAAGCGGGTCAAGCCAAGCACTGTGTCGGGGTCGCCGTACACGGCAACTTTTTTGCCGTAGAAGTACGGGTTTGCATCGAGCATGAGGTCGAGCAGACGGCCACGTTCTTCGTCGATAAGCGGGTCAACATCGCCGCCGTTAAGGTTTGCCATGGCCATGATAAAGGCATCGGTATCGGCCAGGCCAATGGGCAGGGGCAACAGGTCAGATTCCACACCGCACTTGCGCTTGAGCTGGGCGGCGGGTTCTGCGCTGGTAAGGCGGCCAAGCGCCAGAACCTTGCGGCATGTACCGAGTGCGCGGATTTCATCAATGGTTGTGCCGCCATCGGGGTACATCTTGTATTCGCCGGTCATGGGGGCATCCATGACATTGCTGCAATCGGGGAACATGATGGACTTGAGCTTCATCAGGTTCACAAGATGCTTGTACTCGCGGATGTCGCCGGGGTTCACAAAGCCGGGGAACACCGCCACGGTTTCTGTGGCCTTGCCCTTGGCGGCAAGGTAGCTGATGAAACCGGCCATCATGTTGGCAAAACCCGTCACGTGCGAGCCCACGTAGCTCGGCGTGTTGCAGTGAACTACGATCTTGTCGTCCGGAATTTCCATGTCGTCGATGTAGGTCTTGAGGTCATCGCCGATGGTTTCGGAAAGACAGGTTGTGTGTACGGCAATGATGTCCGGGTTGTAGACTTCAAAGGCCGTCTTGACGCCCTGGCGGATGTTGGGGCCGCCGCCGAACACGCATGCGCCTTCGGTAAAGGAACTGGTGACACCGATGGCCGGTTCCTTGAAGTGGCGCGTAAGGTAGGTGCGGTGGTAAGAAGCACAACCCTGCGATCCGTGGCTGTAAGGCATGCAGTTGCGCACACCCAGGGCGGCAAACAGGGCGCCCACAGGCTGACAGGTCTTGCACGGGTTGATAAGAACGCCCGATCTGTTCACATGTGTCTTTGGGGTGAGGTCAAGCATACTATTCTCCCACAGTTCCTTGCAGGGTGGCGCGGTTCTTCCAGGGCGGGGTTACCATGTGCCACGCGGGGGTAAAATAACCCATGCAGAGGTCGTAACCGAACTGCGTTGCACCCTTGAAACCCGCGTAAGGCCCGCTGTAATCGTAGCTGTGCAGCTGCCGGGAGAGGGTTCCGGCCTTCTGCAACGCGTACTTGTCCTTGATGCCAGAGAAAAACATGTCGGGCTTGAGGATTTCCATAAATTTTTCAGCTTCGTACATGTTGAGGTCGTCAACCACGTAGGTTCCCTCGTCCATGTCGCGTATCATGCCATCGTACTTTTCAAGCGGAATCTCTGCGGCCAGCTTGTCGTACTGTTCCTGGGTAAGGTAGGCGTGATACTTCTTTTCGTCCTTTTCCACGGTGATGTGTTCAATGTTCTTGCTGTCCGCGTCGTCCTTGATGTTGGGAATGATATCCCGGCCTTCATAGTCGTCGCGGTGGCCAAATTCGTAACCGGCCAGCACAGTCTTGATGCCCAGGTCTTGCAGCAGGCCCTGGTAGTGGTGCGAGCGGCTGCCGCCCACAAAGAGGGCTGCGGTTTTACCGTTGAGGCGGGCCTTGTAGGCCGCCATCTGATCCTGCACCTCGGCCAGTTCTTCGGCGATAACCTGTTCGGTGCGCTGCGCAAGCTCGGGGTCGCCAAAGTAGGCTGCCATGTCGCGCAGGCTCTGAACTGTTCCTTCAAGGCCGATAAAGTTGACCTTCAGCCAGTCCACGCCGTACTTGGTCTTCATCATTTCAGCGATGTAGTTGATGGAGCGGTGGCACTGCACGAGGTTGAGATTGGCCTTGTGCGAGCTCGCTATGCGTTCCACTTCTCCGTCGCCGGTGAAAACCGAAACCACTTCGTAGCCGATCTTTTTGAGAATGCGTTCCTGTTCCCAGCCGTCGCCGCCGATGTTGTATTCGCCAAGAATGTTGATCGAATACTTGGTGGCGGGTTCGTAATCGCCCGTGCCAATAACGCGCTTCATAAGGCCGTTGTTGGCAATGTGGTGACCAGCCGACTGGCTTACACCCTTGTAACCTTCGCAGCTGTATGCCACGCAGCGGATGCCGTATTCCTTTTCAGCTTCTGCGGCCACGGCCTGGATGTCGTCACCAATCAGGCCCACAGGGCAGGTGGCGGCGATCATGATGGTCTTGGGATGCATGAGCTCCATGATTTCGTCGATGGCCTTCTTGAGCTTTTTTGTGCCGCCAAAGACGATATCGGGCTCCTGCATGTCTGTGGTAAAGCAGTACTGGATGTAGTTGGGGGCATCACCTTCGGCCTTGGCCTTGTTGCGGCGCGTGCCCCAGCTGTAAAAGCCGCAGCCAACAGGGCCGTGGGTGATCGTAACCATGTCCTTGATGGGACCGAGCACAACGCCCTTGCAGCCAGCGTAACAGCAGCCCCGGTTGGTCATGATGCCGGGAATGGCACGCGTGTTGGCGATAATAATCTGGTCTTCCGCAGGATTGACCTTGAGCATGTGCTCCTTGCGGTTCTTGAAGACCTTGGCGTTGTAGCGCTCAAGCACTACTGCGTTGGCGTCAATACTCATACAATACCTTCCTTATGCGTCAGCGCGCTCGCCCGTGCGAACCACATAGGATTCTTCCACCGGCATCACAAAGATCTTTCCATCGCCGGGGTGGCCGGTGCTGTTGGCCTCTATGATGGCCTTAACCACAGCTTCGACCTTTTCATCGGGAACGCAGATATTGAACAACCGCTTGGGTATCAGCCTGCCCACTTCGGTCAGGGATTCGCCCGCCGGAGTGCGCGGCAGCTCGCCGCTTTCCATAACCATACGCAGGGTGGCGGGATCCATGCCTTTTTTGCCGCGCCCCAGGCACTTGGTGCATGAGAATGAGGGG
>NZ_JAYRGM010000005.1:0-179007 GCF_041907885.1 Desulfovibrio sp. | reverse complement strand
AGCCACGCGCCCCGGTATTTCGCGCAAGTTCGCGGCTTACAGTTGAGACGCTACGGCCTATCGCTTTGGCTATGGCCCTCAGTGACGTTCCACTTTTCACTGCCTGGCAGATGTAGTACCGTTCTTCCCTGGCAAGGTGTGCATAGCCCATACGCCCTTCAATCTTTGGTTGGATGGAGAGGCTAAAGGGCTATACCACCTTGCCTTTTCATTCAACTTTGAGGGTGTTGCACTTGTAAGTTGAATCCGCCTTTCATTTGCGGGGTAATGCTCGCACTCAAGGTGAGACGCGGCGCAAGGAAAAAGATAATATTTTTGGCAGTGGTAGCCGCGCCCCCATTGCCATTTCCCTGCTGGTAAAAAACCCAAAGTCCAAACAGCGCGGCCAGGTATTTTTCCATGATATTGGTGACTACCTGAGCCGAGAGGAAAAGCTGAAGGCAATACAAGACTATGCCAGCATTGCTGGCATTACTGCCGCCAACGGCTGGCAATCAATTACACCTGACGACCATGGTGACTGGCTCCAACAACGAGATGACAGTTTTAGTCAATTCATTGTGTTAGGCGATAAAAAGAAAAATGAAACCGGACTTTTTGAAAATTTTTCTCTTGGTGTAGTTACAAATCGTGATGTGTGGTGTTACAATTCCAGCTTAAGCATTATAACAGAAAACATGCAGCGCATGATAAATTTTTACAATACAGAAGTATTTCGATTTGATACATTGTATAAATGCTTTGACAAAAAAGAACGTGGATCAAAGATTGAATCATTTATAGACACAAATCCCACAAAAATTAGCTGGACGCGATCACTAAAGCAGTTTCTTGTAAAAAATTATAGTTTTTATTTTGATGAGAAATCCCTAATACACAGTCAATACAGGCCATTCACTAGACAATGGCTGTATTTCAATCGCACTTTTAATGAAATGGTTTACCAGATGCCTCGCATCTTTCCAGAACCCACCTCCGAGAACATAATCATTTCTGTTTCTGGTGCTGGGGCGAAAAATGGAATTTCTTGTTTTATAAGCTCTACAATCCTTGATTTGAACTGCCTCGAAGCTGGTGCGCAATGCTTCCCCCTCTACCTCTACGATGACCCCAGCGAAACAAAAGCCCCCTCGCAATCGCAGGGCAGCTTGTTTGACGCACCGGCCCCAGAGCCGAAGCAGCGCACCCGCCGCGATGCCATTACAGACGAAGGCTTGCAGCATTTCCAAAGCGCCTACCCCGGCGAAAAGATCAGCAAGGAAGACTTGTTTTATTACATCTATGGCTTGCTGCATTCGGAACAGTATCGGGAATGGTACGCGGACAACCTCGCCAAAGAGCTGCCCCGTATTCCCCGCGTAAAACTGGCGGCGGATTTTTGGGCCTTCAGCAAGGCAGGGCGCGAACTGGCAAAGCTGCACATTGGCTATGAAAGTGTGGAGCCGTACCCGGCAACTGTCGGCATTGCTGGCGGTAAAACGCTGGACGATTGCACGCCCCAGGATTTCAGGGTGGAAAAGATGCGCTATGGCAAAAACGGCAAGGAGAAAGACCTTACAACACTGCATTACAACAGCAAGATTACCGTGACCGGCATTCCCCCTGAAGCCTATGAATATGTGGTCAACGGCAAGCCCGCGCTGGATTGGGTGGTGGAACGCCAGTGCGTAAAAACGGACAAAGACAGCGGCATTGTCAATGACGCCAACGATTGGGCCAATGAAACCATGCACAACCCGCGCTATCCGCTGGAGCTGTTTTTGCGCGTCATTACCGTGAGCCTTGAAACTCTCAAGATAGTGAAGGCACTGCCAAAGCTGGAGAAAGCAGAGCTGAGCTAAGCCAATACCAGCCCCGCAAACTGAACTTTTATGAACCACCCATAGCTTGGCGGGGGGGCAAATGTTGGCAGCGCATGACCGTAAGACCGTATGCGCCCCTGCTCATGACATTCTGGCAAGAAAAGGCCCGGAAAACCTGCACAAATGGCGGGGGATTCCGGGCCTTATTATGTTTATGGCTTTACCCTGGCGGGGTCGGCCCCCCTTTTTACTGCCAGACCACCTCGCCTTGAGCCGTTGCGGCGGGCATCATTTGGCTTGGTAAGGAGCAAACAGAACGGAAGCCAACCCGCAACCCCGTTGCCGCGCAAGTGCCGCACCACCACGCAAGGCCCGGAGTGTTACGCCATGCCAAGCATCCAAGGCAGCGTTGCGGCTGCACAGCATTTTCAACCGCTGCATCACACATTGCCGTTTTTTGTCCGGGCAAGCTGGGCAGGCTGGACACTTCAATAGTTTCAACGTGTTGTTGCTGCCCAGTTTGGTTTTGCAATTCCGGGCAAACCGGGCAAGTTGTTGGCGGAATGAACAGATCAAACCAGGGCATCTGCATCACCCCCGCAGCAAAGCACATAGCACCTTTTGCGCCCAAAGCCCGGCAAATCATGCGGCGGCTTGCGCGTGTTGCTGCCAGAATCGCCCGGCAACAGCAAACCTTTTTCCAGTAGAACAGCCACAGCCCGCTGCAACGGAAAGCCCTTGCAAATCTCTGATTTGAAACTTTCCGGCAAGACATAGTATTCCATGCCTTCGCCAGTGTTGCTTATGCGGCGAAAGCCCACCCGTTGGCTGCAAGGAGCGGCGAGATTGTCCATATCCTGAAAGCGGCTAGCGCCATGCTGCTCAATAAACAGCCTTACCTGTGTTTCAATGGCGGCATCTTCCGCCGCCCCGGCTCCACCCCGCAATAAAAACCATGCGTCAAAACAGGTTTGAATGGCGGCAAAGGCTTGCCCTTCTTTCCAAGGCAGAAGCCCCCAGTCTGTAGCCATTTCGCCAGCTATGGCACATAGGGCAAACCGCTGGGCAACCCTTCGCACTTGCCCTGAAGCATTGGGCGGGCAAAGGCTTTCTGCTGCTGTTTGCAACGCGGGAGAGAGCTTTTCCAGCGTTTGCTGGCGGTGCTGCTGAAGTTGCGTAATGAAGGCGCGGGCCGCGTGCCCGTAATTTTGCGCGGCGGCTTTTTTTATGCAGTCCGCAAAAGCACTGGGGCTTTCATGACTATGCAGATTTTCAAAAATGCCTAAACCTTTTCCGGCATCCGCAGGCACATCAATCAGCCGTACTGCCTGCCCCGCCTGTACCTTGCCGCCCTCTTCTGCAATTTTGTCCGCAAGCCCTTTTTCGCCGGTAGAAAGCACCATGCACCGCCATGACTTTACGGCTTTGGCGGAACCGTCATTCATGGCCCGCGCCTTGCCCATACCGTTGGCGAGGAGGTAGGCAGCCTCGCTTATCGTGCGGGCCGATGCCTGCCCTATTTCGTCCAGACACAAAAGAGCATCATTGTGCAGCTCTGCCATGCCTTCAAGGCCGTTGGCTGTTGCCCGCCAGTTTTGCACATAACCGCCAGAGGCTGTGCCCTTGCCCCACGCACTGCCCCCCACAACCAGAGCCGTTGTTTTACCCGTGGAACTTTGGCCCACAAAATTGAATCCGCCGCTTTCCTGCCCAGCCAGATGCACCAGTGGGGCGGCAAGTGCCCCGCATATTGCCAGCATTAAACGGCTGTTGCCTTGCGCCCATGCGCCAACGGTGGCTTGCCATTGTTCCAGAGTGCCGCCCGTAAGGTAGGGGTTTTGGACCGTTGCGGTTTGCAGCACAATCTTGCCCAGATTGCCCGGTTCTGACTGGGCACTGCTGGACAGCGGCAACACGCTGTTTTCATTAACTTGTCCAGCTTGCCCAGTTTGCCCAGTAGTTTGTTTGATTATTGCATCTGGAAAAACAAACTGCTCGTAATGCCAGCCGATACTGGGAACGCACCACACACGTTCCAAAGGCTGAATTGTGGCAAGAAAAAGGGCTAACAAGTCGCGAGCACGCTTGCCGGGGGCACCGCTCCAGCCTTCATCTGCAAGCCGTCCCAACCATGCGGATGGGTCGCGCCCTGTCAAAATGGCACTGGGCATTGCCCAGGTATGTTTGCCGTTATCAGGGTCTTGCCACTCCAACAGCAACCCCCATGATCTGCCGTTTTCATCGCGTGTTCTGCCACGTACATGCAATGGCGGGCCTATCCATGTTTCAACAGGCTCTCCGCCATCTTTTTGTTCAAGATGCCACAGGCCTTGCTGTTTTCCCGTTGTGCGCAGGGAATAGCCATTGGGAAGTTTTGTATGCTGTTGTGAGGTTTCAGGTGTTTGCCCGCTGGGCTTGTGGGCATTCATAAACTGCGTGCGAACTTCCCCGGCCCCCATTTTTTTATGGAGGTCATTCCAGTCAACCTTTCTGCCTTCATGGCGAGGAACAGCAATTTCTGCGTCTATGGCCTGAGCGGCGGCGGTGGCTTTTTCCACCCCTGTGTTGGGCGAGGCATCCGCATGCACGTCATTGTCTGCGCAGATGACAATCCGCCTGTTGGGAAACTGGCGGCGGGCCGCTTGCGCTACGGGCAAAAGATTGCCCGCGTCAAACGCCACCCATACGGGATAGCCAAGGCATTCATGCAGACTTAGGCCGGTTGCCAACCCCTCACTTATCAGCAGCGGAGAGTCTGCGCTCTCGCCAATGGGAAAAACACAGCCCTGTTTTCGCCCGCCGGACAAAAACCGCTTTTCGCCCTGCTCACTGATAAACTGAAGGTTCACAAGCTGCCCTTCAGCATCATAAAGCGGAACCACCAGTTTGTTGTCGCGGAAAGAAATTTTAAGGCCGGGCAATGATTGCACGCCCTTGTCAGCCAAGTACACATGCCTCCCATGCGCTACCATTTTTGTTGCATCGGCATACAGCCTTTGCGCTTTTTTTGCGGTTTCGGCTTGGCGGCGTGCTTGCTCTAGCGCTTGCAGCCTGCGGTTTTCTTCCATGCGGCGGGTAAAGGCCTGACGCTCAGCGGGTGAAAAACTTGTTTCGCCTTGCGCCGTCCATACACCAGTTGCCCCTGTTCGCCAGTTTTGCCACCACACAGAGCAAGGCGCATCAGCATGGGCACAATACGCACCGTCTTTCTGGCGGGCTTTGCCTTCAACGGGCACGCGATGGAGATTGCCGTCAAATTGCAGATCATCCACCAGCAAGCCAGCGGCACGCATTTCAGCAAGAGCCTGAGAGGGGTCTATTATAGAAGCATGTAGATAATTGAGTGGAGGCAATCGGTCTGGCGGGGGTACCGCCAAGGGTGGAATGGGGGTGGAATTGTGAGGCTGGGCGGCGCTACTTGCTGCCATCAGCCACCCCCTGGACGCCGTTTTCAAGAATGGGCATGAGGTCAGCCATGCGCCAGGCCACAGCACGGGAACCAATTTTTACGGGGGCGGGATAGATGCCGCTGGAAATGCCCCTGTACCATGTGGCGGTGCTTACACCTGTAAGCGCCAGTACACGGGGCAAGCGGACAAGCTGAAGGTTTTGAGAGGAAGATGAATTTTCCTGTGACGCTGCAAGAGGAACGTGTTTCATAATTGAAACAATCCTTTACAGCACGGCACAGCGCACAAAACCCGATTCCCCCGCATTTTCTTATTGCCAAATGGTAATACTGCGTATACGGAGAAGGGGCATTGTACAAATGTGCAATGCGTTGGTTTGTAGGGCTGACACGGCAAATGGCTGGCCCTAGCATTCTCATCGGGAAGAATCCCATTTTTGAAAGCGGTTCGTGCGCCAACACGGACCGCTTTTCTCATGCCTTTTCTAGCGTATGCAAAGAACCTCACATTGTGTCAAGACGATAAAATATCTGGTTCTCCGCGTCATTTTAATAACTAGCTGATTTTACAATCAAAAGATTAGTTAGTGATTTTTAGATTTTTTTTATAGTTTCTATTCTGAGACACATAAATTTACCATATAGGAAAATTATTCCCAAAAATTGGAACACAAGAATATGGCTTGTTCCTGTTATAGAACAAAAATATTTCACCTGAAATATGATGTTTGACATAACAAGCTATGCCCGCAGGCATAATCAACAGTTCACATTCAAGATAACTCCCCACTGAATCCTGTTTATTTTGAAAATTGTGTTGACATTTTTTTCAAATACAGGTTAGCGCAGTCGCTAATTTCTATACAAAAGTATAAAAAGTGGGCACTAGTGGCAGAAAAGTCATACTGTGGCTCTAATCCTTTTTGCATTACATCCGCAAACTATCCAAAAAATCTGCCCACTCCTGCATCATTTTACGCCGCTCAGGAAGATATTCCGCATAATTATAACTTGCCCTAACACTATTGCGTTCCCCGTGGGCAAGCTGGCGCTCTATCCAATCTTTATTGAAGCCCTGCTCATTCAACAGCGTACTTGCAAGACTTCTGAAGCCGTGAACAGACATTTGTTCTTTGGAATACCCCAGGCGGCGCAAGCCCGCCAAAAGTGTCATGTCGCTTATGGGGGCGCTTTTTGCCCGCACACTGGGGAACAGATACGGCCCATCGCCGCTATACGGATGCAAATCACGCAGGATGCCCAGTACCTGTCTGGATAAAGGTACGATGTGCAGCACGCGCATTTTCATGCGCTTTGCCGGAATGCGCCATTCCGCATTCTCAAGGTCAAATTCTGTCCATTCGGCCTTTCGCAATTCGCCGGGCCGCACAAATACATATGGGGCCAGCCGCAATGCAGCCCGAACAACCAGATTTCCGCTGTATGCGTCAATATCGCGTAGAAGCTGGCCTATCTCCTTTGTATCCACAATGGTTGAAAAATGCCCTTCTCGCGGAACAGGGAGAGCGCCTTTAAGATCAGCACCGGGGTCACGCTCTGCCCTGCCTGTAGCTATGGCATAACGAAAAATGCGGCTTGTATCCTGCAATATACGGTGGGCAGTATCCAATGCCCCCCGCTCTTCAACTTTTCTCAACACCGTCAGCAATTCAGGTGCTGATATTTGCGCAATGGGGCGCTTGCCAATAAAGGGAAAAACATCTTTTTCCTGACGGGCAAGAACACGTTCTGCATTGCTTTCTGTCCATCTGGGGGCATTTTTGGCATACCACTCGCGGGCAACGACTTCATAGGCATTTGCCGTTTCCGCTATGCTGGCAACCTTTGCCGCCTGCTTATGCAAGGAAGGGTCAATACCCCTAGCCAACAGAGCCTTGCTTTCATCGCGTTGTTCACGCGCTTCTTTCAGGCTAACAGCAGGATATGCCCCAAAGCACACTATTTTTTGCTTGCCTTCAAAGCGGTACGCCATACGCCACAGTTTCCCGCCAGCAGGGCTGAGGTGTAAATACAAACCGCCACCGTCAGAAACCTTTTTGACTTTGCCCGTGGCCTTCATATTTCGTAGCTGCGTATCGCTTAAGCTCATGTTGGTATCTCCTCATGGCGGTTTGCGCCTAGCTGGCTGAAAGATACCAACATTGCCGCCAAACCCTTTATTGGCGGGGCTTGTAAAAAATGTTGGTACCAACTTTCAGGAAACGAAAGATGCCAACAGATATACCAACACTATGTTGGTATGTACAGGTAGGGAGTGAGAACTAGTGAGAAGTCAAAATGGCGGAAAAGCTAAGCCCCGCAAGGCTTTTAAGGCTTTGCGGGGCTTTATGAGAAGTAAATTTGGTGGGTCGTGCGGGGATCGAACCTGCGACTCTCTGCTTAAAAGGCAGATACTCTACCTACTGAGTTAACGACCCGTAGAGACGCGGAATATATCGACAGCCACAGCGACTGTCAAGCGCGACTTGCGACAATTTTTTGTCCAGAGCCAATTTTTTTTCAAAAAAGAGCTATGCGCCCTTTTTTTCCTGCTTGGCCCAGGTATCACGCAGGGTTGTGGTGCGGTTGAAAACTGCCAGCGTGTCCGTGCTGTCCTTGTCCTTGCAAAAGTAGCCAAGGCGTTCAAACTGCATCTTGTCGCCAATCTTGAAGGAAGCCAGCGCCGGTTCCAGTTTGGCCTCAACCTTTTTGAGCGATTCGGGGTTAAGGTAATCCAGAAACGTCTGCCCTTCAGCCGTGGCGTTGGGGTTTTCTGCCGCAAAAAGCTGCTCGTACAGCCGCACCTCTGCGGGAATGGCATGCGCCGCCGAAACCCAATGGATGGTGCCCTTTACCTTGCGGCCATCGGGGCTCTGCCCGCCCCTGCTTTCGGGATCGTACACGCAGCGCAGCTCCACCACATTGCCAGCGTCGTCGAGCACGGCCTCGCGGCAAGTGATAAAGTAGGCGTAGCGCAGGCGCACCTCTGCACCTGGGGCCAGCCTGTGATATTTTTTGGGTGGCTCAAGGCGAAAATCATCGCGTTCAATAAAAAGCTCGCGCGAGAAGGGAACCTTGCGGCTGCCGTACGAGGTGTCTTCCGGGTGGTAGGGCATTTCAAACTCTTCCACCTGGCCTTCGGGATAATTTTCAATAACCACCTTGATGGGGTCGAGCACAGCCATGACACGCGGGGTGTGGTCGTTGAGGTATTCTCGCACGCAAAAATCGAGCATGGAGTAATCCACAGTGGAATCGGCGCGGGCAAGACCAATGCGCGAGCAGAATTCGCGCAGGGCCTCTGGCGGAATACCACGACGGCGCATACCGCTGAGGGTGGGCATGCGGGGATCGTCCCAGCCGGTCACGTGGCCTTCCTTCACCAGCTGGATGAGCTTGCGCTTGGAGAGCACCGTGTAGGTGACATTAAGGCGCGCAAATTCGATCTGCTGCGGGCGGTACGTGCCCAGGGTTTCGAGCACCCAGTCATACAGCTCGCGGTTGTTGATGAATTCGAGCGTGCAGAGCGAATGGGTGATGCCCTCGATGGAATCGGACAGGCAGTGGGTGTAATCGTACATGGGGTAGATGCACCACTTGCTGCCCGTGCGGTGGTGTTCCGCATGGCGGATGCGGTACAGGGTGGGGTCGCGCATGACCACATTGGGCGAGGCCATGTCTATCTTGGCGCGCAGCACCTTTTCGCCATCGGCAAATTCGCCCGCGCGCATGCGGCGGAACAGGTCGAGGTTTTCCTCTATGCTGCGGTTGCGCCAGGGGCTTTCCTTGCCGGGCTGGGTGAGCGTGCCACGGTATTCGCGTATTTCTTCGGCCGAAAGATCTTCCACATAGGCCTTGCCCATGGTGATAAGCTGCTCGGCGTATTCATAGAGCTTCTCGAAGTAGTCGGAAGCATAGAATTCGCGGTCGTCCCACACGCCGCCAAGCCAGCGGACGTCTTCACGGATGGAATCGACGTATTCGGTTTCTTCCTTGGTGGGGTTGGTGTCGTCAAAGCGCAGATTGCACAGCCCGCCAAATTCTTTGGCCACGCCAAAGTTGAGGCAGATGGATTTGGCATGCCCCAGATGCAGATACCCATTGGGCTCTGGAGGAAACCGCGTGTGTACGCGGTTGCCAAAACGGCCCGTTGCGTTGTCTTCGGTAATGCGGGTACGAATAAAGTCCATGCCGACTTTACCGGTTTCGCCGGTGGCTGCAGATTCGGCAGCCTGGGGGGCGGCGGGCATCTTTTCATTTTCGGGGGCCATAATGCGCTCCAATAGTTCCATTTAAAGAGAGAAGTTCTTAAAATTACGCCAAGCTGCGGCCCCGGTCAATGGCGCGCACGGTCCACACGCCAGCGCGATCATTTTCCACAGAGTGGAAGAACATTCTTGACAGGTGCTTCTGTCTGGGCTAGCTTGCACTTCTGCATTCTGGTTCACCATTTGGATGGCCAATGCACGCGGAGAGGTGTCCGAGCCGGCCGAAGGAGCTCGCCTGCTAAGCGAGTATACGGGCTTAAACCTGTATCGAGAGTTCAAATCTCTCCCTCTCCGCCACATACGCAAGTAAAACGGCGAGTTACTGTCAAAGGTAACTCGCCGTTTTTGCGTTCTAGCTGGGTAAAATTCGGGGCTGCGCGGGGTGGCGTGCATACCGCCATGCATACTTTTGGGAAATCTGTGGGGAAAATCAGATAGTGCCATTGCCCAAGGGAAACCGTTTCGCATCATACAACGCTAGCAGCGAAGTACCACGGTAAAATCATTGCGCCCTAGCAAGGCGTTTTTCGAGAAAATATATTGCAACCCCTGCATATTCAGGGAGTTCTCCCTGCCCGTTGGCTGTCTTCCAGCGTTCAATGAGCTGACGAATTTGTGATTTTTTAGCATCCTGAGGCAATTTGTTCATCTCTTGCTCCACACGACCAATGACTGCCAAACGATTATTCATAATCTGCTCATAATTCAAGTTTAAAACACCTTCTGTTCCCCTCTGCTCACCTCCAAGTTCTAGACAAAAGGCGGTATCTTCTGATTCAATTTTACCTGTTAGCCGTGTGTAGCGTATTCTAAGCCTCGCATGATGCTCTGGGTTCGCCGGATTGTATGTTAAATTCCGGTTACTCTTTCTGGTATCGCAGTGCTGCTTACGGGGAGGTTGACCCTCATTTCCACTGCATACCGCTAATAGGTTAGAATATGAAAGTTCAAGATCACAATTGTCAGATTGGCATTTCCAATGCTCGATGCTCATTGTATCTTTTGTAATACGCGCCATGCAGTACGCACATAAAAAATTTTGTTCTCGAAGCAGGCTATCTTTCAATGCTTCTTTAGGACAGTTGTCATAGCTTGCATTTGGCGTACTACGATATTGACGCAACGGATCCGTGCTATTTTTATGTATCGGAAGCATGCGGCTACTCCTCAATATCGGCCTGTTCTTGACCCATCATAGTTAAGTAGCTGTTTGCGCTGATGAGTGCAGGAATTTTACCGGTACTTTTAGCCAGATCCGAGATCGACCTCCGCGCGTCTTCAAATTTGCCTTCTTCAATAAGGTGATCAATATCTTTAAGAACTTCAGTCACTTCTGGGCTTCGGCTTTCAGCCCCCATAACCTCACGCAAGAGCTCAGACGACTCCATGCCATAAGAGCGTGACGGGTGGTATGGCTCTTCGCCCGGCTCAAGTATCCATACCGACTCTTTGGGCACTTCACCCAGAACTTGGGGGGAGTGACTAGAAATTAAAAATTGACAATTTGGAAAGGTCTTTTGTAAGCTGGGAATAATTTTGCGCTGCCATTTCGGGTGTAAATGCAATTCTATTTCATCAATAAGAATAATGCCTTCCCCATCAAGCGGATTAGTTAGTTCGGAGTTAGCAATTGCAAGACGCCTGGCGATATCCCCAATAAGAATGATATAGCCCCTCTCTCCGTCTGACAGCTGCCTATAAAATATATTTTTCCCATCTTTTTCAATAACAAATTGCCATGTTTCTCTATCAAAACTAAAATCAGAAAAATCACAGAAGCTTTTTATTGCGCTCCTTACTGCTTGAAGCTGCTCATCGTAATGAGTTATACTATGTTTACTTTTTTGAAGTTCCAAATCCTCACGAGCTTTGAACCATCTAAAAAATGAATGGTAGTCATAATTCCTAGAAATAGCATCGTCATAACATGCAGTAGGAGATATGATATATTCATTTTCATTTTTTGCATAAAAACATTCTGTAGATCTTGTCGCCTTATAACTCAAGAATATTGGAAGATTCCGAGTTTTTTTATTCAGAACTATAGCGTTAATAATATTTTTTACATACGGCTCAAGCTGATGGCAATGATATGTCGTTTTTGTTGAAAAATTTCCTTTTTCAATTGTTTTTGTAGCTCCTAATCCCCATGTTATCAGCGACTTATCAAACATTGAAATTTCTATATATGAATCAATAGACTCATTATAAATATCTTCATACGACAAATTAATTTTTACAGCAAAATTCTTTCCGAGCTTATCTGTAATATTCCCGAGCAAAATATTTATAGCTTCAAATAAAGAGCTTTTTCCTGATCCATTTTCACCAAAAAAGACATTTAGTTTTGCATTTAAATTAAGAGTCAACCCTTCAAAACAGCGGAAATTTTTTAGAGATATAGATTTAATATACATACGGCCTCCGCTATTTTTCGTGCAGATATATAGCTATCGTGCAGTTGAAGGAAAAGCACACCAGTGTACATGCTGTTACACGCCAGCAAGGGTGTTGACTCCCAAGACCGCAGACATAATGCTTGCCTCCCCTTCTTATCCTCTCGGCAGCAGAAACTCAAACGGCACATTAACCCAACATAAATTCCCCATTCCGAATCACGCAGAGTCAATGCTAATCCGATTGTAACCATACACCGATGGCAATCATGTACCAGCCACAACCACACTTTGAAACGTCAGACATTCCCCACCTCGGCTAGTTATAATCAAGCGACTTAACCCCACCATTAGCCGCAAAAAGGCGGGTTGCCTCAAGACAACCCGCCCTTACTACTGGCTCAGCCAAGCCTACCCTTCTGCCTCAGCCCCGTCACCGTGAATAGCTACACCCCCAACCACCCCTTCAATGACCCCGGCTAAGCGGTCAAGGTTAGGGGCAACACTACGCAGGTAAATATCCGTTGTGGTGGGCATCTGGTGGCCCAAAAGCTGCTGGATGTCGGTTATGTCGGCCTTCTGCGATTTAACCAGACTGACGGCAAAATACTGCCGTATGGCATGAAACCCGAAGGGGGTTACCCCTGCTTTCTTGCAAAGCCGTTTCAGCATCAGCTTCATTGACGGCTGGCGCATATTGATGGCTGGCACATGGTATATGGTTGATATCGGGTTAGTGAGCACAAAGCCCACATTGCCCGTTACTGGCCTTTTTTGCGTCTGAATAGACAGAAATCCGTGCGGCTGGGGGGGATGCCGTGGAGGGAGATATGGAAAAAGCTTTTGCTTAGCCGCCGATAATCTGCATAGCCATCTTGGGCATGGAATTGGCCTGCGAGAGCATGGCCACCGACGATTGTGTCAAAATCTGCTCGCGCACAAAGCGCGTCATTTCCGAGGCCACGTCCACATCCGAAATGCGCGACTCTGCGGATTGCAGATTTTCAGCCTGCGTCTGAAGATTGCTCACGGTATTTTCAAGCCGGTTTTGCAATGCACCGAGCGAGGCGCGAATTTTGTCCTTTGAAACAACGGCGTTATCAATAGCCACAAGTGCCTTTTGGGCCGCATCCTGCGTGCGGATATTCTCAGCCGCTCCAGAGCCTGAACCAATTACATCATCACCGTGCACAGTAGGAGAGCTAGTTTGATCAGTTTCTATAGCGTGCAACACTCCAGAGTTATTTGTTGCAAATACATACAAATTTGACGAAGCATCTTCGTACAACTCCACAGTTTGTACTGGGTCGTAGTTTGAAAAATGTGCCATATTATTCCAATATACAGTCAAGAAGTTAAGCTGGTCAGTTCCCATATAAGTCAGGCCCTTACTGGAAATATAATCCGCTTTTGCTGCCGAACTAGACAAACCACCGCTATCCCCCAACCCAAGCGAACTCGCCGTAACGCTACCGATCTGAATATAGTAATAGTCTTCGGCGCTGTCGTTGGCAGTGCCAAAATGGATCTTCATTTTGCCGGAGGAGGTCATGCCCACACCATCGTGGGTACCGCTGGACAGATTGCCATTCAGCAGATGGATACCGTTGAAGTCTGTAGCGTTGGCGATTCGGGTGATTTCAGAAGCCATGGCCTGATATTCCGAATCTATCATAAGCCGTTGCGTGGAATCATAGGTTCCCGTGGCAGCCTGCTCTGCCAGTTCCTTCATGCGGATGAGCTTTTCATCAATGACCGCAAGCGCCCCGTCTGCCGTCTGGAGCAGCGAAATGGCATCGTTTGCGTTGCGCACCCCCTGATTGAGGGTAGAAATGTCAGTTCGCATCAGTTCACGAATGGCAAGGCCAGCTGCATCGTCTGCGGCGCTGTTCACCCGCAACCCGGTTGAGAGGCGCTGTGTGGATGTTGCCAACTCGGTGTAGTGCGACTGAAGATTGTTCGCAACGCTGTTGGCCATCCAATTGGTGTTTATGTACATGTGCCCCCCTGATTACTTGGGGATTTGCAAATTTCATGCACAAGTTAATGGATATTTTTTTCCCGTTCACCCTCCAAAAGCAGCTTTTTTCGCCAATATTTTGGCGAACAGTCATTCCCAGCATAATACTTTGATAAAAAAAAGGCGAGCTGTCGCAAAGTAACCCGCCTTTCAAACTACTGCAACCAAGCCGTCTTCGAGCTCAGCCCCGCGCTGCTGAACATCCCAACCGCTGCGGTTTGTTCAGGCTTAGGGCAAAACGAAAAGGAATATGAAAAACTTCCGGCTGCACTGCGGCCGTAATCGCTGCCGCACTACGGCTATACCTTGTTGCTGTGCGTTTCATTCCACACTTTTGCCCAGTCCAGAAAGTCCTGAGCGCTCATGGGCCGGGCAATACCATAGCCTTGTGCAAGCGCACACCCCAGCTTCAACAAGCTTTCACCGTGCTCGGCTGTTTCAACCCCTTCGGCTATCACCTGACGATAAAAGGCTTTGGCGAGCCCCACCACACCAACCACAATTGCAAAGTCGTTGGGGTCTTCTAGCATGCCGCGCACAAAGCTTTGGTCAATCTTGATTACGGCGGCAGGCAGGCGCTTGAGATACGTGAGCGAAGAGTAACCTGTTCCAAAATCATCCAGGGCAAATCCCACGCCAATGTTCACGCATTCGAACATGAGAGACGAAACCTGATCAAGATCCTGAAGGGCACTTGTTTCAAGAATCTCCAGCTCCAGATGATCGGGTGGCACGTCTGGATGTTTTGCCAGCAGCTCCTTGAGCCGCATCTTGAACGCGCTGTGAAGGAGCTGATGGGCGCCGATATTGACGCTTACGGGCAAATCCAGCCCGTAGCAGGACCAGATATTGATCTGTTCCAGAGCGTGGTCAATCACCCACTCGCCGATAGCGATACTAATGGGGTGTTCGGCAATGGGCGGCAAAAATTCTGAAGGGGGCAAGAGGCCGAGTTCAGGATGCTGCCAGCGAATCAGGGCCTCCGCGCCTATCAATGTCTTGGTACGCAAATTGATTTTGGGCTGAAAATGCAGAACAAGTTCGTTCTGGGCGATGGCCTTGCGCAGGCTGGTCACCAGATGCTGCAAACGGATCGTCGCTTCTCCCTGCACAATATCAAAGATTGCGTACTGAATCTTGCCCTGCTGCTTTGCCTGATACATGGCCTGATCGGCGTGGCGCATCAGCAGATCAGCTTCTCCATTATCTCTGGGATAAAACGTTACCCCGATGCTGACAGTAATGACGAGCTCCATCCCTGCAATATGAAATGGCTGCGAAGAAACGTGCAACAGACGTTCTATTATCGGAAAACAGTCAATTTCATGCTCAAGGCCATTCAGCACAGCAACAAATTCGTCTCCACCAATGCGAGACAGCGTGTCGCCATCGCGCAAAACATCTTTCATACGCTGGGCAAGTATCAGCAGCAGCTGATCGCCAATTGCATGGCCATGCAGATCATTGATCTGCTTGAAGCTGTCAAGATCGAGATACAGCACTGCCAGCGAAACGTTGCGCTGTAGGCACAAAATCATTCCCTTGCGCAGTCTGTCTGCCAAAAGAACACGGTTGGGCAGGCCTGTGAGCGAATCATAATGTGCTGCCCGCTCCAATTGGCGCTGATAGTCTTTCATCTGGGTGATGTCTGAAAACAGCACCACATAATTTTGCACAGCGCCCGTAGAGTCGTTAACTGCTGTTATATCTGTCAGCGCCGCATACAGCTGCCCGCCGCGAGTTCTGTTCCAGAGTTCTCCGCACCAGTTGCCCCGCTGTATGAGTGTTTGCCACATGTTGTGGTAAAAGTCGTCATTCTGAAGTTCAGACCGCAACACCAGATGGCTCTTGCCCTGAATTTCGTTTGCACTGTACCCCGTAATGCGGCTAAACGCACTGTTTACTTCAACAATCACACCATCAGGATCAAGAATCATGATCCCCTCGTGTGAATGGGAAAAAACATTGGCGGCGCGTTGACGGCGGGTTTCTTCCAGCCTCTTTTCCGTTACATCAACAACCGTCAGCAGAGTGCTGCCGTCTGGCAAGCGCTCGGCCACAATCTCAAAAGTACGCAGCACGCCATCGGCACGGTACAACTGATAGGCGCACATGGTCACTTTTCCGCCATGGGCGGCCTTGAGCTGCGAATGCCATTTCTGGATTTCATTTTTGCGGGCCAGTTCATCCGGGCATGTGCGCAGCCACCACACTTCCACGGTTGGCACATCTTGCAAAGCATAGCCAAACATCCGCGAAAATGCAGGATTAACGACAATAAACTGCTCATCTTCGCCTATAAGCACAATACCCTGGGGCACGTTTTCCACCAGGGTGCGGAACCTGGTTTCGTTCTCGCGCAAACGGTCTTCGCGCTCAACCACAGATTCTGCCATCACGGTGATATCCCGCGACAGATTTTCAATTTCTTCTATTGGTGAAAGGGGGATACGCGTATCATAGTTACCGCTGGCAATGGCTCCTATTCGCCCAGAGATTCTTTCCACGCCTTGCGCAATACGCCTGCTGACCCACAAGGCAGCCAGAATGGTAATGACCAGAGCTATCGAACACCCTAGCGCCAACGACCAAAGCGTTGACCGAACAATGCCGTACACCTGGTCAACAGGCTGGCCGGCAAGGGTTGTCCACCCTGTTTCGGCAATGGGCGTCAGGTAGCCAATATAATCCACACCATCAAGCCTAAAGTGCTGTGTCTTTGCCTCGTTGCGCGCAGCGGCCAACGGCAGCAGATTTTTAAGATTTTCCTGCCGCAGGGCCCTTTCTGCATCGGGATGGCCCACCACATTGCCGCGCTGGTCAAAAATCATGGTCAACAACGTGCCCTTGTCGCTCAACCTGCCTGCAAATCTTGAGACATCCTTAAGATCGAGCTCACCCACCAGAACATAGCGCTGCGAAGAATGGACGGCAGCGGGCGTGGAAAACGTAAATGGCACTGCCAGAGCCACCACAATATTACCGCGTGCAGAGAGATATGTGTTTGACCAGATTTTTCCGGCGCGCTCCTTGGCTTCCATGGCAAAAAGGCGTCCTGAAAAATCAATTCCCGTCAGGTTACTGCGAAGACTGCGATGATCCTTGGGCATGCCCACCGCCACAACACGGTACGTGGAATCAACAACATACAGGGCTTCGATTCCCATCTGCACCTGAGCAACAGTATCAAGCATTTCTTCAAGCTGCTCTGGCTGCACCGGCGATTTTGCCGCAATATCGGCCACCAGCAGGCTAAGGTGCGAGTCAAAACTGCCCAAATAGTGGCCAACCTGCGAGGCCGCAGCCTGACTCAGCAGCTGGTGCTGGTTACTCGCCTCTGTCTTGAGTTTGGGAACAAGCGCCCAAAGCAATACCAGGGCCACCGTCAATACAGACAAAACAACCTGAATTGACAGACCCAGTGACAGCCAGAACCTGAGTGGACGTGACATAGCCGCCTCCCTCAACGCACCCGCAAAAAGTGGCCGTTGTGGATTGTGGTCATATACGTTTCCCTTTTCGCATCGCCCATTTTGTCAAACAAAATTTCGGACTGAACTCCGATGAAAGTTCCTTTGGAAAGGATTGCCTGCTTCAAGGTCTGGTTTTTGTCCTTGCCCGCCAGGGCGGTCAGCACCACATTCATCGCGTCAAACGCTGTAACGCCGCCAAACCCTGGCTCCATGGAAAACCGGTCGATATATGCCTGACGGAACGCCAGATAATTGGGATTATTGCTTTCACGGTCCATAAACTGGGCAATCATCATCCCTTCAACCGCGCGTCCGCCGAGCTCACTCAGCCGCTCGGTCGCAGCCCATTCTGATGTTGCAATATGAACGTGCTGGTCGCGTTTTCTCACCTGTTGCGCCAGCATGGCGGTGTCGAGCGAATTGGCAATTACAAGCACAGCATCAGGCTTTACCCTGAGCAGCTTTTCTGCAAGTGCGGCAAAATTCACATCATCACCCGAATAATAGTATTCGGCCAAAACAACTTCGCCGCCGTGTGCCGCAAACCCCTTGCGATAGGCCTTTAACCAGCTTTCGCTGTATGCCTCGTTGCGCATGTCGTAGGCCACCGCAACCCGGCGAATGCCTTGCTGGCTTGCATGATAATCAGCACTTTTATGGGCATACTCTGCCGTGGATGAGATAACCCGAAAAAAGTAGTCGTCGATGTGCGACAATTCCTGGGTCGAAACAGTAGGGCTTACCATGACAACCTGGGCCTGATTGACGAGGGGAACAGTCGCCATGGCAACCATGCTGGTCATCGGCCCCACAATGGCTGCTACCTTTTGATCAATCAGACGCTGTACCGCCAATCTCGCCTGATCGGCATTCTGCTGATCGTCCTCAACCAGCAGCTCAACGGTGCGGCCATTCACGCCGCCAGCCTGATTGCACATTTCAACCGCCAACAGGGCTCCATTGCGGCCAGCAATCCCAAGATCGGCCACGCGGCCTGAAACACCGCCCATAAAGCCAATTTTCACCGGTTCGTTTGGCGAACAGCATGCGAGAGAACCGGACAAAACCAGCATCAGAAAGAAATAGTGCAGCCTGATGGTTATCATGATGGTCGTTCTCCACTTACGTGTGAATGCCTGCCAACCAGCGTGATGCCTCTATGCCTACTGCGGCTGCTGGTGGCGTTTGCCGCCCGCCCATATGCGGCGATGCCCCCCAGCGTGAGCAACAGATGTATTTGACTACAGCTCTGAAGTGTAACAATCACACAGCACAAGTTACACCAGTTGCCATAATTTGAATTGAGAGTACTTGTGAAATCAAACCAGAACATGCTTTGTTTTTACTGTTTTTCACTGCATATTAGCCATGCAATAAAATAATATAAAAAATATAAATCAATATAACTCGCCTGCCTACCCGCTGCAATATAAAAATTGCAACGTGTTTCCAACACATTAACACACCAGCCAGACCACGAAAAAGAAAATTTTCGTTGCGCATTGACATAAAACACAACTTTATCAAATATATTCATATTTCTTTAATCATGGCAAAGGCAAGGAGAACCAGGGTATGAAAAAATGGCTCATGCCGTGCATAGCGGTAGTTATGTATGCATCCATCATGCTATCCGCAGGGTGCATCAAAAAGGCAGAGAATTATCAGCAATTTGCAGTAAGCTTTGAGTGGCAGGGCGGAGGACTGCAATCCCCCAGCCCGCCGATTGTTGTGACCAACCCGCCCACTGGAACCGCTTTTTTCCGTGTGCAGATGACAGATCTGGACATGACCAGCTTTGACCACGGCGGCGGTGTTGTACCCTGCACGGTCAAAAACGGCGTGGCCACAATTGAGGCTGGCGCTATAAAGGGCTACCGTGGGCCGGAGCCGCCCGCGTTGCAGCGCCACCAGTACATGATCAAGGTCTTTGCACTCAACGCAGACCAAACACTGGTGCTTGGGGAAGGAAAAGCGGTTCGCCGTTATCCGCAGTAAATATCTGCACGTTAGTTCGCATAAAAAATCCCGGCAACTTGTGGTCGGGATTTTTTATGTTTTGGCAGACGCAAAAGGTACAAGGGCGAGCGTCCAGGGCGGGCTCACTGTTTGCGGCCAGCAAACTAACACAACAATACAGCCACTTACACCATTTTGCTGCAATGCAAGATATATGACGACATACCTCTGAAAAGGGCCGTGCATCTCAGAACAACCGCCGCTGTGAGAGCTTTTGACTGGCCAAGCTGCTACCCCTTTGCCTTTTCGAGTATTTTCGCCTTAATAAATTTGAATCCCCCTAGAGCTTCACAAAAAAATACCGATATGCGCGTATAGAAAACACACTGAGAGATAGGTGGATTGGCGTTCATACTGCCGGGAGAACAACCCAGATATCTGGCATCAGATTATTTGTGCCTTCTTTATGACAGAACACTAATACTCTGATTACTAATGACATTATTAATGACACAGAGACGCGGCCCACCTATGGACACAGCATGCCTTCTGTGCAATCTATATAACATGCCAAAGTGGCAATACGCGCAAGTTGCGGCTCTGAATCCAATCATTTTCAATAAAATCCCACCTGACGACATATTTACGTCGGGGATACTATTTGGACAGACGCTGCCCAATAAACACAGCACAACCATATGATTTTATGCCCTAAAAAACGGTTCAGCTGGGTTTTATTTTTATGAGTGACGAATACAACAAAGAAATACCACCCGTTTCGCGGACATTGTTCAGGCGTTATCCCTCCATTGCGCACATGCGTGATCCGCTTTGCGCCGAATGGAACCAGGAGCTGGACAAGAAACTTAGCTCCCACGAACTGGCAGAGCTGATCGACTTCAGCCCACTGAATCACATATTTCAAAATTTTCTTGAAGTCGTGGGCCTCCCGGTATCAGTCATAGATTTTAATGCACGGGTGCTGGCATCATCAAAATGGCAACGCATCTGCTCAGAATTTCACCGCGCCAACAAGCATACTCTTGAGCGCTGCCTGGAATGCGATGCCGTGCTTTCACGTAAAGAACTGGGTGCAAAACCCTATGCCACATACAGATGCCTCAATGGCCTCACAGACTGCACGGCCCCAATTGTGATTGAAAACCAGCACGTGGCGAACATTTTTATTGGACAGTTCTTTCTTGAACCGCCAGACATGGACTTTTTTTCGAGGCAGCAAATAAAATTCGGCTTTGATGAGGCAGCCTATTTTGCTGCACTGTCTGAAGTGCCCATTGTTGCAGAGGAAAAAATTCCCGCCATTCTAAACCTGCTTTCTGGCCTTGCGCACCAGATAGCCCAGCACAGCCTGGCAGAAAAACGAAGCCGGGCTGCATACGCAAGCATAGAACAACAGGTGATAGAAAGGACGCGTCAGTTGCAGTCCAGCCATGAACTGCTGAACAAACTGTCATCACAGATTCCGGGGGCCATATACCAGTTTCATCTGCGTACCGATGGTTCAGCCTGCCTGCCTTACGCCAGCGAAGGGCTGCACGAAATGCTCGGCGTGCGGCCTGACGAAGTACGCGACAATATTGACGCCCTGCTCCCTATCATTGAGCCAGAAGATTTTTCACACATCTGGGCGGCAGTGATTGAATCAGCCACCACGCAATCCGTATGGAATGCCCAGTTCAGGGTAAATCTGCCAGGCAGGGGCATTCTGTGGCGGGAGGGTACAGCCAGCCCAGAGAGGCAGCCCGACAACAGCACAATCTGGCACGGCTTTATTCAGGATATTTCAGAGCGCAAACGCATAGAGGCCACGCTTGCGGAGGCAAGCCGACAGATGGAAGCCTTGAGTGTTACAGACTCGCTCACAGGCATACCCAACAGGCGCCATTTTGATGAAGTTCTGGACAGGGAATACGCACGCCATGCGCAGGAATCGGGCACGCTTGCCCTGATTTTTATAGATATAGACTACTTCAAAAGGTTTAACGACAGCTACGGGCATATTGCTGGCGATGAATGCCTGCGAAAAGTTGCCAGCATTATCGCGCAGCATGTCCCCCTCCCCGCCTGCGCAGCACGGTTTGGCGGCGAGGAATTTGCCTGCGTGCTCCCTGATACAGACCTGCATACAGCAGTAGGCATCGCAAACCAGATCAGAACAGGCATTATGGATTTGCGGATCCCCCATACTGAGTCGGGCGTTGCCGATTGTGTTACCGTGAGTCTTGGCGTGTCTTCTGGCCCGTGTGTACCCAACAATACCATTGCAACCATGGTGCGGGCAGCAGATGCGCAACTGTACCTTGCCAAGGCTAGCGGCAGAAACCGCGTCGAATCTATCTTTCTTTCCGGTGTAGTCGGCACACAGGCAAACAGCTAAGCATCAGGATAATGCAACTAGAGCCCTGCCGTCGATTTTTGCACACCAGACAGTCAAAAGCTGACCTCTGAGGCTATTCCAGTCTGTAAATGTATGGTTTTAAGACAATACCTAAAAACTGCTTTCAGCTGACTGGAAGCCGTATACCTCGGATCAGAACAACGCTATACTCTTTGAGCACACACTTACTCCTAGTTCAGCCAGACGGATAGCAGATTTCAAGATTCACTCGTTTTGCAATGTAAAAAAGCAGCCACCTTCAGCACCAGTACCTGGAACAATACGGATTATGACAAACAGATACTTTTACGCTGGAGCAGAAAGCAATAACGTTGCGAAAAAGGTGCTTGAGAACACAACAATCATTCTCATCGTCCAGGCAACACGCTTATGAACACAAGATCCATCAAAACACTTGTCTACTCCTGCTTTGTGGCCGCGTTTATCATTGCTGCTTCCATATACATCATCAACGCCTACAATGAAGAAAAAAACCGGTCCATTGAAAAGGCAAGAATCGCGGCAGAGAGCATCTACACCCTGAACCAGACCATTCTTGAGCGCTTCATGCTCAAAATCAGGCCCAAGACTTTGCTTTTGATGGGCAACTCGCCCGGGCAGAAATTTGATCCCGACCTCATGTCTGCATTTTACAATTTGCGCAGCATCAACAGCGGCTATATCGCCATGGGTGGCGACCAGTACCGCATCAAACTCTCTACCATCAACTCCCGTCACCCCCTGGATGAAGCGGACGACTTTGAAGTGCAAAAAATCAGGGAATTCAATGCAAACAGAGCTCTGAAAAGGTTTCAGGGGGTTCGTGAAATCAACGGCAGCCCATACTACACGGTTATGCATGCCTTTATGATTACTGATGCAACCTGCGCTCCCTGCCACTCTACCCCTGATGTTGCTCCCCCAGGGCTTGTGGAAATTTATGGCACTGACAGCGGCTTTGGCTGGCCTGTGGGAGAGATAATTTCTGCCATTTCCATCCAGATACCGCTGGCATCGGCTCTGGAAACCGCCAACAGCAACGCCAAGGCATCTTCACTGTATTTTTTGGCCTTTTTGTGCGTTTTTTTGATTATTACCGGCTATCTGCTCAACACCCAGGTCATCACTCCCCTGCAACGCGCGCGCGATGTTGCCATGCATATCGCCGCCAACCCCACCGAGCGCCTTGGCGAACGCATCGCCCTGCCAAAAAGCCGGGAGCTTGCCGAATTTGCCCAGGCCTTCAACGACATGGGCGTTGCCCTTTTTGATGAAAGGGCCAGCCTGGAAGAACGGGTTGCCGAGCGCACGGCCGAGCTGGCAAAAGCCAATAAAAAACTCGAAATTCTCAGCAATCTCGACGGATTGACAGGACTGCCCAACAGAAGAAAATTCGATGCATTCTATCAGTCTGCCTGGCAGCAGGCTTGCGAGAGTGCCCTGCCACTTGCCATAATCATGCTGGATGTGGACTGGTTCAAAAACTTCAATGACAGGTACGGGCATCAAGAGGGGGATGACTGCCTGCGCCGCATCTCCCGCATACTTGAGCAGATTCCCGGAAGCAGCCAGGGGCTTGCAGCCCGCTACGGCGGCGAGGAGTTTGTAGTTGTGCTGCCGGGTTGTGAGGGGCCAGAGGCCCTGACTGTGGCGCAAAAAATTGGCAAGGCTGTTGAAGACGCGGGGATTCCGCACGACAAGATTCAGGCAACCGGCGTAGTAACTGTCAGCGCGGGGGTGGCCTTTTGCTATCCGGCGACAGGTCAGAACCCGGAAGACCTGCTTAAAAAAGCTGATGCAGCACTGTACAAAGCCAAGGCCAACGGCAGAAACAACAGCGTACTGGCCAGCTAGGGCCGCGCGCCATCAAACAGACATGGCGCACCAGCTTTTTACTGCCGCATTACCGCATACAGGCTAGTGTGCGGGGGCATTCTCGGTCTTCAGATACGCAAAGTACTTGCCATCTTCCTTGACCATATGGTTCAAAACAAGATCGTGTATGATACATTGCAGCATCTGCACAGACGTTACCGGGCTTTCAGCATCCTGATCCAGCAGACCAGAGCATTTTTGCAGCAGCTCGTGGTGCCGTGCCACATGCTCCTGAGCATCTGGGTATCCGCTGGCATGCAGAATTTCTTCTTCGTCGGCAAAATGTTTTTCAACAATCTGGTAAACGTTACTGAACCGCAAACGCAGATCTGTGGCATCTTCCTCCGCAATGGCACATTCAAGCAGGCCATTGACGATGGAGACCAATTCCATGTGCTGCCCGTCGATGAGGGCGTTTCCCGAAGAATAATCCCTGTTCCAGACAACCTGTAAGCCCCAGCTGCTCGACGAATTGTGTTGAATATGCAGATCATCCCAGTCTGCGCTGAATTTGACGCAATTTCTGCCATCGTGTTTTGCCTGATAGAGCTGCTCATCCGCACGCTGCACTATCTGCTCTGGCGTTGCAGAGGCATCGCAAAGACAGGAAACAACCCCAACGCTGACAGTCACCACGCTGGCAACCTGCGAACCGGCATGGGGAATACCCCGCTGCAAAACTGCCTTGCGAATATTCTCGGCCAAACTCAGCGCCCCCAGAACATCCGTTTCGGGCAAAAGGCAGACGAACTCCTCCCCTCCATAACGCGCGGCCAGATCTGTGGGACGGTTGAGACACTGGGCAACAGTCTGCGCAACCAGCTGAAGGCATGCGTCACCCTGCACATGGCCGTAGGTGTCGTTGAAATTTTTGAAAAAATCTATGTCCAGCATGATGAGCGAAAGTGTTGCCCCAGAGCGGATATGGCGGTTGCATTCATAGGCAAGCATGGCGTCAAAATGCCGCCTGTTGGAAATTTTTGTCAGACCGTCCTCGTTGGTCATCAGCTCCAGCTTGCGGTTAGATTCCGCCAGGGCGATCTCTGCAAGTTTGCGCTCGGTAATATCCTCATGCGCCACCACAACCATGCGCGGGCCATCACCGCGAAAGGGATTAACCCTGCCCAGAAACCAGCGTTTTTGCTCTGGCGAGTGGCAGCCATATTCCATCACAAAAGAGTCAGCCGTCCCGTCAAGCACCGCTTGCATTCCCTGGGCAAACGACTGCGCTTCCTTGGCATTCTCTGCGCACACCCCCTGGCAGACATGCAGATAGTTTACCCCTTCAGATACCAGTTCGTGTCGCATGCCATTGCCAGCGGCAAAGTCGCGCCAGGCCTGATTGACCAGCACGATTTCGCCCGCCGCGTTGATGAGAGCAATGTTGGCTGAAAGCCCGTTGAGCGTGGATTCCAGAAAGTGCTTGGAAGAACGCAACTGGTCAGACAATTGCTGGCTCACCATCATGATCAACCAGATGGTCCAGAAGGTACTGGTGGTCATAAGAAGGAAATACGTGACCGCGACTGGTGCGGGCCGCTGGAACACGGGCATCTGCGATGCACCCCACCACGGCAGCACGGCAAGAACAAAAAGCCAGACCGCGTTGAAGACAAATACATATTTTAAAAATCTGGCAGGCAGAGTGTGCCTGCAATTGCCACGGGCAACCGTAAGGGCTGAAGCCAGAGAAATTATGGAACACGAAAAAGAGATGAGGGTTCGCCGCGCAAAGATACTGCCCTCAACAAACACAAAATAGCACAGCACGGCAAAAGTCATGCCCGCAACAAGCAATACGGGGCGCAGCAGTTTTTTGTTCTCTACAAACTCTGCCAAGCCAATATAAATCGACAAAAAGCAAAGTATGAATGATCCCGCATAAATAAAAATTGCGACAGATGATACGGCTTCAACGTCCCTGAATGAATTTATAAAAAAACCAAAAACCATCAGTGCGCTGCCCAAAGCCCACCACGCAAGCCCCTGCCCGCCCCTGTTGATCCTGCACTGCAACAAAAAGGCTACCAGCTGTGTGCCACAGCACAAACCATAGCAAATAGCTAGCGTTTTTATATCAATAAAATCAGTCATGCTGTTGGCACTCACGGTTGGCGGATCGTCTGCTCTAACCCGAATACCTGAACACAGCGCAGGCTGATTGTAAACAGCATTGTGGGGCGCGCTGCGTTTGCTTCCAAGGCAAGCACATGCGAAACTGACACCCTACACAATGCCGCGCATTTTCGCGGCCAGCCAGGGCGCAAAGCCCGCACAGACCACAACCAGCAGCCAAAGATTGCCGGATCTCAGGTCGTAGGCTGCCGCCAGATCGACCCACGGTCTGTTCAGGGCAACGCCCAGCAAACACTCAAAAATCACCGCCAGCACAGCCCATACAACACCAACAAGCACAAGCTGTCGTAACCCGCAATTTCCAAAACGCGGAACACGCAGCCACGCCAGCAGCACAATCATGCCGCACAACAACACGCCACTGACTGGCAAGGCATACCAGCCCAGCAGCGGGTGCAGGGCAAAGTCCCGCAACGCACCATTGAGCACTGCCAACGGAATGATCATCAGCCACGTTGGCAGCGATTTTATAATACATTCAAGAGAGTTTTTTGAACGCATCATCACCCCCTCCTCTTCTTTTATCCATCATATGGCTTCAGATATTGCGACATTACGGTAATCGGCCAAAAAACACTTTTTTGCCGCAATCCATGCCATCCCGCCCTGTCGATGTATATAAAATCCGAACCGACCCAGTAAAAACCTTATCCCCTTGCTATTGATTATAGGCACTGATAACATGCCTGATTAATCAGCATAGTAATTCTGCATTTTCATGGATTTGGCAGCCTTCAGGAATACACATGCTCAACAATTTTTTTGTCGCGCGACAGCCAATCTTTGACAGTTTCGGCAAGCTTTGGGCTTTCGAGCTGCTCTTCCGCACGGGGCTGTGCGAAAATATCGCCGTCATTGACGATCCGGACGCAGCAACCGTACTGGTCGCCTCTGGCGGTTTTTTACGCGCAACATCCGGCATGCCCGAAAACGTCAAAATTTTCATCAATTTCACGGAAGAGCTGATTTTCAAGCGTTTTCCGCTGGCGCTGCCACCGCAAAACACGGTTATCGAGATACTGGAAAACATTCCCGTCACCCCAGAGCTGGTCGAACGCCTCAAGGAACTGAAGGCCGAGGGCTATATGATTGCTCTCGACGATTTTGTGGGCGATCCCGGCTACAAGGATATCTTCCCCTACATCGATATCATCAAACTCGAATGCCTCGGGCGCAGTATTGATGACGTGATTGCCATCAAAAACCGTTTTTCGGGCACGCGGTGCAAGTTTTTGGCAGAAAAGGTTGATTCCGAGGCGGCTTTTCTTGCATTTCGCGAGCAGGGTATTTCCTTTTTTCAGGGCTACTATTTTGCCAAACCACAGGTTTTAACGGGCAAGGGCATTACAAGTTCTGCCGCCGTGCGCCTCAGGCTTGCCGCTGAAATTGAAAAAGACACGCCCGACACCGAGGTTATCCTCAGCGTTGTGCAATCTGATGTTTCTCTCAGCTACAGACTGCTGCAATACATCAATTCGGCAGTTTTTTCGTTCAGGGAAAAGATCACCTCGATTCGTCAGGCCTTGACCCTGCTTGGCGCAATGAAAACAAAATACTGGCTGCGCCTCATGCTCTACTCTGACATGCTCAGCGCAAGTTCAAATCCAGAGGTGCTGCGCATGGCCTTGCAGCGGGCACACTTTCTGGATGCTCTGGGCGTTGCCTCCCGGTTTGCCGCCCCAAAAAACGAAAGCCTCTTTCTTGTGGGCATGCTTTCGCTGCTCGAAGCCATACTGGGCGTGCCCATGGCCACAATTCTCAAGGAACTGCCCCTGAGCTCTGAAATCAAGGCATCACTGCGGGGCGAAAGGGGCATTTATTCCGACTACATTGCCCTTGCCGTAGCCATGGAGCACCTGGATTTTGACCGGGCAAACAGGCTGGCCAAGGCATTGCACATACCAGAAAACGCTGTTTCAGAATCTTTTGAGCTTGCCATTGAAATATCAGACACAATGATGCGGCAGATTTCAACCGTGTAATTCCGTCATATGTTTTTGCACACAAAGTGCGCCGCATGTATGGCATCATGCGGCGCACTTTGTGTTAAAACCTTTATATATGCCAGCAGGCAAAAGCTAAACTTCTGAACGGTATTCACTCAAAACATTTTTGTGCGACTGTTCCACAATATCATTTATTTCCTGCTTGTGCAGTGCAATAGTCTCAAACATCGTGGTTGATATTTTTGCTGCAAGTTTGTCCCTGATGATCTCAAAGGCAGTATCAATGGACAAACTTTTTCTGTACGGCCTGTCTTCCATCAAGGCTGCAATCACATCTGAAAAGGCCAGTATCTTGCAGCCAAGATCAAGGTTATCCGCCTGCAAAGAATACGGATACCCCGAACCGTCAGATTTTTCGTGATGGTTCTGGGCCCAGGTTACTATTTCGTTAAACCATTCAGAGATACTCAGACTGCTTAAAATCTGCCCGGTATAATAGGTGTGCAGCTTTACCAGATCAAATTCGTCGTCGGTGAGGGGGCCGTTTTTTTCTATCAAACCAGGATCAATGCCAATTTTTCCAATATCGTGCAGATAGCCGCTTATTTTAAGTTTAAGGCACCGCTCACGCGAAAAGCCGAATATCTTGCCGATTTCATACGCAAGGTTGGCAACAGTGTACGAATGCGACGCGGTGAAATGACTTCTGAAGTCTATGATGCGTGAAATTGTAAGGGCAAATTCAAGAATATTATCAAGGCTGAGGGCAAAATTGAGCGACGAATCCACCCGCCGGAACAGCTGGTCGAGCTCAAGATTATTGATTTCTATCCAGAAAATATCGGGCACAGCAGCGGCAGCAAAGGCCTCGAAGACCTGCGGATGAAAGACCGTGCCCACATTTGTCCGTATTTTTTCCACCACAGCAGATTTTTGCTTGAGCACAAAGACATCAGGGTTGATTACTATATCCACCCTGTCTGCCAGATGCAGAATATGGCTCTCTAACGGCACAGCTCCATCGGGCATGTCCTGCATCGAGGCATAGCGAATATGGTGGTGCTTGATAACCCTGGCAACCTCTGCAAACGGTGCGAACGAGGAAAGCATCTTGCAACCCATGTCGCAGTGAGGCCGGGGATTTTGCACATCCTCCCGAATCAGCAGATCGCGCTCCTGCACCGACAATGCCCCAACATCGTGTATTGCGGCAGAGATGACCAGCGTAAAAAGCTGGTCATGCCCCAAACCCATTTTTTTACCGATATGGTAGGCAATTACGGCTGTTCGGCGGTGATGTGACTTTAGCAGATAGTTACAGCTATCAATATCCTTAATAACAGGAACAGCCAATTCTTTTAACGATAGCTTTTCCATGAGGCCAACCCTTGATTTTAAAGGGAATAGGCAGCGCTTGTAATCTGCATGACATAATATCAATATCACGCGTGCATGAAAAGAACATATTTACAAGAACTGACTGACTGATCATAGTTAAATTTCTGCCTATCCATCCACACAGTTACCGTTGCCTACGCAGACCGGCAGCGGCACGCCAACCCGCTTACCGTGCGCCAAGACACCAGCCCGCCGATTGCAGGAGGCCCCATGATTCGATACGTACACACCAACATTATTGCCAGGGATGCGGCAAAACTCATTGCCTTTTACAAAGAGGCCCTGGCCTGCAAAAGCCTGGGGCAAACCCGCGATCTGTGCGGACCGTGGCTCGACAAGCTCACGGGCCTGCCCCAGGCCCATATTACCGGCGAACATCTGCTCCTGCCCGGATGCGACACCGCGCACCCAACGCTTGAAATATTCTCTTACGACAGCCTGCGCGACGCACTGCCGCCGGAGGTAAACCGCCCCGGACTCGCCCATCTTGCCTTTGAGGTGGACGATGTGGAAGCAACCCTGGCGACAATTCTTGCCGCTGGCGGCGGGCGGGTTGGGGAGGTGGTGACCGCCGCCTACCCCAACAACATGGAAGCCGTTTTTGTGTACGCCCGCGACCCTGAAGGCAACATCATCGAGCTGCAAAGCTGGCGCCAGGCCAAACCCGTGTAACTCTGGCGGCTGTTTTACCCTTATTATAAAAAAGGCCCGTGCCGCTCTCCCGGGGTGGGGGAGCAGCACGGGCCTTTGGCGATAAACAGAAAAAGCTAGCTGGAGCGCAAGGCCGCTATGAGCTGCTCAAGCTTTTTGGTCTGCGTCACAAGGGCCTCCACGGCCTCGGTTGACTGGGCCATGGCTTCGTCAGTTTCCGAGGCAATCACACTGATGGAACTGACCGCCCGGTTGATTTCTTCCGACGTGGCAGACTGCTGCTCGGCTGCCGTGGCGATAGAGCGCACCTGATCCCCGGCCGACTCGACCATTTCCACAATTTCTGCCAGCGCTTCGCCAGACCGCTGCGCAAGGCCCGTTGCCTCGGCCACCCGCTCGGCTGCCGCGTCCATCTGCGCGGCAGCGGTGTTGGTTCCGCTTTGAATACCGCTGATGGCCGTGCGCACCTCGGTGGTGGCGTGGGCTGTTTTTTCGGCCAGCTTGCGCACCTCGTCGGCCACCACGGCAAAACCACGCCCGGCATCGCCTGCCCGCGCCGCTTCAATGGCCGCATTGAGCGCCAGCAGATTTGTCTGATCCGCAATGTCTGAAATAACGCCCATGATGGCCCCAATGCCCTGCGCCTGCTCACCAAGGCGGCGCATGCTGTCGGTCATCTGCCCGGCCTCGGCGCGAATACTCTCGACCGCAACGCCCACCTCTTCCACCAGTTTGGCTCCGTCTTGCGCCTTGTGCTTGGCCCTCTCCGCATTTTCAGAGGTGGCCGAAGCGCTTCGGGCCACTTCAAGAATGGTGGCATTCATTTCTTCCACGGCATTGGCGGTATCACTAACCCTGCCACGCTGTTCGCGCGCGCCCTGGCTGGAATGCGCCACCTGCCGCGAAAGCTGCTGCGAGGCCGTGGCGATGCTTTCTGCCACCTGCGACACTTCAACTGCGGTTTGCGCAATGGCGGTATTCTGCGCTTCGATGCGGGTTTTCTGCCCATAAATTTCTGTCAGGTCTGTCCAGAAGGTTATGGAGCCCAGCATGCGACCGTCCAGATCATAAAAGGGCGTTGTCTGCACAGATACGCGCAGCTGTTTACCTGTCTGCGTTGCGAGATCAAACTCCCGGTTCAGCGGCTTGCCTTCCTTGATGGCCCTGTCTGAGAGTGTTTCATGGTTGGCGTCACCCCGCGAAAACTGGCCAGAACGCTGGCCCAAATACGCATCCTTGGAATCCGGCTTGTCGAGCAGGCTGCACACCTGTTCATTAAGCCAGGTAATGGTAAAATTGCTGTCCACTATATAGCATGGAGTGGGTATGCCGTTGAGCACGCCCTGGGCAAAACCCAGGCGCTTTTTAAGTTCGTCTACCATGGCGCACAAATTGCTGGCAAAGCGCTGCATTTCTGCACGGTAGCGGCCTGTAAGTTCTGCCTTAAAATCGCCCCCGGCTACAGCTTCTGTATAATCGGTAAGGCGCTGCAAGGGGCCGAACACCAGCCTGCCGTTCACAAAACGGATAACCAGGGTCAGCAACAGCACCGCGCATATGCCCACGACATACAGCACCGTGCGCTGGTCTGCCGCCGGTGCGGTAAGTTCCGAATCGTAGGCGCTCATGCACACAAGCCAGCCCGTTGAAGGAACCTTGGCCACAGACATGAACTTGTCTTCGCCCTTCCACTCATATTCGAACGTGCCGCTGCCCTTTGCCAGTGCGTCCCGGATGAATGTTTCCTTGGAGTAATCCTGAAGCAGCAGCTTTTTATCCATGCTGTGCGAAATAAAACGGCCAGATTTGTCGAGGGTAAAGCCGTAGCCGCGCCGTCCAAGGCGAATGGGATCGATGGTTTTTTCGGTAAAATCTGTCCAGCGGGGGCAAACCGCCACTGCGCCAAGAACCTCGCCCTTGCTGCCGTGTACAGCCCTGGCAACCACATAGATCAGCACGTCTCCAGAGGCGGCCTTCATGACGCTTTCGCTCAGGGCCACATCCTTGCCGCTGAAAATCTGGCGGGCATAGTCCCTGTCGGCCCTGTCACCGCCGGTCAGATCGGCCATGTCGGCATTCACCCCGGCAACAATCCGCCCCTTGAGATCAAAAAGCAGAAACGACCAGTAGCCCGGCAGGGCTTTAACGTAGCCGCGCAACAATTCCTGCGCCGCTTCGGGCTGCCCGGCAAAGGCATCCTGCACCGGTTTCTGACGGGCAAGAATGCTGGCCACATCTATGGACTGATTGATGTATATCTCTGCCGAGCGCGCCACAATCTTGCTGGCTTCGTCCAGGGCTTCTGTCTGCACACCCGCCACCATGCGGTAAGAAGAGGTGGACACATAGATGACAAGCACGGTGATCACCGCAACAATGGCAGCCGTCACAGAAAGGGTGCAGATGCTGTTGATACTGACCTGACGCATGAAAAACTCCGGGGACAGACGTGAGCCGACATGTGCGGCAGCAGACATGGTCTCAAAAAACGTTTCAGATTAAATCCTAGCGATATTGTCACTTAACGACAACTGGTATCAAACCATTAGGGTGGCAGATACTACTAACGCGGCAGTGCCGGGCCCCAGCCGCAAAGGCGTTGACACCACGGGATATTTACTCGTAGATATCGGCAAAAGAAGTACTTTGCACTCATGCTCCCGCCTGTATGGACTCTAGGATTTTTACGGAATGCAACACACTGATTCCTGTTTTGCACAACAGCATGTTTCCGGCCGCTGTAATTTCAGGCGCAACCGGATAGTGCTTGTGAGTATTGCTATCATGGCCGTCATGTCGTGGTTTTGTGCCATGACCCCCTGGATAAGCGACGATTTTGGCTTTTCAAAAAACGATGCTGGCCTGTGGGCAACCCAGGTCGGGGAATATATGGAATGGAGCGGCAAGTTTGTCGGCCACTTCATGTCACGCGTATTGCTCTCTGGCCCTTCCTGGCTGCACCCGGTGCTCACCCCCATCATGTTCATGCTGCTTGTTGCTGGCGGGGCACTGCTGGCCCTTGGGGCGCAGTGGCGCGAACGCCTGAACGCATGGCATCTGGTGGTGGTGGCCGGACTTGTCTGGATTGCCCTGCCCGCTTTCGGCACGGTCTTTTTCTGGCGCACTGGCACGCCCGATTACGGGTACAGTCTGGTGTGGGCCACGCTTTTTCTTGTACCCTACCGCATGTGGGCCGACAGGGCCGATTTTCGCCTGCCGGGCGGCCCGCTCTTTGTCGTTGCGGGCATTCTGGCGGGCTGGAGCAATGAAAATGTGGGCATGCTGGCCCTGCTTGCGGCTACGGGCGTTGCCGCCTTTCGCTGGCGGGCATCGGGCCGGGTACATTTGTGGGCCCTTGCCGGCATAGCTGGCGCGGCGCTGGGGTGGACCATGATGATGGCGGCCCCCGGCAATGCCGTGCGTCTGGCTGCGGTGGGTGGTGCAGGCAAAATTCCCCTCCTCTCCGCAGAATCCCTGCTGCGTTTTATGCAGTTCTGGAGCACGGAACAGCTAGAAATGCTGCCCTACTTTCTGGCTGCGCTGCTGCTTGCATGGCTGCTGCGCCGACGCGGGCTCCTGAATCCCGCTGTCTGGATACCCGCCGTGGTGTTTTTTTTCATGGCGCAGGCAAGCCTGGCGGCCTTTGTGGCCAGTCCCTCCACACCCTACAGGGCCATGAGCGCCACCTTCTTTTTCGCCGCGCTCTGCCCCTTTTCGCTGCTCGCGGCCCTGAACCCCACAAACCTCAAGGCCAGGGCGCTGTTCATCGCGTTCTGCGGGCTGCTGCTGTCAAGCGTGCTGGTTGAAGCCCGCGTTTTTCTTATGGCGCAGCCCATGATTGCCTCTCAGGCGCAGTACAGCCTGCGCAATCTGGACTACCCCGAAACCGACAAATATTTTTTCCCCGGTTACGACATCCGCCAGATAGACCTTTTTTCGCAGGAATGGCGGAGCCTTGTCCCCTGGGACGAAACCCGCACCCTGAGCATTTATGGCGCGCCCGACGCCAAGGCACTTGTTGCGTGCAATATTGCGTTTTTTGACAACTTGCCACAGGGTGAGGTGCATGTGGCGGCCAGAGTGCGCGCAGCCAACACCAGCCGGGCGCTGCAACTTGTCACACGCGCCCTGCTTGAACGCTCTGACAAGGGCATCATTTCTGCCCAGGATGTTGGCCTGCTGTATTTTCCCGCCAGTGCGGATGTTACCGATGACGGCAAGGCTGCCGTGTATATTCCCGGCATCAAATCAGTGGACGACATTGCCGCAATCGCAGTAAAACAACCGGGCAAGCCCCTTGAATGGCGGCGTGTTACCGCTGCCCGGCCACAGAACTGAGCGCTTTCAGCGCATTCCCCAGGAGAGAGAAATTGTCCCGTTCGGCCCCCCTGCTAGCGCTGGTTGTTCCCTGCTACAACGAAGAGGAAACCCTGCCCCGCACCCTTGATGCTCTGGCGAATCTGCTGGACGATCTCAAGGGCAAGGGCTGTATCCACCCCGACAGTTACGCCCTGTACGTCAACGACGGCAGCCGTGACCGCACGTGGGATATACTGGAAGCGCGCCACACCGCTGACCCCCATTGCAGGGCTGTCAGTTTTGCTGCCAATGCCGGCCACCAGAACGCCGTTTGGGCGGGCATGATAACAGCCCGCGAATGGGGCGTAGACTGCATTATCAGCCTCGACGCCGACTTGCAGGACGACATAGCCGCCATCCCCGAAATGATCGCCAGCTACGCCCTGGGCAACGACATTGTTTACGGCGTGCGCAACGACCGCACCACCGACACGGCCTTCAAACGCCGCACGGCCCACATGTTCTACAGTTTCATGCGCTGGCTCAAGGTTCCGCTCATTCCCGACCACGCCGACTACCGGCTGGTGGCCCGCCCCGTGCTTGAGGCTCTGGACCAGGTACACGAGCAGAGCCTGTTCCTGCGTGGGCTTTTTCCCGCTCTGGGATTCAAGAGCGCGCAGGTGTACTACATGCGCCAAAGCCGCATGGCCGGAGAAAGCAAGTATCCCTTCTGGAAAATGGTGTCGTTCGCCTGGAAGGGCATTACAGCGTGCAGTGCCGCGCCGCTGCGTTTTGCGGGCCTCATGAGCATGCTCTGCATGCTGACGGCAGTGGCCTTCAGCGGTGTTTCGCTGCTCAAGTACGCCATGGGCGAAACCATTCCCGGCTGGACATCGCTGATCATTGTGGTGCTGCTGTTGGGTTCTGTGCAGCTTTTCTGCCTGGCGCTGGTGGGCGAGTATCTTGCCAAGGTCTTTACCGAGGTACGCCGCAGGCCCCGCTATATCATTGCCAGAAAGCTGTAGCCGTCCTTAGCCTTCGGCCATAATCACCGCCCGGTGGATGACGATTTCGAACTCACCCACCTTGCCCGGCCAGTTGCGGAGCAGCAACATATCCATGACGGCCTAGCGCGGAGGCGATGTGTTTTTTTCCAGAGAGCAAGCTGCCCACGTGGAGCAAGAGCGTAATAATCCTGCACCGGCAGCACTGGCAGGGACAGCCCCGCTACACGCCGGACAAAACCCTGATCCAAACCTACCCCATGCGCCTGCTCACGCATAGTATTTCCCGGTGATTTCATGAATGGTGATTGCAACCACCGCCGTCATCTTGAGCATGTTTGCAGGATACACCGCCCCGGCATGCTGGGGGGTGTACTTGGCAACAATGGCATCAAGTGCGGCAGTTTTTACTGCGGAATCTTCCACCACCGCCGCGTGCCCCGTGATGATAACGCTTTGGTAGGCGGTATTGGTATCGCACGGCGTGTCGGCCTGAATGAACTTGTGCGCCCCCTCCACCTCAAAACAGACACGCGCATCGGCGCGCAGGTTTTTAAGCTTTTGCCCCGCCGCCAGACCGTGAAAATAGACCCGCCCGTTCATGCGCACAAAGTGTACGGGGGTTACGTAGGGAAAGCCGTTTTCACCCAGCGTTGCCAAATGCCCCACCGAGGGGGTGTCCAACAGGCAATCCATCTGTTCGGCGGTCAGGGGGTGTTCTTTCATACGAGCCTGCATGGTTCCTCCAGGGTAAACGGATACAGGGAGCGCGTCGCGAGAAGCAAAGGCTGCGCCAGCCCTGCCTTTACCAGCAAAACAATTGCAGCAAGGAAGGCAGGCAGCCAAAAGTATTTTTTGCGAAAATACTCCCAGACAATTTTTTTTACTTCAGATGTGCCGTATTTCAAAGTAAAATGATCATGTAATTCTTTACATTACTGCACACATTTATACTTTCACGGCAAAACAACGCCGCCGCACATGCCCGCCCGGCCAGTGCTACACGCCGTATTCGCGCAGTTTTCGCCACAGGGATGAACGGCTGATGCCCAGCATGTCTGCGGCCAGGGTACGGTTGTCGCCCGCCAGTTCAAGGGCGTGCAGAATGTGCTGCTTTTCCATCTCTGCCAAAGGAACCAGCGGGGCCTCGTGCTTTTCCGCCTGCGGGGGAGACAAGGGCGCAGGGGCCAATTCTGTCTGCGGGACATCCCGAAAAGGAGAAGCGGCAGGGGCCGCCGGGGCAAAACGTCCTCCGTCCTCGCGCACTTCGGGCGGCAGATGGGCAAGGCCGATACAGCCGCCCGGCGGGCAGAACACCGCCGCACGTTCCAGAATATTGGCCAGCTCGCGCACGTTGCCGGGGAAGGGATAGAGCCGCAGAGCGTCAAGGGAGCTGTCGTCGATATCCAGTGGAACAGCCCCGCCCTGCTCGGCCAGCCGCGCCAGAAAAAAACGCGCCAGCAGTGGCACGTCCTCGGCGCGGCTGCGCAGGGGCGGCAGTTCCTGCGTGACCACGGCCACGCGGTAGTACAGGTCACGGCGAAAACGCCCGGCCTCCACCTCTTCCTTGAGGTTGCGGTTGGTGGCGGCGATAATGCGCACGTCAACGGGAATGTCCACTGTGCCGCCCACGCGCCGCAGATTCTGCTCCTGCAACACGCGCAGCAGTTTGACCTGCATACCCGGCGGCATCTCTCCTATCTCGTCCAGAAAAAGCGTGCCGCCGCTGGCGGCCTCAAACAGGCCCTCCTTGCGCCGCACCGCGCCAGAAAAAGCCCCCTGCTCATGTCCAAAAAGTTCGCTTTCAAGCAGCTCTGGCGAAAGCGCCCCGCAGTTCACCGCCAAAAAGCGCCGCCGCGAACGCTGGCTCTGCGCATGCATGGTGCGCGCCGCCAGCTCCTTGCCGGTTCCTGTTTCACCTTGCAGCAACACTGCCACATCGGTGGGAGCAAGGCGCATGAGCGCCTGGCGCAGGCCGCACATGGCAGGCGACACGCCCACCATCTCAGGAACAGAACCGCTGGCCTCAAGCTGGGCACGCATCTGGGCCACCTGCTGCCGCAGGCGGCGCTTTTCGAGCGCACGCGCCACCAGCATGCGGGCCTCTTCAAGCGAATAGGGCTTGGCAAGATAGTGAAAAGCCCCCAGCCGCATGGCCTCCACGGCGTTTTCAATCATGGGGTAGCCCGTGACCATGATCACTTCCACATCGGGCTTGCTCGACCGTACCGCCTTGAGCACCTCCATACCGTTCATGCCCGCCATGGCAATATCGGTAATAACCACGTCAAAATCCTGCTCGGCAAGCAGGGCAAGACCTTCCTCGCCGCTGCCCGCCTGGGCCGATTCGTGCCCGCCGCGCTCAAGGGCGCGCGCCAGGTTGGCTCGCGCCATGCGCTCGTCGTCAATGATCAGCAGCCTGCCGCCCGTGCGTGGCACAGCTTCGCGGGCGTGGCCGCCGTAGGTCTGGCCAGCCTCCGCTGAGGCCCTCGTCTGTTCTTCGAGGCGAAAACGTTCCGTAGTCATGCGTCTGCTCCTGAATCGTCCACACCGAGCCGCCCTGCCAGCGGCAGACGCACAGTAAAGCACGCCCCCTGTCCCGGCTGACTCTGCACCTCAAGCGTACCCTTGTGCTTGCCCACAATGCCAAAGGCTATGGAAAGGCCAAGTCCTGTTCCCTCTCCCACGGGCTTGAGGCTGAAAAAAGGATCAAATACCCGGCCCAGATACTGCGCCTCTATGCCCTTGCCCGTGTCGCTCACGCGCAGTTCGGCCATGCCCGCAATCTCGTCCGTCTGCGCGCTGATGCGCACTTCGCCCTTGCCGTCCATGGCCTGCGCCGCATTGAGCAGAAGGTTGATGAGCACCTCTTGCAGGCGCTGGGCATCCACGGGCAGCGCCAGAGCATCCGGCACATCCACCTCTATGCTCACGCCCGCGCCCATGTCGTGCCGCACCAGGGCCACGGCCCTGCCCACCACTTCTGCCAGCTCGTGCCGCGCCACCGTAAATGGCCGGTCGCGCGCAAAATCGAGCAGGCCGCGCACAATATCGCGGGCGCGCACCACCTCGGCCTGAATTTCGTCCAGCTGGGCCGCCACATCTGCTGCCGCAGGCATGGGCCGCACCCCCAGACGGGCGTCGTTGATGTCTTCACCCAACAACTGGCAGCCAACAGAAATATTGTTCAGGGGATTGTTGAGCTGATGGGCCACGCCAGAAGTCAGCACGCCCAGCGAGGCCAGCTTTTTTTCCTGCAACAACATGGCGTGGCGCTTTTCAAGCTCTGCGGCCATGCCGTCCAGGGTCTGGAGCACATGGCGGGCCTCCTGCTCCAGCTGTGGCGGTGGCGGCGGCAGGGGCAAGCCCGCACCCACGCTGCGGGCGGCACTTTCAATGGCTGCCAGCGCACGCACAATATGCCTGCCAATCAGCCAGGCAAAACCGATGCCGCAGGCCAGCAGAGCAGCAACGGCGGCCAGCAGCTGGGTACGCAGATCACCCACGGCGGTAAAAATGCCCTGACGCATGCGCCGCACCGCCGAATCGGCCAGTTCGCTCAGCCGCTGCCCTTGGTCGGTAAGCGCGGCGCTGTCAGGCGGCACATCGTCCAGCAGGGCCTCGTAGGTTCCAATACCCTCAAGCAGCAGATCAAGATTGCGGTGCGCGCCGTCGCCCACGCGGCGGCCCATGGCGGCGTTATACTCCTGCCCCACGGCAGTGGCCCGTTCGCGGGTCAGATCCACAAAATTGTGCAGGGCAGCCATGTCCCCTGTCCTGCCGGGGAAAAGCTGAAGATTCTTTTCATATCTGCGCATTTCAAGCACATCACTGCGCAGGTCGTCCACCATATCAATAAGGCGGGCCGCATGGTCGATGCGCCCAAGGTCATAGCTGGCAATGCCGCCCAAAAGCAGCAGCATGACCAGAAACAGGCCCGTGCCGATGGCGATTTTGCCGCGAATGGTGTGCCAGAGAGATAAAAGCGGAAGCATGATCTCACCCCCGCAGGCGCAATGTTTCAACTCTGCGCCCGATACTGTTTCAATTTGCTACAGCGTACAAAAATAAAACACAACTGACAAGCATTGCGCCCCAACACTTTGCAGACAAATACCTGCCGGGGCATGCCATAATGCAACAGTTGCGCGCAGGGGCAGCCATGGGCTGGCAAAAAATTTACTCTTTCATATCAGCATGTTATATTTTGAACTTTTTGGCACAATAGTTGTAAACACCCGTGCAGGAGGCCGACATGAACACCCTGCAAAAAACGATGGAAAACTGGTTTACCGCTGTGGCTTATGCCGATGCGGGGCAACCCGGATGGACAGACGATTTGTGGACCATTAACGGCAAGGCACAGCCCAAGGCGCTCAAGCAGCTGCTGGTTTTCGGCATGGGCAGCATACTTATGTATGTGCTGGCCTTTACCAATGCCGATGCCTTTGCGGCCCTGTGCGCCAAGGGTGGGCTTTGGACAGCCCTGCCCATTGCCTCGGTGCTGCTGCTCTCTTATGTACACGGCCATTTTGCCGGTGCGTTGTGGGAACTGTGCGGCATTACCGGCGTGCAAAAGACCGCCAAGGCCGCTCCCAAGGTTGCTGTGCGTCAGGCTGCCACGCCCGCGCCGCGCATTGACACCACTGCCGTGGTTCACGGTTAGAACAGCGTTTTCTACAGGGCCGGGCAGCGCCGCCGCCCGGCCCGTACCATTTGTTGCTCGGCGGCAGGCCTGCCACTGCCAGCGCAAGCACAGCACGCCCAGGCAATATGCCCGTGGAGGTAAACATGGATCTGCTCAGTCTTGACCCGTCGCAATTCATTACGCTTACGCCTGTTTCCATAGCCTTTTTGCTGGCTGTGGGTTTTGTGGGCGGTCTGGTGAGCGGTTTTATTGGTTCTGGCGGTGCATTTATTCTTACTCCCGGCATGATGGGCCTGGGTGTTCCCGGTGCCGTGGCCGTGGCCAGCAACATGTGTCACAAATTTCCCAAGGCCATGGTGGGCGCCATCAAGCGTTACCGCTTTGGTCAGGTGGATATAAAGCTGGGTATTGTTATCGCTGCCACGGCCGGTATTGGCGTGCAGATTGGCATACGCATCCAGCGGTATATTCTTGCAAACTGGGGACAGGCCGGTTCCGACCTCTATGTGAGTGTTTCATTCGTGGTGGTTCTGGTTGTTGTGGGCAGCTATATTCTCAAGGATGCCCTGCGCTCCAGCCAGGCCGGCATGGACGATGACGAGGGAACCCCGCCTCTGGCCAAGAAGCTTCAGGCCATCAACCTGTGGCCCATGATTTCCTTTCCCAAATCCGGCCTGCGTATTTCGCTGTGGTTTACCCTGCCCGTGGGCATTGCCACCGGCATGCTGGCTGCAACCATTGCCGTGGGCGGTTTTGTGGGCGTGCCTGGGCTGATCTATGTTATCGGCGTGCCGGGGCTGATCGCTTCGGGTACGGAGCTGGTCACAGCCTTTGTGATGGGCCTTTGCGGCTCTGTAAACTGGGCCATGCACGGCATGATAGACATTCGTCTGGTCTTCATCATTCTGGCAGGTTCACTGCTCGGCGTGCAGCTTGGGGCCATCGGCACCACCTACGTCAAACCCATCATGATCAAATATGTCATGGCCGCCATCATGCTCATCGTGGCCGCCAGCCGTATTGTGGCCCTACCTGGATACCTGAACGCGCTGGGGATCATCCACATGGGATCGGGCATACTGTACATCTTCAAGGTGGTCAGCTTTGTGACCATGTGCGCCGGTCTGCTTGTGGGTGCAGGCATGATACTTGGTGCCATGTGGCGCGGGCAACAGCGCAACCGCAGGGAGTCTGCCCTGGGCAACGCCGCATAAAAAATCTCTTCTCCTCAAACCTGTAGCCAAAAAGGGAGGTGCAATGCGTCTGCACCTCCCTTTTTTATTTCTGATGAGCTGGCAGGCCAGAAGTTCCCAACCCATTGCGTATTTCGCGCAATTCGATAAGGTGCAATAATAACGAAAAAGAACCTTTGACCGCTGTTTTGTCATGCCTCCGCAGGAGGAGCCATGCGCCTATTTACGCGCAGCCTCAAGGCGCAATTTATTGAGGCCTTCACCCTGCTCATTCTGCTTTCCTCCTGCTTTCTTGCGGCCATAACCGGGCGCGAGGCCAGCAGCGAGGCGCGCTATGAACGCGGCCTGCTGCTGACCAACCGCGTACAATCGCTGGCCAGGGCACTCGACCAGTCCATGTGGTTCTGGATCAAGGAAGTGGACACCCTGCGGTACACTGTGGGCCTGCTTGGCACTGACATGGACAAGGTTTCTTCCGCAATCAATCGGTTGCAGGCCACACTGCCCTCATTTGCCTGGATCGGACTCATGGACCCATCGGGCAAGGTTCAGGCCGCCACAGGCGGGGTGCTGCAAGGCACTGATCTTTCTATCTGCTCCATCTTTCGCCATGGCAAAAACGGTTTGTTCGTGGGCGACGTGCGCAAGGCCAGCCTGCTGGCACAGCTGTTGCCCCACCCACATGACGCGCCGCTCAGGTTTGTGGACATCAGCATGCCCATCGGCAACGGTGAGCTGAAAGACTGGGTTATTGTGGCCCACCTCAGTTGGGAATGGGCCAGAGAGGTGGAAGAATTCATTCTGTCCGGCGAAGGCTCTGATACCGATACCCGGATTATGGTTCTTGGTGCAGACGGCAGCGTTATACTGGGGGGCGACACCAACACCCAACCGCTGGCACTGCCCTTGCTGCAACAGCTTGAGAACGCCGCTTCCGCCTGGGGCGTGGAGCCCTGGCCCGACGGTTCCTCCTACCTTACCGCTGCTGTCAAGTGTACAGGATTTAAGGATTACGACGGCTTGCAGTAGAGCGTTGTGGCACGCCAATCGCTTGAAGCGGCCTACGAGCCGGTGCGCAGGCTTGTGTCGCGCATACTTGTGGCCGGGCTGCTGCTGGCCGCACTTTTTGCGCTGGTGGCAGGCTATATTGCCAGAAGGGTTATCGCCCCGCTCAAGGCCCTCACTCTCGCCGCCGACAAGCTCAGCAAGGGCGAGCGCGTGGCCATTCCGCGCGATCAGGGCATTCTGGAAATAGAAGTGCTCTCCACCACCCTTTCGACCCTGATTGATAACCTTACCCGTGCTGAAAAAGACAAAAACCGCATCCAGTACGCCGCAGAACGCGATTCCCTCACGGGCCTGCTCAACAGGCACGGCCTTGCCGCCCGCATAGATGAATCCATGCCAGAACTGCGCCAAAACCACGGTGTTGTTGAACTGTTATATATGGATCTTGACGGATTCAAGCCTGTCAACGACACCTACGGCCACCATGTGGGTGATACGGTTCTGACCATTCTCGGCCAGCGGCTTTCGGGCTGCCTGCGCAAGGAGGACGTGCTTGTGCGTCTTGGCGGCGACGAATTTCTGGCCCTGCTGGGCCACCGCAATGGCACGCCCGACATCATGCGCACGGTTCGGCGCATCCGCGAAATTGTGGGCGCACCCATTGCCACCGACGGCCTGCTGCTGCACATTGGCATAAGCATTGGGCACGCCACATGGGATTGCACGCAGGAAACGGTTGAAGATGCCCTGAAGCGCGCCGACAGTGCCCTGTATATGGCCAAAAAGGCCTCCAAACTCCCCCAGGGCGATTCTGGCAATCTGCCCTAGCTTCCTCCCCCACCACGCGCAGTACGTTGCGGATTGAGGCAGCTACGCCGCCCCGTTCTGCTCCTGCAAGTACCGCAGGCACTTGCCAGCTGTGGCAAAGCTTTTACGCATGTCTGCATAATCCGCGACCGTGCGCGCCCCTCCCCTGTCGTACAGCACAAGCCCGCCAGCAAAGGTATCCACATCATCCGGGTCATGGCTGATGATCACAGCCGGAATGGTGAGATTGCCGATAAGCTCAAGCAGCTCTTCGCGCAGGCGTTCGCGCAGCAGAGGATCAAGCGCAGAGAAGGGCTCGTCGAGCAGGAGCAGCAGAGGGTCTGCGTTGAGCGCCCTAGCCAGCGCCGCCCGCTGCCGCTGCCCGCCGGATATCTGCGACGGCAGATGGGCCGCCAGATGCCCGATACCCAGACGTTCGAGCATGCCCTGCGCCTTGTCGCGCTCCTCGCCGTGTACCTTCCAGGGCCAGCAGCCCGTGCGCGGATAAGCCACGTTTTGCAAAAGGCTCAGGTGCGGAAACAGCGCGTAATCCTGAAACATGTAGCCGATGCGCCTTTTTTGCACTGAAACAAAGACATTCTGCGCACTGTCATACAGCGTGCAGTCGCCAATGCGGATATGCCCGGCATCTGGCCGTGTGAGCCCTGCCATGCACTGCATGGTCAGCGACTTGCCCGAGCCCGATGGGCCAAAGAGCACCGCGCACTTGTGCTCGTCGCCAATGTCATAGCGCACGTTCAAGCTAAAGGGCGTTACGCCGTTCCTGAAACTTTTTTCCAGATGCAGGGATAACATCAGCGCCGCCTCTTGAATTTTACCAGCAGTTCCGCTGCCATCAGCAGGCTCACGCATACGGCGGAGGTGATGACCACAAGCCACGAGGCTTGCAGATCGTTGCCTGCCTGAAAAGCATCGTAAATGGCAAGCGCCAGGGTTTGTGTTTTGCCCGGAATATTGCCCGCGATCATGAGCGTTGCGCCAAATTCACCCATACCGCGCGCAAAGGCCAGCATGATGCCCGCAAAAATGCCCTTCCAGGCCAGCGGCAGTGATACGCTCACAAATACCCGCCACTCAGATGCACCAAGCGTGCGCGCCGCGTCTTCCAGGTGTTTGTCTACCTGCTCAAGAGCTGCGCGTGCCGATTTGTAAATGAGCGGAAAAACCACCACCGTGGCCGCGACAACCGCGCCCTGCCACGAAAAAATCAGGTTTATTCCCAGTTCTGCCAGCCCCGGCCCAAACACGCCGCGTCGCCCTACAAGCAGGATCAGGTAGTAGCCCAGCACTGTGGGCGGCATGACCAGAGGCAAGGAGCACAAGGCATCCAGCAGGGCTGGCATGGGGCCGCGTTTGCGGGCCAGCCGCCAGGCCGCCAGCGTCGCCACAACAAAGGAGACTGCCGTGGCCGCTCCGGCCACGCGCAACGAAAGCTCCAGGGGGCTCCAGACAAATGCAAAATCAAAATCCATGTCCATCCCCCTGCCACATCACCGCAATGAACATAAAAAATTCAAGCGGTTGCCGATTCTGCCAAAACGGCAACCGCCAGCACACTCAAGCCCACGCAAAAGTTGTTTCAGCTAGAGGCTCAAGCACTTCTGCTATTACGGCTTGGAAAAACCGTACTTGGCAAGCACTGCCTGCCCTTCAGCCGAGAGCACAAAATTAAGGAATTCCTGCCCCATCTTGGCTTCCTTGCCGGTGGTAACAACCGCAATGGGATAGCTCACAGGATCATGGCCTTCCACAATCATGACCACGTCAACCTTGTCGGCAAGCTGCTTGGCATCAGTGCGGTACACAAAGCCAGCGTCAACCTCGCCGCGCGCCACATAGTCCAGCACCTGCCGCACACTGTTGCCCATGATCAGCTGGGGTTGCAGGGCTTCCCACAGCTTGGCGGTGGTCAGCGCATCCCTGGTATAGCGCCCAACCGGTACGGAATCGGGATTGCCGATGGCTACACGCTTGAGAGCCTTGAGGTCGTCAAGCTTGGCAGGCTTTTTGGAACCGGCAGGCACGATGAGCACCAGGTCGTTGAGGGCAAAATCCTTGCGGGTGGCGGGGTCCACAACCTTCGCAGCCACGGCCTTGTCCATGGTGGCCTGGTCGGCAGAGGCAAAAACGTCAACAGGCGCGCCTTCCTGAATCTGTTTGAGCAGGGGGTTGGAGGCGGCATAGTTGGTGTGTACCTGCAAGCCCGCATGCTTCTTTTCAAACAAGCCCTTGATTTCGGTAAAGGCATTGGTAAGGCTGGCGGCGGCAGAAACCGTCATTTCCGCTGCCTGAACAGGAAGACCGAGCAGGGCCAGACAGGCCAGTACCAGTGCCATACGGCCAAATGCCCCACGAACATGTGCTGTCTTTTTCATGAAGTCCCTCCGTGCGCCAGATGCGCTGTTTGTACGTTCACAGTACAGAAGCCATCAGGGCGGGCAATACAGTCGCGATTTTTATTAAAAGCGTGAACACTGTACAACAAAGGGTTTTTATTTGTATAAGATCAGAAAACTGACGGGAAGCAGCATGGAAAAAAACAAAAACCGTGAGGAAATGGCCGCGCTTTTGCGCTCGCTCTCTTCCGCAGACAGAGCCTGGCTGCGCCAAAGGCTCATGCGCCGCGATTCGGCTGCACTGCTGCAAGATACAGGACGCATAAGCCCGCGTGAACTTCTTGCCGTGGAAACATGGCTGTGGGAGCGTGCCAGCGCGGCACGCGGCCCACGCGAAAAACGGCCCCGCCTGCGCATGTGGCTTATCTTTATGCTGCTGCGTTACGCGGCCCTGCGGCTTGTGGAAATTTTTGAAATCATGCCCTCGCATCTCGATTTTCAGGAGGGGGTCATCCGGGTTCCCGGCAACAACGACACGCCTGGACGTGAAGTGCCGCTGCCGCTGACCATCAGCCGCCGCCTCCGGCGAGTGCTGGAAGACCCGGCGCTGTTTCCCGAAACGCGCGAGCTTCTGCGCTGCGACGCAAGCTATGTGCGCCGCTGCCTGCAACAGTGCGGGGCGGCCTGCGGCCTGCCCAAGGGCCTGCTGAGCGCGCGCGCACTACGGCACACACGCGCTCTTGAACTGGGGCGGCAGGGCCTGCCCCTGCCCGTTGTGGATATTTTTCTGGGTCGGCGTTCTGCACCCGGCCAGAGCGGCATTGTCCGCTGCGACCCGCAGGAGGCCAAACGCCTGCTGCGCGAACAACTGCAAAGGGAGCGACCCATGAAAACCAGTGCGCGCAACGTCTTTCAGGGGCGCATAACCACATTGCGCCAAAGCGGGCTGCTGGTCGAGGTGGTGCTGCGCACCGCAGGCGGCCTGCGCGTTTCGTCGCTCATTACCGACGAAAGCTGCAAAACCCTGGCGCTCAATGAGGGCAAACTGGTCAATGCCAGCATCAAAGCCCCCTGGGTGCTGGTGCAGGGCGGCGAGCTGTCGCCCAAAAGTTCGCCCCCGGCAGAAAACTGCTTTACCGGCGTGGTTGAACGCGTGCGCGAGGACGACATGGTGGCCGAAATTCTGGTGGCTCTGGGCGAGGGCAGCCAGGTGTGCGCCCTGCGCAACCGTGGCCCGGAAAATCCCATCAACCTTGTGGCTGGTCAGACGGTTACCGTATTTTTCAAGGCTTTTTCCGTTATTTTGACTGTGGACTAGCCCGCAGCAAGCTTTGCACAGCGAGCGCCGGTTGTCATCATGGCAACCGGCGCTTTTTTTGAGGGGTACACTGGCAAGGAAGGGAGGAGCTTTGTGAGGGGAGTGTACTCCAATGGTACTCGACCCGATCAAAGATCGTCCCTGATGCCGCCGGTGCAACACCTGCCCCCCCCAGCGCATGCGCCGTGTCCGGCGAGGATTTTTGGGCGCTGGCAAGGAAGGGAGGTGCTTTGTGAGGGGAGTGTACTCCAATGGTACTCGACCCGATCAAAGATCATCCCTGACGCCGCCGGGGCAACATCTGCCCCCCCCCAGCGCATGCGCCGTGTCCGGCGAGGATTTTTGGGCGCTGGCAAGGAAGGGAGGAGCTTTGTGAGGGGAGTGTACTCACAATGGTACTCGACCCGATCATAGATCATCCCTGACGCCGCCAGCGCCCAAAAAGACCGCCGGACACCCCAGGGGGGAGTCGGCGTGCTTACCTTGCCACAACTCCCTGGCCCCCAGGGCCTTGCGCAAATCGCCCAGCAGGCCGCGTTTGTCGGAGGCCCAGGTGGGGGCAAGCAGTTCGCGGGGGGCGGGATCACTTTGAAGGCGGTGGATGACGATGCTTGAGGGAATGCGGGGCAGGGCGGCGCAGAGGGTGTCCACGTATTCGTCGCGCCAGAGGGGGTGGTAGAGGCCAGCTGCATAGTGGGTGGCGAGGGCTGTGCCCTTGGGAACGTAGAGGTTGTGGAGCTTGAGGCCCTTGATGGGCAGAGAAAGCGCCCAGTCGAGACTTTGCAGGAAGTGGCGCTCGTCTTCACCAGGCAGGCCGGCCATGAGGTGGGCGCACACGGCTATGCCGCGCTCTGCGGCCAGGCGCACGGCTTTTTCGGAATCGGCGGCGGTGTGCCCACGGTTAATGCGGTTGAGGGTTGCGTTGTGGGCCGTTTGCAGGCCAAGTTCCAGCCACAGGTCGCAGTTGAGGGCCGCGAGGGTGTCGAGCTTGTGGCCATCCAGGCAATCGGGACGGGTTCCCACGGCCACGCCAAAGCATTCTGGCAGGCCGCACACGGTCTGGAGCAGTTGTTGCAGGCGTATCTGCGGCCCATAGGTGTTAGAGAATGATTGCAGATACGCAATAAAGCGCGTATTGGGGTCGTCCCGCAGGTATGCTGCGCGCTGGGCATTCCATTGCTGCAACAGGGAATCCCCCTGTTTTGCACGGCCAGAGCCGGAACCGTTGGCATTGCAAAATGTGCAGCCAGAACGCGAAAGCGTGCCGTCGCGGTTGGGGCAGGAAGCCCCGGCATCAAGTGGAATTTTTTGCACCCGGCAACCGCACTTATGATTGTAATGGGCGGCCAGAGTATGCCAACGCTGCATGTTTACATGCCTTGGGGGCTTATATCCGCGTATGCGGACGGGACAAATATTTTAACCCTGCGTCCACCGTCTTGACTTCATGCCGGTTTTAGCAGAACAGTTTTCAGCCTGACGTTACCAATTCCAACAGCGCCCCCACTCCAGGCCTATTCGCCTCGCCGGGTGCGGGTGTTGTTTCAACATGACGGTAAGGTAGCACACCAGCACAGCGAGGCAAGTTAGACTAATGTCCAAAATTCTGGATTTCGCACTAGGACTGTTTTCCAATGACCTGGCCATCGACCTGGGCACGGCCAATACCTGCGTCTATGTTAAGGGCCAGGGTATTGTGTTGCGCGAGCCCTCTGTGGTTGCGGTCAAAAAAGACCCGCGCGGCAACAACGTGGTTCTGGCCGTTGGGCATGATGCCAAGCGCATGCTGGGCAGAACCCCCGGCAATATCTGGGCCATCCGCCCCATGAAGGACGGCGTTATCGCCGACTTTGAAGTTACCGAGGCCATGCTGCGCCACTTTATCGCCAAGGTTCACAATTCGCGGCGTCTTGTGCGCCCGCGCATCATGATCTGCGTGCCCACGGGTATCACCCAGGTGGAAAAACGCGCAGTGAAAGAATCGGCACAGTCTGCCGGTGCGCGAGAAGTGTACCTCATCGAAGAACCCATGGCCGCTGCCATCGGTGCCGACCTGCCCATTCAGGAGCCTACCTCCAACATGGTGGTGGACATCGGCGGCGGCACTACCGAAGTGGCTGTTATCTCCCTTTCGGGTATTGTGTACTCGCGCTCGGTGCGCGTGGGCGGCGACAAGATGGACGAAGCCATCATGACCCACGTCAAGCGCAAGTATAACATGCTCATCGGTGAATCTTCGGCGGAAGAAATCAAGATCAAGATCGCCTCTGCCTATCCGCTTGATCCGGAACAGCAGATTGAGGTCAAGGGCCGCGATCTTGTGACGGGTATTCCGCAGAATATCATCATCACCTCTGAAGAAGTGCGCAAGGCCATTTCTGAACAGGTGGACAGCATTGTTCAGGCTGTGCGCATAGCCCTGGAACAGACCCCGCCGGAACTGGCGGCGGATATTGTGGACAGGGGCATTGTGCTTACGGGCGGCGGCGCGCTGCTCAAGGGCCTTGACCAGCTGCTGCGTGAAGAAACCTCGCTGCCCATCACCGTTGTGGACGATCCCTTGTCCACGGTTGTTATGGGAACCGGCAAGGCACTGGACAATCTGCACATTCTCAAAGAAGTGTGCATCGACTAGAGCCGACTGTTCTCGCGCCCCTGTGCGGCTGACGCAATGCCGGAACACCTGTTTCCGGCTCTGCGTCTCCGGCGCAGGGGCGCGGTTTATTATGCACCATTTTTTCAGGGCATTGCACACCACCAATGCCCGGCAGGGCTGTAAACAGCCTTCCGCCACACGGCCCCGGCGCATCAGTAGCGCTGCTTGCGGCCATGTGAGCGATATCTGCACCCTTGAAGCGTGCGACCTTTCAGGGGTAATCTGCTCTAGGAGCTTCGGCCAGTGACATTGCGGCGTCTTCTCCTCCTCGCGGGCGTTTTGCTCATCCTGTTTCTGGGCATGTATTCCTGGAACCAGCGCACGCGCTTTCTGGATGACATGGCCGCAAAACTGGGGCTCGAAATAACTGGTGCCGTTCTCACGCCCATACGCTCTGCCCAGGATACGGCAGAAAACATGTGGGACCGCTATTTTGACCTTGTGGGCGTGCGCGAAGAAAACGAAGCCCTCAAGCAGAAGGTGGCCGAACTCGAAGCCCGCCTGCTGGCCAATGGCGAAGACCTGGCCGAACTCAAACGCCTGCGCGCCCTGGTGCAGCTGCCGGTAGACCAGTCGTGGCGACCGCTTGGCGCGCGCGTGCTTTCGGGCCGCATGGGCCCCAACGCCGTACTCGACAGCATCACCATCAGCCGAGGCTACAGCACGGGCGGCCGCCCCGGCACACCGCTGGTAACGCATCTGGGCCTTGTGGGCCGCGTGCTCAAGGCCAGCGCCCACAGTTCCATCGTGCTGCTGCTCACCGATCCCAGTAGCCGCATTGCCGTTTTTTCGCAAGAAAGCCGCGCCCCCGGCATCCTCATGGGCATGGGCACGGGCCAAAAGCTTGAGGTCAACTTTGTGCAGCGCGATGCCAAGGTAAAGCCCGGCGAGATTATCATCACCTCTGGGCTGGACGGCAAATATCCCAAGGGTATTCCCGTGGCGCGGGTGCTGCGCGTGGCCCCCTCGGACTACACCCAGTTCATGGCCATCAAGGCCGAACCCCTGGTGGATTTGCAGCATCTTGAAGAAGTGCTGCTGCTCGAACCCACCGGCGCGCCGCGCCCTCTTGATCTGGGCGACGCCCCCAAAGAATTTATCGGGCCTCCCGCGCCCAAAAGCGCCGCACCATGAGTAAGCTGCGCAGCCTTGTATGGTGGCTCTGTTTTATGGCCGGGGCCATTGTTTTGCAGGCGGCCGTACCGGGGCTTGATGTGCTTACGGTGGGGCTGATTATCATGTTGCAGGAGCGTGATTACAAAAACATGCTCTGGCTGCTGCCCCTGTTTATACTGCTGCAAGAGGGCATGGGTACGCGTCCCTTTGGCGCTGTCATTGTGTGGTACGCTACCGTGGTGTTGCTGTTCAAGATGGGCCGCTGGCTGTTTGAGGTGGAAAACTTCATCTTTGTTTTTCTGCTCTCAGCCTGCCTTGGGGCAGCCTATTACGGCGTGGCATGGCTCATGTCGCCCTTGCAGAACCTGCCCTTCGACGTGCAGGGAACCCTGGACAGAAGCCTGATACAGGCCATTTTTGTGCCTTTCGCCTGGCGGCTGTTGGTGGCCACCCGCCACTGGAACCCCAATGATCAGGAAAACTGACAATACCTCTCTGCTCGCGCACAAGGACAAGGGCGCGCACAAGGGCATACGCTCCTGGCTCAAGATTCAGGTCGAGAGCGAGGGCTATCAACCGCCGCGCGCTGGCGCCATCCTGCTTCAGGTCATGGTGGGCCTGCTGTTTTTTGTGCTTGTGGTGCGATTCTGGTATTTGCAGGTACACCGGGGCGAAGAATTTGCCCGTCAGGCGCAGGACAACCGCCTGCGCATTGAACGCATCTTTGCCCCGCGCGGGCGCATCCTCGACGACAAAAGCAAGGTGCTGGCAGACAACCGCACGGCCTACGGCCTTTCCATAGTGCGTGAAGACTGCCACGACATCCCCGCCACCCTTGCGCAGATCAGCGAATGGTCGGGCATTCCTCTCCAGCAGGTCTGGGACAAGTTCCGTCAGGACCGCTTCAAGGTCAAACCCTTTGAACCGCTGCTGCTTATCACCGATATCGACTTTGATCTGGTGGCGCGCATCGAATCTGAAATCCACGAATGGCCGGGCCTGGAAATTGTGGTGCGCACCAAGCGCAGCTATCCTGAGCGCGAGCTTTTTGCCCACGTTCTGGGCTATGTGGCTGAAGCCAACGAGCAGGAAATGAGCTCGGACAGCGCCCTTGCCATGGGCGACCTTGTGGGCAAGCAGGGGCTGGAGCTGGAGCTGGAAAAACAGCTGCGTGGCCGCAAGGGCCTGTACGATGTGGAAGTGGACGCCCACGCCCGCGTGCTGGGCAAAACCCTGCGCGAAGAACCGCGCGGCGGCCACGAGATACATCTTTCGCTGGACGACGGCCTGCAAAAGGCCGCGTGGGACGCCCTGGGCGGCGAAGCGGGCTGCATTGTGGTCATGGAGCCCGACAGCGGCAAACTGCGCGCCCTGGTAACCTCGCCAGCCTACGACAACAACCTTTTTGCCGCTGGCATCTCGCAGCGCGACTGGGACGCCCTGCGCACCAACAACCGTTTTCCCCTTCAGAACCGCGTTATCCAGAGCGTGTATCCCCCCGGATCGGTCTGGAAGCTGGTTATGGCTACCATGCTGCTTGAAAAGGGCGTCAACCCGCGCGAAAGCGTTTCGTGCGCCGGGCAGGTCAAGCTGGGCAACCAGATTTTCCGCTGCTGGAAAAAGGGCGGCCACGGTTCGGAAGACTTGGTGCATTCGCTCATTGATTCGTGCGACGTCTACTTCTACCTGATGGGCGACCGCATGGGCATTGACAAGATCGAGGAATTCGCCAAGGCTTGTGGATTCGGGCGGCCCACGGGCATTGACCTGCCCCATGAAAAATCGGGCCTTGTGCCCTCGCGCGACTGGAAGCGCAGGCGCTTTGGCCGCCCCTGGACACGCGGCGAAACCTACAACATATCCATTGGTCAGGGCTACACCCTGGTTACCCCGGTGCAGGTGGCTGTTTTTGTTTCTGCCCTGCTCAACGGTGGCGACCTGCTCAAGCCCCAGCTGGTGGACGATGCCACCCGCGAGGTTCGGGGCCGTGTTCCTGCCAAGCCGGAAACACTCAAATTTGTGGTTGAAGCCATGCGCCGCACGGCCAACGGCGGCACAGCCAAGGTTGTGGGCCGCAAAGACGCAGACATGGGCGGCAAAACAGGCACGGCCCAGGTGGTCAAACTCAAGATGGCCGCTGGCGACCGCCGCCTGAAAACCTCGGAAATGGAATACGCCCAGCGTGACCATGCGTGGATTGCCACCTGGGGTGTCAAGGACGGCAAATCATACGTGGTTATTGTCATGGTGGAACACGGCGGCGGCGGTTCGAGCGTGGCTGGCCCGGTGGCGCGCAAGGTATACGATTACCTTTTCGGCCCAGACCCCAACGCGCCCATGCTTGCCCTGCCAGCACCCACCCCCGTGGGCGACCACCCCGAATAGCCCTTCTGGCGCGCCGCTGGCAGCTGCGGCACATATTACACCAATCTGCAAACAGGCAGCACCGGCAAGCGAACAGGCAGCATGGACAAACATTTATACAGCTATATCAACTGGGGCCTGCTGGCCTGCATGCTGCTGCTCTATCTTGTGGGCGTGGGCAACCTGTATTCTGCCAGCGGTACCAGAATTGAATCCGGCACGGCATTCAATCCGTTCTACCAGCGGCAGCTCATCTGGGGGCTGTGCGGTGTGGCGTGCATGCTGCTGGCCATGCTTTTTGACTACCGGCAGCTGCGCAACCTGGCCTGGCCTTTTTTTCTCATAACCGTTTTTCTGCTCCTGCTGGTTCCCATAGCAGGTAAAACGGTTTACGGCGCAAAACGCTGGATATCGCTGGGCTTCATGAGCCTGCAACCCTCTGAAATGGCAAAGCTTTCAGTTCTCATACTGGTGGCACGCCTGCTTGCGCGCGACAGCCGACCCCTGGGCTGGAAAAACTTTTTCAGCGTGGTCTGCGTGGGGCTCATACCCTGCGGGCTCATCGTCATTCAGCCCGACCTTGGCACTACCCTGCTTATTCTGCTGATCATGGGCGGCATGATCCTGTTCCACGGGCTCAAGGGCTATGTGCTCAAAACATGTTTGCTGGCCGCGCCAGCTGCCGTGGCCTTCATGTGGTTTGTGGGCATGCACGATTACCAGCGGCAACGTATCCTCACATTTCTCGACCCCGGCAACGACCCACGCGGCACGGGCTATCACATCATTCAGTCGCGCATTGCCATTGGTTCTGGCGAGCTGTGGGGCAAGGGCTTTCGCGAAGGCACGCAAAGCCAGCTGCGCTTTTTGCCCGAACGCCACTCTGACTTTGCCGTTGCCGTTTTTGGCGAAGAATGGGGCTTTGTGGGCTGCGTGGCCTTGGTCACCCTGTTCTGCCTGTTCCTGCTCTCCATCTTTTCCTCTGCTGTGCAGGCCAAGGACAGGTTTGGCAGCACCCTGGTGGTGGGCGTATTTTTTTACTTTTTCTGGCAGATATTCATCAACATGGGCATGGTGATCGGCCTCATGCCGGTGGTGGGCATTCCCCTGCCCTTTATCAGCTACGGCGGCAGCGCCACGGTGGTTAATTTCACCCTGCTGGGCATTGTTCTCAACGTGTCCATGCGCCGTTTCATGTTCAAGAGCTAACCGCAAGCCAAGGGAGATACACGTGGCAAAAGACGAAATAGCCTACCTCGGCTCTGATACCGTATACGAAGGCAAGCTGCACTTTAAGGGCACTGTGCGCATCGAAGGCCGCTACACCGGCGAAATCGTGAGCGACGGAACCCTCAACGTGGGCAAGGATGCCCAGGTGCAGGGAACCCTTGACGTGGGCGAGCTGCTGCTTTCGGGCCGCTTTAACGGAGAGGTGACCGCCAAGCGCCGCGTTGTGGTCTACAGCACCGGCGTTCTTGAAGGACAGGTTACCACGCCCAACCTGCTGACTGAAGAAGGCGGCGTTATTGAAGGGCAGATCAGCATGAAAACCCCCGCCAAGCCCAAGGCCTGAACCCATACTACGGGTGTGTATCCCCGGCAGCCTGCCCGCCGCCAGCTTGTGCAGAGCACATTTGCCTGATGCAGGAAAATAGCGCATAATTGCAACTGGAAAACGTGTTACTAACCAGTTTAACAATTCTTGCGCGGCAGAGCTAACGCACTGCCGAAACGCTTTCCTCAGGAGGCACCTATGGCACACGATTATTTCCGTGCGCTCAGGGATGTGGCGCTGGTCATCAATTCCAGCCTTGAGCCCCGCGAAGTTTTGCACAAAATCACCGAGCAGACCGCAGCCACCATGGGCTGCAAGGCAAGCACCATCCGCCTGCTCGACAGCACGGGCCGCTTTTTGCTGCCCAGTGCCGCATACGGCCTTTCCACCACCTATATGCGCAAAGGGCCCGTTGAAGTGAAGCGCAGCGGCCTTGACGGCGAAGTGCTTTCCGGCAAGACCATCCACCTCAAGGATGCCACAGCCGACGGACGCTTTCAGTACCCGGAATCGGCCAAGTCCGAAGGCCTGGTTTCCGTGCTGTCTGCCCCGCTTATGGCCGACGGCAAGGCCATTGGCCTTATCCGCGTTTATTCCGCCGAAGAACGCGAATTCAGCGCCGACGAAGTGACCTTTATGGAAGCCGTGGCCGCCATTTCTGCACTGGCCATTGAAAACTCGCGCCTGCACGAAGCCCTGCGCAACAACTACGAGCTGATGGCCAAACACGCCTACTCGGTCTACGAAGACTAGGCGCGGCACTGGCGATGCGCCGCTCTTTGCGTGTGCAGAAAATGCAGCGGCTTGCCCCGTGCGTTGGCGCAGTGTCTGGGCTCAGGCCCAACACCACTGTTCGCCCTGCACCGCACAGGCCGCAGTACATGCCGCCGCACAGGCCGCCGTTCAGGCCGCAACAGCGCACCGAATTCGCCTTTTCCCTCTACGTTATGAGGAACGTGCATATGAAAAAAATCAAAGTAGGCATCAACGGCTTTGGCCGCATTGGCCGGCAGGTTTTCCGTGCCCTGCACCAGAGCTACCGCGACCGCGTGGAAGTGGTTGCCATCAACGATCTTTTTGACGCGGAATCCAATTTTCATCTGCTGGAATACGATTCCGTGTATGGCCGCGCCAACCTTGACGCCAAGGTAAACGGCCAGGACGCCACCGTGGGCGACTGGAATATCCACTGCTTTGCCGAGCGCGACCCCAAGCAGCTGACCTGGGGCGCCCATGATGTTGACATCGTTGTGGAAAGCACCGGCATTTTCCGCTCTGCCACCCAGGCGGCGGTACACATCGAAAACGGCGCCAAAAAGGTCATCATCACCGCCCCTGCCAAGGACGAAGACATCACCATTGTCATGGGCGTGAACCACGAGCAGTACGACGCGTCCAAACACCACGTTGTGTCCAACGCCTCCTGCACCACCAACTGTCTGGCCCCGGTGGCCCTTGTGCTGCAACGCAAGTTTGGCATCGAGATGGGCAACATGACCACCATCCACGCCTACACCAACGACCAGCGCATTCTGGATATGGCCCACAAGGACCCCCGCCGCGCCCGCGCCGCTGCCTGCAACATCATCCCCACCTCCACCGGCGCAGCTCAGGCCGTGGCCAAGGTTATTCCCGAACTCAAGGGCAAGTTCACCGGCTATTCGCTGCGTGTTCCCACGCCCACGGTTTCGGTGGTGGACTTTTCGGGCATTCTGGAAAAATCCACCGATACCGAAGGCCTGCTGGGCGAACTCAAGCAGGCCTCGGAAACCTACCTCAAGGGCATTCTGGCCTACAACGAAAAGCCGCTGGTCTCCATGGACTTCAAGGGCGACCCGCATTCCTCCATTCTTGAAGCCCCCTACACCACCGTGCAGGAAGGCCGCCTGGTCAAGATTGTGGCCTGGTACGACAACGAATGGGGCTATTCCAACCGCGTGTGCGACCTGGCCTGCCTGATGGGAGCCAAGGGCTTCTAGCCGCTGCCAGCACAAGCCGCCGGTTACATTTGACCGCAAAGGCCCCCGGATTCCTCGCACTGCGTGGGCCGGGGGCCTTTGCCACACAATTTTCGAAATTTTGACAATTGTATTTAAAAACTTTTTACCCCTAAACAACAGTCCGCAGAGATCCAATTCAAGTGAATAATTTCCATTTATAATGTCGCAATTTTATACTGACCCTACAAAATATCAATTATTCCTCTATGGACAATTGCAAAATTTGAGGGCATAATTCATAATTATTTTTTGTGTAGATTCTAAAATATGCGCTAGGTGATTCATAATGCCTGAGACATCTGAAATTACACGCGAATTCTTGTTTGATTATCCTGAATGTGTCGTTGTACATATTTGCAACAACTGTTGCCCTGACGACTACTATTGCTATAGGATAACAAAAAATAACCCATCTCAACATTCTGATTTTATACCACAAAGATTTTCTCAGCCGAGCAGACGTTTCCCATCAGCCACAGCTTGTTATGGAATATCTGTGTTCACTTGTATTCAATCTGCAATAGATACCGCCTTAAAATTTCCTGTCTTAGGGAATCTTATTCATAGCGGGCAAATTATTCAAAAAATCCACGGATATCTCACTGATCTCCCTAAAGATAAAGCACATAAAGATTGGTATCCCCTAAGAACAGTACAACCAGAACTGGTAGTGTGTAAGCATGAGTACACTTGCCCATAAGCGATTTCTGTCTGAAATGACGCCGCTAACTTTTTATGACGGGTTAAAAGAGGCGTTTAGTATTTCACGCAAAGAGTTATATCTGTGGGACAGTTATCAAGATGAATGTGAACATTGGAAAATTGTAGATGTCGCCGGACAAGAGGATATATTTAATAGATATCTTCGGGGAGAAATTGACCTTCTTGATATTTACTCTGTCTGCAATATCCAAACGGCCAGGGTTTACTACAATGATGACAGACTAGAACTAATTGCTGTGGATAATTTATTCACTCCGACTCCCCCAAAGGTTGGGGGTAAATTAACATTCCCTTATTACTCAGAACACACAAAGAACAATACTTATAGCCTTCCACTCAGCGAGGAAATCCCTGTGTATTCAACAAGTGGATTTATAAAACTTATTTCACGTTATAACTATTTATACAAACAAAGTTTTTAAGATTTTTTTGCGAACGCTTCGCCACTGCCCTTACAGAAGAACGTTGCAGGAGTAACTTATGAGTTCGTTTGAAAAAACAAAATATATTGTCTCAGAATGTTCTTTTTCTAAGGTCAGTTTCAGTAAGGCTGAAGAGAAATTCCCCCTAAAAGTTTCAATGTCCGTCACTCCTGGATGGAATGAAGCACAGAGCCACGTCTTTGCTGCAAAAGTTACCACGAATATAAAAAGCGATCATCTGCCTTTTGACTTTACGATATCAATAGAAATTCAATTCACATCAAAAGATAGCACCTTCGAACAATTTTCCGAATGGGCAAATTCTTCAGATGGACAATCACAAATTGAAATCATAGTTTCGGAGGTAATTGATTCAATGTTAAAATCCTTTGGATACCCCCCCTTAAGACTATCTGAACAATGATAGTATATTTTTTCTTACCGAACACGCCCATACTTACACCACTAATAAGCATGCAACTCAAAAAAACAAATAATTAGAACAAAAAAAATCCGGCAAGGGCGCAAACCCCTGCCGGATTTTTTTCGTACTATTTGATTCCGTATCGGTGATCGGGCTTTTGGCCTTTGCTAGGCGAAGTTGTAACCCTGCTCCAGCGCCTTGGCGTTGGCAGAGATCAGCTTGGCATAGTGCGCGCTCACCACGCGGTTCAGGGCTTCCTGCACCACGTTGAGGGGCAGCGCGCCCGTGGCCTTGAGCCATGCGCCCAGGGCCACCATGTTGGCCATCTTCACATTGCCCAGTTCGTGGGCCATGTCGTTGACGGGAATGTAGACCGTGCGCTTGTCGGCATCGATCAGATTCTGCGCCACCAGCGAGGCATTGACGATCTGCACGCCGCTTGCCGCCAGCCGGGGCTGGAACTTGGTAAGCGAGGGTTCGTTGAGAATGATGGTGGACAGGGGCTCGCGCACCAGGGGCGAACCGATGTGGTGCTCATCGAGCACCACGGTGCAGTTGGCCGTGCCGCCGCGCATTTCAGCCCCGTACACGGGGATAAAACTCACTTCAAGCCCGTGCTCCATGCCAGCCTGGGCCAACAGGTTGCCAATAAGCATAACGCCCTGACCGCCAAAACCGGCGATGATCACATCCTGATACGCGTTAGGCATGCTCGGCCTCCACGTTGGCGGTCATGTCCTTGTACACCCCAAGGGGGAATACGGGCATCATGGCCTCGGCAATACGCTTGTTGGCGGCAATGGGGTCCATGTGCCAGTTGGTGGGGCAGCCCGAAAGCATCTCGATAAAACCAAAGCCGAGCCCCTGCAACTGCACTTCAAAGGCCTTGCGCAGGGCCTTTTTGGCTTCGCGTACATGCTTGACCGAATGCAGCGAACAGCGGGCAGAATAGGCCACGCCGTCCAGCTGGGCCATTATTTCGGCCATACGGATGGGCCCGCCCTCGTTGCCGATGGAACGCCCAGCCCGCGATGTGGTGGTTTTTTGCCCCACAAGGGTGGTGGGGGCCATCTGCCCGCCGGTCATGCCGTACACCGTGTTGTTGATAAAGATACCCGTGATCTTTTCACCACGGTTGGCGGCGTGCATGGATTCGGCCATGCCTATGGCGGCCATGTCGCCGTCACCCTGATAGGTAAAGACAACAGAATCGGGCCGCGCGCGGCGCACGCCGGTGGCCACGGCGCAGGCGCGGCCATGCGGGGCTTCCAGACCGTCCACGTTGAAGTAGTCGTAGGTAAAGGTAGCGCAGCCCACCGATGCCACCAGAATGGTGCGGTCAGCCACGCCAAGCTCGTGCAGCACCTCGCTCACCAGCCGGTGGGCAATGCCGTGGTGGCAGCCGGGGCAGTAGTGGGTGGGGCGCTCGTTGAGCACGGGGTTGGTATCAAAAACCAGGCTTTCGCCCTCGGCGGGACGCAAGGCGTCCAGTTCCTGAGCTTGCATGATTATTTCTCCTTGAGGGCCTGAAGCATGGGGTCGCGCAGGGCATCGGCACCGATGAACAGCCCCGGCATAACGCCGTGCCACAGCACGGATGCGGATGAAACACCGGCCTGACCGAACAGGGACAGGCGGACATCTTCCACCATCTGCCCCGTGTTCTGCTCCATAACCAGAAAACGCCTGCCGGGCGCAAGGGCGCGCAGGGCTTCATCGGGGAAGGGGAACAGGGTTATGGGCCGGAACAGGCCGATCTTGTGGCCCTCTGCGCGCAGCTGGCGTATGGCGCTGCGGGCAATGCGGGCAATGGAGCCAAAGGCCACCACGATCAGCTCTGCATCGTCCGTATCCACACATTCAAAGGCACAGTCGGCCTTCATGGATTCGTACTTGCGCATGAGCATGCGGTTGCGCTCGGCCAGAGCGCCTTCGGCCAGATACACCGACTTGAGCAGACGGGGCTGCGCACCGGGGCCACGGCGGCCAAAGCCTTCCATGCGCCAGGGCGCGGCAAGGGCGGCCAGTTCTTCGGCGGGCACGGCGTCCCTGGGTGGCACGCGGCGCACGGGTTCCTTGATCTGCCCCACAATGGCATCGCCCAGCACCATGACCGGGTTGGCGTATTTAAAGGCCAGGGCAAAGGCCCTGAACATGAAGTCGTAGCATTCCTGCGCGGTGGAGGGGGCCAGCACCAGATTGCGGTGGTCACCGTGCCCGCCGCCCTTGACGGCCTGAAAATAATCGCCCTGCGAGGGGCCAATATCACCAAGACCGGGGCCGCCGCGCTGCATGTTGACGATCACGCCGGGAATCTGGCTGCCAGCCATGTACGAAATGCCTTCCTGCATGAGCGAAATACCGCAGCTGGAAGACGAGGTAAGCGCGGGAACACCGCTGGCAGCTGCGCCCAGCACCATATTGATGGCGCCGACTTCGCTTTCGGCCTGCACAAACTGGCCGCCAGCTTCGGGCAGCAGGGACGAAAGCGCTTCGGGCACTTCGTTTTGCGGGGTGATGGGGTAGCCGAAGTAGCAGCGGCAACCCGCGTCGATAGCGCCAAAGGCCACGGCCTCGTTGCCCTTGATGAGCACACGTTCTGTTGCAGCGCTCATGCCTTGCCCCCCTTGGTTTTCGCGCTTTTGAACACGCGTATGGCCACATCGGGACACATGACCGCGCACGAAGCGCAGCCAGTACATTGGCCGTCCATTTCCATCACTTCATACCCGTGACGGTTGAACCGGCCCGAAGGTTTCAGGATGTGCGCCGGGCAGACTTCCACACACAGGCGGCAGCCCTTACAGCGCTCTTCCAAGAATACAACTCTTGACATTTCAGCTCCTTGGGATTCCACACCCGCATCATGAAACAATCAGCGAACAAGCATGGCATCGCCATATGAGAAGAACCGGTATCCCCTGCGCACGGCCTCGGCATAGGCATCAAGCACGCGCTTGCGCCCGGCCAGGGCAGAAACCAGCATGATCAGGGAGGATTCAGGCAAGTGAAAATTGGTCAACAGGCCATCCACCACACGGAAGGGCCTGCCAGGGTACAAAAAGATGTCTGTCCAGCCGGTAAAGGGCTGAACCCTGCCACACAGCTCGGCCACGCCTTCCATGGATCGCAGGCTGGTGGTTCCTACGGCAATCACGGGCCGTCCTTCGCGCTTGGCCTCGGCAATGGCCAGGGCCGTTGCTTCGGGTATTTCCACGTATTCCCTGTGCATGCGGTGGCCGCGTATGTCGGCATTGCGCACAGGGCTGAAGGTTCCGTAACCCACATACAGGGTTACGTCGGCCCACTGAAAGCCTCTGGCTTTGAGGGTTTCACGCATTTCAGGGGTAAAGTGCAGCCCCGCCGTGGGCGCGGCCACAGAACCCGTCTTGTCCTCGCGGGAGTAGATGGTCTGGTAGCGGCTCAGGTCTTCTTCCGCATCTGTACGTTTGATGTAGGGCGGCAGGGGGATATGCCCGGTGGCCGCAAAAGCCCTCGAGAGATCCCCGTCCCAGGCCAGCCGCACGCGCCGGTGGCCAAATTCGCCAGATTCCAGCACGGTTACGCTAATACCCGCGCCAAACTCCAGGCGTTCGCCGTCACGAATACTGCCGCCAGAGCGTATCAGCCCCTCAACCTCGGCGCTTGTGCCGCCAAGTTTGTCGGGCCGCGCGCGCTCAAGCACCAGCGGCAGCGGCGTAAGCAGCAAAAACTCTACCTTGCCGCCGGTAGAACGCGTGCCCAGCAGGCGCGCCTGCAACACACGCGAATTGTTGGCCACCAGCAGCGCCCCCTTGGGCAGGCAGTCTGGCAGATCGCTGAACTGATGGTGCTCAAGCTCAAGCGCGCCCTCGCGGGGCATGACCAGCAAACGAGAAGCCCCGCGTTCCTCTGGCGGAAACTGGGCTATCTGCGATTCGGGCAATTCAAAATTATAACTTTCGAGAAGAAAATCCGCTTCCTCAATGGGCATAATACGTGGGCCTCGTTAATGAACCCCTCACGCTGCGGGCTTGTCAGCATGCGGCTGAGGGGCTAGTGTACTTGGGTTGATTCCGGGCATTCCGCACCGGAAGGAGGAGATTATAGCCATGCAGCGCCCGCTTGTCATCCTTGCAGTCACCCTGCTTGCCGCCCTGATGGCGGGCTGTTCCACAATGGAAATCAGCAATCCCTTTACCAATGACCCCCTTACGGGCGGTGTGGACACAGGAAAAAGCCAGTTGCTGGCTGTTTCTACACCGGCAGGCATGCAGCGTTTCCCTACCCACGGCTACCAGGTTCCCGGCACGGGCGGCACGCAAGGGCTTGAAATATTTCGCGGCGATGTAGACATGGCCTTTGCAGCACAGGTTATGTACAACGGCCTTCAAAGCCAAGGCTGGCATTTGCGCCAGGCGCAACGCAAGGGTGTGCGCGGCGTGTATGTGTATGAACGAGGATCCTCCATTGCCACCCTCACCGTTGAGCGAGAGGCCATCGGCACTGTGCTGGCCATCTGGGTGGCAGACCGCATGCCCGACGGCGCAACCCTGCCCATGCAGGAAAATACCGGGGCCAGCGGCTATGGCGGCGGCAGCGGCAGCAGCAGTGGCAGCAGTGGCGGCACGGGCAGTTACAGCGAAAGCACAGGCGGTGGCGGCGGCATGAATCCTGCGCCCAAACCCGGCTTTTCCGAAAGCTGGGGAGGCGGCGGCAACAAGGGCGGTATTCAGGAGCGCAACCTATGAGCGAAACCAAGAGTGGACTGAAAACTCCCTTTGACCAGAGCACCCGCTTTGAACGCAAGCGGCTGCACCTTGGCGTGTGCGGTTCTGTGGCCTGTTACAAGGCAGCCGATCTGCTGCGCGCGTGGTCAGGCATGGGCATACACGTTTCGGCCACGCTCACGCCCGGCGCGCGGCGTTTTGTGGCTCCCCTGCTGTTTGAATCCCTGGGCGCTGCCCCTGTGTACGAAGACATGTTCACGGCGGGACAGGACGTTTTTTCGCATCTCGAGCCGGGCCAGCACGCCCAGGCCATGGTGGTGGCCCCGGCCTCGGCTGACGCGTTGTTCCGCCTGGCGCACGGCGCTGCGGGCGACATGCTGGCGGCGCAGGCGCTTGCCTTTGACGGGCCCATGATTATTGCGCCAGCCATGAACCCGCGCATGTGGAGCAACCCCGCCACCCAGGCCAACATTGATATTTTGCGCCAGCGGGGCGCGCGCATTGTCATTCCCGCCTGCGGCGGCACGGCCTGCGGCGAACAGGGCGAGGGCCGCCTTGCCCCCCTGCACGATATCTTTCTTGCCGCGCTGCGCGCACTTTCTCCGCAGGATATGACGGGCAAACGGGTTATGGTCACCCTTGGCCCCACCCGCGAGGCGTGGGACGGCGTGCGCTTTTGGTCAAACCCCTCCACGGGCCTCATGGGCGCGGCACTGGCCGTGGCCGCATGGCTGCGCGGCGCAGAGGTTACAGTGGTGTGCGGCCCTGGCGTGCGCGCCCGCCTGCCCCGCGAAATTGCGCGGGTTGACGTGGTGAGCGCCCGCGACATGTTTGCGGCCGCCGTCGACCTTTGGCCCAATATGGATATGGGCATGTTTACCGCCGCTGTGGCGGATTTTTCGCCCCAGCCCTTCGGGCCCCGCAAATTCAAAAAAGTTGATGCTCCTGACGGGCTCAGCGTATCCTTTACGCCCAACCCGGATATTCTGCGCACGCTCTCGCATGGCCGCAAACCCGGCCAGAAGGTACTGGGCTTTGCCGCAGAAACAGCCGCCGACATGCAGGCCCTGCTGCCGCTGGCCCACGCCAAGCTTCAGGGCAAAAAGGCAGATGTGCTGGCCGCCAACCGGGTTAATGCCACTGACAGCGGTTTTGGCACGGCCACCAATTCCATGGCCGTGGTGGACGCCACGGGGCATGAGGAAATCTGGCCCAACCAAAGCAAGGCTGACGTGGCCTGGGAACTGTGTTCATGGCTTTTGCGTTCGTAAACCCGGTCAGCGCGCTCTGGCAGCGCCGGGGGCTTACCAGCCTGCTCATGCCCGATGGCTACGACGCCTTTGCCGCAGCGCAAAGTTCTGTGTCTGCGCCCGCTGCCAGGGGGCCTGCACGCAGCGATTCTACACATTCGCACACGGCGCAGGCGCATGTGGGGCAATCGCAGGCGCTGCCCCGCGACCGCCAGCCCTGGCAGCAAAGCCGTGCGCAGGCGCGCCCGCAAAATCCGGCCGAGTCCCAACCGCAGGCCCCGCACCGGCCAGACAATGACGCCGGGCGGCCCGCAGATCAGGGCAAGCCAGCCGCATGGCTGCCCCTGCCGCCCCATGTGTGGCCCGCACCGTGGCAGACACGGCTGGAGCAAACCCGCCCCGGCCCGGTGCTGTGGACATACTGGAACCTCGGCCCGGACATGTGCGATCCGCAGACTCCCGGCAGGCTTGAACGCCGCCAGTTTTTGCAGCGCCTGTTGCAAGACCTGGGGCATCCTGCCGGCACGCACACCTTCTGGCCCTCATGCCTGCCGCCAGACCCCGCCGCCCTGCCCTCGCCCGATGCCGCAGACCCGCAGGGGCAAGCCTATGTGGCAAACCCCGATGTTTTCTGGTCGGGAGCCTTGCAACTCAAGGCCAGAGGCGTAGTTGTGATGGGCTCAGCCGCTGCCCGTGCCGTGGCCCTGCCCGGCGGCCTGCGGCCCCCGCAGCAGATTCGCCACCGGGGCAAGCTGGTGTGGGTTCTTTGGGACGTGGATAATCTGCTTCAGTTTGACCAGCGTTACGCATCCATGCTGGCCCTGCTGCGCGATGCCCTGCGCCATTTTTTACGTTAGCCCGCCCACAGTTGTTGATGCGACGCGCGCCAGCCGCAAACGCTGACGCCGCATGCCACGCCGCCCCGGTTGCGGCGTCGAGGAGACTGTTTTTTCATGTTTATCGCGCTTGGACTCACCTTTCTTGGCATGGCCCTGGGCTTTCTGCTGCGCGGCCAGCCCTGGATCACCTGGCTGACACGCGGTGTCACCCCCGCCATCATGCTGCTGCTTTTTGCCCTGGGCATATCGGTAGGCAGCAATGAAATGCTCATGCAGTCGCTGCCCCGGCTGGGCGGTGCGGCCATTGCCCTGACGGTGGCGGGCATTGCGGGTTCCTTTGTGTGCGTAGGCCTCATCAGCCGCTTCTTTCCCCGGTCGCCCGCGCCAGCCCCGCTGAGCGGCAAGGCCGAAACGTCCAAAAGCGCCGGGCCGGAGGATCGGGCATGAAGGGCAGCCTTATCATCCTGTTTTTCTTTTGTACCGGCGTGCTGCTCGCCCGCCTGGGCCTGATACCCACCTATCTGCTGGAGCACGACTGCACAGTGTACGCCCTGTGGCTGCTTATGCTGCTGGTGGGCATTTCCATCGGTTCAGACCGCAGGCTTGGCGAAATTTTGCGCACCCTCAAGCCACGTGTGCTGCTGTTGCCCTTGGCCACCACGGCGGGTACTTTTGCAGGCACTGCGCTGGTGAGCCTGTTTCTTTCCTACAGTGTGAGCGAATGCATGGCGGTGGGTGCGGGTTTTGCCTACTACTCGCTGTCGTCCATCTTCATTTCGCAGTACAAGGGGGCAGAGCTGGGCACAATCGCCCTTATCAGCAACATTGCCCGCGAGCTCATCACCCTGCTGCTCACACCGCTGCTGGCCCGCCACCTTGGGCCGCTCATCCCCATCAGCTGCGGCGGCGCGTCTACCATGGACACGACCTTGCCGGTCATCACCCGCTATTGCGGCAAGGAATGGATTTTTGTTTCCATTGTACATGCCATGATACTTGATTTCAGCGTGCCCTTCTGGGTGATCTTCTTTTGTACTCTTTGAGGTATTACCGGCATGCTGCGAAGGGCATCATGCAGGCAAGATCATGTTCTTCTGCGCCGTGAGTTGCCCGTGGCCTTTGGCTGAAGCGAAATTCAGCCAAAATGCAGGCCTGCTTGGGCATGTTCGCGGTGCAGATGAGATCACCTGAACGAACGCCGCGAAGCTGCGGGGCAATGCAGAGGAACCGAGATGGGGGCATCCCAAACTCTGCCAAACCACGCGCCTTCCGCTACGTTACCGCAACCTTGCCGCAGATACCTCGCTACACCTTGCCATATCCTCCAAAAGCGCTCACTATGTCTGCAAGCCTGAAAACAGACCGTGGAGGAACTGATCATGGCCCGTATGCGTTCTGCAAAACAAAAGCTCAAGGAATGTCTGACCGGCCCCCAGTGGCGCGAACACCTTGACGAAATCACCCAGGGCGGCCTTGAAAACATCGGCCCGCTCTTTTCCTTTTTGCTGCTCGGCCCGCTCACCATGCACCGTGCCGCCGTTGCTCTTGGGCATCTGACGGCCCAACTGGCGCAGCAACAGCCAGAAGCAGCAAAAAACATCATCCGCCGCCTCATGTGGCATATGAACGAAGAATCCGGCAACATCGGCTGGGGCATACCCGAAGCCTTTGCGGAAATTCTGGCTGCCAGCGAACCCCTGGCCAAGGATTTTCACCGTATTCTTATGAGCTATGTCATCGACCTGGGCCGCGACGACAACTACTGTGACAACGACACCCTGCGCCGCTCGTGCTACTGGGCCATAGGCCGCCTTGCGCAGACCCGGCCGCAGTTGTGCCTTTCTGCGCGGCCCTGGCTCATCAAGGGGCTTGAAGATGTGGACATGGTTTGCCGGGGCATGGCTGCCTGGGCGCTCGCCCAGCTGCCCCCCGACCTCATGGACGCGCCAGCCCTGCGCCGTCTGGCCGGTGCGGGCAACACCACCCCGTGCGAACTGTTTGACGGCCACGATGTTTACGAAAAAACCGCCAGCCAGATAGCCGCCGAGGCACTTGAAGGCAGCCAGAAGTAGATCTGCTGGCTGACAGGCAAGGGCCGCAGCCAACCTGGCACACATTCAACAAGGCCCGCAGTCATCACCCCAAAAACATAAAGCTCCCCGGAATCGAAATTCCGGGGAGCTTTGCTATTTCCAGCCGCCAGTGGCAGCTGTGCGGTTATTCTTCGGCCAGGGCGCGCACGGGTTCGCCGTAGGCGTCGTTGACCGTGCCCTTGATGTTCATGAGCTCAATCCAGCGGCGGATGGTGCCCACAAGCACAAAGACCATCAGCACCATGACCAGGCAAGCCAGGAAGGCAAGCAGATACTTGCCACCGGGAAGGTAGGTCTTGGTAACTTGCAGATAGCCAGCCCAGAAGGTCACGGCGGTCAAAAACACGCCGGGAATGGCCGTAACAAGGCTGAGCTTGCCACGGTTCATGCGCAGCAGCATGGAGGTACACACGATGAGTGCGCAGCCAGCCAGCAGCTGGTTGCTCAGACCAAACAGGGGCCAGATGTTGCTGATGTTACCGGTGTACATCAGATAGCCCCACATGGACGTGAAGATAAAGCTGGTGATGTACACGCCGGGGGTCCAGTTCTTGTCGCCAAAAGGCGCGTAAACCTTGCCCAGCATTTCCTGCAAGAAGAAGCGGCCCACGCGGGTACCGGCGTCGATTGCGGTCAGGATGAAAACGGCTTCAAACATGACGGCAAAGTTGTACCAGTAGGCCATCAGGTGATCCATGTAGGGGATCTTGTGGAAGATGTGGGCCATACCCACGGCCAGAGAAACCGCGCCGCCGGGGCGGGCATGCAGGTTCAGGCCAATCTTTTCTTCAAAAAAGCCCAGGTCAACGGTGTTCAACGCGGGGTGCGCGGCGATCAGCGAACTGAACTTGTCGGGGGTGGAGTTGATGGCAAAGTAGTCGCCGGGCATCAGGGTGCAGGCGGCGATCAGGGCCATGATGGCCACAAAGCCTTCGGTAAGCATGGCGCCGTAACCGACAAACAGAACGTCCCGTTCATTGCCGATCATTTTGGGCGTTGTTCCCGTGCCGATAATGGCGTGGAAGCCAGACATGGCACCGCAGGCGATGGTAATAAAGATAAAGGGCAGAGCAGGGCCGCCGATCACAGGGCCGCCGCCGTTGATAAAGGGCGTGATGGTGGGCATGAGCAGAGTGGGCTGCACAAAGATGATGCCCACGGCCAGCATAAGGATCGTGCCGATCTTGAGGTAGGTGGAAAGATAGTCGCGCGGAACCAGCAGGAACCACACGGGCAGCACGGAGGCCAAAAAGCCGTAACCGGCAATGGCCAGGGCCACGGTGTCGCGGTTCCAGTCAAAGGCCCAGCCGAGCACGTCCTTCTGCATGAGGTCGTGACCGCTCAGAATACCCACAACCAGCAGCACCAGGCCCACAAGGCTGGCCAGCATGACGCTGTTCTGCTTAAAGCGCATGATCAGGCCCATGAGCATGGCAATGGGCATGGTGATGACCACGATAAACAGCGACCAGGGCGCGTTGTGCATGGCACTGATGCAGGCCAGCGAAAGACCGGCCAGGGTGAGGATAAGAATACACAGTACGGCGATGCCCGCCACGGTACCCGTAACGGGGCCCACTTCGCGCTGGGCAATGGCCGAAAGGCTCTGGCCTTTGTGGCGCACAGAGGCAAACAGCACCACCATATCGTGTACAGCGCCGCCAAGCACGCAGCCAATCAGAATCCACAGCGCGCCGGGCAGATAGCCAAACTGGGCCGCAAGCACAGGGCCAACCAGCGGACCAGCAGCCGCGATGGCGGCAAAATGGTGGCCGTAAAGCACAAATTCGTTGGTTTTTACATAGTCGTGGCCGTCAGCAAAACGCACAGCCGGGGTAATGCGGCCCGCATCCAGACGCAACACCTTGTTTGCCAAAAAAATGCCGTACACGCGGTAGGCGATGGCAAATATGCACAATGCCGCAAATACAAGCGTTAGGGCATTGATATGCTCTAAACTTTCCATCGTATCTCTCCCTGTTTTGTTCTTCGGGCCACAGGCTGGCAGCCCGTCCCAGAGTCACTCAGCTGTTGCCCCAGACAAACACCACTGAATCCTGCGGGACGACGCACGCGCTGCTCCTCCTTGCCAATGCGTCGCGCAAAAAAACGGCGACCGACCAGCAACCCCCTGTTTACTGGTCAACATTGCTAATTATAGACTTTCCTGGTTCCGACCTACTCCGAATAAATGTACATGTCCATACAAATTGTCACTGAAAACACGCTGCAAAACGTTATGCACAACAGGAATCTGCAAAAATTCTGCATGTTTTTATTGAACGCATACCCGATACTGGGCAGTTGTACAGTGCTTTGCTCGGTTACCGAAGATACCCGGCCTGCATGCGCGCCCTCCCGCAGCGATGTGAAAATTTTCACCCTTTTCGTGAATTGGTGCAAGCACTTTGTTATTGCCATGCCCCTGCCTGCACTATCCCTTTGCACGCAAAGGGCAACAGCCCACCCTGTTTTGCTTGCATTCCTTGTGGGCAAGGCCTAATGTTCGTGAACCGGCTGGGGGAGCCATAAAAGGCTGAGAAAGGGTGATAGCGCCCTGACCCCTAGAATCGCACAGAAAAACGCGATTCTGCACCTGACGCGGATAGTACCGACGAAGGGAAGCTGGCCCAACCTGCTTTTTGCAGGATTGTGCTCGCCCGCAGCCGTAATGGTTTTGCGGGTATTTTTTTTGCCGTCTGGCATCTCCGCAAGCCATTACACCCTCAAACTGTGAAAACACCCCTGTGGCTGTTTTCTTCTGGAGGCGCGTATGGATGTCACAATCAACGGGGAAACCGAATCCCTTGCTGCACCGTGCAGCGTGGCCGATCTGCTGGCCGCGCGCGGGCATGACGCAACACGGGTAGTGGTTGAACGCAATGGAGAAATTCTGCCCCGCGAGCATTTTTCCCAAACCGTGCTCTGCGAGGCCGACTGCCTGGAAATCGTCCACTTTGTGGGCGGTGGGTAGGCGGGGCTTCCAATTTTGGCGGCACAACAATTTTTTCATGCACATTCCTGACGGAGAGCACAATGACCAATGATCCCTTCATTCTTGGCGGCGTAACCCTTACAAGCCGTCTTTTTATAGGCACGGGTAAATACGGTGCAGACAGCCTCATCCCCGCCGTGGCAGAGGCCAGCGGCGCAGAGGTTATCACCGTGGCCATGCGCCGCGTGGGCAAGCAGCAGGATACCCAGGGAATCATGGGGCATATTCCCGCGCACATGCGTCTGTTGCCCAATACCTCTGGCGCACGTACCGCCGACGAAGCCGTGCGCCTGGCCCGCCTGGCCCGCGCCGCCGGTTGCGGCGACTGGATAAAGATTGAAGTTATTTCTGACACCCGACATCTGCTGCCCGATGGCTACGAAACAGCCAGGGCCACGGAAGTTCTTGCGAATGAAGGTTTTACCGTTCTGCCCTACATCAACCCCGACCTCTACGTGGCGCGCGCCTGTGCGGCGGCTGGCGCAGCAGCCATCATGCCACTCGGCGCACCCATCGGAACCAACCGGGGCCTGCGCACCAAGGAGATGGTGGGCATTCTGATTGAAGAAATGGATCTGCCAATTATTGTAGATGCGGGCATTGGCCGCCCCTCGCAGGCCTGCGAAGCCATGGAAATGGGCGCGGCTGCCTGCCTGGTGAACACGGCCATCGCTTCGTCGAGTGATCCGGTAAGCATGGCGCGTGCCTTTGGCGCGGCAGTACGGGCCGGGCGCGATGCATGGCTTGCCGGGCCAGGCGCTGTAAAAGCGCAGGCGCAGGGTGCGGAAGCATCCTCTCCTCTCACGGGATTTCTTCGCTAGGGCGCAGCCATTCAACGCAGCCATGTTGACCGCCAGCAGCACCGCTGACAGCCGACCGCTTTATAAGGATCACACATGGAAACCTTTCAGGAATATCTGCAAGCCTGGCCCGCAGAACGCCGGGCAACGGGTGCCGCACAAGCCACAGAGGCCGATGTGCTGGCCGCCCTGCAAAAAGAAATTCTGCAACCGGCGGATTTTCTCACCCTGCTTTCTCCTGCTGCCGCGCCGCACCTCGAGGCCATGGCCCGGCGTGCCCGCGACCTGACCCTGCGTTTTTTTGGCCGGGCCATAAACATTTTTACCCCGCTCTATATTTCGGATGTCTGCACCAACCAGTGCCGGTACTGCGGCTTCAATGCCAAAAACAAGCAGCCGCGCCGCCACCTGAGCATTGATGAAGCCGCAGCCGAGGCAGATGTGATCGCCGACAAGGGCTTTCAGCACATTCTGCTGCTCACGGGCGACGCCCGTCACCTCTCGTCACCGCAATACATTGCCGATGCGGCCCGCCGCATCAAGCCGCGTTTTGCCTCGGTGGGTGTTGAGGTCTATTCTCTCACCACCGAAGAATACAGGCTGCTTGTCAACGCGGGTGTGGACAGCATGACCATGTTTCAGGAAACATATAACCCGGAACTCTACGCATGGCTGCACCCCGTTGGGCCCAAGCACGATTACGGCTTCAGGCTCAACGCGCCCCAGCGCGCCGCAGAGGGCGGCATCCGTTCCATTGGCGTGGGCGCGCTGCTGGGGCTGGAATCGTTTGAGCAGGATGCTTTTGCCACGGGCCTGCACGCGTGGTGGCTGCAAAGGCACTACCCCGGCGTGGACATGAGCGTTTCCATTCCGCGCATCTGCCCGCACGAAGGCAACTTTGACGTGCAGCACGGTGTGGACGACCGGCAGCTGGTGCAATATGTTACGGCCATGCGCTGCTTTTTGCCGCGCGCGGGCATCACCTGCTCCAGCCGCGAAAGCGCCTATATGCGCGACAATCTGGTCCCCATCGGCGTTACGCGCGTTTCAGCCGGTGTATCCACAGCCGTGGGTGGCCGCGCCACCGAGGATTTGCACAATCCCGGCCAGTTTGAAATCACCGACTGCCGCAGCCTTGAAGAAATGGCGGCTTCCCTGGCGGGTATTGGCTATCAGGCCGTGCTCAAGGACTGGGAAGACCCCGTGGCCGTATAACCGTTTTGCCTGTCACACGGCGGTCTGGCGCATGCCGGGCCGCCGTACCCGCCGTGCAGGCCCACCAACACAGACCCCCTACAACGGATTCCACCATGCACAATGCGCTTCACACCGGGCTTGCCCGCTACCTCAGCCCGCAACAGATCGAAGCCCTGCACGCAGCCCGCGTGGGCATTGCGGGAGCAGGCGGGCTGGGTTCCAACGCGGCGCTCATGCTGGCCCGCAGCGGCATAGGTAATTTGCTTGTGGTGGATGACGACGTGGTTGACGCCTCGAACCTTAACCGGCAGCAGTACTGGCCCCGGCATGTGGGCCGCCCCAAGGTTGAGGCACTGGCCGAGCTGCTGCTGGAGCTGAACCCCGCCATACAGGTTGAAACCCGCCGCATGCGCATGGACCAGCACAACATTGCCACGGTGCTGCCCGCCTGCCCCATCTGGGTAGAGGCCTTTGACGGCCCGGACGACAAGACCCTGCTGGTTGAAACAGCCCTGCTTGGCGGCTACCGCATTGCCAGTGCTTCGGGCATGGGCGGCTGGGGCGGCAAGGCCATGGGCAAACGCCAGCTGGGAAACCTGGTGCTGGTGGGCGATTTTAGTACGGATGTGATGCTGGCTCCGCCCCTGGCACCACGCGTTACCGAGGCGGCAGCCCTGCTGGCTGATGCGGTGCTTGAAATGGTGCTTGGCCCGCACGATCTCGCCTGAATCACCATCTGCCCAAAATGCAGCAAAAGGCCCGTTCCGGCTCGGCTGCCGCACGCAAACCGCATGGATCGCGCGCAGACCGGGCTGAAACGGGCCGTGTACTGACCTGTGGAACCGATATGCTTACACCTTGAGCTGGGCCGTCAGGTCTTCCAGCCTGCCGGTGAGCTCCTGCAATTTGCCTGTTTCCTGATTGGCCTGGCCCATGGATTCTGCCGTGTCGGCCACCATGTGGTTTACCTGCTCAATGGTGTGGTTGATTTCACCACTGGCGGATGACTGCTCTTCACTGGCGGCGGCAATGGCCTTGACCTGTCCAACGGTGTCTTCCACCGTACCCACAATATCATCCAGGGCCTGGCCAGACTGCTTGGCGTAGTCTGTGGCCTGTTCCACCTGCTGTACGGCATTGTCCATGGAGGCCATGCTCTTTGCCGCACTTTGCTGAATGGCTTCGATGGCGCGGCCCACATCGGTGGTGGAGGCCATGGTTTTTTCGGCCAGTTTGCGCACTTCGTCGGCCACAACGGCAAACCCACGCCCGGCTTCGCCAGCGCGGGCAGCCTCGATGGCTGCGTTGAGGGCCAACAGGTTGGTCTGGTCGGCGATGTCGGAAATGACGTTCATGATTTCCGTAATGGCACGGGCGTGTGTTTCCAGCAGGGCCATATCCTTACGCAGATCAAGGGTAACCTTGTGTACGTTTTCAATGCCGTGCAGGGCGTTTTGCACCACTTCTGCGCCACTGGTTGCCTTGGTCATGGTGTGGGCTGAGGCCTCGGCAGCCTTATCGGCATTGATGGCCACCTCCTGCACCCTGGAGTTCATGTGGCCCATGGCCGCAGCCGCCTCGCCCAGCTGCCCTGCGGCAACAGCGGCGTTTTTGTCAGACTGGCGAATGCTGGCGGTGAGGGCTTCCACGATCTTGGCCAGTTCGTGCATGGTTTCTTCCAACGCCTGCGCCACCTCGGCCATACGTCTGTTTTTCTCGGTAATTTCACGCTGGGCATTGTTGAGGGCGGTCATGTCCACATACACACACATGCCGCCAATGCACTCGCCGCCCGAATTGTAGATGGGAAACACATTGGCCAGCACGTTTACCTTGCCGCCCTTGTGTCCGCCAATGGTGACCTCAAGGTTTTTGAAGCACTCTCCCGTAGCCATGCTTTTGCCCACGGCGGTTTTGCGGGTTGGATCATTATAAAAGAGCTCGGCCAGGGTTTTGCCAAGGCACGACTCGATACTGTCATCAATTTCAAGCATGGTCAGGCAGGCCCTGTTGGTGCTGAGCGCCCGTTCCTTGGAGTCTACCAGCAGATAGGGCATGGGCAGGCCGCGCAGAATGCCTTCCTTATATTCCTTGTCATGCGTGTACGCCCGGCGCAGCTCTTCAAGACGCGCAAACAGGGGCGAAAGTGTCGGCTCATCAGACTGAACAAGGCTGCCTGGCTTGGCAGCAATGGCGCAAACGGCCTCTACTGCCTGGCCCATGGCGCTGCCCCACAGGGCTCGCCCGGCCACAAAGGCCCCCAGGGCTGCCACCAGGCCGCTGACTGCAACCCCCGCAACCGTAAGGCCGGTAAGATATGTTGCGCCAAAGCCCAATCCAGCCGCAAGCAGGGCTGCCGTGCAACAGCACAAAAAAAATTTTAAATTCACAGAACTACCTCACTTTCAAGCATATTTAAGGCCAGTATACGGGCAACATTGCAGCCCCACTACCATAGTCTGCTCAACTGGCACAACCGGCTACCGGCTGTGCTGCTTCAAAAGTTTCTTCTCAAACTGTATTTCGGCAGTTATTGAAAAAAAATTAGTTTTCCGAAAAAGTTTGTGTCTTTTTTGACATTTTACGATAACAATCATCCATCAATCAAGGTACGGCTGCACACTTTGCCAATTATTATCATTCCGACACAAACACCTTGACAATTTTTTTTCACCAAGATAATGAAACCCATTCAAGGCAGCTGGCGTTCGCGCCACTGCTACATCCTGATGCGGAACGCAGTTCCTGCGGGGTGGCCTGAATGGGCCCCCTTTTTTTTGTCCTTGTGACAGGGCGAAACCGCCAGGCAAGCGCATTTGCAGCGCAAAGGAATGCTCTAAGAAACGAATGACCGACGACGCACTCAAAGAAGCCATCACTCATATCGCCGAACCCGTGGCAACCTCACTGGGCCTGGTTATCTGGGGGGTGGAAATCGTCCGTGCCGGGCGCACAGTGGTTCGGCTTTTTGTAGACGTGCCGTTTTCTGCGGCAACCGACACACAGCCAGCTCCCACCGACAGCGACGATATCAATGCGCCCGCACTGGTCGCGCTCTCTGCCTCTCTTGGCCAGTGCGAGGAAATCTCGCGCCATGTGGCCCTTGCTCTTGAGGTTGAAGACACCATTCCCGAAGCCTACGTGCTGGAGGTTTCCACCCCCGGCCTCACGCGCCTTTTTTTCAGCCTTGATCAGATGCGCCACTACATGGGCGACGTGGTTGAAGCCCGCCTGCTCAGGGCTGTGGCCATCAACGAAGGCTCACCCGAAGGCCCCAATCCTTCGCACGGCGGCCCCCGCCGCATCTGGCGCGGCGAGCTGCTTGCGGTAGAAGACGAGTCTTTTACCCTGGCCCCCGCCACCATTTTGCCAGAGGGCGATGTAGTACCCGAAAACCTGCCCCCGGTGGTTATTCCGTGGGAAGCAGTGCGCCGGGCCAGCCGCATGTATATTTTCAAAAAGCCGCAAAGACCGGGCAAAGGCCGCGCCAATGCGCCCGCCAGCAAGGGCAAGGCCGAGGCCAAACCGGGCAAGACAAAAAAATCAAAATCGAAAGGTTCTGAAGAGAACCTGTAAAACCTGACGCAACTGCACACTTTGTTTGCGCGGCCAGAGGCATTGACCGGCCGCAGCCAGGCAGTAACCAGAGATATTTACGCCGCAGCGCCAGCAGCCGGAGGCAGCCATGAATCTTGAACTCAAAAAGGCCATTGACCAGATCAGCAAAGATAAGGGTCTTGACCGCAACATGCTCATCGTCACGCTTGAAGAAGCCGTGCGCACCTCGGTGTTGCGCCGCTTCAGCGAAGATATGGACGTGGAAGTGACCTACAATGACGATACCGGCGACATTGAGGTCTACCAGTTCAAAATCGTCATGGAAGACGACGACTTCGCCAATCCTGACACCCAGATCGAATATTCCGAGGCCATCAAGCACGATCCTTCTGTGCAGGTGGACGACGAAATGGGCTTCCGCGTCAAGGTGGAAGACCTGGGCCGCATTGCCGCCCAGTCTGCAAAGCAGGTGATTATCCAGCGCATGCGCGATGCAGAGCAGGAAATCATCTACACCGAATACAAAGACCGCGTGGGCGAAATCGTATCGGGCATTGTGCAGCGCCGCGACAAGGGCGGCTGGGTTGTTAACCTTGGCCGTACAGAAGCCATCCTGCCCCGCGAAGAACAGATTCCCCGCGAGCACTACAAGCGCGGCGACCGTGTGCAGGCGCTCATTATTGAAGTGCGCCAGGAAGGACGCGGCCCGCAGGTTGTTGTTTCGCGCTCGCACCGCGACTACATGGCGGCCCTCTTCCGCCGCGAAGTGCCCGAAGTTGACGATGGCGTGGTGCAGATCATGGGCGTGGCCCGTGACCCCGGCTCGCGCGCCAAGGTTGCCGTGCTCTCGCGTGAGCGCGACGTTGATCCCGTGGGCGCCTGCGTTGGTGTGCGCGGTTCGCGCATCCAGAACATCGTGCAGGAGCTGCACGGCGAACGCATCGACATCGTTGTGTGGAGCCCCGACATTGCCACCTATGCCCGCAACGCCCTGGCCCCGGCCCTGGTTTCGCGCATTGTGGTGGATGAAGAAGAAAACCTTCTTGAAGTCATCGTGCCAGACGACCAGCTTACCAACGCCATTGGCCGCAAGGGTCAGAACGTCAAGCTTGCTGCGCGTCTGCTGGGCTGGAAGGTCGATATATTTACAGAGACCCGCTACAATGAGGCCAATGCCATTGGCCACGGACTTGAACAGGTTGCCAGTGTGGCAGAGGTTTCCATTGAGGCGCTTCTGGCTGCGGGCTACAGCTCGCTGGACAGCCTGCGCGGGGCCACGGACCAGGAACTTTCCGACAAGCTCACCATCAGCGCGGCCCGCATTGCAGACCTGCGCTCGGCCATCAACTTCCTGGCTCCGATTGTAGAAAGCACTCCCGAATCCTCGGCGGTGGAGCTGTCAAAGCCCGCCACCACGGAAAGCGGAGATGCAGAAGAATAACGCTGCGCCCGTTGAAGGCGGGGAGCAGGCCTGTGTTGGGCCAGAGCGTATGTGCGTCATCTGCCGCCGCCGCTTTCCCAAGGCCGATCTCGACCGTCATGTACTGACGGAGCAGGGAATTTTGACTTTAGACGCAGAAAAAACCAGACCGGGCAGAGGCTGGTATGTATGTTCCGATCCTGTATGCACGGCCAGATTCGCCAAATTCAGGTCAGGAACACGGCGCAAGGGGGGAAAAAATGTCTGATAATAAGATAAAGATTAAGGATCTTTGCGGGGATATCTCGCAGGATTCCAAGGATGTACTGCGTGTCGCGCAAGAGCTCGGCATGCCGGTAAAATCCTCTACCGGTTCCGTCACCTCAGAGGAGGCCACTCGCTTGCGCGACTACTTTGCCGAACAGAAACAGGTTACTGCGGAGCGCACCGGTTCGCACCCCAGCGTTATTGTGCGCCGCCGCCGCAAGGACTCCCCGCAGGAAGCGGAATCCGCTGTGCAGGAAGCCCCCGTTGCCGCGCCGGTCGAACTCGACGCCCCCAAGGAAAAAGCCCCTGTGGCCGAACCTGTAGTAGCCGAAGCGGCCCCCGCCGCCCCGGTGGCTGAACCCGTTGCGCCCAAGGCCCCCAAGGCCGAGCCCGTGGCTGCCCCTGCGGCAGAGCCCAAGGCGCGCATCGTCAAGCCTGCCAAGGTTGTTTCCCCCGCGCGCGTTATCAGCCGCCCCAGCGACCATCAGGAAGCAGAAATTGTGGAAGCACCCGCAGCGCCCGCCCCTGCCGCAACACCTGTTGTGGAAGCAGCCCCGGCCTCCGCAGCAGCACCTGCTGCCGCCGTGGTGGAAACCCCGGCTGAAAAGCCCGCTGCCGATAAAACCGAAGCTCAGGACAAGGCAGACAAGGCCGCCAAGGCTGCCCGCGTGGCACGCCCCGATGCTTCGGCCATGCCCGAAGGTTCTTCTGCGCCCACCCTGCCCCAGCGCGCCGCCGAGCCCCGCTCTGGCGATGCGGCTGAAGGTGCGGATGACGGCGCAGCGCCCCGCCGCGCTCCCCGTGCCGAGGCCCCTGCCACTCCGCAGGTTCGTATTATTTCGCGCCCCGTACCCGGCGCTGCTCCCGCGCAGGAATCCCGCCCCGCCCGCACTGGCGATGGCCGCCCCGGCGGTTATCCGCCCCGCGACGGTGCTGGCAGGCCCGGTGGCTACCCGCCGCGTGACGGCGCTGGCAGGCCTGGCGGTTATCCGCCCCGTCCTGGCGGCCCCCGTCCTGGCGGCCCCGGTGGCCCTGGTGGCGCGCCCCGTCCTGCTGGTGGCCCCCGTCCCGGTGGCCCCGCTGGTGGCTTTGGGCAGCAGGCCGCGCCTGCCTCGCCCTCTGATACCCGCGACGGACAGAGCAAAAAGAAACGCCTCAAGGGTCGCCGCACTGTTGATTTTCAGCAGGGCGATTTTGGCCGCCGTACCGATGATGACGACAGCGGTCGTCTGAACCGGGGCAAGGGACGCCGCAAGCAGGGCCGTTCTTCTGCTGCGCCGCAGTCCACCCAGCCCCTGAAGGCGGCCAAGCGCAAGATCCGTATTACCGAAGCCATCCGTGTGGCCGACATGGCCCACCAGATGGGCCTCAAGGCCAACGAGATCATCAAGGTTCTCTTTGGTCTAGGCATCATGGCCACCATCAACCAGACCCTCGATATCGACACCGCCACCCTGGTGGCCGCCGAATTCGGGTACGAAGTTGAAAAGGTCGGCTTTTCCGAAGACGATTATCTGGTTCCCAAGGAAGTGGACGCGCCTGATACGCTCAAGCCGCGCCCGCCCGTGGTCACCATCATGGGTCACGTTGACCACGGTAAAACCTCGCTGCTCGACGCCATCCGCAAATCCAACGTCACTGGCGGCGAAGCTGGCGGTATCACCCAGCACATTGGCGCTTACCACGTCAAGACCAAGCGCGGTGAAATCGTGTTCCTCGATACGCCCGGCCACGAAGCCTTTACGGCCATGCGTGCCCGTGGTGCCCAGGTGACCGACCTTGTTATTCTTGTGGTCGCCGCAGACGACGGCGTTATGGAGCAGACCCGCGAAGCCATCAACCACTCGCGTGCCGCCAATGTGCCTATCATGGTGGCCGTGAACAAGATGGACAAGCCCGGTGCCGATCCCGACCGCGTGCTGCGCGAACTGGCCGAGCTGGGGCTTCAGGCTGAAGACTGGGGCGGCGATACCATCGTTGCCAAAGTTTCGGCCAAGAGCCGCATGGGCCTTGACGAACTGCTTGAAATGGTTGCCCTTCAGTCCGAAATCATGGAACTCAAGGCCAACCCCGACAAGCCCGCCCGTGGCCACATTGTGGAAGCCAAGCTCGACAAGGGCCGTGGCCCCATCGCCACCGTGCTCATTCAGGAAGGTACCCTGCGCCAGGGCGACAGCTTTGTGTGCGGCACCTTCTCTGGCCGTGTGCGCGCCCTCATGAGCGACCAGGGCAAGAAGGTTAAAGACGCTGGCCCCTCGCTGCCCGTGGAAGTTCAAGGCTTTGAAGGCGTGCCGGAAGCCGGTGAGGAATTCTTTGTGGTTTCGGACGAAAAGGTCGCCCGCCGCATTGCCGATTCCCGCGCCATCAAGCAGCGTGAACGCGATCTGGCCTCCGAATCGCGCGTCACCCTTGAAACCTTCCTGTCACAGCGCAAGTCTGATCAGGAAACCCTGACCCTGAACCTTGTGGTCAAGGCCGACGTGCAGGGCAGCCTTGAAGCCATCACCGAAGCGCTCAACAAGCAGAGCACGGAAAAGGTGCGCATCAACGTTGTCCACGGTGGCACGGGTGCCATCACCGAATCCGACATTCTGCTGGCTTCTGCCTCGCAGGCCATCATCATCGGCTTCAACGTGCGTCCCACTTCCAAGATCAAGGACGTGGCCGACCACGAAAACGTGGATATCCGCTTCTACGAAATCATCTACAAGCTTGTGGATGACATCAAGAGCGCCATGGCCGGCATGCTGGCCCCGGTGCAGCGCGAGGTCTACCTCGGTCAGGCCGAAGTGCGCGACACCTTCAGCGTGCCCAAGGTCGGCGTTATTGCCGGTACGTATGTGGCCGACGGCAAGATTGCCCGCAACGCGGGTGTGCGCCTGCTGCGCGACGGCGTAGTGGTCTACACCGGCAAGATCTCTTCACTCAAGCGCTTCAAGGATGACTCCAAGGAAGTGATGAAGGGCAACGAATGCGGCGTGGGCCTCGAAAACTTCAACGACGTGAAGATAGGCGACATCATCGAAGCCTTTGAAACTGTCGAAGAAGCCGCCACCCTGTAAGATACCTGATTGAGGAAGGGAGGCCGACACACGGTCTCCCTTCCTTTTTTGCATACCCCGGCCTTTGCAGGGCGCAAAAAAAGCATTATATAAGGCGTGCGCGGCTTACGGTTTCAGGGCCATGCCGCTGCCCCCCGCCCCCCGCTGCGCGGCAATCCTGCAAATGCCTTTTGCTGGCAGGAATCCAGCCTATGACCATGTTTATGGCGGTTCTTACCGTTGAATTCAGCCTGCACGGCAACGACAACCTCAAGGCCAAGCGCCGCGTTGCCAACAGCCTGAAACAAAAAACAAGAAATAAATTTAATGTCGCCATTGCCGAGGCGGGAACAGAAGACAGCCTTTCCCAGCTACGGCTGGCGGTGGTTTCCATTTCCAACAGCGAGCCACATCTGCGCAGCCGCATGGACAAATGCGCTCTCATGATGGAGGCAGTCTGCCCAGAGGAAATGGTGGATAGCCAAGTGGAGATTTATGCAGCGGATTGATCTTATTCCCCAGCGCTTTCGCCAGGGTGCAGAGCGCATGGCCCAGGCTTTTCGAGATATGGATCAAGTGGTCGTGGCAGCCCACGTCAACCCGGACGGCGACGCCGCAGGTGCTGTGGCAGCAGCCTGCCACGTGCTCCGCTCCATGGGCAAGGAATTCATGGTTTATGCCCAGCCCGGCCTGCCCGCCTATCTGGACTTTTTCCCCATGCCCGGCGTGGTCCACACAACGCTTGAGCACCCGCCATTCAAACCCCGTTGCGCTGTGCTGCTGGATTGCGGAGAACCAGAACGACTTGGCCGCGAGCTTGCCGCCCGTCTGCCAGAACTGATGACCATAAACATCGACCACCACCTTGGCGGTGATGGCATGGGCAGCGCCGCAAACTGGGTTGAACCCACAGCGGCGGCCACAGCCCAGCTCATGGCCTATGTGGCCCTGGCTGCCGAGCTGCCCCTCACAGGCGACCTTGCCACCGCCATCGCCCTGGGCATCATCACCGACACTGGCGGTTTTTGCCACGGCAACACCAGCGCCGACGTGCTCTATCTTACGGCGCATATGGTCGAGCACGGGTGCGACATCGCCCTGCTGCGCGAAAGGCTTGAAAATACCTGGAGCCGGGGACGCCTCACCCTCTGGGGCCAGCTTTTGCAGCGCGCAAGCCTTGAGCGGCGCGGCAGCGTCTGTTTTTGCCCCGTACACCTTGAAGATCTGCGCAAATGCGGCGCACTCAAGGAAGACCTGGAAGGTTTTGTGGAGCAGCTGCGCCGCCTGCGCGGCGTGCATGTGGCGGCTGTGCTGCGCGAGGATTCGCCCAATTGCTGCAAATTCAGCCTGCGCTCCTACGGTTCCATCGACGTGCGCGCAGCGGCTGCAAGGCTGGGCGGCGGCGGGCATCGCAACGCTGCGGGCGGAACCCTGCGTGCCGATATGGCAGTGGCAAGCGCGCAACTGCTTGCCGCCATTGCGGAAGAGCTGGATGCAGAAGGTGTGGCCTGACCAACAGAATACCCGGCTGTGGCGCATCAGGGTTTTTGCCCTGCGCACGGCCTGTACCGCCGATATTTTTTTGACTTATGCCCGCTCTGCGGCTAAGGTAACAACTTGCGTATGAGTATGACCACAGCGGCCAATGCCGCACCCAGCACCACAGACCGGCAGCCGGATCAACGCTCCGGGGCGGCCCAGTTGCCCCAGCAGCACGGCATTCTTGTGTTGCGCAAGCCTTCCGGCCCCACATCGGCGCGCTGCCTCACGGCCATCAAGCGCCTGGGCCAGAAAAAAATCGGGCATGCGGGCACGCTTGATCCGCTGGCTTCAGGGGTGCTGCTGGTACTGCTGGGGCAAGCCACCAAGCTTTCTGGCCATTTGCTGGCCGGGGGCGGCAAGGTCTACAGCGGCACGTTTCGTCTGGGCCAAACCACCGACACCTGGGACATTGAGGGCAAGGTGGTGGCCGAAGCTGCGTGGGAACACGTAAGCGAAGCTGACGTGCGCCGCGAGATTGCAGCGTGGCTTGAGCTTACCGAGCAGCCCGTGCCGCCCTATTCGGCGGCCAAGCATGAAGGGCAGCCGCTGTACAAACTGGCGCGCAAGGGCATGGAAGCCCCCGCCAAGGTCAAACGCATGGAAATTTCACTGGCGGAAACACTCAGTGTGAGTCTTCCGTTTGTGAGCTTTCGGGTCGCTTGTAGTTCTGGCACCTATATACGCTCCCTGGCCCACAGCTTGGGGACGCGCTTAGGGTGTGGAGCCGTGCTCACTGAACTGACCCGGGAGTATAGTCACCCCTTCGGCCTCGATGTGGCCCGCGACCCAGCGGACTTCACGGCTGATCCAACCCTGTTGCCCGGTTGTGTACGCCCCATTGCAGAGGCGCTGCCCCACTGGCCCAGGGTTGAGCTCACGCCGGATGAAGCTGCTCGCGTGCGCAATGGCATTGCCGTGCCCTGTCGCCCAGAAGCCTCCGCCCCGGCGGAAGCCAGGCAACAGGACAAGGCGGCCACCGAGCCCGCTGGCGGCTTTGCGCTGCTGATGGAACAGGGCACTGCCCTGGCCCTGGCGCAGCTTGAAGTTACGCCCGCTGGCCCATGTTGGACCGTATTGCGGGGACTTTGGAACTAACCCCGACTATCAAGGAGTACTGCTGTGGTAATGGATGCCAGCGACAAGAAGACCGTTATTGATGCCCACGCCAAACACGAGGGCGATACCGGTTCTCCGGAAGTTCAGGTGGCCCTGCTCACCGCCCGTATTGAAGACCTCACCGGCCACTTCAAAGAACACAAAAAGGACTTCCACTCGCGCACCGGCCTGCTCAAGCTGGTTGGTCGCCGCCGTAACATTCTGAGTTACTTGAAAAAGAAAGACGTCCAGCGTTACCGCGCTCTTATCGAAAAGCTCGGTCTGCGCAAGTAAGACTCTGACGCGCAAGGGGGAGCCAGCGCTCCCCCTTGTTGCTTGAATCAAAACCCCCAAGGGTACAAACGCGAAGAAGGGGGGTCCGGGAAAATCAGGCAGAGGCCCAAGGCCAGTGATCTGCCCGCTTTTGCCGGAATCCCCTTCGCCCTACGCAAAGGAATTTTTATGTATCAGGACATTTTTAATCCTATCCAGGTTTCAGCCCAGGTTGGCGGCAAAGAAATTATCTTTGAAACAGGCCGCATGGCCAACCAGGCCCACGGTTCTGTGTGGATTCAGTGCGGCGGCACTGTGGTGCTCGTCACCGTGTGCTCGCAGACCCTCGAATTCGACAAGGGCTTCTTTCCCCTTACCGTTGAATATTCCGAAAAAATGTACGCCGCTGGCCGCATTCCCGGCAGCTTTTTCCGCCGCGAGATTGGCCGTCCCTCCGAGCGTGAAACCCTGGTTTCGCGCCTCATCGACCGCCCGCTGCGCCCCCTGTTCCCCAAGAAGGGCCTGAACGAAGACGTGCAGGTGCTCGCCAGCGTTATCTCTGCCGATCAGGAAAACGACTCTGACGTGCTGGCCCTCACGGGCGCTTCGGCTGCTGTCATGCTGTCGCCCCTGCCCTTTGACGGCCCTGTGGCCGGTGGCCGCATTGGCCGCATCAACGGTCAGTTTGTGCTCAACCCTACCTTTGAGCAGCAGGCGCAGAGCGATCTCAACATCGTGTTTGCCGCCTCTGCCGACGCCCTCACCATGGTGGAAGGCGAAGCCCGCTTTGTGCCCGAAGACGTCATCATCGACGCGCTCGAATGGGGCCGCCAGCAGATTCAGCCCCTCATTGAAGCCCAGCTCAAGCTGCGCGAACTGGCCGGAAAGCCCAAGATGGTCTTTACCGCCCACGCCGACGACCCGGTTCTGGTTGCCCGTGTGAAAGAACTGGCCCTGGCCGCTGGCCTTGATGAAGCCCTGCGCGTGCCTGAAAAGATGGCCCGCAAGGACGCCCGCAAGGCCGTGAAAGAAAAGGTCATGGAAACCCTCAAGAGCGACCCCGCCTGGGCGGAAAACGACGCAGCTCTCAAGAGCGTTGGCGACATTCTCTCTGACATGGAAAAGAAGCTGGTGCGCGCCCGCATCGTCAACGAAGGCACGCGCATTGATGGCCGCGACACCAAGACCGTGCGCCCCATCCAGATCCAGACCGGCATGCTGCCCCGCGCTCACGGTTCGGCCCTGTTCCGCCGTGGTGAAACCAAGTCCATGGTGGTAACCACCCTTGGTTCCTCCACCGACGAGCAGCGCATGGATTCGCTGACCGGCGACGTGACCAAGCGCTTTATGCTGCACTACAACTTTCCGCCCTTCTCTGTGGGCGAAGTGAAGCCCGTGCGCGTTTCGCGCCGCGAAATCGGCCACGGTGCCCTGGCTGAAAAGTCGCTGCGCCCCGTGCTGCCCGCCGACGCTTCGTTTCCCTTTACCCTGCGCGTAGTTTCCGAAACGCTCGAATCCAACGGCTCGTCCTCCATGGCTGCCGTGTGCGGCGGTTCGCTCTCGCTCATGGACGCAGGCGTGCCCATCAGCGCCCCTGTGGCCGGTGTGGCCATGGGCCTCATCAAGGAAGGCGACAAGTTTATCGTGCTCACCGACATTCTCGGTGACGAAGACGCCCTCGGCGATATGGACTTCAAGATTGCCGGTACTGCCGAAGGCGTCACCGGCGTGCAGATGGACATCAAGATCACCGGCCTCACCACCGAGATCATGCGCGCTGCCATGCAGCAGGCCCACGAAGGCCGCAGCCACATTCTGGCAGAAATGGCCAAGGCCATTGCCGAACCCCGCCGCGAGCTTTCGCGCTTTGCCCCGCAGCACGCCGAAGTGTTCGTCAACCCCGACATCATTCGCCTCATCATTGGCCCCGGCGGCAAGAACATCAAGGCCATCACCGCCGCCACCGGCGCTTCTGTGGATATCGAAGACACTGGCCGCGTTTCCATCTTCGCGCCTACTGCCGATGCTCTGGAAAAAGCCCGCGAAATGGTTTCGTACTACGATCAGCGCCCCGACCTTGGCAAGAATTACCTGGCCAAGGTGCGCAAGATCATGGAAATCGGCGCCATTGTGGAAGTGCTGCCCAATGTGGAAGCCCTTGTGCATGTTTCGCAGCTTGATGTGAACCGCGTGGAACAGCCCGGCGACGTGGCCCGCCTTGGCGAAGACATGATGGTCAAGGTTATCGAAATCAACGGCGACCGCATCCGCGCCAGCCGCAAGGCCGTGCTGCTCGAAGAACAGGGCCATCCCTGGAATCCCGAAGAAACCGCCCGTCCTCCCCGTTCCGACCGTGGCGACCGTGGCGACAGAAACGGCCGTGGTGACCGTGGCGGTCGTGACCGCCGCGACCGTGGCGACAGGCGCTAATCTGTTTTACGCGCTGGCCGGAGCCTCTCCGGCCAGCGCGATGACCGCGCGATGAAAGGAAAATTTCATGGCCAAGAAAGCTGAAAAAAACGTTTCGACCCCTGAACACGAATCCGAAGAATGGGTTCGCGTGGACAGCAACGGCAACCCCCTTGCCGATCAGGCCCCTTCTGCCGAAGAGATTGAAGCGCAGATGGCCGCCGCCAACCGCGCCCACACAGAAAGCCTGGGCGATGCCTGGGCTGTGCTGACGGGGCAGAATCCGGCTTCCATCATGGGCCAGATTGCGGCCACAGTCATGCACGAGGGCGGCACGCGCCCCTCGTGGCAGTGGAAGCGCGGCGGCAGGGATCATATCTTGCTTGCCTGGCCGCAGGATCAACCCGTCAGGGCTGCCGTGCTGGTGGCTGGCGACGAAGGCGAAAAACTTGCGCCCGTAACCGCCACCCCCCTGCTGGAAGGGCTGCCCAACGACCTTATGGTTGATTCGGTTCACCCCTGGCACACCAATGTGGAAGCCAACGTGGCGGTGAGCATGCTTGAGGGCAAAAGCCCCATGTGGTTTTACGACCCGCTGTATGGCCGCGACAAGGACGACCTGACCCCTGGCGTGACGCACACATTTTTGTTGGCCGGTCTGGCCTTTGGCCTGCGCAAGGCCATGCTGGACGAGATCACCATCACTCAGGGCGTGCGCTACGAGGCCTATGCCGAAGCATGGCTTGCCGAAAACCCCGGCAAAACACGCCTCGATGTGCCCCCGCTCAAGGTGGATGTGAGCAAGCGCCACATGATCATGCCTGGCCGCAATTTTTGCGAATACCAGATGCGTGCCGTCATTGAAGAGGTAGCTGACTGCCAGCTCGAAAAAATGCCGGTAAAGCAGGTCTACCTCAGTTTTCCTTTCGACGACAGGCAGCCCCTGCGCCTGCCCGTGTACGCCTCCAAGATGGTTCTGGGTGAGTATGAACCCGCCGTCGGGGACGAGGTCGATGCCTACGTGTGGCTGCAAGGCCGCATCATTGACATCGACCAGGGTCCGCAGCAATAATTGCAAGAAAGGGCCGCGCCCTGCGCGGCCCTTTCTTGATATCAGCGCCGAGGCTGTAAGGCCGGGCGCGACATTCCATTCTGCACACCACTGCCCAGCCGCCAGCATAAAGGCAGACCGTTGCAGAACAGCCCTGCGGGGCAATCGGCCAAACTGAAATATCAGCTTTTGCCGAGGTTCAGGCCTGATCAGTATCCTCCCCCCTCAGTCTGCACCGCGTGTACCCTTTGCCGCGATGCCACTTTGTCTTGCCCATGCCTGCGCACAGACACGAGCATTCCGCTGGCATTCCCGGCCTTTTCCAGCTGCGCACCGCTTGCGCAGTCCTGGACACTGCCCGGTAACCTGGGAAAAACAGCGCCGTACCAAACGCGTTGAGCAGAGGACATATGCAGCAAGCCCACACACCAGCCCCCTTTATGGGAACCGGGCAGTGCCTTGATACCCTCAACCGGGTACTGGCAGCCCTGTCGCCAGGGCATTCGTTCAACGATTCGTTGCGGGAGCTGCTGGCAGCCCTCGCAGAAGACATGCACTTTGACAGGCCGCATATCGTGGTACAGGACCCGGAAAGCGGCGAGCTCAAGCTTTCACTTTCTTACGGCCCGGCAGACGCCCCCGAAGCGGCCTATGAACCCGGTTCAGGCATCACCGGCCAGGTTTTCGCCGAGGGCAGGCCCATCATTGTGCCCTGCATGCAGGGGCGGCCCGATTTTCAGAACCGCCTCTTTGGCCGCAGCCAGGAAGAAATGGCCCGGCTGGCCTTTATCTGCGTGCCTGTGCGCGTTGAAAACGGCGACCAGACAGAAGTTATCGGCACGCTCAGCGCCGACACCCCCACCGCCACAGAGGCTGAGCTGGATCTTCGCTGCCGTTTTCTTGAAACCGTGGCCACGCTGGTTGGCCGTCAGGTGGCCCGCTTGCAGGAAGAAATGGCTCGCCAGCATTTTTGTATGCTGCCCGACGAACCGCTGGTCAGCGGCACGCCCGCATCGGTCATTGCCACTTCCAAAAGCCTGCGCCATGTACTGCGCCGCCTCACACAGGCAGGGGCCAGCCGCGCCACTGTACTGCTGCGCGGCGAATCTGGCGTGGGCAAAGAGCTGATGGCTCAGGCCCTGCACGCGGCCAGCCCCCGGCGCACTCAGCCTCTGGTTATGCTCAACTGCGCGGCCCTGCCTTCCGAACTCATTGAAGGCGAGCTTTTTGGCTGGCGCAAGGGGGCGTTTACCGGTGCGGTACAAAACCGTGCTGGTCTGTTCCGTCAGGCCGACAAGGGCACGCTGTTTCTTGATGAAATAGGCGACCTTTCCACCACGGCGCAGGCAAAGGTGCTGCGCGCGCTTCAGGAAGGCGAAATCCAGCCGCTCGGCGACGAACGCCGCTACAAGGTGGACGTGCGCCTGGTCTGCGCCACCCACCGCCCGCTGGAAGAGCTGGTGGAGCAGGGCCTGTTTCGCGAAGACCTGTACTACCGCATCAATGTCTTTCCCGTGTTCATACCGCCGCTGCGCGAGCGGCCAGAAGACATACTGCCGCTCACAGAGCACTTTTTGCGCATGTTCAGCAAGGAATACGAAAGGCCCGTGCGGCGCATTTCAACGCCTGCCATCGACCTTTTGCTGCAATACCACTGGCCCGGCAACGTGCGCGAGCTGAAAAACGTGATGGAACGCGCCGTGCTTATCTGCGAAGACGCCGTGCTGCGCGCCCATCATCTGCCAAGCACCCTGCAAAGCGCAGAAAGCAGCAGCACCGGGGCCACGGTTGGCGGCCTCGGTTTTAACGAAACCATTGCCCGCGTGGAGCAGGAATTTATTGTGGACGCGCTCAAAAACGCGCGCGGCAATATCCATCAGGCCGCGCGCGACCTCGGCATAACCTACCGTATCATTTACTATAAAATGAAAAAGTACGGTATAGACCACCGCCGGTTTGCATCAACCCCTTCAGTCTGAATGGGGACAAAGTATCCATAAAGGACCTCCGGCAATCCGGCCCGTCAGTTTTTAGCAGGCGGGCCTTTTTTGTTACCACAGCCCGCATGTGCCGCCGTGGTCGGGATCGTCTCCGAACAACAACAAAATTGTTTTAAAATCTGGACAATTTTACAAATTTGTACCGAAATTCAGGCAGGACATGTAAATAAAATCCATATTTACGGCATATTACGCAAACAACTCGATTGGAACGCCTCTTGCTTAATCATGTGCTGTAGCAAGTAGCGCGGCAACCATGGGGGTGCGCCGCGTAAGGTACAGCACGACAGTCAGTTCCCAGGAGGCTTTACATGTTCAAGAAAACATTGGCGGCGTTTGCGCTCATGCTCGTCACCCTGTGCGGTTCACTGAATGCCAAGGCTGCGGACGACACCATCAAGGTGGGTATTCTGCATTCCCTTTCCGGCACCATGGCTATCAGCGAAACCACGCTGAAAGACGTCATGCTCATGCTCATTGACGAGCAGAACAAAAAAGGCGGCCTGCTGGGCAAAAAGCTGGAGGCCGTGGTGGTCGATCCTGCTTCCAACTGGCCCCTGTTTGCCGAAAAAGCCCGCGAACTGCTGAGCAAGGACAAGGTAGCCGCCGTTTTTGGCTGCTGGACCTCGGTTTCGCGCAAATCGGTGCTGCCCGTGTTTGAAGAACTCAACGGCCTCCTCTTCTACCCCGTGCAGTACGAAGGCGAAGAATCTTCGCGCAACGTCATCTACACTGGTGCTGCCCCGAACCAGCAGGCCATTCCCGCTGTGGACTACCTGATGAAAGACCTCGGCGTGAAGCGCTGGGTGCTGGCCGGTACGGACTACGTGTTCCCCCGCACCGCCAACAAGATCATCGAAGCCTACCTGATTTCCAAGGGTGTGAAAAAAGAAGACATCCTTATCAACTACACCCCCTTCGGCCATGCCGACTGGCAGTCCATTGTTGCTGAAATCAAAAAGTTTGGTAACGCGGGCAAAAAGACCGCCGTGGTCTCTACCCTCAACGGCGACGCCAACGTGCCTTTCTACAAGGAACTCGCCAACCAGGGCATCACCTCTGCCGATATTCCCGTCATGGCTTTCTCTGTGGGCGAAGAAGAACTTTCCGGCATAGACACCAAGCCCCTGGTGGGCCACCTGGCCGCGTGGAACTACTTCATGAGCGTGGACAACCCCGCCAACAAGGCCTTTATCAAGAAGTGGCTCGACTTCACCAAGAATCCCAAGCGCGTCACCAACGATCCCATGGAAGCCCACTTCATCGGCTTTAACCTGTGGGTCAAGGCTGTGGAAAAGGCCCAGAGCACCGATGTGAACAAGGTTCTGAAGGCCATTGTGGGTCTTGAAACCCCCAACCTCACCGGCGGCATTGCCAAAGTTCTGCCCAACCACCACATCACCAAGCCCGTGCTGATCGGCGAAATTCAGGCCGACGGCCAGTTCCAGGTGGTTTGGGAAACCCCCTCCGTGGTTCCCGGCGAAGCATGGTCGCACCATCTGCCCGAATCCAAGGATCTGATCGGCGACTGGACCGACCCCATCAACTGCGGCAACTACAATACCAAGACCAAGAAGTGCGGCGGCGCTTCCAAGTAAGATCACAAGCCTGAAACTGCTGCGGGGGCCATGCAGGCCCCCGCGTTTCCCCCCACGGCACGCCTGCCGAAGAGCATCCGCGATTCCGGCAGACCAGACTAAAGGATATGCCCATGCGCACGGCGCTTTTGCTCTGCTGCCTCATAATTTTCAGTCTGCCTCCCGCAGTACTGGCGTCCGGCCCGGAACCGGGCGAGAATGCCGGGGGCGCGGTTTCGACTCCTTCCGCGTCCCCGGTTCAGGCCTCTCCTTCCATTGTATCAGCCGATCTGCTCAAGGCTCTGGTGAGCTCCAAGGTGGCAGACAGGGATGCGGCCATTGCCGCGCTGGAAAAGGATAGCAGCACACTTGCCGCGCCTCTGCGCGAAAGGCTGCTGGAGGCCCTGCTGCACAATACCCTGCTGGCCGATGCCGCCACCGTAACGCTCTTTGTGAGCGACGAGACCGGGCAGGCGCGGCCCCTCACCGCAGGGGGAGAACTTGGCGCAGCCCAGCCCGCAGACAATCTACGCAAGGTAGGCACCAGCAATCGCCAGCGTCAGCGCATCACCGATATCCTCAATGCCCAGGCCCTGACCTCAACAGATACGGCAAAACGTCGTCAGGCCTCGGCAGCGCTGATGGAAGGCCCCACCCCGCCCCTCAAGGCAGAGGCCCTGCACAAGCTGCTGGAAGCGGAGAAGGACGAAACCGTGCGCGCCAACCTTGGCGCGGCCCTGGCCCTGTATGTGGCCGCCGACCCCGCCGCTGTGCGCAGCGACCAGCTTGCCGCCGTAAGCGCCCTGAACCGCAACGGCAGCCCTGCGGCCCTCAACGCCCTGCGCGCGCTGGCAGAATCCAGCGACACCGCCGTGGCAAAGGCTGCGGACGATGCCCTCTATTCCCAGCGTGTTTCTGCCCAGTGGGGACAGTTTTTTGAAATGCTCTTTTTTGGCATGAGCCTGGGGTCCATTCTTGTACTGGCGGCCATTGGCCTTGCCATCACCTTTGGCGTCATGGGCGTCATCAATATGGCCCACGGCGAACTGATCATGCTTGGGGCCTACACGGCCTGGGGCATGCAGCAGCTCTTTCCGGGGCAACCCGGCCTTGCCCTTGTTCTGGCTGTTCCTGCCGCCTTTCTGGTAAGTGGCGGCACGGGCGTGCTGCTGGAAAAAACCGTTATCCGCTTTCTCTATGGCCGCCCGCTGGAAACCCTGCTGGCAACCTTTGGCATAAGCCTTGTGCTGCAACAGGCTGTGCGCACGGTTTTTTCGCCTCTCAACCGCGCCGTGCAGAACCCCGAATTCATGAGCGGCGTGTGGCAGATCACCCAGTATTTCAGCCTTACCTGCAACCGCGTGTACATCATTTTGTTCTGCCTTGGCGTGTTTGCTCTCATCCATATGGCCATGCACCGCACCCGACTGGGGCTTGAGGTGCGTGCCGTATCGCAAAACCGCGCCATTGCCCGCTGCATGGGCGTGCGCGCCTCGCGTGTGGACGCGCTGACCTTTGGCCTTGGCTCTGGCGTGGCGGGCATGGCTGGCGTGGCACTGAGCCAGGTTTCCAACGTGGGGCCCAACCTCGGCCAGACCTATATTGTGGATTCGTTCATGGTGGTGGTGTTTGGCGGCGTGGGCAACCTCTGGGGCACGCTTACCGGCGGTCTGGCCCTGGGCATTGCCAACAAGTTTCTGGAACCAGCCAGCGGGGCCATGCTTTCCAAGATCATCATTCTTGTCTGCCTTATCCTGTTCATACAGAAGCGCCCGCGCGGTTTGTTTCCGCAAAAGGGCCGCGCGGTGGAGGCATAGATGGCCACCGATATCTTTGAACGCGAGGGCCTGTTCAACGCGCCCACCCGCAATTTTCTTCTGGTTACGGCGGTGCTCTGCACGCTGGTTGTCGTGGGCAGCCTGCTGCCTGCGGGCAATGCCCTGCATGTGCCGGGCTACCTTGTCACCCTGCTGGGCAAGTACCTTACCTACTCGCTGCTGGCCCTTTCCGTTGATCTTGTGTGGGGCTTCATGGGCGTGCTCAGCCTTGGGCACGGCGCGTTCTTTGCCCTGGGCGGCTACGGATTCGGCATGTATCTCATGCGCCAGATCGGCGCGCGTGGCGTGTACGGCAATGCCAATCTGCCGGATTTCATGGTGTTTCTGAACTGGAAGGAACTGCCGTGGTTCTGGCAGGGCAGCGACTATTTTGTGGTGGCCCTGCTGCTGGTGGTGCTGCTGCCCGGCCTGCTGGCCTATGTATTTGGCAGGCTGGCCTTTGGCTCACGCGTTTCGGGTGTATATTTTTCCATCATGAGCCAGGCCATGACCTATGCCCTCATGCTGGCCTTTTTCCGCAACGAAATGGGCTTTGGCGGCAACAACGGCCTTACGGATTTCAAGACCCTGCTGGGTTTTGAACTGCAAACAGACGGCATGCGCACAACCCTTTTTGCCTGCTCGGCACTTGCCCTCATGGCGGGCTACTGCCTGTGCAGGGCCGTAACGGCCTCCCGCCTTGGCCGTGTGTGCGTGGCCGTGCGCGATGCCGAAAGCCGCGTGCGCTTTATCGGCTACCGTGTGGAGCGGTATCAGGTGGCGGTGTTCACGCTTTCGGCCATATTGGCGGGCATTGGCGGGGCGCTGTATGTGCCGCAGGTGGGCATTATCAACCCCGGCGAATTTTCGCCCCTCAATTCCATTGAAATTGTGGTCTGCGTGGCCCTTGGCGGGCGCGGGCGGCTGTATGGCGCGGTTTTGGGCGCTTTTGCGGTCAATGCCTTTAAAACATGGTTTACGGCTGTGCTACCAGAGGCGTGGCTGTTTGCCCTGGGCGGCATGTTTGTGCTGGTGACCATCTTTTTGCCGCAGGGCCTGGCTGGTCTGCCCGACCAGTGGCGCAACCGCGCCTCGCGCGGCACGGCAACCCATGCCCCCGCAGGCAGTGCCGGGGAAGGAGGCGCAGCATGAAAACGCAGCAGGATATTCTGCATGGACGCAGCCTTGAAGAAGTGGCCGAAGCGGCGCGTGCCTACGAAGAATCGCACGCCCCCTTTGACAAGCGCCCCATGAAGATGCGCGCCCGCCCGCCGCGCAGCATGATGGCAAAGCCCGACATTGCCCTGTATCTGGAAAAAATCAGTGTGAGCTTTGACGGCTTCAAGGCGCTCAACGACCTGACATTCTATGTGGACAAGGGCGAACTGCGCTGTGTCATCGGCCCCAACGGCGCGGGCAAAACCACCATGATGGACGTCATCACCGGCAAAACCCGGCCAGATACCGGCTCTGCCTGGTTTGGACGCACCTGCAATCTTTTGCAGATGGATGAGGTAGCCATCGCCCAGGCGGGCATTGGCCGCAAGTTTCAAAAGCCTTCTGTCTTCGAAGCCCTGAGCGTGCTGCAAAACCTGGAGCTGGCCCTGGCTGGCGACAAACGCGTGTGGCCCACGTTCTGCGCGCGCCTTTCTGCCGACGACAAGACCTTTATCGAAGAAGTGCTGCACCGCATTCGCCTTACAGAACTTGCACGCATGCAGGCTGGCAAGCTCTCGCACGGGCAGAAGCAGTGGCTCGAAATCGGCATGCTGCTCATGCAGAAGCCGCAGCTTTTGCTGCTCGACGAACCCGTGGCGGGCATGACCCCCGAAGAAATGGACCGCACCATCGAGCTGCTGCACGACCTTGAGGGTGAGCAGAGCATCATGGTGGTGGAACACGACATGGAATTTGTGCGGGCCATTGCCCACAAGGTTACTGTGCTGCATCAGGGCAGTGTGCTGGCCGAAGGAACCATGGACGAAATGCAGAACCACCCCGCCGTGGTCGAGGCATATCTGGGCGAACCACTGGACGCTGCGTAACCACGCGCATCCGGCCCGCCCGCCGCGGCGATGCCCAGTGACAAGCAATGCCTTTCAGAGCCGACCGCTTCAGGAGAAGCCTCATGCTGCAAATTACAGGTCTTGATCAATATTATGGCGAAAGCCACATCCTGCGCGATGTCAACCTTGAGGTGCGGGCAGGGTCGTGTGCCTGCCTCATGGGCCGCAACGGGGTGGGCAAAACCACGCTGCTGCAATGTATCATGGGCGTGCTGCCCGCGCGCTCCGGCCATATTTTCCTGGATGGAACGGACTTGCTTCCGCTGCCTGTGGAGCACCGGGCGGCCCTTGGCGTAGGCTATGTGCCACAGGGCCGCCAAATCTTTCCCCTGCTGACCGTGCGCGAAAACATGGAGCTTTCGCTGCCCATGCGCAAGGACAAGGCAAGGGCAATCCCCGCATTCATCTTTGACTTTTTCCCCGTGCTGGGCGAAATGATGCATCGGAGGGGTGGTGATCTTTCTGGCGGGCAGCAGCAGCAACTGGCCATTGCCCGCGCCCTCACCCTTGAGCCGCGCCTGCTCATTCTGGACGAACCCACAGAGGGCATACAGCCCAACATTGTGCGCGACATTGCCACCACCATCCGCAGGCTCAACGAAGAAATGGGCCTCACGGTGCTGCTGGTGGAACAAAAGGTTCCCTTTGCCCGCCGCATGGCTGATACCTATATGATTATGGACCGGGGGCATATCGTTTCTCAGGGCGACATGCACGGCCTCGACGATGCCACGGTCAAAGCTTTTTTGAGTGTCTGATTCCACACCGTACACAGGAAGCAGCATGTCCCACAGCTCCCCCAACACTGCGCACGCACCCCACGGCCACTGCTTTACGGCAGAACGGCGCTGGAGCGCACGCATGGAGCTGGATTTTGCCGTGCGGCAAGGGCGCACAGCCCTTGCAAAGATGCAGTTTCACGGGCCCTTGCGCGTGCAGCGGCCCTTTTATCCAGAGGCCGCGCCCACAGCCGCGCCGGGGCGGCCGCAGTCCTCGCAGCCCTGCCACTGCTGCCTGCTGCACCCGCCGGGCGGGCTTGTGAGCGGCGACGACCTGAGCCTTGATGTGCGGCTTGAGCAAGACGCGCACGCCCTGCTTACCGCGCCCTCGGCTTCCAAGTTTTACGCGGCAGATTCGCACAACGTAGCCCAGCGGCAAACCAACGATCTGCGTGTTACGGGCGGCGTGCTGGAATGGCTGCCGCGCGAAACCATCATCTACGACGGCGCGCGGGCCGAAATGCGCACTTCGGTCGAGCTTGATGCGGCAAGCGCCTGTATTGGATGGGAAATGGTCTGCCTTGGCCGCCCTGCCGCCGGGGAATCCTTCACCACAGGCAGCGTGCGCCAAAGCCTGTATGTAAGCCGTGATGGCGTGCCCCTGCTGCACGAGCTGCTGCGCCTTGAAGGCGGCGATGCCCTGCAACGGGGCGCGTGCGGTCTGTGCGGTCAGCCCGTGGCCGCCACCCTGTTTGCCGTGGGGCGCGGTAATCATCCCGACCAGTCTGGCGACAGTGCTGGCAATGGGGCTGACAACGGGGCTGGCAATGGGGCTGGCGGCGGTGATACCGGGCAGGCCGAGCGTGATCTGGCCGCGCTGGAAGCCTGCTGCACCGCCCTGCAAGACATGTTTTCGCCAGCAAATACCTTTGACGACACTCCAGCCGGGCCAAAACCGGCGGCAACCGATGTTTCCGTACCTGTCGGAAGCGGCCCCGTTTCTGGCCTTACGGGCGATCGGGCCGGGGCAACCGTGCGCGGCGGCGTGCTCATTGTGCGCTACCTTGGGCCAGACATGGAAGAAGCCCGCAATCTGCTGCTCACAGCCTGGAACCTGTTGCGCCCCGCGCTTATCGGCTGCCAGCCGCACATGCCGCGCATCTGGTACGGAGCTTTTTGATTCAGGAAACTTCTGCGGCATACCGCATACACTGGAGGCATTATGGAACTTTTGCCCAGAGAAAAAGACAAACTGCTGCTCTTTACCGCCGGTCTGCTGGCAGAAAGGCGCAGGGCACGCGGCCTCAAGCTCAACTATCCAGAGGCCGTGGCCTATATCAGCCTTGCGGTGCTTGAGGGCGCGCGCGACGGGCAAAGCGTGGCCGAACTCATGGGTTCGTGCCGCAATCTGCTCACGCGCGAGGACGTTATGGACGGCGTGCCCGAAATGGTCCACGAGGTACAGGTGGAGGCCACCTTTCCCGACGGCACCAAGCTTGTGACCGTCCACGACCCCATTCTGTAATCAGGGCCGCCCACAGGCCACACACGGCAACCACACGCAGACGCAAGGGGGAAGCATGATTCCCGGTGAATTTCATATTGCAGAGGGCGAGATAACCCTCAATGCGCTTTCAGAAGGGCAAGAGGTGGTGCTGGAGGTTTCCAACACCGGCGACAGACCTATTCAGGTGGGCTCGCACTACCATTTTTACGAGGTAAACCCTGCCCTGACCTTTGCACGCGAATCCGCGCGCGGCATGCGCCTCGACATTCCCGCCGGAACAGCCGTGCGCTTTGAACCGGGCCAGAAACGCGAAGTTCGCCTTGTGCCCTATGCCGGTTCGCGCCGCGTTTTTGGCTTTCGCGGTCAGATCATGGGGCCGCTTGATGCCAACGCCCCCAGGGAGGAAAAAGCATGATCCGCATTCCCAGAAGCCAGTATGCCGAACTTTACGGCCCCACCACGGGCGACCGCATCCGCCTTGCCGATACGGAGCTGTGGATCGAAATTGAACGCGACCACACCGTTTACGGCGACGAGGTCTGCTTTGGCGGCGGCAAGGTCATTCGCGACGGCATGGGCCAGAGCCAGATCAGCAATGCCGACGGAGCCATGGACACGGTCATCACCAATGCCATCATCATGGATGCGGCGCTGGGCATCATCAAGGCCGATCTGGGCATACGCGACGGGCGCATTGCCGCCATCGGCAAGGCGGGCAACCCCGATGTGCAGCCAGATGTGGACGTGATCATTGGCCCCGGCACAGAAATCATTGCGGGCGAGGGCTGCCTGCTCACCGCTGGCGGCATGGATTCGCACATCCACTTTATCTGCCCGCAACAGGTGGAAGAAGCCCTTGCCAGCGGCATCACCACCATGCTGGGCGGCGGCACGGGCCCGGCCACGGGCACAAACGCCACCACCTGCACGCCCGGCCCCTGGCATCTCGAACGCATGCTGGCCGCCACGGATGCCCTGCCCATGAACTTTGGCTTTTTGGGCAAGGGCAATGCCGCCCTGCCCGATTCGCTGCGCGAACAGCTGGAGGCCGGAGCCTGCGGCCTCAAACTGCACGAAGACTGGGGAACCACCCCGGCGGCCATTGATACCTGCCTTACGGTGGCCGACGAATACGATGTTCAGGTGGCCATCCACACAGATACGCTCAACGAGGGCGGCTTTGTGGAAGACACCCTGGCTGCCTTTGGTGGCCGTACCATCCACACCTACCACACCGAGGGGGCTGGCGGCGGCCATGCGCCCGACATCTTGCGGGCCTGCTCGCTGCCCAACGTGCTGCCCTCGTCCACCAATCCCACCCGGCCCTATACGGTCAACACCGTGGACGAGCACCTGGACATGCTCATGGTCTGCCACCACCTCAACCCCTCCCTGCCCGAAGACGCGGCCTTTGCCGATTCGCGCATCCGGCGCGAAACCATCGCCGCCGAGGATATCTTGCAGGATATGGGCGTCATTTCCATGATTTCTTCCGATTCGCAGGCCATGGGCCGCGTGGGCGAGGTGATCACCCGCGCATGGCAGACCGCCCACAAGATGAAGGTACAACGCGGCCCCCTGCCCGAAGACCGTGGCCGTGGCAACGACAACTTCCGCGTGCGGCGCTATCTTGCCAAGTACACCTGCAACCCGGCTGTTACCCACGGTCTTTCGCACGCCATCGGCGCTGTGGCCCCAGGCCTGCTGGCCGATCTTGTGCTGTGGAAGCCCGCCTTCTTTGGCGTAAAACCCTCGCTGGTCATCAAGGGCGGGCAGATTGCCGCCGCACCCATGGGCGATGCCAATGCCTCCATTCCCACGCCACAGCCCATGCACTACCGGCCCATGTTTGGCGCGCTGGGGCAGGCTGCGGCTGCCGCCAGCCTGAGCTTTGTTTCGCGCGCCTTCATGGAAAACGGCGGCGAGGGGCGGCTGCGCGAGCTGGGTCTGCTGCGGGGCCTTTCGTCCTGCCGTGGCACGCGCACCCTGTGCAAGAGCGACCTTTTGCTCAACAGCGCCACGCCCGCCATTTCTGTTAACCCGCAAACCTACGAGGTTCGCGCCGACGGCGAAATTCTCACCTGCGCACCGGCAGAGGTTCTGCCCCTGGCGCAGCGGTATTTTCTTTTTTGAGCAATTTCATATGAAATTGCTCAATCGGCTGCGCAAGCTGACGTCCGCCACGGAGGCGTAGGCACAATTAACTTGTGCCGTAAGACGCCGGAGTGAGCGTCTTGAAACTTTGAGAATGCACATTCTCAAAGTTATATTCCTCCAGACAACAATCCAAGGAGCGGCCATGCTGGAATTTACAGAAAACATGGGGCAGCGCACCAATCTGGAACCCACGTTCAGCCTTACCCTGACCTGGGAACAGCGCGGCAAATGCCGCCAGCGCCTGCGGCTCGACACCGGCGAAGAGGCAGGCCTGTTTCTTACGCGTGGCCAGGTGCTGCGCGAAGGGGACATTCTGCGTGCCGGAGAGGTGCTGGCTGTGGTGCGTAATGCAGCAGAGCCCCTGGTAACGGGCATTGCGCCCAACTGGGAAACTCTGGCCCGAGCCTGCTACCACCTTGGCAACCGCCATGCGGCCCTGCAACTGGGCCACAAATGGCTGCGCTTCATGCCCGACCACGTGCTTGAAGAGCTGGCAGAAAACCTTGGCCTGCGCCTGCGCTACGAAAGCCAGCCCTTTGTGCCAGAGGGCGGCGCATACGGCGGCCACGGGCACAGCCATGGCTGAACAGGACGAGGCTTGCAAAAAAGCCCGCCCAACTGGCTGCGCAGAGGTCTTGACCGACTGCCCGCAGGGTCAGGCGGGGCAGCATGTGGGCCGCGCCTGTGGCCACAATGCATGGCAAGGCCCAGATTTTGGCCTCACCGCCCTGCTCTATCTGGCGGGGCAATCCCTGCCTGTGGGCGGTTTTGCCTGGTCGCAGGGGCTGGCGGCAGCGGTGGAGCGCGGCCACGCGGATACAGCCGATGGCGTGCGCCGCTGGCTGTGGGGAGTGCTGCGGCTGGGGCTTGCCCGCAATGATCTGCCGCTGTTGCTGCGCATGCACGACGCGGCTGGCAAGGCCGATGCGCAGGCTCTTGCCCGCTGGAATGCCCTTATGCTTGCGGGGCGCGAAAGCCGCGAGCTGTGGCAGGAAGAAGTCCAGATGGGCCGGGCATTGCGCCGCATCTTGCAGGATCAAAATCTGCTGCCACACTGGCCTTTGCCAGAATGCACGGGCTACACCGCCTGCTTTGCCGTGGCTGCCGTGATGCTCGACCAGCATGCGCGCAGCATGCAGCCTTTTTGCGACCCTACCGCCCAACAGCACGCAGGGACGGACGCGGCCTGCGCCTATGTGTGGAGCTGGCTGCAAAACCAGGTGGCTGTGGCCTGTAAAACCGTACCTCTGGGCCAGACAGCAGCCCAAAAACTGCTGCTCGAATTTATGCCCGCAGTGCCGCAAATAGTGGCGCAGGCCACGGCCCTGCCCGATGAAGACATCGGCTCAAGCCTGCCGGGGCTTGCCCTGTGCAGCGCGGGCCACGAACGACAATATACACGACTTTTCAGGAGTTAACCTCATGACCAACAGACCCTGTTTGCGAGTGGGCGTCGGCGGCCCGGTGGGTTCCGGAAAAACGGCCCTGCTGCGCCACCTGTGCATGCGTCTTCGCAAGCACTACAACATGGCCGTTGTCACCAACGACATCTATACCCGCGAGGATGCAGAGTTTCTGCTGCGGCACAACGCCCTTGAGTCTGACCGTATCCTTGGCGTTGAAACGGGCGGCTGCCCGCACACCGCCATACGCGAAGACGCGTCCATGAACATTCAGGCCATCGAGGAGCTTCAGGCTCGGCATCCCGGCCTTGAGCTGGTGCTGGTGGAAAGCGGCGGCGACAACCTTTCCGCCACCTTCAGCCCGGAACTGGCCGACCTCACCATCTATGTCATCGACGTGAGTGGCGGCGACAAGATTCCGCGCAAGGGCGGCCCCGGCATCACCAAGTCTGATCTGCTGATCATCAACAAGGTAGACCTTGCGCCCATGGTGCATGCCTCACTTGATGTCATGGAGCGCGACACGCGGCGCATGCGCGGTGAACGCCCCTATGTGCTCACCGAGATGCTTTCCGGCGCGGGCATCGAAGCCGTTATCGCCTTTATCATCCGCGAGGGCATGCTGCGCCCGCCGGAAAAAGCCGTTTAGAATTGCTTGCAGCAGGGCATACCCCCGCTGACGCAAAAAGCCCGCATATGGCTATGCGGGCTTTTTTAATGATATTTGACAGCTGGCTGCTTAATCCGTGGCTGCGGCCTTGAGCGCGTCGGCCTGGGCCGCTGTGCTCAGAGCTTCCACCAGGGGCTGGATTTCGCCTTCCATGATGCGCTCCAGAGAGTACAGGGTCAGGTTTATGCGGTGGTCGGTGCAACGCCCCTGCGGGAAGTTGTAGGTACGGATGCGCTCGGAGCGGTCGCCCGACCCCACCTGCGACTTGCGGTCAGCGGAAATTTCGGAATTATACCGCTCACGCTCTGCGGCCAGAATACGCGAGGCCAGCACCTTCATGGCGCGGGCCTTGTTTTTGTGCTGCGAGCGTTCGTCCTGACAGGTAACAACGGTGTTGGTGGGCAGATGTGTGATGCGCACCGCCGATTCCGTCTTGTTAACGTGCTGGCCGCCAGCGCCGGAAGCGCGGTAAATATCAATACGCAGATCTTCGGGCCGGATTTCCACGTCCACTTCTTCCGCTTCGGGCATAACGGCCACGGTGGCGGCAGAGGTGTGGATGCGGCCCTGCGCCTCGGTGGCGGGCACACGCTGCACGCGGTGCGTGCCAGCCTCAAACTTGAGCTGGCTGTACACCTTGGTGCCGCTGATAAGGCAGATAACTTCCTTGAAGCCGCCCGAATCAGAAGGCGACTCGCTCATGAGCTCGACCTTCCAGCCCTTTATTTCGGCAAAGCGCGAATACATGCGGAACAGGTCGGCGGCAAACAGGGCAGCTTCTTCACCGCCCGTACCGGCACGGATTTCAAGGATGGTGTTCTTTTCGTCCAGCGGGTCCTTGGGCAGCAGCAACAGCTTGAGCTCCTGCTCCACTTCGGGCAGTTCGGCTTCGATGCGGTGCAGATCTTCCTGAGCCAGCGCGCGCATTTCGGGGTCTTCGTCGCGCAGCAGCTGCTTGTTTTCGGCCTGCTCTTGCAGCAATGCCCTGTGGCGGCGGTACATTTCCACTATTTCGCGCAGATCGGCGTGGGCCTTGGTGAGCTTGCGGTAGTGTTCCTGATCGTTGAACACGTCGGGCTCGGCCAGGGAGTGCTCCAGCTCGATGAACTTCTTTTCCAGACCTTCCAATTTGGCGAACATATGGTGTCTCCAACACGCTGTGGGCGGAAAAAACAAAAATGACGGGCGCGCACCCTGCCACAAGGCCGCACGGCACACCGGCTTGCCGCACACCCGCCGCAGTTGCGGCGCACGCCACAACCGCCGCAGCAGGACGGCAAAAAAGGCTATTCTGTGGTGTAGTCTACCGTGCGCACCCTTGCACCGTCTTGCGGGCCAAGGGCTTCACGCAGGGCCACCAGGGCCACCTCTACCTGGCTTTCGTCAGGCTCGTAGGTGGTCAGCCTCTGCAAGGCCAGGCCGGGCGCACGCAAAATTGTTGCCCAAAAACCTTCAGGCAGCTTGGCCGCATAGCGGATAAGCTCGTAGGCCAGTGCGCTTATGGGAACCATCAGCACCAGCTTTACGGCAACGGTAAGGGCGTGCTTGGCCACCTCGCCCTGCGGCGTGTAGAGGTGCAGCATCAGGGGAACCAGCACCGCGTGCAGCAGTATGGAAATACTGATCACAAACAGCAGAAACGTGGTTCCGCAGCGCGGGTGCAGGCGGCTTTTGCCCATGGCGGCGGCAGCGTCCACATCACCACTGGCCTCATAGGCGTGGATGGTTTTGTGCTCTGCCCCGTGATACTGAAAAACACGGCGGATATCAGGCACATACGAGATGGCCTTGATATACCCCATGAAGATGCAGCATTTGAAAAAGCCGTCCCACAGATGGAACGAAAGCCCTTCAACATCACCGCCCAGGCGCAGCCACAGCATACCCACCGAAAGCAGATGCGGCACAACGACAAAAAGCCCCACTGCCATCAGCAAGGCCATGACGAGGGTCAGCACCAGATGCCAGCCAGAGATTTCCTCCTGCTCGCTCTGGGCCACCACCTCAACCGAGCGGTTGAGCGCCTTGATGCCGTTGACCAGGGTTTCCAGCAGCACGGGAAACCCGCGCACAAAGGGCTTTTTGAGCCAGGGGCTACGGGTCAGCGAAAACCACGGGCAGCGCATGGCACGAATGACGCCATCGGCCTGGCGCACTGCCAGCCCGTAGACATCACCGTGGCGCATCATCACGCCTTCCATGACGGCCTGCCCGCCCACCGGGGCGCATTCCGCATTCAAAAGAGCGAGGGCAAGCCGCAACACACCGCTCGCGCGCTTTGCGCGCGGCGCGGTCTGCTGCAAGCCTGCCCGCCGCGAACTTTCGGGCGTCATGCCAGAGCTGGAATCCCGGTAAAGGCCCGACCCCTGCTTACTACTGGTCAAACTTGGCGTACTTCTTGCGGAAGCGGTCAATACGACCAGCGGTGTCAAGAAAACGCTGCTTGCCGGTATAGAACGGATGGCAAGCGGAGCAAACTTCCACGTTAACCTGTTCGGCCTTGGTGGAGAGCACGTGCTCTTCATTGCCGCAAGCGCAGGTGATGGTGGCGTTGAACACTTTGGGATGGATATCATTTTTCATGGCAGCTACCTCGTGAACGCGGCATAATCCGGCTTTAAAAGCATTGCGGACGCCCGCGCGTTTTACCCTTGGCGCGGCTTATTGCCGCACAAGGGCAAGCTATATAGCTCTCTTTTGCGGCTTTGGCAAGTACGGCGGGCAGGGTTAGATATAAATGGTCTGCCACGGCTTGTTGCAAGCAAGGCAGACGGCACTTTTTAACCAATTTTATGTCATCATTCATGACAGTTACCAACTCAGTATCCGGCTGCACCTGGCGGGCAGCCCTGTGTGCAGCCCCGGCTTGTGGTTGGCGCGCCAAGCGGATATAAGACCCCCATGCCAAAACTACCCAGACAACGCGCCGACCAGCTGGTTTTTGAGCAGGGCCTTGCCGAAAGCCGCGAGCAGGCCCGCCGGCTCATCATGGCTGGCAAAATCATCCTTGAGCAGACCGTTCCCGGCGCACCGCCACAGGTTGTCCCCAAGCCGGGGCATCCTTTTGCCGCCGACACGGTCTTTGCCCTGCTGGAGCCGGAGCGCTACGTGAGCCGTGGCGCTTACAAGCTGTTGACCATTCTTGAGCATTTCAGGCTTGATGTCACAGATTTTGTGTGCCTCGATGCCGGGGCTTCCACCGGCGGATTCACCGACTGCCTGCTGCAAAGGGGAGCCAAACGCGTCTACGCTGTGGATGTGGGAAAAAACCAGCTGCACGAGCGCCTGCGCGCCGACGAGCGCGTGGTCAACCTTGAGGGCGTCAACCTGCGCCATGCCGACCAGAGCCTTATTCCCGAAATGGTTGATCTGGTGGTGGCCGATGTTTCCTTTATCTCGCTCACCCTGGTGCTGCCCTCGTGCATGCCCTGGCTCAAGCCGGGAGGCATGCTGGCAACACTCATCAAGCCGCAGTTCGAGCTGGGGCCCGGCGAAACGGTAAAGGGCGTGGTGCGCGACGAAGCCGCCCGCCAGCGCGCCGTGGACAAGATACTGCTCTTCACCCAGGCCAATCTGGGCCTTGCCTGTCAGGGCGTGCTGCCCGCAGCCATCAAGGGCCCCAAGGGCAATCAGGAATACATGGCCCTGTTTGCGCGGCAGGCCTAGGCCCAGCACGCGCCTAGTCTGTACGACCCGAATCTTCCGTATCTGCCGCGTCTGCACTCTCGGTTTCACCGGGGGCAGGCGCGGCACTCTTTTTTTCTGCGGGCGTAAACAGCCGTCCCCGCTGCACGGCCTTGTTGCCAAAACGGCTGCGCAGATCGTCCAGAGCTGCATCCAGTTTTTGCCGCCGCGCCTCAATGTGCGGGTCGAGCCCCTGCGTGGCAGGCTTTACCGCGCCGGGCAGCAGCAACTGGGCCACGGGCGCGTCAAAGCCAGAAACCCCAAGCCCGATGAGCCTTACTGGCTGGGGCAACGGCAGTTCACGCAACAGGTCACAGCCCACGTCAAAAATGGTTTCGGTGGCATTGATACCCTCTGGCAAGGTGCGCGACCGGGTGATCTGGCTAAAATCCGCATACTTGACCTTGAGCGTTACCGTGCGCCCCCGGTAGCCGTGCCGCCGCAGCGAGGCCCCCACGCGCTCGGCATGGGCCAGCAGCATGCGCTGCATATACTGGCGGTCGCGCGTATCCTGCCCAAAGGTGCATTCGGCGCTCTCGCTCTTGGCGGCCCGCTCAGTTTCAATGCCACGCGGGTCGCGCCCGTGTACGCGCTCATACAGCACACCGCCCCATTTGCCGTACTTGCGCACCATAAAATCCTGGCTGTAGCGGCGCAGCTGCCCCACGGTGCGCACGCCCAGGCCTTGCAGACTCTGCACCATGCGTTTGCCCACACCGGGAATCCTGCCCACGGGCAGGGTGGCCAGAAAGTCGTCCACTTCCTCCTGCCGCAAAATGAACACACCGTCCGGCTTGTTGATGTCCGAGCATATCTTGGCCAGAAACTTCACCGGCGCAACCCCGGCAGAACAGGTAAGCCCGCCGGTGGCCTCGCGCACGCGTTCTTTCATGCGCGCCACAAGCTCTTCAAGCGAACCAAAAAGCCGCTCCAGCCCCGTGCCGTCCACATAGGCCTCGTCCACGCTGGCCTGTTCCACCAGCGGTGAAAACTCGCCCAGCGCCGCCATGATGGCCTGCGAAAGCTCGGCATAGCGCGAGTACCGCCCGCGCACCACAATGGCCTGCGGGCAGAGCCTGCGGGCCGTGGCCATGGGCATGGCAGAATGCACCCCAAAAACCCGCGCCTCGTATGAACAGGTGGAAACCACACCCCGCTGCTCACCGCCCACGATCACGGGCTTGCCGCGCAGGGCGGGGTCGTCCATCTGCTCTACCGATGCAAAAAATGCATCCATGTCTATGTGGATAATCATGGCAATATTCCGGGCGCTGGTTTGCTGCGGGGTAAGGCGGAGAATTCGCTTCTATTCTGATTATTTTCAACCAAGCATGTTAACATGCTAATTCTATAGCATTTAGTGCATCGTTAATTCTACGTTTAAAAAGATGGATTTTGTCCTCTGGCAAGGAAAAGGCCCGGTTCAGGACAGGGATAGTACATGCTGGTACAGCCCTGGACTGAACCGGGCCTTTGACGCAGCCCAGAGGGCAAAAGACGCTTTTTAAACAAAGGCTAATCGAGCTTTTCGCGAACACGTTCAAGCTCCGACTGCACATAGGCCTCTGGCGCACCCGCATCACGCAACAGGTATTCGGCCATGGCCAGAGCCACCTCGCGCTCTCCGCTGAACACGGCATCCACGCCCGATTCGCGCAGCGCCCTGGCCCCGCTCACAAAGGCCGTGTGGGCCAGAATCCGCACGTGCGGATTCACGGCACGCGCTATCTGGGTCACTTCGCCAGCGGGAATACTGGCCGATGTCAGCAGCAGGGCTTCGGCCTTTTCCAGACCGGCCTCGCGCAGCACCTCGGCCTGCATGGCATCGCCGTGTACCACGGGCAGCCCTTCGCCGCGCAGCTGGCGCACGGTGTCGATATTCATTTCCACCACCACGGGCTGCATGCTGCTGTGCTGCAAGATGCTGCAACTGCTGCGGCCCACAGGGCCGCACCCCACCACCACAACCCGCGCGCGGCTGTCCTCGCCCGGCACAACCATGCAGGCATCGTGCGTGGCCTTGTCACCCTGGGTGCGTTTTTCCCACCGCTGGCCCAGTTCCTTGGCCTTGCGGTAGAGCATGGGATTGAGTGTGATGGAAATGATGGCCGCAGGGATAAGGGCGTTGTTGACCCGCTGGTCAAAAACACCCAGGCTGATGCCAAGGCCCGCCAGAATAAACGAAAATTCGCCCACCTGGGCCAGCGACGCCGCCACGGGCAGCCCCAGCCTTGCGGGTTTGCGGAACAGGCTTGTCATCAGCAGCGCCCCAAGGGGCTTGACCACCATGATGACCAGCAGCGTCACCAGCATGAGGGGCCAGTCCTGCACCAGCGAGGCCGGATCAAACAGCATGCCCACAGAAACAAAGAACAGCACGGCAAAGGCATCGCGCAGGGGCAGAGCCTCGGCAGCGGCGCGGGCGCTGAATTCGGACTGCCCCACCACCATGCCCGCCAAGAACGCGCCAAGCGCCATGGATGCGCCAAAAAACTCCGCAGCCGCCACGGCAATGCCAAGGGCCAGGGCCAGCACGGCCAGAGTGAACAGGTCGCGGGTTCCCGTGCGGGCCACATAGCCCAAAAACAGGGGAATCAGCTTTTGCCCCGCCACCAGAGTAAAGGCCGAGAGTGCGGCCAGCTTAAGCAGGGTCATGCCCAGGGCGCTCCAGAATTCGCCGCCCGGCGACAACACCGAGGGCAGCAGCACCAGCAGCAGGATGGTAAAGATGTCTTCCACCACCAGCCATCCCAGGGCCACATGCCCGGTGGGATTGTGCAGATCGTGGTTGTCGGCCAGCACGCGGGTAAGCACCACGGTGCTGGCAACGGCAATGGCCATGCCGTACACCGCGCCAGAAAAAAAGCTGAAGCCAAACAGGTGCAGCAGCCCCATGCTGGCAAGCGTTGCCAGCGAAATCTGGGCCACAGCGCCGCCAGTGGCAATGGCCCCCACGGCCAGCAGGTCTTTGAGATGAAAATGCAAACCCACGCCAAACATCAGCAGAATGACGCCAATTTCGGCGCACTGGGCGGCGGTGGAAGCATCGGCCACAAAACCGGGCGAATGCGGCCCCACAATGATGCCCGCCAGCAGATAGCCCACAAGGGGCGAAAGACGCAGTTTCTGGGTGATGAATCCAAGAACCAGAGCGGCAGAAAGCCCCCCGGCTAGCGTGAGAATAAGATTTATGTCATGGGGCATGAACGTTGCTCCTTATGGGCCGCCCAAAAGCAGGCCGCAAGCAGCTGAATGCCCTCGTCAATCTTCGGACTTCAGCCATTGCAGCCACAGGGTGCGGCGGCGGGGGCCATCGCCCTCGCACAGATATACAGATTGCCATGTGCCAAGGCACAACTCGCCCTTTTCCACCAGCAGCAACAGCGAGGGGCCGTGCAGAGTGGTTTTTATGTGGGCATCGCTGTTACCCTCGGCATGGCGGTAATCGCCGTTTTCCGGGGCAAGGCGGCTGAAAAAGGCCAGCATGTCGCGCTTGACGTCTGGGTCTGCCCCTTCGTTGACCGTGAGCCCACAGGTGGTGTGCGGGCAAAACAGGCCCAGGGCGCCGCTCTGCCAGCGGCCATCGGCGGCCTTGCGGCGTACCAGCGCGCGCAGCTCCGCCGTTATGTCCACCATCTCGCAGCGGCTGCGGGTGCTTATTTCAAGGTGTTCCACGGCTGCCTCAGCTTGTGAATTCCAGCAGATCGGAGCGGGCTATGCTGTCCAGCTCCTGCCGCGCGTTTTCGGGCGTTTCGGTAAACAGAAAACCGAACAGGCCGTAGCGTGTGAAATCGCTCTTGCGCACATGCAGCACGCGGCCAAAGCCCCGGCTCAGGGCCTCGTAGTCAAAGCTGCGCACGGGCGGGCAGTTTTCGGGCTTGTTGAGCACGATAAGGGTGTACAGCTTGCCCTCGCGCCCAGCCAGCACCTTTTGCCAGTCTGGCCGCCGCCCTTCAAGAAAACAGCCGTAGGAATGGAAGCCCCAGGCAAACAGGGTAATATCGGTGCAGCACCAGCCCGCAAAGCGCAGGGCGTTGAACTCGATGGGCCGTATGCGGCCCTGCGCATCGCGGCGCAGCTCCACATGGGTGGGAAAATTGCGCAGGCCCAGCAGGGCATTGACGCGGTTGAACCATGCCTCAAATTCCGCAAGATGAGCTTGCACCACAGAAGCGCCGGTGTAGTACAGGCGGTCGCTCACGTCCGAGGCAGAGGCAAATTCGTGCCGCAGGATATTGCAGATAACGGCCTGCCCCTGCGCGTCAAAGTACACGTCCACGGCGTATTCATCGCCGTCGATATATTCTTCGATAAGCCAGTCTTCGCTGTCCACCACGCTGTCGGGGTACTGCTCGCGCCAGCTTGCGGCCTCGTGCTCAATGGCGGCCAGCGCGGCCTGCCAGTCTGCCCGGTCACGCACAATGCGCACCCCAAGGCTGAAAAACCCCACAGAGGGCTTGACCACGCAGGGCAGGCGCAGCTCCTCGAAGGGCAGAGTGCGCAGGCTGTCGAGGCTGAGCCTGCGGTAAAAATAGTCACCGTAGAGGGGGCGCAGCAGCTCGCGGGTCAGGGCCTTGTTTTTGAGCTTTTCAATGCTGCCCACAAGCTGGGGATTGTCCACATGCGCGCTCACCCAGGCCAGCGAATTTTCGGAACAGGTGTAGATGCGCGGGGGCTCGCCCCCCGCCTCGCCTGATCGGCACAGGGCCGCAAATTCGGCTTCTGGCACGAGGTTGAGGGGGTCAGCCCCAGAAAGCGCGCGGGCGCGGGACAAGTCCCGCGCCACGGCATTGTCGAGCACCGGTTCCCGCCGTGCTGCCGCGTAATCGAGCAACTCTGGCGAGACATATGGTTCGTCGAAAAGTATCATGCTCCTCCCAACACGCGGAAGTACACCGCAGGTTCCTTGAGCAGGCCTGCGTCCATGGTGCGCTGAAGCGCATCGCTCATGGCGCGGGCCGTGGTTTCGTGGGTCATGAAGACCAGCGGCACGCCGTTGCCCTCGTCGCTCTTCTGGATAACCTGGGCCATGCTGATGCCCTCGGCGGCCATGCAGCCGGAAAGATCGCGCAGCACACCGGGGGTATCCTGCACCATGACGCGCACATAGTAGCACGAACGCCATTCCTCCGGCGGCACAATGGAAGCCTTGGGCAGTTCCTTGTTGACAAAGCCGGTGTTGTTGGGCCGCTCGTCGCGGGCAACGGCCAGCAGATCGCCAAGCACGGCCCCGGCAGTGGGCAGATCGCCCGCGCCACGGCCATGGAAAAACAGCGGGCCGGAGGCGTTGGCGTCCACGCGCACGGCATTGTACACGCCGCCCACGCGGGCCAGCAAAAACTTGTGGTACACAAGGGCAGGAAACACCCCGGCTTCAAGGCGGATAGCATCCTCGCCCTCGTTGCCCTCGGCGTTGCGAACTTCGCGCACCTGGCCGATGAGCTTGATGCGGTAGCCAAATTCTCGCGCAAGGCGGATATCCATGCCCGAAAGCCCGCGAATGCCGCGCACCGAAAGGGCCGTATAGGGGTAGTGTACCCCGTAGGCCAGACGGATGAGCAAAATGAGCTTGTGGGCGGCATCGTGGCCGTCAATGTCCAGGGTGGGGTCGGCCTCGGCATAGCCCAGCTGCTGGGCCTGCTTGAGCGCAACGTCAAAATCCATGCCGTTGCTGGTCATCTCGGACAAAATATAGTTGCTCGTGCCGTTGAGAATGCCCATGAGCGATTCAATGCGGTTGCCCGTGAGGCTTTCCTTCAGGGTTTCCACAATGGGGATGGCCCCGGCCACGCTGGCCTCGTAGCGCAAGATGCGCTTTTTGCGGTCGGCCTTCTGGAACAGGGCAAGGCCTTCTTCGGCCAGCAGGGCCTTGTTGGCGGTGACAATATGTTTGCCCTGGTCAAGGGCGCGGTCGATGATGGTGCGGGCATTGTCGATGCCGCCGATCAGTTCCACCAGCACGTCGATTTCAGGATCATCCGTAAGGGCGCGGTAATCTGTGGTCAGCTCTGTTCCGGCGGGCAGCTGGGCGCTGCGGGCCTTGGTGGCGTTGCGCACCAGCACCTTTTTGAGCACGATGGCACGCCCGCAACGGCGGCGGATAAGGTCGGCGTTTTCGTCAAGCAGACGCACAAGGCCGCCGCCCACCGTACCAAATCCCGCAAGGCCCACTACCAGGGGTTTTTCGCTGTTCTTCATCATGTCGCCTCCAGATCTGCTGCCTAACCCCGGTCTGTCCGCCGCGGGCCTGCGCGGTTGTTGGCCGTGTGCGGCCTTATGGTTGCTGCGGCGGGGCCGGAAATACTCCCGACCCCGCCGATTTCAGTTATTCTGACCTCGCTTCATTCCGCCCGAAAAACGGCTTTTTAAAGCGAGATTTTGTTCCCTGGCAAAGAAAACGGGCTGTTGACGCTGTCCAGGGGGCAAAAGATGCTTTCAAACAGTTTTTCCATCCTGCGATTTTTTGCTTTGCGGCCAGAAAGGCGGGCTTTTTATGCAGAGAGTGTACTCTGACGGTACTCGACCGAAATAAAAAGACCGCCTGACGCAGCCGCAAGCAAAAAGGCGCGGATGGCTAGTCGGAGACGCCCGACAACAGCCGCCGCATACTGCTGATGGCCTGCCGCGTGCGGTGCTCGTTTTCGATCAGGGCAAAGCGCACGTATTCGTCGCCGTACGAGCCAAAGCCAAGACCCGGCGAAACGGCCACATGGGCTTCCTGCAACAGCAGCTTGGAAAATTCCACAGAGCCCATCTTGCGGAAGGGTTCGGGAATGTGCGCCCACACAAACATGGTTGCCTTGGGCGAGGGGGTTTCCCAACCGATGCGGTTCAGACCTTCGATGAGGCGGTCGCGCCGTTCCTGATACACGTCGCGGATCTGGTGGACGCAATCTTCCGGGCCGTTGAGGGCCACGGTAGAGGCAATCTGGATGGGCTGGAACATGCCGTAGTCGAGATAGCTCTTGATGCGTGCAAGGGCGTGGATAAGGTCTTTGTTGCCCACGGCAAAACCCACGCGCCAGCCGGGCATGGAATAGCTTTTGGACAGGGAGTAGAATTCCACGCCCACGTCCTTGGCACCCTTGGCCTGCAAGAAGCTGGGGGCCTTGTAGCCGTCAAACACCAGGTCGGCGTAGGCCAGGTCGTGTACAACCCAGATGTTGTTTTCCTTGGCGAAATCAACAATCTTCTGGAAGAATTCCAGATCCGTCACCTCGGTGGTGGGGTTGTGCGGGTAGCAGATAAAAAGAACCTTGGGCTTGGGCCAGGCCTGACGCATGGCAGCCTCGAGATCTTCAAAAAAATTGCGGCCAGGGCCAATGGGCACGCTGCGCACATCTGCGCCGGCAATGATGGGTGCGTACTTGTGGATGGGGTAGGTGGGGTCGGGCGCAAGCACCACATCGCCGGGCTCAAGAATGGCCAGCGAAAGGTGGGCGAGGCCTTCCTTGGAACCCAGGGTGACGATGGCTTCGCTGTCGGGGTCGAGCTGCACGCCGTAATGGCGTGCATAGCGATCACAAATGGCTTTGCGCAGGTTCGGAATACCGCGCGAAAGCGAGTAGCGGTGGTTCACCGGCTTTTGTGCTGCCTCAACAAGCTTGTCGACGATGGGTGCGGGCGTTGCTATGTCCGGATTGCCCATGCTGAAGTCCACGATGTCGATATTCTGCCGACGCAGCCGCATTTTAAGGTCTCCCACCACCGCAAAAACGTAGGGGGGGAGGCGGCGAATCCGCGAAAACTCTTCCATGTCTGATAGCTCCTAAGTTGATCGACATGCAGTCTTTCCTGTGTAACCGCGGCAAGGTCACGCCCGCACAGCGCGGGCATGGACTCCGCCCTGTCGCACAGCCTCACAGGAAGCCCGTGCGCCTTCGGCGCCCACTGTGCGCCAAAGACCATTTTGTCATGCCGCAGCATAGCCAGCCGTGCGCCTGTTTGTAAAGCATTGCGCGACATAGAACCCCTTGGCGCGGCATGTTTTTTTACACGGTATTCGGCGCAAAGCCTTTTGCCGCGCTTTGCCTTCGGGTCATAGTTGTGTATCATAGGGAAATAGATTGAACTTCTGCGGAGGAAACTATGGAAGACCACATTCGCTTTGACAGGCAAGATCTCGCGCTGCATCTGCTTGACCAGCGCGTGCTGCCAGAGCAGGAGGCGGACATGGTTTGCCGCACCACAGACGACGTTATCTACGCCCTGCAAACCATGGTGGTGCGCGGGGCTCCGGCCATCGGCGTTACTGCGGCCTGGGGCTGTGCCCTTGCCCTCAACGAAACAGACGGGCCAGACTGGGCCACACAGCTTGAGGAACTTCTCGACCGCCTGGCCAACGCCCGCCCCACCGCCGTCAATCTGCGCTGGGCTGTAGACCGCATGCGCAAATGCTGGTGGAAGGCTATCAACAGCGGCTGCGGCGACCGTCAGGCCCTGCTGCCCATTTTTCTTGACGAAGCGGCCAAAATGCAGGCCGAAGACGTGGAAGCCTGCAAAACCCTGGGCCGCTTTGGCGGGCACTGCTTGCAGGACGGCGACTGCGTGCTGACCCACTGCAATGCCGGGGCGCTGGCCACGGCGGGCTACGGCACGGCTCTTGGCGTCATTCGCGGGGCCATCGAGCAGGGCAAGCGCATTACGGTTATTGCCGACGAAACGCGCCCCTTCCTTCAGGGTGCGCGCCTCACCGCCTGGGAACTGCACAAGGACAACATTCCCGTTACCGTGGCCTGCGACAATGCCTGCGCCCTGCTGATGAGCAAGGGCCTCGTGCAGCGCGTGGTGGTGGGGGCAGACCGCATTGCCGCCAATGGCGACGCGGCCAACAAAATCGGCACGTTTGGCGTGGCCCTGCTGGCCAAGCATTTCAATATTCCCTTCTATGTGGCCGCACCGCTCTCCACCATCGACCCCAGCACCCCCGACGGCAGCGGCATACCCATTGAGCAGCGCCCGGAACGCGAGGTCACCCATGTGGGCGACAAGCGCCTCACCCCAGAGGGCGTACCCGTGTACAATTTCGCCTTTGACGTGACCCCGGCAGAGCTTATTACCGGCATCATCACCGAAAAAGGCGTGCTTGAACCGCCCTACGGCCTTGCCATCTGGGCGGCCCTTAACGAATCCAGCGCCGCACCCGAAGCCGAAGACGGCGGCCCAGCCGCCTAGGGAACAGCATGAAGGAACTGATACTTGTCATAGGCCCTGCCCTGCCCGAAGCCGCGCGCGCCCTGTGTACCGCACCGGGCTACGGCCCCGGCGGCAAGGCCGAGAGCAAAACCGGCGGCGCGCTGCCCGAAAGGGTTATTGCGCACTGGGACGGGTGGGAAGCACCGCAGGGCGAAATTTCGCTCTCTGCACGTCTGCGCGACGAGCTCAAGGCCATTCGCGCCGAGCACATGGCCTGGGCGCACGATACGGGCCGCCTGAATGTGGGCGGCTGCGAAATCCAGCACTGGCTCTGCGGCGGCGAGAGGCTTTCCATGTGGTGGTGCTCGCTGTTGTACGAACGCCACCCCAAGATGACACCCGGCCTCTACACGGTGTACAAACTGCGCGCTGTTGAACGCCTTATGGACGAGGGCGGCTTTGCGGCCCTGCGCGTTTTTGGCGGCGATGCCGATCTGCGCGGCGCGCTGGCCAGCATGTGCCACGCGGGACACCGGCAGTATGCAGAAAACTGCGAGGCCCCCACCCCGCCAGCTCCGGCCAAGGGCCTGCTGCGCAAAATTTACGAGGCCACGCCGCCGCCCCTGCGCGCACTGGCCCGCTACGCCCACTGGTGGTGGACAGTTCGCCGCCACATGCCCCCTGTTTCGGCCAAAAATGCGCTGCCGCCCACGTCGGGGCAGGCAGCCACCATTGCCACCTACTTTCCCAACATTGACATGAAGGCGGCGGAGGATGGACGTTTCCGCAGCCGCTACTGGGAGAGTCTGCACGACGCCCTGAACGAAACCGCAGAAGAAGCAGCCACCAAAATGGCTGATCTGCCACAGTCTGCCCAGCCAGAGGCCTCACAGCCAGAAACCGCACATGCGGGCAAGGGCGGGCATTTTGTGCGCTGGCTCTTTATCCGCTTTCCCGCGCCCCAGCTCAGTCTGGCCCAGTGTCTGGCCCTGCGTGACCGCTTTCGGCGCGAGGGCAAGGACGGCGCAAGCTTTCATTATCTGGAAGAATTTTTGACCACAGGCGATCTTGTGGCCGCCCTGTTCCGCTACGCGCGCCTGTGCGTGGCCAGCCTGCGCATAGAAAAAGAAGCCCGCGCGGCCTTCCATTTTGCCGATTCGCACCTTGATTTCTGGCACTATCTTGGCCCCTACTGGGCAGAATCATTCCGTGGCTGGCGCTGCCTTGAGCGCTGCCTGCAACAAAGGGCCTTCAAACGCTACACCGCCATGAGCGGGCAACAGCGCTGGACGCTGTTCCCTCTGGAAAACTGCCCCTGGGAACGCATGCTCACCCAAGCGGTACACGATGCGGATAACGGGCCAGTCATTGGCGCGCAGCATTCCACCATCCGGCCAACGGATTTTCGCTATTTCGATGACCCGCGCACCTTTTTGGGCGACCTGGCCGCGTTTCAGCCCGATGCCGTGCGCGGCAACGGACAGTCTGCCTGCGTCCAGTGGCGCGAGGCCGGGCTGCCCGGCAAACGCCTGGGCGAGGTGGAAGCCCTGCGCTACCTCTACCTTGCCGAAAAGGGCGGGGAACAGGCACAATCTGAAAGCGCCGCCCCCGCACGCCGCCAGCTTTTGGCTGTAACCAGCTTTTTTGCCGATGAAACCGAGGCGCACCTGGCCCTGCTTGCCCGCTCGCTGCACGCTGGCCTGCTTGACGGCTGGGATATCCGCGTAAAACCGCACCCCTATCTGCCGGTGAAGGAACGCCTTGCGGCCCTGCTGGGCCGCCGCGCCAACGAAGTGCAGATTGTGGACGGCCCCATTGCCGACCAGCTTTCCCCCGGCGTTGTGGTGTGGGCCTCCAACTCCACCACCGTGGCGCTGGAGGCGGCCATAAAGGGCTTGCCCGTTATGGCCATGCTGCCCACAGACGACTTTGACCTCTGCCCCCTGCAAGACGTGGAGAGCCTGCCACGCACGGGCAGCGTGGACGATGTGGCCCGCGCCCTGCAAACCGCAGCCCCCCTGCGCCTGCCTCCTCAATATTTGGATCTGGACGTCGATCTTCCCCGATGGAAAACACTGTTGCACCTGAGAGGAAATGCATGAACACGCATGACAGGGTGGCCGCCCTTGTGCGCCACTATTACTGGGACAGAGACCTCAACTGCGCGCGCACCACGCTGCGCTGCCTCGAAAGCATGTTGCAGGAACCCCTGCATCCCCAGGTGTATACCGCCATTGTGGGCTGCCACGGCGCGGGCGGCACGGGCGGGCAGTGTGGCCTTGTGGAAGGCGGCCTGCTGCTCATTGGCCTGCACGGTGCAGCACTGGGCAAGGACGAGGGAGAAATAGTGGATCTGTGCGCCCGGTTCGCAACCATTTTTAGCGAACGCTTCACCAGCCTTGCCTGCAAGGATCTGCGCCCCGGCGGCATACACCCCAACGACCCGCCCCACTTGTGCGAAACGCTTTCGGTTGATGCTATATGTCTTTTGCATGACTTTCTTGTCGAAATGACGCAATCCGCAGAACCCAACCGCAGAAAATCCGCATCTGGAGCCGATGCCGGGGAATAGCTAAAACGTATTTCACCCTTTGACAAACATACCGCTAGCGAATAGTTTGCGCCCATACATGAGCTTGAAAGTTTGTGTACATTTTTTGCGTCTGCCGCACGGCAGGCGGTAAACCCACAACCACGGAAGGAGCACCCTTCATGTCGTCCGACAGTTGCCACAGTTCCCCTTCGGAACCTGACAGTATACGTCGCACCACTCTTTCCACGCCCATCCGTTCCCGCCGCTGAATATATTCCTGCGGGTAACGCCTTGCGCGTGTCCCCGGAGGATTTATGGTTCTGCGCTCTTTTTTGCCGCATGGCATTGCCGCGCCCATTGGCCGGTTGTTTTTCCGCCGCAAAGGCCACACCGCCGCTTCCCAGTCTGCTGCGGGCGATCTGGTTCGCCAGGCCGCCATACGCATGCTCGACGCTGCCCGCGTTGAGCCCGACGAAGCCTTGCAGTCGTTCAATTCTTCGCCCGATGGGCTCAGCAAGCCCCAGATACACGACATGCGCCACAGGTTCGGGGCCAACGTGCTTGCCGCCAAGGGCAAGGACAGCCTGCCCAGGCGCCTGTTTGCCTCGTTTATCAATCCCTTCAGCGTAGTGCTTCTGCTGCTGGCCTGCATCTCGTTTTTTACCGATTATCTGCTGGCCGCTGCGGACGAAAAAGACCTCACCGCCGTTATCATTGTGGCGGTTATGGTCTGCATCAGCGGTGTGCTGCACTTTGTGCAGGAGGCCCGCTCTGGCAATGCCGTGGCACGGCTTGAATCGCTGGTTAAAACAACCATCGAGGTTGTGCGCGATGGCGAAGGCAAGGAACTGCCCATCGCGTCGCTGGTGGTTGGCGATGTGGTGCGCCTGGCCGCTGGCGACATGATCCCCGCAGACATGCGTATTTTGCGGGCCAAGGACCTTTTTGTCAGCCAGTCTTCGCTCACCGGCGAGAGCGAACCGGTGGAAAAATTTCCGCACGCGCTGCAAGCCGATGTGGCCGCCACCTCACCCCTCGAATGCAACAATCTGGCCTTCATGGGCAGCAACGTGGTCAGCGGTGCGGCCTATGGCCTTGTGCTTGCCGTGGGCGGCGCTACGCTTTTTGGCTCGCTGGCCCGGCAGATTGCCGCCACATCCACACCCACCAGCTTTGAAAAAGGCGTTAATTCCGTTTCGTGGCTGCTGCTGCGCTTTATGGCCTGCATGGCGCCGGTGGTATTTTTCGTCAACGGTTTCTCCAAGGGCGACTGGGTAGAGGCCGGGCTTTTTGCCCTTTCCGTTGCCGTGGGCCTCACGCCCGAAATGCTGCCCACCGTGGTTTCTGCCAATCTGGTGCGCGGAGCGGTATTCATGGCCCGCAAAAAGGTCATTGCCCGCCGCCTCAATGCCATCCAGAACCTGGGCGCCATGGACGTGCTGTGTACCGACAAGACCGGCACGCTTACCCAAGACAGAATTGTGCTTGAATACTCGCTCGACATCCACGGCACGGAAGACGCCCGTGTGCTGCGCCACGCCTTTTTGAACAGCTGGTTTCAGACCGGCCTCAAAAATCTGCTGGATGCGGCCATTGTCAACCATGCCGACGAGCTGAGCATGCAACCCCTGCGCAAGGAATACAGCCTGGTTGACGAAATGCCCTTTGATTTCAGCCGCCGCCGCATGAGCGTGGTTGTGGCCGACACCACGGGCAAAACCCAGATCATCACCAAGGGCGCGCTGGAAGAAATGCTGACTGTCTGCGCCTATGCCGAATACAACGGCCAGGTGGAGCCGCTTACCAGAGAGCTTCAGGAAGAAATCCTCGAACGCGTGCGCCGGTACAACAGTGACGGCCTGCGTGTGGTGGGCGTGGCGCACAAAACCATGTCTGCCCCCGGTGGCGTTTTTTCCGTGGCGGACGAAAAAGAAATGGTGCTGCTGGGCTATCTGGCCTTTCTTGATCCGCCCAAGGATTCGGCCCCCAAGGCCCTTGCCGCCCTGGGCGAGCACGGCGTGCGCGTCAAGGTTCTCACTGGCGACAACGACGCCGTTACCCGCAGTGTGTGCCGTCAGGTGGGGTTGCCGGGCAAAAACATTCTGCTGGGAGCGGAAATTGAGGACATGGACGACGCGGCCCTCAAGCTGGCTGTTGAAAAGGCCGAAATTTTCGCCAAGCTGAGCCCGCGCCAGAAGGCACGCATTGTAACCTGTCTGCGTGGCAACGGCCATGTGGTGGGCTTTATGGGTGACGGCATCAACGACGCCCCGGCCATGAAAAACGCCGATGTGGGTATTTCTGTTGATTCTGCCGTGGACGTGGCCCGCGAATCGGCGGGCATTATTCTGCTGGAAAAAGACCTTACCGTGCTTGAAGCGGGGGTTATGGAAGGCCGCCGCACCTATGCCAACATCATTAAATACATAAAAATTACTGTCAGTTCCAACTTTGGCAACATGTTTTCCGTGCTGGCCGCCAGCGTGTTTCTGCCATTTTTGCCCATGACACCTTTGCAGATTCTGGTGCTCAATCTGCTCTACGATGTTTCGTGCACGGCCATGCCGTGGGACAATGTGGACGAGGACTTTTTACGCACGCCCCGCAGCTGGGATACGGACAGCATACGGCGTTTCATGTTCTGGCTTGGGCCCACCAGCTCGGTCTTTGACCTCACAACCTACGCCCTGCTGTTCTGGGTGATCTGCCCGGCTGTGGTTCCCATGCCCGCTGGCGGCTGGCACGCCCTGGGTACGGCAGATCAGGCCAGCTTTGCCGCCCTGTTTCAGGCTGGCTGGTTTGTGGAATCGCTGTGGACACAGACCATGGTTATCCACATGCTGCGCACGCCCGGCGTGCCTCTGTTGCACAGCCGCGCCGCATGGCAGGTCACCCTGCTCACCGGCCTTGGCGTTGCCGTGGGTACGGCCATACCCTTTACCGGGCTGGGGCAGGGACTCGACATGGGCGCGCTGCCCGCCGCTTATTTTCCGTGGCTGGCGGCTGTGCTTGTGGGCTACCTGACCCTGGCCACAGTGGTAAAACGCGCCTTTATGCGCCGCTACGGCACGTGGCTGTAGAGCTATCAACGCGCAAGGCGGTCAGGGTTTACCCCTGACCGCCTCGTTGCACATAAAGCAGCCGCGATTTCAGCGTTTGCTGTCAAAAAAATCCTTCTGATCCTTCACTCCGTACAAAAACGCGCCCCGGTGGTCGGCCACTTCGCCCGCGTACACGGCCTCGGCCTGTGCGCCGCCTGCTGCCTCTGTATAGCCCACGGCCAGGGTGGCCACATAGGGCGGCATCACTTCGTCCACCTTGCCATAATAATACCGGCAGGGCGTGGCCGAGCGCCACATGAAGGCCTGATTTTCGCGCAATCTGCTAAAAAATGCGTCCATCCCGGCAGAAGACCGGGCAACCACATCCTTTTGCACGAGGTCTGCGATCTTGCCCGGTATCTGTGGTTGCAGCTGTTCCCACCCGGTTTTGTTTGCGTAAAAGTCGCGGCAGGCCGCCTGGTATTCAGGCTTGATGACAGTCTGCGGCAGGCCCGGCATGTCGTAATAGTACGCATAGGAATGGGTGAACAGTATAACGCTGCCCGCAAGCCACACGGCGTCGAGCGCCGTGGGTTTATTAATCCAGCGGGTCAGCAGCAGATACAGGTCGGCAGGCGTTGCTGCCGTGGCAGCGGCCTTGACGGGTATGTTCAGCGATTCGAGCCGGTGGCGGAACTGCTGCGTGCTCCAGCTGCCCTGCGACCAACCGCTGAGATAGAGACCTTCTTCTTCAATACCCATATCGGCCAGCACCGCGCGCGGCAAACAGCATATCCATGCAGGCCTGAATTGTGGCCTCGCGTACCATGTAGCTGTCTGGCTCGTCTGAATCACCCTTGCCAATGTAGTCTGCGGCGATCACCACATAGCCGTTGCCAGCCATCTGGGCGGTGATAATACGCGTTTCGTCCGATTCTTCTGGCCGCGAGGGAACCGCCGTGCGGGTAAAAACCGTGCCGTGCTGGTACGAAACCACAGGGAGTTTCTTTTGTGCTGTTTGCGGTACGGCCACAAGGCCAGAAGCAAGGGTGGGCTTGTTGCCCAGCTCTGGAATGACAGTTGCGTACTGCACCTTGTAGAGGCTTACAGCATTGGCTGCCTGCGGGTACTGAACCTTGAAACTGCTGAAGGCTGCCACCTCTGTTGTCAGTATCCTGTTCAGCCTTTCAACGCTGTAGTCGCCCAGGTGCGTATAGCGCACCCCGGTGGACACGGCCTTGTAGTCTGCCGCCGCCGCACTGCACGCCACCAGCATAAAAGCCATGACAAATAACAGGGTCTGCCGCATAAAGCCTCCACTTTCTGGGTTACTTATCGTTCACCATATCCATACGCCTGTATTTTGCAAGCGCTCATGCCTGATCAGGTTTTTGAGTGTGTGCGATTGCTGCGACAACTCGTTTACAGCCAAACAACGCAAGAATACCCCGCTTTTGGCGGGGCATTCTTGCGCGGCCCAAGGGCCGCAAATTGGAGCCTGATACTCTGGTCAGGCCTTTTCAACCTTTATTGCTGATCACTATTTACCCGACTTCATGTTGGCAATAAGACCGCGCAGCACCTGGGCCTGCTGGGCCATTTCGGCCACAGCCCCGGCAGAATGCTGCATGGCGGAGCTGGTTTCCAGCGAAATACGGTTCACGTCTTCGATGGAACGGTTGATCTCGTCGCTTGTGGCAGACTGCTCTTCTGCTGCCGTGGCAATGGACTGCACCTGTTGGGCGGTGGCATCCACCAGCTCCACAATTTCGCGCAGCGCCGTGCCGGACGTGCCCGCGAGCTCGGTGGTCGAGTCGATCATGTTCACCACCTGATCCACGTTGCCCACATTTTTGCGGGTTCCGTTCTGGATATCGCGTATGGCGTCACCCACTTCCTTGGTGGCGGTCATGGTTTTTTCTGCCAGCTTGCGCACTTCGTCGGCCACCACGGCAAATCCGCGCCCGGCCTCGCCAGCACGGGCCGCTTCAATGGCGGCGTTAAGGGCCAGCAGATTGGTCTGGTCGGCAATATCCGAAATAACGCCCAGTATCTGGCCTGTGCTCTCGGCCTGTTTGCCAAGCGAGGTCATCTCTGTTTTCAGTTCCACAGCGCTGGTCTGAATGCGGCTGATATCGGTAACCACCCGTGCCACCACCTGTGCGCCGCTCTCGGCCTTGCCCTTGGCATTATGGGCAGAATCCGCAGCCTGACCGGCATTGCGGGCCACTTCAAGCACCGTGGCGTTCATCTGCTCCATGGCGGTGGCTGTTTCGCCCACGCGGGCCGTCTGGCGATCGGAACCCCGGCTGGCCTGCTCCACCTGGGCGGCCAGTTCTTCCGAGGCAGATGTCACGGCTTCTACCACGCCCTCAAGCGCCGTAGCCGCGTGCAGCATGCCCTCTGCCTTTGCATTTTCGGCGGCAATGCGGGCGGCCTCGGCTTCTTTTGTCGCCTGCGCCGCACGTGCCGATTCTTCCTGTGCGTGGGCGCTCTTTTCGTCTGCTTCGGCTATCTTGGCCTTGAGGCTGACCACCATCAGCCGCAAGCTCTCTGCAAGGCTGCCGATTTCATTGCGCAGATTGATGGACAACAGGGAGTTAAGATTGCCGCCCGCCACGCCCGAAGCAAAATTCTGCAACTGCCGCAAGGGGCTCACAACCACCTTTTCAAGCGCAAACAGACAGATACCCACCAGTGCCAGAATGGTTATGGCCCCAAGTATCAGCATGGCATTGCGCTGCGCTATGGCCGGAGCCTCGACTTCTGCCCGGCTGAGGGTTACGCCCACGCGCCAGCTCCAGTTGGGAACAGACTCCCAGGCCACCAAGCGCTGTTCGCCGTTGAGCTCGTACCCAACCCCACTGCCAGATTCGGCCCTTACCATATCGCGTATGGCGGGTTCAGAAGCCAGATTCTTGAGAAGAAGCTCACTGTTGGTGTGGCTGATCACAACACCCTGTGGCGAAACCACAACCACACGCCCCGTCGTGCCCATGGACATGCTGTTGAGATTTTTTGACAGCCCGTCGATATCGTATGAAATACCCACGCCGCCAATGGCCTTGCCATTGTCGTCAAAAATGGGCGCAGCAACACTGACTATAAGTTTGCCGGTGGCGATACTCTTGGTGGGGGCAGAGCTGAAGCCCATCTTGCCTGCCAGCGCGGCCTTTATGTATTCGCGCTCAGCCAGGTCGTTGACCTTGCCCAGCTTTCCCTGGGCGCAGATGATCACCTGTTTGCCCGAGGCGTCGAACAGATAGAGCGTGTTAATTTCGGGCGCAGCCTGCTACATGGCAGACAAAAAAACTTCCGCACCCTTTTTGTCTTCTCCCGTAAGCAGAAACTCCCGCAGCCTCGGCGGCTTGGAAGCGCCGTTGACGAACATGCCAAGCTGGGTTCCAAAATCGCCCAAGGACTTGGCTACCGTGTCTGCTGCCAGATCCATCTCGTGGGTGCGCGCAGAAAGGGTTGCCTCGTCCCCCATGCGTGTCACCACCACAACCAGGGCCGACTGCACCGCCAGTACCACGAGGCTGATGACCAGCAACATGGCCGTTCTGATACTGCGAGAAAACATAGGATGTCCTTTTCGTAAATGCCGTCTTCGTGAGCAACGCCCAACAGGCACTCTCTGCCTTGCGGTTTTAGCGCAGGGAGGAAACAGGCCTCTTTTTAGTCCGACCCAGAATCCTGGCATACCGGCCAGCCACCGGGGAACATGGCGTTCCATCTTTTCCGTCAGGGGTTGCCATACAAAAAAACGGCGGCGCAACAGGTTGCACCGCCGCTACCGATAGTATCGGCTCGTATAAAAATAACTTTATTTTTTCTGCAAAGAAAGCCTTTCCGCCACGGCATCTGCCCCCATACGGGCAAACTCGGCCACTTCGCGGCCCTTGCGGGCGCTTTCGGGCAAGAGCAGCTCGGGCTTGTTGGCCAGGCTTTTATCTGGCGCAACACCGTATTCGGGCGGGAAGGAATCGTTGAAGTACATATCCTGAAAACCGGCAAACTTGAGGGCGTGGGCAGTTGCGTCAAGCACGGCGTGCTCGTTACCGCTGATAAGTCCAAGGGTCTTGGCGTTCACAAGGCCCGCAAGGCATTCACCGCCCTGGGTGCAGGCAATGTGGCCGTGACGGTTGGCCATGATCATGGCATCCATGATCTGCTGTTCGGTCACGCGCACCACCTGAAAGGCCTTTTCGCCGCCTTTTTCCACAAACATTTCGGCCAGTTTGCGCACACGCGGGAAGGACACGGGGTTGCCGATCATGGCGGCCTGGGCAACGCTGGGCGTTACCGTTACGGGCTGCCAGTGGCGGGCATTCTTGGGCGCATCATAGTAGCGCCACACGGGGTCGGCATGCTCGGACTGCACACCAAACACGCGCGGCAGCGAAGTGATAATGCCGAGTTCCAGCATTTTCAAAAAGCCGCACATGATGGCCGTGATATTGCCAGCATTGCCGATGGGCACAAAGAGGCAAAGATCTTTCATGTCCCAGCCGTACCACTGTGCGGTTTCGTAGGCATAGGATTCCTGACCGAGGATGCGCCAGCTGTTCTTGGAATTGAGCAGGGCCACGCGGTAATTTTCGGCCAGCAGTTCAACCACCTTCATGCAGTCGTCAAACACGCCGGGCAGTTCCAGCACGGTGGCTCCGCTGCCCAGGGGCTGCGAAAGCTGCTGGGGCGTAACCTTGCCGTGCGGCAGCAGCACCACGCTTTTGAGCGGCGCGCCCACATACGAGGCGTACAGGGCCGCAGCCGCCGAGGTGTCGCCGGTAGAGGCGCACACGGTCAGCACTTCGTCCCACTTGTTGCGGCGGCACAGCCACTTGAGATAACTGAAGGCGCAGGCCATGCCGCGATCCTTGAAAGAGGCGCTGGGGTTCTGCCCGTCGTTTTTGTAGGCAAAGGGAATGCCCACACGGTCGCGCAGGGCCGGTGCGGCCTCGATGATGGGCGTGATGCCCTCGCCCAGATAGACGATATCGTCTTCTTCAAGCAGGGGGGCAAGCAGCTCGTAAAACCGGAATATTCCCCGAAGCGCAGTGCTACGGCTGGCAGAGCGGGCATCGAAAAGTTCGCGCCACTCAGCGCCGCTGCGTTCTTTCAGTTTGTCAAAATCCAGGTTTTCCAGCAAAAACACACCGCCGCACTGCGGACAGGTGTACAGCAGGCTGTCGCCGGGGTGACGTGCGCCGCAATCAAGACAAACATACTCCATGCGGCCGCGATAGGCCGGAAAATCCGCATGCGCCATGAGAGAAACTCCTTGATAAGTGCATCGGGCAAACAGCCTTGCCGCAGGCTGTCTGCGCAGCCTCCGCCACAAAAACATTTTGCGGCAAAAGGCCCATACTGGCATGTACAACAGCAGGGTGACCGCTGTCGTAAATTTGCAGGCAGCCTGAGCTAGCCTTTATCTTCCTGTTTTTCAGCGTGCTTGCCCTTGAGCCAGCTTTTTTCTGTTCCTGCACGCAGCCGGGCGATGTTTTCCTTGTGCTTCCACACCACCACGGCGCACACACACAGGGCCAATGGCAGCCAGACCCACTGGCCGGTAACGGCCACGGCCACGGCCAGCGCCACCACCAGCGTGAGCGAACCCAGCGAAACAAAACCGCTACGCCAGATAACAAGACAGCACAGGGCCGAGGCCGCCAGCAGCTGCCAGAAAGCCAGGGGAAGGAACACGCCGATGCTTGTGGCCACGGCCTTGCCGCCCTTGAACTTCATGAAGCACGAAAAAACGTGCCCCAGCACGCAGGCCAGGCCCACCACGCTCACAAATACGGGCGAGGGATTGATGCGAAAGGCCAGCCACACGGGCACAGCCCCCTTGCACACATCGCAGGCCAGGGTGGCCACACCCCAGCCAAAGCCGCACAGGCGGGCCACATTGGTGGCCCCGGTGTTGCGGCTGCCGCTTTCACGCGGGTCTATGCGGCAAAAGGTTTTGGCAATCACCAGCCCCCACGGCACAGAGCCAAGCACATAGGCCAGAGCTATCCACAATACTTCCAGCATAAACTTCTCCGCTGCAAGCTCTTGAAAATCCGGGCACATATCTTGCCCGCCACCCAAAAACAACCCAATGAAAAAACTTCTTTCCGGCACGGTGCGCCACGCCGCTTGCGGGCAGGCCTCAAAGCGGCCTGCGGGGATACGGCCAGCGGGGAAGCGGCACAGCGGAAATACGGCGGGCCTAGTCTGCCGGAACCGCTTCCAGAATCATGATTTCGTTATACAGGGGCTGCACCTTGCCAATGCGCACGTCCACGGCAAGGCCGGGGTGCGCCCGCTCGTCAAACATCCGCCTTTTGCCGCGCACAAACATGCCCTGTTCGGGCAGGCTTACGGTGACAAAGGCGTCGTTTTCTTCTGTAATCACGCCGCTCCACCATACTTTGTCGCCCTTCTGGCGAAAGAACAGCAGCTTCCAGTAACGCGGACGAAAGCGCTGCACCTGCCCCGCCGCATCCAGCGCGGGAGAAAGCACGTTGAGCAGATCAACCAGCTCGGTTTCTGTCCAGCGCGGCTGCCCGGTGCGAAAGTAGTGTACCAGCTGCTCCTCGTTGACCAGATCGGGATAACGCCTGAGCGGCGAAGTAACAGGCGTGTAGCGCGCAAGCCCAAGGGCGGCGTGCGGGCGGGCCTGCACCTCAAGCCCCGAAGGCGTGAGCGCGCGCATGATGCGCGTCATGTCCTGCGGGCTTGTCCAGATACCGGCGTATTCCTTGGGCAGGGCCACATCCTGCACGCGGTGCAGCATGGCCACTCCGTGGTCAGCGGCCCACTGGGCCACAGCGGCGCTGGCAAGAATCATCATTTCGGCCACCAGCATCTGCGCGTCCGAAGCCTGATAATCCAGCCCAACTTCAACGCGAACCTCTGCCCCTTCGCCTTCAAGACGAATTACGGGGTCGGGCCGGTCCATGATCACCGCACCGTCGGCAATGCGGGCAGTCTGGCGCTGACGGGCCATGGCAAGGCCCATGCGCAGCTGCTCGGCAAAGGGCGCAGCCGCGTTCTGCGGCAGGGCCTCGCCAGCGGCCTGGGCATCGAGCACGGCCTGGCTGTCCACATAGGTAAGATTGGCGGCAAGGGTGCTTTGCACCACAGAAATTTCGCAACCGCCAAGCGTGCCGTCTGCCGCCACATGCACAAGCACGCGCAGGGCCGGGCGCGCCTGACCGGCCAGCAGGGAATAGGCATCTGTGCCCAGCACCTCGGGCAGCATGTGGCAATCGCCCTCTGGCAGGTAGATGCTGGTGCCACGGTGCAGCACAAGCTTGTCCAAGGGCCCGCCAAAATTCCAGAACAGCGAGGGGCAGGCCAGCATGAGCGTTAATGCCCAGCCGTCGCCCTCTGCCGCAATATGAAAGGCATCGTCCACGTCACGGGTGGTGGCGCTGTCTATGCTGATACAGGGCTGGTCGCAGGTTTCAAGGGCTGCCTCGGGCCACTGCCGGACAAAGGCGTTTGCTGGGTCGCAACCCGCAGCGGCCAGGGCGGCGACCTCGTCGCCACAGTCGGCCCACCACGTATCGCCAGAGGCGTAGCCCGCGCGGTCGAGCCAAAAATTGTAGTGGGCGGGAACCTTGCCCCAGGCCACCAGCAGTTGCAGGGCCAGGTGCGGCACATCGGGCAGACCCTTGCTCAGGGTACGCCATATGTTTTCGTACACCTGACTCTCTGGGTCAACCATGCGTGAAAAAAGAACTTCTTCAAGGCGCTCGGCCACTTCCTGCGGCGGCCAATCGCCAAGAGCCGCACCCTCGATCGGGGGCTGGGGCAGCTCGCGCTTGCGGCAGACAACCTCCCACAGCAGACGCAAAAAGGCCGCACCGCCAGCGGCCAGCGATTCGCGCTCAAGGCGGGTTTTTTCCTCTACCAAACGTTTTTCAACCATTTCGGCAGAAAAAACCTGAAAATCCGGGGGCTGAAAGCGAAAATGACTTTTGCAGGCCAGCAGGGCACGGCCATAGGCAGAAACATGGTCGGTGTTGGGATCACTTTCAAACAGCTCGGCAAACCAGCTGGCAGGGGCCATTTCAACTTCGCCCTGCGCCAGTTCCCACACGTCCATGACGGGTATCTGGGCGGCCAGATCTTCACGCGATTTTTTGTGCGCTTCAAGCAGGCGCACGGCGTCTTCGCGCCCCATGTCTGCCGCGTGCAAAGGCCCAAGCCAGGGCAGCAGGCGCGAGGAATTCAGGCGCGTTTCCCTGCGGTTGGGCAAAAGCAGCCGCAAACGACCGCCGGCCTCTTCAGTGACCAGGGCAATCTGTACGGCGTTGCCTTCCATATATTCAACCACGCAACCCGGTGCCGGGTAGCGCACACAATCAGACATGCCCGCTCCTTCAGAAAAAAACGCGCGCCCGCTCCCCTATAGACCGCCGCGCTTGCAGCCAAAGACATTCCTTTATTTTTGGCCTTCTGGCAAGTGTTGCCGGGGCCGGGGCGCGGCGCATACTGGACGCAGAGGCTGTAAACCGCTATATTAGCGGCTTACGGCAACAATTTTTACCGCGCGGCCACCGCGCGACAGGGCGGACACCCAATGAGCAACATTATCCACCAAACTGGAGGCAGCCGTACCCTGGTCATGCAGGAGCCGGAAAAACCGCAGCTCTACCGTGAGCTTTTCCCCTATACCAGTGTGTGCCGCACCTCGTTTGACGAGGTTCTGCTGTCACCCCGACCGGCAGAACAGATGCGCATCACCGACACGACCTTTCGCGATGGCCAGCAGGCCCGCCCCCCCTATACGGTCAAGCAAGTGGCCAAGATGTTCGATTTTCTGCACAGGCTCGGCGGAAAAACCGGACTCATCACTGCCTCGGAATTTTTTCTGTACTCGGCCAAAGACCGCAAGTGCATTGATGTGTGCCGTGCCAGAGGCTACCGCTTTCCGCGTGTGACCGCCTGGATTCGCGCCACCAAGGATGACCTCAAGCTTGCCCGCGACATGGAATTTGACGAAACCGGCATGCTCACCAGCGTTTCGGACTACCATATTTTTCTCAAGCTGGGCAAAACCCGCCAGCAGGCCATGGATATGTATGTGGGCATGGCCGAGCAGGCGCTGGAATGGGGCATTATTCCCCGCTGCCATTTTGAGGACGTGACAAGAGCCGACATTTATGGCTTCTGCCTGCCCCTGGCCCAGCGGCTCATGGATCTTTCGCGCCAGAGCGGCATGCCGGTAAAAATTCGCCTGTGCGACACCATGGGCTACGGCGTACCCTACCCCGGCGCGGCCCTGCCCCGCTCGGTGCAGCGTATTGTGCGCTGCTTTACCGACGAAGCCGGTGTGCCCGGCCAGTGGCTTGAATGGCACGGCCACAACGACTTCCACAAGGTGCTGGTCAACGGCGTAACTGCGTGGCTCTATGGCTGCGGCGCGGTCAACAGCACGCTTTTCGGCTTTGGCGAACGCACGGGCAACACCCCGCTTGAGGCCCTGCTGGTGGAATATATTTCGCTTACGGGCGACGACGCCGCAGCAGACACCACCATTTTGAGCGAAGTTGCCGAGTTCTTTGAAAAAGAACTGCACTACCGCATTCCCCACAATTATCCCTTTGTGGGCCGCGATTTCAACGCCACAAGCGCGGGCGTTCACGCCGACGGCCTGGCCAAGAACGAAGAAATATACAACATCTTCGACACCAACCATCTGCTTGGCCGCCCCGTGCCCATCATCATTACAGACAAGACGGGCCGCGCCGGTGTTGCCTACTGGATCAACGCCAACCTGCATCTGCCCAACGACCAGCAGGTGTCCAAAAAGCACCCCGCCGTGGGCCAGATATACGACGCCATCATGGCCGTGTACGAAGAAACGGGCCGTACCACCAGCTTTTCGCACGAAGAAATGGAAGCCCTGGTGCAACGCTTCATGCCCGAACTCTTCGCCTCCGAATACGACCACATGAAGCAGCTGGCTGGCGAGCTTTCGGCCAACATCATCATCCGCCTTGCCCGCAGCAGCGATCTGCTCGACTTCAGCAAGCATGCCTGCGCGCGGCTTGATGAATTTGTACGCGAGTATCCCTTTATCCAGTACTGCTACCTTACCGACGATCAGGGCAAACTGCGCTGCTCGGCCATCACCGACCCCGTTTACCGCGAAACCTACGAGGCACTGCCCATCGGCTACGATTTTTCGGAGCGCGAATGGTTCAAGATGCCCATGAAAACCGGCGATCTGCACATCATGGATGTGTACCAGTCGCACTTTACGAGCAAGCTCATCATTACCGTTTCATGCGCGGTTACAGATGAGAAGGATAACATCAAGGGCGTCATTGGTGTGGACATCCAGCTTGAACTGCTTCTCAAACGCGCGCGCGCACTTCAGCAGGAAGTGGCCGCAGCAGACGACAGCGACAACGACTAAGGTAAGGAAAATTCATGAACAAGAGAATCTACTGGATCGAAGGCGACGGCATCGGCCCCGAAATCTGGAAGGCCGCGCGCCCTGTCATTGAAGCTGCCCTGGCTGCCGAAAACACTGGCATCAAGCTGGAATGGACAGAACTGCTGGCGGGCGACAAGGCCGTGAAAGAAACCGGCTCGCCCCTGCCTGAAGAAACCATGCAAACCCTGCGCACCGCAGAGCTTGCCATGAAGGGCCCCCTGGGAACCCCCGTGGGCACGGGCATACGCAGCCTCAACGTGGCTCTGCGCCAGGGGCTTGACCTGTACGCCTGCATCCGCCCGGTGCGGTATTTTGAAGGCCTTGAAACGCCCGTCAAACACCCCGAACGCGTCAACATGGTTATCTTTCGCGAGAATACCGAAGACGTTTACGCCGGTGTGGAATTTGCCGCCGAAACCCCCGAAGCCCGCAAGCTCATCACCTTTTTGCGTGAAGAACTGGGCGTGAACAAGGTGGGCGACTCTGCCGCCGTAGGTATCAAACCCATGACAGAGGCAGGCTCCAAGCGCCTGGTGCGCCGCGCCCTGCGCTTTGCCCTTGACCAGAAGCAGCAGAGCCTCACCCTTGTACACAAGGGCAATATCATGAAGTTTACCGAGGGCGCCTTCCGCCAGTGGGGCTACGATGTGGCCGCGCAGGAATTTGGCGACCTCACCTGCACCGAAAAGGAACCCGTGGCCGGGCGTCTTGTGGTTAAAGACCGCATTGCCGACGCCATGTTTCAGGAAGCGCTGCTGCGCCCCGAACAGTACCAGATTCTCGCCACGCCCAACCTCAACGGCGACTACATCTCCGACGCGCTGGCAGCGCAGGTGGGCGGCCTTGGCCTGGCCCCCGGTGTCAACATGTCGGACACGCTGGCTTTTTACGAAGCAACCCACGGCACTGCCCCCACCATTGCGGGCAAGGACAAGGCCAACCCCGGCAGCGTCATACTGTGCGGCGCGCTCATGCTTGAGCACATTGGCGTGCCCAAGGCCGCTGAACGCATCCGCTCTGCCGTGAGCAAGGCCATTGCCGCCAAGGCCGTTACCGAAGACCTGGCCGCCCAGGTTCCCGGCGCGCGCACTGTGGGCTGCGTGGAGTTTGGCGAAATCATCGGCGCAAACCTGTAGCATAACACGGCGCAGTGCTGCCCGGCTTGCCACACTGTGGCCCGCTGTGACCCGCTTTGGGCGTAGCGGCATGGGTACGGTCAGGGCTGCCGCCGATATTTTTTTGAAGCATGGGGGAAAGGGAGTGTTTTACGGCTCTGCCGTTGGGCAAACCATCGGCGGGCGCAACCGCTGGCACTCCCTTTCTTCCATCTGTACTGCCTTGAATGAAGGACGCACCATGATCTCGCTGGACAATCTGCTGCTGTTTGTGCCCATGGCTGCCATTCTGGTGATGCTGCCGGGGCCGGATTTTGCGCTTATTGCCAAAATCTCGCTCATGAATGGCCGCCCGCAGGGTCAGGCCGCCGCAGTGGGTGTGGCCCTGGGCATCTGCGTTCACACCACGGCGGCCATGCTGGGCATTTCGGCCATCATTGCCCAGTCGGTGCTGTGGTTCAGCTTTCTCAAATACATTGGCGCGGCCTATCTGGCGTGGCTGGGCATTCAGGCCCTGCGCGCCGCGCAGCGTGCCGGTCAGCCTGTGAGCTCGGCGGTGGTCAAAACTGCCCAGCCCGATGCCGCTTGCTCTGCACAGCGCCTTGATATGCGCCAGTGGCTGCATTTCTTCGGTCAGGGTTTTTTGACCAACGCGCTCAACCCCAAGGCCGTGCTGATTTTTTTGACATTTCTCCCCCAGTTCATGGACCCGCACGCACCGCTTGCCCCGCAGTTTTTAACGCTGGGCAGCATCATGTCGGGTCTGTGCCTGTTCTGGTATGTGCCGCTGGCCTACATGCTGGGCCGCATACGGCACATTTTTGAAAACAGCCGCTTCCAGAAGTGGATGCACCGCTGTACGGGCCTTGTGTTCATTGCCTTTGGCCTCAAACTGGCCACGGCGCAAGCCGGAGCAGAGTAGCGTTGAGAACATGCGTTCGCAAAGTTCAAGACGCGCACGTTCCGGCTCTTAACAGCGCAAGCAAGTAGCGCTTACGCCTGCAATGCGGGCATCTGTTCACGCAGATGCCAGAGTATTTCAACTTTGCAATACTCTAGTTAACCCGCGTCGCGCCAGCGACCCGCAAACCCCTGAAGGTCTGCCATGATCGAAATTGTCAACAGTTCCGTGGTAATCGATGCCAACGGCATCACCATGGCCGAAGAAGCCCGCGCCAAGGGCGTGGATATTGAAGCCGCCCGCAAAAACAGCCTCTCAGCACGCATCCTTGCCGCGCACAATACCGGCAAGGATGAGGATGTGCTGCGCATCCGCTTTGATGCCATGGCCTCGCACGACATTACCTACGTGGGTATTGTGCAGACGGCCCGCGCCAGCGGCCTCAAGGAATTTCCCGTTCCCTACGCGCTGACCAACTGCCACAACAGCCTGTGCGCGGTGGGCGGCACCATCAACGAAGACGACCACCTCTTTGGCCTCTCGGCCGCGCGCAAGTACGGCGGCATCTTTGTGCCCCCGCATCTGGCCGTTATCCACCAGTATGTGCGCGAAATGATGACCAAGTGTGGCGGCATGATTCTGGGTTCAGACAGCCACACCCGTTACGGTGCGCTGGGCGTCATGGCCATTGGCGAAGGCGGCCCCGAACTGGTCAAGCAGCTGCTGGGCAAGACCTACGATGTCACCAATCCGCAAAAGGTTGTGGTGTGGCTCGAAGGCACGCCCCGCCCCGGCGTTGGCCCGCAGGACGTGGCCCTCGCCATCATCGGCGCGGTGTTCAAGAACGGCTTTGTGAAAAACAAGGTCATGGAATTCATGGGCCCCGGCGTGGCGGGTCTTTCTGTGGAATACCGCTGCGGCATCGACGTGATGACCACCGAAACCACCTGTCTTTCGTCCATCTGGACCACCGACGACAAGGTGCGCGACTACATGACCATGCATGGCCGCGCCGAAGACTACGCCGAGCTGCGCCTTGAAGGCCCGGCCTGCTATGACGGGCTGATCCGCGTTGATCTGGGCCGCGTTGTGCCCGTGATCGCTCTGCCCTTCCACCCCAGCAACGTGTACCCCGTGGCCGAAGTGGCCAAGCACGGGGCCGAACTGCTGGCCGAGGTGGAAGCCGAAGCCCTGCGCCAGTTTGGCGACGCGGCCAAGGGCCTGAACATGCGCGCCAAGGTGCGTGACGGCGGTGTGTGGGTTGATCAGGGCATCATTGCCGGCTGCGCGGGCGGCAACTTTGAAAATATCGCCCTGGCTGCCGCCATTCTCGATGGCAAATCCACGGGCAATCAGGCCTTCAATCTGGCCGTGTACCCCGCCAGCGAACCGCAGGGCCTCGCCCTCGTCAAAAACGGCGCCACTGCCAAGCTCATGCTGGCAGGCGCGGTGATGAAAACCGCCTTCTGCGGCCCCTGCTTTGGCGCTGGCGATACCCCGGCCCACGGCGCGCTCTCCATCCGCCACACCACCCGCAACTTCCCCAACCGCGAGGGTTCCAAGCCCTCCAACGGTCAGGTTTCCACCGTGGCCCTCATGGACGCCCGCTCCATCGCCGCCACGGCAGCCAACGGCGGCCGCCTCACCCCGGCCACCGAGCTCGACTGGTCTGCGCCCGCGCTGGCCAATGCCGACCTTTCGTACACCTTTGAGCCGCTCATCTACCACAGCCGCGTGTACAACGGCTTTGGCAAGGCCGAGCCCACAGCAGAACTTGTGCGCGGCCCCAACATTGCCGACTGGCCGAGCATGAGCCCCCTGCCTGATCATCTGCTGCTTGAGGTGGTGAGCGTCATCACCGACCCCGTCACCACCACAGACGAGCTGATTCCCTCTGGTGAAACCTCGTCCCTGCGCTCTAACCCGCTGAAACTGGCGGAATACACACTTTCGCGCAAAGACCCCGGCTACGTGGCCCGCGCCAAGGCTGTAAACGCCCTGGAAACCGCCCGCCTCGCCAACCCCGCTGATGCCGATCTGCTGGCCAGGGCGCGCGGCCTTTTTGCCGCCTGCGGGCTTGATGTGATGCAGAACGCAAGCGACCTCAAGCAGGTGGGCTTGGGCTCCACCATCTTTGCGGTCAAGCCCGGCGATGGCTCTGCCCGCGAGCAGGCGGCCTCGTGCCAGAAGGTGCTGGGCGGCTGGGCCAACATGGCGGTGGAATACGCCACCAAGCGCTACCGCTCCAACCTGATCAACTGGGGCATGCTGCCCTTTATCGTTGATGCCTCGCTGGCCGACAGCCTCAAGGTGGGTGACTGGCTGGTGGTTCCCAACGTGCGCAGCGCCGTGCAGAACGCCGACCCCACCTTCACCGGCTACGTGGCCACCGAAGGCGGTCAGGCCCAGCAGATCAGCCTTGCCCTCAAGGAACTGACCAGCGACGAACGCAAAATCATCCTCGATGGCTGCCTGATCAATTTCTACAATAGTTAAACGATGGATTTGCGGGGGAGGCCCTTTCACCTGGGCTTCCTCCCCCGCGCTTTCATCCGCTAAATCCTGTATTCCGGCATCTTGAGTGGCTGTCCGGGCCATTCAAAATTGCAAAAGGCCTCTGGGAACTGCTCCACAGAGGCCTTTTTTCGTTGAGAATACGCTGGCAAAAAGCTTACTTGGCGGCTTTCTTGTCTGCCTTTTTGTCGGCTTTTTTGTCTGTCTTGCTGTCTGTCTTGGTGTCGGGCTTGGCGTCTGTTTTGACGGGCGCGGGTGCGGCTTCTTCCGGCACGGGGTTCTTCTCCAGCTCCTGCGTTATGGCAGCCTTGAGCTCTGCACTGGCCGTGGCATCGTTCAGGCCAGCACGCAGATGTTCTGCACCACGCTTGGGGTCTTCAAGAAAATAGATGTACAGCACGCCAAGGCTGTAGCGCACAGAGGCCTCGTCCTTGATCTTGAGCACCTTTTCAAGCGCCTCGGCGGCTTCCTTGTGGCGGCCCTGACTGTGCTGGATAATACCCAGCAGATACAGCGGCTTGGAATTGCCCACATCCATGGTAACGGCACGCTGGGCAAAGGTTTCTGCCGCATCCCAGTTCTGCGCGCTGACCAGATGTTCAATAAGATGGATAAGCGCCCCAAGGTCTTGCGGATTCTCCGCCACCTGACGCATAAGCTTGCCCACTGTCTGGGCGTCTTCGCCAGCTTCACCCGCAGGCATGCCCTGCTGCGGGCGGGCCGCAACCGTGAGGTGAGGATTCTGGAACCGCGCCTTGAGCGAGGCAAAAAGCATGATGCAAAAGCCCGCAGCCAGCAGAATGATCAGTATGCGGGCTGAGAGGCCACACTTGTTCGTATCAGTCATGGTTGAGCATCTCCATCTGGGCAAGCCGGGCGGCCAGAGAACGCTGGCGCGCCGCCATAAAGGCCATGTACGCGCCTATGCCGATCCACACGGCGGCATTGGCCATGATAACCCAGGTCAGTGTATCCATATTTCCTCCGTAGGGAGTGAACGGGTTTCTGTCAATCTCTTGCAAAATCAGGCATCAAGGCTGTTTTGCGTCAGAGCGTCCAGGCGGTCGCGCAGGTCAAGCTGACGCTTGCGCAGCCACACCAGGGCTGCCCACAGCAGGCCAAAACAGCCCACGCAGGCCATTACCGTAAGGCGCATTTCCGGCTCCAGCCCGCCGCCCTTGCTGCCAAAAACAGCGGGGTGGATGGAGCGCCAGATGCGCGCCGACATAAAGACCAGCGGCACATCCAGAAAGGCCACCACGCCTACCACTGCGCACACCGTATTGCGGCGCTGCGGCGGCAGATCAAGCCCGCGCAAAACCAGATAGCCCGCGTACACGAACCACATGATCAGGGTGGTGGTAAGGCGCGGATCCCACGTCCACCACACGCCCCACGAGCGGCGGGCCCACAGCATGCCCGTAACCAGGGCAAGGCCGCCCAGCAGCACGCCCACCTCGGCGGCGGCAGCGGCCAGCCGGTCGGCGGCCAGATTGCGCCTCCACAGATAGGCTACAGAAGACACAAAAACCACAAAAAAGCTCACCAGCGCCCACCACGACATGGGCAGATGGATGTAGAATATTTTTTGCGCCATCCCCAGGGTTGCTTCCACAGGAGCGTAGGCAAAAACCAGCCACTGACAGGCGGCAAAGGCAATGCCCCCCAGCAGGGCCAGAATCTGCGGCAGCGCCGAACACTTGGGCATTACTCGTCCCCCGCGTAGATGTATCCAAACAGTAAAAGCCCCGCGCCGAGAAAAACGGCGTCAAAGGCGGCGGCTATGCCAAGCCACGCTCCCGGCCCATCAGGGTTGGGCGCGCCAAGTGCCTGTGCTCCCACGCTGATACCCGCCAGCAACAGCGGTGTCAGCAGCGGAAACAGCACAATGCTCAGCAACGATTCGCGGGCGGCCTGCCCCTGCGCCAGCGCCCCCAGCAAGGAGCCCAGGGCGCACATGCCAATATCTGTCAGCACCAGCGCCAGCAAAGCCTCCGGCAGCGGGCCGCCAAGATCCTGCCCCAAAAAGACAACGGCGGCGGGCAAAAACACTATCTGCGCCAGCACCAGCAGCGCCAGCCCGGCGCAGCCCTTGCCAAGCCACACGGCCTGCACGGGGGCTGGGCACAGCAAAAGCCCGAGGCGGGAATTGTTTACTTCTTCCAGCGCGTAGAGCTGGTTAAAAATCAGCACCTGACAAAAGGCAGAGCTTATCCAGAACACGGCGGCTGCGCCCTGCGGAGCCATACGCTCGCCGATGCCCTGCGACAGGCTGAACACAAAGAGCAGCAGCAGGCCAAGCAGCAGGGCCTGCACAAGGCCGCTGCCCCGCGCCAGCGTGAGGGAAAGATCCTTGCGGGCCATGGCAATCATCAGGCGCAGCATGCCGGGCCTCCCTGACTGTCGGGGCGGGCGGCAGCCTGCTCCCCTGCCGGGCCAAATCCGCCAAAATCGGCTGGTGCGCCATCATAGGCCAGCTTGCGGTGTTCGAGCGCCAGCAGCCTGTCGGCCAGGGGCGCGTCGCCCGCGAGATCATGGCTGATAAGCACCACGCAGGCCCCGCGTTGCCGCGCGGCTGTTATCTCGCGCCGCAGCAGGGCCAGCGAGGCCACATCAAGGCCCGTGCCGGGTTCGTCCAGCAAGAGCACGTCGGGGGCCTGCATGAGCACCCGCGCCAGATTGAGGCGCTGCGCCATGCCGCGCGAAAACACACCCGCCCGCTCATGGGCGTGGGCTTCGAGCCCCACGCGGGCCAGCCCGGCCATGATGTCGTCGCGGGTCAGCTTGAGGCCGTAGGCCTCGCGCCAAAAGGCCATGTTCTCCACCGCCGTGAGGCCGGGGTACAAAAAGGTGGCGTGGCCCAGGTAGCCCACGCGGGCCTGACCGGCCACCTTTGCCGCACCCGCACTGGGGCGCGAAAGCCCGGCCATGATGCGCATGAGCGTGCTTTTGCCCGCACCGTTGCCGCCCACCAGCAGCGAAACACTGCCCGCAGCAAAGGCGCAGCTTATGTCTTTAAACACAACCTTTACGCCATAGACCTTGGCAACGCGCACAAGTTCCAGCAAAAGGGGCCTCCTGCGGCTAGGCCGCACTGTTCTCGCTGTCTGGCTCTGCAACGGGATTCTTGCGGCGGCGCAGGCCCACAAGCGGCACAAGACACATGATGGTGCCGCCTATCCACAGCCAGTTGACCAGCGGTTCAACGCTGACCTTGACCACTACCTTGGAATTTTCGTCCAGCCCCAGCAGCGAGGCGTATATTTCGTTGCCCAGACCGGGAATCACGTCCACTTCCGAAAACTGCATGCTGCCAAACTTGTCGTACAGGCGGCGTTCGGGCGCTACAACGCCCAGCGACTTGCCATCCTTGAAGATTTGCAGCTGTGCGGCGATGTATTCGTGGTCGGCGCGGCGGCCCTCGCCCAGATCAAGCAGGGTGGCAGTGTAGCCGCCCACGGTGGCGCTTTCGCCCTTGGCGAGAATCATTTCGCGGTCGGTGGTGTAGGGGCCGGAAAAAGCAATGCCAATGGCCACCAGAGCCATGCCAAGGTGTGCGCCCAGAGCGCCCACGGTAACGGGCTGCGCGCGGTTGGCCTTGTCGGCCAGCAGCATGACGGCTCCAAGCACAATACCCACAGCGGCAGAAGCGCCCGCCAGGGCAGTGGGCTGGCGATAGCCAAGCGCCCAGATAACCACGGCGCTGACAACAACACCGCCAATCACAACAAATAAGCCTTTTTTATTGCGCAGGCCGCCACCCCAGCCAAGCCACGGACAGGCGGCCATCATGAGCACCAGCAGCGCGCCCAGGGGCAGGCACACGCGGTTGTAGAAGCGGGCATCAAGGCCGCGCGGCGCGGCAGACCACAACTTGCTGATAACAGGCCACATGGTGGCAACCAGTATGATCACGGCCAGCGCCAGCAAAACCCAGGCAACAAGGGTCAAAAATCCCTCGCGGCTTTCAAGGCCCGCCAGGGGCTTGCCGGTCTTGGGCGCGGCAAAGGGAATCCACAGCGCAATGGCAAGGCCGCCCAGCACAAAGATGGTAAGGGGCGTGCCCACGCTGCCGTCGCCAAAGGCGTGTACAGAATCAATAATGCCGCTGCGCACCAGATAGGTGGCAAAAAAGGCCGAAACCGTGGTGAGCACCATCATGGAAACATTGACGCGACCAAGCTTGCCCCGGCGGTCTTCAACAATAAGGGTATGCAGCGAGGCGGTGGCGATCAGCCACGGAACCAGAGAGGCGTTTTCCACCGGGTCCCATGCCCAGTAGCCGCCCCAGCCCAGTTCCATGTAGGCCCACCACGCGCCAAGCACTATGCCCGCCGTAAGAAACAGCCAGGCCAGAATGATGAAGGGCCGCGAAAGGCGAAACCACGCCCCCTCGGCACTGCTCTGGCCCGAAAGACACTGCGCCAGCGCCAGACAGGCGGGCACGGCAAAGCCGCCATAGCCAAGGAACAGCAAGGGCGGATGAAAGATCATGCCGGGGTTTTGCAGCAGGGGGTTCAAGCCGTTGCCGTCTGCCGGAACAGGCGTTTGCAGCACAAAGGGGTTGCTCCAGCTGGTGAGAATAAGGGCAAAAAAGCCCATGATGATGTAAAAAAAGCTCCAGTACCACAGGCGTGTGGGGCGGCTGAGGTTTTTGTACGCCCGCGTGAGGGCAAAGGCGCTGCCGCTCAGGCCAACGGCCAGCCCCCAAAAGAGCATGGAACCGGGCTGCCCGGCCCAAAAGGCCGTGAGGCGGTAAAATACCGGCAAAACGCGGTCGGTGTAACTGGCCACATAGGCCACGCTAAAGTCGTTCCAGAACAGGGCGTGCAGCAGCAGGGCCGAGGCCAGCAAGAGTGCGCCACTGATGACAAGGTGGGCTTTTTCCACCACGGGCAGGGAGTCTTCCCGGTTTTGCCACAGTTGCAGAAGGGCCAGACCGCCGCCGCCAAGGGCGGCCAGCAGGGCTATCAGTTGAAGAGCAAAGGCAAAAACGTACATACAACTCCTTTATCCCACCAGGGGCGGCCCGCCCTGCGGCGGGGAGTGCTATCATTTGTGCATCAAAAGGCCCTGCGGCCCAGGTATTGCGTCATCAAAACCCGGCAGCCGCGCCGTAAACCAACAGCAGAGGCAACGGGCGCGAAAAAAACGGGCAAGTGCAAACACGGCAACCACGCCCGCAACCAAAGACAGGCAAAAGGCCACAGCCCGGTTACCCCGGCGTGCAGCCTGCCAGCAGTGCTAGCCCCGGTTTTCTTTCTGGTATTTTGAGGGGCACTTGGTCATGAGCGTTTTGGCCTGAAACCGGCCCTCCTGGCCCATGCCGCCTTCAACAATAACTTCGGCCCCGGCCTTGAAGGTATCCGGCACTGCGCCGGAATAATTCACTTCAATGGTCTGGCTGGCGTTGTCCTTGTCTTCAAGGCGAAAGCTCACACCGGGCGCGCCCCGGTGCTTTTCAATTCCCTCTTCGGCAACAGTACCAAAAAGCCGCGCCGCCACGAGTTTATCGGGCGTTGCGGCCTTGGCTTCCGACACATTCAGAAAATACACGCTGTTTTCAGAAAAGCCGGAATATGCAAGATAGCCCACCCCGCCCAAAAAGAGCAGCAGCGCGGCTATGTAGATGCCTGTGTTTTTTTTACGGGCCATGCGTTTCTCCTGAAACATTGAGCCATGTTTGTGCTGCCCGAAAGGGGCCATGGCCTTTGGCCTGCCCTGCCGCAAGTGCAGAAAGGCCGAATCTGCCGGGCCTGGGCTTTTGCCCTGGGCTGCCCGGCCCTGATTTGCTCGAAACCCTACGCTATTTTACCCCTGCTGACAAGATAGGAATTATTTTTATTAGAAGTATAAACCAGCAGGCGGGGCAGCTTCTGTGACTGTAGTCACACCCCGCTCAAGGATTTGGATTGGAAGAACGGCAGGCCGGAGAGATTGCAGCACGGGCTGCTGCCGCTGGGCCCACCGGGCCGCGCAGATCGAAACAGCACCGTAGCGCACGGTTGCCACAGGCTGCCGCGTGAATACCACGCACAAATGCGGCTGCGGTCTATCATAGTATTACAATAAGAATAGCGCCGCAAGGCCCTCAGTAAATCTTTCGGGCCAATCAGATTTTCGCGCAGGGCCAAATTCTCGCGCAGCGCCAAATTCTCACGCATGGACAAATTCTCACGCTGGGCCAAACTGGCGCGTGGGCCAGATTTCGGTGCAGGCCGCATCCCACTAAACGCTGGCCGCTTTCTGCCCTTGCTGCATTTCGCCCGGCCCAGCGCATCGCACCATGCCACCACGCTCGGCGGCTACGCCTGCCTGCCCACGCTCAGCGCCTGCCGCCGCTGACGGGCCAGAGCACGCAGATCATCCACATTGTCGCTTTCGTCCACAATTTCGCTGCCCAAAATTTCTTCAAGCACGTCTTCAAGCGAAACCACGCCGGCAAGCCCGCCGTATTCGTCCAGCACCACAAAAAGATGTACATGCGCCTTGAGCAGATCGTGCAGCAAAACATCAAGGGTCTGGTTTTCAAGTATAAAATGCGCTGGTCGCATTATCTTGCCGAGGGCAACCCCCTTGCGGCCCTCATTCATGCAGCGGCCAAGGGTGCGCCGCTCTACCACGCCCACGATATCCTCGTTGTTGTCGCCGTAAACGGGTATACGGCTAAAGTGCCAGGTGCGCGGGTCGGTGTAGGCCTGCTCCACGGTGAGGTCGTCCGAAAGCTCAAACACCACGGTGCGCGGGGTCATGATTTCGCGCACGCGCTTTTGGTCGAGCGTGAGCACGTTGCGGATAAAGGCTTCCTCATACGGCTTGATGCGCCCCGCCTGACGCGAAAGGCTGGTGACCGCGCGTATGTCGTCTTCTGAAATGACCGGCCCTGCGGGCGGCGGGGCCACCAGCCGGGTAATCATGCTTGTAACCCACAACAGGGGGGTCATCAGCTTGACCATGATGGCAAGGGGCCGAGCCAGCAATACGGCAATGGGCTCTGCCTTTGCCACGCCAAGATTTTTGGGCAAAATTTCGCCCATGGTCAAAATAAGCACCGTAAAGCCCACGGCGAAAACAGACATGAATTCCGAACCGTATACAGACAAAAAGGCCGCGCCCGCCACCGTGGCCCCGGCGGTGTTGGCAATGGTATTGAGGGTAAGGATGGCGGCTATGGGCTTGTCCACCTGGGTGCGCAGGGCAAACAGCAGCTCGCCCGCCTTGCTGCCAGATTTGCGCAGCCGCTCAAGGGTTGACCATGAGAGAGAATAGAGCACCGTTTCAAGCAGCGAACAGGTAAACGAAACGGCAACGGCAATAACAACGGCCAATACAAGGGTGAACATGGCGAAACATCCAAAAAGATTTGGTGGAGCGGCCCGCCCCGCAAAACGCGGGGGGCGCTGACAGCCGAAGTTTAGCCCCGTGCGGGTGTGTTTGCAATCGGCTGCGCGCCTGCCGCCTGCGCGCAGGCAGACACATAACACTATAAATTAAGCGCGTTGCCGTAACGAACTGCGCATTATGGCAGCTATTTAGCGCGATGCATTGCGGATAACGATTAAATATTCAGCATGCTACATATTTACGGCCAGCAAAATTACGCGTACTATATAATTAACATATTGAATGGATGTGCTTTGCGCAGCCAGACCGCCCGCAAACAGGGCGGGGGCATACGGCAGAGCCTTTTGCGCAAAACAAACTTATTTTTACAAGGCAAAAATAGCGCAAACCAGCGCCCATAGCGGATTACAGGCAAGGACAAGCATATATGAAAGCGCCCGCCCAAAAGAATTTTACAAATTTTCTTGACAGTCTTGGACGTTGCGCTTACATATATCTTCTCGCAGCGAGAAACGCTGTGTGTGTCGCGGGGTGGAGCAGCTCGGTAGCTCGTCGGGCTCATAACCCGAAGGCCGTAGGTTCAAATCCTGCCCCCGCAACCAGAATGAAATGAGGCACTTAGGCTAAAACCTGAGTGCCTTTTTCTTTGTCTAATTTTTGCGTTGCGACCTACGTGCCACTTAAAAAGTTTTTAGTTAGTTAAAGGTCGTGAATCTGGCACGGTGGGACATTAGAGGATGGATGCACAGATGAAAGAAGAAATTACCGCTTTCGATAATAAGCATATCCGCCGCCAGTTCGATGAAGAAACAGAAACGTGGTATTTTTCAGTGGTTGATATTATCGGCGTGTTGACGGAACAGCAGGATTTCCAGACGGCTAGAAAATATTGGAACAAGCTGAAAGAACGACTCAAAAAAGATGGAAGTGAGGTGGTGACAAATTGTCACCGGCTGAAGTTAACAGCCCAAGATGGCAAGAAATACCTCACAGACGTGGCCGATGTCGAAACCCTTTTACGCCTGATTCAGTCCGTCCCAAGCCCCAAAGCCGAACCAATCAAGCTTTGGCTGGCCCGCGTTGGTTATGAGCGAATCAAGGAAACAGAAGACCCGGAAGCAGGAATTGCCCGCGCCCGCTCTGCATGGAAAAAGCAAGGGCGCTCTGATGATTGGATTAACCAGAGAATGCTGAGTGTTCGCGTCCGCAACTCGCTGACAGATTTTTGGGATGATCACGGAATAAAGGAGGGGGCCGAGTTTGCTCGCCTTACGGGTATTACCCACAAGGAATGGACTGGATTGTCAGTGCGCCAGCACAAAGATATGAAAGGGCTTAAATCGCAAAACCTTCGTGACCATATGAGTGACGCCGAGCTTGTTTTGACTATGTTGGCTGAAATTTCTACCAAGCAAATTGCCGAGAAAATGGACGCGACAGGCTTTGATGCAAATGCTGAGGCAGCCAAGAATGGCGGCGGCGTTGCCAAGAAAGCCCGTGAAGAACTGGAAAGTAAATCTGGCAAATCCGCGCTATCCGGAAACAATTTTTTGCCGAAGAAGAAATAATACGCATCCTTGGCCTGTGGACGCCACACCACAGCTCCCTACCCCGCCCAGAGCTCTTGCATTTAGACTGCGCCCCACCGCAAACTGTTATCGCGCGCACAGTTGGAGAACATATTCTGCACCTCAGCATATCCAGCGATAAACGCATTTGCTTATATAGCTGATCAACTTTGCCGCTCATCCTCACGAAGACAGAACCTGATGATCGCGCATAGCTATTTCGAGCTGGACATTACCACACAATCTTTAATTAATACCTCAAAAAGATTCCTCGCCCAAGCAACAATTTAAGCGGGTGAACTGAAAACATCGGGACACATCACCCTCCCTAATAGTCAATCAGCGGCAGTTTCAGGATGCTTAAAGGCGCATTCCTTATAAACCAAATTTCTATTATTTAATTTTATAAACTTAAATTCATCTAATAACGAGTGGAAAAAACATGTATTCTCAATTAATTCTTTAAATTTGTATTTGTTATCATGCCTATCACTATGCACAAGTGCGTGTATATATATCAACATTAATTCTTGCTGAGAAAACTGCGCCCTAAATAACCTCATATAACAATATTTTTCTTCTATATCAATTGAATCATTTTCAAAAATTAACTTTAATGAAACATATATATTGTGATAATATGGGCTTAAAAGATGAGAATTTTCATCAGATATAATTTCTGCTATTGCCTTAAAAGCTCGCACAAAAGATTGAGATCTGTCTCCGTCCCATTCAATTTCATGCAACGCACTAAGCTCATCCCGCTTACTTACAATTTCAACAATCTTATTCACATCTTCATTTTTCCCCTGACTGTACGAAGTTACAATTTTCATTTTTCCAAAGAACTTATAAAATGTACCGTGAAGCACCCCGAAAAAAAACGAAAAAATTTTCATATCTTCAACTTTGCTTGATAAGTCTGCATTTTCATAACGGAGAGAACTTATAATTTTATTACGCAATTCAAACATGAGAAAAAGCTGTCGTTCGAATGCCATCTTTTTAGATTCAATGTCGGCTTTTTCTATTGTCTTCATTTGTAGATAAATAAGATAAGCCGTAGCTGAAGCTGACAATCCAGAAAAAAATGCAGCAACAGGTGCAAAAATATTTTCAAGTTGATCTGTTTTCGCAAAAAACTTTGCCCAAAAAAGAGGGGCAGGAGCATCAAGCAGGAGTACCCCAAGCATCCAGACGACTATGGTAAAAAAACAAATTTTTAATACTTTCTTAGTGCCAGATGAAATGGGGAATATATAATCGAAAAATAGTGAGTTTATTTCTTGCACAATAAAACATCTATTTTTATTCCCCATCCAACACCTAAACTTACTTGCGCAAGCATCATATTTATCATGAAAAAACGTTACCGTCTTCATTCTGGCTCCTGTGGGACTAGACAATTTTCATATTGCCGTGTAATTTTGCTTGACATAGTTAGTTGCTATGCATAATTTTCTTTCTTTAATTTTTTAGAGAAGGAGGTACTGGGATGTCAAGCAAAGAGGATATAATTTCTCGTGCAAAAAAATTAAGACGGGATTTTGCCCTCCCAGGTCAACCTCTTCAAGAAACTTTCGATAAAATTTTTGCAGATCAACACATCACGATCCAGTACGAAGAGCATGGCGAACATGCCAAATATGAAGATGGCCGTTGGACAATAACGCTCCCTCTCAATACGCCAAAAGTTAGAGATAACTTTACGATTGCGCATGAGCTTGGTCATATTATATTAGAGCATGCGCTGGATGAAGACAGAACTGTCCATCGCAACGGCAATCCAACGCAAGAGGAGTTCGAAGCGAATTGGTTCGCAGCAGAATTTTTGATGCCAGAAGATGAATTTTCTTGCGCTGCGAGACGATGTAACTTTGATGAACGCAAGCTCGCAGAAGAATTTGAAGTGTCCAAAGCCGCAGTGTTAGTACGCTTGAGTGTGCTAAATTTATGACCAAATAAAATGAAAAGGCTGATTTTTTGTCGGCCTTTTTCATTTCATAATCTGTTTATTTAGAACTTGCCCCGCCATCACCTCAGCCCCACAAGCAGGGTCTTGCCGTCTGCGGCCAGTTTGAACACGCCAAACTTCGCGCCAGCGTACTGGCTGGCGGTTCCTTCCTGAAAGTAGAAGGCCGGGGCGGCGGATGTAACAACATGGCCGCGCAGCCTGTAGGCCAGCAAAAATTCATCGGCCTGCAAGGGGCTGCCATCGTGCAGGCGCACAAAGGTTGCTGCCTGCGGCACGGGGTCATTCGTTATGCGCAGCACGGCAAAGCCTTCGGCGTTGCGCTTCTCTTCGCGGGGTTTTGGGGTTTTGTCGCCGGGGGCGGCTTTCTGTTCATTTTTTTGGGCAGACATCTGGGTATTCGGCTGGGCATTTTCTTGCGCGTTGCTCTGCCCATTATTCTGGCCATTTTTCTGCACATTTTCCTGTGCAGCCCTCTGCTCGGCCCACTGTGCGTTAAGAGCCTTGCGGATGTCATTGTTCACCGCATAGTGCAGGGCCATGTAGTCGCCCATGAGCGGCGCGCGCGGGTCAACCGGGGCAAGGGCCAGCAGAATCGTTGTGCCCTCTGCCAGCACGGTTTCCATACGGTACGCGGAAAAGGCGTATCCACCCAAAAACAGCACCAGCACCGCCAGAATGTACAGCCTACGCATGATCTGCCCCCACCCCTGCCCGCAGTTTTGCCTGCCAAAGCCGCAGCATAAAGGCAACCGTTAGCAATCCAAGGCCGGTAGCAGCCAGATACAGGGATTTCTGCTCCAGCGACACGGCCAGACTGTAGTAGTAAAAAACCATGTAGGCCCCAAGGTATGCCAGCGCAAAGCCCTGCATGACCGCGTTGCCCATCTGCCTTGCCAGCAGCAGCCCCAGCAGGGTTATTACCGCCCCCGGCAGATACCAGCCCAGCGCAAGCACCAGAGGCAGCCCCGCCAGCAAAACCCACAGGACCGCAACGCTACCCGCCTGACCCGAACGTTCCTGCGACCGATGCGTCCCAGGTTGCGCCCCACCATCCGCAATTCTCCCGCCCCGCCGCACGAGGCAGAAGGCCAGCACGGCCACGCCCACGGCAGCCGCAAGACCAGCATACCCGCTGCCCACAACAGGCACACCAACGCTCGCGGCAAGGCCATGGCGAGTGCCGAGGCTCACGATCTCAAACAGCAGCAGGGCAGCGTACAGACCGTAAAACAGGGGTTCTGCCCTTGTTCCCTGCCCTATCTCTGCCCCCCAAAAGCCCCCAAAAACCGGCACAACACCGCGCCACTTCTCCTCTTGCAGGCAATAGAAAACGAGAGCCAGGCAAACCAGTGCCCACCACAGCCCGATCAGCAGGGCGGAGGCCCCCGCCAACGCCCCTGTTGCGGGCGCGGCCAAGCCCCTGCCCGCGTGTTCCGCAGTCAATAACAGTATGCCCGCAGCCACGCTGTTGCCAAAGACGGTTGCAGCCACAAAGGTGTAGGCGGCGGTTCGCATAAAATAAATCAGGGCCAGCAGCAGCGCCGCCAGTGCAAAGCAGGCCAGCGCTTCGCTGTACAGGCTGGCGCACAGGGCCAAGGAAATTCCAACCGTACCGGCAACCGCCATGGCAAAGCCAAAATGCCGGGCAAACATGTGCTTTCTCGCCAATGCGGCCCGCCCCACAAGCACCACAGGCACAGAGGCGATAAAGACCGCCAGTTCCTCATCCGATCTGATTTCCAGCACCACAAAAAGCATAAAGCCGAAAAAGCAGACAAAGAACACCGCTGCCAGCCAACCGCCAAATGCCAGCATGGCCCGCACATACCACGGCGAGTGAGGCTCCCCGGTTCTGACCAGTACTTGGGGCAGTGCCTGCGACTGCGGCACAAGACCGCATATCTGCAAATGCTCCCACAGCGCCTGCCAGCTCACAGGGGCAACCTGGCGGCCAAGCGCGGAAGGGGCATACGCGGCGTTTTGTTTGGCCCGCTCTGGGGCCGCATGCATGCCGCGTTGCAGATGCACCAGCACCTTTGCCAGCCCCGCCGTCAGGCCCGTCACAAGCAGGCCCCACAGCACAAGCGCGGCTGCGGTTCCGGCGCTGAAAAACAGCTCTGCTTCGGCCAGCGCGGCCAGCAGCACAGCAGAGGCAGCCGCCAGCAAGGCAGTCAGCATGAAAAGATCGGGCTGCCGCGTGCGGTACCACCACCAAGAAAAACCCGCCACACCCACGGCAATCCCCACCACAGCGTTGTGCGGCATCCATAAATGATAATACTCTTTGCCATAACCCATGCCGCAGATCATGCTGATCAAAAAAAGCGCGGTGCGGCTGACCAGATCAAGGTAGAGCAGGCGCGGCATCCAGCGCGAGCAAATCCACGCCTGCGCGTCATCCTGCGTGGCATCTTGCGCGTCATCCTGCGCGTCATCTTGCGCGGCTGTTCGCCCTGCTTTTAGCTCTGCATTCCGTTCCGATCTGGCCGCTGCCCTGTGGGCCGCCCATTCCCAGCACACAAGGGCGCAAGCTGTGACAACAAGCCATTCCGTCACGGTAAAAAACTGCCCCAAGGCATTCGTAGGCGAGGCAAGGCCGCGCCCAAGCCACAAGGCCACAAAAATATTGGCCACAATCCATGCGGCAAACCACAGCCCGGTTTGCCTGCCCGCCAGCGCCAGCAGCACCAGCAAGACAGTCCATACCCGAAAGAGCTCCCACAGCTCGGCCCCGGTTTGATAGGTTTGCCCAAACACGGCAAGCATTGGGCCCATGCCAATGCCGCACACCAGCAGCAAAACCCGCCCCAGCCGCGTATCTGGCCCAAGCAGCACAGCCCCAAGACCGCTCACCGCCACCACCGCCCCGGTCAATGCCATGCGGGCAAGCGGTGTCATGGCTCCCCAGTTCCAGGCGATAAAGCAGATTACACCCGCCACAAAAAACAGCGCACCGCCAAGCAGGCACAACTGCCGCCAGTAGGCCAGCCAATCCTTGCCGGTGGGCGTGAAGCCGCAATAGTCAATGGCCCCTTGCCACGCGGCAGAGCTCATAGCGCCTGCATCGCACAGTGCATTGAGCGCTGGTCTGGTCAGTACGGGAACGGCCAAATCGGGCAAGGCATGCGGCGGCTGATGCACTTTGTCACGGGCAACGGGTTCTGCCCTGCTGCTGGCCGCTTCTGCACGGTAAGGAATTTCTTTGTCTGTCATGGGCGGTATCCATAAAGGCAGCCAGCAGCGGTCGAGGTGCTTCAGGCATGGCAGGGGCAGCAAAACCGCCAGACAATCGGCGGGCATGTTGCCTGTTATTTCAAAATATTCACTACCGAGCATAGTAAGCGCGGGCGCAACTGACAAGCACACACAAAGCAGCCGCCCTATTGTTTTCCTCTGCGTGTCTGTTTAGAACTGAGCAGAACAATGGTACACTTTTATGCCAATGCAGGGAGAATCAGGATGCTCAAAAATATCTCTGTCGCCAAAAAATTTGCCATCCTTATTATTTTAGTATTCGTTGGCATGACGGGTCTTTATTCCATTTCAACATACACTATAACAAAATCATCAATTGGATCATCTACATATCAATCTATTGCCAGCAGCAAAGATCTGCTTGCAGATATTTTGCCGCCGCCGCTCTATGTGATTGAAACATATCTGGATGCTCTACAAATCATCAGCACCAGTGACGCGGCTGGCCTTGAAAAACTGTACGACTCTGTTGCCCGGCACAAAAAGGATTTCGAGCAGCAGTACAACTTCTGGCGTGCCAGCGGTATTGATCCGCAAATAAAGCTGATGGTCGATCAGGAGCTCTACCCCACTGGCAGGGCTGTATTTGAGATCATCGAGACAAAAATCAAACCCGCCGTGCAGGCCAACCACAGGGCGGATGCCGAAGCAGCCGCCGTGAGCCAGCTTACCCCTGCCTACCAAAAGCACCGCGATGTTGTGGATAAACTGGCGACCCTGCTTGAAGCCTATTCCCGAAAAGTAACCGAAGAGGGCCGCAGCGTTGTTGAAACAGGGCGCATATTCTTTACCACCATATTTATTGTTGGCCTTGCGCTTATCACGCTCATATCGTTGGGTATTGCCCTTGGCGTCATCAGACCGCTCAGGGAGTGCATGGGCTTTGCAAAAAGCATTACCAGAGGCGAGCTTGATTCTCAGATATCGCTGCAACGCAGAGACGACTTTGGCGCACTGGCAGACAGCCTCAGCACCATGCTGTCCGAGTTGAAGCACAAGATTTCTCTGGCCGAAGAAAAAAACCAGCTTGCGGCACAAGAGGTTACCAGGGCCACCCATGCCATGCAGGCCGCGCAAGAGGCGCGAGAAAAGGCTGAAGACAACCGTAACAAGATAATTCAGGCGGTGCAGAGCCTTGAGGCCGTTGTTAATGTGGTGGCCACGGCTTCCGAAGAGCTTTCCAGCCAGGTCGAGCAATCGAGCCGGGGCGCGGATGAGCAGTCTGGCCGGGTGCGCGAAACCGCCACCGCCATGGAAGAAATGAACGCCACCGTGCTTGAGGTAGCCAGAAACTCGCAGCGGGCAGCCGATGCCTCCAGCCACACCCGTGGGCAGGCGCAGGAAGGCGCGTCTGTCGTAGAAAGCGCCGTAAAAGGTATTGAAGGCGTGCGGGCGCAGTCGATTGCCATACGCGAAGACATGGCCGTGCTTGGCAAACAGGCCGATGGCATCGGCCAGGTCATGGGCATCATTGCCGATATTGCCGACCAGACCAACCTGCTGGCGCTTAATGCCGCCATTGAGGCCGCACGGGCGGGCGATGCGGGGCGCGGCTTTGCCGTTGTGGCCGACGAGGTGCGCAAACTGGCAGAAAAAACCATGACCGCCACACAGGATGTGGGGCGCGCTGTTTGCGAAATTCAGGACGGGACCCGAAAAAACATCTCCAGTGTGGAAAACGTGGTTGCTGCCATTGAAAAGGCCGCGTCCCTTTCCATACACTCCGGCGAATCGCTGCAACGCATCCTTGAATTCGTCGATCAAGTGAACGATCAGGTGCAGTCCATTGCCACGGCCAGCGAGCAACAATCGGCCACCAGCGAAGAAATCAACAGATCTGTGGAACAGATCGCAACTATCTCTGCTGAAACGGCACAGGCCATGGAGCACGCAGCCAAGTCCGTGACAGACCTCATACAGCAGACACACGTGCTGCACGCTCTTATACAGGACATGAAAAAACAGAGCCAGGCTGTCTAAAAATCTGCCCGCGCCCGGCATGGCAGCCCGCACGCGCCTGCCGGGCTGCTGGCTTGACGCGGCCCGCCCGTAAAAGTACAGCTTGCGCATGATGCCCCGCGCACGCTTTATCATGCTGAATCTGTACCACATTCTTGTGGATGGCCTGTTTGACACCGTGCCGGTGATCTTGTCGTTCATGGCCTTGGCCTGCGGCAGCGGCGAAACAGAAGTGGGGCTGATTGTTTCGCTCGGCACGACCCTGAGCACGGCTGCTGGTCTTGGCACGGGCTGGTTTTCGCGCCGGTTTGGTTTTGCTGGCTCTGTGGCCCTGCTCACGGGGCTGGCGGGGCTTGGCATGCTTGGCGCGGGGCTTATGAGCGCCTACGGCTGGATGGACGGCTGGGCGGGTGGCAGTAGTGCGGGTGGCAGCATGACTGTAGCCGGGGCCTGCCTGCTGCTGGCCATGGCGGGCTTTGCGGTTTTTCACAACCTCTCTTTCTCCTACATTACCGCCAATACAGAGCGGGCACGGCTTGGCCGGGTCATGAGCGATTTTACGGCCATCGGCGATGTGGGGCGCATTCCGCTGGTGTCGTTTGCCGCTTTTGCGGCGGCGTATTCCGTTGGCTCCATGCCCGGCTGGCAGGCCATTTGTCTGGCATACGGAGTGGTTGCCCTGTGCGCGGGCCTGTGGCTGTACTGTGCAAAAAAGAGCTTTGCGGCCTCTGACAACGGCAGCCAGGCAGGGCCAGACATGCCTGCCACCCCCAAACGCACACGGCGCAATCCCTTTGCCGCCTTTGCCATACTGAAAGACAAAAACGTTTTTCTGGCCATGCTGGCCAGCATGCTCAATGCCTTCAGCAACGACAGAATCTTTACCTTTCTGCCCCTGCTGCTGGTGGCAAGGGGCATAGACGCCAAAACCATCGGTTCGTTCGCTCTGGGCTTCACCCTTGGATCCTTTGCGGGCAAGATGGCCTGTGGCCGTCTTATCGACATGTTTGGCACGCGCAAAATATTCATCATTGCCGGCATCAGCCTTACCCTGCTGCTCTGCGCCCTGCTCAGCTCTGGCAACCTTGTGCTCACGGTGCTGCTCGCCCTGGCCATCGGCATTGTCACCAAGGGAACAGTGCCGGTCATTCAGACCATCATTACCGAACCCGTGCAGGGCACACAAAATTACGAGGCTGTGTTTACCGTCAATTCCTTTGGCCGGGGCATAACCAATATTCTTACCCCGGTGCTGTTTGGCGGCATGGCCTCGCTGTGGAGCATGGATGCGGTGTATCTGCTTATGGCGGCGGTGGCGGCACTCAGCATTGTGCCGGTGGTGCTGATGGGCAGGCCAGAGCACCCCGCCGGGGGCTGATTGCCCTTTGCCCCGCAAAAAACCACACCCCACAAAACACGCAAAGAGCGCCCATGAATTTCATGGGCGCTCTGCATTATACCGGGCACGGCAACGCGTTGCCGCGTATGAGCCTAGAACTGGTACACAAAGGTGACGGCGGCATTCCAGGCATCGGCGCTGCGGTCGCTTTTGCCGTTCATGCGGCTGTTGCCCCACACCGATGCGCTCTTGTCGAGGAACAGGGCATCGTAGTTGGTTTCAACATACACGGTAAAGTTGTCGTACATCTTGTACTTGGTGCTCAGGCCAAATTCGACCAGGCTGTCATTGCGGGTAAGGTACAGCCCCTCGCGGCCAGGAACCGTGGTGTCGTTGGGAGCCATCCAGACGCCGGTGGCGCGGTTGATCTTTTTGAGCACGCCGGGATCGTTGGTGCCGCCCATGAAGTTGATGCGGAAGGTGTGGCTGAGTTTGTCAACAAAGCTCATGTCCTTGAGGCGCACACCAATGCCCCAGGTCCCTGTCATGGATTTGCCCACAATGCTGTCGCGGCCCACGATGGGGTCGCCGTGGAAGGCAAATTCGGAGAAGTCGTTGGGGTTGTTGGGGTGGATGTTGGGCATGCGCTCCGAGCCGTTGCCGAGATTGTCGTCATCGCCAGAGGTGTACCAGCCGTACAGGCCGGGGGTGCTCCAGTCGAGCTTGTATTCGAGCAGCAGCGAGGCCAGCCAGCCAGCGCGGTTCATGGCAGAATCATCGTACTGCACAGCGCCGTACACCACATCCCACGAAATGCGGAAGGGGTCGAAGGTTGTGACCTGACCGGGCAGCCCCACCCACATGGCATTGCCGTATTCCGTCAGCCTTTGCTTGTGAAAGCCGCCGTACAGGGGCAGCATGCCGGCGCGGGGGCCGCCAGCAGATGCCTGGCTGGAGTAGGTAGTGATCTGCCTTTGGGCGGGATTACCGGTGACGTTATTGTAGTTGAGCGCGGGCCCGATACCGGCATACATGCCCCAGGGCGTAAGGTTAACGCCGTTGAAGGTCAGGGGCAGGGTAAGGCCCACGGCGTCAAAGTTGTCCATGTAGCCGGGGCTGCGGTTGGTCGTGGCCGTGGAATTGTCGTTGAAAAGACGCGTCCAGAAGGCCGTAATGCCCACGTTTTCGTTGAAGGTATACGAGGCGGTGATGCCTGCGGCATCGTCGGCCAGCACCTGGCTGTTGTTGATGTAGTCGGGCAGCTGGATAGGCTGAATGCCCATGCGCACCTTGAGGGCGGTCTGGGGTACTACCCAGTCAAGAAAGGCGTTCTTGACCTTTACCACGTTGCCGTCCGCACCCAGGGCACCGCCGTTGCCGCTGGCACCCCAGTATTGCATCATGCCACGGTTGTAGCCGCCGATTTCAAAATGCACTGTGCCTGAGAGGTTTTCAGAAGCCTTGGCATCCAGTTGCAGGCGAACCTGCTGGGCGGCTTCAAATTCGTCTTCAGTGGCGCTGTAGCCTGTTCTGCCCCCACCAGCAGTAAAATTGCCGTGCTGACCGTAGCTAAAGTTGTAAGCCCAGCGGCCCTTGGCCGAAAAATCAATGGCGTTCGCGCCTTCGGACAGCGCGCACAACATACCGGCCGCCATTACCAACACTGCAATTTTTTTCATCCCCGGCTCCATCTTCGTTTCCTGGTTCAGTACCCAATAACCAACACAACGTGTCCAAACTATTCGCATACAGGGGGGGGGTCGCCATTCCTAACCTCATATGTGATATTATTCCACTGCGATTTTGTGTTTCCCGTGGGTCTTGCTGACAAAAAATACTGCTTGCGTAAATGGTTACAAAAATTTTCACGCTTCGCGACCTTTTTTGCAACATGCCCCAAAACACCTGCGGGAACAAAAATTGACCCCGCACGCCATTTGCGGGCCGCCAAACCTCCTGCTACACTCCATGGGCGGTGTGCAGCCCCAGCGGCAGCGCAGCCGCACCGCCTATTCATGGCGAGCACCCCGGCAGGGGCAGCCCGCCGCAATCCGGTCTGCCCGCCAGCACGACCGCCCCACCGATCAGCCATGCTGCACGCAATCAAAAATTCCAGCCTGTTTGTAAAACTCGCCATCATGGTCAGCCTGGCGCTCTGCCCGCCGCTTTTGCTCAGTCATCTGGCAGAATCGTATTTCATCAGCAAATACGGGTACGAAGAAGCGGAAAAAACCGTCACCAACGTGGCCAGACTTTCGGCAGAATCCTCCACAGTCATCGAAGGCATGCGCTCGGACAAGCCAGAAATCCGCAAGCAGATGGTGGATTTTGTGGAAATGCTGACCCATGTTTCGAGCGTAAAGTTCATTGTGCTCATCGACATGCAGGGCACACGCGTCTACCACCCCGAAGCGTGGAAAATCGGCGGGCATATCATGGGCGGCGACGAGGGCGATTCTCTCAAGGGGCGCACCTATATTTCGTCGGCGCGCGGTTCGTTCGGCTTTTCGCTGCGGGCCTTCAGGCCCATCTACGACGAGCAGGGCAAGCAGCTGGGCGCTGTGGCCGTGGGCATCATGTCCAAGGATATAGAAGCCAACGTGGCCCGGCTGAACGGGCCGCTCCTGTGGCTTTCCGTACTTTCGCTGTGCATCGGCATTTTGCTTGCCGTGCTGCTTTCGCGCACCATCAAAAAGATCCTGTTTGGGCTCGAACCACACCAGATCGCCCGCATGCTTGAAGAACGCAACGCCATATTGCGCACCGTGCGCGAGGGCATCATTGCCGTGAACAAGGACGGAACCCTGGTGCTGGTCAACCAGATGGCCGAAAAAATACTGCGTTCTGCGGGCGTAACCGGGCCGCTGGAAGGCCAGCCGGTGCAAAACACCATTCCCGCCACCCGGCTGGATGCCATTCTTGAAGAAGGCAAGCCCGAATACGATATGGAACAGAACATCAACGGCAGCATCATCATGACCAACCGCGCGCCCATCAGCGTGCAGGGCAAGATTATCGGCGCCGTGGCCACCTTTCGCGACATGACAGAGGTGCGTGCCCAGGCAGAGCGGCTCACAGGCCTCAGCAACTATGCCGAGGCCCTGCGCTCGCGCTCGCACGAATACCTCAACAAACTGCATGTTATTTCAGGCCTTTTGCGCAACAAGCGCTACGATGAGCTGGAGCAGTACCTTGAGCGCATCATCGGCAGCAAAAAGCGCGAAACCTCTTCCATCGCGGCCCTGGTCAAAGACCCCATTGTGGCGGGCTTTCTGGAGAGCAAGTACAGCCGCGCCCACGAGCTGGGCGTAACCCTGCATATTGAGGGCAACGGCGTGCTGCCGCCCCTTTCTGCCAAGGGGGCGCACGCCCTGGTGACCATTGTGGGCAACCTGATTGACAATGCCTTTGATGCCGTTACCTACGCGGGCGAAAAACGCATTGCCCTGCGCATTGAAAACGACGTTACCACCTCTGGCATGGGCCAGCTTGTTATCAGCGTGGCCGACACCGGGCGGGGCATAGCCGACGAGCATCAGGAAAAAATCTTTACCAAGGGTTTTTCCACCAAGGGCTCCAACAGGGGCATAGGGCTGTACATGCTGCTGCTCACGCTGGACGAAGTGGACGGTTCGGTGGAAATTGATTCCAGGCTTGGACACGGCTCCATCTTTACCGTTCGCTTTCCCGTAACCACGCTGGTGGAAGGAGAAAAACCATGATCCGCGTCATCATTATAGAAGACGATCCCATGGTGGCAGATCTGGCTGCCGGATATCTGGAAGGCATAGACGGGTTCAAGCTTGAGCACACGGCCCATTCCGGCGAGCAGGGACTTGCGCTGCTGCGCGCCCATCATGTGGATCTGGTGCTGCTGGATGTGTTCATGCCCGGCATGGACGGCATGGAGCTGCTGCGCATCATCAAGGCGCAGTTTTTCCACACCGACGTGATCATGATCACCGCCGCCCAGAACAGCGACGACATTCTCAACGCCCTGCGCATGGGCGTGGCAGACTATATTGTCAAACCCTTCACCTTTGAGCGATTTCGGGAATCGTTGCTCCAGTTCCGCGAAAAGCGCCAGCTGCTCATCTCGCCAGAGGTTCCCATCACCCAGGAAATGCTCGACCGGCGCATCTTCATCAAAAAGGAACGCCCCGCGCCAGATTCCGGCACGCCCAAGGGCATTGACGCCCGCACGCTGAAAACGGTCATGCAGGTATTGCAGCAGTATGAGGGGCCGTTCAGCCTCAAGGATATTGAGCCGCTGGCGGGTATCTCGCGCATTTCGTTAAAGAAATACTTCGACTACCTCACGGCTACGGGCAGGCTTGGCAGCGTGAAGGATTACGGCGGCCCGGGCCGCCCCGTAACCCTGTACAACTGGATTGCATAGAGCCCACGCAGCGGGCGCGCGGTCAGCCCTCGACGTGGCAGCGCAGCAGCCACAAAAAAACGCTCACGGCCAGAATATCGGCGCAGCCGCCGGGGCTCAACTTTCTGCGGGCAAAGTCGGCGCTCATGCGGCGCAGCTGTTCCTGCCCGGCGGGGCTACGCAGGCCCCCGGCAGCCAGAGCGGCGCGCGCGGCCTCTGCCGCATGCCGCAAGCCCTGCGGCCCACCGCGCCAGAGCAGGTTGGTATCGTCCATGCCCTGCAACAGCTCCAGCAGGCTGTGCGCCATGGCCGTGTTGAGGTCAAATGCCGCCCCGTGCGCCTCAAGCGCGCGCAGGGCCAGCCCCACATGCGGAAAGCCCCGCTCTGCCTCGCCCCGTATGCCCGTTATGCCGTAGAGCAGGAACAGCACTTCGCCAGCGGTGAGCCGCCGGTTCAAATGTGCCTCAAGCTGCGGCCGTGCAGCACGGGGAGCGTACATATGGACATGGCTGCCGCCGCGTGCTTCCCGCAGTGATTCCCGCAATGCTGCCCCTTGGGCGGCCAGGGGGGCAAAATCCTTCTGCACCAGCCCGTCTGCGAATGATGCCGCCGTCTGCCGCACGGCATCTGCGCAAACGGCCTGTTCGGCCATTCCCGCGCCCAGGCGGCCCACAGCCGCACAAAACAGCCCCATGGAAAAAATCAAACCCTTATGGGTGTTTACGCCAGCAGTTGCCCGCAGCATGCACTGCTCTGCCGCCACGCCCAAAGGCCGTAGCCGGGCAAAAACCTGCCCCGGCGCAAGGTGGCCCGTGGCCTCGCCAAGGGCGTGGGCCTGCGCAAAATAGGCGCGCAGGGCGCGGGCGCTGCGCACAAACAGGGGGTAGTCCATATCGCTGTGCGCGCCGTTGCTGCCAAGGCACACCAGCCCCGGCTTGGGGCTGACGGCCACTTCAAGTATGGCCGCCCGGACAGCCAGCTCTGCCACCTGACGGGCAGGCAGGCACACCGACAGGCCGGGCAGTCCATTCTGCTGCCAGCATGCCGCATCGGCCATTTCGTCCCGCAGGGGCACTACGGCAGACATGTATGTTCCTGCCCCGCATTTTCGCTGGCAAGGCCCAGCATCTGGCGCACAGCGGCCAGCAGGTCCTCAAGGCTGTGTCTGCCCTCGCGGCGGCACAGGCTGGCGGGCCGGGAGCACAAAAAACATTGGCGTGGCGCACGCCCCTGCACTGCGCCGCCATTCCGGGCTGCGGCATCGGCCGAGGCAAGGGCAGCCAGATGCTCCCGGTTTAAGGGTTGCCCCTGCGCGTCCATCACATCCGCATCGGCCAGCCTGCCAAGAGCGTGGCTTTCTTCCACCGCAACGGCCAGTTGCTTGAGGGCCAAGGCATCCATACGCACGGCGGCCAGCCAGGCGGGGCCGTCTGGGCCGGAAAGGCGGACTTCGTCCACCACCTTGCCCCCTGCTCCATCCACTGCCGCGCACAGTGCCGCCCGAAGCTGGCACAAGGCGGCATCTGCGCCGGGCAGATTTTTGTCCGGCCCGGGGATGTTCAGCGTCAGGGAGAGCACCGGGCAATTGTACAGGCCAGCCAGTGACAAACGTGTGTTCCACCGGCGTTCGCGTTCGGCAAGCAGCTGGCAAAAATCCATGTCATTCTCCTGCGCCTTCTGGCGGGGCAGAGGCTCCGCCAGAAAGGCGTGCAAGGGCTATTTTGTGGCGTATATCCTGTCAACGATGGTTCCGTCGCGGTATTCCACCGTGCCAACCACCTTGTCGCCGTGCTCAAAGGGCAGGGGTTTGCCGGTCATCTTCATGGCGGTTTCGTGCAGCTCGGCGATGTCGCACACGGGCAGGCGGGCATCTCGCAGGCGGTCGGCCAGATCCTTGCGGGCCGGATTGACGGCTATGCCGCGCTCGGTCACCAGCACATCCACTGTTTCGCCCCTGGTGGTCAGGGTGGTGCATTTGTCCACCACAATGGGCAGCCGGGCGCGTACCAGCGGGGCCACAATGATGGTCAGCTTGGCCCCGGCGGCGGCATCGTTGTGGCCGCCCGAACCGCCGATGATATTGCCGTTGGAATCGGTGGTGACGTTGACGTTGAAGTTCAGGTCCACCTCTGTGGCGCCCAGCAGGGCGGCGTCCAGATAGTCCACGCAGGCGCTTTTGCTGGCCGGGTTGGCGTAGGTATCTGCCGATATTTCCACATGGCGCGGGTTACGCGCTATGGACTGCACGCTGCTCAAATCAAAGCACTGCACGTCGTACACGTTGTCAAAGAGGCCCTCATCCAGCATTTCAACCATGTATCTGGTGATGCCGCCCAGCAAAAAGCCGCCGTGCAGCTTCATGGCGCGCATGTCTTCCTGCAAAAAGATGGATGCCGCCAGTGATGCGCCGCCAGCGCCGGTCTGATAATTGAAACCGTCCTTGAGCAGGCCCGATGCGCGGATAACCGCCTGCGCACTGCGGGCAATGGCCAGTGCCACGGGGTCGCGGGTCAGGCTGATGGAGCCGGACACAATGCCCGCAGGGTCGCCGATCTTGTCCACCACAACCACATGATCCACCTGATCATGGGGAATGCTCACGCGCCCAAGGCCGCCCCGCACCAGATGGTCGGTAACGGCAACGACGTGCCGGGCGTGTTTGGCGTCGGGCATGGCATAGCCCAGCGACCCGCAGGCCGAAGGCCCCTCGGAACCGTTGATATTGCCCAGCGCGTCCACCGCCGGGGCGGCGATAACGGCAATGTCGATCTTGAGCGAACCCTCGCCGATGGCGCGGGGCCTGCCGCCGTGCGAACGGAACATGACAGGCGTTGGCAGCAGGCCTTCGGAAACGGCGCGGGCCAGCGGGCCGCTCATGTAGTCCGTATCAATGCCGGTGATCACGCCGCTTTTGATGTACTGCACAAGGTGCTCGTGAACGGGAAACAGCGACGAGCAGGCCACGGTGATATTCTTGATGCCCATCGCGGCCACGGCGTCCATGGTCATGTTGACCACATGGTCGCCGTTGCGCAGATGGTGGTGGAACGACAGCGTCATGCCGTCGGCAAGGCCGCACTGGCGCAGGGCATCGGCAATGGTTGCGATAAACTTGTTTTTCATGGCTGCGCCCCCTTTAGACATCGGCCAAAAGCAGTATGCGTTCCGCCCTTTTGATAATGGGCAGGTCAATCATCATGCCGTCCAGTGAAACAGCGCCCTTGCCCTCGGCCTCGGCCAGCCGGGCGGCGGCCATCACGCGCTTTGCCCAGTTGATTTTTTCCGGCGCGGGCACAAAGGCGCGGTTTACCCGGTGTACGTGGTGGGGCGAAATAACGGCCTTGCCGTCAAAGCCCAGCTGCACGGCAAAGGCGGCGTCTTTTTCCAGCCCTTCAAGGTCAGAAACAAAGGGAAAGGGCGTATCTATGGCCAGCACGCCCGCAGCCTTGCAGGCCGTGAGCAGGCGCGAACGGGCGTAGGCTATCTCTGCCCCTTCGGCTGTGCGCTGCGCGCCCATGGCCGCCGTAAAATCTTCTGCCCCCAGCAAAATGCCCCGCAGCAAGGGGCTGGCAGAGGCAATGGCAAACACGTTTTCAAGGCCCAGCGGGGTTTCAACAATTACCAGCGCCTCAACCTTTTCTTCCACCCCAAACTTGCTGCGGGCGGCCTCAATGGCCTGCGCCACCTGCTGCACTTCCTCTGCCCGCTCCATCTTGGGAACCATCACATAGTTGGCGCGGGCCTCCACCACGGCTTCCATATCTGCCTGCCAGAAGGGGGTATCAAGCCCGTTGATGCGCACGGTGATGCCCACGCCCTGGGGCCGCAGCTCCTTGAGCGCGTGGCTCACAAGGTTGCGGGCCGCGTCTTTTTCCTGCCGGGCCACGGCGTCTTCCAGGTCAAAAATAACCACGTCCGCGCCCAGGCACTGGGCGCTGGCAAGCATGCCGGGATTGTTGCCGGGCATGAAAAGAAACGTGCGGTTACGCATGGCATTTCTCCTTGTAACGGGCGATGGCCGTTTCCATGCGGGCCTTGATGGTGCATTCCAGCGCGCCCTTGTCCTGCACGGTCACCTCCACGCCTGAAAGACCGGATTTTTCAAGGCACTGGTCAATGACCGCCCTGATGGCCGGGCCAAACTGGTTTATGACAATGCTCGACAGGCTCACGCTGTTAGCGCTGCCCCCAGCGCTGCCCCCAGCGCTACCGCTGATGGTGATGAGAATGTCGTTTGATTCCAGTGTACCCGCCACGGTGCTAACGTGTGCGCTCATAGTGTATCTCCTCCGGCGGCAGCGCCGCCTCATGAAATCAGATCAGAAATGCCCTGGGCCGGGCGCAGTGCCCTCTGCCCGCCGCCCTCTCAGTGCCGCCCCACATGCTCCTTGAGCCGGTGCAGCAGCTCGGCCCCCTGCCGGGAACGCAAGAAATCAAGGGTGACCTGGGGCAAGAGCAGCTCAAGCTCGCACCACTGGGCCGCCCCCACCTCGCCCCGCAAGAGGGCGCGCACCCGCGAGGCGCTCACCGCCGCACCGGCAGATTCCAGACGGGGAATTTCCCGCAGGCTCAGCCCACAACGCGCAAATTCCTGCGTCATTGCCCTGTTGTATTGGCGGGTTACGGGGTCGAATGGTTCAGTACCCACAAAACGGATGGAAATGCCCAGATCGGGCGCAATGCGCGTGGCAAAAATGGCGCAGTCGAGGCCCGCGTGTACGCTGCCGCGTGCTTCGTCTGCCGTAAAATAGGCGGGAAAACTGGCGCGCGACACCATGTACGGCCCTGCGGGCAAAACCTGCACATGGGGCAGATGGGCCAGCCCCCCGCGTACCAGTTGCAGGCGCACGGCAAAGGGCACTACGGAAACGTCTTCCTGCACCACAAAAACCAGCAGGCGGTCGCAGTCTGCCGCAGCCGTGCTAACCAGATATTCGTGCCCACGGGTGAAGGGGTTGGCGTTCATGACAATGGCACCAAGGGCTGAACCCTTATGCGGCGCAGCACATTCTCCAATGCCTTTACGCGTGGCCGCCAGCCAGTCGGCATAGTCGGGCCGCCCCAGTTCCAGCAGGGCCGCCTGCCCTGTTTTGGCCACAAGCGTAAAACCCGCTGCCGCGAACTTTTCTGCCTCTGTGGCCTTGGTAAAAATAAAAAAGTGGCTGATGCCCTGCTCTTTGCCGTGCAGCACAAGACGGCTCAGAATACCCGTAGACACGCCGCCGCCCTGCGCCGCCGGGGCCACGCAAAAACCGCACAATACGCTGCCCGCCAAAAATCCGCAGGCAAGCATGGGGCCGTCCTCATAATAGGCCAGGCCGTAATCGCAGCCCGCGGGCATGCTCAACCCGGCAGACGCCAGCAGTTTTTCGGCCTCGGCCCATTCCGTATCGATCAAAATCTGGCGGTATTCCTGCATGCGATTTTCCTGGGCATGCGCCCGGCTGCTGCTGTGCAAAACAGGCAGTCCCCGGAAGGCACGCGCCCTCCGGGGAAGCCAAATATCTGCCTGCGTCTAGCCCGCGTAAAACACGCGCATGAGAATAACCGCCATGACGACAACAGAAGCGCCGCCGATACGTGTGGAAATCTGCGCAAAGGGCATCAGTTCCATACGCGCCGAAGCAGAGAGAATGGCCACGTCGCCCGTGCCGCCAAGGCCGCTGTGGCAGGCCGTGACAAGGGCAGATTCCACGGGGTACATGTTGAGGAAGCGGGCGGTAAAAAACCCGCAGGCCACCATGGAAAGCACCGTGGCAATAACCGTGATGACGTAGCTTGGCTGGATAACGGCCACCACGTCCTTCCAGGGGGTGTAGCACACGCCAATGCCCACCAGCAGGGCCCAGGTGAGGTTTTTGGAAACAAAGAGGTAGAACTGCTTGGCGCTCTTTTCGACAATGGCGGGCATGATGCCCAGAGCCTTAACAATGGCGGCGGACAAAATCATGATGATGGGCGCGGGGATGGGAATGACCATGTTGACCAGCATGCCGAACAGGTAGAAGCAGCAGGCGGTGAGCAGGCCCATGCCCAGAATGGTCACGTCGATGACTTCTTTTTCTTCCGTGGGCAGCAGATCGTCGCCGCCCATGCGTACCAGCTTGCCGTTGCCGGTGCTTTCGGGATGCTTGATGGCATAGCGGCGCAGAATGCCCGCGCAGACGATGGCCGTCACGTTGCCCAGCATGGCCGCCGGGGCCACCATGGCAATGAACTTGCCCGGATCAACGCCCTGAATTTCGGCATAACCGGCAGAAAGGGGCAAGATGCCCTCGCCCACGCCGCCAGAGATGATGGGCACAACAATGTAGAAAAAGCTTTCAAACACGCCGTGGCCCAGCAGTGTGCCCACGCCCGTGCCCACGATACAGCTTGCCAGCGTACCGAGAATCAGCGGCACAAACATGCGCAGAAATCCCTGTATGAGCACCTGCCGCAGCATGCCCAAAATGCTGCCCGTCACCAGGCTGGCGATGTAAAAATACAGAAAGTTTGCGCCGCCGCCCTTGCCGCCGGTAAAATGGAAAACGGCGTCCTTGGCCGGGCCGTCAAGCAGGCCGTAAAACACCATCACAGAGGGCACAAAGATGGAAAGAATGGCGGGCCCGCCAATGTCTTTGAGCACAGGCAGGCGCAAACCCATGTCGCCCAGCAAAATGCCCAGAATCAGCATTACGGCGAAACCGCCGATCATGTCCTTGGGCAGCTTGCCGTAATACGAGGCCAGAAAAATCACTGCGGCAAAAAACAGATAGGCGGGAAGCGGCACGGGGCCGATCTTGAAATTGAGCAGCTTGTCCCAAAGCCCTTCCGCACTGGCTCCAGTATGATTGGTTTCTACGGTTTGCATGACATTGACCCTCCGTGGAGTATTTGATCTTTGTCTATGCCACCGCACGAAAGAAATCTTTTTATGTAAGTTATAAAAAACTTAGGTAAGTTTTGTAAGTCAGCTCAGGGCCCGCCATGCGATGAAAAGGCCAATGGTCATGCACAGTGCGCTGACCATGCGCTTGAGCAGGCGCACCGGCACACGGTGGGCAATGTGCGCGCCCACGCCAATGCCCACAAGCTCGCAGGCCGTATCCGCACCTTCTGCGACCTCAAGCTGTGGCATGTGCAGTTCAACGTGGTGAACAAGCAGACCCTGGTGGCCGCGCAGAAAGACCCGCAGAAATACCGCAACCTTATCGTGCGCATTGCCGGGTACAGCGCCTACTTTGTGGACCTGTCGCCCGACCTGCAGAACGACCTGATTGCCCGTACCGAACACGACGTGATGTAACACATGCACGGGCGCGACTGGCCGCAAGGTTGGCCGCGCCCGTTTTTTATAAAAGGATGGTCTTATGTGTCAGGATGACTGCCAACGGCAAGGCATGGTTTTTAACGTTCAGAAGTATTCGGTTCATGACGGCCCGGGCATAAGAACCATCGTTTTTCTCAAGGGCTGTAGCCTTTCCTGCCGCTGGTGCAGCAACCCGGAATCGCAGCAGCGCGAGCCGGAGCTGGCCTTTAACGCAGGCCGCTGCCTGGGCGTTTCCAAGTGCGGGCACTGCATCGTGGCCTGCCCTTACGGTTCCATCACCCTGGGCGAAGACGACAAGCTGCGCATCGACCGCAGCCATTGCACCGCCTGCCACATGCCCTGCGCAGACGCATGCCCTGCCCAGGGTTTGCTGGTTTATGGCAAACAGCGTACAGTAGACGATGTGCTCAATGTGGTTGAGCAGGACATGGCCTTCTATGCCCGCTCTGGCGGTGGCCTTACCCTTTCGGGCGGCGAGCCCCTGTTGCAGGGTGAATTTGCCGTGGCCCTGCTGCGCGAAGCCCGCGCACGGCGTATCAAGACCGCGGTGGAAACCTGCGGCATGGTTTCGGCAGAAACCGTGCGCGCTGCGGCAGAATACCTGAACTATGTGCTCTTTGACATCAAGCACATGGACAGCGCCGAGCACGAAGCGCAAACGGGCCTGTCCAACAGGCACATTCTCGAAAACTTCCGTATTCTTGCAGAGGAATTTCCCGATCTGCCCATACTGGCGCGCACGCCGATCATCCCCGGCTTTAACGACAGCGAACAGGCCGTGACAGCCATTGCCCAGTTCCTCAAGCCCTACGATCGTGTGGAATACGAAATGCTGCCCTACCACCGCCTTGGTACGCAGAAATACCAGTTCCTCGACAGGCCCGTTCCCATGGGCGAGGTAAAGCTGGATGCCGAGCACATGAACAGGCTTCAGGCTGTGGCGCAGAGCATTCTGGGCCAGCGGGTTCGCGTACCGCACTGATAACCATCAATCCCCCCCCAACTGACCTATGGCATGCAGATCATCCGAACTTCTTTCCAAGCATGTGGAACGCATACTCGACGCCCTGCCCGAAGGCGTTTTTATCAGTGATGCCGCTGGCACAAGCCTGCGGGTCAACCGCATGTACGAACAGCTTACCGGGCTAACGCAGGAACAGATACGCGGCAAAAACGTGCGCGATCTGGTTCAGGAAGGCACGTTTGACTGCATTCTGAACCCGGAGATCGTGCGCACCGGCAAACCCACCACCCATGTGCAGCAGCTCAAAAACGGCAAAAAACTGGTGCTCACGGGCTTTCCCGTTTTTGACGGCAAGGGCGACCTGTGCCTGGTGGTGACCTTTGCACGCGACGTAACCCTGCTTGCGCAGTTGCAGGATCAGGTGGCGGGACAGTGCAAGCTCATTGACCAGATCAACGACCAGCTGGCGTACATTGCGCAAGGCGCGGCAAAATCGCGCGAGCCGGTGTACGCCAGCCGGGCCATGGGCGATGTGATCTCTCTGCTGGGGCGCTTTGCCCACACCGATGCCACGGTGCTTATTCTGGGCGAAACCGGCGCGGGCAAGGATGTGTTTGCCCGGTACACCCATTCACAGTCTGCCCGCAACGACAAAATACTGCTCAAGGTGGACTGTGGCGGCATTTCAGAGTCGCTCACAGAATCCGAGCTGTTCGGCTACATGCCGGGGGCCTTTACCGGGGCATCCAACAAGGGCAAGGCCGGGTATTTTGAAATTGCCGACGGCAGCACCATCTTTCTGGACGAAGTGGGCGAACTGCCGCTTTCCATGCAGACCCGCCTTTTGCGCGTGTTGCAGGACGGCGAAATCATGCGGGTGGGCGCATCAAGCCCCCGCAAGGTGGATGTGCGCATTATCGCCGCCACCAACCGCGATCTGGCAGAAAGTGTGGAAGCCGGAACCTTCCGCCGCGACCTGTACTACCGCCTCAACGTGGCCACGGTGCGCATACCGCCCCTGCGCGACAGGCAGGAAGACGTGCGCGCCCTGGCAGAGCACTACCTTGCCCAGTACACAGCCAAGTACCACAAGGCCATGGCCTTTATGGACGTGACCCTCGACATCATGTCCGCCTATTCCTGGCCGGGCAACGTGCGCGAGCTGCAAAACCTCGTACACAGCCTTGTGATCACGCTCAACGGGCCGCTTATCTCGCCGCGCGACCTGCCGCCGCAGATATCGGGATCAATTCGCGAATCCTCGTGCTATTCCGAGGATATTCTCGCCGCCCGCCGCCCCCTGCGCGACATTATGGCCGAAATGGAGCGGGATTTTCTGCTCAAGGCCATTGAGGTACACGGCTCTGTGCAGCGGGTGGCCGAACTTTTTCAGATCAACCGCAGCACGGTGTTTCGCAAGTTGCAGGGCGCACGGCGGATTGACTGATGCGGGCAGATGCTGTGACCGGCGGCCAGACCAATAACAGAACTGCTTCTCCCTGGCTGGTGGCACTGCTCACGGCCCTGGTCATGACACTCTTTGCCGCCAATTCCCTGCTCTGCCGCTTTGCCCTTGCCGGGGAGGCATCCTCTCCCCTGAACCCGGCTGTGTACACGGCCCTGCGGGCCATTTCCGGCGCGGGCATGCTCTGGCTGATGGTGGCGCGGCGCGGTGGCAACCCGCTGCGGGCTGGCAGCTGGAGTGCGGCTCTCGCGCTGTTTGGCTATATGGCCTGCTTTTCGTGGGCCTATGTGCGGCTGTCTGCCGGGGCGGGGGCGCTGGTTATAGCTGTGGCCGTGCAGGCGGGCATGCTTGTGGCCGGGCTGCGGCTGGGGCAAAGGCCCGGCAAGGCGCAGAGCGCGGGCATCGGGCTTGCCATGGCTGGCCTTGTGTACCTGCTGTTGCCGGGGCTCGATGCGCCACCGGCAGGGGCCGCCAGCGTGATTTTCTGTTCCGGCCTGTGCTGGGCGGTCTATACCATCTGCGGCAGGCAGGGCGGGGATGTTACGGCGGCAACGGCTGGCAATTTTATCCGCTGCGTGCCGCTGGCCCTCGTGCTTCTTGTGTGGGGAATGGCCGTTGACGGGGCTGGCTCTCCCGCCGCGTGGCCGTGGGCAGGCGTGGTTTGCGCCCTGGCCGCCGGCGCTCTGGCCTCGGCCCTGGGCTATGTGCTGTGGTATGCGGTTTTGCGCTGGCTCAGCGTGCCCTCTGCCGCCGTGGTGCAGCTGAGCGTGCCGCTCATTACCGCCATGGGCGGCGCGTGGCTCATGCATGAAGCCCTGGGGCTGCGCCTTTTGGTGAGCACGCTGGCCATTCTGGGCGGCATTTTTTGCGCCACAGCCCTGCCCCATCTGCTGCGCAGCCGTTGACCACGCAGCTACGAGCGTGCGCCGCACATGCCCCGCGAGTGCATGGACGTGCCCCGCGTGCTATTCTGACGGTGCGGCATCCAGATTGGCCAGAATGACCTCAAGCACATGAAAAAATCTTTCCAGTTCTTCGTCGGATATACCCGCCAGGGCTTCGCCGCGCAGCTTGATGCCAATGCGCATAATATCGTTTATCACGCCATCGGCCTTGGATGTCAGGCAAACGCGCCGGGCCCGCCGGTCACCCTCTACGCCCCGGCGCTGCACAAAGCCCATGCGCTCCAGCCCGTCCAGCACGCGAACAAGGGTGGGGCCTTCTACACCCACACAAAGGGCAAGTTCCTTTTGCAGAACTTCACCCCCCATGCGTGAAAGATACATGAGTACCAGCCAGCGAGCCTGGGTCAGACCCAGCGGGGACAGGCGTTCATCAAGCTTGTTGCGCCACATGCGGGCGGTTCGGGCCACGGTCATGCCGACTAATTCCCTGGTGGAAGCACTCATGAGCCCCTCGTTATGTGCATTGTTACGCCAGCGATTGTTTTATCAACCATGGCAATAGCCCAAAAATCACATTTTCATACACCTGAGAACACTGATATATCCCTTTATAAGACACACAACAAGCAAGCATTTGCGCGCCATAATACAGGGCGCATGTGCCAGCCTTCATGTACCCGGCAAATCTGCCCCAACACATAGCTGTAAAAAGGAAAAGCACATAACGAAGTGCGGCAGCGGAGCCAGCCCGGCAAACTGCCAAATGCGTATGAGCAGAAGTCTTGTGCGGGATTAAAACAGGCAATCCAGAAACATGCGTTCGCCCACCCCCTGAATGTAGGCCTCAATATGCACCAGGGCCAGCCTTCGCTCCAGGGCCTCGCGTTCGTGGCGGCAGCCGCAAAGCGTGTCTTCAAGTTCCACCACATCACGCACACCAAAATAGTCGCCAAACAGACGCACATCGGCAATCACGCCGTTGCGCACATCCATGCGCACATCCAGCACACCGCCCGGAGTTTTTGTGCTGCGCTCAAAGGCGTAGTTGGGCGAATACCCGTAGTTCCAGTACCACGAGCGGTAGCGCTCTTCTGCCAGTTTTTCGATGGCTTCGATTTCGTCGTCGTGCAGGCTGGTTATTGCTGCATCCTGCCCTTGGGCCACATACTGCATGAGGTAGTCGATGAACTCCTCAATGGGCATGGGCTTGGGCATGAAATCAACAATGTTGCGCACACGCCCGCGCACACTTTTGACAGATTTATCTATATATTTGGCAGGACTGGGTTTAAGAGCTGCGCAAACCGAATCCAGGTCGGCGGCATAGAGCAGGGTTCCGTGGTGCAGCAGGCGATCGCGGTGCGCATGCTGCGCGTTGCCCGAAATTTTGCTCTCTCCCACAACCATGTCGTTACGGCCATTAAATTCGCATGCAACGCCCAGAGCATTGAGCGCGTCGATAATGGGCGTGGCAAAGCGCCTGAAATCGAGCAGGCCCGACTGATTGTGGAGGCTGATAAAGGTAAAGTTGATATTGCCGAGATCGTGAAAGACCGCCCCGCCCCCCGTGAGTCTGCGCACCACGGGAATTCCGTTTTTTTGCACGTAATCCGCGTTGATTTCTGAGTGGCTGTTCTGGTTGCGCCCAACAATAACGGCAGGGCCATTGCGCCACAGCATGAAAATATCCGTGTCGGAATTGTGCAACAGCCACTCTTCTGCCGCCAGATTAAATGGCGCGTCGGTGCATGCATTATAGATGAAACGCATAGTTCCCCCGCAGAGTATGTTTACGGGAAATATCGTATTTTCTACATTTCTCCAACTGTCCACCACAGGCGAACAAAGACGCGTCACACCGAATTTGGGCACACCCGCCCTGCGGCCCGGCACAGCAGAGGCCCTGAACGCGGCTGGCGGTGCGCCACCCATGCCCAGAGCCCCATACCCGTAAACAGTTCTCTAGCAGCCCGCGAATTTGGGCAGGGTATTGGCCCCGTGCGGCAATAATGTTGCCCGCATTTCCTGCCCCTTGTTCAGCTCTTTTGCCAGAGCAAGCGCTTCGTCCAGTGTTCTGGTAATGTGTATGCCTGTTTTGGCAAAGTCTGCGGCATCCATGTCGCTTACCATGATGAGATTGTGCTTTTCGGCAGATTCTGCAAACAGAAATCCCACATAGCTGCCGATGGAAAAGTTTTCGCGCAGGTCTTTTTCGCGCGCTTCCATGGTGTCGAAATCACATATCTGGTGCTGGGTGTCGGGGCTGCCAAAACCCTCTGTGCAGGCAGAGAGAATGATGATGGTTCCGCCCTCGCTCACCACCGCAAGGGCATTGGCCAGGGTTTTGATGGTCTGATAAAAATTGATGTCCTTGGGTGCGCCGCCCGCGCTGGCAATAACCAGCGGTGTGCGCTCGGCCACATTCACTCCGTCGATGGCGTCAACCAGGGCGCAGGCCTCGCGGTGCGCCTGCACCATGTCGCCAGCAACGGCCTTGATGATGTTGTAACTGTCGTCCACCACCACATTGAGCAAAAAGCTGGGTCTGGCCAGCCGGGCCGCTTCTTCAAGATCAGCATGAAAAATATTGCTGTTTTCCATGTTGGCACTGCGCACCGCCGCGTTGGTTCCGCTGCCAAAACCCTCGTTGAGGGCAAGGTTATGGTGACGCTGAATAGTCTCGTAGCTTGCAATGCCGGGCAGCAGATACTTGGGCCCGCCGCCGTAGCCAGCCAGAAAATGGTACACCACGCCGCCAGTAAGAATAATGTGGTCACTCTCCATGGCCACGCGGTTGAACCACACCTCGGTTCCGTGGCTGGTCACGCCCGCCTTGACCATGTCTGCCGTGTCGCGGCATTTGTGGTCGATAACCTCAATGCGTTTGTAAATATCCTCTGAAACAATGGCTATGTGCTCCTCGCGCGACATGGGGCGGTGCGTGCCCGTGGCGGTAAGAATGCGTATGTCGGCATCGCGGATGCCGCATTTGTTCAACCGGCCCACCACGGCTGGAACATAGATATTGGGTGACTGCCACAAACGGGTGGAATCGGGAACGACCACGCACACGGTCTGGCCGGGCTTGAGCATTTCTTCCAGCCGGGGGCTGCCAATGGGGTTGTCCAAAGCCTCGTTGATATGTTCAAGAGCGCTTTTTTGTGGCAGCGCTACTGCATTGGAATGCAGCTCTGCCGCAATAAGCCCGCTATCAAGCCCCACACAAAATTCCCTGTCGCCGTACTTCATGTAATGCTGTGCCATGGATCGCATCCCTGTTTGTTGCCGTGCCGCCCGTAAAGCGCCTGGCGTTGTGCAGTGCTGGCCTTGCGCAGTGCTGGCCCCATACGGGGTCTGTTATGCCTCATGCCGACTTTTGTGAAGAGGACGCCATAGCTGCATTTGGGCAGGGGCGCAGAGCCGATGGCATAGCTACAACGGATCAATGCGCTCTACAGCGTGATGAAAAACATAGGGGTCGGCCACAAGCTCAAAGCGCTCGTCGTCGGGATAATGCACCGCGAGCTGATATTCTTCTCCCGCAAATGCCTTTATGGCATCAAAAGATTCCCATCATGTGGCAAAGAAAAAATGCTCCCATCCGCGAAAGGCCATGCGTTTGACCGCCACCCCAAGGTTTCCGGGAATACTTCTGGCGTGATCCTCGCCCGTCCTGCGCAAATGCACTGCAAATTCCTCGCCCAGAGCCTCTGGAACACAGCCGTGCCACGTTCTGACAATCATATTTTCTCCTGCCTTCCTGCATTTCGGCCTCTGCCAGGGCCTATTGTCAACAAAAATGCCTTGTGATACCCAAACTGCACACCAAAACATTTTGTCAGTGAAAAAATCTGGCACGCTGGCGGCCCCGAGCCCGCGCGCCTGCGGTATTCGGGGCTGTAACCTTGGCATCACCACATCGATTCACACCGGCCTACAGACCCCCCTTTCCTGTCCGCCTTTCAGAACGATTTCTATGCCAGAACGCGGAGAGCGCATATGATCGGGCCCATTGTGAACAGTGGCGGACTTTTCATCGGCGGTGTCATCGGCGTTATTTTTGCCGATATTTTTCCTGAACGGCTCAAAAAGGCGCTGCCTTCCATCTTTGGCGTCATAACCCTGTGCCTGGGCGCAACCCTTGTGGGCAAGGCCACAGCCCTGCCGGTCGTGACGATTTCTCTCATTCTCGGCACCATGGTGGGCGAAATCATCTATGCCGAGGCCCTGCTGCAAAAAGTTCTGCGGGCCATATTTGGCCTGCTGAAAAGCAAACGCATGGGCGATGAAAACTTTTCCCTGATGGTCATAACCCTGGTGGCCGCATTCTGCTTTGGCAGCATGGGCTTTTTGGGGGCCTTTCACGAGGGGCTCACCGGCAAGCCCGACATTCTGCTGACCAAGGCCGCGCTGGACATGTTTACCGGCGTGGTTTTCGGCTCCTTCATGGGCTTTTCCGTAAGCCTTATCGCCCTGCCGCAGTTTGTCATTCTGGCGCTCATCTACATGGGGGCCACCACCATTGCCCCTTTCATGACCCCGGCCATGCTCAACGATTTTACCGCCTGCGGCGGCGTTATCTTTGTGGCAACGGGCCTGCGCATGTGCGATATCAAGATATTCCCCGTCATCAACATGCTGCCCGCCCTGGGCATCATTCTGCCGCTTTCACACCTGTGGGAGCTGTACTTTCCCTTCAAGTAGCTGCCCACTAAGTACTGTTTGTCATCCAACTGCAAAAGCGGGATGGTAAAAGGGAACCTAGAGACTCCGCAGCTCCTTCAGCAGATCGTCCGGCAGATCAATGCTGTTGCTCTGCCGTGCCTGCTGGCTCAGGCCAATGCGCCGGTCACCCGGCAGGCGCGTACCCGGCTGGTCGTTGATATAGGCCAGCAGCTGTTCCACGCGGTCCACAAAGGTTGCCCCAGCACTGGCGGCTGGGTTCATGACCAAAAAGCTCTGCCCAAGACGCGGGGCGGGGCCGTCGGGCGTGAACAGCGACGAAGCCTCAATGGCCAGGGTGGCCCCGGTAAGCGCTGCCGACATTATTTCTACCATCAAGGCCAGGGCGTAGCCCTTGGGGCCGCCAAAAGGGAGCAACGCGCCGTCAAAAGCCTTGGCAGGGTCGCGTGTGGGATTGCCCTGCGCATCCACCGCTGCCCCCTCCGGGATAAGCTCGCCCTTTTTGGCCGCCTGCAAGATTTTGCCACGCGCCAGCAAGCCCATGGAAAGATCAATCACCAGCGGCGGCGCATTCTTGCGGGGGCAGGCCATGGCCAGCGGATTGGTGCCAAACGTCACCTTTGTGCCTCCGTAAGGGGCCAGCGAAGCGGGGCTGTTGGCAAAACCCAGGGCCACAAGACCCTGCTCCGCAAGGTCTGCCACAGGAAAACCCAGCACGCCCGCATGGTGCGAATTGCGCACGGCCAGCAAGGCCACGCCCGATTCTTTTGCCGCCTGGACCGCCACGGGCAGACCGTCGGCAAAAGCCCTGAAGGCAAACCCACAGCGGGCGTCCACTGTCACAACGCCCGGTTTTACGCGCTCTACCAGCGGCACGGCATGGCCGTCCACTTTGCCCGCAGCCGACTGGGCCGCGTAATACGGGATGCGCGAAAATCCGTGCGAGGGCAGGCCTTCCATCTCTGCCCGCAGCAGCGAGGCAATGGTCAGGGAGGCATTGCGCTGCTCCACGTTGTGGGCCATGAGTATTTTTTCGCCCAGAGCTTGTGCTTCTGTAAGGGAAACCGCAGACATATACACTCCAATTCTGGCTTGTTTTACGTATGGTTGCTTGCGCTAAACCGCCTTGTTTGCATAGCAGCATAGGGGGCACAGGCAAAGCAAATTTCGCCCGCTTGAATCGGGGCTTTTCTACCCGCCAGCAATATGTTATAGTTTATACGGCAAGTTGGCTCCCGCCAGACCAGCCTGCCTGTTGAAGCCTGTTGTCAGCGATCATGAATGGCAGTCTTGATTCGCCGCAACCGGCCACAATGTGCCCTGCATGGGGGATTGCGGGCAGCTTTTTTTGTTATGCCAAAAAAAGCTGCTTGACGGCGCGGCCCAGTAGCCATAAGCAAGCTCGCGATAGGCATTGCTGCCGACAGATCCCCCACAAAACGGCAATCAGGGTTGCCGCCCCCTATGGGAAATGCTGCCTCACGCAATGCACCACAAGGAAGGATAATGACGAGCTTCCACGACTTTTTACGCAGTCTTTTTCCCATATGCCGCAGCATAACAGGCAACGGGGTGCGGCAGACGTTGCGCATGTTACAGCAGGAATTGCCCGGTTTAAAAACCTTTGAAGTACCCTCTGGCTCCAAGGTTTTTGACTGGACAATTCCCGACGAATGGAACATCACCGGCGCGCGCCTTACCGGCCCTTCGGGCGAGGTGGTTGCGGATTTTGCCGATACCAATCTGCACGTGATGGGCTATTCCGAGCCGGTGGACTGCACCATTTCGCTTGAAGATCTGCAAGGCCATCTGCATTCCCTGCCCGAAATGCCCAATGCCATTCCCTACATCACATCATACTACGCCCGCCGCTGGGGATTTTGCCTCACGCACGAGCAGCGGCAAAAACTTGCCCCCGGCATGTACCGCGCGGTTATTGATTCCACGCTTGCCCCCGGCAGCCTTACCTACGGCGAGCTTGTGATTCCCGGCCAGTGCGAGAAGGAAATTTTTCTTTCCACCTACATCTGCCATCCCTCTATGGCCAACAACGAGCTTTCGGGCCCGGTGGTGGCCACGGCTCTGGCCCAGTGGGTGGCGCAGCAGCCCCGCCGCTACACCTACCGCTTTGTCTTTGTGCCAGAAACCATCGGCTCCATCACCTACCTGAGCCGCAATTACGAAGCCTTGCGCCGCAATGTGGTGGCCGGTTTCAACCTTACCTGCATGGGCGACGAACGGGCCTATTCGTATCTGCCCAGCCGCAAGGGTGACACCCTGGCAGACAAGGCGGCCCTGCACGTGCTGCGGCACTTTGCGCCCGATTTTATCCGCTACACATTTCTCGACCGCGAAAGCGACGAGCGCCAGTACTGCTCGCCGGGCATTGATCTGCCCCTGTGCAGCGTCATGCGCAGCAAGTACCACGTCTACCCCGAATACCACACCTCGCTGGACGACTGCTCACTGGTTACGCAAAAAGGCCTTGAAGACAGCGTAAACATCATGGCCCGCATTCTTGAGGCGCTGGAAGAAAACGTGGTCTACGAACCGCGCGTGCTGTGCGAGCCGCAGCTGGGCAAGCGGGGCCTGTACCCCACCCTGAGCACCAAGACATCCTGTACCGAGCAGGTCAATCTGATGATGGATCTGCTGGCCTATGCCGACGGCAACACCACACTGCTGGAAGAAGCCGATATCGTGGGGCGGGATATTTTTCGCTGTGCGGAAACCATGCGCAAGCTGGTTGAAAAAGACGTGCTGGCGATCAAAAAATGCTGATCTGCTGAAATGCCGCGCGGCAGGAGCTGATGCCCCTGCCGCGTTTTTGTTTTGCCGCCTCTACAAATCCCAGCCCTGCGCCACGTGTCTGCCTTTTTTATAGCGGAAATCACACACTTTGCCGCCGCTTGCCAAGGTGGTGGTGCGCACAAGCCCCGTGCCTTCTGCCCGCGCAGTGGGAAAATCCACCCGGCAGGGATAGGGAGCAAGCTCTGGCATGCCCAGAGAGGCAAAATACTTCATGAGCCCGCATTCGGTGTAGTCCACACCGATATCAAAATCACGCCCGTCGCCCCTGAATACCGTCTGCACCCAGTCCATGGGATAACGCCGCTGCTGGCTGCGCCGCGCCCAGTCCTGCAAGAGAACAAAATATTCTGGCGTAAAAAAGCGCTGCCCGTTGGCCCGGTAAACATCTTTTTGGGCCTCAAAGCTGTACACGGCAAGATCGTACACAAGCTTGCCCACATCCTGCGCGCTGAAACCGCAGGGGCGCATGGCCGTATACAGTGCCGCATATTGCGGCCCCACCAGAAAGCTGGGGTAGGTGAGGTTTTCTGCCCCGCCAATATCTGGCAGGGGCAACAGGCGGGCATGGGCCTTTCTGGCCTCGGCAAACATGGCGCTCAGCTCCTGCGCGGGGCGCTGCCCGGCCAGCATCTGTTCTGCCCCCGCGCACAGGCCTGCAAATTCGGCCTTGAGGGCCTCGTCGCTCACAGGCTTGCCAATGCCCTGCGCAATGGATGCCAGGGACGGACAGGGCATGAGCAGACAGGCACAGGTTCCGAGAACTAACGAGCAGAATGTGCGGCGGGTACATGGCGTTGGGTGGTGCATGGCGGTTCCCTCGCTGGCGGGGTGCAAAAGAGTTCAGAACATGTTTTACTTATAGCTGCATGCCAAATGTCTGTCCACGCGGCGGTTACGGATGCAATGGATGATTATTTTACAACACGCTGTCTTTACATGATATGTTCTTGGCTAGCACACCATCTTTCAGCGGATATCCTTATTGAAACAGATTTCATACCGTAATACCATATTGACAGTATCACGTAACTGGTTCATGCAAGTCAGCTGTGCTTTATATGCCGTTTTGCTATTTGTAATCACAAAAACACACAGAACTGTTCCATCCGGTCTGGCCTGCCAAGGAGCATGCATGCCAAAGCCCTTTGCTGTAGTGGTGCTGCAACAGCACAGTGTACGCCTTGTGGGCGTGCGCATAAACACCAATTTGCACCAGGCTCCCCAAGACTGCCCCCGCCTGTGGAACGACGTGTTCACCCCCCGCATGCCAGAGCTGAGCGGCAAGGCAGCGCACCTGTATCAGGGCCCCTCCTACGGCGTTTCGGTATTCACCGACCACCAGGGACTGGCCTTTGACTACTGGGCGGCCATGGAAGCCCCAGAAGCATCTGCCCTGCCCGCAGGCATGAGCGAGGTAACAATACCCGACGGGCTTTATGCCTGTTGCCGTATACCCGCCGCTGGCATGCTGCGCGAAGCCTACGACTACATGTACGACGAATGGCCCAACTCGCCCGGTGGCTTTGCCGTGCAGCTCGACATGCCCTGCTTTGAGCGCTACGACAGCCGCTTCTTTCAGTCTGGCACGCACGATGTGTATGTGCCCCTTGCGCCCAACCAGTTCTGACCGCAATTAACGCACACAGCGGGCCCTTTTCACAGCCATGGGCCCGCACCTCTGTACACTCCGCCACCACCCGCACCCAGCCCGCAACCACCCGCGCCTGCCCTTCGCTGCTCCCCGCTGCTCCCCGCAGGGCCGATTTTTTTCTCATCAAATCATGCGCAGCCATGCCTTGCACATATTCCGCCATGCTAATTCAAATTGTTGCATGATTTTGCTGGATATGTGCCAAATTCGCAAAAACGCGCCCGCACAATCCATACTCAAAAAGTAGGCGATAAATTGCACTTTTCGCCGCTCTGTGGCATATTGCGAATTGATTTCAATAATCAGCAACAATCACGCGGGGTCACGTGTTACCCCCTGTGCAGGCGGCTGAAAAGGATACAACCATGAGCCTGACCCGGCGCAATTTTTTGGTGGGCGCAGCCTCTGCTGCGGGTCTTTCTGCGGTAAATCTGGCTGCTGGTCAGCCAGCTGCCAGCCTGGCGGCAGATGCGGCAAACCAAGCCGTTGCTGCGGCTGCCCCGCACACCGAATACGCAACCCTGCTCGACATTGAAAAATGCATCGGCTGCGGCCAATGCGTTGAGGGCTGCCACGAGCGCAACGGCCACCGCTTTCCTGAAGTAAAAAAGCCCATGCCAGCCATGTTTCCGCCCGGAACCAAGGACGAAGACTGGTCTGACAAACGTCATGTGGACGACCGCCTGACCCCCTACAACTGGCTGTATATCGAAAGCGTCACCGTGCAGAAAAACGGCGCACCGCTTGAGCTGCACATTCCCCGGCGTTGCCTGCACTGCACCAACCCGCCCTGTGCAAACCTTTGCCCCTGGGGGGCGGCCAGCAGGCAGCCCGGCACGGGCACGGTGAGCATAGACAGCCAGACCTGTCTTGGCGGGGCCAAATGCCGCACGGTCTGCCCCTGGCACATTCCCCAGCGGCAGTCGGGCGTGGGGCTGTACCTTGACCTTATGCCGAGGTTTGCTGGCAACGGCGTCATGTACAAGTGCGACCGCTGCGCAGACAGCTTTGCCCACGGCCAGCTGCCAGCCTGTGTGGAGGTTTGCCCCCAACAGGTGCAGACTATTGGCCCGCGCAACGAAATTCTCGCCCAGGCCCAAAAACTGGCGCAGGAGCGCGGCGCGTACCTGTACGGTGTGACAGAAAACGGCGGCACAAACACATTCTATCTTTCGCCGGTTCCCTTCAGCGAAATAGCGCAGCAGGCCAAACCCGGCCCCGGCAAGCCCACCATGGGCCCGGTTGCCGATTCTATGGCACAGGCGGGCAACCTCACCCGCATGCTGGTGGCAGCGCCGCTGGCTGGCGTGGCGGGAGCGCTGGTTGTCGCCGCCCGGCAGGGGCAGCCCCTGCCCAAAACCCCGCGCAGCTTGCATGATCCGCAGGTGGATGCCTGCCCCACCGGCGGCCTGCTGAAAAAGCTTTGGGTTGCGGTGGCCCTGCTGCTGGGCTTTACGGGCATGATGCAACTGCCCGTGGCCAGCAGATACGGCATTGCCAAGATCCCCGGCCTTACCTGGACAGGCGATTTTTACACCACCTTGAACATCCACTATGTGCTGGCGGCCCTGCTGCTGGCCCTGGGCTTTTACTGGCTTGTGCTCATGCTGCGCGGCAGGCTGAGGGGGCGGCTGACATTCTGGGGCAAGGTGCGCCTTGGCGTGCTGGGCGTTGTTGTCGCCAGCGGCATGGGCCGCGTTGCCAAAAATCTGCCTTCGATCACGTTTTCGCCGGGAACAACCACCTTTGTGGATCTTGTGCATCTGGGCTTTGCCGTGCTGCTGGGAATTTTGTGTCTGACCCTGTGGCTCAAGGGGCTCGGAGCATGGCGCGAGGATGACTAGAAAAATGCTCTTTGCCTGAACCCCAACAACACCAGAGGGCGGGTATTCTGCAGAATGCCCGCCCTTGTTCTTGCCATCGCTGCCGTATCAGCGGAAAGCGTGCGGGGCTGCGGCAGACACATTACAAGACGCATGGCGGCAGCCACCTCTTGCATCCTTGCGCCCAGATTACGGCCTGCGTGCGGCTTGCGTGCGGCCTGCATGCGGCATGTTGCGGCCCATTGTGCCGCCCCTGCCTCTTCCCGAGTTTAAGCAGTTGCCCCATTGGCCCGGAGACTGCACTTGGCGCGGCCCATGTTTGGCGCTAGGCTCAAAAGATACGGGAGCCCGCACAAATCTGCGGGCCAAATCACCAATCTGCAAGCGAGGCTAACCATGACCATGCCCGCATATTACATTCCCCACGGCGGCGGCCCCTGTTTTTTTATGGACTGGTCACCAGCTGACACGTGGACTGCCCTTGGCAACTGGATGCGCTCCATCCCCGCCAGCCTGCCGCAACCGCCCACGGCGCAGCTTGTATTTTCTGCCCACTGGGAACAGCCAGAATTTACCCTGCTCACCACCGGGCAGCCCGACCTGTATTATGATTATTATGATTTTCCGCCGCATACCTACGATTTGCGGTGGCCAGCCCCCGCAGCGCCAGAACTGTTTGACAGCGTGCGGCAGTGCATGCAGACCGTGGGCATGCCGCTGGCAGAGGACAACACGCGCGACTTTGACCACGGCGTTTTTATTCCCGGCCTGTTGATGTACCCACAGGCGCAGATTCCCACTCTGCAAATATCGCTGCGGCGCGGGCTTGACCCGCAGGAACATCTGGCACTTGGCCGCGCGCTGGCCCCGCTGCGCGACAAAGGCGTGCTGTTTGTGGGCAGCGGCATGAGTTATCACAACATGCGGGCCTTTCGCTACGGCGACAATACACCCATTGAAGGCGCGGAAATTTTCGATGACTGGCTGACAACAACCGTATGCAACCCGCAGCCCGCCCTGCGCAACGCAGCGCTGGCAGAGTGGGAAAAAGCCCCCGGCGCGCGCTTTGCCCACCCGCGCGAGGAACACCTTATCCCCCTTATGGTTATTGCCGGTGCAGCCGGAGCCGCCCAGGGCAAGCTTGCCTGGCATGACAGAGCCATGGGAGCACCACTTTCGGCATTTTCTTTTGATTAAGTGCAATTAATACTTGCACCCACCAGCAAAAGGGTATAATTGATTTCTCCTCATGGGGCTGTAGCTCAGTTGGGAGAGCGCTTGAATGGCATTCAAGAGGTCAAGAGTTCAATTCTCTTCAGCTCCACCATGTAGATAATCAAAACCCCCGATCATTGAAAAATGGTCGGGGGTTTTTGCGTGGCTAATTTTAGTCTGCGTGACATTAAATGCGTTTAGTGCAAAAATAGATTTATTTCTTTGCGAGGTCCGCATGGATAACTCTGTGGGTAGTGACAGTGATTCTGTGAAAATGTGGCTTGATTTTATCAAAAATCGTATAGAACGAACATATGCAAAGCAACGCACATCGGGTGTAACGACATGGATTTTGCTTAGTGTTGTTTTTTATCTTATATCACATGGGTTTGATGCTGTCTTTAATATGCATGAAGGGCAGTTCACTTTTTTCTTGTTATCGCTAACAACATTTGCAAACTTAATATGGCCACTTTTTTATCTTTTGTCTGTTTTAAAAAACCTAAGTTCCCACAAAAAAACTACAATTTTTTTCGGCGTCCAAAATAGCATATACAATGTTGTATGTGGATTTTTCTTTGCACTATTTTTATCCGTTGCCATCTTAAATTGTTATGCAATTTATATAAAAGTAATACCTACCAATAATTTCTTTTATTGGTTTTTCATAATTTTTTACATATTAATTCTTGCTGGCATATTATTCCAAATTGTTTCGAGTATAAAGTATGGCTTTATTGTTGTAAATAATAAATTTGAATTTAATAGGTATGTTGTGTTTTTTAGATTTACGCGGTTTCAAGTTCAAAGTGCAACACCCAGTCCTTGGGTATTGGCGTCTTCTAAAAAAACTTCATAGGGTGTCTTAAACCCAAGGCATTTTCTAGGCCGCCAGTTCAAGCGGCACATTGCCGCT
>NZ_JAYRGM010000004.1:0-200810 GCF_041907885.1 Desulfovibrio sp. | reverse complement strand
TTGCGGTATCACACGAAGTTTTTCGGCAGCTCAGCCCCCAGGTTATCCGCTCCATGTTTGTGGAGGGCAAGGTTTTGCTGATGGATATCAAGGGCTTCTGGGGCAAGCAGGAAATGCTTGATGCCGGGTTTGATCTCTGGCGGCTGTAGGCTGTATCACGGCTGATTCTGCGCGCTGGCACAGGCTGCCGGACTCTTGTTCGGCGCCTTGCTGCGCGGCCATGACAGCCAAATGCTTTCTGTTTGTCTGACCATAACAAAACAAGCGAATGACCATGCAGTTTATCGATCTGGCAAAGCAACAGACGCGCATCCGTGGTGCGGTCGATGCCCGCATCAAGACGGTTCTTGATCACGGCAAGTACATCATGGGGCCTGAAGTCCGCGAACTTGAAGAGCTTTTTTGCTCGTTCACCGGTGCAAAGCACTGCATCACCTGTTCTTCGGGCACCGATGCCCTGCTGATGCCCCTCATGGCCTGGGGTATTAAACAGGGGGACGCCGTTTTTGTTCCGCCGTTCACCTTTTTTGCCACGGCTGAAGAACCGGCGCTGCTTGGGGCAACCCCCATTTTTGTGGACGTGGACCCTGTCACCTTCAACATGCGGCCCGATCTGCTTGAAAAAGCCATCGAAGCCGTACAGAAGGCCGACCCCTCCATCTACCCGCTGCCCAAGGCCGCCTGCGAGCGCAAACTGATGCCCCGTGCGGTTATTCCCGTGGATCTTTTTGGCCAGGCGGCAGACTACCAAGCCATACTTGCCATTGCCAAAGCCCACGGCCTCAAGGTTATTGAGGATGCGGCCCAGTCTTTTGGCGGCAGCAGACACGGCAAAATGAACTGCGCGCTGGGCTGCCACGCTGCGGCCACAAGCTTTTTCCCCGCCAAACCCCTTGGCTGCTACGGCGACGGCGGCGCGGTGTTTACCGACGACGACGAACTGGCAGAACTGCTGAAATCCATTCGGGTACATGGCAAGGGCGAAGACAAGTACGACAACGTGCGTCTGGGGCTCAATGGCCGCATCGACACGTTGCAGGCGGCCATTCTGCTGGCAAAGATGGAAATTTTTCCGCAGGAAATCGAGTCACGCCAGCAGGTTGCCGCATGGTATGCCCAGCACCTCGCCGGAATTGACGGCCTTGTGCCCCCCACGGTGGCCAGCGGCTGCGTGAGCGCCTGGGCGCAGTACTGCATCATGCTTCCCCAGGGCAAGCGTCAGACTGTGGCCAACCACCTGAAACAGCAAGATATTCCCACAAACATCTACTACCCCAAGCCGCAGCACTGCCTGGCCGTATTCGCCAGCCTGGGCTACGCCCCCGCCGACATGCCTGCGGCCCTGCACGCCTCGGAAAATATTCTGGCCCTGCCCTTCCATCCCTACCTGGAAGAAAGCGCCGTGCAGCAGATTGCCGCAGCCCTGAAAGAGGCCCTGGCATGAGCGAAAGCACCTACTTTGCGCACGCCTCGGCCTGCGTTGACGATGGCGTATCCATCGGCGACGACACCAAGATCTGGCATTTTTCCCACATCATGAAAGGTACAAGCCTTGGGAAAAACTGCAATATCGGGCAAAACGTCGTTATCGGCCCCGACGCCGTTGTGGGCAATGGCTGCAAAATCCAGAACAACGTCAGCGTTTATAAGGGCGTTACGCTGGAGGACGACGTTTTTTGCGGGCCCAGCATGGTTTTTACCAATGTTTTCAACCCTCGGGCCAATATCCGCCGCATGGACGAGGCCAGGCCCACCCTCATTAAAAAAGGTGCCAGCCTTGGGGCCAATTCCACAATCGTGTGCGGCGTTACCGTTGGCAGCTTTGCCTTTGTGGGCGCGGGCGCTGTGGTGACACGCGATGTGCCAGCCCACGCGCTGGTGTACGGCAACCCGGCCAAAATGCACGGCTGGGTTTGTGAATGCGGCGAAAAACTCGGCCACGACCTGACTTGCCCCGCTTGCGACAAAAAGTATGTTCTTGCCGGTGACGGGCTTGAGCAAGTGCAGCAGAATGTTACTGCAAAGCAATGAGGGCAACGAGTATGAAGACCGTCACATTTATAACCGGCCACTACTACCCTTCCAAGCGTAGAGCAGGGTTTCATAATTTTGCAGATGCAGCTCATGCCCTGGGATACAAAGTAAATTTTGTTACTGTTGGGTATAGTCTGCTGTCTTTTCTGCGCAACGATTACCGCACAAAAATTCCTGACATTAGCAAAAATTATAATACCGCAGTAAAAATCAGGGACAATTTTTTTTCGTATGTCCATTTTACGGCATGGCATCCCATGACGCTGCTTCTTCCTTTTCTGAACAGACTGAGCATGAAATGGATGGACGCTTATGGGCAAGGAAACCTGAAGAACTTGCTGCCCATCATCAGGCAGACAGATATCTTTGTTTTCGAGAGCTGCCCCGGCCTTTTTTTATTTAACCGTATCAAACACGAGAATCCCAACGCAAAAATGGTCTACCGTGTTTCGGACGACATCCGCATTCTGGGTTCTACCCACCCGCGCATGGTCAAGCTTGAGAAAGAGATCGTCGGCAAATTTGACTGTGTTAGCGTACCCAGTTCAGTGATGCAGTCAATGTTTCCCGGCGTTTCGGTGCGGCTTGACCGGCACGGGCTGGACAAAAGCAGCTACGATTCCTGCCTGGAATCTCCCTACGAGGCCGACAGCATCAATGCCATTTTTGTCGGAACAGGGTATATGGATTATGATTTTCTTCAGGCCGCTGCATCACAGCATGAAGATGTAAAATTTCATGTAATTGGCCCAATCAAAGACAAACTTAATCTGCCTAACGTCCACTTTCTTGGGGAAATGCCGTTTAAAAAAACGGTTCCCTACATAAAATTTGCAAATGTTGGCTTGGCTATACGCACATTCCGCAAAGGTTTTGCGGCAACGCTGACAGATTCGCTAAAGATCATCCAGTACAGATACTGTGGACTGCCGATGGTTTCGCCAGATTTCATTGATTTGCACAGGGGCGGAGTTTTTTACTACAAGCCAGGCGATGCCAGTTCTTGCGTCGCCTCTATGCAGCAAGCCTTGCAGCACGGACGCGATGCCAGCTTTGCGCTGGAAGTGCAAACCTGGGGAGAAGTAGCCGAATCCATTCTTCAAACAGTTGATGAGGCACGTTAGCATACTACAGTATGCCTGTTACCTCACACGCCACAAAACGTGAGAGGCCTGAGACAGAACAAAATATGGGGCTGCCTGCACGGGGCAGCCTCTTTTTTTGTAATCAGAAGCAAGCAATTTGCCCGTCAAAGACCACACATCGCATTCCTCTTCCCCACAGGCATACCCCTTGGCTAAGGCTCACGCGGTCTGCATGCGAGAGAGCTGTTTGTACTCCCGCACCATTTCTGCGCGGCCCGCGCAGCTTTGAACCATATAGACAAACATGCCTAAAAAATAGTATGTATCTATAGACCATTATCGTCTATTGCCGTGCAAAATATGCACCCACAGTTTCTGATGCTGCTGTCAAAATGCCCGAACAATGGCCGCGTTCATCAAGCCGCCATGCAGGTACAAACACGGCAGAGCGGCAATCTGCCAAGGGTTTGTGCCATTGTTCTATGTCATCAATCTGGGTCATTGATCTGGGCCAAGGCTTTGCATGCGCTCCACAAACCGCATGGCTGGGCGACCCCCCCCTTAATGACGCTGTAATGGAATTGCGTTCAGGATTCATGACCCCGTTTGCCGTTCTGCTATCGCTGGACAGTGCCTCACAGGTGCTGATTATCCCAAGCGGCATGCAGCATTAAAGGCTAAGTCTCAGCCATTTTTAAATGTTTTAGGGCAAGATATAAAATAAAGGACAATATCCTCATGACCCACTTATTGCTGTTGGTTAAAAAACAGACGCTAACCCTGGGGGAATGCCAGCACGGAAGTTATTCTCCCTTTCTCTATAAGGGCAATGAAGAGGAGTACTGGCCCGACAAGGACAGTCTCTTTTGGGAAGGATTCTGGAAATATGTGTTTAAAGAAAAGCGACTTGGGCCTGATGACCAAATTGCATTGTCAATAATATTTCATGCAGACGAAGCTGACATACCAAAAATCAAAAAAATCATTGCCTGGCCGTGGCAAGAACGCATCGCCTCCTTGCGCATGCAGCCCATATGGCAAATTTTGCCAGAGCTTGTTTGCAAAGAAGGTCTTCTTAAAGAGAATTCACCCCTATATGTGGCCTGGAATGGCGCTACATGGCAGATAAACGCGCAGGGGGCAGAGCCCACAACATCTCAAATTTCACCCTATTCATTTGAAGATCAACATATTGCAAATTGCTTTGCAGCACCGTGGCCTGTACTCGCAGACAAGATCACCCCCACAAAAACAAGTGGAAATCCCAACACAGCGCTTGCCCGCTATGTGGCTACCTCCAAAATTAAAAGCAATTAAGGCTGCGACATGTCAGAACCACACGATCTGCAAGAAGTAAAAGAAGACCAGCAGAGCTTACAAGAATGGCGGCAGCATGTTGATGCCACACTGCAATATCTTATTGCTGAGCTCCCGCAAGAAAAGCGCACGCACCTCTTGCAGAAAGGGGTGAGCTGGGCAAAAAATCTGCTCCCCAACGTGCCGCCCGAAGAAGACATGCAAGACTTGTTGCATAGGGCAAAGCAACGCATCGCCGCCATGGAAAATGAAAAGAACACTCTTTTGCAAAATCTGGATGCATTGCAAAAAGATAAAGATGGAGCAATAGCCGCGCTAGACGAATGCCACAATAACGCGCAGAGATACAATGCCGCCTTTGCAGCCCTGGAGAATGACAATGCCACGCTGCGCCAAAACATGGATACTGCGCGCAGAAAGCTTGAGGAAGTGCAAAAAAATTCCATTGCCGACCCCGCACCGGGCACATGGGAAAAGCAGCTAGCAGCGTTGTCTGCCGACATGCAGGCACTTACAGAAAAATACTTTGAGACAAGGTCAGTGCATATATTTTTTGTGCAATGCGGGCAGTTCAACAGGCTCGTACAGTTTTGGGAGGCATGCAAAAGACACGTTCTGGAGCAGGAATCCGTTCCTGATGGCATTCCAGAGTTTTTGGAGCAGCTTTTGGCTTTGTACAACAGCGCCACCCCACAGGGAGAAGCCAGAATTGTCACGGCAACGGCAGGCTCCACGTTTGACTTTGACGTATGCCAGCGCGTGGGGCCTGACGGAACGCGTGTACAGGCCTTGCTTTTGCCTGGGCTGTGCAATCCTGCGGGAAAGGTTCTGCACAAGGCCCTTGTAACTCTTGTTCGATAATCAAGAGGATTTTTCATGGTTGCTTCTGGTACACGTAATAATTTTATTCCACTTTGCAAATTATTAAATAGCATTTTCAACAAGCTAATCCAGTGGGACATATCCCCTGCGGAAGCATATGATAGCATTGTACAAACTTTTAATGATGTAGATTGCAAAGTATTTTATGATACTGAAACCAGAAAATTATTTTTTGCCACAAAGAATATCGACCTTGTAAGTTATTTAAAAACACGCAAATTTAACCTAGACTGTTTACAACTTGCACCACTTTTCGCCAACGGAATAGGAGTACTGTGTGCATCTTTCCTTAAATACATGCAGCAAGTTGCAGATATAGGCACTAGCACGGCACAAACACCTCATAATGTTTCGTCGTTTATCAATTATTGCAAATTAATACGCACAGCAGGCTTGCCGCAACACGACAAATTACTCGAATGGCATTTCTATGTAGCGACGCAAAGTCTGGATGAACTTTGGAATGGGCTGCTTGCTGACGCGTTTTCGCAAGCATCAGAAGAAACCCCTCCCACGGCTCCCCGTCTTGATGCCAAAACACGCCTGCTCAGTGCCGATACCGAGCGCGCCAATCTGCCCACCCTCGACCAGAGCATTCTTACTGACCAGCATTTGGGGCATTGGGATTTGTGGCAACAAAATGTCACCCTGCCCGAATCGCAGCACCCTGAAATTCCCCTTGATGCTGGCTACATTGCCCGCAACCCCGCCAATGACATACAGCGAAACATTCCTGTTGCCATAGATTTTGGCACCACCAGCACCGTTGTGGCCCTACGGGAGCAGGGGCGCAGCCGTCTTTTTCGCGTGGGGGTAAAGAACTGGCGCGAGGCCCCTGTGCCGCAGGATTTTGAAAACCCCACCCTGCTGGTCATTCAGAACTACCAGCCCCTGATGCAGGCCTGGTACGAGCGCCTCTATCGCCCCCATGTGCAATGGGCACATGTAAAGTGTTCGCACTGGGCCAAGGCAGAGCTGACCGACGCCGCCACCTGCAACAGCATTCAGGGCGGCATAGCCAATCTTAAAACATGGGCGCATACACAAAAACGCCCCATGCCCTACAGGGATGCGCAGGGGCATGAATTTACCATAGCACCGCTCCAAAACGACGACCGCACCGCAGATGCATTCAATCCGCTAGAATTGTACGCTTTCTTTCTTGGGCTGAATTTGAACAACCAGCACAGCCATGGTGGAAGGATTTATCACAATTACCACATGAGCTTTCCTGTGGATTTTGATACGGCCACACGCCAGTGCATCATGCAAGCTTTTTCGCAAGGTCTGGAGCGCAGCCTGCCAGCTTCGCTGGGCTATCAGGAAGGATGGCGCACCACCACGCCATTTACAGTGCATGAGGGCGCCAGCGAACCAGCGGCCTATGCGGCTGGCGCTCTGCCCGTTATGGGGCTGGAGCCTACAAACGAGGGGCTGCCCTTTGGGGTGTTTGACTTTGGCGGCGGCACCACAGACTTTGCCATTGGCATCTACCGCACTGCCACTCCGCAGGAGGAAAGAGATAACGGCTGGGAAGAAGTGCTAGAAATTCTGGACAGCGCGGGCGACGTGCGCCTTGGCGGAGAGCATCTTTTGCACCATCTGGCCTATGCGGTGGTGCGCAAAAACATGCAGAAAATGCTTGAAACCGGGGCTGGCCTCAGCTTTGTAATGCCCGATGACGCCACAGCATTTGCCGGGTCGGAGCTTATTCTGGATACGGGCCTCGCAGCCCGCACCAATACGGCAAAGCTCTGTCAGGCCTTGCGCCCCCTGTGGGAAGAAAATGCTCTGGATACACAGGATACAGGGCAAATTTCGCTGACCCTTTTTGACAAGGCGGGGCAGCAAAGCCCCCTGCTGGCGCTTGATGTGGACGAAGATGCCCTGCGCCAGTGGCTTGCAGCTCGTATCAGGCAGGGGGTGGAAGCCTTCTTTACCACCTTCAGGCAAGCCCTGAAAATTCACGAGAGCAATCCCTCTAAATTTCATGTCCTTTTGGCTGGCAATTCCTGCCGTTCGCCTCTGGTGCATGAGGCCTTCGAGGCAGTTAAAAATGCGATCACTGATGACGACAGTTTACGGCACGCCATAACCATCCATGATGTTTTGAAACAGGATATGGAGCACCCATATGCGCCAACCCTGAAAACAGGGGTGGCTCTGGGCCTTTTGCGCACCATGCCCGGCGAAAGTATGGGCATCATCGACCGTCCACGGGCCCGCAATGACGAAGCCCCCTTCCAGTTTTCTGTGGGAAGCTTCAAACGGAATGCCCTGGTACCGGTACTGCACCGTTACCATGTCTACAATCAGTGGCGGGAGTTCGGGCTGGTACGGCAAGATTTGACCACAATCCTTGGCTATACAGCCTCACCGCTGGCCATTGAAGGCCAAGTGCCACGCGGAGAATGCGCAGAAGAACGGGTCATCTGGGCACAGGAAGACGTGGGCAAAACCATTTTTATTTGCTGCACAAACCCCAACACTGTAGAGCTTGCCCTTGGGCCGGAAGGCGCAACAGAACCGCAGACACAAAACACTATAAAAATCTTCCTGAAAGCATAGAGGCTTGACATGCTGAGCAAAAAATACTGGCTTCCCTCGCAGCACGCCGAAAATTTAAGACAGCAAAGCGAAATGTTGCGTTTAAAGCGTCTGTTGCAGGCAGGCTTATGGACTATACCTCGCAATCTTATTGGTCAGAGTTCAGATACAATATTTGACGAAAGAAATGATTTTTTAAAAAATTTTGCGCCCACAAAGCAAAGCCCCTTGTTTACTCTGCCTGTTGTAGAAAACGATATTCTTTTTGTCGTATCAAATACAAAGCATGACATAGAAAAGGCGACCCCCAAGGAAATCACGAAGTTATTCCACACATATCTACATGGTTTTTTTAATGAAACAGTTTCACCTATGATTATACAGACAACTTTTAGCTATGCAGACATACAAGAAGTAATCAATAACAAACATGCACTGAAAGATGTAGTTAATTTTAATGATTTTAGCTATGGCGGATGCATCAAAAACGGAGCCCCCTCAGATATCACCAAATCTTTTGAAGATGGCGGCGGAACCAGTTGGGGAGCAGGTAAAGGCTTCCTCATTTTCAAGGCACATCAAAAGCTCTCGCAGCTACCGTTCTGGAATGCTGACCCCTCTTGCGCATCCTTTGTGAATACACAAGAACTTTTGTTGCAGGGTGACAATCTTCGGGCAAGATTGCATGTCATGGAGAAATCCTACCTCACAGACAGCGCCAAGGGCCATTGGGATTTGTACTGGCCGGATGAACAGACCCCAGACACCGCCTGCTATGACTGCGTAACCTTGTCAGAAGAGCTGATAGGGCGCGCGCCCCTGGAAGATGTACAAAATAACAGCGTTGTGGGCATAGATTTTGGCACCACAAGCACGGTTGTGGCAGTGCGTGAAGAAAACCGCCACATCCGCCTGTTGCGCGTGGGCCTGCAAAACATGCAACTGGCCGCTGCGGCCAGACATTACGAAAACCCCACGGTGCTGATATTCGAAAACTACGCTTCCCTGCTGGAAAAATGGAATACAGCCCCTTTCAGGCCGCTGATTCGCTGGGAAGACGCGCGCTGTTCGCATCAGGCCAAGGCAGAATTTTGTGATGCGCAGGCCCAGTCGGGCGTTGTGCGCAGTGGGCTTACAGACATCAAAACATGGGCACGCCGCCCTTCGGACGCGCTTCCCCTGCGCTTGTGCGACCAGCAGGGGCTGGAGGTTGAGCTGCATTCTCCCCAGGCAGATATGTCCACCGATGTGCGCAGCCACTATCAGGAAGCAGAGCTTAATCCCATAGAGCTGTACGCCTTCTTTCTTGGCCTGAATCTCAACAATCAGGTATCCTTTGGCGGGCGCATATATACCGAATATTACATGACGTTTCCTGTGAAATTTGACAGGGCCACCCGCGACCGTATTCTCAAAAGCTTTCAGCGTGGGCTGGAGAGGTCTTTGCCCGCCTCTCTGGCCTACGACAGCGCGTGGATGCAGCAAAACGCATTTCATGTGCATGAAGTGGGGAGCGAACCCACGGCCTATGCGGCGGCGGCCCTGCCCTGCATGGCAGACATGGCGCCCACGCCAGAGGGCGTGCCCTTTGGGGTTTTTGATTTTGGCGGCGGCACCACAGACTTTTCCTTTGGCGTATACCGCAAGGCCAAACCGCAGGAAGTGGAAGACTGCGGATGGGAAGATGTGCTCGAAATTCTGGATTCGGCAGGCGACAAAGACCTGGGCGGCGAGCATTTGCTTTTGCTGCTGGCGCGGGAGGTCATCAAGAACAACAGCGACGCCCTGCTGGCGGGCAATGCGCCAAACGCATCAGGGGCCCAGGCCAAAAATGCGCCCATTCCTTTTACTCTGCCAGAAGGCAGCCACTATCATGGCAGCGAACTGCTGCTGGACACAACAGCCATTGCGCAAAGCAATACCACAAAACTGTGCGAGGCCTTGCGGCCATTGTGGGAAGAAGGCTCGCTTGGTCAGGAAGCCACAGGGCAGCTGGAACTCACCCTGTGGAACAGGGACGGGCAAGATGTGCCCGGCTTTCCCCTTATTGTGGATGAAGAGCAGTTAAACGCCGCGTTGCACCAGCGCATTACCCAGGGGGTACAGGCCTTTTTTGCCGCCTTCAGGCAGGCATTCAAGGCCAACAACATAGCCCCCAATAAATTTCATATACTCATGGCTGGCAATTCATGCAGGTCAAATCTTGTCAAAAGCGCCTTTAATGAGCAGATCGAAGCCATTGTGGGTACGGAAAAAGAGATCATTCATCTGCACGAACCTCTGCTGCCCGACAATGACAATCTGGATGCGCCCACCCTTAAAACAGGCGTGGCCATTGGCCTGCTAAAAATGGCACCGGGCGAGAGCATGGGCGTGGTGGAACGCCACAGCACAGCAGAGGAAAGCCCCTTCCGTTTTTGCGTGGGCCGCTTCAGAGAAGGCAAACTCAAACCCACCTTGCTGCGCAATGCTCCTTACGGAGAATGGAAACAACTGGGAAAAGTTTTGCAGCACGGCCAGGAGGTGCTTGGCTACAGCCTGTCGCCCGATGCCATTGAAGAAAAAATCACCAGCCAGGATTGTTATAATCTTCGCCATAGCTGGGGCACGAACAATGCGGGCAGGCTGGTGTTTATGAGCGCATGCACCCCAGGCAGTATAGAGCTGGCCCTTGGAGAAAGCGCCGAAAACATTGACCAAAGCACTCGCAAACGCTTTGAGCTCAAGGAAGTATAACCCATGGGATTTGAAACTGAAAAGACGAACTTCTATGAAGAAATGCAGTTACTCAGGCAAGAGAACTGCGCAAAGGTGGAGGTGAAATTCGACACACCCCACGCACGGGATGACTCCCGTTTTTTTCGCATACACAGCCTGACCTATGAAAAAGATTTTCCCCGGCTGGAAGCCTTTGAAAAAGTGGTGGCCTCCATCAACAAGCCCCAATGCCGTCTGGCCTACTGCCTGCGCGGCACGCAGGCGGGCGCAGAGCTGTATATGGGCATTGTTGCCGACCCGGACAAAGGTGGCAAGCTTAACAGCGTAGATTACGAAACAATGCTGGATAAAGCATTCAAGGGCAACTTTCTGGGGAGCCATCTTGAAGAATGCCCTTCCATAGCCAGCACGTTGCAAGATCCAAAACTTTACTACAGCACGGTTCTGGGCATTCCATCGCGCAACAATGAAAAAGAAAATATTTCTTTTCAGGGCGTTGATAGGCTTATCAACATCATGTCCGGCGTTGAATACCATCTGCTGATTGTATGGGAACCCATGCCCCAGCAATCCATTGAACAGTTTGATACCAGTGTAAAAGAAATTTATGGCATTTTGCAGCGCATTGCAAAACAGTCCGTACAAAGCAGTCAACAGCAAAGCGAGCAAAACAGCTTTGGCGAACAACAAGGCACGGGCACAAGCCGGGGAACAAGCAAGGGGATAAACCGCTCTACCAGTGAGAACACGGGCTGGAGCAAGGAAGGAGGAACAAGCAGTGGGGGTTCCTCTCGCTCCAAGGGCACAAATGACAGCATAACTGAAGGAAGCTCCACCAACGAGAGCCGCACCACATCAAAAAGCACAACTTCTGGCTCCAGCCTCTCGGTCACCTGGGAAGAGCAAAACAAGGCTGTCACTGAATATCTTAAATATATAGACGACGAACTGTTGCCACGATTGCGTCAGGGCCGTGCCAAGGGCATGTACAACACAGCTATCTATCTTGCAGCAGAGAACAATGCTAATTTAAGCTTGCTCGAAAATGCCGTAACGTCAATATATCAAGGTGACAACTCCACATTTTTTCCATTACACGTTCAGGCCTTGCCGCGTACAGATGCCACACGCAAACTTGTGAGCTCTTTTTCCATCTACAACAGGCTTGATGCACAATCATCGCTGTTGCCTTTGTGCTCCCGTCCCATTGGCCAGCACAAGGTCAGCCTCGCCACCTGCCTTACGCCTGCCGAAATCAGCATTATTGCAGGCCTGCCGCAAAAAGAGGTTCCAGGGCTGGAACTGCGCGAACAGGTTACTTTTGGATTGAATATCAACCCGGTAGAACCAGATGAACGCCTGCATCTGGGGCATATGGTGCAAGAGGGCACAGTGCTGGCGCACCGCCCTGTTGTTTTGTCCCGGCAGGATTTGGACAAGCACATTTTTATTGCGGGAACAACCGGGTCTGGCAAGACAACCACATGTCACCGCATCTTGCACGATGCGGCCATGCCTTTTTTGGTCGTAGAACCAGCCAAGACAGAATACCGGGTTCTGCTCAATGACCCGGCTTTTTCCGATATTATACTCTTCACAGTAGGCAATGAAAAAGGCGTACCTTTTCGCTTTAACCCGTTTGAATTTTTGCAGGGAGAAAGCCTTTCCGCACACGTTGACCAGCTGAAGGCCTGTTTTTTGGCCAGCTTTGACATGGAAGCCGCCATCCCCAACCTGTTGGAAGAAGGTCTTTATAAGGTATATGAAACCTTTGGCTGGTCTTTCAGGGATGACAGCAACAGATTTCTTAAAGACAGGGCAGATGCATGGCGGAGCAGCGGAGCCTTTTTTCCCACCATCAGCGACTATATCAAGAAGCTGGTGGAAATCATTCCCCAAAAGGGCTTCGGCGACAGACTCAAGGACGAATATATCGGCTCTGTGCGTGCGCGACTGGACAGCTTGTGCGTAGGAGTCAAGGGCCTCATGCTCAACACGCGCAGCTCTGTGGATTTTACCACCCTTCTTGACCATAAGGTCATTCTGGAACTGGAGGAGCTTAAATCAGGTGAAGACAAGTCCTTTGTCATGGGGCTCGTTCTTGCCAGACTTTCTGAAGCTCTGAAGGCACGCCACAAAATTGAACCGCACTTCAAGCATATCACCCTGGTGGAGGAAGCCCACAGGCTGCTCAAAAGACCCATGCCAGGCGACAGCCCCAATCGCATGATGGGGGTTGAAATGTTTTCTGACATGCTGGCAGAAATTCGTAAATATGGTGAATCACTAATTATTGTTGACCAGATACCCAACAAGCTCGCCCCGGAAGTATTGAAAAATACCAATACAAAAATCATTCACAAGCTGTTTTCCAAGGATGACAAGGAAACAGTGGGCGACACCATGGCTCTGGAACAAAAACAAAGAGACTTTTTATCAAATCTGCTTACTGGTGAAGCCATCGTTTTTTCGCAGGGGTGGAAAAAGCCCGTGCATACCAAGGTGGAAAGGCTCCCAGATGTACACACCTCATGCGATATTAACGAACAAGAGGCATTTGCACAGGGATGGCAGTATTGGGTGCAGCACCCCTGGCAGTACTGCCCTGTGTGCCCCAAAGAGCTTGCGGGCAAGCTTGCACCAAAAGATCTGATGGCTATTGAACACTTGTCGACAGACTTGTGCAATCTCTTTGGCAAGGGCGGTGCGTCTGGTTCTGATGATGCGAACGCGCATGCCGCTTTTTTCGAGATACGAGAAGCATTGCACGCCACAGCGGGCGACTATTGGAATACGATTTTTTCAAATATTCTCCTCTGCGTATTAAAGGCGATTACCACGCCTCGCATTTCATCAGGGGTGCAGAGCCTGACGGAATACCAAACCCTAGAAAAAGACATAAACAAAACTATACTTGAGTGTGTTCAAGCGACGCAAGATACTGTTGCATCTGCATTCAAAAGCATATCTAAACTGAAATAGGAGTGTATTATGGGATTTTTTTCTTGTTGTTGCAGCTTCATTTCTGCTGCGGCGGAGGCCATCTCGTCCATGGCAACTTCCATTGCGTCCAAAATTGGTGAAACTATCTTGGGCGTTTTAAAAATTGTTTCGGCCATAGTGGAGACGGTTGCAACAGTTCTGGGCGTAATTCGCCCGGATGAAAAAATTGAAGAACTGGGCGAAAAGATGCTTCAGGCGGCAGAAGCAGGCATCACAATGGAATCGTGCGGTAATGATTTTTCAAAATACCAACATGAAATCCGCAACTTTCAGATTGATCCTGAAAAAGCGCAGAATCGCCGTCTGGAAGACAAGCTCGTAGCTGGCATCGCTTTTGTTGATCAGGGCATCAGCCAAAAATACCCCTTCCTGAACATGGATTCTGCATACCCGCTGTTTGCCATGAAGAGTGACTTTTTCACGGCTGCGAGAGTGGCTTCGTATGCACAGACTGCTGTTGCATTGCAGTATAGTTTTTCCAAGATCAAATCATTTTTTGATGGAAGCTGTTCCATTGGTGACAAAATGAAAACAGAAGAGTTTATCTACACAGCAGAATCAAAATTCAAACCAGATTTTAATCTTGCAGATCTGGAAAAAGACATTGCCGACACAAAGTTTACCGTACAGCGCTAATCTGCAGTGCGCAGTATTTCAAAACAAGTACCGCCGCTGTTGCCTGCTGCCCAGGGCATTTCGGATGACTGCGGGTTGTTCGGCTCTACCTCAAAGACGGGGGCATAGCGCCCCAAAGAAAAAAGGGGTTACGGCATTATCCGTAACCCCTTGATATTGTGGTGGAGAAGAAGGGATTTGAACCCTCGACCCCCGCCTTGCGAAGGCGATGCTCTCCCAGCTGAGCTACTTCCCCACAATGGAAAGCTAAACGCAGGAATAGACCAATAGGCAAAATAGTGCGGCTTGTCAAGCAGTTCTGCCGACTGGGCAGCCCTTCACATGCGGGGCGGGCCACACATATGACACGCCCAACACGCAGAATGGCTGAAAAACCGGCACGCCGCGCCACGCGCAAATCTACGCGCCGCCTCTTGTGCAAACCCTTGGACAAATCCTCGTGCAAATCCTCGTGCAAATCCACGGGACGCCCCACGCGCAAATCCTCGTGCGCCCCACGCGCAAATCCATGCGCAGCCCCTCGCGGAAACCCACACGCAGTTTGGCCCACAGTCTGGCCCACAGTCTGCCGCACAGTCTGCCCACAATCTGGCCGCAAACCGGCCCAGATAACCGAAGATAAAACGGGCATGGGCACTGCCTCAAGGCTCGCGGCCTCAGCCAAGTGTCTCCATGATGCGCATAATGCGGTGCTCGTACCCGTGGGCCGCGTGCAAATGCTCGCGCCAGGCGTGGCGCAGGGCAAGTGCGTCATCAGGATGTGCCTGAAACCAGGCGCACCTGGCCAAAAAATCTTCCGGCCCTTGCAGGCGCATGGGCGCTACCAACGCCTCTGGAAAAATATCGAGCCCAAGGGTGGCATCGCTGAGCAGCAGCCCACTGCTGGCCCACACGTCAAAGTGCCGCTGACTCAGGCTGTGCGGCAGCAGCAGGCTGGTAATGTTCAGCACTGCCTGCGCCTGCGCGTACCGTGCGGGCAGCGCAGTGTAATAGTCCACCGGGGGCGAAACATCCGCGCCGGGCAGCAGGGTTTTCCAGCCATCGTCGCCCACCACGCGCACCCCGCCAGCCTTGCCCGCGCCAGCGGCCAGCAGCCAGCGCCTTCTGTTGGCCTGCGCGCAGCGCTCGGCCCCAAGACCCGGGCGCCTCACTTCATACCCCGGCCAAAGGCTGCCCCCCACCTTGTTGTGCCACCAAAAAAAGTGCGGCGCATCCTGCGGGCCACTACTCTTGGCGAGCAGCTTTGCAGCCTCGGCCTCCAGCGCCTGCGGCACGCTGGCTGCGGCGAAAAACCGCTCTTTTTCAGGAAAGGCCGAACGCCCCACAAAGAGCGGCGACTCCAGCGTATTGGGCAGTCCTGCCAAATCCCGCCACATATGCGGGGCCACTGCCAGTGGCAGATGGCATACCCGCTCCGCGCCCTGCGCCTTGAGGCCATCCACAAAGCTGGCATCTGTCACATAGATATGGGCGTGTTGCCACCACGGCAGGCGCACCCCCGAAAGCACATGCCAGGGATTATCCACAAACCACAGTGCCACAGGAATGCCCATGGCTTGGCAAAGGTGGAATATGCGCCCATCTGCATCCAGCCCGCGCAGATTGACCGAGAGCAGGAGCTCTGGCTTGCTGCTCCCCAAAAAATCACGCCAGCTGGCGGCAAAGGTATCCCCATTTGCGGCACCGGCTTTACCAGCTGTGGCCAGCGGTGGGGGCAGATTTTCCATCACCGGCCCAAATCCGCATGTGGCAAAGGCCTGGCGCAGTTCCTGATGCAACAGCTGCCCGTCGTTGCCCGGCAGCAGCACGGGCCTGCACGCCCCCGCAGGCCGACCCGGCCGGGGCATTGCCGCACTCTGCGCGGCGTCTACCCTGCCCAGCACAGGCCCCCAAAATCGGGGATCAAGCCGCAGGCCCGGCGTGTACACATAACAGCGGCAGGCCGCAGCCATGTCCACGGCTTCATCCGCTGTAACCTCACGCCAGTGGGCTGGCAGCGGCCCACGCGGCCCAAGACCAGCCTGCGCCCTGCCCGCCAGAACGGCGTTGGCAATGCGCGGCGATTCCAGCCAGTACACTTCGTCCACCCCGGCGAGAAAGGACAACTGCCAGGGCAGCCCCGGCCCCAGGCCCAAGAGCAGAACAGCGCCACCATCGCCCCGGCAGCTCCAGGCTTCCGGGGTGTCGGGCAGGCTTAGGCCTCGCCCCCAAAAATCGGGCAGGCATACCCTTATGGGACGCGTGTTTTGCTCGGCCATGAATTCCCCGGATAAATACTGAAGGCCCTGCGGTACTGCACAATAACAGCGCATCAGGCAGCCAATCTGCCGCCGTATTTCATAAAAAAACCCCGCCGCGGCAAGCTGACGGGGCATATCATCAATAAAAACGCTTTGATCCATTGTGCCCTGCGCCTGACAGAATCGCAAGCACGGGCGCGGTTATATTATGGACTGATATGGACTGATGCGGCCGGGCTGTCACATTCGCGATGTTTCAAACCTCCCCGCAGGGAAGCAACCAGCAAAAGCCGACACCTGCCTAATTGATAACTCCGCAGGCAATGCGGGCTCCGCCGCCGCCCAAAGGCGCAGGCTGGTCGGAATAATTGTCGCCGCCAGCATGGATCATGAGCGAACGGCCCTTGATATCCTTTGTGGTCAGGTCAGTCACATGCAACTTGGCCTTCACATTCTGCTGCGCATCGGCGGTGATAAGGGGCAGATCACCCTTGTGACCGTGCTTGCCGGGGCCTTCGTGTTTGCCCGCATGCGTGGGGTCATAGTGCCCGCCTGCTGCAAGACCGGCCACATTGACGCCATCCTTGGCTGCGGGTGCGCACGAGGCATTTTCATGCACATGCATGCCGTGATCGCCTGGGGCGATACCAGCCAATTCTACGGCAATATCCATACCGCCCTTGCCGTCATCGTCAAAAACCACAAAGCCGATGGCCTCGCCTACGCCCTCGGCGCTGATCTTGTTCACCGGAACCTTAACACTTTCTGCCAATACCGTCTGCGCGCCCAGCCCCAGCGCGCAGCCCGCAATGCATGCGGCCAACAGAATCCGTTTCATAACGACTCCTTACAGGTGACAGTGTGTACAAATCCTGTTCTGGAAACTTATTGAAAATTTATCCTGATAACCTCGACAGGTCAACAGGTTTACGCAAACTTTGCCACAACGCGCGAGAGGCCACACTGCGCACTTGGCGAACGCAATAAAAAAGGATAAGGTTACCTGTTGGAACTCACCATGAAAGAATACCGTGATCATTATTTTCTGAAAGCCAAGCGCGAGAACTATCCCGCGCGCTCGGTCTACAAGCTCAAGGAGCTGGACTCCAAGTTCCGCCTGCTGCGCCCCGGCCAGCGGGTGCTTGATCTTGGCGCTGCCCCTGGCTCGTGGTCGCTGGGCGCCGCAGAAAAGGTTGGATCGCGCGGGCTTGTGCTGGCCTGCGACATTCAGAGCACCGAGACGGTTTTTCCGCCCCAGGTGACCTTTATGCAGGAAGACGTGTTTAACCGCTCGGCAGAGTTTGAAGCCAGGCTCGCAGAAATGGGCCCCTTTGACCTTGTCATCAGCGACATGGCTCCACGCACAACCGGCACGCGCTTTACCGATCAGGCCCGCTCCCTCGACCTTACCGTCGAGGCGCTGGCCGTGGCCTGCCTGCACCTTAAAAAGGGCGGCAGCTTTGTTGTCAAAATATTTATGGGGCCGGATATTCAGGAGCTGCTTGCGCCCATGCGCAAGGCTTTTGACACGGTCAAATCGTTCAAGCCCAAAAGCTCGCGTGCCGAAAGCAAGGAAACTTTTTTTGTGGGCCTTGGTTTTCGCGGTCAGGCGGGCGTTGCCCAACCGGCAGACATGCCGGGCGGAGCCGCAGGCGAATCTTCGCAAGAAGTTGCCGACGACGCGCCGCCGGGCATATAAACATACTCTACACAAGGTTTCGGAGGTTTTATGTCAGGTCACAGTAAATGGGCCAATATCCAGCACCGTAAGGGTCGCCAGGACGCCAAGCGCGGCAAGATTTTCACCAAGGCCGCCAAAGAAATCATCATCGCAGCCAAGGGCGGCGGTGATCCTGTGGGCAACTCGCGCCTGCGTGCGGCCATTGCCGCTGCCAAGGCCGTCAACCTGCCCAAGGACAAGATTGAGGCGGCTATCCGCAAGGGTACGGGCGAAGACGCTGGCGGCGACCTGACCGAAACCTTCTACGAAGGCTACGGCCCCGGCGGCATTGCCGTTATGGTGGAAGTGGCCACTGACAACAAGAACCGCACCGTGGCCGAAGTGCGCCACCTGTTCACCAAGCACGGCGGGGCCATGGGCGAAAACGGCAGCGTGGGCTGGATGTTTGACCGCAAGGGCGTCATCTCTGTGGACAAGGCCGCCTACCCCGAAGACAAGATCATGGAAGCCGCGCTCGAAGCCGGTGCAGACGACGTTATCGACGATGAAGACGTGTGGACAATCCACACCGCCATGTCTGACTTCACCTCTGTGCGCGATGCGCTTGAGGCTGCTGGCATTGCCATGCAGGAAGCCGAACTGGCCATGATTCCGCAGAACCTGGTGGCCGTAAGCGCCGATCTGGGTATGAAAGTGCTGCGCCTCATGGACGCTCTGGACGACAACGACGACGTGCAGAACGTCTACGCCAACGCCGACTTCCCCGACGACATGCCCACCGACTAAAAAAAATTCAGCCGTGCGGCAGGCATCTGGCCGCCGCACGGCACAGCAACCGCTCTTGTTCCTCCTGCCTCACTGCGTTATGCTGCCCCACGTCACAAGGCCGCAACCCATAAACAGAGCGCGCCCACAACAGACAAATCACACCAGAGGCCAGGCGGTATTCATGCAGGCATGGGACATTGAATTTAGGGCTCTCAGCGTTGGCTACGGCGAACATGTGGTTCTGCGCGATGTCAATGCGGTGCTGCCGGGCGGCAAGGTATCGGTGATACTTGGCGGCTCGGGCTGCGGCAAATCCACGCTCTTGCGGCATATTATCGGGCTTTCTCGCCCGCAGGCCGGTCAGGTGCTCATAGGCAACAACGACCTTTTTGGCCTGCCACAAAAAGAATTTCGCCGCATGCGCCGCCACATGGGGGTGCTGTTTCAGGACGGCGCGCTGCTTGGGGCGCTCTCGCTGGTGCAAAATGTCACCCTGCCCCTCACCGAACACCTCAATCTCTCCAAAGAACTGGTGCGCGAGGCGGGCTTGAGGGTGCTGCGCATGGTGGGGCTGGAAGATTTTGCCGATTTTTATCCCAACCAGCTCTCCGGCGGCATGCGCAAGCGGGCCGGTCTGGCACGGGCAATTGTGGCCGAACCACGCATTCTGCTGTGCGACGAACCCACATCGGGGCTTGACCCCATCACCGCCGCCCGCATGGACGAACTGCTGCTCTCCATGCGCAGGCAGTACACCGACATGTCTGTGATTGTTGTAAGCCACGATCTGGACAGCCTGCGCGCCATCGCCGACCATGTGCTTGTGCTTGGCGAGGGACGTGCCATTTTTTCTGGTTCGCTGGCCGAACTTGAAGCCAGCGACAACCCCTATCTGCGGCAGTTTTTGCGGCGTGAACCCGGTGACACGCAGGCCGCCATGCAGGAAGCCCCCAACCCGACGGTACGGCAGGCGCTTGACAGCTGGCTGGCATCATAAACCCACCGTGGGCCCCCACAATATTTATCTGAATACCTACCGCACCAGAGGGCTTGAAACTTTGTCATGGCGCACATATACTGCCATTGAATCTTATTGCCGAATTATTTGTGGAGCTGCCGAAACCTTATGAGCACTGTTCGTGAAACCGCCGTGGGCCTCTTTGTATTGATAGGCCTTTTGTGTGTTGCTTATCTGACCATCAAGCTTGGCAAGATGGAGGTTTTCGGACAACAGGGCTTTGAACTGTCCGCCAATTTCGATTCTGCCTCTGGCCTCAGGGTTGGGGCTGATATTGAAATGGCAGGCGTGCCGGTGGGGCGTGTTATCAGCATAGGGCTTGACCCAGACCCCGTGAGAAATCAGGCTGTTGTGCGCCTGCGCCTCGACAAGGACCTGAAACTTTCAGACGACAGCATAGCCTCTATTCGCACCAGCGGCCTTATTGGCGACAAATTCGTCAGCATTTCGAGGGGGGGCTCCGAGCGCATCCTCGCAGCGGGCGACACCATTACTGAAACAGAATCCGCCGTTGACCTCGGTTCCCTCATCGGCAAGTACGCCTTCGGAGGAGTCAAATAGCAATGTCTACCCAAACGATCATGCGCCATATTGTTTTCGGTTTTCTTTTTGTGCTCTTGACGGTTGCCTCGCAGCCCTCAGAGGTGCGCGCAAGCTCACCGGCACAAACGGCACTGGAAACTTCCATCAACCGCATCCTCGGTTCCATCAAAAATCCGGACTACGTCAACCCGGCCACGCGCCGCCCCCTGCGCCAGCAGATAGAAGACGAAGTTTTGCACATTTTTGATTTCAAAGAATTTTCTTCGCGCACTGTGGGCCCGCGCTGGGCTACTTTTTCCCCCGCGCAGCAGCAGCAATTCAGCGACGCCTTTGCCGAACTGCTGCTGAACACCTACCTAAGCAAGATTGACGGCTACAACGGTGAACAGGTTCTGTACACTGGCGAAGTCTCTTCACCCAAGGGCGACCGCACCGAGGTGCGCACCGTGATCACCATGAAGGACTCTAAAAAAGTTCCCGTGGCCTACCGCATGCTGCCCAAGGATGGAACGTGGTTTGTGTATGACGTGCTGATTGAAAATATCAGTCTGGTCAAAAACTATCGCACCCAATTTCAGGACATCCTGAACAGCGGCAGCCCCGACCAGCTCATCGCCAAGGTCAAGGCCAAGGCGCAGGAGGTTCGACAGGGTAATGGGCAGTAACACATCATCAACGTTGCCGGGGCGTCTGTGCATACCCGGCATTCTGCTGGCCGCCCTGCTCTGCATGTGGCACGAGCCTGCAAATGCAGCCGCAAAGCAGGCTCCTGCACCTTCTACGGTGTACGGCAATGCCCCCCAGCTTCAGCCGGGGGCCATCACTGTTGCCCCCTACGGAACAATGCGGTCTGACAATACGCTCGATGACTACGACAACGAGCCCATCCAGAGCATATCTGACCCCTTTGAACCCTGGAACAGATTCTGGTTCCATTTTAACGACATCTTCTTTCTGTATGTTGCCAAGCCAGCCTACACCGCATGGGAAGCAGTAACCCCGCACCAGTTGCGCGCAGGGTTGAAAAACTTTTTTTCAAATCTGCTGTTTCCTGTACGTTTTGCAAACAATATCCTTCAGTTCCGCTTTTTTGAAGCGGGCGTGGAATTTGGGCGTTTTGTCATCAATACCACTTCCAGCGCTGGCTTTGCCGATGTGGCCAAGGGGCACAAAACCATTGTGCCCATCGACCCCACAGGCGAAGACTTTGGCCAGACACTTGGCCGCTGGGGGCTTGGGCACGGTTTCTACCTTGTGTGGCCCATTCTTGGTCCAAGTTCGGCCCGTGATACCGTTGGCCGGGCGGGCGACCTTTTCGCCGAACCCCTGTTCTATCTGCAACCCACCGAGCTTGCCCTGGGTGTGGGCGGCAGCCTGAGATTCAATGCCCTTGGCGATGTGCTGCCCCTTTACGAAGACCTGAACACCGTGGCCGTTGATCCTTATATTGCCATGCGTGAGGCCTATGTGAACTTCCGCAAGGCGCAGGTAATGCACTAGATTTTCTGATTTCTTATGAATGCAAGCCCCCGGCAGAACGAGTTGTTTCTGAGCCGGGGGCTTTTTTGTCTTATGATTGTATTTTTTGTCTGCGCGGCGTGCGATTTGGCCTACCCGGCGGGGAATGGTAATTTGATCTTTGCCGCCCTGCGGGCGCGGGGTTTCGCCCTCCGGCGAAGTTTGGGACGCCTGCGCGGCGTGCGGGCTCTTTTAACGTGGTGCAGTAGTTATCCTTTAATTTTTCTGCCCTTCGGGCATTTAGTTTCGCCGTCCGGCGAAGATTGGGACGCCTGCGCGGCGCGCGGCAAGGTGGGGCCGGTTATGGGGCTACGCCCCCTTCGCGGCCCCCCTTGCATCCCCCCCGAAGCACCCCCAAAGAAGGTTTTCAGCTTCCATCAGGTGGCGAGGGCACGCGTCTTACGCTGCGGGAGCTTCCCTCTCTCGCTCCGCTCGCTCAGGTGATCTCCCTCCGCGACGCGTAAATGCCATAGCCCGCTACCGCTTCGAATGATATTCCGCTTCAGCCAGCTACCGCAGATTGCTTTATTTGCAGCAAAAATTCTTTGTATCGGTTCGCGCCACACTACTCACACGCTTCCTGCTTTTTGCTTCTCTCCCCTTTCTTGTGTGTCTGCCTTTCTTCTTCTACCTTTCCTGCCTTTCGCCGCTCGTCATCAAAAGCGGGTTGTGAAGTTACCTTCCTTAAACTCGCCGCAGCGAATGCGGAGGCGATGGCTGGTGTTGGGCGAATTTGCAAAATACGCGTTTTTCGACCTGAAAAGGAAGCGCCGGGGTTTTGAGCGCAGCGTACTCAAGTACGTGAGCATCAAAATCCCGGCACTGACGCATTCAGGGCGGAAAAGTCGGTTTTGTGTAAATGCGGCTGACAGGCTCTGCCCCCTGACGCCTAACTCGCACGGCCTCTTTGCTCCTGACCTTTCACCCGCCAGCCCTGCCGCATGAGCCCCTACCCGCACAAGGCTTTTTTTTGCACCCGCCTTCTGATAGGCTTGAATCATGAACAAGCCTCACGCCCACACCTCTGCCCCCCTGCTGCACCTGGAAAACCTGTCCGTCTCCTTTGCTACGGCAGAGGGGCCACTGCACGCCGTGCGCAATGTTGATTTCAGCATACACGAAAGCGAAACGGCCTGCCTTGTGGGCGAATCCGGCTGCGGAAAAAGCCTTACGGCCAAGGCCATCATGCGTCTGGCCCCAGCCAACGCCACACTCGATGGCCGCATTCTGCTGCACGGGCAAAACCTGCTGGATTTGCCTGAAAAAGCCATGCACACCGTGCGTGGCCGCCAGATAGGCATGATTTTTCAGGAACCCATGACCTCCCTCAACCCCGTGCTTAAAATCGGCGATCAAGTGGCCGAACCACTGCGCCTGCACGAGGGCCTCAGCCGCGCACAGGCGCGCCAGGCAGCCATTGATTTGCTGACCGAAGTAGGCATTCCCGCGCCGCAAAGCAGATACGACGATTATCCGCACCAGCTTTCGGGCGGCATGCGCCAGCGCGTCATGATTGCCATGGCGCTGTCGTGCAGACCAGGGCTGCTCTTGGCAGACGAACCAACAACCGCGCTCGACGCCACCATACAGGGACAGATTTTGCGTTTGCTTGCAGCCCGTTGCCGCGAGCGCCGCATGGCCGTGTTGCTGATCACCCACGATCTGGGTGTGGCGGCCCAAATGGCCGACACTGTGGGTGTCATGTACGCGGGCCGACTGGTGGAGAGCGCCCCGGCGCAGGATCTGTTTGCCGATGCCCGCCACCCCTACACACAGGGATTGCTGCACGCCGCGCCCAGTGCCCGCTCTCGCGGGCTAGACCGACTGCCCACCATACCCGGCACTGTTCCTTCGCTACAAAACATGCCTGCCGGCTGCCCCTTTCACCCCCGCTGCACCGTAGCTCTGCCCCGCTGCAAGGCAGAAATGCCGCCCACCATTACCAGCGGTGCGCACAGCACGGCCTGCTGGCTGGTTAATCCGGCATAAAAAGATCAATAAACAGCCGCAACCAGCTACCAGCACGTTCAGCAAAGAGCCGATACCTGCTTGCGCAGATATATTGCCTCTGCTATAAACTTTTTTTTCAATAATCCGTAAATTCAGATAGTGGCTTGCTGGGTTTTTGCCATTCGATCACCCGCATGCCTGCTGCCGCCAAGGCGCATTGCCCCCCTATTTCAATGCGCTGGTGCTATCACAGCATTTGCGGCGTATTCTCTTTCCGCCAGATTGTCAGTCTAAAGGCCGCCCCCCTGCGGCCCCTGTTTGCTGCCAAACGTAGCTCAGATCTGCCCTACAGATCTGCATACAGCTGAATGTGGAGGAAGCCTTACATGAAACTTGGCGCAAAACTTGTGCTCTCCTTCGGTTGCCTGATAGCGGTAATCCTGGTGTCTTCAGCCATTACCATTCGCAACGTGGGCGAGATGAACGGCAAGGTGCGCGAAATTGACGAAGCATGGCTGCCCTCTGTCATTGCCATTCAGTCAATGAATGTGCAGCTCAATTCACTGCGGGCCGACCTTGCTTCGATCATGTCGCAAAACTATGCGGAAGAAATCCGCAAGTACGAAAAAAATCTTCAGGATTCCATGGATTCCATCCAGCGCGACCGCACCGCCTACATGCAGTTGCGCAGCACTACCCCCGGTATGGAAACGGAAGAAGGCAAGGCCCTCATGGCGCGCATTGCCGAGCTTTCAGAGCAGGAAAACAAGGCACGCGATGGCATCATCAAGGGCGTGCTGGACGGTCGGCGCGGTGTGGCCAACGTGGCCTACGACAAAAAATACCGGCCCGTATTTCAGCAGCTTGGCGACACCTATGGCGAAGTTGTGCACATCAACGTTACGGGCAGCAAGGCTGCGGCACAAAGCGCCGCTGAGGCGGGGCAAAAGGCCAACAACCTCTCCATTGCCATAACGCTGGCCGCTGTGCTCATCAGCATCTGCATAACCTGGGTGCTCACGCGCTCAGTGGGCCGGCAGCTGGGCAAAGACCCCGGCGAACTGGCGGTCATAGCCCGCCGGGTTGCCAGCGGCGACTACGATATTGACGATGGCAGCCCCAAAACCGGTGTGTATGCCGACATGGTTTCCATGGCCCAGACGCTCAAGGAAAACATGGCCAAGGCACGCCAGGAATCGGAAAATGCCCGGCTGAGCGCCAAGCAGACAGAACAGGCCCTGCAACAGGCGGAAAGGGCTGGCGCAGAGGCCCAAAATAAAACTGAGGCCATGCGCGCCGCTGCGGCAAGCCTTCAGGATGTGGCGCAAATCGTAAACGCGGCCACCACCCAGCTTGCAGCGCAGATCGAGCAGTCCGACAAGGGCTCGCGGCAGACCACGGGCAGGCTGGCCGAAGCAGCCACAGCCATGCAGCAGATGAACGTAACGGTGCAGGAGGTGGCGCGCAACGCCTCTGTTGCATCGCAGGCCTCCAGCGACACCCGCGCCAAGGCCGAAAACGGTTCGGAAATCGTCAAGCGCTCCCTGCACAGTATTGACGAAGTTCACGCTGTATCCATGGAGCTCAAGACCGACATGGCGCAACTGCACGAGCACACGCAGAACATCGACCGCATCATGGGCGTTATTTCTGACATTGCCGACCAGACCAATCTGCTGGCGCTCAACGCGGCCATCGAGGCTGCGCGGGCAGGCGATGCCGGGCGCGGCTTTGCCGTGGTGGCCGACGAGGTGCGTAAGCTGGCCGAAAAAACCGTGGCATCCACCCACGATGTTGCCAATGCCATTCAGGCCATCCAGTCCAGCGCCACCCAGAGCATCAATTCTGTGGACAAGGCCGCCAGACAGATTGAAGAGGCAAATACCTACGCCAACCAGTCTGGCGAGGCCCTTGCAGATATTGTTGCCACGGTGGAAAGCACAGCAGATCAGGTCAACGCCATTGCCGCCGCCAGTGAGCAGCAGTCTGCCGCCAGCGACGAGGTAAACGGAGCCATAGGCGAGATCAGCGAGATGTCGCGCCAAACCTCGCAGGCCATGGGGCAGGCGGCAGAGGCTGTTGCCAATCTGGCAGCCCAGGCGCGCAACCTCATGGAGCTGGTGGAAGCCATGAATCGTGACTGACGCGCGACGGAATCGCAGGGTAACAACGACCTTTTTTGAACAGTTCGCCAACGGTGGCGCACAAAAAAAGCGGTGGTCACAACAACCACCGCTTTTTTGCATGACATACCGTGTGCAGTACCGCCCCGCACACGGCGCTTTGCCTTATTCTTCTACAGTTGCGGCAGCGCTGCTGCGGCCATTTCGCACCTGGGGCCGCAGGCGCGCGGCAAAATTGCGTAACCAGCCCCTCCTGCCACAGTGCCCGCCTGCAACGGCATCAGTGTCCTCTTCTGCTTTTGCAGAATACTGCCGTTTGACTATATACACGCCCGCGATCACAACAACGATGCCCAGAATTTCCAGGCCGGAAAGCTGTTCTGAAAACACCGCCCACGAATACACCGCCGCAATGGCCGGTTGCGACAGACAGATAACAGAAGACAGATTTACGCTCAGTTTGCCCTGGCAGTGCGTGAGCAGGTTATGCCCCACCACCTGCACGCACAGGGTCAGCGCGAGAATGGGCCACAGGTCGTTCCATCCCTGCGGAACCTGCAAGCCCTCCACTGCCAGTGAGGCCGCAAACAGGCCTACCAGCCCACCAAAGGCGCTCACAAACATGATAACACTGCTTTCAATGCTATCGCGCAGGCGGTAGGCGATGAGCAGAAATCCCGCGTAGAAAAAGGCCGCCGCCAGCGCAAGAAAATCACCATAATAATTACCCGGCACAGGGCTTGCTTTGCCGCCCACCAGCAGAATCACCCCGGCCAGCGTCACCGCAGCCCCAGGCAAAAACAGGCGGGGAAGCCGCTCGTGAAACAGAAAATAGGCGACGGGTATCACCGTGAAAGGCGTGAGATTGGTGAGCAGATTGGCATTGGCAACAGTTGTATAGCCAAACGAGGTATTCCACAGCGCCACATCACCCGCCAGAAACAACCCAGCCACAAACAGCAGGGCCACCTGTTTGGCACTAAGCCTGTGCAGCCTGCCATAGGCCAGAGGCCAGAGCAGCGGAATGGAAAAAAGCATGCGGTAAAAGCCCGTATTAATGGGCGCAAGCCCGCTCTGCCGCACAAAAATGCCCCCGGTTGCCAAAAAGGCCACGGCCAGCAGGGCCAGCAAAACATATTTTGTGGCATTGCCCCGCTGCCGCGTACAGCATTGTGCCAGATCGCCGCCCTGTTCCATCGCATCATTCTGCGTGCCCATGTGCCTTCCTGCCTTGAGTTGTCATTGTTGCCCCCTTTGATATAGTGCCATTGGCCCCATCAAAAGCGCCACCTTACATATAATTTATGGTGCCACCCGGAGAGAGCATGATCAGCATCAACAAGACCAGCACTGGCCCCCTGTATTTGCAGATATACAGCCAGTTGCGGCAGGACATAGCCAGCGGCGTGCTGGCAGAAGGCACGGTGCTGATCGGCAGCAGAATGTTGGCTGCCATGCTGGGAGTAAGCCGCAATACGGTAGACAACGCCTACGGCCAGCTTATGGCCGAGGGCTATATTGCCCCGCGCAGGGGCGTGGGCTTTGAAGTGCTGCATGTGCCCAGCCTCGTGCTGGCCAAGCCCTGCGCAAAAAATCCTTCCCCAGCCTGCCAGCCATCATCGCGGCAAGACCAGCCCGTATCTGCCCCCTCGCAAGCCCCGAAACTGTTGGCAGAGCACATTGTCTACGACCTGACCAACAGCAGCCACACGGTTGACCTGTTTCCCAAGAGCCTGTGGAAAAAGTACACGCTTGAGTGCCTTGAGATGCTGGAGCGCGAAGAAAAAATTTCTGCCCTTCAGACCATGCAGGGCGAACTCTATCTGCGCCGGCACTTGCTGGCCTACCTCAAGCGTATCCGGGGGGTTCGCTGTACAGAAGAGCAGATCATCATTACCTGTGGCCTTCAGCAATCGCTTGAATACATTTGCAAAATTGCCGCCCGTCACGGACAGACCATCGTGATGGAAGACCCCGGCTACAATAAGGCCGCAGCCGTTTTTCGCAGCAACCATATATCCATACAGACTGTACCTGTGGACGAAAACGGCCTTACCGTGGCAAACCTGCCCGCGCAGACAGGGGCCTTTGCCCTGTATGCCACGCCTTCGCACCAGTTTCCCACAGGGGTAACCCTGCCCATCGGGCGCAGGCACGCCCTGCTGGCATGGGCGCAGCGCAACGGCGTCTACATTCTTGAAGACGATTTTGACAGCGAACTTCGCTACTATTCCAAGCCCATACCTTCGCTGCAATCCATTGATGCGGAAAACAGGGTCATCTACCTTGGCACATTTTCAAAGGGTATCTCGCCCTCAATCCGTATGGGCTACATGATTCTGCCCCCGCAACTTGCGGCGGTCTTTGCCGAAATGTTTGCCGAATACAACAGCACCGTGCCCGTGCTCAACCAGTATATCATTGGCCGCCTGCTCGAAACCGGCCAGTACGACAGGCACATCCGCCGCCTGGGGCATGTTTTCAAGAACCGGCTTGCGCTGTTCATCAAGGAACTTTCATGCCTGGGAGCTGGCGTGCGCATAACAGGCAACGGCACAGGCCAATATTTTCTGCTGCGCTTTCCAGAAGGTACAGACCAGCAGATTCTGATAGCGCAGGCCATGGCCCACGGTGTGCGCGTGTACCCCACCATGCAGTTCTGGCAGGAGAAAGCCGAATGCCCCCCGCACACCCTGTTTCTGGGCTTTGGCAAAATCCGCATTGAGGACATTCCCGACTGTGTTGCACGTCTCAAGGCCGCCTGGGCGCAATGGCTGGAATAGCGCATCGGGGCCGCTGGCAGCCCATGCTGCGCAGCAGCCCCGATGTTTGGGAGCATCTGCTGGCCCGTGATGACAGGCCGCGAGCAGAACTAGTTTTTCATATCCACAATAAGTTCGGCGAGTCCCCTGGCCTGCTGGGCCAGATCTGCCACGGCCTTTTGCGCCTGGCCCATGGCATCGGCTGTCTGGTGGGCCACCTGGGTTACGTTGTCGATGGAATGGTTGATTTCATCGCTGGCCGCAGACTGTTGCCCGCTGGCCTCGGCAATGGCGTTTACCTGACTGGCCGTTGATTCAACCGTAGAAACAATTTCTTCCAGTGCCTTGCCCGACTGGTTGGCAAAATCCGTTGCCAGTTGCACCTGTCCAACAGCCTTGTCCATATCGCTCACACTTTTTGCAGTGCTTTCCTGAATGGCAGCAATGGCATTGCCCACATCCTGAGTGGAAGCCAAGGTTTTTTCCGCCAGCTTGCGTACCTCGTCGGCAACCACGGCAAAACCGCGCCCGGCGTCACCAGCCCGCGCAGCCTCGATGGCCGCATTGAGCGCCAGCAGATTGGTCTGGTCTGCTATATCTGAAATAACATTCATGATGCGCGTAATGGCCTGCGAGTGGCTGTTCAGCTCTGCCATGCCCTCGCGGAGCCGTAGCGAAACCTCATGTACGCTGCCAATGCTCTGCACGGCCTTTTCCACAATCCCCGCGCCAGCAAGAGCCCGCTCACGGGTGCGGCCTGCGGCATCCGAGGCATGGGAGGCGCTCAACGCCACCTCCTGCACGCTGGCATTCATCTGGTTCATGGCTGTTGCCGCCTCTGTGAGCAGCTGGGCCGAATGCGCAGCTCCTTTGTCCGACTGCTCTATCTGGGCAGAAAGCTGGGTAGAGGCCGTGCTCACGGCCTGGGCTACCAGCTCCAGTCTTTGGGCGGCCTGAACCATGGCGGCGGTTCTATCCTTTGCCTTGCGTTCGGCCTCAATGGCTTCTGCCTGCGCAATCTGTGCTTCACTGGCGGCCTTGCCCGCCAGGCTGCTCTGTTTCTCGGCGTGGGCGATAAAATCCTTGAGTTTGACCACCATGGCCTTCAGGGCCTGTTGCAGGGTGGCTACTTCGTCGCGGCCCGTGGCCTCAAATTCTTCATCCAGATTACCCTGAGCCACGGCCCTTGCATGCAGGGTGATGCCTGCCAGCGGTTTGGTGATGGAAATGACCATCACATAGGAGAGAGGGCAGATAACCAGCAGCAGCACTGCCAGAAAAATGCCGCCGTACAGTGCCACCCTGCCGTGCAGCAGGACGCGCATGGTGGTGCTCAGCTGGCTTTCGGCCTTGTCCACATTGTCGATGTACACGCCGGTTCCGATCCAGAAGGGCGTTCCCCCTATCTGTTCTGCATAGCCCAGTTTGAGCACCTCGCCCGCCCCCGGCTTGGGAAACACAAATTCCACAAAGCCGCCGCCTGCCTGCGCGGCCTTGCCGAGCTCGCTTACGTAGTGTACGCCCCGGCTGTCTGCGGTATTGGCAAGATCCTTGCCCACCAGCTGCTTTTGTGTGGGATGGACAGCGTTGACCGTGCCCTTGTACACATAAAAGTAGCCGGAATTGTCGTTTTCAAAACGAACCTTGTCCACATACTGCGCTATGGTTCGCAGCTGTTCTTCTTCGGCCTGCCCGGCCACAAGGGCCGACAGTCCAAGCGCCTGCGAATGGGTTATGTCCTTGATGCGCGCCTTTTGGGCATCAAGCAGCATTTCCTTGGCCAGGGCAGTGCCATCGCCAATGATGCCCTCGGTCATGCGCACCGACACTGCCGCCGTGGAAATGATCATGGCGATCATGATGATGACAAAAAAAACGATCCGCTGGCTGATGCTGAAATTTCTAAGCACGTATGAATCTCCTCAATAAGCACGGTGAGGCTGGCCTGAAAGCGCACGCGCAGGGTCAGCAGAACAGGGCCCTGCCGCAGAGCTGACACTGCGGGATGCCGCATCTGTTGCACAGCAATTTGAAGGCCACGGGCGCATATGCACGGATTTGCCACGCTGCGCATGTTGTGCGCAGGGACAGGTGAAGGGGCTAATTGCACACAAAAAGTGTGGAATAGGAATGCAGAAATCAGGCAGGAATAAATGCATTGGCAAGCCGAAACAGCTAAAAGCCATGCCCGTACACTACGGCACACCGGTCAGCCTTGGAGAAAAACCGGCGCATGGAAAACATTAGTTTCTGATACAGAAACCGCATGGCAACACTGTGGCAAATAGTAATTATTTTGGCAACATGCAAAAGCGGATAAAATATACCAAAGCACTACGACTATGGCCGCCAACTGGCAGCGCCAAGCGTAGGCGTGTCATGAAACACTACTGCCCCAACGACTTTTTCCATTGCACAAAACTGGTCTGCGGCAAAAAAAAGGCCTTTCGCGCTTGCAACACGAAAGGCCTTCATAAAGCCAGAGTCTACGGCTTGATCAGATCAGGCCAGACTAGTCTTTCTTGTCCTTCTTGAGCCACGACATCATGCCGCGCAGTTCCTTGCCCACTTTTTCGATCTGGTGTTCAGATTCGTTGCGGCGGGTGGTGAGGAACATGGGGTACTTGGCGCGGGATTCAAGAATGAAGTTACGCGCAAACACGCCGCTCTGAATATCCTTGAGCACGCCCTTCATTTCCTTTTTCACCGTTTCGGTGATCAGGCGGGGGCCGGTGACGTAGTCGCCGTATTCAGCGGTGTTGCTGATGGAGTAACGCATGCGGGAAAGGCCGCCCTCGTACATGAGGTCAACGATGAGCTTCATTTCGTGCATGCATTCAAAGTAGGCCATTTCGGGCTGATAGCCAGCTTCCACCAGGGTTTCAAAACCGGCCTTGATGAGGGCGGAAACGCCGCCGCAAAGCACGGCCTGTTCGCCGAAGAGGTCGGTTTCGGTTTCTTCACGGAAGGTGGTTTCGATAACGCCCGAACGGGTGCCGCCCACGCCCTTGGCATAGGCCAAGGCAATCTTGAGGGCTTCGCCGGTGGCGTCCTGATGAATGGCCACGAGGCAGGGCACGCCGCCGCCTTCGGTGAAGGTACGGCGCACCAGATGACCGGGGCCCTTGGGAGCGATGAGGAACACGTCCACATCCTTGGGGGGCTGGATCTGGCTGAAATGGATGTTGAAGCCGTGGGCGAACAACAGGGCCTTGCCCTTGGTCAGGTGGGGCTTAACGTCGTTTTCGTACACGGCGGCCTGTACTTCGTCAGGCAGCAGAATCATGATCAGGTCGGCCTGAGCGGCGGCTTCGGCGGCAGAAACGGGCGTAAAGCCGTGTTCCTTGGCCAACTCGTAGTTGGCGCCGCCGGGGCGCTGACCCACCACAACCTTAACGCCAGAATCGCGCAGATTCTGGGCATGGGCATGGCCCTGGCTGCCATAACCAATGATGGCAACGGTCTTGTTTTTCAAACAATTAAGGTCTGCATCCTGATCGTAATAAACTTTCATCTGAACATCCTCTGAGATCACTCACGGTTAGACAAAAAAATACATTCCTTACCGCCCTTGCGGCAAGGACAGAGGGGGGCCAACAGGATACGGCGGGCAAGGCCGCCTGAGGGACGCTTTGCCAATGACCCGGTGTGGCTTGAATGGATATACGCACCACCCCGACCTCATGCGTGCTGTCAAGAAGACCTTGTGGGCCATTGACCCGCGCACGGGCTGAACGCTCCTGTGCCGCAGCGGCACAAGGCCGCGCGACAGGGCTCTTTACGCGCAGGCAGGCCGTGCCGTGTGGGGTGTTCTTGTGCCAAAACACCCCGGCAAAAGGCTGCGCTTTGCGTCCCGAAACCCACGGGGCTGTTTAATCCATGAGAAATTTTGTTCCCTGCCTGGGAAGGGAGCCCTTGCATGTAAGCTCTGTACCCGTTTTGGGTACTCAGCTAAAATAACAAAGGCCGCCTCTCGCAAGCAGAGGACAAAAAACCATAGAGTAAACTGCCCCTAATCCGTTTTCTTGGAACGACGCATGGCCACCGCACCGGTGCGCGCCAGTTCCTTGATTCCAAACCGCTGCAACAGGCTCAGGATGGCGTCCAGCTTGTTCTGGTCGCCGGTGGCCTCAATGGTCATTTCATTGGGGCTCACGTCCACCACCTTGCAGCGGAATATTTCAACAGTTCGCAGAATTTCGCCCCGCATGGGGCCCTCTGCCTGCACTTTGACAAACATCATTTCACGCGCAACAGCAGGAATATCCGCAAAATCCACCACCTTGATGACCGAAACAATCTTGTGGAGCTGCTTCATGATCTGCTCCAGAATAAGACTGTCGCCATCGGTGGTGATGGTCATGTGCGAAACGCCCTCTTCGAGAGACGGAGCCACATTGAGCGAATGAATGTTGAAGCCGCGCCCGCTGAACAGGCCAGCCACGCGAGAAAGCACGCCGGGTTCGTTTTCCACCAGCACGGAAAGCACATGTCGTTGCATAGCCATCTCCCTTACACCAGCAACATTTCATCAAGTGCCGCACCGACGGGCACGATGGGGTACACGTTTTCTTCGCGCTCTACCACCACGTCGATGAAGGCAGGGTTGGGCGAAGCCAGGGCCTTCTCAAGCACGGCCCGCATGTCCTCAGCCTTTTCAATGCGATAGCCCTCGGCCCCGTAGGCCTCGGCCAGCTTCACAAAGTCGGGCTGGGCTTCCATGTTGGTGGAACTGTAGTTGTTGTTGTAAAAGAGCTCTTGCCACTGGCGCACCATGCCCAGATAGCGGTTGTTCAGAATAACAACCTTGATGGGCAACTTGTTGCTCACCACGGTTGCCAGCTCCTGAATATTCATCTGCAACGAGCCGTCGCCCGCCACGGCAATGACCTTTTTGTCGGGAAAGGCAAACTGCGCCCCCACCGAAGCGGGAAAGCCATAGCCCATGGTTCCCAGGCCACCGCTGGTCAACAGGGTGCGCGGCTTGGTGAATGAATAGAACTGGGCCACCCACATCTGGTGCTGGCCCACCTCGGTGGCAATGATGGCATCGCCGCCGGTTATGTCGTACAGGGCTTCAATAACCGCCTGCGGCTTGATGTTGCCATTATCCTGATAGCACAGAGGCTTGCTCGACTTCCACTCGGCCACGGCGGCAAGCCATGCGGCGTGCTCGCCCGCCCAGTCCTTGTTCTCCAGCTTGGCATCGCAGATTTCGCCAATGCCCTCAAGCGCCAGGCGGCAATCGCCCACCACAGGAACCTGCACCTCCACGTTTTTGCGAATGGAGGTGGGGTCTATATCAATGTGTACAATGCGGGCCTTGGGCGCAAAGGCCGCCAGCCTGCCGGTAACGCGGTCGTCAAAGCGCGCGCCCACGCACATGAGCACGTCGCAGTTGTTGATGGCCAGATTGGCCGCATAGGTTCCGTGCATGCCCACCATGCCCAGCCACAGGGGGTCGGTGGCAGGGAAGCCCCCAAGCCCCATGAGCGTGCAGGTAACGGGAATGCTCAGCTTGCGGGCAAGACCGGTGAGGGCCTCGGCCGCATTGGACATGATAACCCCGCCGCCAGCCAGAATAACCGGGCGTTCAGCCCTGGCCAGTTCTTCCACAGAGCGGCGCAACTGGTTGAGGTTGGGCTTGTAGGTGGGGTTGTAGCTGCGCATGTAGACATCTTCGGGCCAGACAAACTCTGTCCGCTTCTGCATGACATCCTTGGGCAGATCAACCAGCACCGGGCCGGGGCGTCCCGACCGGGCAAGATAAAAGGCCTGGCGAATGGTGAGCGCCAACTTGCTGATATCTTTAACCAAAAAGTTGTGCTTGGTGCAGGGCCGGGTAATACCCACGATATCCACTTCCTGAAAGGCATCGTTGCCGATCAGCTGGGTAGGAACCTGCCCGGTAAAAATCACCAGCGGTATTGAATCGGAATAGGCCGTGGCTATGCCCGTGACCGTGTTGGTGGCTCCCGGGCCAGAGGTAACCAGGCAAACGCCGGTTTTACCAGAGGCACGGGCATAGCCGTCAGCCGCGTGCACAGCTCCTTGCTCATGCCGTACAAGCACATGGCGTAGCTCTGGATGGCGCGGTAGTTCGTCGTAAATGTCAATGACCGCACCGCCGGGATACCCGAACAGCACATCCACGCCCTCTCGCTTCATGGACTCAAGGAGAATCTGCGCACCAGTACATTCCATGTCCGACTCCTTAAAAAAAAGCCCGGCTATCCTTGTTTCTTCAGACGATCCAGAACAGCCATGAGCTGGGTTTTGCCTTCGAGCTTCTGCTTTTTCAGTTGCTTGAGCGTCTGCTCTTCAGTGGGCGAGCGAAAAGCCTTGTGTTCAAGCTTTTCAACCTGCTTTTCATAGAGCACGTGATCTTCCCAAAGGGATTTCAGCTCCGGATCAGTGGCAGCATACGTTTCCAGAAGGTTCAGTTCTTGCTGATCCATAAGAAATCTCCAGTGTTAGATGTTCATAGGCTTTTGCCTGCGCATCAACTGAGGCTTTTGCCCTGGTAGATCGCCCTGCCCGAGCCCGCCTGCTCTTGCTGGCGGCACTGCAAAGTCTGGGCATCTCCCGGCGCGGATTCTCAGAATATCCGCATGGAGCAGCTAAAATTTTTGCTGCGCCCCCCTGCTAATGAAGGGTCATGGCATACTGGGCCAGCGAGGCCACAACAATCCTGTTGAACAGTTCAATGGCCAGCAGCACCACCACGGGCGAAAAATCCATGCCGCTCGAATAGGTAAAGGGCAACCATTTACGTACACGGAAGAACACGGGTTCGGTCATGGTGCGCAGGGCGCGCACAATGGGATTATATGGATCGGGGCGCACCCATGTGAGCAGGGCCGCGATGATGACAATCCAGAAATAAAGGCTGAGCAGCGACCCAAACACCAGGGCAACGGCGCTCAGGGTATTGGCAAGAACAATCATGAGCCCTCCAGCGTGGCTTTCTTTATAATTCGCCGGGGTCGGCCTAAAGGCCGGAAACTGGCGGCAACACCGCATCAAGCGTATTGTGCAGGGCAGTATAATCTGCCGCCGTAATCTCTCCCCGTAACGGGCCGCCGTTAAATGCGGCAAATATCACTCCCGCCCCTCTGGCAGCCTCTTTGTCGTGCTCGCTGTCGCCAACAAACAGCACGTGCTGCGGAGGGCATTGCCATACGGCGCATATGTGCCGCGTGCCCTCTGCCGAAGGCTTGGGTGCGGCTGTATCCGCCGCGACCACAGGATTAAAATAGGAGGGCAGGGAAAAAATGTCCAGAACCGTTTGTATTCCATCGAGCTTTCGGTTGGTGTGTACGGCCATGCGCACACCCCTGCTCCGCAGGCTGTCGATAAAGTTCATGAATCCGGGCTGCAAGCGCAGCATGGGAACAATATCACGCTGGTAAACCACTTCGTTTCTTGTCACATAATCTATTTCGTGGTGCAGGTGCGGCGGCACAATGTGCAGCAGGGCCTGACGCGATGTGGCCATGAAACTGTAGTCTTCCTGCTCCTGGGTCATGGGCGGCAGGCCAAAATAGGCCAGCACCCGGTTATAAAAAATATTGTTGGCCGCGCGCGAGTCGATCATCACGCCATCGCAGTCAAAAATCACGCCCGCGATACCGTGGGGAAACAAGGCCTGAGCGTCGAGCGGCTGCGCCTTTTCTGTCACGCCTCAATCCTCCAGGTTATCCACAGGCGCTCCGCATCCAGCGGGGCCTGGCCGGTGGGCCGGGTATGGCCAAGCACCTGCCAGCCGGGGGCGCGAATTTCAACCGCCACGGTGTTTGCAACAGCGCCCTCAAGCAGGCCCTGCCAGCGGGGCGCAGGGATAAAATCAAGTATTTCAAGCATATCTTCGCGCATGGAACCCTCAACAATCAGGGGGGCGTCTGCTGGCGCAAAGTAGAGCGCGTTGGCAGTCACCAGCCGCCAGGGCGGCACAAGACCGGCATCCAGCGCAATGGGCGTACCAAGGCGTACAAGGTCACCCGTGAGGGCATCGGGCGCAAGCCCTTCCATCTCTTCGTCGGGGTCAACACCCAGGGCAGCGGTAAGCCCGCTCGCGTTGAGGGCAAAACTGGCCGTAAGCTCGGCCAGCTCGGTCAGCCTTTCCTCTTGCAGCCAGGCCCACAACAGGGATTTTTGCGCCTGGCAGAGCGCCAGCTGCTCCTTGCGGGCAGCCTCTGCCGCCAGGGCTGCTGCGGCATTGCCGCCCGAATTGTCGAGCCCCTTGATAAGGGCCATTTCGGAGGCGCGGCGTGCGGCACGCGCGTTGCCAGTGGCGGCGGCCCCTACCGGCAAGCCGGAGAGGGCAGCGTCGCCCATCTGTTGCAGGTCACCAAGGCAGGCCTGGGCCTCGCGCGGCGAAAAAGGATACTTGTCCGGGCAGAAACAATCAGCGGGGGCATCGGGCAAACCGGGCCAAAGGCGCAAAGCCCCACGCCACCGGGGGGCTGATCCTTGCCCGGTTACCGGGGCCAGATCGGGTTGCGCGGGCGTTTCAAACGCTTGCAAAGGCAGTGGGCCGCGAAGCAATGGCAAAAGAATGGGGGAACTTTCTGTCATCATACTTCCTTTTGAGGCCTTAAGCATAGCCAGAGGAAGCCCGAAGCGCAAGCCGCAGGGGCCCGGAGCAAAAGTTTTTTGCCGTCGAGTGCGCCGGGGGCGGATCATGTAAGGTATCATATTGTCAGGTGCGGCGTATTGACATATATACACGCCAGCAAAGCCGCCGATTGGGCGGCACGCAGACATTTATCACAAGCCGTTCCACGGCTCAGAAGGAGTAGAAAGATATGGAACAGGGCACCATCCGCCTGAAGACAGGCCTCGCTGAAATGCTCAAAGGCGGCGTGATCATGGACGTCACCACTCCCGAACAGGCCAAAATCGCCGAAGCAGCGGGAGCCTGCGCAGTCATGGCCCTGGAACGCGTACCCGCCGACATTCGCGCCGCAGGCGGCGTGGCCCGCATGGCCGACCCCACCATTGTAAAGCGCATCATGGAAGTGGTGAGCATTCCCGTCATGGCCAAGGCCCGTATCGGCCACTTTGTTGAAGCCCGTATTCTTGAGGCCATGGGCGCGGACTATATCGACGAAAGTGAAGTGCTCACCCCCGCCGATGACAAATATCATATCGACAAGCGCGACTTCACCGTGCCCTTTGTGTGCGGCTGCCGCAACCTGGGCGAAGCCCTGCGCCGCATCGCCGAAGGCGCTGCCATGATCCGCACCAAGGGCGAACCCGGCACAGGCAACGTTGTTGAAGCCGTGCGCCACTGCCGCCAGGTGATGGACGACGTGCGCAAGCTGTGCAGCCTGCCCGAAGCAGAAGTTGCCAACTACGCCAAAGAAATCGGCGCTCCCCTTGAAGTGTGCTACGCCGTGCGCAAGGAAGGCCGCCTGCCCGTGGTGAACTTTGCCGCCGGCGGCATTGCCACCCCCGCCGACGCCGCCATGATGATGCACCTCGGCTGCGACGGTGTGTTTGTCGGCTCCGGCATCTTCAAGTCTGGCGACCCCGCCAAGCGCGCCAAGGCCATTGTGCAGGCTGTGACCAATTACAATGACTTTGCCATGCTGGCCGAAATCTCGCGCGATCTGGGCGAACCCATGGTGGGCATTGAAATTTCCACCATTCCTTCTGCCGAGCGCATGCAGGAACGGGGTTGGTAATGTCGCAGCTTTGCGTAGGCGTTCTGGCTCTTCAGGGAGCCTTTCGCGAGCATGTGGCCGCTGTTACCCGCCTGGGTGCAACGGCCCGCGAGGTGCGTCAGCTCAAGGATATTGACGGCATCGACGCCCTGATTATTCCCGGCGGCGAAAGCACCACCATGGGCAAACTGCTCAACGAATGGAACATGCTTGAGCCCCTGCGCCAGCGCATACTCGACGGCATGCCCGTTTACGGCAGCTGCGCCGGGCTGATTCTGCTGTGCCGCGAAATTGAAAACTCGGACCAGCCCCGCCTGGGCGTGCTGGACGCAACGGTGCGTCGCAATGCCTTTGGACGGCAGGTGGACAGCTTTGAAACAGACCTGAACATACCCGAGATTGGGGCCGACCCCATTCCTGCGGTATTTATCCGCGCGCCAGTGCTCACCGGCGTGGGCGCTGGGGTGACAGTGCTGGCTGAAGTGAACGGCCAGGCTGTGGCTGTGCGCCAGAACAACATTCTGGCCACGTCATTCCACCCGGAGCTTACGCCAGACACGCGCATGCACAGCTACTTTCTGTCTTTTTGCGGCAAATAGCTGCAAGCTGCCAGATAGAGATATAAGAAAGCCTGTCCCGCTTTGCGGGGCAGGCTTTCTGAGCGTTGAAACATCAACGCGAATACCCCGCTAAGTCCAGCCTGCCCGCTCCACAAATTTGCCGCCAACATGACGCACAAATTCACATGCGCGTCACCGTAACGCAAACCAGCCCGTTCATGATGCCCCAAGAGCAACAGTTCAACCACCGGAGCACTTTCGGAGGAGGCATACCATGGACAACATGCACACTTTGCAGCGTCTACAGGGTGAACTGAACGATGAAATGCACCGTCTTACCCAGCTGCGCACTGTTTTTCAGGCACAGCACTGCGCGGACGAGCTGGACGCGGCCAGCCACCTTGAGGCGGCCCACATAGCCCATTGCAGCGCCCGCCGCAGTTCGCAGCGCATCCTGGAACTTCAGAGCCTCGTGAACCTCTTGCGCCACGGCGGCCCGCGCCGCTGCGAAGAATGCGGCGAAGAAATTCCCCTTGCACGCCTTATGGCCGCACCCGGGGCAACCCGTTGCTGCGAGTGCCAGCAGAATGTCGAAAACGACATGCAGATAGGCATGCTCCAGATGAAAAAAATGCACTTTTCGGCTGAGAGCTGCGCAGAATACTGCTAGCGCGGCCCGTTACAGCCCACTCGTCATCAACGTTTGCAGAATTGGAACCCGCCAGTTCGGCGCAGCCCTCGCGCGCCCTGGCCCAAGCACAGGAGATTCCACATGCCCGGCAATGCAGATACGTTATCCCTTGCGCCTGGCCGCCCGCTGGTCAGAAGTGTTGGGCGGCTGGCCCGCGCTACGGCCCGCCAGCTTTCGGGTTTTGCCCGGCTGGAAAAAATGGCCTTTACGCTTCCCCAGTGCGGTGACCCCCAAACCTTTGCCATGGCCTGCCTCACCGCGCTCGATGTAAACCCGGACTGCCTGCGCGGCGACCTTGGGCGCATCCCCGCCGAGGGGCCTGTCATTCTTTTTGCCAACCACCCCTCCGGCGCGCTGGAAGGCCTGATGATGGCCGCCCTGTGTGGCAGGGCGCGGCCAGACCTCAAAATTCTTGCCAGCGCGGCCCTGCTGCGCATTCCGCAACTGGCCCAGCTGGCCCCCATGCTGCTGCCCCTTGATCTCTCTGGCGGTGCTGCGGCCAATGCTGCGGTGCTGCGCAGTGCCATGAGCCACCTGCGCAAGGGAGGGGCTCTTGGAATCTTCCCCGCAGGGCGTGTGGCCCGCTGGCAGTTTGGGCGCGGCATAGCCGAGCAGCCGTGGTCGCGCCTGCTCAGCAGGCTTGGCGGCCGCCAAGCGGACATACCCGGCCTTAATTTTATTCCCCTGCACATGTCTGTGCGCTACAACCCGCTGTTTATCGCTGCCACCACCCTGCGCGAAAACCTTGGCGAAGTGCTTTTGCCCCACACCCTGTTCAGACAAAGGGGCAGCAACGCCCGCATGGTTGTGGGCGAAGCCATACCCGCCGATACCCTGACAGGCCTCAGCCACGAACAGCGCACGCACTGCCTTGGCATGTGCCGCTCTGCCCTTGGCGCTGAGGGCAGCACAGACAGGCACGCCCAAGAGTGCGCCCCTCTGGCCCCGGCTGCGGAAAAAATGGACATCATGGTCAGCCTGGCCGCCCTGCCCGAAAACCGCCTGCTGGCCCGCGAAGGCCGCTACGCCGTATATCTTGTGGAAGGCAACGAATCGCCCCTGCTGCTGGACGAATTGACCAGAAGGCGCGAGGAGGCCTTTCGCGCACTGGGCGAAGGCTCTGGCCAATCGCGCGATACGGACTGCTACGATCCCCAGTATTCGCACCTTGTGCTGCTTGATGTGGAGGGTAAGAGCATTGCCGGTTCTTACCGCGCCCGCGTGGTTCGCCCCGAGGACACGCGCCTCTGCACCAAAAAGCACCTCTACACGGCATCACTTTTTGACTACGAGCCAAAATTTTTCCAGCAGTGCGGCAATGCTCTGGAGCTGGGGCGCGCCTTTGTCTGTCCCGAATACCAGCGCGACTACACCCCCCTGCTTCTGCTGTGGAAGGGCATCGGCCAGCTGGCCCTGCGCAACAAGGTGCGCACACTCTTTGGGCCTGCCAGCATTGGCCTGAATTACCGCCAGCAATCTGTAGATCTGCTGTGGCGGCATTTGCGGCTGCGCCACTGGGATGCCCCGCTGGCCACCCTTGTGCGCGGCAGGCAGCCCCGCAAACTGCGCGAAGAACTGCCCTTTGCCCAGCACCTCGACTACAAGGCCGTCAACACTCTGGTGCGGCAGATGGAAGGCGGACGCACCCTGCCCATACTTTTCAAGCACTATCTGCAACTGGGCGGGCGCATAGCCGCCTTTCACGAAGACCGCACCTTTGGCACGCTCGATGCCCTGCTCGTGGTGGATCTGCTCAACGCCCCCGACAAGCAGCTGCGCCGCTATGTGGGCGAGGAAGGCATGCGCCAGCTGCGCAGCGGTTCCTGCCCGGTATAGACACGTTGCAATCAGCCGTCCCTCACGGCAGCAGGCGCCAGCATGGCGCACAGGGGGCCACACCACAGCCCGGTGGTGCGGCCCCATTTTTTGCGCATAATACCAATCTCCAGAAATGAAAAAGGAGGCCCCAAAGGGGCCTCCCGATCATCATCAAACCACCAGCCAGAACTGCTAGCTGGAGACAGGCTCCTTGTCTTCGGGACGCAGGAAGGGCAGATAGGTGGGATCTGTGCCCATGATGTGCTGCACCAGCCAGTCTTTCAGGAAGGTCAGCAGATCCATGCTCACCGTGGCTGTACCGAGGCGCAGCTGCTCTTCTACCTCGTCCAGTTTGGCAACAAACTTTTTATGTATCTGCATGTGCTCTGCGGCGGCCTTGTAGGCGGGCACGTTGAACAGCTTTTCTTCGTCGCTGAAGTGCGTGGCCGTATAGTCGCGCAGCTTTTTGAGCACAGCAATCATTTCAGAAATAGGCTTTTTGTGCGTCATGGCCTGGTGCAGCTCATTGATGTAATCAATCAGCAGCCTGTGCTCCCTGTCCACCAGCGGTACATGCAGGGCAAGCTTGGGTGTCCACTCCACAAACTTGCTGGAAGTGGCCTGATCATAGTCGCCCGCCACAAGGGCGTTGACGATCATATCAAGCTCTTCCATGCCGCTCTGGAAGGCCAGCAGCGACGCGGTGAACACTTCCATATTCTTGGAGGTGCTTTCTGCCGCGTCACGTATTTCTTCAAGTGCGTCGTTGGTTCCCGCGCTGCGCTCGGACTGCTCTGCCGCACCGGCAGCAATGCTGCCAAGGTGACCGGCGGTATCGGCCATGCTTTGCAGAATGACGCGCATTACGTCACCGGCATTGGTGGCCCTGTCTGCCGCTTCAACACTGAGCTGGGCGGCCTTGTCCACGGTCAGCACGTTGCGCCGGGTTTCATCCTGTATGGCCTTAACGGCCTCTTCCACTTCCTTGGTGGCGCCCATGGTTTTTTCGGCCAGTTTGCGCACCTCGTCGGCAACCACGGCAAAGCCGCGCCCGGCCTCACCAGCGCGGGCAGCCTCGATGGCGGCATTAAGGGCCAGCAGATTGGTCTGGTCGGCCACCTCATTGATGACGCTCATGACCTGCCCGATATTGCTGGCCTTTTCGCCCAGGCCTGCCATGGCCTCCTTGAGCTGCACAATGGTGTCGCGCACGCTGTCAATGGAGCCCACAGCGCCCTCAACCTCATGCTCGCCCGTGGCAGCACTGGCGCTGGAGCTCTGCGCGGTCTCTGAAAGCTCTCGCACGCGCAGGGATGCATGGCTGGCCGTATCGGCCACCTGCTCCATGGCTGCGCTGGTGTGCTCAAGCCTGTTGCGCTGCACGGCCACGCTGCCGTTTACATCCTTGATCAGGCTGGCTAGCTTGCGCATGTCGCCAGAAAGCCTTTTGCATACCTCGTGGGCATTGTTCAGGGCCATGACGCCCTTTTCACGCCTTTTGCGCAAGGTTTGCACCAGGTCTTCTGATTCCTGAAGCTTCTGCTCAAGCGCGTTGCTGCGCGCCTGCAAATTTTGCACAACCTGCTGGTCAACCTTGGTTTTCAGCGTTTCACACAGTGCATCAATGCACTGCACGGCCCGCAGCTCCACACTGCTCTCGCCCGCCAGAGAGGATGCGGAGCCAAAACCTGTGCCGGAAACTGCGCCCGGCGCGGCATCCAGGCACTGGGCCAGCCTTGCCGCACGGTTGCGCCCGCTCACCCACAGCCACATGTCCACAGCGGTGCAAACAAAAATAATGCCGGCAACCAGCCAGCCCATGCCCTGTATGCCGCCCAGCAGGGCCAGACCGGCCAGAGCGGCAATTATTATTACCTGAAGCGCAATGCCCATATATGCCTACCTTAGTTTATCTTGCTTATCGGCTTTTTTCTCTCTACCCTTAGCCTTAATAGTTGTAAATCTCATATTACTTAGCAGGAGAACACTTATGGAACAGCTTGATTGCCGTGGGCTGGCCTGCCCCCAGCCGGTAATGCGCAGCCGCGATGCCCTGGCAGGCGGAACCCAGGCCCTTGAAGTGCTGGTAGACAACGAACCTGCGCGTGAAAACGTGCGGCGTTTTTTTGAAGGGCGCGGCTTCAGCGTTGCCACAAGTCAGGAGGGCCCCGACTGCTGGCGAATCAGCGCCACCGCAGGCGATGCCGCCACCGCCCCGCAGCAGGCCGCACAGGCGGCCCCCGCCGCAGAGGGCAACAGCCGCACCCTGGTGCTCATAACCACAGAAACCATTGGTCGTGGTGACGATGTGCTCGGCGGCAAGCTCATGGGCAATTTTTTGGCCACGCTGCCAGAACTGGGCGCGCGGCTGTGGCGCATTGTGCTGATCAATGGCGGCGTAAAACTGGCCTCATGCCCTGGGCCCGCCCTTGATGCGCTTAAAAAAATGGAAGCGGAAGGGGTATCGGTGCTCGTTTGCGGCACGTGCCTTGCGCATTTTGGCCTGCTGGAAGCCAAGGCCGTGGGCGACACCTCAAACATGCTTGATATTGTCACCAGTCTTGATCTTGCGGGCAAGGTCATACGACCCTGAGGGTTGGTTTCACGGGTACGGTTTGCCCATAAACGCAAAAAAGCGGCATGGATTCAATCCACGCCGCTTTTTGCGTTTATAGGTTCCGCAAGCCTCAGCCCGTCTGCCACAAGCAGCAGCTCAGGCTTGCGGAATCATTGAATCGGCTACAGGGCCGCCTTGTAAATGCCAGCCACAGCCGCATCGGTCATGGAGCGGGGGTTGGTGAGGCCGCAGGCGTCCTTCTGGGCGTTGGCGGTCATGGTAGGAATGTCGGACTCGCGCACTTCCTTGCCATATTTTTTGCCAAGGGCGATCAGGCCATCAGGAATGCCCACATCCTTGGACAGGATGTTGATGGCGGTAATGGCCTTGCGCGAAGCTTCGTCGGCGCTGATGCCCTGGGTAAGTTCACCCAGCAGCTGGGCGATACGGCCAAAGCGGCGGCGGCTGGAGATGCGGTTGTATTCGCACACGTGGGGCAGCAGGATGGCGTTGCATTCGCCGTGGGGCAGATCGTAGAAACCGCCGAGCTGGTGGGCCATGGCGTGTACGTGGCCAAGGCTGGCGTTGTTGAAGGCCATACCGGCCAGATACTGGGCGTAGCACATGCCTTCGCGGGCTTCCTTGTCGCGGCCGTTGGCAACGGCGCGGCGCAGATAGCGGTTGATGTATTCCATGGCTTTTTCAGCGCAGGCATCGGTCATGGGCGTGGCGGCAGTAGAAACATAGGCTTCTACGGCATGGGTCAGAGCGTCCATGCCCGTGGCGGCGGTAAGCGCCGGGGGCATGCCCATCATCAGAACGGGGTCGTCGATGGCAACGCTGGGCGTGCAGCGCCAGTCAACAATGGCCATCTTAACCTTGCGCGAGGTGTCGGTGATGATGCAGAAACGCGTCATTTCCGAGGCCGTACCAGCAGTGGTGTTTACGGCAACATACGGGGGGAAGGGCTTTTTGGACTTGTCCACGCCTTCGTAGTCGTGAATCTTGCCGCCGTTACCGGCCAGAAAGCCCACGCCCTTGCCGCAGTCGTGCGAGCTGCCGCCACCAAGGGTAACGATGCTGTCGCACTTTTCTTTTTTGTATACTTCAAAGGCTTCAGCAACGTTGTTGTCGGTGGGGTTGGGGATTGTTTTATCGTATATGGCATACTTCATCTTGGCGGCATCAAGGATGTCGGTAATCGTTTTAAGAATACCGGCATTAACGATACCCTGGTCGGTAACAACCAGAGGCTTTTCACCGCCAATGCTCTTCAAACGGACAGGAATCTCTTTGGAACACCCTTCGCCCACCAGGGTGACGTTGGGGATAAAGAACGAGGTGATCTGACCCATATGCATGCTCTTAAGATCTGTACTCATTCGTGACTCCTTTTGTTATACAGGGCAACATCAGTATGTAATTGCTCTGTCGTAGTATGAATTACTCCTGTGGATAAAAATATCCCATATAAAATGGCAATGCAAGCATATCAGCGCAATTGTTTAGTTCTTTTTTTGTCTTTACTTTCACATTTATATGTTCTTTTTTGCACAATCTTTTGCTGTTGATTATTTCATACTGCAATATGCATCTTTGATTGATTGAACACACAATACGCCCGCTTAAATCAAAACCGTGATATAACAGGATTGTTGCCATGCTATCTATCCCCGCCCCAAAAAAAATCAAAAAAGCCACCGACAAAAGTTGCCTTTTGTCGGTGGCCTGAAGAAGGGAACCGCGTCGTTCCCATACTTCGCATGTATGGCGGGGCAAGGCCCGTCTGCGGCGTTGTGCGCCGAATTTGCAACGTGAGATTGTGAATTAGCTCCCCAAGTATAACCTTGCCGATTTTGTGTAAAAACAATCTGTTACAAATTTAAATAGCACTTTTAAAGGGCTTTGACCAGCCCTAAAAAAATTTCGATTCGTTAAAATGTACCGGGTTCGCGCATTTTTCCGGGGCGGCACATGCGGCTCAACCGGCGCAGATATTCCTTGCGTTTATCCAGATAAAAGGCCAAAGGCCGCGAAAAATTGCGCCCAAGCAGGCCATCCACCAGCATCTGGCTCACCTCACGCTCTCGCGTGAGCACAAGCTGGGCCCTTGCAAGCACGTTGCGGTCGGCCTCTGGCATGGCTCTGGCCATCTGCCGAAAGGCATCCTGCGCACGCGGCTGGTAAAACCATATATACATCAGATCGAGCGCATTAATAATGAAGGCCCGCTCAATCTCCTTGCCCATCACGCCGCCGCTGCCCTGCAAACCGCCGGGCTTGGCCAGCTTGATAAGCGCATCCTCATCGGGAAACAGCAGCTCAAGGCGTGTGTAGCAGTCAAAAACATTGATCAGCTTGCTGCGGTAATCCCACCGGCGCATGCGCAGATTCACCTGGCTGTCGGCATAACCTTCAATAATTGCCGCCACGGTGTCTGATGCGGTTTTTGAAATGACCGCCGCGCTGGGCACCAGGTACATGGCGGGGTTATCAACCCCCATGAGAAAGGCGGTTTGGTACAATACCCAGTTGTACAGCGACGAAATGGGAATGGCCATGACACTGCGGAAGAGGTTGCCGATGGCCGCCTCCTTGGGAAAACCGCGAAACACGTTGTGCGCGCACAGGTAAATACCATTTACAAGGCTGAGCACGCCAAAGACCACCCAGGGATTCTGGGCTGCGGTAATACCAAGCGTTCTGTCCAGCAGCATCACGCGCACCAGCATTTCAAGCAGCAAGACCGAAAAGCCTGTGAACATGAGCGAATCGCACAGACGGCTCACGTTTACCTGATCGCGCCAGTGAATAAGCGTGGATCGCGTGGCCCCCTTGGCGGCCATGACCATTTGCACCACATTGCGCACGCCCGTGATGCCAAACCAGATAAACGTGCCAAACCAGGCCAGAAACCACAAATTCTGGGTGTACATGAACGAAAAAAACGCGGGGCAAAACCCCAGCAACACCTTAAGGCAGTTGCCAATGGTGCTGTTGAGGTAGGGCGTGCCCAGAGGGCCATGTTCCTTTGTTTCGGGCTTGGCCACAAGCCCGTTGCCGCTCGTAAGGCTCAGACCGCCCAGATTGAGCACATTGCCCTTGTTGCACACCCTGAAATCCACGCTGGCGGTTTTCCAAACCGTGTGGCGTTCCATGCCCAGATGGCGGCAGCCCGGCAGTGGGCTCAGCAAACTCAAGGCGCGCTGCCAGGGAGAGGGATTGCGCGGGTTGATGTAGCGCACGCATTCCTCAACCGGCGAACACACGGGAATTTCGGGCTGCTTGTGGTCGCGGGCATAAAATTTGCGGCTTCGTGCGGGCAGGGTTTCGCGCAGCACAAAGCCCATGCCGTAAGAATCGCGGCTCATGGAGCTTGTGCCAAGGCGTGAGCCCAAAGGCTTGTTGCGGTAATGCTCCCACAATTTTGGCACGTTGTGCAGAATATGCTTGAACTTGGCGGCACGCGCCTCGTCCTGGGTATCCATGCGCCGCACCATCATGCGAATCATCTGCTTTACCCGAGGCCCCAGGCCTTCGTTAAGAGCCTGCTGCAATTCGCTGATGGCCTTGAGGCAGGAATGCTTGCCTTCCATCCAGCCGCGCATGTTGAAAATTTCCAGATGGCTGATGCTGCCCTGGCTGTCCCACAGGAGTTCGGCCACGTCTTCCACGCTCAGGCCCTTGGTGGTGAGCACAAGCCGGTAGCCGGGGTTAAGCTCTGCCAGTTCGCGGGTCAGCTCGCCCACAGAAAGCTGCATGAGCGGCGGCAGCTCGCTGTATGCGCAGGGGTTGGTGAGATCGGGCATTTCCGGGTGTTCCACGGGCGATAGCCAGTGGTCGGCAATATACTCGACGCCCAGGTTTTCCAGAAAAGCCAGCTCGGTGGCGGCCTCTTCGCCGCCGCGTTCCTGTAACAGGGCCGCACGCTGGCGCAGCGAGGGCAGCACATGGTGGTGCAGGGCTTCCGCAAGATGCAGCCCCGATGCCTGCCCACGGGCCACATGGCGCGTAAAGTCCACGCCGGGCATTTCCGGCACGGGCACTTCCCACTGCGCCTCAAGCTGCGGGCGCTGGTGCTCGTTCCACAGTGCCAGGCTTTCCAGCACGCGCTCGCGCCGCCAGCGCAGCACCTCACGACCGCGCTTCATGAGCTCGGCCATCTTGGGGCTGTGCAAAAATTCCAGAAAATCTTCGTTGGAACTGAAACCGCGCGGAATCCAGAACAAACTGATAAACCGGCCATAAAACGGCAAATGAAATTCCAGGCCAATACGCACGCCAATGCCCGTGATTTCTGCCGCACGCAAAATCTCGCGCGCAGCCTCTGGCTGCACCCAGTATTCGTATGCCACCGTAAGCGACCGCATGCCCTTGATCCAGGCATCCATGATCAGGTGGGTGGGTGTTTTGCGCCCCTTGGTATTGGCGTCGTACACGTGGTCGTCGAAGGCCAGTTGGTTCCAGCTTTCGGGCATTTCCGGCAGATGGTAGCGGGCAAGCATGCGGCGCACCACGCGGGGGGTTCCCTGCACGGTACGCCGAAAATCGTGGGCCAGTTTGAGCTGCTCCAGATGGTTGCCGTGGGCGCGCACCATGCTTTTCATGATCTGCATGAGCGCACGCGCCGTATTGCGCCGCAGGGCAGAATGAGCGCTGTTGAGCACCTCGTCGTACAAGGTTTTGAGGGCAAGCAGACGGTCGCGGGCCTGGGTGCGCCCGGCCTGAAGGTTGCGCAGCAGGTTTATGACCGCATAGGCCATACGCGAAACCGGCGTTGCCACCAGTTCCTTGATGCCGTGGGGGTGCAGGCTGGGGTCAAACAGAAAGGTATCCGACTGTTTGCCGTCGGATTCCAGAATTCGGTTGACCAGAGCCAGTATGTCTCTGTCCTGCTTGTCAAAATATATGCCTTGCATCTTGGCGCACACGGCGGATCTCCTTTCTGCCGTTTCCCTTACACGTAACCCGACATGGGAAATGACCGGCAAGGAACTACTTTTACATCACAATCTGCTTCTGGGCAAACAAAGGCACACCATACATGTACCCCTGGCCTGTCATTTATCGGCAGGCAGATTGTGACGAAGTGAACAGCCCTAGTATTTATTGTTACTTAACCTGTGGCAAGGGCTTCGTCAAACAGTGCTTTTTCCTTTGCGGGCGCAAAAAACAAAAAAAGGCAGACTGGCCCTGCCCTTACGTGGTTCTGCCACAATTCTCTTTTGTATCATGCTGTAAAATTTAATAATTTTTTAGTTGCGTTCGCAATTGTTTTAAAATTCACAATCAGGGTCAGTGCAAATATTCTTGGGGCCCGTCCTCCCCCGCCACCCTGTTTGCTGCCCAACGCAAAAAACAGACCCGGCCCACCAGAGCGGGCCGGGTCTGTTCAAAAAAATGTGGTTCAGAGCTAAAAGGCCTTGGTGCCAAACAAGGTGTCAAAAAACGATTTTTCCTTGGATGAAGGGTCAACCCAGGCCAGAACCTCGCGCCCCATGTCCCATGCAAGCGAACGGGCGATAAAGCCCGAGGGATCCCCAGGATTACGCTCGCGCAGTGAGAACAGGTAAAAATCGTGTACCTGGCGCGCTTCCATCATGCCGCCCTGGGCCATAGACCACAGCAGCGTGCCGGAACGGGCATCGTACACTTCTATTGCCAGCGAAATGGAGCTGGTGCCGCCGCTGCCGCCATCCATATAATGATTGATATACCCACCCACAACCATCTCTGCGCCCTTCTGACGGGCAAGTGCAATGGCACGCGAGGGCTCAAAGGGCGCGCCCTGCGGGGCGTATTCCAGCGCCTGAAAAGCGTTGAGCGAAAGCCACACCTGCCATACCTGGCGCGAAAGCATTTCGCTGAAGCTCACGGGATTGGCTATCTGCTGGGTGGCGCGCAGGGGGACAAACAGGGCGCGGGGGCGACGCCCCAGCACCGACTGCGGGGCCACATAGATGGCCGGGGGCTGGCGGCGCACAAAATTGTTTATCTGCACCTGAAAGGGCGTGCCAAAGTTGCCGGTAACATTCACGGTCTGGTAGCTGTCGTCGGTTGGGGAAGCGCAACCGCCCAGCAGCATTACCACAACCAGAGAGGCCACCAGTGCCACGCGCCTGCACACCTGCCAGCCCCGGCTGTTGCCCGGGCGGTCATTCTGAAGAAGGATCATTGCGTTTTCTCCGAGGCCAGACGTGCCTTTTGCATGGAATCGAGCAGCTTTTGCCTGGCCTGCGACAAACTTTCGTACAGCTCCCTGCGTTTTTCTGCGGGGATACTGCAAAACGAGGTTTGCCGGGTCATGAGCACAAGGCTGCGCATTTCCCGCCCTAGCTGCGCCAGTTGGCGCGACTCCACTTCTGCCAGCGCAACGCTGCGGCCAGCCAGTTCCGCCAGATGCCCAAGGTCTTCGGCCTGGGCGCGGATGGAGTCTGGCCTTATGATTGCGCCATATTTACGACGATTGCGAAATTCATGCCAGAATTGCGCAATCCTTCGCCAAAAGCGGGCCATGGCAATCCTCAGAATTGGGCGGCCTTCATCACCTGCAACAGTAGGGGCGCAAGCAGCAGCACCACGGGCGCAAACCCCATGAATGCCTGAGGCCATGTAAGGTTCAGAACAGTACGGCAGCCCACCAGCACGCAGGCAACCATCCAAATGAAGCCCACTATGGAGCCCAGCAACGGCACAACGCACAGCAGCGAGGGCGCAGCAGCATAGGCAGCCACCTGAAATACCAGCGAAAATTCCGGCCTTTTGCCGGTTATGAAACCATAGGTAAAATGCATAAGGGCCGTGAGCACATAAAGCTGTACAACAGAAACACCCGTTTTGAGCAGAATGGTCATGGGCAGGCTGAGCTGGGGCGACAGCAGAATGAGCATTTTTTCCAGCTCAGGATCAGATGCTGCGCTGGGCGACATGAGCGACAAAAAGATGCCCGACCAGACCCTTTCAATAATAACCTGCACCACACTGATGATCAGATAAAACACCAGGGGCCGCACCTGTGGCGTATCGGCCCGCACATGGTCGTAAAAGTTGTGCGCTCCAAACATGACCCGCATGCAGGTGTGGTAAAAGGCGGGAATCCAGCCGTCCGGCTCCGGGGCCGCATCCCACGGATTGGCAGGCATGTGGTGGCTGTCATCCTCCTGACTTTCAAACCGGGAAGCTTCGCGCGCATAGGCCTCGCTGGCAGCACGGTTTTCATCCGCATGGTCGTTGCCAGCGCCAAAAATACTGCGCTGCTGGTTGCGGCCCTCGCGGTCGTCTTCATCCCTGCCGTTGCTTCTGTCGGCATCCCGGCTGCGGTCATCCTGCTGCTTGCTGCCGCGCTGCCCAAAAATACTTTTGCCGCCCAGCAGCCCCCAAAGGTTGCCAAGATTTTTTTCTTCACCGCTGCCCGGCAGGTTTTTTGCCGTGCCGGTTTTGCGGTTGCCCGCGCCTGCTGTATAGCGCGGCTCGTCATCGGGCTGGGAATCCGCGCCAGAGCCTGCGCCAGAGCCTGTGCCAGAGCCTGCGCCAGAATCTGCGCCGGAACGGGGGCTGGAACTGCCGGGAACAATAGCGCCCGGAGGCAGGGGGTCATCGTCGCCGCCATGCCAGCCACCCTGCGGTGGCTGCTGGCCTGCGCTGCCGGCTGGCCGGGAATACCCGGAATCAACAGCCTGAGGCTGGCCGCCCGGCTGCTCGTCGTTGAACGCTGGTTCCTGCGGTTCTGAAATAACATCCGTCACGCCAGTGCCGGGCACAAAACGGAACCGGCAGGCGCAGTGGGGGCAAGTGGCGATGACGGCCTTGGAAGGCGCACGATCGGCAGGCAATTCGCGGCTAAAGCCGCAACGCGGGCATGTAATATTCACAAAAAACTCCTAGTCTGGCCGGTAAAAACCGACGCATGATTCCCCGCCACTCTAGCCGCAGCCCACAGTGCTGGCAAGTGCCGCCGCAACCGCAATGTGTACATAACCGTAAAATCGGCCTCTGGTGCGGTTTTGACGCTTAGGCGCATTGACAGCAGAGGCCGCAGGGGCTATTTTAACAGCTCAAGGGGAGTAACTGGGTTCTTGAAACCCCGGCGACATCAACAGCATGGCCATTGGCCTGGTGTCGCCATCGGTTCTGCCGATTAGTGAGACCTTGGCGTCAACGCCAAGGTCTTTTTTTATTTTAAGGAGAGCATATGACAATTCGCGCCCTGCGCCCCTACATTATTGCCGTTGGCATGACCGTGCCCGGCCTTTGCCTGCGTTTTCTGCACCCCGATGTGTCACCCCTGCTTGTGGCGCTGCTTTCGGGCATGGCCATTCTTGGCGCATCGTTTCTGCTCACCTGGGCGTGCGAGGTTGCCCAAATGGATATTCCGCAGGCCGTGGCCGTGGCCGTGGTGGCCTTTATTGCCGTGCTGCCCGAATACGCCGTGGACATGTACTTTACCTGGATGGCCGGGCAACACCCTGAGAGTGCCTACTCGCACTACGCCATTGCCAACATGACAGGCGCCAACCGGCTGCTCATAGGTGTGGGCTGGTCGGCCATTGTGCTGGTGTTTGCAGGCAAATTTCATTCCGGTGTTTCCCTGCCCGATGACAAGCGTACAGACGTGCTCTTTCTTGGCCTGGCCACACTCTACGCCCTGTTTATCCCCATCAAGGGTTCGCTGACCTGGATTGACGGCCTGGTGTTGCTGGGCATCTACATCTGGTACATTTGCATCATCGCGCGCAGGCCTGTGGAAGAAGAAGAACCCGAAGGCCCCGCCGCCCTGCTGGCCCACTTTGCCAAAAAAGTTCGTCTGCGCAGCGTCATTGGTATTTTTCTTTTCTCTGCGCTGGTGATTCTGTGCAATGCCGAGCCCTTCAGCGAAAGTCTGGTGGCCAGCGGCAAACTGCTTGGCATCAACGAATTTCTGCTGGTGCAGTGGCTTGCGCCCATTGCCTCTGAATCGCCCGAATTCATCATTGCCCTCATGTTTGCCGCACGCGGCAACGCTTCGCTGGCACTGGGCAGCCTGCTTTCGTCCAAGCTCAACCAGTGGACCCTGCTTGTGGGCATGATTCCCGGTGTCTACGCCGCGTCATTTGGTTCTCTTTCGCCCTCCATAAACCTTGACACCCACCAGTTTCAGGAAATACTACTGACGGCCGGACAATCCCTGTTTGCCGTGGCCCTGCTTGTGGATTTGCGCCTTCAGGTACGTGAGGCCGTGTGGCTGCTTGTTCTGTTCGCTGCCCAGCTGCTCTCGCCCCTGTACGATGTGCAGCTTGAAGCCCTGCTGGGCCTTGTACACGACCCGTTGCGCCTGCACTATTTCTTTGCACAGGTGTATCTGGTGCTGGCGGCTGTGCTGCTGCTGCGCAACTGGCGCGGCCTGCTGCGCCTGCGTGAAGGTTTTAAGGTTTAACACTGTATTTCATGCCCGCATGCCTGCCCTGTGGCCCGCATGCGGGCTTTGCCGCAACCCCCGTTGGCCCGTCTGCGTGGCCGCTACATGGATGACTATGCCCCGCCTTGTTTCTTTTTTGCTTCTCATGCTGCTGCTTTCTGCGCAGACCGCCCCTGCCGCCCGCCTGCCAGAAATACAGGCTGCGGGCCCCTCAAAAGCCGGGGCTGCCGTACAGAGCAATAAAGAAAACCCCGCCCGGCCTCAGGCTGCTGCCGCGCCCGGCAACCCTCTGCTTGCCAATGCTGGCGAGCCTCACCCGCAGGGCGAGGCAGATCAGTCAGCGCCCTCCGTGGCAAACCAGACAGACAATGCCGACCAGCCCCTGGCCGCCCCTGGCCGCGAACTGGCCGCCAGCCCGGCCCTGAATAATGCGGAACAAGACAGCCAGAATTCGGGCAGCCAGAATTCGGGCAGCAAGGCCCAGCCAAAGACAGACAAGGATACCGCAGCAGCCATTATTTCCGGCTCCCGCCGCCCCGGCGTCATTGAGCACCAGATCGTGCGCACCAACCGGGAGGACAAGCCCGACATCACCCTCAGTTATCCTTCTGTGGGCGTGCGCGCCATAGATGCCAGCATTCGCAACTGGGCCAGCGGCATTGCCGATGCCTTTGAGGAGACCTTCAATTCGCCGGGGCTGTACCCGGACGAGAACCGCCCGGTTCCCGAACTGTGGTGTTCGTATGCCGTCAGCCACCCTTCAGACAAGGCGCTGAGCATCACCTTTGAAGTGTGGACATACACCGGCGGCTCGCAGGGCAATCTGGATGTCATGACCCTCAACTACAGCCTTGTGAGCGGCCAGCGGCTTGGTCTGGTGGATATTTTTGAAGACCCCGATGCCGCGCTGGCCATCATGTCTGCATGGTCGCGCAAGGAGCTTACCCAGCGCCTGGGCGGCATGCGGCAGGAACAGATGCTGCGCACGGGCCTCAACCCCGTGCCGGAAAATTTCGCCAGCCTGACCCTGATTCCCTCTGGCATACGCATCAATTTTCAGCCCTATCAGGTTGCCCCCGGCATGGCTGGCGCGCAAAAAATAGATATCCCCCTTGAGGAGCTGCGCCCCGCCCACCCTCTGCTGCTGCTCTGGGGCAAATAGGGCAGCGTGGCCCCAACAGCCCCTTTCAGATATGCAAAAAGCCCCGCAAGGGGCTTTTTTTACTTCAGTTCAGGCCGCGCAGTTTCTCGCGCAGCAGGGCCGCCTTGGCCGGGCCGATGCCGGGAATCTTGCACAAATCGTCCACACTTGCGGCCCGCATGGCCTCCACACTGCCAAAGTTGTCCCACAGCAGGCGCGCCGTGGCCGGGCCAATGCCCGGCAAACGCATGAGCTCACCCGAAAGGGCCGCGCCCTGCCGCGCACGACGATGACGCCCAATGGCAAAACGGTGCGTGTTGTCGCGCACATTCTGCAAAAAAAGCAGTTCGGGCCCGCCCTCGCGCAGCGGCAAGGGGTTGGCGCGGTTGGGCACAAAAATTCTGTCGGCCACATTGCCTGCGCGGCGGTCGGCATGGCCCTCTTCATCCCTTGCCTTGGCAATGGCGGCAAGGGCAAACAGGTCTTCCCTGCCCGCCTCGCGCAGGGCCCGCTGCACCACGCCAAGCTGGCCGCGCCCGCCGTCTATGAGCAGCAAATCCGGCCACGGCGGCCCGCTCTCAAGCCTGCGCGCCACCCAGGCGTACAAGGTTGCGTAGTCGTCGCCGCTGTCGGGCATGGCATAGGCCCTGTACTGAGAACGCTCCGGCTTGCCGTCCTCAAACACCACCATGCCCACACGGGTTTGCTGGCCGCCGGTGTGCGAAACGTCCACGCACTCTATGCGCGCTGGAGGTTCAGGCAGGTGCAGGGCTTTGGCCAGCCGCTCCAGAATGTTCAGCTCTGTCTTCTGCTCCTGCCGCCGGGCTTCTTCCCGCGCGTTGGACTGGGCAAGGTCGATGAGCTGGTTGTCGCCCGCATTCTGCGGCGGCACAATGCGCACGGCCCCGCCACGGCGGTCTGCCAGGGTCTGCTCTAGCGTTTCACGGGCAGAAAGCCCGCCAGAATGCGTCCCATTTTTTGTCAGGCCCTCGGCTGGCACGGCCTCGTCTGTCCCGCTGCCGTCAACGTCCTCAGCTTCTTCCTGATCGGCAGGAATCCACGGCAAAAGCACACGCGGGGGCGGCGTGGCCTGGCTGTAATACTGGCCCATGAACGACCACAAAAGTTCCGGCGCATCCTCAAAGGTCAGCCCCGGCCAGTAAAAGGCCCGCCCGTCGGTTACCGCGCCGTTGCGCACAAAAAGCAGCCCCAGCGCCAGCCCCCTGTCTGCCGCAAACAGGCCCACGGCGTCCATATCTCCGCCGCCGGGCAACACTGCCGCCTGCCGCTCCACCGTGCTTTCCACCGCGCGTATCTGATCGCGCAGGCTGGCAGCCCGTTCAAATTCCAGTTCCTCGGCAGCCTGCTCCATGGCAGCGCGCAGGCTGCCAAGCAGCTCTGCCGACCGGCCCTGAAGCAGATCAGTCACCTTGCGCACATTTTCGTTGTATTCCTGAGATGTTACCAGATTCATGCAGGGCGCGGGGCACTGCCCCATAAAGTGGTACAGGCAGGCGCGCACGCGGTTTTTCATGGCCTTGTCGGTGCAGCGCCGCAGCGCAAAGGCCCGGTGGATGAGCTTCCACGTTTCGCGCGCGGCCAGTGCCGAAGTAAAGGGGCCAAAATAGCGCGCGCCGTCGCGCCGGGCCTGACGCACAATTTCAAGCCGGGGAAAGGGATGCTTGGGATTGATGCGAAAAAGCACGTACTGCTTGTCGTCGCGCAGCACGATATTGTAGTGGGGCCGGTGCTTCTTGATGCAGCTGGCTTCGAGCAGCAGGGCTTCTTTTTCAGTGGTGGTGGTCAGATACTCGATGCTCACGGCATGCGAGAGCATGGCGCGGGTCTTGGCAGGCAGACCCTCTGCACGAAAGTACGAAAGCACCCTGCGGCGCAGCACGCGTGCCTTGCCCACATAGATGATGCGGCCCTTGGCATCCTTATAAAGGTATACGCCGGGCGTGAGGGGAATACTGGAAGATTCGGGCTTCTGCATGGATGCATGAGGGGTGAAAGGGGATACAAAGGAATGTGCGGGGGAAGAGGCCAAAAGACCTCATCCCCCGCGCTCCTCCTGCAAACTATGTACGCTACGGCGCATGCGCAAGGGGTCAAACCCCGGCTGGCCGTAAATCAATCAGTCAACTACGGGGTAATCCCCTATATCTGCCCCTTCTGCATCATTTCGGCCACCTGGGCCACGTCCTTGTCGCCACGGCCAGAGAGGTTCACCAGCAGGATGTCGTCCTTGGGCATGTCGGGGGCCATCTTCATGGCGTGGGCAAGAGCGTGCGAAGATTCCAGTGCCGGAATGATGCCCTCGTGACGCGAAAGGGAGAAAAATGCGTCCAGAGCTTCCTTGTCGGTCACGCTGACATATTCGGCGCGGCCCATATCCTTCAGCAGGGCGTGTTCCGGCCCCACAGAGGGGTAATCAAGCCCGGCAGAGATGGAATACACCTCGCCCGCATCGCCGGTCGGGTCTTTGATCATGTAGGAATTGAAACCGTGCATGACGCCGGGTTCGCCCAGGCACAGCGAGGCCGCGTGCTGCCCGTAGCAGTTGCCACGGCCACCGGGTTCCACACCCAGCAGGCGCACGTCGGCATCGTCCAGAAAGCCCGCGAACAGGCCGATGGCGTTGGAGCCGCCACCCACGCAGCCAAGGCAGGCGCTGGGCAGACGCCCGGTTTCGGCCAGCATCTGGGCGCGGGCTTCGCGCCCCACCACAGACTGGAACACGCGCACCATGTAGGGGTAGGGGTGCGGCCCCACGGCAGAGCCGAGCACGTAGAACATTTTGGGGTCTTCAATCCACATGCCAAGGGCTTCGTCCACCGCTTCCTTGAGGGTACGCTGGCCGCTTTTGGCGGCAACCACGCGTGAGCCCAACATTTCCATGCGGATCACGTTGAGGTGCTGGCGTTCCATGTCCACTTCGCCCATGCAGATGGTGCATTCAAGCCCCATGAGGGCGGCGGTGGCGGCAGTGGCCACACCGTGCTGGCCCGCGCCGGTTTCGGCGATAACGCGCTTTTTGCCCATGCGCTTTGCCAGCAGGCACTGCCCAAGGGTATTGTTGATCTTGTGCGCGCCCAGATGGTTGAGGTCTTCGCGCTTGAGCCATATCTGCGCGCCGCCAAGGGTGCGGCTCAGATTGGCACAGTGGAATACGGGATTGGGCCGCCCCGTGTAGTGCGAGCACAAATAATCCAGCTCTTTCTGAAAGGAGGGATCCGCCTCGGCGGCCTTCATGGCTTCCGCCACTTCGTCCAGACGGGTCTTGAGGGGCTCAGGTACAAACTGCCCGCCGTAAGCCCCAAAAAATCCGTTGCTGTCGGGTTTGCCGTAAGGGGCGGAATGCTGGCTCATGCGATCTCCTTCGTGGTGCTGGGGTTCTGCAAAGTCTGCGGCCTGCGGTTTTCTGCCTTGGCAGAGCAAAACACAGGTAGCGTAAAAAACTCTGTAACTCTGTCGTTTTGCCTGCGGCATGTCAAGACACCTACCCCCAAAAACCCGCACGGAATGCGCCTTTTACGACAACCAGAGGGCTGGCACAAGCTGGCAGGCTGCCTTGCCCGTCCGGGCTCTTTGCCCTATAGTGCCCTCTCAATAACAAACAGGCGGAGTACCATGCTTGAAGAAAAATTCACCGGCAACGGCAAAGTTGTGCTGCTGGCAGGTGGCGGAAAAATCTATACGGATATTGCCGCCCGCTTTGTGCGCAGCGAGCGCGATCTGGAAGAAATTGTGGCCTCGCCCTACTCACGCCAGATCGTGCAGAACATACTCGATTCTGGCCACAGGGCTGCGCTTGAATTCGACTTTTTTCTGTTTGGCGTAGAGGGCTATTCGCGCGTTACCGAAACCCAGCTGGTGCGCAAGCGCCTCGCCTCGTACCTCATCAAGTCTGGCCGGGCAGAGCTGAACGGCAAACGCAGCTATTCTGTGGTGTACCCGCGCAGCGTGGCAGCATTTACCGCGCCCGTAACCCTGCCGGACGGACACACCACGCGCCTGAGCGGGCATGATCTGGCCGAAATTTCGCGCCAGTGGTACGATGAAGGGCTCAATGCGGGCCTACCGGAAGAAGACCTGCGCTACCTCAAGCCCCAGGCCACGGAATTCAAGGCCATCATAGGCATGAACGCCCACGCCCTGCTCGACTGGTTTGCCATACGCTGCTGCCGCAATGCCCAGCACGAAATACGCCATCTGGCATGGCAGATGCTGCGCCTCAGCCGCAAGGCCGCGCCCGACCTGTTTGCAGGGGCTGGCCCAAGCTGTGTGCAGATGGGCTATTGCCCCGAAAACAAGCGCCAGCATTCGCGCTGCGTGGGCCGCGTGCTCACCAAGGAACAGGCCATGGAAGTTCTGCGCTCCCACGGCAGCCAGCAGGCCAGCGCCGAAGACTTTACCGACCAGTAGCCTCTGGTTGGCCGCATATAAAAACGGTTCCGTGTGCGTGGCGCGCGGAACCGTTTTTTTATCGCAAGGACAAAAAAATTCTAGGGGGCGGCAGAGCCAGCGGCTGGCGCATCGCCCCGCCGGGCCTGATCCGCAAGGTCTTCGGGGCTGGCATCCAGCCCGTTTACCACCGCGCCGATCATGACGCCAAGGTGGCTCATGGCAAGGGCCAGCCACCAGATGCGGTAAAAATCGTGCCCGAATATGCCGTTGACCAGCCAGCCGCCAAAACCGATCCAGAACCACGCCGTCATACGCCAGTAGATTCTTGGGCTGTTGCTCTCAATTTCGGCCAGCAGCCGGGGGCGGATGCGTTTGTAGCCCCACCATACAAAACCCAGCAAAAAAACCATGCCCAGCGCAAAGCCGATACTGCCGTGGGCATAGAGCATGTCGAGATACAGATTGTGCGGGTGGCTGATGGTGATCGGATCATTCTGCGGCGCGAGCCCCAAAGCGCGAAATGCCTCGTTATACCGGCCAGCCCCGGCTCCCAGCCAGGGGTGCTCGCTAAAAACCTGCCATGCCATGCGCCACAGGCTCCACCGGCCATCGTGCTCTACCGCGCCAATACCGGCCCGGCCCTGCAACAGCAGCACGCAAAGCAGAATGCCCAGCGAGGCAGCGGCAAGCTTCCAGCGGGCACGCCCGCCGCGCAGCAGTATCCACAGGCCAAACGATGCGGCAACCGCCAGTGCCCCACTGCGGCTGGCCGCCCCCACCAGCAGAAAAAACGCGGGCCACAGTGTTGCAAAACACAGCAGGGCCGAGGCAAGAGGGGCCAGGCCTCGCCGCAGGATAAACCACATGGCAAAGGAAGGAATAAGGGCCAGTGCTATATAGTTGCCCACGGTGTAGTCACCAAGGCTGCCGGTGAGCCTGCCCGCATTACAGGCATAACCCAATATAAAATCCACGCCGGTGAGCGCCTGATGCAGGCCATCGAGCCCTTGCCAGAAACAGGCCAGTACGCAAGCCCACACAAGGCGGCGCAGATCTTTTTCGCCCTGCACACATTCCATGGCAATGAAGGGCAGGATAAAACCCTTGTTGATGCCAGTACCCGCATGGAGCACCGAAACCCAGACATGTTCCGAAAAAACAACGCCAATGGCGATCATGCCCCACAGGCAGTAAAAAAGGGGACGAGCATCAAGCCTGTGCAGCACGCTCTTGTGCCAGCTGTAGCGGTAGTAAAATAAAAGGAATATAAAGCTGACCACAGGCAAAACTTCGCGCGCACCATAGCCGATGGGAAAGGTCGCCAGCGAAACCCAGAATGACCAATATAGCCAGCGGCCCCACGGCACAGTTGCAGGGTCGCGCACTGCATAACGCAACACCTGCCTCATCAGCAGACCGTATTTTTTTATTTCGGCAAATATGTTCAGCACAACGCTTTCACCCTTGTTTGAGTGTGGATTACGGCGCAAGATGTATCCGTAGGCGGGCATTATTTCAAGGGGCAGCAAATTCCTTGCATTAGCGGAACATGCAAAATATACTTTTGCGATAAATTATTCACCATTGAGGTACATATGGCCAGATTTACCGGTTTTGACGAAGTATTCAGTGCGCTATACGTTGATTTTGACAATATTTACACCCGTTTTCTTGAGATCGACCCGGAGGCTGCGCGGGCATTTGGTTCTGTGCCCTACAGGTGGGTGCGCTGGATAGAAAATCACGCACTGCGCATTCTTTATGGAGAAGGTGTGCGCCGCCGCATTCTCAAGCGCATGTGCTACCTCAACCCGCAAAGATATCAGGAATACCGCAATCCCTTTATCCGCAGCGCCTTTCAGGTGGTAGACTGCCCGCCGCTGACCACTCGCGGCAAAACAAGCACAGATATTCACCTTGTCATGGACTGCATGGACGACCTTTCGCACTCCACACATTTTGACGAATTCATCATCCTTTCTGGCGATGCCGATTTTACGCCCCTGCTCATACGCTTGCAGGAACACGCCCGCCGCACCCTGGTGCTTTCGGTAGGCTATTCGTCACCCGCCTACACGGCTGCCGCCTCTTGGCGTATCCGCGAAGACTGGTTCTTGCAGCAGGCCCTGCGCGACGAACGCACAGACGATGTGGACGACCAGCCTGTGCCTGTGCCACACACGCCCCCGCTTACGGCTTCGGCCCCGGCCGCATCTGCATCGAGCGCGCCGGTTTCGGCCATTACGCCCACGCCTTCTGCCGCGCGCGGCCATCAGGCGGCTCCGGCAGCTCCGGCTGCACCGGCCATTGACGAAGAAGACGAAGGCCCCTCGCCGGGCAATGCGTGGTAAATACGCGATAACTGTCGGCCCAATGGCCAGAAGCGCTTGACGCCGGGGGCCGCCAACGCTAAAAAGTGAGACGCTCTTTTCTGGTTGGTAGCCCGCCCTACTGGTGCACACCGCGCTTTCCGGCGAACCACGGACCGTTGCAGCCTGCTGCCGTTTTCAGTGATTACGGCTGGTGTGCTGTGGCGCAGCGTCCCCCACGATGCATACAGCGGCGGGCCTGAATCATAAAAAACCTGGTTAGGAGGTCCTATGTTTCGCCGTGTAATTCTTGCTCTGGTTTCCCTCGCCCTGCTTTGCGGGCCCGCGGCTGCCGCCGAAAAGTTTATTGTGGCCAGCGACTGCACCTGGCCCCCCATGGAAATGCTTGACGCCAACAAGCAGCCCGAGGGCTTCTCCACCGACTACCTCCGCGCCATGGGCAAAGCCGCTGGCTTTGAAGTAGAAGTGCGCAACATCGCGTGGGACGGCATTTTTGGCGGCGTGGCCACTGGCCAGTACGACATCGTGGCCTCCTCGGTGACCATCACCCCCGAGCGCCAACAGCAGTTCGACTTCTCTGCCCCTTATTATGAAGTGGTGCAGGCCGTTGTGCTGCCCGCTGGCAAGTCCATCAAGTCGCTGACCGAGCTCAAGGGCAAGAAGGTCGGCGGCCAGATCGGCACCACCGGCATTTTTGTTATGCGCAAGGCCAATGCTGGCGCTGACATCAAGGAATACGACGATGTGGGTCTGGCCATTCAGGACCTCGTGGGCGGCCGTCTTGACGCCGTTATCTGCGATGATCCCGTTGCCATGTACTATGTCAACAAAAAGCCCGACACCGCTGGCAAGCTGAACATCTCGTTCAAGGCCGACGAAAAGGAATACTACGGCTTTACCGTCCGCAAGGGCCGCAAAGACCTGGTTGAAAAGCTGAACAAGGGCATTGCCGCTGTCAAGGCCTCTGGCGAAGACCGCAAGATTGCCGAAAAGTGGCTTGGTAAATAACTAACGTTCCGTTTTCGCGGGGCGTTCGGGCTTGTCCTGAGCGCCCCGCCGTATTTTTTTAAGGAGTGGACATGATTCGTCGCATACTGCTGGCCCTGGTTGCCGTTTCCCTGCTTTGCAGCCAGGCCATGGCTGCGGAAAAATTTGTTGTGGCCACAGACTGCACTTGGCCCCCCATGGAAATGCTGAACGACCAAAAGCAGCCTGAAGGTTTTGATGTGGACTTCATCAAGGCCGTTGCCAAGGCTGCCGGTTTTGAGGTTGATGTGCGCAACATCGCCTGGGACGGCATTTTCGGCGGCGTGGCCACCGGCCAGTACGACATTGTGGCCTCTGCCACCACCATTACCGAAGAACGCCAGAAGCAGTTCGACTTCTCTGATCCCTACTACGAAGTTGCCCAGGCTGTGGTGCTGCCCACCGGCAAGAGCATCAAGACCCTGGCAGAGCTCAAGGGCAAGAAGGTTGGCGGCCAGATCGGCACCACCGGCGTGTTTGTTATCCGCAAGGCTGGCGTGGAAGTTGACCTCAAGGAATACGACGATGTGGGCCTGGCCATTCAGGACATGCTGGGCGGCCGCCTCGACGCCGTTATCTGCGATGACCCGGTTGCCTTGTACTATGTGAACAAGAAGGCCGACACCGCTGGCAAGCTCAATATTTCTTTCAAGACTGAAGAAAAAGAATACTACGGCTTTACCGTGCGCCAGGGCCGCAAGGATCTGGTGGAAAAGCTGAACAAGGGCATCAAGGAAGTCAAAGCTTCCGGCGTGGAAGCCCAGCTGCTCAAAAAGTGGATGGGTGTTTCCAAGTAGCCTTTTTTTTAGCGTTTTTTTGTTAAGGCTTCCGGGCAATAGCCCGGAAGCCTTTGGCGTAAACCGGGGCAACGCTGTTGTAACAGAGGCCTTGCCCACATCAAAAAGCGGCTTGCACATCTTTGGCCCTTGCCAAAATGCAGCCGCCAGCCTCAAACGCGTTGCCATGAAGGACTGCGATGCACGACAAAAAAGATGGAAGCAAAGGCAACATCATTATGGTCACGGATGGAGCGTCCATCCCTGATCCGCGCGAATGGCGCCTGATCAATGCCTGGTCGATTGCCCTGGTGGGCGCTATCGGAACCCTGTTTGCCCTTTGCACTCTCTGGCCCGAGCCCTACCTGCGCATTTTGCTGTATCTGCCGGATGGTGTGCTGATCACATTCCGAATCACCATGCTTTCCATCTGTTGTGCTGTTCCTTTGGGCCTGCTCACGGGTCTTGGCCGCATATCAGACAACCGCATCATCAATCTTATTGCTTCTACCTATGTAGAAGTGATACGCGGTATCCCCCTGCTTGTGCAGATATTTTATATCTACTACGCACTTTCGCGCTTTGTGCAGGTCAGCGGTGTAACATCTGCGGTTGTTGCCATCAGCTTTTGCTACGGCGCATACATGGGCGAAGTATTTCGCGCGGGCATCACGGCCATCAGCAAGGGCCAGACAGAAGCGGCGCGCTCGCTGGGCTTCAACCGCTACCAGACCATGCGTCTTGTGGTGCTGCCCCAGGCCATGCGCACCATTCTGCCGCCCGTAGGCAACGAATGTATCGCCATGCTCAAGGATACCTCGCTGGTCTCCATCATGGCCGTGCCCGATATCATGCAGCGCGCGCGCAGCTTTGTGGGTACCACCTACCTGTACTTTGAAACGTACACTCTGGTGGCCATTATTTATCTCATCATCACCCTTGTGCTCTCCAAGGCCGTGAGCATCATGGAATCCAGGCTGAACTACTATGACGGAAAATAGCGCCGCCCCCATTATCTCCATTGATCACGTCTGGAAGTACTTTGGCTCACTGCCTGCCTTGCAGGATGTGTGTCTGGATATTGCGCCCGGCGAACGGGTGGTCATTATCGGGCCTTCCGGTTCCGGCAAGTCTACCCTGCTGCGCTCCATCAACCGGCTCGAGCAGATCGACCAGGGCAGCATCATCGTTCAGGGGCAAGACATTCAGAGCGATGAGAACAACATCAACGATATGCGTCAGAACCTGGGCATGGTTTTTCAGCAGTTCAACCTGTTTCCGCACAAAACAGTGCTTGAAAACCTCACCCTCGCACCGCGCCATCTGCGCAAGCTCTCGCGCGAAGAGGCCAATGCCCGTGCCCTAACCCTGCTAAAAAAGGTGGGCATCAGCGACAAGGCCAATGTGTATCCTGCCATGCTTTCTGGCGGGCAGCAGCAGCGCGTGGCCATTGCCCGCGCCCTGGCCATGCAGCCTTCCATCATGCTGTTTGACGAACCCACCTCGGCCCTTGATCCCGAAATGGTGGGCGAAGTGCTGGACGTTATGGTAAAACTGGCCGAAGAAGGCATGACCATGGTTTGCGTGACCCACGAAATGGGTTTTGCACGCACCGTGGCCGACCGCCTGATCTTTATGGATCAGGGTCAGATTGTGGAAATGGGCAAGCCGGAAACCCTGTTCACGGCCCCCCGGCATCCGCGCCTGCGCCAGTTCCTGAACCAGATTCTGTAAATCCTTTGCATGCAGACAGGGAATCCGCCCACGGATTCCCTGTCTGCATGGCTGCAAACCAGCTTTTTTTCGGCCCCTCCGCGCTTTTCTGCGCTCTGCCATAGCAGCCTGATTCACTCGTTACACTTGCCCACTGTTTGCTGTCCCTTACGCGTTTCGGCAAGGGAGAATCATTCATGAACACCCCCACTTTTTCCACTACAGTGGCAGTTGCTGTGAGCGGCGGCGTAGACAGCCTGTGCGCTCTGGTCATGCTGCGCAACGCTGGTTATCGCGTGCTGGCTCTGCACGGCCTTTTTTTGCCCGATGGCCCCACGAGCGCACCGGCGGGGCTGGCCGAAGCCTGTGCCTCTCTTGGCGTACCCCTGCATGTGGCTGACCTGCGCGCCGAATTTCAGCGCGAGGTGCTTGCCCCCTTTGCCGCCGCCTATGCCCAGGGACGCACGCCCAATCCCTGCGCCTACTGCAACCGGGCCATCAAGTTTGGCGTGCTGCTCGACACGGCACTGCAACTGGGGGCAGACAAACTTGCCACCGGCCACTATGCCCGCCTTGTTCCCGGCCCTGCCATGGAGGCAGGCGACGCTGCGCAAACCTTACCCCTGCTGGCATCTGCCACGGATTCCGCCAAGGATCAGAGCTATTTTCTCAGCCTCGTGCCGCGCCAACGCCTTGGCCGTGCCCTGTTTCCCCTGCATGGGCAAACAAAGGATCACACCCGCGCCCTTGTGGCGGCGGCAGGTCTGGCCGTGCCTCTGCCTTCAGAGAGTCAGGACATCTGCTTTGCACCGCCCGTTGTGCAGCCGGGCATGTCAGCCGCCGAGGCCTACCGGCCATTTCTGGAGCGCCACTGGCTGACGGCGGGAACCGTAGCGCCCGGCCCAGGGCCAGTGCTGCTGCGTGATGCGCAGGGCCACCTGCGGGAGATCGCCCGCCACAAAGGTCTGTGGCGCTATACCGAGGGGCAGCGCAAGGGCCTGGGCATTGCCCATTCGGAACCACTCTTTGTGCTTGCCAAGGACAGTACCGCCAATACGCTGGTGGTGGGGCCGCGTGCCCTGCTTGGCATACGCCGTTGCGTTACAGGGCCAGCCAACATTGCCCTGCCGCAGCCCCTCTGGCCTGCAAAACTGCTGGTACGCCTGCGCCATCGCCAACGTCCCTGCCCTGCCGCCGTGCGGGTTGAAGACGGCTACCTGCACATACTGGCTGACGAGCCACAGTTTCCCACGGCTCCCGGTCAGGTGGCTGCGGTTTATGATGAAGATGGCCGCGTGCTGGCAGCTGGCGTGGTGGAAGAAATGGCGTAGGGACATAACACTATGCACCTTGGGTTTGGATGAGCCTGTCAGGCTGATTTACGCAAACCCGGCTTTTACGACCTGAATGCGTCTGAAACCGGTTTTTTCCTTCTCAGTCCACGAAAAAAGTATTTTGCAAATTCGCCCAACACCACCCATCGCCTCCGCTCTGCTCCGGCGAATTTAAGGAAGGCGAAGTCACGACCCGCTTCTGATGAAGGGCTAGTGTTTCTGCTAAACACGAATTGTCTGCCTCATCACCGATCCCTGAATTTCAATACACTCAGATGCTGAGGACACACTGCGAAGCCACTGTAGCAGGTCATATTCGGCTGAAGCGGATTTTGATCAAGGTGCGAGCGTACTTTGGCATTTACGCGTCGCGGAGGGAGATCACCTGAGCGAGCGTAGCGAGGGAAGGAAGCTCCCGCAGCACAAGACGCGTGCCCTCGCTGTTTTGCGGAAGCTGAAAACTCTCTTAGGGGGTGCTCCGGGGGGAGTGCAGAGGGGGCCAAGGAGGGGCGCAGCCCCTAACAGGCCCCCTTTGCCCCACGCCGGGAAGGCGTCCCAACCTCGCCATAAGGCGAAACACCATGCCCGCCGGGCCGTATACCCAAAAATGTTTCCCCAACCGCAAACAAAAAAACGAGCCTCGGCATCAGCCAAGGCCCGTAATAAAAGTTTTTGCGGGGAAGGGGGTTTGGGGGAAGGGGCGAGAGCGCCCCTTTCCCCAATTATTTCTACCCCATATCTTCCGTCAGCACCATCTGGCGTGCTGCGGCGGTTTCGTCCAGGCGGCGCACAGGCAGATTGGTGGGCAGATCCTGAAGGGACTGCGGATCAGCCTTGCCAGTAAGGATGATTTCCTGAAGGGCTTCAACGTAGCCGTCCAGGGTTGCCTTGTCTTCCGTTTCCGTGGGCTCGGCCATGAGGCATTCGTGGACGATGAGCGGAAAATAGATGGTGGGCGCATGGATGCCGCGCTGCAAAAGGGCCTTGGCAATATCGAGGGCGCGCAGGCCCTGGGGTGCGGAAGCCACGAATTCGTGCGCGCAGAAACGGTCCTTGAAGGGAATTTCCAGCACGTTCTCAAGCTTTTTCTTGAGGTAGTTGGCGTTCAGCACAGCGTATTCAGAGGCACGGGTGAGGCCCTCACCGCCGAGGCGCAGCATGTAGGCCAGGGCTTTGATAACCACGCCAAAGCTGCCGTAGAAGGGGCCGATGGGGCCGATGCTCTGCGGCAGATTGTAATCAAGGAAGAAGCGGCCATCGGGATGCTTTGCCACGCGCGGGGCGGGCATGAAGGGCATCAGGCGGTCGGTCACACCCACAGGGCCAGCGCCGGGGCCGCCGCCACCGTGGGGGGTAGCCAGGGTTTTGTGTACATTGAGGTGTACCACGTCAAAGCCCACATCGCCCATGCGCATCTTGCCCATGATGGCGTTCATGTTGGCGCCGTCGTAGTACAGCAGGGCGTCGACCTTGCGCAGTTCGGCCACAATGCGGGGCAGATGCACTTCCATGAGGCCCAGGGTGTTGGGGCAGGTCATCATGAGGCCCGCCACATCTTCGCCGTGCTCGGCAATGGCGGCCACGATGGCTTCGGGGTCCACCATGCCGTCACGCGATTCGATGTTGATGGTGTCAAACCCGGCAAGGGCGGCAGAGGCGGGGTTGGTACCGTGGGCCGCATCGGGAATGAGCATCTTTTTACGGTTGCGGCCCTTGGCGGCGTGGTAGGCGGCAATGAGCTTGACGCCCGTAAATTCGCCGTTGGCCCCGGCCATGGGCTGGAAGGTAAAGGCCTTCATGCCGGTGAGTTCGCAGAGCAGGGTTTCTGCTTCGTACAGGCATTGCAGCGCGCCCTGTGCGCAGTCCGCACCGCCCTCAAGCTGGGCCATCATGGGGTGCAGACGGGTAAATCCCGGCAACGCCGCCACGTATTCCATAAACTTGGGGTTGTACTTCATGGTGCAGGAGCCAAGGGGGTAGAAGTTGGCATCCACACTGTAGTTGAGCTGCGAAAGCTGGGTAAAGTGGCGCACCACTTCAAGCTCGGAGCATTCGGGCAGGCGGGGGGCGTTTTTGCGCAAAAGGTCTGCGGGCAGCATGGCCGAAGCCTTGGGTGCAGAGCTGTTCAGGCAGTAGGCGGTACGCCCGGCAACGGATTTGGCGAAAATGGTTTTCACAGCAGACCTCCCAGGATTTCGGCCAGCTTGTCTATCTGGGTGCGGTTGTTGGCCTCGGTACACGAGAGCAGCAGCACGTTTTCCATGCCGGGATAGTGTTTGCCCAGCGGATACCCCGGCACAACGCCCTTGGGCGTCATGGCCTTGACCACCTCGGCGGCGGGCTTGGGCAGGCGCAGGGCCACTTCTGAGCCAAAGGGCGCGTTGTTGAGCAGTTCCACACCCTTGAGGGCGGTGAGGCGCTCGACAGCGTAGCGGGCCAGGGCCATGTTGTTTTCTGCCACGCGGGTGAGGCCTTCGGGGCCAAGCAGGCTCATGTGGATGAGCGAACGCAGGGCGCAGAGAGCCTGATTGGAGCAGATGTTTGAGGTGGCCTTGGCGCGGCGGATATGCTGCTCGCGGGCCTGAAGGGTAAGCACATAGCCGGTTTTACCGTCCACATCTGTGGTGCGGCCCACAATGCGGCCGGGGAACTGGCGGATATGTTCCTTGCGGCAGGTCATGAGGCCCAGGTAGGGGCCGCCGAACGAAAGGTTCATGCCCAGGCTCTGGCCTTCGGCCACGGCCACATCCGCACCCATTTCGCCGGGGGTTTTGAGCACAGACTGCATGACCGGGTACACGGAGATGACGCCAAAGGCCTTTTGCGAACGGGCCTTGGCAAAAAGCGCCGTATAGTCGGCCACCGCGCCAAAAAAGTTGGGATTCTGCACCATAACGGCGGCGCAGGTATTGTCTGTGGCGGCCATGAGGGCGTCCATGTCGCTGCAACCGTTGTGCTGCGGCACGGTCTTTATTTCGAGGTCGAGGCTCGATGTGTAGGCGGCAAGCATGTCGCGCCAGATGGGGTTAACGGCCTCGTCAACCACCAGCACGCGGCGGCGGGTGGCGCGCACGGCCATCATGGCGGCTTCAAAGATGGCGGTTCCGCCATCGTAAACCGAGGCATTGCCGCAGTCCATTTCCATCAGGCGGCTCACGGCTGTCTGAAATTCAAAAATGGCCTGAAGCGTGCCCTGCGAGCATTCTGCCTGATAGGGCGTGTAGGCGGTATAAAATTCGCTGCGGCCAGAAAGGGCGTCCACAGCCTTGGGAATATCGTGGTTGTAAAAACCAGCACCGAGAAAGGAGACATGACCGGGGCAGTTTTTGGCTGCCAGCTCTTCAAAATGGCCGCAAACTTCGGCCTCGCCCTGCCCCTTGGGCAGATCAAAGCTCTGGGGGCGCATGCTGGAGGGAATGTCGGAAAAAAGCTCATCCAGACTGCGCACGCCCACTACGGAGAGCATTTCATGCAACTCTTCCGGCGTATGAGGAATGTATGGCATATTGGCTCCTTGCCGCCGGGCGATTTGTATCGCGTGTGCGACGGCAGCCTCTGTGAAAGGGACTCCGGCTGGAGCCCGCCGTTGTACGACGCTGCTCCAGCCGGTGCGAAAGGGAACAAACAGGCGGGCAACAATTACAGATGCACAGCCCGTGTCAAACGGCATGCCGGGGATTTTCGGTTCCGGCAAGGAAGACGATTTTTTTATGCAGGGAGTGTACTCTTAGGTACTCGACCGAAATAAAAAAATTGTCTGACGCTGCCGGAAGCGAAAAGACACGCATGCCGGACTAATGCTTTTCGGTGGCGCAATGCGCCTCATAAGCCGCAGCGTCCATGAGGCCGCCGGGCTTGTGCGAAAGCTTGACGCGCACAATCCAGCCCTCGCCAAAGGGATCGCTGTTGCAGAGCTCGGGGGTGCTTTCCAGGGCTTCGTTGACGGCGATGACCTCGCCTGCCACGGGCGAAATAAGGTCGCTGGCGGCCTTCACCGACTCCACAGAGCCGAATTCCTTGTCTTCAGAAAGCTGGTCGCCCACGGGGGGCAGTTCCACATAGGTGATATCGCCAAGGGATTCCTGGGCAAAGCTGGTGATGCCGATGACGGCTTCGTCGCCTTCAATGCGCGCCCATTCGTGGCTGGTGCTGTACAGAATATCGGCGGGATTGGTAGCCATGTGCAAACTCCTGAAAAATTGGGTTCAATCGTTATAAAAATTACGCCGTCCGGCTGCGGGGGCTGCCCGCAAAGGCGGCGACCAGATCAGGCAAGCTTTTTGCGCGCTGTACCCTGAGTGTAAAACGGCGCTTCAACCCGCGTGGCGGGCAGCTCTGTTCTTGCGGCGCGTACCACAAAATTTTCGGCGGTGGCGTGGGCGGCGGCAACCCAGGAAAAGGCGATAACGTAGCCCAGAGAGGGCGCAAACGAACCGCTGGTCACATGGCCAACTTCGGTGCCGTTGGCGGCGGCAACCACATCGCCGTGGCGGGCGGCGCGGCGGCCATCGATGCGCAGGGCAACCAGCACTTCGGCGATCTTCTGCGCGCCTTCGCGGCCCACGTAGTCGGCGGTGCTGGTCATCATGCGGCCCATACCGGCTTCGGCGGGGCTGTGGTTTTCGTCAAGGTCGTGGCCGTACAGGGGCAAACCGGCTTCAAGGCGCAGGGTGTCGCGCGCACCAAGGCCAATGGGCTTTACGCGCTCGTCGGCCATCAGGGCATTCCAGAAAGCTTCGGTTTCAGAAGAGGCGATGTACAGTTCGTAGCCCAGTTCGCCGGTGTAGCCGGTGCGGCTCACCAACAGGGGCGTGCCCTGCCAGGTGGTTTCGCGAAAACCAAAGTAGCCGAGATCGTGAAAATTCTGGCCCAGCAGCTTTTCGAGCACGTCCAGCGATTCAGGGCCCTGAAGATCGATTTTGCCCGTATCGGCAGAGATATCGACCATCTTTACGCTTTCAGGCAGGCGCGAACGCAGCACGGCAAAATCGTTGGCGGCGCAGGCCGCGTTGACCACGGCCATGAAGGAGTCGGGGCCAAAGCGGTAGATGATGCCGTCGTCGAGCACGCCGCCCTTGTCGTTGAGCAAAAAACCATAGCGGCATTTGCCGGGGGCGAGGGTCTGGAGGTTGTGGCTCACGGCCTTTGCCAGGGCTTCATCAGCACCGGGGCCGGAAATAAGAAATTCGCCCATGTGGCAGATATCAAAAAGGCCCGCATGCTGGCGGGTGTGCTGATGCTCTACAATGATACCCTCGTACTGAATGGGCATGAGCCACCCGGCAAAGGGGGCCATTTTTGCGCCATGCGCCTCGTGCCAGGCGGTGAGGGGGGTACGCAGATCCGACATGGAATCTCCTTAGAATTTGGGCAAACAGCTTGCGCTGGCGCTATAGAGGACGCACCGGGTCAGCCATGCCGCCGCCTTGCACAAACAAGGCAAAAAGCACGGATCAACCCGGAAGTATTTATAAAAAAACACCTTCAAACCACCGTTCCGAGTGGCTTTGGGCATGGTATCACTTCTGCAATATGGACACAAGAACTGACCCGGCCAAAACGGTTCGCGCAGCACCATCACGGCCTTTATGCAGATGGCTAAAGGCCGAAGAACCGGCGGGCGTTTTCGCCACAGGTGCGCCACAGGTCTTCGGGATTTTCGCCCCGCGCCTCGGCCATGGCCCGCACGGTAAATACCGTATAGGCGGGTTCGTTGCGCTTGCCGCGCCACGGCAGGGGCGCAAGGTAGGGGGCATCTGTTTCGAGCAACAGGCGGTCGGCGGGCACAAGCGCCACAGCCTCGCGCAGGGCCTCGTTGGCCTTGTAGGTTACAGGGCCGGGAATGGAAATGTGCCAGCCGTTGCGCAAAATACGCCGGGCTGTTTCCGGCCCCTGGCCAAAGCAGTGCCACAAAAGCGGATACCCGGCGAAGCCCTGGGCCTCAAGGGTCATAAGCGTTTCTTCTTCTGCCTCGCGGCAGTGGATGACCACTGGCCGCTGCACCGCCCGGGCCAGCGCCAGCTGGTCACGCAGGGCCTGATGCTGTATTTCCCTTGGACAGTCGGGCCAGTAAAAATCCAGCCCTATTTCGCCCACGGCCTTGAGACGCGTATCGGCGGCAAATGCGGCGCGCATGGCAGCGAGGCGGTCGGCCGTGCAGTTTTGCCCATCGCAAGGGTGTATGCCCATAAGAAAAAAAACATCGGGGTGCGCATCAAAAAGACAGCGACGCGCGTGGTAATCGTCCGGCCCCAGAAAAACATTGCCCACCTGGGCTATGCCCGCCGCGCGGGCGCGTTCAAGCACGGCATCCCTGTCCGCATCAAATTCCTGCCCGTCAAGATGGGCGTGGCTGTCCACACCAACCGGCGGCAGCGCCAGGGTAAGGGGATCAATACGGTCGGCTGATTTTTTCGACATTGTTTACCTCGCGCCGATACATAGCAACCGGCACAGCCGGATTGCAAGAGGCAACTGCGCCGTTGCCGCCAGCAATGGCAGCACCCGCCATTGCAAAGCCCGGACAATGGGGCTATGCTTTGGGGGATTTGCCGGATTTATCCCGGCTTCCTATACTTTTTTCGGGGGAATCATGCATCTCCGCAAACGCATCATGGTCACCGGCGGTTCCGGCTTTTTGGGCTCTCATCTGTGCGAGCGCCTGCTCAACGAAGGGCACGAAGTGCTCTGCGTGGACAACTTTTTTTCCAGCGCCCGCGCCAACGTGGAAGCGCTTATGGATAACCGCCGGTTTGAGCTTATCCGCCACGACGTGACTTTTCCCCTCTATGTAGAGGTGGATGAAATTTACAATCTGGCCTGCCCGGCCTCGCCCATACATTATCAGCACGACCCCGTGCAGACCATCAAGACCTGCGTACACGGCGCCATCAACATGCTGGGGCTGGCAAAAAGGCTTGGGGCACGCATTTATCAGGCTTCTACCAGCGAAGTGTACGGCGACCCCGAAATACATCCGCAGCCGGAAAGCTACTGGGGGCATGTGAACCCCAACGGCATCCGCTCGTGCTACGATGAAGGCAAGCGTTGCGCCGAAGCCCTGTTTTTCGCCTACTGGCGTCAGGGTGGCCTGCCCATCAAGGTTGGCCGTATCTTCAACACCTACGGCCCCAAGATGCATCCCAACGATGGCCGCGTGGTGTCAAACTTCATCATTCAGGCGCTCAAGGGCCAGCCCATCACCATTTACGGCGATGGCTCGCAGACCCGCTCGTTCTGCTATGTGGACGATCTGGTGGAGTGCATGATCCGCTTCATGGCCTCGCCGGTTGATTTTATCGGCCCCATGAACATGGGCAACCCCGGCGAATTCACCATTCGCGAACTGGCCGAAAAGGTTGTGGAAATGACCGGCAGCAAGTCGGTGATTTCTTACGAACCCCTGCCCGGCGATGATCCCAAGCAGCGCAAGCCCGACATTACCCTTGCGCGTGAAAAGCTTGGCTGGGAACCCAAGGTTGCGCTGGAACAGGGCCTGGTCGACACCATCGCCTACTTTGAAACACAGCTGAAAAACGGCATGGCGTAGGTTTTTCGACAGTCATGCTTCTGTTTATCACGGCCATCGGCATTCTGGCGGCTTCGGCCGCCCTGTGCGCCCTGCTGGCTGTGCGCCCGCCCTCAAAGGCCACCGGACGCGCGGCCAGCCTGGTTGGTGTTGCTGGTGCCTTTGCGGGCTGCCTTGCCGGGCTGTGCGCCGTGGCGACCGGCCCCTGGGCTGGCTACGAAAGTCTGCGACTGCCCCTGGCTCTGCCCATAGGCTCGTGCGCCCTGGGCATGGATGCCCTGAGCCGCCTTTTTCTGCTGCCAGTTTTTGGGCTGGGCCTTGTGTGCGCAGCAGCAGGGGGCATTGCCCTGCGGCACGAAGAACCAGAACGCCACAATCTTGGGGCGCACTGGTTCTTTTTTCATATGCTGCTCATTGGTCTTGCCCTGGTCATGACTGCCCGCGATGCCGTGCTGTTCATGCTGGCATGGGAAATCATGTCGCTGGCGCCCTTCTTTCTTATTGATTTCAACGACGGCGACAGCAAGGTACGCGACGCCTCGTGGGTGTATCTGGTGGCCGCGCATCTGGGCGCTGTGGCCCTTATGGCTTTCTTTACCCTGCTGTGGCAGACCACGGGCGACACCTCGCTTGATGCCCTGCACGGCGGCACGGTGCTTGCGCGGGCGCTTGAACAGATGGGCCATTCCGGCCCCGGCGTGCTCACCACCCTGTTTTTGCTGGCGGTGGCCGGCTTTGGAGCCAAGGCCGGGCTTGCCCCCCTGCACATCTGGCTGCCAGAAGCCCACCCCGCAGCCCCCAGCCATGTTTCTGCGCTGCTTTCCGGCGCAATGATCAACGCCGGTTTTTACGGAATAATCCGCAGCGTGGGCATGCTGGCCCCAGCGGGTACTGCACCCGAATGGTGGGGCTGGGCCTTGCTGCTGCTGGGCCTTGCCACCGGCCTTATGGGCATTTTAAAGGCCACTGCCCAAAGCAATCTCAAGCGCCTGCTCGCCTATTCAAGCGTGGAAAACATGGGCCTGATGGTCATGGGCCTGGGCGCTGGCCTGATCGGCCAGAGCTGCGGCAATGCCTGGATTGCCGTGCTGGGTTTTTCTGGCGCACTGCTGCACATGCTCAACCATTCGGCCTTCAAGGGGCTGCTGTTTTTGTGCGCGGGCGAGGTACTGCACGCCACAGGAACCGTGCGTATGCAATATCTGGGCGGCCTGCAAAAACGCCTGCCCCTGCTGGGCGCTTTTTTTGCCGTGGGCGCTGCGGCCATAGCCTGCCTGCCGCCCTTTAACGGATTCACGGGCGAGCTGGTGCTCGGCCTTTCGCTGCTGGACGGCCCTGCCCTTTTTGGGGTTGAACGGCAGGTGGGCCTGCTGCTTGCCCTGGCGGGCCTTGCCTGCATCAGCGGCCTTGCGGCTGCCCTGTACGCCAAGGCCTACGGCATCGCCTTTTTGGGTGAGCCCCGTTCCAGCCAGGCCGCCAACGTACACCCGCTCTCGTGGCGCACACTCTGGCCCCTCGCCCTGCCCGCCGCAGCCTGCCTTGTTGGCGGCCTTGCCGCCCCCTGGGTTTTTGATCTGGCCGCCAGTGCCGCGCAAAGTGCCCTGCCCGTGCAGCAATCCCTGCAACAGGCGGGGATGGCCGGTCTGGCGCAGGCGCACGCAAGCCTTGCCTCTGTGGCAAACATCGGCGGGGCCGGTCTTGGGCTGGCGCTGGTAATTCTGCTTGTGCGCCGCCTGCTGCTCAAAAACCGCGCGGTGGAATCCATGCCCACCTGGGGCTGCGGCTTTCAGGGGGGCTCTGCCCGCATTCAGTACACCGACGTGGGTTTCTCTGAACCCACGGCAAAGATATTTGCCCCGGTCATGGGCCTTAAAACCCGGCTACAGATGGACGAAGGTCTTTTTTCCAAAGGCGGCCAGCTGAGCGTTACCGCCCCCGACCGTCTGCGAAGCGGCCTCTTTACGCCGCTGTTTATGGCTGTGGAGAATATCTGCAATGCCTGCAAGGTGATACAGCACGGCAAGATACATTTCTACATTCTTTACATTCTGGCCACCGTGGTGGGCCTGCTTGTATGGGGGCTGCGCTCATGAACGCCGAACTCGCCGTTTATCTGGCGCAGTTTGCCCTTGCGCTGGTGCTTGCCCCCCTGCTGCCCGGCATCATCAACCGGGTAAAGGCCAAATTCGCAGGCCGCCACGGCAAACCCGTGCTGCAAACCTACTATGACATCGCCAAGCTGCTGCGCAAGGGCGAGGTCATCAGCCGCACCACCACCTGGACATTTGCCGCTGCGCCCTCTGTTGCGCTGGCGGCCACGCTGTGCGCACTGGCCCTGCTGCCCTTGGGGGGCGCGGTTTCTCCACTGGCCTTTGCGGGCGATTTTGTGCTGGCGGCCTATCTGCTGGGCGTGGGGCGCTTTGCCATCATGCTTGGCGCTCTGGATACGGGCTCTGCCTTTGAAGGCATGGGCGCAAGCCGCGAGGCCACGTTCTCTGCCCTGGCAGAACCAGTATTTTTTCTGGCACTCATGGTGCTTACCAGCCTGTGCCTGGGCCTTGGGCACGGCACGGATACGGCATTCAGCCTTTCCACCATGTTTAGCGGGCAAACCGCCGGGGCGTGGCTGACAGGCAAGGGCGAACTGCTGCTTTTGCCCGTGATCTTTTTTGTGCTGCTGCTGGTGGAAAACTGCCGTATTCCGGTGGACGACCCCAACACGCACCTGGAGCTGACCATGATCCATGAGGTCATGGTGCTCGACCACTCCGGCCCCAACATGGCCCTGATCTTGTACGGTGCGGCCCTCAAGCTGTGGTTTTTTGCCGCCCTTATTGCGGGTCTGATTACCCCTGCGCTGCCCCTGTGGCAGCAGATGGGCCTGCGCGTGGCTATTGTGCTGCTGCTGGCCGTGGTGGTGGGTATTGTGGAATCGGTTATGGCGCGCTTGCGCATGGAGCGGATTGCCTATCTGCTGGGCGCTGCCGCAGTCATGGGCATGCTGACGCTCATTCTCACCCAGGCGAGGTAGCCATGACCACGCTTTTGCAATCCTGTCTGTTTTTGCTTGTTCTGAGCAATTTTTTGCTGCTGGCCACACGGCGCGTTCCGGGCATGACCCGGCTGACGGCCCTGCAAGGCCTGCTGCTGGCGGCTCTGCTGCTGAGCCTCGACCACGCCCTGCTGGCCGGAGCGGTGTTGCTTATCAAGGGCATGCTGCTGCCCGGCATGCTCTGGCGCACGCAAAAAAGACTGCCAGCCGATGCGCTTGTGTGCCCCGCCCGCCGGGTGAGCCTGGGCGTGCTGGCCGGTATGGCCGGGCTGATTTTTTCCATCTGGCTTGAGGGCAAGCTGGTCATGCCCCTGGGGCTTTACCCCACGTTGCTGCTGCCTACCGGGCTGGCCACCCTGTTTTGCGGGCTGATTCTCATTGTTGGCCGCATCAAGGCCATTACCCAGGTAATTGGCTATCTGGTGGCAGAAAACGGCATCTTTCTGCTGGGCGTGCCGCTCATGACAGGGGGCACGGTATGGTTTGAACTGGCCCTGCTGCTGGACGTTTTTGTGGCGGTGTTTGTTATGGGTATTGCCATCAACCGCATCAGCGATTCCTTTGCCTCCATTGACGTGGCCCGGTTCCGCAGCCTTCGAGATTAGGAAACGCCATGCTTACAGCGCTTATTCTCATTCCCCTGTGTGCGGGCTGCATCATGCTGCTGTGGGGCCGCGCCGTGCTCTGCCGTGTGGGCCTGCCCCTTACGGCCCTGGCGCACACCGCTCTGGCAGTCATGACCGCCGTGCGGGTGGGCAGGGGTGAAAAACCGGCCGAACTTGATGGCCTGCTGGCCCCCGACGCTCTTGGCGTGCTCTTTCTCGTGCTGGCCAGCCTGCTGTTTCTGGCGGCCTCGTTCTACGCCATGCACTATCTGCGCGAAGAAGAACGCATTGGCGTACATACCAATATTCTGGATCACGGGCGCTTCACCAACGCGCCGGAACGCCGCTTTACAGCCTGCCTCTGCTTTTTTCTCAGTGCCATGACCCTGGTTACCATCACGCCGCACATGGGCGCGCAGTGGGTGGGCATTGAGGCCACCACGCTTTCCAGCGCCCAGCTCATCTATTTTCACCAGCACAAGCGTTCGCTTGAGGCAACGTGGAAGTACCTGATCATCTGTTCTGTGGGCATTGCCCTTGCGCTGCTGGGCAATATTCTGCTGGCCGTGGCCTTTCACGGGGCAGAAGGGGCCAAGGGCGCAGCCGAAGGCATGGATCAGGTGGGCTGGTTTGTGCGCAATGCGGCCCTTGCCGAGCCCACGTGGCTCAAGGCGGCCTTTGTTTTTCTGCTGGTTGGCTACGGCACAAAGATGGGGCTTGCCCCGCTGCACAACTGGCTGCCCGACGCGCACAGCCAGGCCCCTTCGCTTGTTTCGGCACTGCTTTCCGGGGCGCTGCTCAACTGCGCCATGCTGGGCATGCTGCGCGGCCACCAGATCATGCTGGCTGCCGGGCTTGGCGAACTTTCTGGCGGCATGCTGATATTTTTTGGCCTGCTTTCGCTGCTGATCGCTGCCATCTTTATTGTCGGCCAGGGCCACTACAAGCGCATGCTGGCCTATTCGAGCGTTGAGCACATGGGCATTCTGGCCCTGGGCATTGGCGTGGGCGGCGTGGCCGTGCCCGGTGCCATGCTGCACGCGGTATGCCACTCGCTTACCAAGTGCATGCTCTTTTTGCTTTCGGGCAATATTCTGGCCCGCTACCACACCTATTCCAGCTACGACGTACACGGCATGCGCTGGACCATGCCCGCCACTGCCGCCCTGTGGACTGCGGGCTTTCTGGCCGTGGCCGGTTCGCCGCCCTTTGGCATATTCGTGAGCGAGCTGCTGATCTTCAAGGGCCTGCTGGCCGCTGGTCAGCCCTGGATTTCTGCCGGGTATCTGGTGCTGCTGGCCGTTATTTTTGTGGGCCTGTCGGTGGCTGTGCTGCGCATGGTGCAGGGCAACCGCCCTGTGGATCTGCCGCCTTCAAATTCCGAACCGGCCCTGAGTATCTTGCCGCCGCTGGCCCTGGGGCTGGGCGTGCTGACACTGGGCGTGTGGATTCCCGACTGGCTGTGGAGTTTTCTTAACCGCGCCGCCGCGCTCATAGGCGCGTAGCGCCAAAGGCTGATGCAAAGCCCGCACAACGGGTTTTACGCCGCTAACGGTGAGAGGGCCGATGCTATTCGATTACCGCGATACCGTGCCGCTTTCGGGCATGCCCCCGGTTTCTGCCGAAGAAATGGGCGATTTTTTGCGCCGGTACATTGCTGAAGGCTGGCGGCTGCTGGCCCTGTTTGGCCTGCCGCAGTCGTCCGAAAAAAACGCCCCAGCCGGTCTGTGCTGCGTGCTTGCGCAAGACAGTTCGCACTACCTTGCCGCCCTGCGCACCGCGCCCCTGCAATCCTACGCTTCCATGACGCCCGCAGCGCCACAGGCCCATCTTTTTGAACGCGAGATTTTTGAGCAGTGGGGCATCGAACCCCTGGGACATCCGTGGCTCAAAAGTGTGCGCCGCATTCCCGACGCCGCCGAGGCCCACGCCAGAACGCTCGCTGAAGGCGGCTCGCTGGCCACAGCCACGGGCGAGGCCCCGGCTAGCGGGCCAAAACCCTACTCTTTTTTTAAGATTGAAGGCGAAGAAGTCCACGAGGTTGCCGTCGGCCCGGTACATGCGGGCGTGATCGAGCCCGGCCATTTCCGCTTTCAGTGCCACGGCGAAAACGTGATGCACCTTGAGATAGCCCTTGGCTACCAGCACCGTGGCATCGAAAACATGCTGCTCCACGGCCCGCTCTCGCGCTGCCTGCCCCTGCTGGAGTGCGCCGCTGGCGACACCACTGTGGGGCACGCCACGGCCCATTGTGTGCTGCTCGAACGCCTTGCCGGATGTGTGGTTGCGCCGCGCGCCCACCGCCTGCGCCGCGTAGGCCTTGAGCTGGAGCGCCTTGCCAACCATACGGGCGACCTTGGGGCCATTGCGGGCGATACGGGCTTTTTGCCCACGGCATCGTGGAATGGCCGTATTCGCGGCGATTTTCTCAACACCACGGCCTGCCTGTGCGGCAACCGTTTTGGCCGGGGCCTGCTGCGGTTTGGCGGCACGGCATACGACCTCAATGCCGGTGAATGCGCCGACATGCTGGCCCGCATCAAGGCCGCAGGGCGAGACGTGCGCGGCGCTGTGGACGTGATGCTGCACAGCCAGAGCGTGCTTGAACGCCTCACCGGCACAGGATTTGTGAGCCGCGAAACAGCGCAGAATCTGGGCCTTGTGGGCATGCCCGCACGCGCTTGCGGTCTTAAGCTGGACGCGCGTTTTCATTTTCCCCTTGCAGACCTGCCCACCCGCGATTGCGCCCCACGTCTGGAATCCACCGGCGACGTGCTGGCCCGCACCCTTGTGCGCAGCAATGAAATAGATGACTCGCTGCGGCTGCTTGAAGCCGACCTGACAACCCTGGCGAGTATTCCGCCCCTGGCCGAAGAAACCCAGGCGCTGGACGCGGCCTCCCTGCCGCCCGATACCCTTGCTGTATCACAGGTAGAGGGCTGGCGCGGCGAAATATGCCACGTGGCCGTTACCGGGCCTGACGGCGGTTTTTTGGCCTACAAGGCTGTTGACCCCTCGTTCCACAACTGGTCCGGCCTTGCCATGGCCCTGCGCGGCAACCAGATTTCCGACTTTCCGCTCTGCAACAAGAGTTTCAACCTCTCGTATTGCGGATACGACCTGTGAGGCTTTGACATGCTGCGCATCATCAAGGAACGCCTGCACCAACAGTACCGCACGCTGGATTATCCCACCCGCCAGCCTGCGCTTTCGCCCCGCTATATGGGCCGCCCGCAGCTTGCGCCGGTTGCCTGCGGGGCCTGCCGCGCCTGTTTTGAGGCCTGCCCGGCGGGCGCGCTGCTGCCCACGGCGGGCTGCGAAGACTGCACGCCAACCCTCGACATGGGCCGCTGCACTTTTTGCGGCGCGTGCCGTACGGCCTGCCCCAAGGGGGCATTTACCTTTACCGGCGAGCACCGCATGGCCTCGTTTACGCGCGAGGGGCTGCTGGTGGTTCCCGGTCAATCCCCCGTGCCGCAACCTACTCCGGCCCGTTTTTCCATGTTTCGCCGCTCGCTCAAGCTGCGGCAGGTCAGCGCCGCTGGCTGCAATGCCTGCGAGGCCGACAGCAACGTGCTGACCACCCTGGTTTTCGATCTGGGCCGTTTTGGCATCGACTTTGTGGCCTCGCCCCGCCATGCAGACGGCATTGCCGTGACCGGCCCGGTTTCGGAAAACATGCGCCTGGCGCTGCTTGATACCTACAAGGCTGTACCGCAACCGCGTCTGGTGGTGGCCGTGGGCGCATGCGCCATTTCTGGCGGGCTGTTTCGCGGCAGCGATCAGTGCAACAGGGGCGTCACCGATCTGCTGCCCGTTGATCTTTTTATTCCCGGCTGCCCGCCCAACCCGTGGACAATTCTGGACGGCCTGACCTCGCTGCAAAAATAGCTCACTGGCCACCGCACCTCTTGTACCCTTGCCGCGCAACAATAATCTGCAAAGCGGCAGGGGCACCTGTGTTGCTCACCCACCGCCGCGAGGGCCGACTTGCCTTAATCTGCACAATGATTATAGTAGATAAGGCCCGTACAGAACGTACATTCCGGTCATATCTGCCGATCAAGGAGATGACCAAACACCGCCCTTATGGGAGATGTTCATGCAAATAAAAGCTTTTTTGTCGATTCTTGTCCTGCTCTGCTGTTCGCTCATGCTTACCCTGTCTGATGACGCACTGGCGGCCCGCCTTGGCGGCGGCAGCTCATTTGGGAGCAAGCCCTTTATGAGCACGCCTGCACCAGCGCCCCGGCCTCAGCAGCCTTCGTTCCAGAGCAAGCCCAGCCCCAGCCAGCCCCAGGCCCAGCCATCTGCGGCCCCCAGCCGTCCCGGCGGCCTTTTTGGCGGCATGGGCGGCCTCATGGGCGGTCTGCTGGCAGGCACACTCATAGGATCGCTGTTTGGCGGCCACGGTTTTTCTGGCGGCGGCTTTATGGATATTCTGCTTTTTGGCCTGGTGATTTTTGTCGGTCTCAAGCTTTTTGCCGCCTTTCGGGGTTCGCAAAGGCCCGCCCAGGCGGCAGCCGGTGCAGAAGGCCCGCAAAACGCGCAGGAAGCCCAGCCCCAGGCGGGCATGATGCGCGAAGAAACCAGCAGCAACGGCTGGGATGCTCTGCGCGGTCAGGGTGCTGCCCAGGCTGAAACCCCCGGCCCGCAAATTCCCATGCCTCCCGGCTTTGACGCCGAAGAATTTTTGCGCGGTGCCAAGATGGCCTACACCCGCCTGCAAGCCTCGTGGGACAAACGCGATATGAATGATATTGCGCAGTTTACCACCGAGGCCGTGCAAAAATCTGTGCGCGAACAGATGGAAGCCGACCCCAAGCCCAGCACCACAGAAATTCTGCTGGTCAATGCCCAGCTGCTGGGTGTGACCAACGAAGGTGAAGAACAGTACGCCCAGGTGTTCTTTGATGTGTTGCTGCGGGAAACCCCGGCGCAGGAAACCCCTTCTTCCGCCCGCGAAGTGTGGCACTTTATGCGCCCCGCCACAGGCGGCAACTGGAAACTGGATGGCATTCAGCAGGTGGAATAAGCCTGCCCTCGCCTTGCTCCGATCACGCCCGGGCTGAGAGCTTTGGCTTTCAGCCTTTTTTAATAGTGCGGGGATGACATGAAAAATTACGTTAAAAAGCACGACAAACTGGTGCGTTACCTCGACATGGATATTGTGGAGGCCACGCCTGAGTATTCCAAGGTCACCATGCCCATTACCGATAACCACAAGAACGGCATGGGTATGGCCCACGGCGGCGCAATCTTTGCCCTCGCCGATGTGGCCTTTGGCTCTGCCGCCAATGCTGGCAAGGATTATGGCGTTGTGAGCCTCAATACCACCATTGAATATCTGCGTCCCGGCAGGGTTTCGCCCCTTACGGCAGAAGCCTTTGTGGTGCGCAACGGCAAGCACATTTTGAATTATGACGTCAAAATCTATGACGGTTCCGGCGATCTGATAGCAAAGTGCGTTGCCGCCGGCTTTCAGACCGATGTGCCGCTGCCTGATTAGGCCGCCACACATTGCATTTTATCGGCCCCTGCCCTGAGCAGGGGCTTTTTTTTTTGCCGGACGCAAAAAAATTGCCCCTTGCCGAACCCTTGGCAAGGGGCTTCCACCGTAAACGCTTGGGGCGAGGAGGTGATGGACGTAGCGCTAACGCAAATAACGCCACGCAATTCATAAAATTTCTTTATCCAGTCAGGCCTGCGCCGCCTCTGGCAGTGCGCATTGCCCCTCGGCAAGTGGCAGACTGAGGCAAAATTCTGCCCCACCCTGCGGCCTGTTGGCAGCCACAAGCTCACCACCGCGAGCATGGGCCAGAGAGCGGGCCACTGCCAGCCCCAGCCCCACATAACGGCCAAGGGTTTTTCCACCGGCTGCGTGCGCGGCCACGGGGCTTTGCAGTGCGCGGGTGCTGAAAAATGGCTCAAAAATGTGCGGCATAATATCTGGAGCAATGCCTGGGCCGTTGTCGCTCACAACCAGATCGTACCAGTCACGCCCTTGCGCATCACGTCGTGTGGATGCAGCAACAGTAACTATGCCCGTGCGGGCCGGTACGCCATCAGTTGCGCCAAGGGTTGGGGCCGCTTCCACATCGCTCAGGGCGTCCAGCGCGTTTTCAAGCAGATGCAGGCATATCTGCTGCAATTCCGGGGCAGAACCCAATGGGCGCGGTGCGCCCGGCCCCTGCGGAAGCTGCACATCACAGCGAATCTGCGCGGCTTCCATGCGTTCGGCCAGCAGCCGCAGCACTTGCCCCACCTCGGCTGGTACGTCCAGCGCGCCCAGGCGGGGATCAAGCCCGTGCCCCACCATAAGCAGTTTGCGCGTTATTTCGCGCACCCGCAGGCTCTGCGTTCTTATGGTGTCCACGGCGTCGCGCACTTCATCAATATCTGGCAGGGCGTCGGCTTCGGGCTCTTCAAGGCAGTCGCGTATGAGGCCCGCAGCCTGAACCATGATGTTCAGCGGATTGTTGACCTCGTGGGCCACCCCCTCGGCCACCCGACCAAAGCTGCGCCAGCGGGCGGCCTCGGCCAGCCGTGCCGCTTCTTGCCGTGCGCCAGCGCGCTCTGCGGCCTTGCGGCATTCTGCCAAGATGCCATCCATGCCCACGGGCTTTGACAACCAGTTCAAGGCCCCGCGCCTCATGGCCTGCACGGCCTTGCCCATGTCGCCAGCGCCAGAGAGCATCACCACATCAATCTGCGGATAACGCTCGCGCAGGATTTTCAGCAAATCCACGCCGTCCATGCCCGGCAGCCCCACATCAAGAAATATGAGGTCGCGGGGGCTGCGCGCCAGTTCGGCCAGGGCGGCATCTGCATCCTGCGCGGTGGCGGTATCGTAACCGCGCAAGGCCAAACGCTCTGCCAATGGTTCCGAAAAGGCGGGTTCGTCATCCACAACAAGCACACGCATGGCGAACTCCTAGAACGAACCGCTGCCGAAACACGGGCCATGAAGGCCACTTTTCAGGCCGCAGGCCGGATGCGTTCATCCGGCCCTTACGGCCTGCACTGCACCATGATTTACTTGCCGTGCTCTTCAAGCACGTCTTTTTCGTTCATAACGTCACGCGCTGCGTCAAAGTCGCCGCCTTCGGCCAGCGAAACTGCCACCATGGCGTTTTCGAGCTTGTCGCGGTAGGCCATGCGGATGCTGTTGAGCAGTTCGTCAATATCCATGGGCTTTCTGAGAAAGTTGTACGCGCCCATGCGGTAGGCGGTCTGTTCCTCGGCGTCGCCGCCGTGGCCCGTAAGAATGATGACCTGAACCTGCGGATTGCTCTTTTTGACATTGCGCAGCACTTCAAAACCGTCCATGCCGGGCATGCGCAGGTCGAGCACGATAACGTCGGTGGGCTGCTCCACTGCCTTGAGGGCTTCCGGGCCGTCGTAGGCAACCCGCGCTTCAAAGCCGCGCATGGCCAGACGCTCGGAAAGAGTGTCCACAAATTGCTTTTCGTCGTCCACCAGCAGGATTTTGATGTCTTCCTTGGTCATGGAATACTCCTTGAAGGCCCGGCCACATGCCGGTGCCGGTTATTCGCCTTCGCTATCGCAGGCCGAAATGGAAAGGAAAAATCTTGGCCCGGCATCGCGCCAGGGCATGAGCACGGCACGCCAGCCAGGGCGTATGCCGTCGAGCATGGGGCTGCCAGTCATGGCCGCAAGGGCCATTTCGCGGTTGGCGCCTTCCTGTGCTTCAACAATGATGCCTTCTTCTTTTTGCCGCCGCCCCGCAGTAAGGCGCAGATTTACCTGCCCCCCCACAGAAGCGCAGAGATCAAAAACCTCTAGCAGCGAGCGCAATACGGCCAGCGGGGGTACATTGGCCCAAACGGGTTCGTCGGTTTCGCCGCTGGTCAGGTGTATCTGCGCGGCGCGCGCCTGACGGGCCGCCAGCAGGCAAAAGCTGCGGCACACCCGCGCAAGATCGCAGGGCCCCGCGCCGCCCGGTTCCATGCCGCCCGCCTGCGCCATGTAGTCCATGGCTTCGGAAAGGGCCGCTCCCTGAATGATGGAGCGTTGCACCTCGCCGAGGGCGGTTGAAAGGCGCTCTGTTCCCGGTGCGCTTACGGCCTTGCCGCCCGCAAGAGAGGCAAGATCCTGCGCCAGACCGGCAGATTCACGTATGACTGCCAGCACGTTGCGCATGTCGTGGACGGCAGAGGCCAGCAAGCGGGCCATGCACTGACTCTCATTCATGGCCTGCTCCGTTTTCTGCACATTCCTTGCCTTCGCGCGCTGCGGCTTGCAGCGTTTCCAGAAACACATTGAAACTCAAGGGCTTGGTCAGGCAGGCAAAGGCCTGCGACACCGGGTTTGTGCCGTTGTCGTCCACGGCTTCGTGGCCGGTAAGCAGAATGACCGGCAGGTCGGGGTACAGCACCTTGAGGCGGCGCAGCACCTCATCGCCCGGCAGACCAGGCATGAAAAGATCAAGCACCACAACATCGGGTTTTTCAGGCGTGGCAGCCTGAAGGGCGCTGATTCCGTCGTACACCACATAGGGCGCGAATCCGCGAAGCGAAAGGCGCTCTGCCAGGGTATCCACAAATTCCTTTTCGTCGTCAGCCAGAAGGATGCGCAATGCCATTCTACACCTCCACTGCGACATCTGGCGGAGTAAGCGGCAGGGTTATGCGCACAATGCTGCCCCGCCCTTCTTCGCTCTGCACATGAATTTCGCCGCCAAGCTTACGCACGATGCCGTAGGTGATGAACATGCCAAGCCCGGTTCCCTTGTCCTTTTTGGTGGAATAGAACGGCTCGAATATATGCCTGAGCACTTCAGGCGACATGCCCTTGCCGTTGTCTTCCACACTCACAAGCATGTATCTTCCCTGACCCTGGCAGCTTATCTTGACAAAACGCTCTTCACCCTGCGGTTTTTGCGATCCGCCCTCACTGCCTGCCAGCGCATCAAGCGCATTGCCCACAATATTGAGAAAAACCTGCTGCAACTGGCCCCTGTCCGACACAATTTCGGGCAGATTGGCGGGCAGCTCTGTTTCAAACTTCACACCACGGTTCTTGGCCTCCCTTTCAAGAAAGCCCAGAGTTTCGGTGATCACTTCCTCAATATGCAGGGCCTGACGGTTGGCCTCCATGCGCCGGGCAAAGCCCAGCAGCCGGTGTGTAATGCCGCGCGCCCGCTCAACGGTGCTTTCAATACTCTCAAGCAGGGCGCTGAGCCGCTGCCTGTCCTTGTCTTCGCCGCACACCTTGCCCATGCTCAAAAGATCCTGGGCCAGCCCCGCCTTTTCATAAATGACCGCCAGGGGGTTATTGACCTCGTGGGCCACGCCAGCCGCAAGCCGCCCGATGGACGAAAGCTTCTGGTTGTGTTCCATCTGGGCAAAAACAGCCACCCGCCGCTCGTCACTTGCTTGCAGCCTGTTTACAAGCTGCTGCATGAGCAGATTGGACACCATGAAAATCAGGGCAATACCGCCGCACAGCACAAGCAGAAGCTCGGTGCTCAGCGACCGCCAGGGGCGGATGGCGTCTTCTGTAGGTTTTACAGCCAGCAGCATAAAATCCGTGCCTGCCAGCGCGCACGAGGCAACCATGAGCTGCCTGCCCTTGGAATCTGCGATCCGGCGCACCACTGTTTCGTGCGCGGCGGGGGGCAGATCAAGGGGGAATTTTTCCAGAGCCTTGCCAAAAAGGGCCGAATCCGTTTGCAGCACGCCTTCCGCATCCACCAGAAACACGTCTGTATCGTGCTCTGGCCCAACAGTGGAAACCACTTGCTGAATACGCAGGGTATCGGTTGCCACACGCAGCGTCCACGACACTCCGTTTTCTTCCAGCCGGTGTACGGCCACAACCAGATGCGGATACCCACGGTAGCCCAGAATGGCGTTGCTGAGGTAACGGCCCTTGATTTCTGTATCGCGCAGCCAGGGCTTGCCTGCGTAATCTGCGCCTTTAAGCTTGTACGGGCCCACATAGCCCACCTGCCGCCCGTCCGCATCCACCAGCCCCATATCCACAAAGCCCTGAAATTCGCTTTTCAAGGCCAGAAACACGCGGTTGAGGGTGCGCTCGTCCAGCAGGTCCTTGAACGTATAGGCGTGGGCCAAAAAGCTCACTGTAGAAATACGTTCACCAAGATAAAGCTCCAGTGCCGCCTGCGACTTGCGGGCCAGTGCATACACGGGGCTTTCAAGTTCGCGCTCAAGGGTACGCGTGTACTGCACGTGGCTGATAGCCGCCAGCAGCAGCAAAGGCATTACCGAAACCGCCACCATAAGCACGGTCATCAGCCGCCGCAGCGATCGATACCGGGCCGGGGATACGGCCTCTGGAACTTCCAGCAGATGCGCGAAATAGTTCTTTATCGTGGCAAACATGTGCCCTCCAAGGTATGCGCCGCCATTACTACCGCTGGTGCGGTTCAGCTACGCGGCGACACCCCTCGGCCCCGCAAGGCAGAACCTCGATTAATGGCCGCCAGCCACCAGCACGCCCGAAGCCGCCAGGCTGAGCACCAGCACTTCAAGTATGGCAATTACCGCCATGATCCACTGCTTTTGCCGCAGCAGACCAATGGCAAGCTGCACAAAGCAGATGATGGTGAGTGCCGCAAGAAAAGCGATACCAATGAAATTGCATAGATCGCCCTTCCCCACAAGGGCAAGCCAGCCCCAACCCTGAGGAATGTTGCCTGCGGCCCGGTAGGCGGCAGCATTTTGAGTCCACAGGTGCGGCATTTCACTCAGGGGAATCTGCGGCGTCAGCACGCCGAAGACATAGAGTGCGTAGGTAATCAGCATGGTAACAAAGCCAAGCAGAGCGCCGTAGAACAAGGTATCGGCATAGCGCAGCTGCGCGGGGGAGGCCTTAATGTCGTTCTTCAGATCAGTGGTCATTTTATTCTCCCTTCTGTTCAAGCGTATCCGGTGCGGCTTACCAGCCAAGACCCTTCATGAGGGCCTTGGCCCCAGAAAAGAAGAGCACGCCAATAACCATGTAGCGGATAAACTTGGGCTTGGCCTTGGCAAGCAGACGCACACCCACCACAGAACCAAGCATGAGGCCCACGATGGAAGGCACAGCCATGAGCGGAATAACGCAGCCCTGGTTCAGATACACCCAGGCAGCAGACGTATCGGTGATGGAAAGCAGGAATTTGGAAGTACCCACGGCCACCTTGAGGGGCGCGCCCATGAGCAGATTGAGCACAGGCACGTTGGCCCAGCCAGCGCCAAGGCCGAACATACCGGCCATGATGCCAATGGCGATGAACAGCAGCAGGCCAGCCAGGGTGCGATGGGTTTTCCATTCCACCACTTCACCGGTGCTGGGTTCAAGAAACACGCCATTCATGCCAAGGGCCATGCCAATGGCGTCCTGGGTGTTGACAACCGGGCGCACAGAGTTTTTGGAAAGCAGCAGCAGCACGGCAATACCAAGAATGGTCGCGCCAAGGCATGTCTGAATGATATGGGTGGGCAGCGCCAAACCAAGCATGGCACCCACAATGGCGCATGCCGAAGCAATCAGCGCCACAGGCAGGGCCAGGCGCAGGTTGGCAAAATTACGGCGCAAAAGACCAGGGCCAGCAGCCAGCGCGCCCGCAAGGGCCACCATCAGGCCTGCGCCTCGCACAAAGTCGAGGTGGAAGGGGAAAAACCCGCTCACCAGCGGCACAAAAAGCACGCCACCGCCAACGCCTGCCATAACGGCGATGACGCCAAGGACAAAACAGAAAAACAGCAGGGCCAGCGGCCAGTACCACCAGGGGTGGTTGTCGATGGCGGCAGCCTCAAGGCCCTGGGCAACGGTTTGGGTTGCGGCGGGCGCAGCCTGCACCGAAGTTTCGGCGCTTGCCACAGTCACTACTGCCGGGGCCTGCTGGGCTGCATTTTCTGCCTGAGCACTTGCGGCAACAGAAGCAGCCGGAAGCGTCTTGTCTTCCTGCGCCGATGCCGGGCAGGCCAGCCACAGGCACAACGCCACAGGCAGCAGAATGAACTTTACCACAAAATTCTCAGCCCCGCTGTTCGGGGTTCTTTGGAAATCAAAAGCCATTGTTTCCCCCTTGCGGCCTTTTGCCGACGCAAGTTTATTTACGGTCAGCAGAAGTTAGGTTGGAATGGGGGGAGTTCGCTATCAGGAGAATCCTGATTTGTGAAAAAATGACTAAGGGATTTCCCCAGAGGGGGAAGGGGGGGCCTGCGCGGCGGGGGCAAGGGGGTGCGCCCGTGAGGCGGGGGATGGGTTTTGATCTTGCTGCCCTTCGGGCGCGGAGTTTTTCGCCTACAGGCGATTGGGACGCCTGCGCGGCGCGCGGGTGCGCCCGTGAGGCGAGGGATGAGTTTTGATCTGCTGCCCTTCGGGCACGGAGTTTTTCGCCTACAGGCGATTGGGACGCCTGCGCGGCGTGCGGGTGCGCCCGTGAGGCGAGGGATGAGTTTTGATCTGCTGCCCTTCGGGCACGGAGTTTTTCGCCTACAGGCGATTGGGACGCCTGCGCGGCGTGCGGGTGCGCCCGTGAGGCGAGGGATGAGTTTTGATCTGCTGCCCTTCGGGCACGGAGTTTTTCGCCTACAGGCGATTGGGACGCCTGCGCGGCGTGCGGGTGCGCCCGTGAGGCGAGGGATGAGCTTTGATCTGCTGCCCTTCGGGCACGGAGTTTTTCGCCTACAGGCGATTGGGACGCCTGCGCGGCGCGCGGCAAGGTGGGGCCGGTTATGGGGCTGCGCCCCCATCGCGGGCCCCCTTGCATCCCCCCCGAAGCACCCCCAAGAAGGTTCTCAGCTTCCATGAGGTTGCGAGGGCACGCGTCTTGTGCTGCGGGAGCTTCCCTCACTCGCTACGCTCATTCAGGTGATCTCCCTCCGCGACGCGTAAATGCCAGAGCACGCTGCCGCTTTGAATGAACAGCCGCTTCAGCTAAATACCGCAATTATATCTGACCGTTAATAACACGCCTTGATAAACCCATACCTACTTGTAGGTTGCGATGCCTTTGCCGTTTGCACCAAACTATTGCTGTTATTTGCTTCTCGCATTTTCTTGTATTTCTGCATTTGCAGCCTTTCGCCGCCCTTCATCAAAAGCGGGGCGTGGCGTCACCTTCCTTAAACTCGCCGCAGCGCAAGCGGAGGCGATGGCTGGTGTTGAGTGAATTTGCAAAATACGCATTTTTCTGGCCTGACAAGGAAAAATCCGGTTTTTAAGCGCAGTGTACTCAAGTACGTGAGCATTAAAAAACGGATTTTGACGCCGTCAGGCCCAAAAAGTCGGGTTTGCGCAAATGCGCTCGACAGGCTCTCCCCGCGCTACCAAACACTCCCCTGCCTTTTCACTTCTTCTGCCTTCAAAAACGTACCGCCAGCCATTGCTACACCTTCACAAGCCCATGTCGAATGGCAATCTTGACCAGATCCCCCACAGACCCTGCCTGCAACTTGGTAAGCAGATTGTACTTGTGGGTTTCTACGGTCTTGGGGCTGATATACAACTCTGCGGCAATGCTCTTCACGCTCATGCCGTCTGCCAGCAGGCGAAATATCTCTTTCTCGCGCGGCGAAAGCGCGCTCAAATCAGCCCCGGCATCGGCATTGGCGGTATCGGCAGCCTCGCGCCGCTGGCGCAGCATGGTCGCCACCCGCCCGCCAGGATCGGGAAAACTCAAAAAAATTTCGCCCCGCCGCACGCTTTCAATGGCACGCAGCAGCACACCCGGCGATTCAGACTTGCGCACATGCCCCATGATGCCAAGATCAATAAGCTCTGGCAGCCAGCGCTGGTCTTCATGCCCGGTGTACACGAGAATACGGGTCTTGGGCTGTACCTCAAGCACCGCACGCCCGGTTTCAAGGCCATTCATGCCGGGCATGCCAAGATCAAGCACCAGCAGCTGCGGTTGCAACGACGCGGCCAGCGCCACGGCCTCACCGCCGGTCAGCGCCATGCCCACAACCCGCAGATGCCCGTAGGGCGCAAGCAGACTGCGCACGCCCTCCATAAGCAGCTTGTGGTCATCCACCAGCAGGATGCGGCAAATTTCGCCCGGAATATCACCCATAGACACGGCCTTGCGACTGACGCAGCAAATGTTTCGGCCAGCTTAAAAACAACTGGCCGGAGGCACACGCCCCACCAAACGGGCCAAGGGTGACAAATTTTTTATAAAATGAACAGAGAGGCCAGGCCCAAAAAGATAAAAAAACCTGCGCCGTCGGTGATGGTAGTAAGAAAAATACTCGAAGCCTGCGCCGGATCACGCCCAAGCGCACGAAAAATAAGAGGAATAGAACCGCCAGCCACAGCACCCAGCAGCATGTCGCACAAAAGCGCCCCGCCCATAACCGCGCCCACCATGGGCAGGCCGGTAAACCACCAGGCCGCAAAAAATGCCACCACGGCCATGGCCATGCCGGTGACAATGCCAATCTTGCCCTCGCGCACCACGGCCATCCAGGCTTTTTTTTGGTCAAACCTGTCGGTGGCCAACTGCCGGATCATAACCGCCAGGGCCTGCTGCCCGGTATTGCCCGCCTGGTTTGCCACCATGGGCATAAGCACGGCCAGCACGGCCATCTGGGCTATGGAACCCTCAAACATGTAGACCACAGAGGCAGAAAGCGCAGAATTGATCATATTCACAAACAGCCACGGCAGGCGTTTGCGCACGCTCTCAAGCCAGGGGGTATCCACGCTTTCTTCCGGGTCGGCACCCACCATGCCCAGCATGTCGGCGCTGGCTTCTTCGTGCATGATGTCCATGATGTCGTCGTAGGTCACCACGCCGAGAATATGCCCCTCGTTGTCCACAACGGGCATGGCCAGAAAATTGTAGTGCGAAAGTAGGCTGGCCACTTCGCGCTCGTCCGTATCATAGGTAACGCTCACCACGCTCTGACCCGAAACAGCGTCGCCCACAATGGTTCCGGGCCGCGCAAGCATAAGGTCGCGCAACGAAAGCACGCCCACCAGCACCTGATGCTCGTCCACCACATAGGCGTAGTACGGGCTTTCCTTGTCGGCCATTTCGCTGCGGATGTGGGCAATGGCCTCGTCTGCCGTAAAATTCTTTTCCAGCAGTATGAGCTCGGTGTTCATGACACCGCCCGCTGAATCCGGATCAAAATTGAGCAGGCTGCGCAATTCTTCCGAATCTTCGCGGTCGAGCTTTTCCAGCAGGGCATCGCGGTGATCTTCGTCCAGCTCGTCCAGCACGTCGGCGGCGTCGTCTGGCGACATTTCGGCGATAATCTGGGCGGCTACGTCGTCATCCAGATTTTCCAGCACGTCCACAGCCATGTTTTCGTCCAGCTCGGCCAACGCCTCGGCGGCGTCCTCCTTGGACATGCGGCTCAGTGTGCTGACCTGCTTTTCAAGACTCAGATTCTCAAGATGGTCGGCCATGTCGGCCGGATGCACAAATTCTGCATCGGGATATTCCGCTGCAAAATCGTCATCAAAGGCATGGGCCTGATCAGAGGCGGCAGAGGCCGCACTGGCGGCAGAAGGAGTGCTGTCGGGCGAAAGGGAAGGGGATTCTGCCTGCGGCTGTGCGCCACCCGGCTGTTCGGCAGGCCGGGAGCGGAAATTTTCGTTGTGCAGATCAGCCATGGCGCGCCTTTATCCAGTCTGTACCCAAGGTGGAACCGTCACGCCCAGAGACGCAACAAAACAACAAGGAGCCCAGGGCCCCGCCCAAACTGTCGGCAAGATCGGCAGTCACAAAACGCCCGCCAATGGCGGATGTTGCAGGCCCGGCTGCGGGCGTGCTGCCTGCCCGCGCTGCCTGCACGCAGGCCAGCCCCGCCTCCTGGCCCGGCCCACTGTAGTACAAAATGGGGCAGATTGTCGCCAGCTTTGCTGGCTTGTGAAAAAACTCATGATGTCCCGGCTGCTTGACGCGAAACACGGGGCATTCTATCTATTACAGCACACCCGTATTGGGCAACCGCCACAATAGGGCCATATTTACAGTCTTGTGCGGTGTACTGCACACGCCCTGACGGGCGAGTTTTCACTTAGCACGCACAAGAAATGGGGACAAGCGCAATGTTCACGCCCTGGGCCGCCTTTTTCTCTCCAGAAGGTCAGCGGCTGCTCCAAAAATCCATCGACCTCGCCCTTGAGGAAGACGGCCCCGAAATGACCGCCCTCGGTCTTTTCGCCCCCGATGCCTCCATGAACGCCGTCATCCGCGCCAAGGAAGACACACTTGTGGTGGGTCTGCCGGTTATTGGCGCTGTTTTCAAAAGCCTTGGCGCGCCCTTTACCTGGCGGGCCCTGGTAAGGGAAGCGAGCACGGTTGCGGCCATGACCGAAGTAGCCCACATAAGCGCGCCTGCCACAGCCATGCTCAAGGCAGAGCGCGTTATTCTCAATTTTATCACCCATCTTTCGGGCATTGCCAACCTTACCGCGTGCTATGTGCGGGAACTGGAAGGCACAGGCGTGCGCCTGCTCGACACACGCAAAACCACACCCGGTTTGCGCTGGCCCGAAAAATACGCGGTGCAGGCAGGCGGCGGGCACAACCACCGCAAAAACCTCACCGAAATGCTCATGCTCAAAGACAACCACATCGATGCCGCCGGTTCCATCACCGCCGCAGTGGCTGCGCTCCGGGCGTGCTACACGCCCTGCCCGCCCATTGAGGTGGAGTGCCGCACCCTCGACCATGTGCGCGAAGCCGTGGAGGCCAGGGCCGACCGCATCATGATGGACAACATGGACGGCCAGCGCCTTTCGCAGGCACTTGCCCTTGTGCCGGGCTCTATCGAAACGGAAGTCAGCGGTGGCGTGCGGCTTGAAACCATCCGCGCGCTGGCGCTCACAGAGCCGCGCAGGCCAGACTTCATTTCTGTCGGGCGGCTGACCCATTCCGCCGTGTCGGCGGATTTCAGCATGACCCTGCTGGCCGTCTAGTGGACGCAGTATAACGTGCCATCAGCCACCGTTACCCCGGCGCGCCGCAAACAGTGGCAACAGTACGGCGGCATTGCGACAACACCGTGACAGCAGCGGAACAAATTTCCATATCTGCGCATTCTTTTCCATACCGCTTTCGAGGAACCACACTATGCAAGACACAAGCACAGCCATCGCATCCCTGAAAAAACAGCTGGGCGCGAATTTGTGCATCATGGGCCACCATTACCAGAACGATGCCATCGTGCGCCACTGCGATATCACGGGCGATTCGCTGGAGCTTGCCCGACGCGTTCCCGGCATCGAGGCGGCCCACATTGTCTTTTGCGGCGTGTACTTCATGGGCGAATCTGCGGCCCTGCTGGCCAAACCCGGCCAGAACGTGCATCTGCCAAGCATGGATGCCGACTGCCTCATGTCGCGCCAAACGCCAGCCCCTCTTGCCCGCAAGGTGCTGGAGCAGCTGACCGCCATGGGCCGCAAGATCATACCGCTGGCCTACGTCAACACCGATCTGGCCCTCAAGGCCGTGGTGGGCGAATTTGGCGGTGCGGTGTGTACCTCGGCCAATGCCAGAATCATGCTGCGCTGGGCGCTTGATCAGGGCGACGGCGTGCTCTTTCTGCCCGACCGCCATCTGGGCAACAATACCGCCGAGGCCCTTGGCATCGGGCAGGCTGAACGCCACGTGCTGCGCGTGGGCGCTGCCGGTCTTGTGCAGCCCGAAACGCAGGCCCTTGACCGCAAGCTGCTGCTCTGGCCCGGCTGTTGCGCCATCCACGCGCGCTTTGAGCCCGATGATGTGGAAGCCATACGCTCCCAGCATCCCGGTTGCCGCGTTATCGCCCATCCCGAATGCAGGCAGGAAGTTATCGAAGCCTGTGACGGCGCGGGTTCCACCTCGTATCTCATCAAGGAGGCGGCCCGGGTTGCCGCCGAGGCTCCCGGCTCCACGCTGGTTGTCGGCACGGAAAACAATCTTGTGTACCGCCTGGCCGAGCGCCACGCGGGCCAGTGTACAATTATGCCCCTTGGCCACGCTGTTTGCGGCAACATGGCCAAGGTTACGGAAAAAAAGCTTCTGGCCACGCTGCAAAACGTGGCCGCCGGAGCAGCCTCGCCTCTGCAAATAGAGGAGAAACTCTGCCCCCCCGCCCGTCTCTCCCTAACCCGCATGCTTGAAGCCTGCGGAAACTGAGGTTTGCGACGTGAATTCTATTCGCCGTCATGTGCCTGTGCTCATCATCGGCTCCGGCGTTGCCGGGTGTACCGCTGCGCTCACACTGGCCGATTCGGGATGTGATGTTCTGCTGCTCAATGCCGGCGACAGGCTGGCCGATGGTAACTCTGAACTTGCCCAGGGCGGCATTATCTATCAGGCCACGCCCACGCCAGAGCATCCATCAGACGCGCTGGCGCTGGAAAAGGACATCCTGGTTGCCGGGCACAATTACAACTACAACAAGGCCGTCAACTTTCTGTGCGCCCAGGGGCCGGTATGCGTTGATGAAGTGCTGATCAACCGCGCCCAGGTTCCCTTTGACCGCAACGAGGACGGCACATTCAACCTCACACGCGAGGGCGGGCACTCTACCCCGCGCATTCTGCACTGCGCCGATTTTTCGGGCCGCGCCATCATGGACGGCCTGAGTGCCCAGGTGCTGGCCCACCCGCGCATTACGCGCCTGCACCGCCGCGCCGCCATCGACCTTTTGACCAGCCACCACCACGCACGGGCCTCGCAGTACCGCTACGAAGTACGCAACCGCTGCCTGGGAGCCTACGTGCTCAACGAGGAAACCGGCGAAACAGAAACCATTCTGGCCGACTGGACCGTGCTTGCCACTGGCGGCGTGGGGCAGGTGTTTCTGCATTCCACCAACGCTCCCGGCTGCGTGGGCACGGGCGTTTCCATGGCTTTTCGCGCGGGCGTTGACCTCGCCAACCTCGAATTCATGCAGTTTCACCCCACAGCCCTGTACGAGGAACGCAGCAACCGCCGTTCGCTCATCACCGAGGCCATGCGCGGCGAGGGTGCGCGCCTGCTCGACCACAAGGGCCGCGCCTTCATGCGCGATCACGATCCCAGGGGCGACCTTGCCCCGCGCGATGTGGTGGCCCAGGCCATGATGGACGAAATGCTGCACAACGGCGCGCCCTGCCTGTACCTGGACGTGAGCGGCGTGGAGCAGGATATTCCCACGCGTTTTCCCACTGTATACGAAAAATGCCGCGAGGCGGGCGTGGATATTCTCAAGGAACCCATTCCCGTGGTTCCCGCCGCCCACTATTTCTGCGGCGGCGTACTCACCGATGTTCATGGCCGCACCTCGCTGCACGGCCTCTACGCCATTGGCGAATGCGCCTGTACCGGCCTGCACGGGGCCAACCGGCTTGCCAGCACCTCGCTGCTTGAGGCATTGGTATGGGGCGTGAGCAGCGGCAAGGATCTGGCCCACCGCGTGATGGCCGAGAGCGGCCTGCCCAAGGCTCTGGCCGCCGCCATTCCCGACTGGCGGCACGAGGGCGACGAGCGCAGGGACGACCCCGCCCTTGTGGCCCAGGACTGGACCAATATCCGCAATACCATGTGGAACTATGTGGGCATTGCCCGCACAGAGGCGCGCCTGCGCCGGGCTTTTGAAGACATGCGAGACCTTGTGCGGCATATCCACGACTTTTACAAGCGCACGCGCATTTCGCGGCGGCTGGTGGATCTTTTCCACGGATCGCAAACATCGTACATTATCACCCAGGCCGCGCTGCGCAACAAGGTGAGCATTGGCTGCCACCACCGCGTGGAATGATTTGCGCAAAATATTCAGCGCAAAGTGAGTTACCTGGGGTGACGTGCGCCCACGGTTTGTGCCGGATTGTTCGCCCTGCGGGCTGCCGCCAGAATGATGCGGCAGGATGTCACAGAACGAAAGGCAGTCCCCTGCCCTCTGCGCAAGCAGGCTGAACACTGTAGTCACGGCTGTACAGGCCGCGCCACGCTGCATGGCCGCAAAGTGCCAAGCTGGAGAATTCTGAATGAAAAAAGCGTATCTGGCCGCCGCCATTGTTATTCTGCTGGCTGCGGGTGTTATGGGGCTTATGTTTGGCCTGAGCCCTCTTGTTGAAGGGCAGGTACACCGGGGCATCCAGAACATCGGCATTTCCGGCGACGGCATCACAACGCAGGCCGCTGTGGACAGGGTGGAATTTTCGCCCCTCTCCCGCACGCTCACCCTGTACGGTCTGCGCCTGCGGGGCGAAACACCGCAAGGCCCCCTTTCTTATGAGGTGGCCGAGGTATCGCTGCGCATTCCCCTGCGCATGCTGCTGGCCTATACGCCACTGCGGCCCATGGTGCTGAAAGAGCCGCGCATGATGCCCGTGGCCGAAAACATCGTACTGCGCAACCTGAGCACGCGTTCGCCAGATTTTCGCGCTTCTGTGCAGCGAGAAGAAATCAACGAGCTGCGCTGCCAGAGCGAGCTGGTGGGCCGGTTTCTCGACGGTGCTCCCATCGACGCCCTGGCCGCCACCTACCTTATGGGCGCAGACAGGGCGCACAGCTTCTTTTTGAGCGTAAACATGCCGGGCAAGGACGGCCTGGCCCAGCTGACCATCAAGGAATCGCTTGTGCAGGGCTGGGAGGGCGCGTCCATTGCGCTGATGCGCATTGACGACGTGCAGAGCCGCCTTAACGGTCAGGAAAGCATGCGCATGGGCAGCTTTGAAGCCAGCGGCGTCACCCTGCCGGAGCTTGGCCTCGTACACCGCCTCATGGATGCCGCTGCCGTGGGCGAACACGACATGGAGGCCGCTGTAAAAACCCTTGGCCCCGTGCTGGAAGAAATTCTGGCTGCCGACCCGCCGCTTGTGCGGCAGGTGCGTGCCAGCGGCATGGCCTTTTCTGTAGAAAACGGCAGCGTTACCGTTGGTGAGGCTGGTTTTGACTGGCTTTCCAATTCGCCGCGCCACACCACAAGCTTTATCAGCAATCTTGCTGCCCCTCGCAGCCTGATTCAGGTTTCATCGGGCTTTCTCGCGCCTGCCCTCAAGGCAAACATGACCTTTGAGAGCATGGCCCAGAGCTCGTCGTCGCACAAAAAAACCTTTTCGCTCAAGGCCGAAAACCTCGCCGATGTGGACTGCTCGCTGATCCTGTACGATGCGGGCATCATCAGCACCAGTGAACAGGCCCTTCTGCTGCAAAGCTTCAGCGACCTGAATCTTGCTATCAAAGATCGCGGGGCCATGGCATGGCTGGGGCTCAATCTTTCGCACGATGGCCGTGCTGCGGCCACGGCCGTGCAGCTTAGCCTCCACAAGGGGCTGGAGCTGAACCCCACCCCGCAGAACAAGGCCATCCGCGAGGCGCTGCTGGCCTTTGTGCAGCGGCCCGGCAAGCTTGAGATCACAAGCGTGCGCGGCCAGCGCATCGGCATTTTACAGCTGCTGGGCGCCCTCGGCGACCCCGGCACGCTTTTTGGCTGTACTGCCGCCCCCGGCCCCAAAACGCTTGAAGAACAGATCAACGCCCTGGCGGCTCAGGCCGCCCAAACCTCCGCCCCCGTCGAAACAGCGGGAAAGTAACACATGCGCAAACTCTGCCTTAGAAAAAATGAAGACCGTCGCCTGCGCGCCGGGCATCTGTGGGTATTCGCCAACGAAGTGGACGTAAAACAAAGCCCGCTCACAGACTTTGCCCCCGGCGAGGCCGCAACCCTGTGCGACTGGCGCGGCGCGCCGCTTGGCAGCGTGTGCGTCAACCCGGCATCGCTTATCTGTGCCCGGCTGCACAGCCGCAAGCCCGATACGGACATGGACGAGGCCCTGCTTGTTCAAAGGCTGGAATCGGCCCTGGCCCTGCGCCAGCGCCTCTACCCCGCCCCCTGGTACCGGCTTTGCCACGGCGAGGGCGATTTTTTGCCCGGCCTTGTCATAGACCGCTACGGCGACCACCTCACCGTGCAGGTAACCACGGCGGGCATGGAGCTGCGCCGCGAGGCGCTCACCGCCGCCCTGCATGCCGTTGTACGCCCAGGCTCCATACTCTGGGCCAACGACCTTGCCGCACGCGGGCTTGAAAATCTCTCGCGCGAGCAACAGAGCGAGGGCAGCCTGCCCGAACGCCTTGAAGTGCCCGAAGGCAACTGCCGTTTTTACGCACCCTGCGCCACGGGTCAGAAAACAGGCTGGTTTTATGATCAGCGCCCCAACAGGGCCGAGTTCGCACGCTACGCCAAGGATGCCGATGTGCTCGACATCTTCAGCTATGTTGGCGGCTTTGGCGTCAGCGCCGCTGCTGCCGGGGCCCGCTCTGTCACATTTATCGACGCATCGGCCCAGGCCCTTGGTTTTGCGCAGGAAAACGCAAAAGCCAACGCCCCCGCCTGCGAAGCGCATACCCTGTGCGGAGATGCCTTTGACCTGCTGCGTCAGCTGCGCGACGAGGGCCGCCGCTTTCAGGCCATCAGCCTTGATCCCCCGGCCTTCATCAAACGCCGCAAGGATGCCGCCCTGGGACTGGCCGCCTACAAACAGGCCAATGATCTGGCCGTGCAGCTGCTTGCGCCGGGGGGCATACTTGCCACGTCTTCCTGCTCGCACCATCTCGAAGTGCAGGCCCTGCGCGGCTGCTTGACGCAGGCTGCCACCAAGCGCAAACTGCATGCCCGTATTTTGTTTGCCGGAGGTCAGGGGCCGGATCATCCCATCCATGCCGCCATGCCCGAAACGGCCTATTTGAAGTGCTTTATTGCCCAGGTGGGCGCTTAACCACAAGGATTTGACATGCTGAACAAAGTTCGCCTGCTCACCCCCGGCCCCACGCCTCTGCCGGAGCGCGTGCGTCTTGTGCTCGCCAAAGACATGATCCACCACCGCAAAAGTGAATTCAAGGCCATGATGGGCAGGGTTCAGGAACGGCTGCGCGTGCTGTTTGGCACGGCAGATGTGGTGTTGCCCCTCTCCTGTTCCGGCACGGGCGCCATGACGGCGGCGGTCTACAGCCTGTTCAGCCCCGGCCAGCGTGTGCTGGTGGTAGAGGGCGGCAAATTCGGCCAGCGCTGGCGCGAAATTGCCGTTTCGCGCGGGCTTGAAACCACCACCATCGAAGTGCCGTGGGGCGAAGCCGTTGATCCGCAGGCTGTTGCCACAGCCCTCAAGGCCGACCCCTCCATTGCGGGCGTGCTTGTGCAGCATTCCGAAACCTCCACCGGCGTGCTGCACCCGGTGGAAGAAGTGGCCCGCATCACCAGGGAAACCGACACCCTGCTGCTGGTGGACGGCATTTCTGCCGTGAGCCTGGCCCCCTGCCCCATGGACCAGTGGGGTATCGACTGCCTGGTTACTGGCTCGCAAAAAGGCCTTATGCTGCCCCCCGGCCTTGCGCTGCTGGCGCTCTCGCCACGCGCCTGGAAACGGGCCGAAAGCCTCACGCCCGGATGCTTCTATTTTAACCTGCCCAAGGAAAAGGCCAAGGTAGCCCAGGGGCAAACCCTGTTTACCTCGGCTGTAAATCTTGTGGCCGGGCTGGACGAAAGCCTGGAGATGCTGCTGGAAAATGGCCTTGATGCCATTTATGCCAAGCAGTGGGCGCTGACCATGCTGACCCGCACGGGCGTGGCCGCCATGGGCCTTGAGCTCTACGCCAAAACCCATTTTGCCTGGGGCATCACCAGCGTCATGCTGCCTGCGGGTGTTGACGGCACAGAGGTGCTGCGCATCGCCATGGAAAAATACGGCGTGTGCATGGCTGGCGGGCAAGACCACATGAAGGGCCGCATGGTGCGCATAGGCCATATGGGCTGGGTTGACTGGGCCGATCTGGTGGCCGGGCTGCACGCCCTCAACAGGGGTATCATTGAAGCCGGTGGACACTGCGGCTCGCGTGACTATCTTGAAGAAGCACTGGCCGCCTACCGCGCAGCCCTTGCTGGCAAGCCGGGCGAAATACCGCGCCTTATACACAGCTAGACCGCGCACGCAGCCTTGCAGGCCGCCAGCTCTTGCGCTGGCGGCAAAAGCTTGTATGTTGAAGCAACATACAGCAACCCGCTGTTACCGTAACCAAATTTGAGCCACGAGGTCGCCATGAGTGACAATACATGCGGCTGCAAGGCCGACGGCCCCATGCCGGAAGTGACATTTTCAACCTTTGTTATTTCCCTGGCATCATCGGCTCTGGTGCATCTGGGCGAAGTGCCAAACCCCGAAACCGGCGGAACGGAAACAAGCCTGCCCCTGGCAAAGCACAGCATTGACGTTCTTGAAATGCTGCGCGCCAAGACAGAAAACGGCCTGGAAGAACAGGAGCGCAAACTGCTGGAAAGCATTCTTTACGAGCTGCGCATGAAGTTTGTGATAAAGTGCGGGCCAGACTGCGCCTGCCAGTCAAAAAAAGCCTGAGGCACCACGGGGCAGCACTGTCCCGTCACTACCATTGACCATACAGTTTCAAAGGATCAGCGGCATGAAGACAATCAATGTGGGTCTGGTGGGTATTACCGGCTACGCGGGCATGGAACTGACGCGGCTTCTCGTAAGCCACCCCTCCATGCGCCTTGCCATGGCCTGTTCGCGGGCAGAATCGGGCAAGCGGCTGGGGGATTTTTATCCTTTTCTGAACCACATGCCCGGCGCGGATGTGGTCATCAGCGTTTTTGACCCGCAGGAAGCCGCCCGTCAGTGCGACGTGGTTTTTCTTGCCGTGCCCGCAGGCACTGCCATGGACATGGCCGAAATGCTGCTGCGCGAAGGCGTGAAGGTTGTTGACCTTTCGGCAGATTTTCGCCTGCGCGATCCCGAAACATACGCCACATGGTACAAGCGCGAACACGTCTGCACCGATCTGCTGCACAAGGCTGTTTATGGCCTGCCAGAACTGTACGCCGCTGAAATCGCCAAGGCCAAGCTCATCGCCAACCCCGGCTGCTACCCCACATCGGTCATTCTTGGTCTGTACGCTGCCATAAAGAACAACATGGTGCATACCGACGATATCGTGGTGGACGCCAAATCCGGGGCCACCGGCGCTGGCCGCAAGGCTGTTGTGCCCACGCTGTTCTGCGAAATTTCCGACAATTTCCGCGCCTACGGCCTGCCCACGCACCGCCATACGCCCGAAATCGAGCAGGAAATTTCGCTGCTGGCTGGCCACGACATAACACTTTCATTCAACACGCACATTTTGCCCACCAACCGGGGCATTTTGTCCACCATCTACACCAAGCTCAAAAACCCCGCCACCACTCTGGACGAAGTGCGCGAGGTATTTACCCGCACGTGGGAGCACAGCCCCTGGGTGCGCATCTTGCCCAAGGGGGCACTGCCCGAAACGCGTTTTGTGCGCGGCAGCATGTTCTGCGACCTGGGTCTTGTGGTAGACCCCCGTACAGGGCGGCTGATCATTATCTCTGCCATCGACAACCTGTGCAGGGGTGCATCGGGCCAGGCCATGGCCAACGCCAACCTCATGTGCGGGCTGCCCGTGGGGACAGGGCTCGACATGCTGGCCCCGCTGGCATAGGCGAATTATTCAAGGCACGGCAGAAAGGCTTTTTATTCCTGCTGGATACAGCACTTGCCAGCAGCGGTAAAAAGCCTTTCGCCATGCCGGAATTACCCGCCTGCCCGGCTGAACCAGTTCGACTGGCACAATAGCCCCCGCAGGCCCGACAGTGCGCTGAACACGCGGCCCTTGCTCAGCCCACAGTAGTTTGGCCCGCCGCCCAGGCGGGCTGCAAAAAAAGGAATGCCCATGCAGCTGGAAACCGCCTTTCAGAATCCGCAGTTGTGTCACAGCCTTCTGGACCGCCTCAACCGTGCCCTTGATGGCCGCAGCATGCGCTTTATGGAAGTGTGCGGTACACACACCGTCGCCATTTTTCAGAGCGGTCTGCGTTCGCTGCTGCCTTCTTCTGTTACCCATCTTTCCGGCCCCGGCTGCCCGGTGTGCGTCACCCACGATGCCGAAGTGGCGGCCTTTCTGGACCTTGCAGGCCGCGACCGCGTTATCATCGCCACCTTTGGCGACCTGTTGCGCGTACCCGGCCCCGGCGGCCTCAGCCTCAAGCACGCCCAGGCCCAGGGCGCGCGGGTAGAAATTGTCTATTCGCCGCTCGACGCCCTCACCCTTGCCGCTGCCAACCCCGGCGACACGGTGGTATTTCTGGGCATCGGCTTTGAAACCACTGCCCCCACGGTGGCCGCCACCCTGCTCACAGCCCAACAACGCGGGCTGAACAATTTTTGCGTGCTCTCGCTGCACAAACTTGTGCCGCCCGCCCTGCGCATATTGCTTGAAGACAGCGAATGCGGCGTGGAGGCATTTTTGCTGCCGGGCCATGTTTCCACCATTCTGGGGCTGGAACCCTACGCCTTTCTGGCCCGCGATTTTCACGTTCCCGGTATTGTGGGCGGCTTCCAGCCCGCCGACATTCTGCTGGCGCTCTGCCTTATGGCCGAGCAGCTGCGCGACAACACGCCCGCTGTTGCCAATGCCTACCCCCGCGCCGTGGACGACACGGGCAACCCCCGCGCCCGCGCCCTGCTTGAACAGTTTTTTCAACCGGCAGACGCCCTGTGGCGCGGCATAGGCTGCATACCGCAGAGCGGTCTGGCCCTGCGGCCAGAATATGAAAGCATGGACGCCATGAAGCGCCTTGGCCTCACCCTGCCGGATGTCCCCCCCCTGCGCGGCTGTCGTTGCGGCGATGTGCTCAAGGGCCGCATTGCCCCGCCAGACTGCCCGCTCTTTGGCAAAAAATGCACACCCGCCAACCCTGTGGGCCCCTGCATGGTTTCCACCGAGGGCAGCTGCGCCGCCTACTTCAAATATTCGGAGCGATAATGGACGATTGCCTTCTTCTTGATGCGGGCAGCGGCGGCAGGGCCTCACAGCGCCTCATTGCCCAGTGTTTCATGCGCCATTTTGCCAATCCGCTGCTGGAGCGCATGGACGACGCCGCGCTGCTGACCGACATCACCGGCCCGCTGGCCATGAGCACCGATTCCTACACTGTCACACCGCTGTTTTTTGCCGGTGGCAGCATCGGCAGCCTTGCGGTACACGGCACGGTCAACGACGTGGCCATGCTGGGCGCACGCCCCCGCTACCTGAGCTGCGGCTTTATACTTGAGGAAGGCCTGCCCCTTGAAACCCTTGAACGGGTGGTGGCCGACATGGGCGCAGCCGCCCGCGAAGCCGGGGTGAGCATTGTAACGGGCGACACCAAGGTTGTTCCGCGCGGCGCGTGCGACAAGATATTCATCAACACCACCGGCATAGGCCAGATTTTTGCCTCGCCCGTGCCCTCAGGGCACAACGCCCGTCCCGGCGATGCCGTGCTTGTGAGCGGTGCCATGGGCGACCACGGGCTTACGGTCATGGGCAGCCGCGAGGGGCTTTCGTTCCTTACGGATGTGGCCTCTGATTCCGCCCCGCTCAACCATATGATCGAAGACATCATCAACACCGTGGGCGAAGTACACGTGCTGCGCGACCCCACGCGCGGCGGGCTGGCCACCACGCTCAACGAAATCGCCGAGCAGTCGCAGGTTTCCATTGTGCTGGACGAAACCAGCGTTCCCGTACACGAGGCCGTGCGCAACGGATGCTCCTTCCTTGGGATGGATCCGCTGTATCTGGCCAACGAGGGCAAGTGCATCTGCATTGTGCCAGAGGCCCACGCCGAGGCAGCCCTTGAGGCCATGCGCCGCTCGCCCTTTGGCAAGGAGGCTGCCCGCATCGGCACGGTAAGCGAGGGCAAGGCCCAGGTAGCGCTGCAAACGCGCATCGGCGGCCGCCGCCTGCTGGGCATGCTGGAAGGCGCGCAGCTGCCCCGCATCTGTTAAGGTACTTTTTGCGGAACTATCCGCCCCAACACCTTTTTTGTTCAAGCCGGTGCAGGAACTCCCCTGCCTGAAAGGATAACTTATGGATTCCACCTACCAGCGTGCCATGAATGCCAGCGTGACCCCGCAGATTTTTTCCACCATGGTCAGCAACGCCCAAAAGGTGGCCGAGGCCTTTGCCGGTTCCGGCTCGGCCAGTGTGGATGCCGACACCATCGCCGCCGTGTTCAGCCGCATGGTGGTTGCACAGATCGAAATGTTTGAAAAGAAATAGGTTTCTGTGTACAGCACGTAAAAAGGCCGTCCCTGGGACGGCCTTTTTTATCTCTTGCACACCGGGTAAACACCGCACAGCGCCTGCCCTAACAGGCAGCCCAGGGCGTCACGTCTGCACCCCGGCGCAGGGCTTCGCGCACCTCGGACCACTGACGCTCCATGTCTTCCAGCCGGGCCAGCAGGCAATCTTCTGCCTCTGTGCGGGCCAGCACCGCCGCCACGGCCCCCTGCTCGAACACCAGCCGCCGGTCGGCGGCCAGTGCCAGCACTGGGTCGTGCGTTGCCATGACAATTATCTTGTCCGAGGCCAGCAACAGCTCAAGGGCCTTGCGCTTGTCCACCCCGGCGTTTTCTATCTCGTCAATGAGCAGCACGGGCGACCAGCTGAGCAGGGCCGTATCTGCAATCATCAGGGCGCGCGATTGCCCGCCGGAAAGCTGGGTAAGCTGGGTATGGGCATAAAAGGGCTCGCCAGCCAGCTCGTTGGCGGCCTCAAAAACCCGCAGCGCCGCGCCCTGGGGGTCTGCCACCTCGCGGCTCAGGGCATGGGTGCGCAAAAAATCCATCACGCCCATGTCGAGCACAAAATTCATGTTCTGCGTGAGCTGGGCCACCAGCCGCCCTTGCAGCTCAAAACGCGTGTCCTCGTCCGGGGCTGCGCCGTTGAGCAGCACCGTGCGGCCTGTGGGGGTATCGCCCGCTGCAAGCGATTCTATGTCGCCCAAAAAACGGCTTTTACCCGCGCCGGTTGGCCCCAGCAGGGCCGTAATCTCACCGGGTTTGAAGTGGATGAGCGCCTTTTCCGGCATTCCTGCCTTGTCGCGGCCAGGGGTCAGGCTCAGGCTGGTGAGGGCCAGCACCCTATTTTCATTCTCCAGTTTCAGATCCATGACCGCCTCCAAAATCCGCCTTTTTGACATTGCCCTTCTGATAGCGCGCGCCGATACGCATTTCACTCAGGCAGTAGGAACAGATGGCGGCGGGCATGGCAAAACGCAGCCGCATGTCGGTTACAGAGGCAATATCGGGCGCGATAGCCATGATGGAGGCCAGCTCTGCGCAGCCCTGCCCGGTCAGGCCGTTCACATGCCTGATCACGGCCCGCTGGTTCATCTGGCGGATGCGGTAACGGTACACCTCGCGTTCTGCCTGCGAAACCAGATCCCCCTTGGTTACGGCCACCACGTCGGCCAGCCGCAGCATGGGGCCGATTTTTTCCGGCGCGTCTATGCCCATGAGGTTGTCGATGACGCACAGGGCCAGGGCCCCGCGCAGATGCGGTGAACAGCGGTTGCACAGACCCGCAGTTTCGATAACGCAGATATGCGCCCCGGTTTGCGCGGCCCAGCCAAAGGCTTCTTCCAGATTGGTGGCAAAAAAATGGTCGGGACAAAGCCCGCCAGAAAGCGCCACAGAAACGGGAATACCCGCCGCAGCGTACAGCTCGTCATCGCGGCTTTGCAGGCAGTCAAACTTGATCACCGCGCAGCTGATGCCCCGGCTGTTCAGGCTTGCGCACGCCTTGACCACCAGCGATGTTTTGCCGCACGAGGGCGGCCCGGCCACGGTTATGAGCCGCATGCCGCACCCGCTTGCAGCCGCCGAAACTTGAGGGCCAGAATATCGCGCAGGCTGTTGACATCATTGTTTTCCACAAAATCCCACCCCACCCATTTGAGGCGGGCCGTGCGCGGCAATCGCGAGGGACGCGAGCCGTCCATGGGAATAAACCAGGCAGCGCTGTCGATCTCGCCAAAACCGTTGGCAAAAAAGTTGAGCAACGGGGCGAGGCGTTCCTTTTCCGATTTCTTGGCCAGCAGATAGAGCGGGCTTGCCGCTGCGCCGTCCTCTGGCCAGACAATTTCGACGTGCTCCGGCAGTTTGGTGCTTTCGGCAAAAAACAGCGGAATAATAAAGATGCCCCCGGCATCGGGCGCGGCAGTGCCGCACACCTTGGCCATGCGCGAGGAATGCATGAAACTTTTGATGTTTGCGGCCAGCCCGGTAACGCCCGGCTCGCCGTAATCCTTGTACTGGTTCAGCAGCACGGCATCGGCCATGTCGTCGCCGTCGCCGCACATGACAATCTGCCCGCGATAGCGCGGGTGCGTCAGGTCTTCCCAGTTGCGGGGCGCGGGCAGACCGTCGAGCTTCTTGTGATCTATCAAAAAAATATAGGGGGTTACACCGTAAATGGTGTAGGCCCCGGCGGGATCAACCAGGCCAGCATCGGCGTACAGGGGGTTGAGAACCCGTGGCTGCACGCCTTCAAAAACGCCGGTCTTTACAAAACGCCGAACAAATTCGCCGCGCCAGAAATCGCCGTAGCCGATGGAGGCGATGACTGCGGGCAGCTTGCCAGCGTCTGTTTCCATATACAGGGGATCGTAAGGATCCACCGAGGTGCAGCCCATGGGAATATGGGTTGTGAGTGCCGGGCATTGCGCCGCCGCAATGGCTTCTATGCGTTCCTTCACCACCAGTTTGACCGGGCAGGGCGCATAGAGCAGCAGGTCTGCCTTGACCGGGGCCGGGGCTTCGTCTGCCTGCTGCCATGACTGCATGAGGTGCTCAAGCCTTTTCATAGTGCCTCTTTCCGCAAAAAGTTTGGGGGCCGGTTATGATAAAGCAAAGAGCGTGCCGACCTTAAATATTTTCAAACCACTGATTTTAAATATTTTTAAAAAACAAGCATGCGGCCAGCCAGCGCAATATTGTTTCGTGATACAATATTGCGCTGTCATCCCAGACCCCTGCCGTCATCATGCACTAATCAAGGGCGCTGGCCAGCAGCATGAGGTTGAGCGCGGTGACAATACCGGTCAGCGTAAACAGCAGCAGCTTTGTGCCCTTGCCGTTGGCATACTTGCCCATAACCTTGGGGGAAGATGTGAGCGCAACCAGCGAAATCATGGTGATGGGCAGCTGTACAGAAAGAGCCATCTGCGAGAGCAGCAAACCCTTGAAAGGATCGCTGGTCAGCCAGATGAGCACCAGGCCGCAGCCAAGCGAACCCACAATACCCATAACGCTGTGCTTGTCCTTGGTATTGTAGGGTTCGCCCGCCATGCCAGAGGTCATGATGCCCCCGGCCATGCCCGATGTCACCGAAGAGGCCACGCCTGCAAACAGCAGGGCCACGGCAAAAACCACCGATGCCCCGTCGCCCAGCAGGGGCCGCAGCAGATCCCTGGCCTGTTCCAGCTCTGTAACCTGCTGCCCCGCCATCCAAAATACAGCAGCGGCCAGAATGATCATGGCACTGTTGATGGCCCAGCCCACCATCATGGCAAACAGCGTGTCAAAAAATTCGTAGTCGAGCCGTTTTTTGATAAAGGCGTCGCCCTCCAGATTCCACTGGCGGCTCTGAATGATTTCGGAATGCAAAAAAAGATTGTGCGGCATGACCACCGCGCCCAGCACGCTCATGATCACCAGCATGGAACCTTCGGGAAAGCAGGGTTTTACCCAGCCCACGGCAGCCTGCGGAACCCACCCGGCGGGCACGAGCCACAGTTCGTACAAAAAGGCCAGGCCAATCACCGACACAAAGCCGATGATCCATTTTTCAACCTTGTTGTACGAATTGAGCAGCAGCAGCCCCGCCGCCAGCACGGCAGTAAGCGTGGCCCCCACGGGCAGAGGAATGGAGAACAGCATGCGCAGGGCAATGGCCCCTCCGAGAATTTCGGCCATGCTTGTCATCACAGACGCGCCAAAAGCGCTCAACAGCACCAGCCGCCCAAGTGTGCAGGGAAAATACTCTGTAATGGCCTCGGCCATGCACTTGCCGGTCACAATGCCCAGGTGCGCGGCATTGTGCTGCAAAACAATGAGCATGAAGGTGGAGAGGCTCACCATCCACAACAGGGCATAGCCGTACTCTGCCCCGGCAGCCAGATTGGCAGCCCAGTTGCCGGGATCAATAAAGCCCACGGTCACCAGCAGGCCCGGCCCAACGAACTTTAAAAATTCCTCGCCTTTATGGGCTATGCCAGACACATGGCACGCACTCCAAAAATTTTTAACGCCCATATTTCCTTCCAGGTATCTTAATGTCGATACACAACTGACACATTGCCCCGATAAAGCATCAATGTATTAAGCAGAACTCAAACCAACGGTACACGCACTCAGGGGCAAGAGGCAAGGGGCGGCAGATTCCCACGCGCCGCAATGCTTGCAGCGCCTGCGTAAAATGTTTATGAATGCCGCGCCCCCCCTTTATCGGCCTTCCAGGTTACATTTGTGTTGCGCATATTAAGTTTCCGAAGAATCAGCCGATAGCTCTCAACAGGCCGGGTCCGCCAGACTGTCCGGGTCATTTATCAGATTGAGCAGGAGCCTTTTATGACTATCAGACTGCGCGTTATTCTGGGTTTTCTTCTTACCATTGTCGTAATGGCTGCCGGAACACTGCCATTCATGCTCAAGACCATGCGCGACAATGCCGAAGAAAGCTACCTCGCCAACGCCTCCACCCAGTTGCAACTTATGAGCAACTATGTGGAGACGTTTATCAGCGGAGCCGAACGTGATGTGGCCCTGCTTGCGCAGGAGCCCTATATTGCCGAGGCAGTGGGGCTGTTTCCCAACTTTTCGCAAAACAAGGAAGCCGACGTTTTTTCTCGCGCCGATCTTTCGGTAGACGCGTTTAAAACCGTGCAACCCCTTGTACGCCTTGACGAAGGCTCTGACGACTATGTGGAGGCATACGCCGGCTATACCGACGGCAGCTACGCTACATCGGCCGACAATGCCAAGGTTCCCGCTGGCTACAATACCAGCAAGCGCCCCTGGTACACGCAGCGTGCGGCTTCTGCCCAAAAGGTGGGGCTGGCAGACAGCTACCTTTCCATCACTGGCGAACTTGTGGTGGCCATTACCCACAAAATGTTTTCGCGCAAGGGCGACTTTACGGGTGTGCTCGGCATTGACGTTTCGCTCAACGGCCTCTCCCAGCGCTTTACCGACCTGAATTTTGGGCATACCGGCTACTTCATGCTGCTTGAAAACACGGGCCGCATCCTGTGCAACCCGCGCTACAAAGACCTGACCGGCAAGATCATTGGCAAGGACGTGCAAGATCCCGGCCTGGTCAAGCTGTTTGGCATAAAGGACGGCACGGTCAGCACCGTGGTCAACGGGCAGGAAGTGCGCGCCAGCGTGCGCACCACCCCGCACGGCTGGAAAATCCTCATGGTTCAGAGCGAGGACGAAATTTTTGCGGCCACCAATACGGCCATACGCACCAGCATAATCATTACCGCCAGCGTTGCCCTGCTCATGCTGCTCATTGCCTGGGCCATCGCACGTTCCATCAACAAGCCCCTGAGCCTTCTCGTAGATCAGGCCGACAGTGTCGCCGCTGGCAATCTTGAAGTATCCGTTGATGGACGCCTGTTTTACGGCGAGCTGGCCGAACTGCACAAGGCACTTGTCAACATGGTTGCCACATTGCAGGAAATGATCGCAACCTCGCGCCAGCAGGGCGAGGAAGCCCACCGCCAGGCCGCGCTGGCAAAAGAAGCCACCGAACAGGCCGAAGAAGCGCGCAAGCAGGCCGAAAACGCCCGCCGCGAAGGCATGCTCAGCGCAGCCCAACAGCTTGAAGAAGTGGTAAAGGTCATTGGCTCTGCCTCAAACGAGCTTGAGGCCCACATTGGTCAGGCCAACCACCTTTCGAGCGAATCTGCCCTGCGGCTTGGCGATGCCGCCACAGCCATGAACCAGATGAACGCCACCGTGCGCGAGGTTGCCAGCAATGCATCCTCAGCCTCCGGCATGTCTGACCAGACCAAAGCCAATGCCGAAAATGGCGAAAAAATCGTGCAGCAGGCGCTGGAAAGCATTGACCGGGTTCACACGGTTTCGCAGGCACTCAAGGACGACATGGGCACGCTCAACGAGCACGCCCAGGCCATCAACCGTATTATGAATGTCATTTCAGACATAGCCGACCAAACCAACCTGCTGGCTCTTAATGCCGCCATTGAAGCGGCCCGCGCTGGCGAGGCAGGCCGTGGGTTTGCCGTGGTGGCCGACGAGGTGCGCAAGCTGGCCGAAAAAACCATGGCCTCCACCAACGATGTGGGCAACGCCATTGCGGCCATTCAGCAGAGCACGGCCAAAAGCGTTGGCAGCGTGGAAAACGCCCTGGAACAGGTTAAGACCGCAACGGAATTCGCCAACAAGTCGGGCGAAGCCCTGCGCGAAATTGTCCACAATGCCCTTTCCACGGCAGATCAGGTGCGCGCCATCGCCACTGCCAGCGAAGAGCAGTCTGCCACCAGCGAAGAGATCAACAAGTCCATTGTTGACGTCAACGACCGTGCGGAGCAGACAGCCCACGCCATGAACGCCGCCTCCAGCGCGGTGACAGATCTGGCCGAGCAAACCAAGACCCTGGGCAACCTGGTTGCCGACATGAAACGCAGCTAACCACACCCCCTGCCTACACATCAGGGCGTCCGCCTTACACAAGCGCGACGCCCTTTTTTTACGCGCTCCGCCTCTCCTCACTGTTACAGATCTGCCGCACAGACCGGCCCGCCACACAATCGTAACAATTCCATCATACATATCAGCTGCAAGCACTGGTAATTATTGCCCTGCGGCAATACTTCACACCACTGGAGCACACCATGAAGCCTTCGGCTGTTATGAACAACAGGGAACTGAGCTGGCTCAGTTTCAACGAGCGTATCTTGCAGGAAGCGCGCGACCACACAACGCCTCTCATGCAACGGCTGCGCTTTCTGGGTATTTTTTCCAGCAATCAGGATGAATTCATCAAGGTTCGCGTGGCTTCGCTGGTGCGCCTCACCCGCTCCAAAAGCAAAATCAAACCCCTGCTCATGGGCGGCCTCACGCCCGATGAAGCCTTGCAGCGCGTCAACGACAAGGCCGCAACCGCGCAAACCGCCTTTCGCGAAACCTACGAGGAAGTGCTGGATGCCATGGAGCACGAGGGCATACGCGTGCGCAACGAAACCGAGCTCAGCGAGGGGCAGGATGCCTTTTGCCGGGGCTATTTCGGCAACGTGGTGTACCCGCAGCTTGTACCGCTGATTCTCAACAAATCCGCTCAGCTGCCTTTTTTGCAAGACAGCCAGATATACCACGCCGTCAAGATGGAATCAGACGCAGCACCCGGCAAATGCCGCTACGCCGTACTGCGCATACCCGTCAATGCCGCCTGCCCGCGCTTTGTGGAAATGCCCTCTTCGCCCGGCTGCCACGATATCATCTTTGTGGACGACATCATCAGGCTGTGCCTGAACAACATCTTTTTCATGTTCAACTATGACCGCATCACGGCCTACACCTTCAAGGTCATGCGCGATGCGGAGCTGAGCCTCGACGACGACGTTTCAAAAAGCCTTATCGAAAAGATGGAAGAAGGCCTGGAACACCGCCTGCGCGGACGCCCGGTGCGCCTCATCTATGATCAGGCCATGCCTGAAGACCTGCTGTTTCTGCTGGCCTCAAAGCTCAACCTCAAAAAGGGCGAGCTCGACCCCGGCGCGCGCTACCACATGATGCGCAGCCTCATGAACTTTCCAAGGGTGCGGCCAGACCTTGAAAACGCCGTCATGCCTGCCTTGCAACACCCCGACATCAAGCCCTTCTCAAGCATTCTCAAGGTGGTGCGCACCAAGGATATCTTGCTGCACTTTCCCTACCACACCTTCAACCACGTGGTGGAATTTTTGTGCGAGGCGGCCATAGACCCCAAGGTGACCAATATTTCCATCACCCTGTACCGCACCGCCGACCATTCGCGCATCATCAACGCCCTGATCAATGCCGCGCAGAACGGCAAAAAGGTTACGGCCTGCGTGGAGCTGATGGCCCGCTTTGATGAGGAACGCAACGTCAAAAGCATAGACATGCTGCACCAGGGCGGCGTGCGCGTCATCCATGGTCTCAAGGATCTCAAGGTACACAGCAAGCTTATTCTTGTGGAACGGGCCGAGGGCGCAAAAAAAACAGGCTATGTCTACATTGGAACCGGCAATTTTAACGAAGACACGGCACGTTTTTACAGCGATGTGGGCCTGCTGAGCGCCCACTCCGGCTTTGTGGAAGACGCACGAACCATTTTCAATTTTCTCAATGCCTCGCACAAGCCAGTTGCGTGCCGCGATCTGGTGGCCGCCCCCCAGTGCATGCGCCCGTTTTTTACCCAGTGCATCGAACGCGAAATACGCAATGCCAGGGCGGGAAAAAAGGCCTTTGTTCACGCAAAGCTCAACAGCCTTACAGACGAAGCCATGATCAGGCTGCTCTACCGGGCCAGCAAGGCGGGGGTAGACGTGCGCCTTATCGTGCGCAGCGCCTGCTGCCTCAAGCCGCAGGTACAGGGGCTCAGTGAAAATATCCGGGCTGTCAGCATTGTGGACAAATTTTTGGAGCATGCCCGTATTCTGCTGTTTTGCAACAACGGCAGTGAGCTGGCCTATATTTCAAGCGCCGACTGGATGCCCCGCAACCTCGACCGCAGGCTGGAGGTGGCGGCTCCTGTTCACTGCCCGGCCACTCGCCAGACCCTGCGGGATATTTTTGACATCCAGTGGGCAGACAACGTCAAGGCCCGCATACTCGATGGCACAGGCGCAAACAGGTACAGCCGGGGCGAGGGAGTTGTACCCTGCCGCTCGCAAACGCTCCTGTACGAATATTACCGCCGCAAGGCCTCGCAAGCAGCCGAAAATGCCAAAAAAGACGATACGGCCCCAACCACTCGCAAGGCAGAATCCACAACGCCCAAGCCCAGGGCGCGTAAAAAACAGCGGCAAACTCCGCCAAACCACAGCGCGGCGGCGCAGGCCAGCCAAGAGCTTGAAGCAGAATCCTGACCCTGCTGGGCCTTATGGCGCTGTGCGCGGCCCGCACTCGCAAAAACCAGTGTATATTCCGGTGATCTTGGTGTACTCTTGCCAGACCGCGCCTCAGGCGCGCTGCAATGACCACCAGGCATTTCACCCACTGCCGTAAGAGGAGACAGAGTGAAACCCAGCATGCTTGCCGCCGTTGATGTTGGCTCCAACGCCATCCGCTTTCTCATCAGCAATGTTGAAGAGCTGACGCACGACAAACCGGTTAAAAAGAACGCCTATCTCCGCATTCCCATTCGCCTGGGAACAGATGTTTTTCTGTACGGGGCCATTTCAGAGCAAAAGCAGGCCGCCTTTCTTGACGCCATGACAGGCATTGCGCATATCATGCGGGCCTACGGCGTTGACCACTACCGTATCTGCGCCACCAGCGCCATGCGCGATGCCGCCAACGGGCAAGATATAATGAAACTGGTGCGCGAAAAAACAGGCCTGCGCATCGACATTGTCACCGGGCTTGAAGAAGCGCAGATTCTCTTTAACGCCAACGCCCTTGCCAGATTTACCGATGTAAACAGCGCCCTGTATGTGGATGTGGGCGGCGGCAGCACCGAGGTGGTGGCCCTGCGCGACGGCAAATTGCAAGAAGCCTTTTCCTTTCAGCTCGGCACGGTGCGTATTCTTGCCAATGCGGTCAACCCCGCAGAGCAGGAGCGTTTTCGCGCAGAAATGCGCAGACTGGGCGAAACCTACGCGCCCGAATGCGTCATTGCCTCGGGCGGCAATATCAACAAGGTTTCAAAGCTGCTTGAAAAGCGCGATGGCAAGCCCGTGGGCGCCCCCGAACTGCGCGCCCTGCACAAGGATCTGCTGAGCCTCAAGCTTGAGGAACGTATGGAAAAATACGGACTCAACGCCTACCGGGCAGACGTTATTGTGCCAGCACTCGATATCTTTTTGGGTGTTGTGGACATGTCGGGCGCAAAGCAGCTGATTATTCCCAAAATCGGCCTTGTGGACGGTATTATCCGCCACATGTGGCTGAATGCCGCCGATCTCGACGAGCGGGCCTGCCCCAAAGCCCAAAACTAACATGGACGCGTGCTGTCTGCCCAGTCAGCCCATGCCCTTGCTTCAATTGCTTTACGGATTTGCGCCTCCCCCCGGCGCAGAGCCGCCTTGCCTGCCCGTATTCAGGGGCAATTATAGACAAAGCCTGCCGAATCCGGCATTCATATCCTAGCGGATTGTTGCGCCCAGCGTAACTGCCCCTTCCATAGCATCGACCTTTATTACTCTTACTTTGCAACGCTCCGGCTTTTTGCCAGCCTTTCCGCCTTTGCCCCTTACCGCACTGCGGAGGAATCATGCCGTCTACACAACTGCGCTTTCTGTTTGTTATTCTGGCTGTCATCATGTGCGCTACTCCGGCCATGGCCGGGCCAGCATACAGAATAGCCGCGCCCAGCAACCCGCAGGAAGACAACTGGCTGCGGCGCGAAGGTTTTTCCATAACCTTTCAGGTGGATGAAGCACGCTGCAAAAAGGAATACGGCGCAGACTGGTCGCGCCAGTGCGCCTCTGCTCCCGCTGGCGAAGAAGGACGCGTGGTCGAAGGCGTGCGCATGACCCCGCCTGTGGCTGGCGTGTGGCGCTGGATTGACGATTCTACCATGGAATTTACGCCCAAGGAGCACCTTGCTCCCGACACGCGCTATGCCGTTTCGCTGGACAAGATGTCCCTGCCGGGGCGCTTTTCGCTCAAACGGCAGGCTCTCTACGCCACCCAGCCCCAGGCCGTGCGCGTGGGCAAGGAAACGTTCTGGATCGACCCCTCGCCCAAGGGCGCGCATGCGGTTTCTGTGCCGCTGCGCTTTCTCTGGCCCGTGGCCGCGCAGGATATGGACGCCCGCATAACCCTTGGCCCCAGCGACCCCAAGAGCGGCCTGGCCCTTGGCGCGCCCCGCCTTGTGTGGAACGAACGCCGCGACGAGGTGGTGGTTACGGCTCCTGTAACTGCCCTGCCGGAGAACAACGCCGCCGCCCGCATAACCATCAAGGGCCTGCCCGCCTTTACCGAAAATTCGGGCAAGTGCGTGGTGGCCGCACCCAAAAAAGACGCAAAAACCCCGCAGGCCGTGAACGTCGAGGCCTTGTTCTCCATAACGGGCCGCGCCCGTTTGATGGATGTGGTCAAAATCACCATCAGCCCTGTCTACGACGACAAGCTGGACAAAAAATTCCAGCTTGAGGTCAAGACCACCCTGCGCGTGCTGCCCTCAGAATTGCTGCGCAAGCTTGAGCTTATCCAGCTGCCGCGCAAGCTCACGGCAGAGGCAGGCAAGGACGCCGACTGGACAAAGATGCCCGCCATCAGCGCCGACGACGTTAAAAACGGCACGCGCCTCAAGCCAGAACTCATGCAGGCCGCAGACGAACCCGCCGACCGGCTGCTGCTGCGTGTTCCCGCCGAGGCAGGCCGTGGTCTGCTGGCCGCCGTGGACAAGGGCCTGCCCTCCACCGCAGGGCCGGAAACCGCCCAGGTTCGCCGCTTTGTGCTAACTGTGCCCTCGCTGGGCACAGAGGTGGACTTTTTGCAGCCCGGCAACGTGCTGACACTGAGCGGGCAGAAAAAGCTGGATATCTACGCCACAGGCCTCACATCCGTGGCCTGGCGGGCCGAACGTGTCCGCGATCCATTCCTCGCTCTTGCGGCAAAAGAAGCGGGCTTTGAAACCCCTTCCACCGACATGGACGTGATGAGCGACGTGGTCGAAGGCCGCATAGAAGTTCGCAAGGAACAGGCCGGTGCGTCGTCCTTTCCCGTGCTTGATCTTGCCCCCCTGCTGCGCGGCGGCAAAGATCCCGTACACGGCCTCATGCGCGTGGAACTGACCGGCTACAAGGGCGACCAGTCCGTTGCCTATGCGGCGCGCATGCTGCTGGTCACAGATATGGGCCTGACCGTTAAAATGGCGGGCGACGGCGCACGCACCGTATTTGTGCAGCACCTTGGCACAGGCCAGCCCGTACAGGGCGCAGAAGTGCGCCTGCTGGGCGTAAACGGCCTGCCGCTGCAAACCGCCGTCACCAATGCCCAGGGCCGCGCCGACCTGCCGCCTGCCAACGGCCTTGAACGCGAAAAACGCCCCGTGGCCGTGGTTGCCCTGGCCCCTGCCGCTGCCAAGGCTGCCGATTCGAGCAAATCTGCCGATCAGGGCAAGGACTCTGCCCCGCAGGATCTGGCCTGGCTTTCACTCGACGATGCCAGCCGCATGGTGGATTACAGCAACTTTGCCATTTCTGGCCGCCACACCTCGGCAGACGGCCTCAGCGCATCGGTTTTCAGCCAGCGCGGCATCTATCTGCCTGGCGAAACCCTGCACTTTGGCTGCATTGTACGCCGGTTCGACTGGCAGCCCATGCCGGCCGGTCTGCCGCTTGAGGCGGTGCTGGTCAGCCCCACCGGGGCCGAAGTTATGCGCCGCGCCTTCACCGTGGGCAACGACGGCCTCAACTCCTTTGACTGGCCGTGCCCGGCAGATGCCCCCGTGGGCTCGTATCAGCTTGATGTGCGTCTGCCCGGCGGCAATGCGCGCTCTGGCGCTTCGCCCGTGCTGGGCAGCACCCGTGTACGTGTTGAAGAGTTTCAGCCCGACACCCTGGCCCTTGCGGCCAGCTTTACGCCCGCCGCGCCCAAGGGCTGGATACGCACCGGGCAGGAAGCCCCGGCCATTGAGGCCCAGGCGAGGCTCGACAACCTGTATGGTGAACCGGCCGCCAACCACCGCGTACAGGCCACCCTGCGCACGGAAAAAAGCCGCCTGCACTTTACGGGCTATGAAGACTACACCTTTTATGAGCCTGCGGGCTTTGAGGGCGAGGCACAATCGCTGGAGCTGCCCGCTGCCTTTACAGACAGCAAGGGTATAGCCGCCTTTGCCCTGCCCCTGGGCAGATTGCAGGCGGGAACCCTGCGCGGAGCCGTGCAGATTGAAGGCTTTGAACCCGCTGGCGGCAGGGCCGTTACCCGCCAGATCGAATCGCTGTTCTCGCCCCTGGCCGTAGCCCTTGGCTACAAGCCCGAGGGCGAGGTCAACAACCTCGACTATATCCCGCAGAACGCCAAGGCATCGCTGCATCTGCTGGTGCTGAACAATGACCTTGCGCCCGTAAATCTGCCCAAGGCCGAAGCCGTGTTCTCTGCCCGGCGCTATGTCAACAGCCTGGTGACTGATTCTCGCGGCGAGTACCGCTACGATGCCACGCCCGTTGATACGGAGCTGACCCGCAAGCCCCTTGATCTGGGCGCGCAGGGGCTTTCGCTGCCCCTGCCCACCGCCGATGCCGGTGATTTTCTGCTTACCGTGCGGCAGGCCGACGGGGCCGTGCTGGCGGTCATTCCCTACACCGTGGCGGGCAACAGGCTTGCCCAGCCTTCGGCCCTTTCTGCCGAATCCCTTGCCAAGGGTGACCTGCGCATCCGGCTCGACAAACAGCAGTACGCCCCCGGCGAAACAATCAAGATGCGCCTCTCCACCCCTTATGCGGGCGCGGGCCTCATCACCATCGAGCGCGAAAACGTGCTGGCCCAGGCGTGGTTCACAGCCCAGGCTGGCGAAACCGTGCAGGAAATTCGCATCCCTGATGACTTTCAGGGGCGCGGCTATGTCAACGTTTCCTACGCCCGCTCGCTGGATTCGGATGTCATCTACATGAAGCCCCACGTTGTGGCCGTGGCCCCGTTCATGTCGGGCATGGATCAGCGCGACATGGGCCTTGCCCTTACGGCCCCAGCCCGCACTCTGCCCGGTGATACGGTCACCGTGCGGCTCACCTCACGCGTGCCGGGGCGGGCGCTGATTTTTGCCGTGGATGAGGGCGTACTGCAACTCACAGGCTTCACCACACCCGACCCGTTGCGCGATCTTTTGGGCGACCGGGCGCTGGATGTGAGCACCGCCCAGATATTTGATCTGCTCATGCCCGACCATGCGCGCCTGCGTGGCCGTATCCCCGGTTTCGGCGGCGACATGTCCGGCCCTGGCGGGCGCTTTCTCAACCCCTTCAAGCGCAGGGGCGAACCGCCCTTTGCCCTCTGGCAGGAAATTGTACCCGTGGACGCCAACGGCACAGAGGTACGCTTTACCGTACCGCAGTACGCCAGCGGCAAAATCCGCATCATGGCCGTGGGCAGTGCCGCCCCCAGGCAGGGCCTTGCCCTAGCGGGCAGGACAGAAACCCACATGGAAGTGCGCGGCACGCTTATTCTCAAGCCTCTGCTGCCCCTGGCCACAGCCCCCGGCGACGAGTTTGACGGAGCGTTGGTCGTCGCCAACACCGTTGAAGGCAGCGGCCCCGGCGCGCGCGTGCGCATAAGTATGGAAAGCGCCTCCGAAGGATTGGCCTTTGCCCAGCAGCCCGCTCCGCAGACTGTTACGGTGGATGAAAACGGCGAGGCCACGCTGAGCTTCCGCATGCGGGCGCAAGACAGCCTGGGCGAGGCCGCCGTGCGCTTTACCGCAAACCTTGAAGACGCCAAGGCTGCCAAGGCCGGGGCAGACAAGCCCGTCATCCGCACCCAGACCGTTTCCATACGCCCCCCGGCGCCGCGCCTGCGCACAGAAACCGTCACCCCCCTGCGCGGCCCCACAAGCGTGGACGTGCAGCGCAACCTGTATCCTTTTGAGGCCCAGGGGCAGGCCAGCGTGGGCGCCATGCCCGTGCTTGCCCTGCGCTCGCTGCTTGCCAAGCTCAACACCTACCCCTACGGCTGCACAGAACAGCTCATCAGCCGGGCCATGCCCTACGCGGCCCTGCTGGGCGCGCCCGAAGCACGCCACGAGGTGCTGCGCAGCCCCAACATCAGCCCCGAAAATCTGCTCAAACAGGGCAACAAGGTCATCAGCGCCGCTCTCACCGCCATTATGGGCAACTTTACGCAATACGAGGGCGTCAGCCTGTGGCCCGGAGCCCCCACCAACGACTTTGTCACGGCCTACGCGGCAGACTTTCTGCTCACGCTGCGTGACAGCGGAACCGTCACGCCCGAGGGCCTGTCGCAAAACCTGCTTGATACCCTGGAGGCCATTGTGGGCCGCTCGCCCACCGACATGGCCGATGCCCGCATCAAGCTGTATGCGGCCTGGATTCTGCAACGCGATGGCCGCATCATGACCCAGGATCTGGAGCGGCTCGAACAGTGGCTCAAGGACAATTACAAAGGCTGGGAAAATGACATTGCCGCAGCCTTCCTTGCAGACAGCTTTGACATGCTGCGCCTGCGCCGCCGTGCGGAACAGCGCATGCCCGCAACCCTCACCCGCTGCGACGACAGCTTCATGAGCAACGGTGCGGCACAGGCCCTGCACGCCCTCATGGTGGTGCGCCACTTCCCCGAAAAGAAAAAACAGCTGCGCATGAACGACCTGCTCGACAGCGCCTTCAGTACCAATGCCACAACAGTGGATATGGGCCTTGGAGCAAGAACCTTGCTGGCCATGGGCGATGCTGCCGCTCTTAAAGCCGACAGCCTGAGCCTGACCTGCCAGCAGTATGCCCAGGGCTTTGCCCCGGCAGCAGCCAAGGCCGCGCCCCTTGGCGGCGCGCTGGTGCTTGAGGCCCCCGGCTGCACCCGCTATCAGGTAGAAATGCCCAAGGGCGAACCCCTCCTCAGTCTGCTCACCACAACCGAGGGTTTTGACCGCACGCCCATGAGTGATGCCGCCAACGGCATCAGCCTGCAACGGCGCTACCTTGATTCGCGAGGCGAGGCCGTAACCACGGCAAAGCTGGGCGACGTGATCACGGTGGAACTGGCCGTGCAGGCCAGCAGCGAGATCAGCAACGTGGTGCTCGTTGACCTTCTGCCCGGCGGCTTTGAACCCGTGCTGGAAAAGAATGGCCAGAGCCAGCCGCAGGATGGCCTGATCCGCTACGAACGCCGCGAGGACAGGGGCATCTTCTTTATCGACCTCAACGGCGACCGCCAGACCTTCACCTACAAGGTACGCGCGGCCTCGCGTGGCCGATTTGTGCTGCCCACGGCGGCGGCAGAGGCCATGTACAACCCGGCAATCAACGCCCGCACGGGCGGCGGTAATGTCGCTGTCGAATAACCTTCTGGCCCGGTTTCGCATGGCTTTGCCGCGTATGCGGAACCGGGCCGCGCTTGCGATCCATGCCTTCTGCACCCTTGTACGGCGCAGAAGGCGCATTGTGACAGCTGTGGGTATTGCAACCCTGCCGCTGGCGGCCCTGCTGCTCTGGCTGGCGCTTGCCCCCTGCCCCCACCCGCTGGAAGGCGTGGCTTTTTCGCGCATGGTGCTCGACAAACGCGGCGGCATCATGCGCGTGAGTCTTTCTGCCGACCAGAAATACCGCATCCGCACCCGTCTGGCTGAAATTCCCCCCGCAGCGGTGGATACCGTGCTGCGCTACGAAGACAGATTTTTCTGGCACCACCCAGGCATCAATCCCCTTTCGCTGTTCCGCGCCGCCGCTGGCATTGTCACCGGGGGCCGCCGCATGGGCGGCTCTACCATCACCATGCAGGTGGCCCGGCTTTCTGCCGGGCTTGAAACCGGCAAGCTGGGGGCCAAGCTGCGCCAGATGCTGCTGGCCCTGCAACTGGAGTGGCACTACAGCAAGGAAGAAATTCTTGAGGCCTACTTCAACCTTGCCCCCTACGGTGGCAATGTGGAGGGCCTTGGTGCGGCGGCTGTGTGCTATTTTCATAAAACCGCCGCCCAGCTGGCCCCGGCAGAAAGCGCAGCCCTCATGCTTGTGCCGCAAAATCCTTCGCGCCGCAGACCGGCGCGTGAAAACAAGGCCTTCAGTCAGGCCGTACACCGGCTTGATGAAACGTGGTTCGGCAAAAAGGAATCCGCGCCTCTGCGCGTTTACAGCCCGCAGGATATGCCCTTTGTGGCCCCGCACCTGAGCACCGAGCTTTTACAGCGCCCCGGCACAGATGCCCTGCGCACAACCCTCGATACAACCGCCCAGCGCCGCATGGAGCGTCAACTGGCCCGCTTTGCCGCACGCAACAGCACCTATGGTCTCACCAACTGCGCCGCCCTGCTGCTGCACTGGCCCAGCATGGAGGTGCGCGCCCTGGCGGGGTCTGCCGATTTTTTCAACCGCGCCATCGAAGGGCAGATAGACGGCACACGGGCGCGGCGTTCGCCCGGCTCCACCCTCAAGCCCTTGATCTACGCGCTGGCGCTGGAGCAGGGCCTCATCCACCCCCAAAGCCTGCTGGCCGACACCCCGCACAGCTTCGCTGGCTATGACCCGGAAAACTACGACGGCGCGTTCCGTGGCCCTCTTTCTGCCGCAGAGGCCCTGCGCGCCAGCCGCAACGTGCCCGCCATAACGCTTACAGCCAAACTTACCCGCCCCACGCTCTACGAATTTTTACGCCGCGCCGGTGTGGAGTTTGCCGATGGCGCAGACCACTACGGGCTCTCGCTGGTGCTCGGCGGCGCAGAGGTAAGTATGCGCGAACTGGCTGGCCTGTACGCCATGCTGGCAAACAAGGGCGTGTGGCGGCCACTGCGCTTTCTTACGGACGAGGCCCCTTCGGCCCCGGCCCTGCCCCTGCTGACGCCAGAGGCCGCCTTTGTGACCCTTTCCATGCTGGAAGCGCCAGACCCGGACAGAATGGCGCGCTCACAGGGCGGCACGGTTCTGCCGGTGCGGCTAAAAACCGGCACGTCCAATGGCTTTCGTGATGCCTGGGCAGTGGGCCAGTTTGGCCCCTATGTGCTGGCGGTGTGGGTTGGCAATTTCAACAATACCGCCAATCCGCTGCTTGTGGGCGGCATGGTGGCGGCTCCGCTGTTCATGGACATGGCCCGCGAACTGGCCGCCGCCGAACCCATGACAGACCCCTTTCGCGATCCGGCCCCGGGCCTTAATGTGGAAAAGCTGCGGGTGTGCGCGGCCACAGGCGACCTTGATACCAGCTTGTGCCCAGAAACCACACTCACCTGGTTTATCCCCGGTGTATCGCCGGTGGCCCCTTCGGGCGTGTTCCGCCACATTCTCATCGACAAGGCCAGCGGCCTGCGGGCCTGTATTCCGCAGGAGGGCCGCACAGAGCAGCGAGTGTGGGAATTCTGGCCCAGCGATCTGGCCCGCATGTTTGCGCGTGCGGGCATGCCCAAACCTCCGCCGCCGCCCTTTGAGGAGCAGTGCCGCCGGGAGCAGAAAATTGCGGGTCAGCCGCCCACCATTATCCAGCCCAAAAACGGCCTCATCTACCGGCGCACGGCTGATGCGCAGAACGGCAGCATGGTCTTTATGGCCCACGCCGAGGCAGGCGTGCGCGAACTCTACTGGTTTGCCAACGACAGCTATGTGGGCAGCACCGCCCCGGGTGAGCCCCTGTTGTGGCCAGCGGCCATGGGTGATGTTTCGGTACGGGTAGTGGACGATGCGGGGCGTGCGGCGCGGCGCAACATACGCGTGCGGGCCGCGCCTTAGGGGCGGTTCCACCTTGGCCCGTTTGCCCCATCCTGAGCAGGGAACAAGCTTTTACACGGTGTAAACAGCCTTCAGGGGCAGCAGGCGTTCGCCGTGATGCAGGGCGAGCAACTCGCCAGCGTTACTTCTGGCAGTGCGGGCAGAACACCGTGGCACGGCCCGCCACCCTGATCTTTTCAAGCATGCGTCCACAGGCGCGGCAAGCCTGACCGCTGCGCCCGTACACGGCAAAACTGTTCTGAAAGGCCCCCACATTGCCGTTGGCATCGCGGTAATCGCGTATGGAGCTGCCGCACTGTGAGATGGAGAGCAGCAGCACTTCCTTGAGGCAGGACAACAGGCGGCTGCGTTGTGCGGCCGTGAGCGATGCCGCCTTGCGGCGCGGGTCGATATCTGCGGCAAACAGGCATTCGTCCGCATAAATATTGCCCACGCCTGCAATGACCTTCTGATCCAGCAGCACGGCCTTGATGGCCGAATTTCTGCCATCCAGCCTGGCAGAAAAGGCTGCGTCTGTAAGCTCCAGCGGTTCCGGCCCAAGCCCGCGCCAAAAGCTCCATTGCTGCATGGTCTGCGGCGTGCCCGCCAGCAGCAGGCCAAAGGCCCGCACATCATCGAAAAACAGACGGCGTTTTTGCCCCTGCGCGTCCACCAGGTCAAACACGCAGCGGGTGTGCATGCCGGGGAGCGTGTTCTCCGGGTAGGTCATGAGGCGGCCAGTCATGCGCAGATGCACCGCCAGCCGCAGGCCGGTTAAGCCGCGCACGTGGGGCATGGCGGCCTGCGTTGCGTCCAGCTCAAGCAGCAGCAGCTTGCCCCGCCTGCCCACATCGGTAATGGTGCAGCCCTGCAAATCCTCTGGCCGCAGGCTCAGGGGGTGCAGGCTCGATTGGCGCAGCAGGCTTGCCCCGGTAATCACGCAGCCCTGCACGTGGGGGCGCAGTGTGCGGGCGACTGTTTCAACTTCCGGCAATTCCGGCATGGGTATTCCTGTAGGCTGATGGTGCGGCCAGATATGCCTCTTGCCCTGCGGGCACAGGCAGCTTGCGGCCCCGGTGGCCCAATGAATTCAGGGGAGAAACCTTCTGCCGAAAGCTCCTCCCCCGCAACAATTGCGGCTCATGCCGCGCAGTAATCATGCCCGCCATGACAGCGGCAAAATCTTGTGGCGCACCGTCTGCGCCATGGCCCTACTTGCTCTCGGCAAGGTAGATATCCAGCAGGCCCTCTGGCGGGTCAATGACAACCGCAGGAACCTCCAGATCAAAGCCCGCAATGAATTCTGGCCGCGCAGGAAAGAGCACTTCCTTGTCATCGTCGGTCATGATGACCCACATTTCGAGCCCCGCAGGGTACTCAAAATGGTCAAGCCTGCCGATGCGGGTTCCGTCGGGCAAAACCACGTCGCAGCCCAGCAGATCTTCCAGATACACCTCGTCGTCATCGGTTTCTGGCAGATCTTCGCGCCGCATCAGCAGCTTGCAGCCGCGCAGGGCCTCAGCGGCCGTGCGGTCGGCAACACCTTCAAGCTGCAACAGAGGGCGTTCCTTGTGGCTGCGCACAGCCGCTATCTTTATACGGCGCGGGGCATCCTTGCCCTTTTGCAGCCACAGGGGCGTGCTCAAAAGCAAGGGGGAGTCCGCATACCAGTCGATGCAGATCTCCCCTTTGATGCCGTGGGGCCGCGCCAGCGTACCCATGTGAATCCAGGATTCCGTCATAATTCCAGTTCTGCCGCATTGCGGCTGGCTGATTGTTGCCGCGCCCGCAATGGGGCCCGGCAGGCGGAACCGGGTTTTTCCCCCCTACTGCCGCAACAAGGCGGCAACAAGCGGGAAAAAACGCGGCGCTACTCCATAATTTCCAGCACTGTGCGTTTTTTGCACTTGATGGATGCGGCGCTCAGGATGGTGCGCATGGCCCTGGCCGTGCGCCCCTGCTTGCCGATAACCTTGCCCAGGTCCTCTTTGGCAACCTTGAGCTCAAGAACTGTGGTTTGTTCGCCTTCTACTTCGCTGACCTGCACGTCTTCGGGGTGGTCAACAAGTGACCGGGCAATGTATTCGATCAGGGCTTTCATAAGTACCTCCAATGGGGGTCAGCCTGAGGGCCGTGGGCACGCCTGGCGCGTCCAGAGCCAACCGGGGTCTGCATGCAAACCGCCGCCGGTTCTTGCGAACCGGGAAAGATATTGCCTGAGCTTTCCCAAAGAACAGCCCGCAGCAAAGTTCTCCTTCAGGGCATGCCTGAAAGAGATTTGCCGTGGGCAGTGCGCCGCCGCAAAATAGCCCGAAACTAGCCGATGTGCGTCTTGATAAGAGCGCGCACGGTGTCGGTGGGCTCAGCGCCGCGACCCAGCCATTCCTTGATCTTGCCAGCGTCAAGCTTCACTTCAGCCGGATTGACCATGGGGTTGTAGTAACCCAGGAATTCCAGCGGACGGCCATCACGACGGGTTTCGTCGTTAGCGGCCACCACACGGTAGAAGGGGTGCTTCTTGCTGCCAAGGCGGGTCAATTTCAACTTTACTGCCATGAGTCCAACTCCCTTTGATTGATGTTATGTTAGCGTTGCGCCCGGGAAAGGGCAAGGGCGGGAAGCCCTGGCGCAAAGAGATACACTGCCGCGCATTGCGGCGCTCCTTGCCCCGTAAATTTGTTTACTTTTTTTTGCGCTTGGGGCGCTCTTTTTTCTTGCGCTTCTTGGGTGCGGCCTTGGTGGCGCCTGCGCGCGCACCGGGCATGCCATCCATACCGGGCATTCCGGGCATACCACCCATTCCGGGCAGGCCGGGCATACCGGGCATACCGCCCATATTGGGCATGCCGCCAAGCCCCTTGGGCAGATTCATGCCGGGGGGCATGCCGCGCATGCGGGGCATGGAGGGCATTTTGGCACCCTTGCCGCCCATCATGCCCTTCATCATCTGGCGCATCTGCTCAAACTGGCGCACAAGCTGGTTTACCTGGGCCACGCTAACGCCCGCCCCCTTGGCAATACGCGCCCTGCGGCTGCCGTTGAGAATGTCGGGGTTGCGGCGCTCGGCCATGGTCATGGAATTGATGATGGCCTCTGTGCGCTCCATTTCCTTTTCGGGCATGGCCCCGCTGGCTTCTGCCAGCTTTTCGCGCAGCCCGCCCATGCCGGGGATCATCTTAAGGATGCTGTCGAGCGAACCAAGCTTTTTGATGCGGCGCATCTGGGTGCGAAAATCTTCAAGATCAAAGCTGGCCTTCTTCATCTTGAGGGCCAGTTCTTCGGCTTCTTCGGCGTTGATGGTGCTCTGCGCCTTTTCAACCAGGGTGAGCACGTCGCCCATGCCAAGAATGCGCCCGGCGATGCGGTCAGGATGGAAGACTTCCATTTCCGACAGCTTTTCGCCCATACCCACAAACTTGACAGGCGCGCCAGTGACAGAGCGGATGGAGAGAGCAGCGCCGCCGCGCGCATCGCCGTCCATCTTGGTGAGCACCACGCCGGTAATGCCAAGGCGCTCGTTAAAGCTTTCGGCCACGGTCACGGCATCCTGGCCGGTCATGGCGTCGGCAACAAACAGAATTTCCTGGGGCTGCACCGCCTGCTTGATGGCGGCCAGTTCCTGCATGAGGGGTTCATCCACATGCAGACGGCCAGCTGTATCGAGCAGCAGCACGGTGGCCTGATCCTCGCGGGCTTTTTCAAGCGCTGCCTTGGCAATGTCCACGGGGTTCATGTTTACCGTGGAGGGGAAGCAGGGAATGTCGAGCTGCTTGGCCAGTACCGTAAGCTGGTCGATAGCCGCAGGGCGGTACACGTCGGCAGGAACAAGGTAGGGACGCATTTTCTGCTTGCGCAGAATATTGGCGATCTTGCCCGCCGAGGTGGTTTTACCAGACCCCTGCAAGCCCACAAGCATGATAACCGCAGGCTCGCGGCCCTGCAAGTTCAACCCGGCGGTTTCGCCGCCGAGCAGCTGCACGAGCTCATCGTGAACAATCTTTACAACCTGCTGGGCAGGGCTGACGCCCTTGAGCACCTCTTGCCCCAGGCACTTTTCGCGCACGCTTTCCACAAAGTCTTTAACGACCTTGAAGTTGACGTCCGCCTCAAGCAGGGCAAGCCGCACCTCGCGCAGACCAGCCTGCACGTTTTCTTCGGTAAGCTGCCCGCGCCCGCTGAATGTGCGGAATACGCCTGAAAGTCTGTCGGAAAGGCTCTCGAACATGAAGACCCCGTTGCACCGCAACCTTTGCGGTAAAAAATCGGCGCAGTTGCGCCTGCCCCGCCGCTGCCGCCACTTACAAGCAAGGGCCGCGCGTTGGTCGAAGTGCTGATTCATAGGCTGTTTGGTCCGACACGTCAAGCCTTACGCGCAGAATGCCCGCGCGTGCGCAGCTTTTTACAGGCCTGCCCGCAAACCCTCACCGCACAAGGGCTGCCAGCCCCCTTGCAAAAACTGGCTAAAAGCAGTAGTTCGCCAGCACCCGTTCTAACGGCCAGGTCGCATCCCGCGCCCCTGCCGTGCGGGCACTGCAAGCCGCGTAAACCTAGCGCGACGATGCTTGCGCCCACATCAGGCGCAACAGCTGGCCCCGCAAGCGGGGCTGCGCCCCAGCGGCACGATGCCGCCCATGTTTTTACGCTGAAACTGCCACCGGCACGCACATCCTGCGCACCCGTTTTCCCTTGTGGCACAAGGGTCGGCGAGCGCTGCACTCATTGACATATGAGGCACAAGGGGATAATCTTTTGGATTATAATTTTCAGAATTATTACAGCCAATTACGAGGACGTCATGTTCACCAATCGCGGTAAGGCGCTGACCTTCGACGACATTTTGCTAGTCCCCGGCTTTTCGGACATCACCCCTGACGCCGTAGACATCTCCACCTGGCTCACCCCCGAAATTCCTCTGCGCATTCCCCTGCTCTCTGCCGCCATGGATACCGTGACAGAAGCCGCCATGGCCATCTCCATGGCCCGCATGGGCGGCATCGGCATCATCCACAAGAACATGCCCGTGGCCCGGCAGCGCCTTGAGGTGGAAAAGGTCAAGAAGAGCGAAAGCGGCATGATTCTTGACCCCGTGACCATCTCGCCCAACAACACCGTGCAGGAAGCCCTGGACCTCATGTCCGACTTTCGCGTGTCGGGCCTGCCCGTAGTGGAAGATGGCCGTCTGGTGGGTATTTTGACCAACCGCGATGTGCGCTTTGTGCAGGACGGAGCCGCAGTGCGCGTTTCTGAGGTGATGACCAGCTCAAACCTCGTTACCGTGCCCATGGGAACCTCGCTTGAAGAATCCAAGCGCCATCTGCACGAGCACCGCATTGAAAAACTGCTGGTGGTGGACGAGCAGGGGCTCCTGCGCGGCCTCATCACCATGAAGGACATCGACAAGGTTCAAAAGTACCCCAACGCCTGCAAGGACTCCAACGGTCGCCTGCGCGTGGGTGCTGCCATCGGCATTGGCCGCGACTGCGAATCCCGCTCCGAGCAGCTGCTCGAAGCCGGAGCAGACGTGCTGGTGCTCGATTCGGCCCACGGTCACTCGCTCAACGTGCTCAACGCCATCCGCATGGTCAAGGGCGCGTTTCCCAACTGCCAGCTGGTGGCTGGCAACGTGGCCACCTACGAAGGCGCCAAGGCCATTCTTGAAGCGGGTGCCGACTCCGTCAAGGTTGGCATCGGGCCCGGCTCCATCTGCACCACCCGTATCGTGGCCGGTGTGGGCGTGCCGCAGGTTACCGCCGTTATGGAAGCGGGCCGCGCCGCGCGCGAAATGAACCGCTGCTGCATCGCCGACGGCGGCATCAAGTTTTCTGGCGACATCGTAAAGGCCCTTGTGGTGGGTGCGCACTCGGTAATGATCGGCTCCCTCTTTGCCGGTACCGAGGAAAGCCCCGGTGAAACCATTCTGTACCAGGGCCGTACCTACAAGATATACCGTGGCATGGGCTCCATCGACGCCATGAAGGACGGCAGCTCTGACCGCTACTTCCAGGAAAAGAGCAAAAAGCTCGTGCCCGAAGGCATTGTGGGCCGCGTGCCCTACCGTGGCCCGGTCATGGAAGCCGTGTACCAGCTCATGGGCGGCCTGCGCTCTGGCATGGGCTATGTGGGCGCACACAATTTGAACAGCCTTTTTGAAAACACCACCTTCTGCGAGATTTCACCGGCGGGCCTGCGCGAAAGCCACGTTCACGACGTTGTTATCACCAAGGAAGCACCCAACTACCGCATCGAGAATTAGAAACAACCGCAGCCAGCGGTTTGCCCCCGGCTGTGGGATTACGCCCATGTTAGGCCCGCGCCGCAAAGGCGTACCAGCACGCGGGCGGCCTGAGGCGGAGGTCAACAAACATCTCGTGGCGACATTTGCGGGAGGCGCAGCGGCGTACAAGGCTGCTGCGCCTCCCCACAAGCCCCGGCACCACACCGACCGGCCACCCCGGCCAATAATCGGCACACGGCCAACCGGGCGCACGGAAGCGGCGCACAGCAACAGGCCACGGCCAGCACCAGGCGAGGACACACATGCCCAGCAAAGTCATTATTATTGACTACGGCTCACAGGTTACCCAGCTTATCGCGCGCCGCGTGCGCGAGGCCGGGGTTTACTCCGAAATACATTCCTGCATCACCACAGCCGCGCAAGTGGCGGCGATGAAGCCTTCTGCCATCATCCTTTCCGGCGGCCCCGCCAGCGTGGGCGAAGCCGATGCCCCGGTGCTCGACCCCGGTTTTCTCGACCTTGGTGTGCCCGTGCTTGGCATCTGCTACGGCATGCAGCTGCTTGCCCAGAATCTGGGCGGCCAGCTTGCCCAGTCGCTCACGCGCGAATACGGCCCCTCTGATCTTTCTCTCACCGCGCCCTGCGCCCTGTGGGAAGGCATCGACGCCACCAGCCGCGTGTGGATGAGCCACGGCGACAAGGTGCTTGTACCCCCGGCGGGCTTTACCGTTACGGGCAGCACCCCCACCCTCGATGTGGCGGCCATGGCCGACGAAACCCGCAAAATCTACGCCGTGCAGTTCCACCCCGAAGTGCATCACAGCGTGGACGGCGAACGCATGCTGCGCAACTTCCTGTTCAAGGTTGCCGGCATCAAGCCCGACTGGACCATGTCGTCGTTTGTGGAACGCGTGGTTGCCGAAATGGCCGAACAGGTGGGCGACCGCCATGTGGTCTGCGCCCTTTCGGGCGGTATTGACTCCACCGTGGTGGCCGTGCTGCTCAACAAGGCCATCGGCAAGCGCCTGCACTGCATCTTTGTGGATAACGGCCTGCTGCGCCTTGGCGAAGGCGACGAAGTGGTCAGCTATCTGCGCGAGCACTTTGATCTCAATCTCGACTTTGTGCAGGCTCAGGAGCGTTTTCTCTCCAAGCTTGCGGGGGTGGATGATCCCGAAAAGAAGCGCAAGATCATCGGCCACACCTTTATCGAAATTTTCGATGAAGAATCCAAAAAGCTGCCCCAGGTGGACTTTCTGGCTCAGGGCACGCTGTACCCCGACGTTATCGAATCGGTGTCGCACAAGGGCCCCAGCGCCGTCATCAAGAGCCACCACAATGTGGGCGGCCTGCCCGACACCATGAAGCTCAAGCTCATTGAGCCCCTGCGCGAGCTCTTCAAGGACGAAGTGCGCAAGGTTGCCGCAGAGCTTGGCATGCCCGATTCCATTGTGTGGCGTCATCCCTTCCCCGGCCCCGGCCTTGCCATTCGCGTGCTGGGCGAAATCACCGAAGAACGCCTTCAGATTCTCCGCAATGCCGACAAGATCGTGCAGCAAGAGCTGCGTGAATCTGGCTGGTACCGCAAGGTTTGGCAGGGCTTTGCCGTGCTGCTGCCGCTCAAGACCGTTGGTGTCATGGGCGATGGCCGCACCTACGAGCATGTTATCGCCCTGCGCGTGGTAGACAGCGTGGACGCCATGACGGCAGACTGGGCGCGCTTGCCCGCCGAGCTCATCGAGCGCATGTCGAGCCGCATCATCAACGAGGTCAAGGGCGTCAACCGCGTGGTGTACGACGTTTCTTCCAAGCCGCCGAGCACCATTGAGTGGGAATAGGGGGGCAGCATGTTTGGGATAGGAAGCTCTGAACTTCTGGTCATCCTGGTGGTGGCCCTCATTGTTCTTGGCCCCAAAAGCCTTGCCAACGTGTCGCGCACGCTGGGCAAGGCCATGGGCGAATTCCGCCGGGTTTCCACAGACTTTCAGCGCACGCTGAACGCTGAGGCCGAGGAAGAAGAACAGCGTAAACGCAAGCAGGAGGCCGCCCGAGCGGCCAAGGAAGCAGCCGCTGCCGCCAAGGAAGCCCGCGCCGCCGAAATGGCCGCTGCCACCTCTGGTGCTTCTGCGGCAACAGCCCCTGCGGGCTCCGCCGAAAATATTCCTGCCTCAGAGGCGGTTATTGACGCCTCTGCAACCCGGCCCGCCGCTGCGGGTGAAGCCCAGCCTGCGGCTGCGGCTACTGGCGAAACACCGGCAGGTCAGCCTGTTGCGGCAGCCGCCGCAGCGGAAAGCAAGCCAGCCGAGAGCACGATTGTGGATGCCCAGGTGGTGGAAGGCCACGGAGCTGAAGCCACGGCAAAACCGGCGGCAGAAGCCGCTCCGGTCACGCCCCCGGCAGGCAGCCCCCTTGCAGAGGCCCTTGCCAAAACCAGGGCGCAGGCCGAAGCTGCCGAAACAAAGCAGGCGGCAGCCCCCACTGGCGTGGCTCAGCCCGCCTCTGCTTCTGAAAATGGCGGCAAGGCATGAGCACAGACAAGCCCTTGAGCCCCGAGGTGGTCGCATCCCCGTCTACCCCTGAGACCACAGGGGACGCACAAAACCCCAACGTAAATGAAAGCCTGGCGGCCCCGGTTGATCCGGTGGCCGCTACGGCTGTTTCTACAGAGGCAGAAATGCCAGCCGCGCCGGAAGCTTCAGCAGCAGCCGCACAACCTGTGGCAGAATCTGCCCCCGAAACCGGGGCAGCGTCCACGCAGGAGGATTCTTCGGAAACTGCGGGCCACACCGCGCCAGAAACACTGGCCGATGGTCAGCCTCCTCTGCCTCCTGTTCCGCCCGTGGGCGAAACACAAAGCCCGGCGGCAGAGCCGGAAAATCTGCCCGTCCAGAGCGAAAGCACTCCTCCCGCCAACCCGGAGGACGAGGAAGAAGCCGAAGAAGCAGACGACCGTCCCATGGGCCTCATGGACCACCTTTCGGAGCTGCGTGGCCGCCTTGTGCGGTGCTGTCTGGCTGTCATGGTGGGCTTTATGGCCTGCTGGGTCGTTGTAGACCCCATTTTTGACGCACTGGTAGACCCACTGCTCAAGGTTTTGCCCGATGGCTCGCACGCCATCTACACCACCCTGCCCGAAGGCTTTTTCACGCGCATGCACATCGCGTTTGTCGCAGGCGTGTTTGTGAGCAGCCCGGTCATCTTTTACCAGATATGGTCGTTCATAGCCCCCGGCCTGTATGAAGAAGAAAAACGGCACATCCTGCCTGTGGCCTTTATGTCGGCCTTTTTCTTTATCAGCGGCGGCGCATTCTGTTACTTTGTGGTGTTTCCCCAGGCATTTGCCTTTTTTGTGAGCTATGCCACCGACAGCATCGTGGCCATGCCCAAGGTCAGCGACTACCTGAGCTTTGTTCTCAAGCTCATACTTGCCTTTGGCCTCGTGTTCGAGATGCCCCTGTTTGCCTTTTTTCTGGCGCGCATGGGCATCATTACAGCAGAACTTATGCGCCGGGTGCGCCGCTACGCCATTCTTGGCATCTTTATTGTTGCGGCCATTCTTTCGCCCCCCGATGTGGTTTCGCAGCTGCTCATGGCAGCGCCCATGCTGGTTTTGTATGAAGTAAGCATCTATGTTGCGGCGGCATTTGGCAAAAAGCCTGCCGCAAAGGATGACGAAACTGAAGAAAAAGCGGATGATGCAACCAACAGCGATACTGCGGACAAAAAGGCGGCCAAGGGCGAACATTCCACGGAGGACGCATGAGCAACAGCGCACCCAGAACCTCCACTCAGGAGCGCAAAAGTGCAGAAACCGACATCCGGCTTGAACTGAACCTTGACGGTCAGGGCATTACGGATGTGAAAACCGGTTTTGGCCTGCTCGACCACATGCTTACGCTCACCGCCTTTTGGGGTGGCATGGATCTGCGCCTGGTATGCGAGGGCGACATGGAAGTGGACGCCCACCACACAACCGAAGACGTGGGCCTGCTGTTTGGCAAGGCCCTGCTTGAGGCCCTGGGCGACCGGGCAGGCATAGCCAGGGTTGGCTATGGACGCGTGCCCATGGACGAAGCCCTGGCAGAAGCCACCGTTGACCTTTCGGGCCGCCCCTGGCTTGAATGGCGCGGCGGCGATCTGCTGCCCCCGGTTTTGGCGGGGGAAGAAAAAGACCTCTGGCGCGAATTTTACAAGGCCATTGCCAGCAGTGCCCGCTGTAATCTGCATATTGAATTCCGCTATGGCCTGAACGGCCATCATCTGCTGGAATCGGCGGCCAAGGGGCTGGGGCTTGCCCTTGCCCAGGCAGTGCGCCGAAACGGCACAACCATCAGAAGCACCAAGGGAGGTCTAGATTGATGCAATCCCGACTTCGTATGCTGTTGCTGCCCGCGCTCTGCCTGTTGATGATCGCCTGCGCTTGCAGCCGCCGTCCCAGCAGTACGGCAGATGTACCCCGCGTTCTATCGCCATCATTTGTGATTTCGGTTGCGCCTTTTACACAGCCGATCAACGCAAGTCAGCTCATCACCGGCCATATCCCCGACAACCAGGGTCGCATTGCCGACGAACAGCTGCCCTCGCTTGACCGCCGCTTTCAGAGTGTTCTCAACGCCGATTCCAAACGGCAGTACAAGTTTATCAATGCCATTGATCTGCCCAAGGATCTGACACGTTTTCACAGTTCCGAGCAGCCGCAGGCCCTGCCGCTGTGGATTGCCTATGGCAAAAAGCAGGGCGCGCAGCTTCTGCTTGTGCCCCAGGTGCTCGACTGGCACGAACGCCAGGGCTCAACCGCCGGCGTCACCCAGCCCGCCCACGTGCGCGTGGAATTCTTCCTCATCAACATTGCCAACGGATTGGTGATGTCGCGCTCGGTATTTGAAGAACGGCAGGAAGGTCTGGCCGATAATCTGCTCAAGATGGGCGAATTCTTCAAGCGCCATGGCCAGTGGGTTACAGCAGAGGAGCTGTCCGTAGACGGCATGCACAAAGCAGTAAAGGATATGGGTTTATGATTCTGTTTCCCGCCGTAGATATTCAGAACGGCAAGGCCGTGCGCCTCAAGCAGGGCCGCGCCCACGAAAGCACCGTTTTTGCCGAAGACCCCACCGATGCCGCAAAAGCCTGGGAGGCCCGTGGCGCCCAGTGGCTGCATGTGGTTGACCTGGATGGAGCCTTTGACGGGGCAGCCAAAAGCCGCGAAATCGTGCGCCGTATCTGCACCGAGCTCAGTATTCCCGTGCAGCTTGGCGGCGGTATCCGCGATATGGAAACGGCCCGCGCCTACCTTGACGCCGGTGTTACCCGCCTGATAATCGGCACGCTGGCGCTGGAACAGCCAGAGCTTTTTGCCGAAATGTGCCGCACCTTTCCCGGTCGTATAGGCGTTTCGCTGGATGCCGAGGGCGGCAAGCTCAAAACTCGAGGATGGGTGGCCGACACGGGTTTGACCGTGGACGGAGCCCTGCCCCGCCTGCTTGAAGACGGCGCGGCCTTTATCATCTACACCGATATAGAGCGCGACGGCATGCAGTGCGGCGTTAACGTTGCCGCGCTTGAGCACATCTCGCGCCTTTCCACCGTGCCGGTCATTGCGGCTGGCGGTGTGGCAACCCTTGCCGATGTGCAGAAACTCTACCCCCTCACGCTTACCACCAGCCTGGTGGGCGCGGTGAGCGGCAGGGCTCTGTACGAGGGCACCCTCAACCTTGAGGAAGCCAACGCCTGGGTCGCCGCCCAGTAGCCTTGCGGGCAGAACAACCGCTTATTGAAAAGGCGGGCCAAAAGGCCCGCCTTTTTTGCATTCCACTACAAGAAAACAGTAAAAACGCATGGCCTTGACTCTCCACTTTCCAGGGATTATATTTTAAGAATGCAAGTCCTTACTTTTTCTGCAATACCGCTTTTCGTCCCGCATATTTCGGGATTTCCTGAAGAACGCTACTGGCGTTGCCTGCTTTAACATTTCTCGCAGCCACTCATTTTACAGATGTTACGATTCTTCAAACCTGAAGAATAATTCCTTTACAGTTCTGCGAGAAACTTATGCTTACTACAAAACCATACCACTGGTACTGCCTGCTTGCGTCCATAGCTCTGGAGGTGGGTGGCACGCTGGTCATGAAACTGTCTCAGGGCTGGGCCTTTGCCCATGCCCAGATGCTGGGGCTGGCTGTCATGTGGGCTGCCATTGCCTTGTCATACCTGTTTTTATCACGCGCTGTGACGGGTATTCCCGTGGGGGTCACCTTTGCTTTTTGGGAAGGGCTGGGCCTCACCTGCATAACCCTTGGCAGCATTCTTTTTCTCGATGAAGCCCTGACCATGCGCCGCGCCACTGGCCTTGCCTGCGTGCTTGCAGGTGCGCTGCTGGTCAACCAGGGAACGGACCACGGAAAAGCCCGCACGCCAGCACCAACCGATACAAGCGCAAGTTCTTCCGGCACGATCACGGCAGGGGGCAACCATGAACATTGCTGACCTCTTCGATACAGCCGCCTTGCCGCTGGTATTGCTCGCGGCGGCTCTGGACGTAACAGCAAACATGCTGCTGGTGCGTTCCGACAGTTTTCGCCGCCGGGGTATCGGCCTGCTGGCCCTTGCGCTGGTGGGGCTGGCTTTCTATTGCCTTTCACTGGCAGTTTGTCATATGGATTTGGCCGTGGCCTACGCCATGTGGGGCGGTTTTGGCGTGCTTGGCACGTCGCTTGGCGGCTGGATATGGCTGCGCCAAAAACTCCGCCCCAGTGCTTTTGCGGGCATTGCTCTGCTTGTGTGCGGCATGATTTTGCTGCAAACGAGCTAAGGCTGGCCCAACTGCTGCTTTTGGGAGAGCGTATGAACAAAGGATTTTGGGATTATCTGGCGCACTGGCAAAAAATGTTTCCGCGTCGGCGCACGGTGAGCTGGCGCAATGGCTGGCTGCAAAACGGCTATTGCCGCGACTGCCGCTATTGCTGTGGCCCGCAGGATTCTAACGAGCCCTTTCCCATGGGGCTTTTGCCCGACCAGCTGCGCCCCGGCCTTGCCAACGATTTTTATCTGCTGACCAGGGACACGGCCTTTATGGATGGGCGTGGCTGCCGCTCGTGTACCAGCCAGGGATGCCGCCTGCCGCGCCCTGAACGCCCCGTGGCCTGCGGGCTCTTTCCCTTTGTGCTCAATGCGGGCGAGCTGTACCTTTACCAGATATGCCCTGCCAGCATGTTCACACCACTGGCGCAGATGGCCGAGCTGGGGCGCGAGGCTGCGGCATGGCTGGCAAACTTCAGCCAGCGCGAGCAGGAGCATATTGCCCTGAATCTGCCCGCAGATGTGCTTACCGACCGCTACATCAAGCTGCACATCAGCGTGTACAACCCCACAGCCTGGATATGATCACCCTGGTTTGTGGAAACAGAGATGCCCGCTGCTACCATTCGGGAACAAAGGTACGGCATCCGTAATATTGGGGTATCTGCAACACATGCCTGAGCGGCAAGGCCAGATAGTGCGCCAGCAGCGTGCCGATAATGCCCGCGTGCGAAACCACTATCAAGGTAGCGCAAGGGTAGGCCCTGCGCCAGCGGGCCAAAGCCGCCAAAGCCCTGCGCTGGGCCTGCATAAAACTCTCTCCCTGCGGGGGGCAGTAGTGGGCCATATCGCGCCCCCTGACCTCGTATGCACCGGGCCACGCGCTCTCAATCTCTGCCTTGGTCATGCCCTGCCAAAGGCCGAGGCATATTTCGCGCAGGCCCGGTTCCACGTGCAGGGGCGGCCTGCCCTGCCCGCCTGTTGCGGGCATGGCCTCAAGCAACAGGGCGGCTGTTTCACGGCAGCGGTCAAGATCAGAGCAGACGACCGCTCCCACCTTCTGCTCCGCACCCTGCCCCAGCTCGGGCACAAACTGACGCGCCATGGCGCGTATCTGGGCGCGGCCTGTATCGCTTAAAGGAATATCGCGCGCGCCGACCATGCGGCGCTCCGGGTTGGGCGGCAGGCTGCCGTGCCGCACCAGCCACATGCCGCTCATGCCGCATTAACCTGTGCCGCACCGCAGTTTCGCTTGAGCGCCCGCTCTGCCACAAGGGCAGGATCGCGGCCAATCTCGCGCGCAAGGCGTTCTTCCAGCTCTTTGGCGCGGCCAAGGCGGCCACGGATGGCCTCACAGGCGGCGGCATCCTGGGCGTAGGCTTCAAGCTTGTTGCCAAAACGGCGCTCCAAAGGCACAAAGCTGCCGCCGTAGCAGTATTTGTCTGCCAGATAGACCAGTTCGCGCTCTGTGATCGGCTCGTCGCCGGGCAATGTGAGATCGCGGTGGTCCTGCACCAGCCGCGCCATACCCGGCAGATCAAGCCCGCGCAGCAATTCGCCCGCCGCCGCCTCATGCCGGGGCTGCCCCTTGCAGATATCGTGCAGCAGCCCACCAGCCAGCGCCCAGCGTGGGTCAACACCCGCATCATAGCCCTCAATCTCACGCGCATGCGCCAGCGCCTCGGCCAGGCAGCAGGCCACCGTGCCCACTGCGCGGGCATGGCGCAGGCCTTTTTCTGGCACATGTTGCAGGTGCAGCAGATATTCGGCCTCGACCGGCAAAAGCATGTGCCGCTCAAGGGCCAAAAAGCGCAACCGGGCGTAGTCGTCGGGGGTGTCCATGTCTTCAAGAATCATGACATCCGGCACGGGCACATGGCACAGGGGCGCACCCTCAAGCGCGCCGCGCAGGCCGTTTTGTCCATTGTGCGCCATAATTCGCGGGGCCAGATGCATGGGAACAAGCGGGGGATGCCCCTCCTGCCCGTCAAAGGCGGGAATAAGCACCGGCAGGGCGGCAGCTTTGCCGCTTACGGCCCGTTCTGCCTCACGGCCAGCCTCTTCCTGCCCTGCCGCTTCGCATAGAGCACGCAGGGTCAGCGGGCGCACCAGAGGCACATCCACCGGCTGCACAAAAAAATACCCGTCAAAACCGCTCTGTGTCAGCGCCGCCACGCCAGTCTGCACCGATGAAAACATGCCCTGTTGCGGATCAGGATTGCGAACCGCCTTCAGCCCAAGCGCTGTGGCCTCGCCTTCCACCACATCGGCATGAAAGCCGCTGACAATCACCACCTGCTGCACGCCCGCCGCACGGTATTGCTTGACCAGCCCCCGCAGGGCCGAACAACGCCCGCCGCCGGGCAGCAATGGCAGCGAAAGCAGCGCCTTGGCTGCACCCATGCGCGAGGCCATACCAGCGGCAAGAACGATAACGGCAGTTTCCATGTGCTTCCCTTCCTTGCGTCGCAGTGCGGATCAATGCTATCCGCTGCGGCAGATACAGGATGCCAAAAAGAGCATACATTCCAGACAGATCAGGAATTTTGCCAGCCCCGGCCCTTGCTGGGACAGACAATGCGCGGGCTTGCCCCCGCCGGGCGTTCAATGCGGCCAAGCACGGGGCCAAGCCTGTGCAAGGGGCTGCCGCAGGCACATGGGCCAGGCAGCAGCCGGGCCACATCACCCGTGCGGTAGCGCACAAGAGGCATGGCCTCGCGCTGCAAGGTGGTTATGACCACCTCGCCCGCCTGCCCAATGGGCAAAACATTACTTCCCGAAATATCTACTATTTCTACAAGAACGTCCAGTTCCCGCACATGAAAGCCCTGATGCGCAGCGCATTCCACCGCGCAGCCATAAGCTGTTTCCGTAAGGCCGTAGTGGTCGAGAACCTCGCACTGCCAGCGCTGCCGCAGACTTTGCCCAAGTGTGGCATCCAGAGGTTCGGCGCTTGAAAGCACACCGCATAGATTTTTTGGCCCAGCGGCAGGAAAACACGTCAGCAGGCTTGCCAGCTGCGCCGGAGCCGCCACCACGCAATGGGCTGCTGCCTGCTCAAGCCAGCGGGCCAGTTCTCCACCGCCACCGGCCATATGCACTTGCGGCGGCGGAGTCACCACCTCCACCCCGGCGCTGCCAAGGGCCTGCCGCAGCAGATCGGCCACACCGTCGGGGCGTTCCGCGCCGGGCAGCAGCACTGCCAGCCGCTGCCCGGCCCGCACAAGCTGGCTCATGCCCACAGCAAAAAAATCGCGCGTGCGTGCAAGGTCTGCATCCGTAAAGGCAAGGCGCTTGGGCTGGCCTGTGGTTCCCGATGTGTGCAGGGTCACCATGCGCTGCACATCGCCCTGCGAAACACACAAAAATTCCCCCCAGTTGCGCAGATCGTCTGCCGTGGTAAAGGGCAGACGCGTCAGCTCGGCCAGCGTCGTTATATCGCAGCAGCCCTGCAAGCGTGCTCCGTAATAGGTTCCGCGCATGGCCTGTGCAAGCGTGCTGCGCAAAAGGCGCAGCTGCATCTGCGCAAGCAGGATTGGCAGCTCGCGGCTGTCGGCTGCGCCGCACTGCCCGGCCAGCCACGCGTCCAGCGGGCAGGGGCCAAAATGCGCACCGGGCGTTGCAGTCATGGCTGTTCACCATACAGCCGCGTACCGTTGCTGGCGGTGAGGTTGTGCAGGCAAAAGGGAATCATGCGGCCATCGGGCCGCACCACATGGATGCAGCAGCCCCGCACACGGTCGAGGTCGAGGCTCAGGGCATCCTGAAAGGCCATGCAAGAGAGCGTGAAACGCTGCTCCGCACCGGCCTGTGCCAAAAATCGGCTAAAGCCATCCGCGCCGGAATTTGAGGCGGCAGCGCCCGCATCGGCGGCATCGCCGCCCTTCCAGTGCATGGCCACAAACTGTTTTGCCTTGCGCGCGCCCTCCTCGGCAGGGGGCGGCGCAATTGTTCCACCTGTCTGCGAGGCCGTTTGGGGGGCCGTCTGGGGGGCCGTCTGCACGGCAGTTTGGGCGACAGTTTGGGCCGCTGGAGCGCAGCACGATTGCCCGGCATCGGGCAGCCATTGCAGCCCCGGCTGACCATTGTTTTGCACGCGGCGGTACACAGCGCTGAACGAGCACAGTTCATTTTCGCAGCCCGGCGGGTGCAAATGACCGGGGCTGACCATTTCCGGGGCCTGACCGGCCAGAGCGGCCATAACGTCGGGCAGGGTGAGGCGTGGGGCATCCTCCAGCTGCCAGGGATAACGGCCAAAAAAAGCTGCGGGCTGTATGTGCAAACCGCGCACCGCAGACCCCAGGTCAAGCGCCAGCCGCAAAAGATCGCCCAGCTCGTTATCGTTAACACCGCGCACCACGGTTGCCACAAGCACCACGCCAAGCCCGGCATCGGCGCAGTTGCGCACAGCAGCGCGCTTGAAATCAAGGCCTTCCCTGCCACGCAGGGTCATAAAACTGCTTTCGCGCACGCCGTCCCATTGCAGATAGACCGAATCAAGCCCCGCATCGCGCAGGGTGCGGGCGTAGCTCTGCTGCCGCGACAGCCGCAGGCCGTTGGTATTGATCTGCACCAGACCAAAGCCGCGTTGCCGGGCCATGGCGATGATCTGCGGCAGATCGTCGCGCACCGTGGGTTCGCCGCCAGAAATCTGCACATTGCAGGGGCCGGACGCGCCCTTGAGGGTATCCATCTGCCCGGCGATGACGGCCAGCGGAATATCGCCAGCCTCACAACACTGGGGATTCGACACAGAACCCGCCTGCGCATAGCACACGGGACAGGCCATGTCGCAACGTTTTGTGACCTCAAACAGGCCCGTGCAGGTGTGCTGGGCATGGGCAGGGCACAGGCCGCAGTCGTAGGGGCAGCCCTGGCTTATGGGCGTGCGCGGGTTGGCCGGGTAGGAGGGATTTTTGGGGCGCGACCATGCAGCAAAGGGCGGCGTGGCAAGCGCACCCTCGCCAGATTCGCGCCACACCGGCACACTGAACGTGCCGTGGTCGGGGCAGGTTTTGCGCAGCACCACACTGCGGGCATCTCTGGACGAAATTTCATAGCTGGCCGCTATACGCCGCAGGCACACTGGGCAGAGGCTCTGGGTGCGGCGCAGGGTCATGCCTTTTCCGTCAGATCCAGCTCGTAGCTCTGAACCAGTTCCATGATTTTTCCCCAGCATTCGGCCAGCAGATCACCACAGGCCACGGGATTGGGCTGCTCGCCCGCAGCGCCAGAAACAGCGCCCAAGCCCGCCGCAATCTGGCCGCAGCGCTGCCCGCCGTAGGCCTCGGTGCGGGCATAAAACCAGCTGGCATAGTCGTTGAGCAGGGGGGTAAGCATGGGATGGGGCATCTCGTCCTCAGCACCCTTGCCAGCGGCCAGGGCCAGAGCACACGCGCCGCCGGTCAGCAGGCCGCAGGGGCCGTCAGACTGCCCGATGCCGTGGCACAGGCCCTGTGCAGCGCGCACAACACCGGGATTCTGCCTGTCCTGCGCCTGAAGCATGAGCAGGAGCAGCAACTGGCTGCAACAATAGCCCTGATGCACCAGGGGCAGCAATTCCATCATCATGGGATTCATAGCGTCTCCTTTCGGGCGATCCACAGGCCGTATCCATAGGCGCGCCAGCCCGCACCGGGAGCAGCTCCCCCGCAGGCACAGCTCTTGCCCGTCCCGGCAGTATCCTCGCCGTACCAGACCATACGCGCCGCCAGTTCCACCAGCGCACGGCTGTTGTCCTCAAAATGCACAACGGTAAAGCCCGCAGCTTCCATAAACCCGCGCCACGCGGATTCTGCCCGCGCGCCCGCAAGGCACGAAGAGCCCACAGCCCCAGACCCGGAACCCACAGATGTGGACGCATACCCCTGCCGCAGCATGAGGTCGCTGACCACCACCACCCCGCCGGGCTGCAAGGCCTTGTGGACAGCCTTTAAGGCCGCAATGGGGTCTGGCAGCAGGGAAAGCACGCATTCGCACAGCGCACCGTCAATGCTTGCAGCAGCCAGCGGCAAACGCGCAAGGTCTGCGCGCACCAGGCAACAGGCATTACCCGCATCCACGCCCGCAAGCGGTTCTGCCCCGGCGTTTTTATCCAGCCCCACGGCTCGGTAGCCACGGCCCGCAAGCAGACGCAGCGTGGCCCCTGCCCCGCTGCCCAGATCGAGCACCAGACCTCCCGGCGGCAGCCAGCCGCTGGCAGCGCACCTGTCGAGCGCCCGGCCCGTCAGCGCCACACCGCCAGGCCGCCAGGCATCGCCAGCGGCGCGGCGAAAATCGGGCCGCTCCCAGAGCGCGTTCACTTGTCTTCCAGCAGGGCTTCCACCTCAAGCATCTTGCCCTCTGCGAGAGACTTGGGAACCTGGGTGAGCCCGCACTTTGGGCAGCGCGGCAAAAATACGTCAAAGGCGCTGTTGAGGTAAAATACGGGAACCTTCACCTGCTCAAGCGCTACGCGGCAACGCCCGCACACCCACTCGCCGCCGTCCGGCCCATAATTTGGCCCCATACTCATGACTGCCCACCTCCCTGCGCACCAGATTGCCCGCCCTGCGAGCCAAGATTCTGCCCTGGCCTCTGCCCGTCGGTACAACACTGGTGGCTGTTGATGACATCCACAGCCTCCTGCCCGCCAGAACCCGGCACCACCATACGGTGACACCAGACATCGTGCAGTACAAAACTCTCGCCCTGCGGCTGATACTCCACCCAGAACGTCACCTTTCTGGGCCTCCACGAACCCAGCCGGTGGCCGTTTTCCTGATTTTCAAACCAGTGGCCGCTGCTTTCGGCCCCCACCACGGCCTCTTCCACGTCTGAAAGCAGGATATGCCGCTCTTCCATGCGGGCCAATGCTTCAGCAGCAACCAGCACCCGGCCCTTGCCGGCATGGTCTGGCAGGCTGTGCGCTGCATCCGTCAATCCATGCCCGCTGCCGTATTTTTCAAGCAGCAAAAGGCGCAGGGCCGCACGGTTGGCCCGGCGTGCCGACAGGCCGGGGCCGGGGGCCGCGCCCGGCTGCTTGCAGTTGGCAGGAAGCAGCAGATCGAGAATGTGCCAGCATTCCTTGCCGCTTGCCGCCATTCTGTCGCGGCACATGATGCACGAGGCCAGGCCGGGGTGCTCAAGCTGGGCCGCCCGGTGGTCGCTCATGGCATTGGCTGTTTGCGGCTGGGCGCACCACACAAGGCCGCCATAGCCGCAGCAGGCAGTGGCTGCGCCACTGAGGCGGGGTTCTTCAACCGTGGCCCCGCACTTGCCCGCCAGGCTGCGCACGGCGGCAAGCCATGCCTTGTCGTGCCGTGCTGTGCAGGGATCCTGGATGGAAAAAACTGAGGGCAGTGCCTCGTCCGTAGGGGGCACTTCCAAGGCCAGGCCGTCCAGCACTTCCCACACCGACACAAGCTGGGCTTCGGGCAGGCCCTCGCGCAGGGCCGCAAGACAGGAAGAACAGGCCGCCACGATGCGCGGCTTGCCCAGCCCAAGCCATGCCTGACGGATTTTTTCCATATGTTCTGCAAACAGCGCCGATCTGCCAGCCCACCGTGCGGGAATGCCGCAACAGGAGAGCATGACGCCCACCCCCAACCCCTCTGCCGTGCCAAGCTTTGCACGCAGCAGATCGTACAGGGCGGCGGTTTGCTCTGCCCGCGCCGCTGCCAGCTGACAACCGGGAAAGAACAGATGCGATACCCCGCCCTGGGCCGGGGCAGCGCCACCAGCAGCCGGGGGCGGCAACACAAGGGCGCATTCGCCCCCGCTGGCGCTCTCCATGTCCTCCAGCGCAAATTCGTGGGCTGTGGGCGGCATAAAGCCGCGCTCCACCATGTCTTCTCTGGCCGAGAGGCAGAGCTCGGACATGGAAAAGTTCTCTGGGCAAAGTTCCTCGCACTGGCCGCACAGGGCGCAGCCGTTGATGACGGCATTGGCCGTGTGCAAGCCTTTGACAATGGAGGCATTGTTGTGGATCTGCCGGGCGTACAGGCGTGGATAGCCCTTGTACTTTTGCAGATACACACATTCGCGCACGCAGATCATACACTGGCATTGCAGGCAGCGTGCGGCCTCAAGGGCGGATTCCTCCGCCGAGTACAGCGGTTCCGCCGGGGTGTCATCCGCCTGCACGACCGGCTCCACGCGCGGCACAGGTGCGATACCCCTCACATCTGTGTGCAGAGGCCCCTGAAATTTGTCTCGCGCCGCCGTAAGCGAAACGCCGCTCGTCACACGCTCCATGGTCTGGGCAGCATGCCGCCCCTGCCCCGCCTGCCGCGAGGGGGAGGCAAAAACATGCCCTGTGGGCGTGCTGTCGGGCCAGCCAGCACAGCAGATATTGCCGCGCCACAGCAGGGTTTCGGCTTCTATCTGCGCTTCATCGGGTATCAGGTCGGGTACAAGGCCGGGGGCCACGCCACGCACGGCATCGGCATCCACCAGCACGGCGTCGTATTCCGCCGCCAGCTTTTCCAACAGGGCCGCATCCAGAGTGGCCTGTTCAAAACGAACCTTCTGACGGGTGAGGTTTTCAAAATCCTCTGCCGCAAAATCCTTGCCGATGCCTGTGGACTCCGGCGAGGCAGCCAGTGCCGCAAAGCGGGACAGCAAAAATTCTGCTGGCGCGCCCGCGTGAAACACCGTTACAGGATAGGCCTTGAGCGAAAGATCCCAGGCTGCCGTTAGCCCAGCCATCCCTGCGCCCATGATTGCCATGCGAAATTTTTTGGGCGGCAGGGGCAATGGACGGCCCTGTGGCCCCACGGCCAGCATGCACGCCAGCTCAAGCCCGTGCATGGCCACACTGCCGCCAAGATCCTGCCGCAGACAGGCGTTTTCGCAAGGGTGATCACAAATACGGGCAATGATGCCGGGCAGGGGCAAGTGCCGTTCCAGCACCTTGCGGGCCTCGCCCTGCTTGCCTTCGGCCATGCGGGCCATAAAGGTGCGCACATCCAGATCAAAGGGGCAGGCAACCCGGCAACGGGGCGGGCTTTCCTGCGTGCAGTGCGACTCTATTTCGTGCAGACGTTGTTGGTCCATCATGGCGATTTTTCTCGCTGGATTGGTGCTGATGCGATTGTGCGGCAATGGCAGGACGGCACTGGCCGCTGCCAGAATGGCAAACGGGGTTTTCAGAGAACCCCCTGAAAACCCCGCCAAACCTTGAACCCGTGGCGGCCATGCGGCCACAGCGCGGGAAATGCCACTAGAACTCAGGGGCTGAAGGGAGAACCCTTTTTACAAAGGATTCTCCCCATTTCTCCAGATGGTTAGCCTTAACCTACCCTACTTGGGCATGGCCTCCAACACCTTTTCGGGACGGGCGGGCAGATGACGCACGCGCGCGCCGCAGGCATTGTAGATGGCGTTGATGATGGCCGGATGCGGCGCGGTAAGGGGCATTTCGCCCACGCCGGAAGCGCCGAAGGGGCCAGCCTTGCGGGGGGTCTGCACATAGACAATTTCCATGTCATCGGGAATCATCTTGATGGTGGGCACGCCCGCGCCAGCAAGGGTGCTGTGCTTCTTGAGGTCTTCGTAGTCTTCGGTGAGGGCAAGGCCCACGCCCTGCGCCATGCCGCCGTAGATCTGGCCGTCAACCACCAGCTTGTTGCACAGGGTACCGATATCGGCCACGCACACAAGCTTTTCAACCGTGGTCTTGCCGGTGGCCACTTCCACGGCCACTTCGGCCAGGAACAGGCCGTACATGTAGCAGGCAAAAGGTTCGCCCTGACCCTTGAGGTCGCAGTCCTTGGCCGGGGCAGACCACTTGCCGTCGTAGTGAACGGGGCGGCCTTCTGCCTTCATTTCGTCAAAGGTAAAGAAGCCGCCGCTGGGCTTGCGCATGCCTTCAATCAGCATTTCGCAGGCCACGCGGGTGGCGTTGCCGGTAACCACCTGCGAACGCGAGCCGCCAGCAGGCCCGGAATTGGGGGTCTTGCTGGTGTCGTTCATGACCAGATGGATGTTTTCGGGCGTAATGCCCAGGGGGCGCAGGGCTTCGTGGGCGGTGCCTAGCGTGCCGGAATCAGCACCCTGGCCGTGGTCTTCCCACGAGTTGCCGACGGTCACGCTGCCGTCGGGGTTCAGCTCGGCCCAGGCTTCGGAAGTATCCGGCCCGTCAAGGCCAGCGCCGTATACGCCAAGAGCAATACCCACGCCGCGCTTTACTTCGGCGGTGGACTTGGCCTTGACGGTCTTTTTGGCTTCTTCGTAGTAAGGACGCATTTTTTCAAACATTTCGGGCAGGCTCATGACTTCAGGAACCTGGCCCGAGGGGTTGGTGTCGCCCTCGCGGTAGCAGTTCAGCGCACGGATTTCAAAGGGATCCATGCCGAGCTTTTCGGCCAGTTCGTCCATGAGCACTTCGGAGGGGAATTCCGTTTCAGGCGCGCCGTAACCACGGAAGGCCGCGCCCCAGCAGTGGTTGGTGGCAACGGTACGGCCCTTGCCGCGAATGTTGGCAATGCCATAACCCGCGCCAATGTACTGCGCGCCGCGCAGGGTGAGCAGATCGCCGAATTCGGAATAGGGGCCGTGGTCAACGCTCCAGTCCGTTTCCATGGCAAGAATCTTGCCCTGCTTGTTGGCGGCGTAGCGCACCGTGGTCCAGAAGGGCGAGCGCTTGCCGGTGTAGTTCTGCTGCTGCTCGTAGTTGTAGCGCAGGTGGCAGGGGCGGCCAGTGGCCATAACGGCCACGCCCACCAGGGCTTCCATGGTGGGGCTGAACTTGTAGCCAAAGGTACCGCCGGTGGTGTTCTGCACCACAACCAGATCCTTGGGGAATTCCAGGCCAAGGCCGGGAGCGATCATCAGCGCGTGCAGATGGATGGCTACGGACTTGGAGTGGATGACCACCTGACCCTTGTCGTTGATATAGCCATAGCCCACATCGGGTTCGATGGGCAGATGGGGCTGACGCTGGGTGTAGTAGCTGCCTTCGGCAACCACGTTGGCAGGATCGTTGAAGAAGGGAGCGGTATCCGCGCCTTTTTCTTCCAGCTGCTCGTAGTAGATGTTGGGGGTGCCGGGGTGGATTTCGATGGCGTCCGGGGCCATGGCTTCGGGGGCGCTCATGTATTCGGGCAGCAGCTCAAGGTCAAACTTGACCTTTTCAGCCGCCGCGCGGGCATTGCATTCCGAATCGGCGCACACGATGGCAAGCGCGTCACCGTACTGGAAAATCTTGGTATCGTTAAGAATGGGCCGTTCCCAGCCATCACCCTTGTTGGTGGGGAAGGTGATAAGACCGGTAATGCGGTTTCTGCCCTTCACATCCTTGTGGGTGAGCACCTTGTACACACCGGGCATTTTTTCGGCTTCAGAGGTGTCGATGCCTTTGATAAGCGCATGCGATACCTTGGCCTGGGCAATGGCCAGGTGCAGGGTGTTGTCGGGCAGGCGGTGCGCCGCGTCCGCGCCAAATTCGGCAGTGCCCGTAACCTTGGCTACGGCAGAGGGACGGGGCATGGTGGAACCCCAGATGCGGCCATCGGCGGGCATCTTGAAGGTCACGTCGTCCAGCGATTTTTCGCCGCGCATAAGGGCGGCAGCGTCCATAACGGCATCGACCAGGGGCTTGTAGCCCGTGCAACGGCACACGTTGTGGTTTTTCTGGAACCAGTCGCGCACGTCTTCGCGGCTGGGATTGGGATTGGAATCAAGCAGAGCCTTTGCCGAAACGATAAAACCGGGGGTGCAGAAACCGCACTGCGCCGCACCGTGGTATATCCACGAGTGCTGGAGAGGATGCAGATTGGCGGGAGTACCCACGCCCTCAAGGGTGGTAACGGCGGCGTTTTCAGCCACACGGTTCATTTTTACCACGCAGGCACGCACCACTTTGCCGTCAAGAATAACAGAGCAGGCGCCACACTGTCCTTTGCCGCAGCCGACCTTGACGCTGGTAAGCTGCAACTGATCACGCAGCACGTCCACCAGCATATCTTCAGGTTTTACCAGCAAACGCCGGGGGATACCGTTAATCACAAGGGTCTTTGTTTCCATGCGCGACTCCTTTAAATGATGAACAAAGGTATATGCCTGCGCGGAAAATCCGCGCCGGGTATCAGTTTTTTCGCCTCCCTACTTGCCAAATGGGCAGATGGGGTAACGGCACTCATCGCACTGCGAGCAAAAGCCGCCGTGCCCCAATGCCGCTACATCCGCCGCCTCTACCTCAATGCCTGCCAAAAGGCGCGGCACAATCAGATCAAAGATGCTGGCCTTGTGGTACATGACACAGCCCGGCAGCCCCAAAACAGGAACCCGCCCCGCCGCACCCTGGGCATAGGCCAAAAGAAACATGGCCCCCGGATAGACCGGCGCACCGTAGCTTGCCACCTCTGCCCCGGAAGCGCGGATGGCTGTGGGTGTGCGGTCGTCGGGGTCTACAGACATGCCGCCTGTTACCACAATAAGATCAGCACCTTGCTCTAAAAAATCCCTGATTGCCCCGGCAGTCATGGGTACTTCGTCACTGGTGAGGGTTTGCCCCACCACAGTGCTGCCGAGGGTTGCAAACTTTTTTCGCAACACAGGGCCAAAGGCATCCTGTATGCGGCCATAAAAAACCTCGCTGCCGGTGGTGACCACGCCAACCTTGGCACGGCGCAGCGGCAGCACTTCAATAACCGGCCTGTTTACAAATGATTCGAGCTGCCGCAGTTTTTCGTCTTCAATCATCAGCGGCACAACACGGGCCCCGGCAACCGGGCGGCCCTTGGTGACATGCTGCATGGTGTGGACGGTTGCGACAGAGATTTCGCCAAGGCTGTTGATGCGGTTGAGCACAGGCACATCAATACGCAGCAGCCCATCGCAGGCGGCCAGCAGATCGATGCGCCCCTCCTTGGGGTCGGTGTGCGCAAGGTTGGCTCCGGCAACGGCAGAGATGATCCGCGCTGCGGCGTCGTTTTCGTGCACCATGCCAGGCAGGGATTCAAAAACATAAAGATGCTCTTTTCCTACCTGCAACAGCACCTCAACATCTTCTTCCCGCACAACATGGCCCTTGCGAAAAACTGGTCCTTTGCTTTCCCCTGGCACAATTCTGGTGATGTCGTGGCACAAAATACTGCCCACGGCGTCATGCACACGGATGGTTCTCATTGCCAATTTGGACATGACCTCTCCCGAAGCTGACTTCTAGATTGTGCATAAAATAGCACCCTCGCAATAAATTGCAAAATAAAATTCACTATTTATTAATTGTGCTCTTGCTAACTTGTTGAGTTGTCATACCATCAGCAGAGAAATTCCTCTTTTTTACAAAAAGCGTGATTATTGGAACGGCGCGCTCCAGCTGCACAGGCAGGCAACATTGACAGCACGCCCAATCTTTGCGAGAGGGAAAGAAAACGCCGCCGCTGTTCCATATGACTTCGGCAGCATCATGAGGAATGCCATGCAAACGCTTTCTGCACATTTTCCACTGGGGCAGGCCCGGCTTGCACTTTCCGGTCTGGCGCTTTTTGCGGCCCTGCTGCTCGGCGGGTGCGGCTTTGGCGGCTCGCCCGCCCAGCCAGAAACGCCCCCCGGCCCGGTTACGGGTTTCATGATCGCATCCAACGTGGGTGAAACCGCCACCGTTGACGACCCGGACTTTGGCAAGGGTGTGCGTGTGAGCCTTGATGAGCTTTTTACTTCGGCCAAGGGTGAAGACTGCAAACGGGGAACCGTGCTTGCGGGCCAGCGCGAAGCAGAGGTGATTGTTATTTGCCGCGACACCACGGGGCGCTGGAACATGGCCCCCAGGGTTTGGGGCCAGGGTCTTTCGCAATAGAGCTTTCACTGGTGCAGCAGTAGAGGACTACGCGGGCAAAAAAACGGCCACGCGAGTATTGCCTCTGGCTAATCCGGGCAAATATGATTATTTATTGAAGCGCACGGCGGCTACCATGCCCGTGCGCTTCACTTGTTACGGTTGCAGGCCCTGCAACGCCGCCAGCATGCTCTGGCGGTGCGTTAAGCCGACCGCTCCCCACGCAGAGCGGCATTGCAGGGCTGGACACGGAACCCAAGGGCACCTGCCTGTTTGTGGAACCACCTCTGGGGGCCATGCAAGCCCGAACCCATTGCATCATTACTGCCATGTCGCACAGAACAATTTTTGCTTTTCTGCTGGTTTTTCTGGCCTTGTCGTGCTCTGCCAAGGCCGAGGACGCGCCGCAACCCTATGCAGCCAACCTGTTTCAGGGCAATTTTTCGCAAAGCAAGGAAGCGGCCAAGGAGGCCAAGGATTCCTCTATCATCGCGCCGGGCGACCGCGTTGTGCTGCGCCTCTGGGGCGGAGACCTCAAGGTCGACAGCACCCTGATTGTGGCTGCCGACGGGCACCTGGACGTGCCGGAGGTGGGGGCCATACCCGTGGCTGGCCTTGGCTACGACAAGCTGACCGAAGCCCTGCGCAGCAAACTGGCCGCCAACGGCCACGCAGACGCGCAGATTTACGCAGCCCCCCTTGATGCCAGGCCCGTAGCCATTTTTGTGACCGGCGGCGTGGCCAGACCGGGACGCTACACCGGCACGCCGGGCGACCCCCTGCTGAGCTTTCTTGACAAGGCAGGCGGCCTCGACCCCGTGCGCGGCAGCTACCGCGATATTCGCCTCATGCGCGACGGAAAGGCCGTAGCCAACCTTGACCTGTACCCCTTTGCCCGCAAGGGCGTGCTGCCCGCCGTGCGCGTGCAGGAAGGTGACACCCTTGTTGTGGGCGACAAGGGCCCCACGGTGGCGGCCATCGGCGCGGTGCGCACCCCGGCCAAGTTTGAATTTCCCAAGGGCAAATCTTCGGGCTCTGCGCTGATCGACCTGGCCGAACCGCAAAACAAGGCCTCGCACATCGCCCTTACCGGCACGCGCAACGGTGCGCCCTACAGCACCTATCTGCCGCTCAAAGAGCTGCGCAACCTCATGCTGGAAGACGGCGACCAGGTGCAGTTTATTGCCGATGCACCAGGCAACACCATGATGATCGAGGTGCAGGGCGCGGTGCGCGGTGCTTCGCGCTTTCCCGTGCGGCGCGGCGCACGCTTGCAGGAAGTGAAGAACTTTATTGCGGTGGAACCTGGCCGGGCCAATCTGCAAGCCATGTACATCAAGCGCAAGAGCGTTGCCGCCCGCCAGAAAAAGGCCATTGCCGATTCGCTGCGTAGGCTGGAGGAAACAGCCCTCACGGCTTCGTCGGCCAGCTCGGACGAAGCGGCTATCCGCGCCAAGGAGGCCGAAATGGTCTCTAAATTTGTGGAACGCGCCAAAACAGTGGAACCCGAGGGTGTTGTGGTGCTCGACGGCGGGCCGGACAAGGCCGATCTTTCGCTGGAAGACGGCGACATCATTGTTATCCCGCCCAAGAGCGACGTTGTGCTTGTGAGCGGCGAGGTCATGATGCCCCAGGCCATGCTGTGGGGTAAAAAGAAGGATGTGGACGACTACATCAAGGGCGCTGGCGGCTATACCAACCGTGCAGACCACGACAAGGTTCTGGTGCTGCACCAGAACGGCTCTGTATCGCAAAACGGCGACAACATACTGCCCGGCGATCAGGTTATGGTTTTGCCCAAGGTGGAATCCAAAAACATGCAGGCCGTCAAGGACATTACCCAGGTTATCATGCAGGTGGTGGTTTCGGCCCGTTTGCTGCTTGGCATGCCATCGCTGTAAAGCCTGCGTGGCAATAGTTGCGGCTTGCAATACAGACATATAAACACCCTGCCAGCCAGCGCTGCCGTTGCCAAAAGGTAACAATGCGTAAAAACTGGTTGTTTTAACGCGTGGCGTGAGTGTGAACAACTTCAGGCTGCCATGCACGCAGACTTTGGCAATACTCTCAAGGGGGCTTCGGCCCCCTTTTTCATTTTACGCGTAAAATGTGCAATCGTGCGGTTGCGTCACAACCGCAATTTAAGATATGTGTATGGCAGATATGGCACATCTGCATGAGGAGCACATGGAACGCGCGCTGGAAACTTCCCCCCTGTTTTCGGGCATGTCTGGTCACGAGGCCAGCCTGTGCCTTGCATGCAGTGGTGCTTTTGAAGAACAGCACGGCAAGGGGTCGCTTGTTTTTGCAGAATCTGACCCGCCAGAAAGGCTCTATGTGCTGCTGGAAGGCACGGTCAACGTGTGCCGGGAATCGGCTGAGGGCCGACGCGCCGTTATGGCGCGCGTAGACGCACCCGGCGACCTTTTTGGCGAGGTACACGTGTTTTTGGGCCGCCCCAGCTACGGGTGCAGTGTGCTGGCCGAAACCCCGGTGCGCGTGCTGGGCATACCCGCCCGTTTCTTTTACGCCACCTGCGAAAAGGCCTGTTCTGTACACTCGCGCATGATACGCAACATGCTGGGTATTTTTGCGCACAAGGCCTTTTTTCTGACCCGCCGTGTATCGCTGCTTTCATCTGGCAGCCTGCGGCGCAAGGTTGCGGCCCTGCTGCTTGAGCACCGCCGGCCAGACGGCAGTGTTTCGCTTGCCATGAACCGTGAGCAGATGGCCGATTTTTTGGGTGTCACCCGCCCATCCCTCTCACGCGAGCTTGCCTCCATGCGCGATGAAGGCCTGCTGCAAATTGAAGGGCGCGGCATACGCGTGCCCGATCCCGCCTCTCTGAATTATCTGTGCGAGTACTTTCCGGCCTGACATGTTTATTTTTAATAAATATAGCAGTTTGAAATAAGTGCTTTCCGCCTTCGCCTTCTGAAGAAAAAATATTTTCATTTTTTTGCGCATCCGTAACAATTGGTACGGAACCATTGTCCCAGCTTTGATAGAACGAAATCGTCAACACAAGGAGGGCCTCATGGAACGCATTCTCAAGAACCTTGAATTCGCCACAGCGCTGCCCCTGGCCGCGCAGGTTGAATGCCAACCCGGCCAGATCGCCAGCAAGACACTTATCCAAAACGCCTCTGTGGGCATTACCCTGTTTGCCTTTGACGCCAACGAAGAAATCAGCGCCCATACCTCCACGGGCGATGCCATGGTGCTCGTTCTCGAAGGCAGCGCACAGGTTACCATCAGCGGCCAGTCACATACGGTCAAGGCGGGCGAGGTTATCATCATGCCTGCTGGTCAGCCGCACGCAGTACGCGCACAAGAGCGCTTCAAGATGCTGCTTACCGTTGTTTTTACCCCCAAGGCCGCCGCGTAGGCGGATCATCGCACAGCCTCCGCCTTGCGGAGCGTAAGGAGACTTTTCATGAGCAACGCCATGTTCTGCTACCAGTGCCAGGAAACCGTAGGCAACAAGGGCTGCACCCAAATGGGCGTGTGCGGCAAAAAGCCTGAAACCGCCGCCCTTCAGGACGTGCTGGTATATGTTACCAAGGGCCTTGCGCAGGTTGCCACCAAGGCGCGCGCCAAAGGAAAGACCGTGGGTCACGACGTTGACCGCATGGTTGTGGCCAATCTTTTTTGCACCATCACCAATGCCAACTTTGACGATGACATGCTTGCCGAGCGTGTTCGCAATACCTGTGCCGCCAAGAAGGCCCTGATCGCCGAACTCGGTTCGACTGAAGGTCTCGCCGACGCCGCCACCTGGGAAGCAGCCGACAAGGAAGCTATGCTCGCCAAGGCCGCCACCGTGGGCGTGCTTGCCACTAGCGACGACGACGTGCGCTCGCTGCGCTGGCTCATCACCTTTGGCCTCAAGGGCATGGCCGCCTATGCCAAGCACGCCGACGTGCTGGGCAAGCATGACCCCGAAGTGGACGGATTCCTTCAGGAAGCCCTTGCCAAGACCCTGGACGACAGCCTCAGTGTGGCCGACCTCGTGGGCCTGACCCTCGAAACCGGCAACAAGGGCGTGAGCGTCATGGCACTTCTCGACGCCGCCAATACCAGCACCTACGGCAATCCAGAAATCACCAAGGTCAACATTGGCGTGGGTACCAACCCCGGCATCCTGATTTCTGGCCACGATCTGCGCGACTTGCAGATGCTGCTTGAGCAGACCGAAGGCACGGGCGTTGACGTGTACACCCACTCTGAAATGCTGCCCGCCCATTACTACCCCGCCTTCAAGAAATTCAGCCACTTCAAGGGTAACTACGGCAATGCATGGTGGAAGCAGAAGGAAGAATTTGACACCTTCAACGGCCCCATCCTGCTGACCACCAACTGCCTTGTGCCGCCCAAGGAGAGCTACAAGGACCGCGTGTACACCACTGGCGTTGTGGGCTTCCCCGGTTGCAAGCATATTCCCGGTGAAATCGGCGAGCACAAGGATTTTTCGGCCATCATTGCCCATGCCAAAACTTGCCCCGCGCCCACCGAAATCGAGACCGGTGAAATTGTGGGCGGCTTTGCGCACAATCAGGTGCTGGCGCTGGCCGACAAGGTTATTGACGCCGTGAAGTCTGGTGCCATCAAAAAGTTTGTGGTCATGGCCGGTTGCGATGGCCGCGCCAAGGGCCGCTCGTACTACACCGAGTTTGCCGAAGGCCTGCCCAAGGATACCGTTATTCTCACCGCCGGTTGCGCCAAGTACCGCTACAACAAGCTGGCCCTGGGCGACATTGGCGGCATCCCCCGCGTGCTCGACGCCGGTCAGTGCAACGACTCGTACTCCCTGGCCGTGGTTGCCCTCAAGCTCAAGGAAGTGTTTGGTCTGTCCGACATCAACGATCTGCCCATCGTGTACAACATTGCCTGGTACGAACAGAAGGCCGTTATCGTGCTGCTGGCCCTGCTGGCCCTGGGTGTGAAGAACATTCACCTTGGCCCCACGCTGCCCGCCTTCCTTTCGCCCAATGTGGCCAAGGTGCTGGTGGAACAGTTTGGCATCGGCGGCATCACCAATCCCCAGGACGACCTCAAGGCCTTCTTTGGCTAAAGCAGAGAGCTGACAGGCACGGAAACAATCCGTGGAGAAGTGAAGAGGCGTGCCCCCTGCGGGGCACGCCTCATTTTTTGCGGTACTGTATGGGGGTGCAATAGGGGTGGGCAGAAGACCGGAAAAAATTAAAAAAAGCACGCCGCACGCAGAATTGGGGATAATTATTTCAGTCTGGCTATGGTCCGCACCCGCAAATGGCGGCAAACGTTGCAACGGGTCTACACGTGACTACACGGAACTGTAGGCTGAAAACTGCGGCTGTGGGCCGGATGTTGAACCCCGGCACGGAAGACGGTGCAGCAAACGCGCTGCCGCTGCCTGTTCCAATGAAGAGGCCAAGACATACACAAGCGAGGGGTCACTATCCGCACGCAAAATGGGCTGTGCAGAACCCGCTCTGCGGAATCGGGCGCGGGCAGGTTTGTTTGCGGGGCAGCTATGAGGAATCACCCAAGCATGCAGTACTGGCCCTTGGCCACAAATACTTGCCCAGAACAACAAAGAAAAGGGGGAACCCGAAGGCTCCCCCTTTAATAAACCAGGCCAGAATACTCTTAGAAGGAGTACACGAAGCTCAGGTTGACGTTCCAAGGATCGCGCTGCTGATCGCTACGACCGTTCATGCGGCTGTTACCCCACACGGAGCGGGACTTGTCAAGCCAGGTGGCGATGTAGGCGGCGTCCAGCATGACAGTGAAGTTGTCATACATCTTGTAGGTGTTGGTCAAGCCAACTTCCATGGCGGTGTCGTTGGTGGTCAGGTACAGGGGATCCATACCGACAGTACCGAAGCTGTTGGGGCCCTGCAGGTTCGTACCGGCACCGGCAACGTAACGGCTGCCACCCTGGAAGTAACGAGCCATGGAGGTGCTGTTGGTGCCGCCCATGACGTTCAAGCGCAGGGTGTGCTTCAGGTTTTCGAGGAAGCTCATGTCCTTCAAGCGGGCGCCGATACCCCAGGTGCCGGCCATGGTTTCGCTGATCATGGCTTCACGGGCGATGTAGGGGTTGCCGGTGAAGGCAAAGTTGGAGAAGTCGTTGTTGCCGTTGGCGTGCAGCGAAGGCAGACGCTCGGAACCGTTGGCCGGATTGCTGTCGTCGCCAGAGCCGTACCAGAAGTACAAGCCGGGCACAGCCCAGTCAAGCTTGTATTCGAACAGCAAAGAACCCAGGTAGCCAGCGCGGTTCAGGTGGCTGTTGTCATAAGAAGCGGAACCGTAGTTGAAATCCCAAGCGATGCGGAAGGGATCAAACGCGGTCACTTCGCCGGTCAGGCCAGCCCACACGGCATTGCCGTAGCCGGTCAGACGCTTGGCGGCAGAAGTGCCGTCCTTGTGCAGGGCGCCGCCCACGGGCAGCATGCCAGAGCGAATCCAGGTGCCAGCATTGCCAACGTTGGCGTTGGCATTGCCAAAGTAGTTGTTGCCATTGCGGAAGGCGTTGGGGCCCATGGCGCCGTACATCATCCAGGGGGTGACTTTCACGCCGTCAAAGGTCATGGGCACCAGCAGGGCAAACAGGTCTACATTGTCCATGTAGTTGGAGCGGCCGCCGTTGGGATCGGTGTAGTTGTCGTTGTAAGTACGGGCCCACAGGGCGGTCACGCCAACGGTTTCGTTGAACTGGTAGGAGGCGGTGATGCCAGCCACGTCGTCTTCAAGAATGGCGCTGGACTTGGTGGTGAAGCTGGGCAGAGCCATGCCCTGAATACCCATGCGGATCTTCAGGTCGGTCTGGGGAACGATCCAGTCAAGGTAAGCATTCTTCACTTCCACGACCTGGCCGTCAGCGCCAAGGGCACCGCCAGCGCCGTTAGCGCCACGGCCCCAGGTGGTGTCGCCCATTTCGAAGAACACGGTGCCGGACAGGGCTTCAGAAGCCACGGCGTCCAACTGCAAGCGCACGCGCTGCTTGGCTTCGAACTGGTCTTCATTGTTGTAGTTCTGGGTGCGGCGAGCACCGTCAAAGCCGGTGTTGCCAGCGCCGCCGGTGAAGCCACCGTTAGCGCCGTAGTCAAAGCTCATGATCCACTGGCCCTTGGCCTTGAAGTCGATGGCGCTGGCGCCCGTGGCAACGCCGAACACCAAGCCGGCCGCCAACAGAAGAGTAGCGATCTTTTTCATGGTTATCCTTCCTTTCTTTTGCCCCGCTTGGGACTATGGTTTCGTATAAACGCCTGTGGAGCGGTTTCCCGCTTCGGTGCAAATATATGGAAGGGCCAAACACATTGCAAGCCCTATCGTGCAAAAATTTTTACCAAATTCGCCCTTTATGGGGCCATAAATATGTATATGCTTACATTATAGCATGTTAAAAAAACTTTAGACCTAAAAAAAAATTTCGGCCCGATCCATTTAAAAGGGCCATTTTCCATGCGCGCGCCCAAAACACCGCGTTAATGGCGCACAATGTGCCGGGGCATGGCTGGTTAAAATTTTTTTCATGCCCTTGTCTGCCATTTTTTTGACCGGTCAGGCAGGGTTGCACGATGCAGTGAGCAGGTTCATATATAAAAGTGGGCAAGCGCCCCTCTCGCAGAGCGCGTGCCCACCAGGGCAATTTAGCTACCGTCCTGCAGCCGGGCCGGGTTCAGAATAGCCGGGTTCAGGCCTGATCCTGCCCATCCGCAGGAAACCACAGGGGTTTCAAAAAGTGCAGGCGGCAGATTTCGCCCTGCTGCGGGCCACGGGCGTAACGGCCCTTCTGCACCCGCACGCTCTGCTCGCCCACCCGAACCTGATAATCAAGCTGCTCACCAAGAAAGGTACGCCGCTCTACCACACCGGGCACGCCCCCCTCGTCAACAAAATCAATTTCGTTGGGCCGACTTGCAATAATGCCCCGGCCTGCATTTATAATGTGCGTGTCCGGCGCGCACCCGGCGGGAAACTCTGCGGTCACGCCTTGCAGCTGCATGTGGGTTGCCGTAACCGCCATTTCCGTAAAGTTTGAAAGACCAATAAAGCTGAATACAAAACGGTTTGCGGGCCGCGTGTAGACCTCAAGCGGCGAGGCCACCTGTTGCACCACGCCGTTTTTCATCACCAGTATGCGGTCAGAGAGCGCCATGGCTTCTGACTGGTCGTGGGTGACATACATGATGGAAAAACCGTAAATCTTTTGCAGCTCCTTGATTTCAAAGCGCATTTCTTCACGCAGATGAGGGTCGAGGCTGGAGAGCGGTTCGTCCAGCAGCATGACGGAAGGGTTGATAGCCAGTGCCCTGGCCAGCGCCACCCGCTGCTTGCCGCCGCCCGAAAGGTCTGCCGGACTTTTTTGCGCCACATCCAGCAGATTGGTGTGTTGCAGGGCCTCGGTGGTGCGCTTGTGCAGTTCAGCCGCGCCCACTTTTTTGACGCGCAGGGGAAAGGCCACATTTTCGTACACACTCATGTGCGGCCACACGGCAAAAGCCTGAAAAACCATGCCGAAATCGCGCTTTTCTGGCGGCAGATAATACTTTTTGCTGCTGGACGAAAGCAGCTTGCCGTTTACGCTGATCTCGCCTTCGTCCAGGTCTTCAAAGCCCGCCACCATGCGCAGGGTTGTGGTTTTGCCGCAGCCCGAAGGCCCGAGCATGGAAAAGCACTCGCCGTCGCCAATTTCGAGGTTCAGCGAAGAAACAGCCTTAACCTTGCCAAAATACTTGGTAACATTGCTCAGTGAAATGGACATGATCAGGCCTGCCTGGACTTGGCAAAGTGGTTGATGATGCTCTGGCCGGTCACAATAAGAATAAGCGCAATGCCTGCCAGCGCTGCCGAGGTCACGGTTTCGCCGTCTTCATTGAGGGTGTAGATGGCAACACCGATGGTGCGGCTTGTTGTGCCGTACAGCATGACAGAGACAGTCAGTTCGCGCAGGGCGGGCAAAAAGATGAGAAAAAACGCCGCCACCATGCCGGGCCGCACCAGGGGCAACACAACATCGCGCAGGGCCTGCCACATGCTTGCGCCGCAGGCGCGGGCTGCCTCCACCAGCGAATCGTGTACCTGCTCAAGCGCTGCCGAGTTGGCCTTGAGCGAAAAGGCCATGTAGCGCGCAATGTAGGCGATAAGGATAATCCATATGGTATTGTAAAGATTAACCCCAAAGCGGCCGCTCCAGGCCAGTATCACGCCCAGGGCAATGACCGAACCGGGCACGGAAAAAGGCAGCATGCCCAAAAATTCCAGTATGCCCTTGCCCCGCACCCGCATCTTTACGATGACGTAGGAGATCATCACGCCCGCAAACATGGTTATGGTGGCCGCAGCCAGCCCAAGGCCTATGCTGTTCTTGATGGCCTGCTGGGTCTGATCCCACTCGAAAAGCACGTACTTGTAGTTGTCGAGCGAGAGATTTTCCCAGGTAATGGGCACGCCGTAGGTTTTGAGCCCGCCCACAAGAAAAATCGTCACCGTGGGCAGCACAATGGTAATGGCGATGTACAGCAGGCAAAAGACAAACCGCGGCGTGCGCAGGCCGCGCAACTTGAGCTCCATAGGGCGAAAGCTCTTGCCGCCAATGATCTGGTATTTTCCAGAGCCCAGCACTTTGCGTTGCAGCCAGATAATCAGCGCCGCCGTAACCACCAGCACCGAGGCCAGCACTGTGCCGGTGCGGATGGAGGCAAAACTGCCCGCGCTCTCGTGGATGCGTTCGTAAATGAGCGTGGGTATATTATAGATACCCACCTCAATGCCAAGCACCGCCACCGTGCCAAAATGCGCCATGGAGTACAGCATGATGAGCAGCGCGCCCGATAGAATGCTGGGCAGCACCAGCGGCAGGGTTATCTTGCGGGTAATGGTGAACAGCCCCGCGCCAGAGATGCGTGCTGATTCCTCAAGCGTGGGATCCATGCGCTCCAGCGCGCCGCACACCTGAATGAACACAAAGGGGAACAGATACATGGTTTCGATGCAAATGATGCCCGCGTATGAAAAAATATTGAACAGGGCGTCTTCCGCCCCGGTCATATCGCGCCAGAGCCGGTTGATATAGCCCGCGCGCGGCGAGAGCAGCATTTTCCAGGCCAGCGCGCCGATAAACGAGGGCAGCATGAAGGGCACAAGAAACATGCTCTTCATAAAACCCTTGTAGGGAATATCGGTGCGGGTCACCAGCCATGCAAAAAAAGTCCCCACGGCTGTGGCGCACAGGGTTACGCCGCTGGCGATGAACAGCGAGTTCATCAGCGCCTGATAGGTTTCACCTTCGCTGAGGGTTTTTACCAGATCGGCGGCGTTAAACTGCCCGTTGACAAAAAAAGCGTTGAAAAAGATCAGCGCCACCGGCACAACAACCACAATTACAAGAATGGCAATGGATAAAAGCAGAATAACCTCTGCCACTCCCCACGAACGCTGCTGTTTGACTGCTTGCATACCTGACCGCCAAATTTGAAATAAACCTGTGCCCGCCGCCCTGCCAGGCGACAAAATTCATGCTGCGCCAGCCGGTGCAACCCAGCTGCAAAAACCGCCTAGCTGAACCAGTGCGCATTGCGCAGATTGAGAACGCACGCGTCGCCCTCGGCCAGCAGCAGATTGCGGGCCAGAGCCTCGTGGGTATCCACGGCGGTGCGCACATGCTGGCCGCAAACATCCAGCTGATAATCGGTAAAGGCCCCCAAAAAACTGGCACGGCGCACGGTCGCCCGCAGGCCCTCGCCATCCCGGCTCAGTTCCACATCCGAGGGGCGAAAGCCCACACGCACCTCGCCTGCAAATCCGGCCTGCGGCTCAAGAGGGAAGGGGCAGCCCTCAAGGCTTGCGCGGCCGCCCTGCACCTGCACCCGCAAAAAATTGCTCATGCCCAGAAAGGAAAAAACAAATTCGTCCGCAGGGGCAGAAAACAGTTCTTCCGGTGTGCCCACCTGACGGATGGCCCCCTGCTCGTCCAGCAGGGCCATGCGGTCTGAGATGGCCAGGGCTATTTCCTGATCGTGGGTGACGTAGAGGATGGTGACGCCCAGATTCTTTTGCAGTGCCTTGATTTCAAAGCGCATTTCTTCACGCAGATTGGCATCGAGGTTATTCAGTGGTTCGTCCAGCAGCAACAGGCTGGGTTGGGCCACCAGCGCACGGGCAAGCGCCACGCGCTGCTGCTGCCCGCCAGAAAGCTGCGAGGGCAGGCGGTCTTCCATGCCGGTGAGGTTCACGTCGTCAATACTCTTCTGCACCAGTGCCGCAGCCTCGGCAGGGTCGCGCCGGGCGATCTTGAGCGGATAGCCCACGTTCTGCCGCACGGTCATGTGCGGCCACACGGCATAATCCTGAAAAACAACGCCAAGGCTGCGCTGTTCTGGCGGCAGGGCCGTGCCGCTCTGTGCGTCGGCCACCACCTCGCTGCCAATGCTCATGCGCCCCGCATCAAGGGTTTCAAAACCGGCCATGATGCGCAGCAGCACGGTTTTGCCGCAGCCCGAAGGCCCAATGAGGGTAAAGCACTCGCCGTCGCGCACTGTGAGCGACAAATCCTTGAGCACCGTATGGTCGCCAAAGGACTTTGATATGTTTTCGATAAGTATTTCCGCCATAAAATTCCCTGCCTGCACTGTGCGCGTGGCACGGCGGCATATGCCGCAAGCCGCCATGCCCGCGCAACACTAAAGTAAGACCGCCCCCGGTGCGAATACACCGCGAGGATAAAAAACACAGCATCGCAACCCTGTTGCGGCTATTTCGACATCATTATGTCTGTAAACTTTTTAACAGTGGATTCTTTTGCGCTCAAAATATGCTGGTAATCAATCTTGATGCCCCGTTCAAAGGCCTGCTCGCTGGTGGGCAAACCAAATTCCGCCGGGGGCACAATGCCCTTGCGCACGGGCAGGGTTCCCTGGCTGGCCAGAATCTTCTGCCCTTCCTCAGACAGCAAAAAATCCACAAATTTCTTGGCCGCGTCCAGGTTGGGCGTGCCCTTGAAAATGGCCGCAGGGCTGGGGATAACCAGCATTTCTGGCGGGTAGACCAGGGCGAGATCTGCGCCCTTTTTGATTTTGTCGTTCACAATATAGTCCACGCCAATGCAGGCCAACAGGTCGCCCGAAGCCGTATCGTCGATGACCTGCCCAGAGCCCTTGCCCATGCGCGCACCGTTTTTATGAATATTTTCAATATATTCCCAGCCAAACTTGTCCACCAGCAACTGAATGCTCATGTACGAGGTGCCGGAAAGGGCCGGGTTGGCTATGCCAAAGGCCTTTTTGAATTCGGGCTTCATCATGTCGCTCCACTGGGTGGGAGCTTCCTTGACGTGACGCTTGTTGTAGGCAATGCCCAGCGTGCCCAGACGGATGGCGGTAAACGAACCGTCAAAATCGGGGAAAGGATTGATGACCGCCTTGAGCTCTGGCGATTCGTATTTTTCCAGAATGCCCTCTGTCTTCATGTTGAAGAAATCCGGCACTTCGCTTGTCCAGATGATGTCGGCCATGATCTTGCCCGACTGGCGCTCGGTGGCGATCTTTGCCATAAGCTTGCCCGCCCCGGCAGACTGATAGTCCATGGCGATATCGGGATATTTTTTAACAAAGGCCTCTTTGAGCGAACCAATGATCGATTCTTTCATGGAGGTGTAGACCACCAGTTTTTCGGCGGCAAAAGCCGAAAAAGCCGATGCTGCCAAAAAAATGGCCGCAAAAAGAAGACTGGCAATACGTTTCATCTGTCAATCGCTCCGTTTGAAGGTGCTCATAAAATACTGTCACAATCCGGCGCGCTGCCACATGCTGCCGGAATTTTTCTTAAAGGTAGCGAATGCCCGCCACGAATACAATGCGTTTTTGTTCCACACGCACCACTGCCAGTCCTGCACCGGTCACGGGGCCTGCGGCACTGTTTCGCATCATCGATATGCGTGATACGGTGCATCATCTGCCGTCGCAGCAAGCGCCCGGCACGGGTCTGCCGCATGCAGACCCCACACACAAACCAGGAGATTGTCATGACCACGGTTTTCGGAACACTGGACCATGTGCTTCTGATGGCCCCCGGCCCCAGCCCGGTTGCGCCCAATGTGCTAGAAGCCATGAGCCTGCCCACTCTGGGGCATCTTGATCCTGACTGCATCAAGGTGATGGACGCATTGCAGGAACAGCTGCGTGCCGTGTGCAAAACGACCAACGCCGTCACATTTCCCATTTCCGGCACAGGTTCTGCCGGCATGGAAGCCTGCTTTGTCAATCTGGTTGAGCCGGGCGACAATGTGCTTATTGTCAACAATGGCCTGTTTTGCTCACGCATGGTCGAGGTTGCCTCGCGCCTGGGCGCGCAGGTAGACACGGTGGAATGCCCCTGGGGCGCTCCCATTTCCGTGGATGCTGTAAAAAAACAGCTTGAGCAGAAAAAGTACAAGATTCTTGCTGTGGTACACGCCGAAACATCCACCGGTGTCAACAACCCGGTGGGCGAACTTGGCGCACTGGTAAAAAACAGTGACACTCTGTATCTGGTGGACAGCGTTGCCGGTCTGGGCGGCGTGGATGTGCGCGTGGACGAATGGGGCATCGACGCTTTTTACAGCGGTTCGCAAAAATGCCTCTCAACGCCTCCCGGTCTTGCACCATCCTCTTTTTCAGAGGCAGCCATGGATGCCATGGCCCGCCGTAAAACCAAGGTTCCCAACTGGTACCTGGATGTTGCCCTTATTCGCAAATACTGGGAGGGCACACCCCGCACCTACCACCATACCGCGCCCATCAACATGTACTATGGCCTGCATCAGGCCCTGGACAACATGCTGACTGAAGGCCTTGAGGCATCCTTTGGCCGCCATCAGGCCATGCACGAACGCCTCAAGCTGGGCATGGGCAAGCTTGGATTTACCCCCTACGTCACCGAAGGGGCCGCCCCGCAGGTCAACCTGTTTGTGCCGCCCGCTGGCGTTGATGCCAACGCCCTGCGTGGTCGCCTGCGCACCGAACATAAAATTGAAGTGGCTGGCGGCCTTGGTGCGCTGGCCGGAAAGGTTCTGCGCGTTGGGGTTATGGGCGAAGGAGCCCGCGAAGAGCCCATTGACCGTCTTGTGGCGGCTGTGGCCGCCTGCCTGTAACCAGCCTGTCTGAAACAAGCCCCCTGGCCACAGCCTGCCTTTCAGGCACGGCCGGGCCGGGGGGCTGAATCATCCCCGCCTGTTTGCCCGGTTTGAACATCTCTTTGCGCATTCTGGCCTGCCAGCAGATTTTGCCCACAGCGCAGCCACCACATGCAAAATCACGCGGTTATCTCTCCACCATCAAAGGCGTTTGACTTTCTTCCGTCCAAACCCCTATATTGAGTATGGCAAAGCTGCATGAGGCGTAGATTTTCTGCCAATTCCGGCATTCTGTTGGGCTGCGGCTCCAACCGGCAACCTCTCACAACAGCTTGCAGCGCCGCCCCCGCCAAAAGGGCCGAGGATTCTGTCAGATGCAGTCATTTCGGCTACCTTTCTTTCTGACCATACTCATGCTCTGCTGCCTTGCCGTGGCCGAGCCGCCTGCTGTGGCAACCAGCAGCGCAACACACGAGACGCGCCAGCAGACTGAAACGGGAAACAACTCACCCTTCAATACCCAGGCAGAGCTGCCGGTCTACCCGCCCGACGACCCCACCACACTTGCGGCCCGCACCAGCAAGCGCATAGACTCTGCCGTACACGACCATCCCATGCGCTTTATGGGGGCCATAAGTATTTTGTTTGTGCTGCTTGTGGTGCTTCTGCTGGTTTGCCTTGGCAACAAGTGCAGCCGCATCTGCCGCATGGAGGAGCAGTTGAACAAGGATGAGCTTACGGGCCTGCCCAACATGGAAAAGCTCAAATCCTTATGCGCGGGCCTGCTGACCACCCAGGTCACAGCAGACTACATGCTGCTTTCTGGTGATATCTGCCAGTTCAAGACCATCAACGACCAGTTTGGATTTGGCATGGGTGACAGGCTGTTACAGGCCTATGCTTCCATTTTGCAGCGCAATGTACTGCCAGAGGAATGCTGCGCCCGTATTTCTTCAGACCTTTTTGTATTGCTGCTGCGCTTTGAAAGCTGGGAGCAGCTTGCGGCGCGCATACGCGAAATGGATAACGAGCTGGACGAGTGGCGAAAGAAGCAGGCGCTGCCGTACACGGTGCGCACCGTATACGGGGCCTATCATGTGCCCAAGGCGCAGCAGTATGATGTGCAGCTCATGCTGGATATGGCCAACTATGCCCGGCTTGAAGCCAAGCGCTCGTCTGGTATTCCCATGGTGCTTTACAACGAACGCATGCGGCAAGAGGCCCTGCTCTGCCAGGAGCTTAACGGCAAGCTGGATGAAGCGCTGAACAGTGGAGAGATAGAGGTATGGCATCAGGCCAAGGTGGATATGCGCACCGGAACCATTGTGGGCAGCGAGGCGCTTGTACGCTGGAACCATCCCCAGCGTGGCCTGCTGCTGCCGGGCAGCTTTATTCCCCTTTTTGAACGCAACGGCCTGGTAACGGGCATCGACTTTTATGTGTTCGAGCAGACCTGCCGCAGCCTGCGCAGCTGGAAAGTGCGCAACCTTCCGCTGCACCCGGTATCCTGCAATTTTTCGCGCCTGCATTTTGAGCGGCCCAACTTTACGCAGCGGCTGGCCGACATTGCCGACCGCCACGGCGTCCCCCGGCATCTGCTGGAAATAGAGATCACCGAAAGCGCCATCATGAACAACCCTGATGCCGTTTGGGTGCAGATTGTGCAGCTGAAAGAAATGGGCTTTAAAACCGCCATCGACGATTTTGGCGCGGGCTACTCATCGCTGGGCATTGCGCAAATGCTCGACACCGACTGCCTCAAGATCGACCGCAGCTTTATCCAGCGCGATCTGCCGGGCATACGCGCGCAGATTGTGCTGGGCAATATTATTCGCCTGGCAGACGACCTGGGCATGAATGTTATTTGCGAGGGTGTGGAAACAGCAGAGCAATCTGCCATAATCATGAAACTTGGCTGCTATACGGCGCAGGGATTTTTTTACGCCAAGCCAGAACCAACCCACGATTTTGAAGCGCGGCTGGCCATGCAGGGCATGTAACCCGCCTGCCGCGCCCCAAACACAACCCTGGCAGGGCTCTAGCCTTCACCCCTGCTTTGCATGCTGGCCTCTATCAAATCCATAAAACGGCGGGTCTGCACATCCGCATCATACGAACGCTGCACTGTCTGGCGGGCATTGCGGCGCACATGGCCAAGCTGCGGCGCACGGGCCAGCACGTCGGCCAGTGTATGCGCCATTTTTTCGGGATCCCAAAAATCGCACAAAAATCCGTTTACGCCGTCCTGCACCACCTCGCGCACTGGTGCGGTGTCTGAAGCGACCACCAGGGTTCCGCACGCCATGGCTTCCAGCAAGCCGGTGGAAAAAACGTGTGGCGCAGCCAGATACACGTGCGCGGTCGAATGCTGCAACATGGCCCGGTATTCTTTGAGCGAGCGCGCCCCAAGCAGATGCACCCGGGAGCGGAAGCTCTGGTCTATGCCCAGAATATCAACAGCCCGCCGCATGGCCTTGCCAGTATCTGTACACTCTGCCGGTGCGGGGCTGCTGCCGTTTTTTTGCCCGGTCTGGGCAATATCAAGCCATGCCAGCACCACAAGGCAGTTGGGACGCAGTTCAAGCAGGCGCGGCAGGCACTGGCGAAACTGGTCAAACCCGCGCGCCGGGTCGTGCATTGGGCCGCAAAATGTTATCATCTCGTGGCTGGCGCACCCCCAGGGGTCGGCGCACGCGGCTGCTGCGTCGTCCTCCTTTTTCTCCTCACCCGGCACAAAAAAACGCGTGTTGATGCCGCTGGGCACAACCTTTACTTCGCGCTGCAAGGCTGGGGGGTACTGCGCCCGCTGCCACAACGAGGTGGTCACGGCCAGATGGCATTCGCCCAGCGCATTGTATTCCCACAGATTGCTCACGCGCAACGGGGCAAAGTCTGCCGGCGGCCTTGGGGTTCCCCTGGTAAAAAAGCAGTGGCTTTCGCCATTGTTGTAAAACCAGTCGCCCAGAGCCACAATAAAGGCCTTGGGAAAGATATCGCGCACATAAAAACTGTCGCCCATGCTTGCTGCGCCGCAGATCAGGTCTGGCGCAAAGCCGTTTCTGCGCAAAGAAAGCAGGGCATTGCCTGCGCGCGCGGCACGCCGCAGGCGCATGACAGATTCTTTTTCTGCCGGGTCGTCGCCCTCGTACTGAATGGGCGGGGCCAGTCGCAACCGCCGTACACCAGGAATGGCCAGTTTTTGGCCTGTTTCTGCAAGAAACAGCACCGTATTCTTGGGGTTTGCACCAAAAGCCTGGGCAATGGACCGAAAGCGGCCGGGGAAAACTGAATTCAGAAAAAGAATGCGCATAGATCCCCCTCGCCCCTTAGGCGCTGCTTGGCTGCTGATCGGCGAGCAATTGCGCCATAAAGGCCTTGCCCGATTCTGTACCCAAATACACCCGCAATGCGTCTACTACCGAAATATCGTACTTGGGCGGCGTTTCGGCAAGAATATCCAAAGCGTTGTCTGTATCGTGCGCCTCGCGGTACGACCTTGGCCGTATAAGGGCGCAAAAAGTATTGGCCACGGCCAGAATGCGGGCATGCCCACAAATGGCCCCGTTGCTAAGACCAACAGGATACCCGCTGCCGTCCAGGCGCTCGTACATCTGGGTGATGGCCTCAAGCACGGGCAGGCCAAAATCAATGTCTGCCAGCGCCTCGCGCGCAAATTCCACATGCTTTTTCAGCAGTGCCCTTTCTGCCACCGACAGGGCTCCTGTCTTGGTAAGCAGCTCCTTGGGCAGCTGGATCATCCCCACATGCGAAAGGTTTGCCGCAGTGCGCAGGGTGGCCAGGGTTTCGGCATCGTTGTGGCCAAGGCCGCAGGCCAGTGCAACCGCCAGCTGGGCCGTAAAGGCCGACTGCCCCCGCAGATAGGTATCCACGGCCTCAATGGCCCGCACAAAGGCATTGACCGTCTGGGCCACCATCTGCTGCGAACGCTGCTGGGTCAGCGCGATTTCCGTCATGTCGCTGTAAACGGAAACCATGCCCGAAAGGCGGCCATTTTCATCCCGAAACGGCGTACACGATGTAAGGAAATAATGCAGCTTGCCCTCGACCAGCAGGGCCTCGGCAAAACTGAAGGGCTCACCCGACCGGTGTACGGCAAGGGTGTGCGTAACAAGGCTGTGCGCCAGCTCCATATTCAGTTCGGAATATTGCCGCCCGCGCAGCGTGGCGGCCTCCAGGCCGCACAACCGGGCAAAGCTCTGATTGGCGTAGTGGATGATACCGTTCAGATCGTTGAGCACAATGCCAGCCGACAGGGCAGAATTTACACCGTCCATGATCTGCTTTTGCTGGTTGACCACCAGATAGAGCCTGTGCATCTGCTCTGCAACGGCACGCTCATTGCGGCTCACAAGGCTCCACCACAAGGCGGCAAGCATCACGCCAGCAAGAATAAGCATGATTACCGACGCAACCATGACATTCTGACGAATATCCGCAAACTTTTCGTCAATGCGGCTCACGGGCAGGGCTTGCTCCACAAGCCAGGGCAGATTGGGCACTGGCAGAGCTAGCCCGTACACCTCCTGGGCATCCGTGGGCAAACTGGGATCAATGCGGGTGCCCAGCGGCAGCTTTCCGTTGCTGAGGCTCCAGCCGGGCAGTTCCACCACCCCAGAGGGCTCGGAGGGCGCGATGCGTTGCAGCCCAGTATCAACAGCCTGCAAAATATAGGTATTATATTGGCTGCTTCCGCTTGATTCACCAGTGGCGGCTGCGGTGACTGGCAGCACACTGTAGGTGGCAAGCAGCAGGGAAACCACCTGATCGCCGGTGGAACTTACATACAGGGGGGCAAAAACGGGAAAGGCCACGTCCATGACCAGCCTGCCGTTTTCGCGGCGTACCGGCATAAGCGCGGGTTGCTTGCTCTCAACAACGCTCTTGAGATAGGGAATGAGCTCTTCGGCAATCTGCTGCTGGCCCTCTGGGGCCAAGTATATCTGCAAATCTGTGTTGACAAGACACACGCCGCTGAAATTATTTTTTTCTGCAAACTCACGCAGATACCCAACCATCATCGGCAGGCGCGGTGCCAGTTTTTTTAATTGCCCCTGGCTGCCCAAGGCATTGCCGCCCACTGGGGGCACAAAGCTGTCGGCAAAATCGTTGCCCCGATCCTGGCTCAGTTGCAGCAGATCCTGGGCAGGCACCTCCGCACTGCTCACCTCTGCCGCAAAAAGGCGCAGCATGTCTTGCGACACAAAAACGTTTACCTGACCGGCAAGAGTGCCAGACCACACCGTGAGCAGGGCCACCTTGCCAGATGCCTGCGAATTCATTTCCTGCCCCATTTCGCGCAGCATGTGCGCGCGCGAATCTTGCAGGTACCAGCGGGCAAACAGAAAAATAAGACAGGCTGCCAGCACAAACAGTGCCGACATGGTCACTGCGGCCTTGCGGTTGCGCTGGGTCACGCCTGGAAGAGTCAGGTCTTGGGGTGCCATATATATCGTTCCTTGGTCGGGCAGCGGTCGGCCACACCGGCGGTTGCCACCACCGTTGCCCCGGACGCATTACTGTTCTTACCGCTCGCGCAGAGCATTCTGCTTGGCCTTGAGAATGGGCTTGAGCAGATAGTCGAGCACTGTTTTTTTGCCGATCAAAATGTCTGCCGTTACCACCATGCCCGGAATAATCGGCAGGGATTCATTGTGGTAGACAATGGCATTTTTCTGAGTGCGCACCTTGACGAGATAAAAGTGCTCGCCCCTTTTGTCTTCAATGGTGTCGGCACTTATGGATTCAAGCTTGCCGTCAAGGCCGCCGTAAATGGAAAAGTCGTAGGCCGAAACCTTGACCATAACCTGCTGGCCGGGGCGCAAAAAAGCCACATCCTGAGGCTTGACCTTGGCTTCAACCACCAGAGTGTCATCAAGGGGCACAAGATCCATGATGGGCTCGCCGGGCTTGACCACACCGCCAACCGTTGAAATATATATCTGTTTTACCGTGCTGCGCACGGGGGCGCGCAGTTCGGTACGGGTAACGCGGTCGCGTCCTGCAGACAGGTTTTCGCGCAGCGAGTTGAGCTCCTGCCTGCGTTTGTTGATCTCGTCGGTCACGGCGGCTATCTGCTCGGCCTTGCGCGAGGTGATACGCTGCTTGGATTCGTCGGCGGCTGCCTTGGCCTTGGGAATGGTGGCGGCCAGCGAATCTATCTGCCCTTGCAGCTCCACAACCCTCTGTTGCATGCCAAGGTACTCAAGCTTGGAAAAATTGTTGCGCTGCACAAGGGCATAGGCCGTGTTACGCTGCTCGATGGAAAGCTCAAGGCTGCGGTCAAGTTGCACCTTGCGGGCTGTGAGCTCTTCCACATCGTGCAGGCGCTGCACATATTGCGACTGCAAAACGTCAATTTCGGCAGAGAGCTGGTCCCGGCGGCTGCTCCACGCGTTTTCCTGATCCTGAATGATCTGGTTCACCCTGCCGAGCAGGGCCGGTTCGACCCTGCGCCCAATGACCTTTTCTGCCCACGCATCAATATTTTCGGGAAAAACAGGGCGTTCGCCCCTGATTTCAGATTCAAGCCTGATAACGGCCAGGCTGTTTTCCATGGCCTTGTTAACGGCATCACGGTAGGCGCTTTCGGCCATTTCGTTATCAAGCTGGGCCAGCACCGTGCCCTTATCCACAATCTGCCCTTCGTGAACCAGCACGGCACGCAGAATACCGCCCTCGAGATTCTGAATGGTCTGGGTGCGCTGCGAACCCACCACCGAACCTTCGGCATGGGTTACTTCGTCCACACTGGCTATGGCAGACCAGATGATCAGGCACAAAAAAAAGACGGCAACACTTATGGACAGCACGCGGATACCAAACTGGGGCCGCCGGGCAAGGGCCGCGTCAACCTCGTTGGCATACAGGATGTCGTCTGGCGTGAGCCCGTTCAGGGGGGCGTCCATGGCGGCAAACAGACCGGCATTGCCCGGAAGCTGCCCCATACCGGGCAAACCCGGCACGCCGCTCGCCGCACCCCGCCCCACAGCCTTGCCAAGCAGCCTGTCGGTTGTTTCACGCAACGACTGGCGCATGCTTTTATCGGGCGTCTGCTCGTGCTCGCCGCCCAGCAAAAGCTGGCGCAAAAAAATCTCCAGATTGCTCTGTTCCCTTTTTTTCGGGGCTGAGGCCTCACCGCCCAAAGGCTGCATGCCCCCCGCATCAGGGGCCAGATCGGCCATCAGGGTGGCGAGGTCTGGCATGGCAGCGCTATGGGTTCCCGCCTGCACGTGGCTGGCAGATTCCGCACCGGCGGCCTCTTCTGCGACGCTTTCGCTGCCGGGCATGTCTGGCAGGGGGGCGTTAACATCTGGCCGCGAAAACTGCGAACCAAAAGGCATGCCCAGCGACGGGCCAAGGGTTGGCACAAGGGGCTGCCCCATGGCAGTGGCCCCAGGAGGCAAAATTTCGCCAGCCCCCCTTATGGCCTCTGTAGAGCACTGGGGCGCGGCAGAGGCTTGGCCCACGCTGGCAGGCCCATTTGCGGGGGCTTGCACTTCCGGCAACGGTCGCCCGTCGGCAGTGGGCATGTTTTTTTTCTTCTGTGGCAACTGCATTCGCCTTACTCCAAAAACGATCGGAGAATCATTTCAAAAACCAACAGCAGGGGCGCTACAAACTGGCCATGTTTCTCAGGCGCTTGCAGCATCTTCATGCGCCTGCCCGGCATTGGCCTGCCTGGCAGCCTGCTCTGCGTTGCCCATATTTTTTTGCGAACGCTCGCGCAAATTCTGCAACACCACGTCACGCGGGCCGTCCAGCTTGATCTGGCCGTTTTCCATCACAATAAGCCGGTCTACAATGCGCAGCATGGAAAGCCTGTGCGTCACCAGCAGCAGGGTGCGCCCGCCGATGACGGTTTGCAGCCTTTTTTGCAGCATCAGTTCTGAGTCCGTATCCATATTGCTTGTGGGCTCGTCGAGAATAAGCACTTCGGGATCACGCACCAGGGCGCGCGCAAGGGCAACCGCCTGACGCTGCCCGCCAGAAAGCGCCTTGCCCTGCTCCCCCACCTGGGCTGCAAAGCCAGCGGGATTGTTGCGCAAAAAGTCTGTTACGCCAGCCAGGGATGCGGCGCGCAGAATAAGGTGATCGTTGATTGTGGGATCGCCCAGGGCAATATTGTCGCGCACGCTGCCGTAAAACAGCACCACATCCTGGGGCAAAACCCCAACCCGGCTGCGCAGCTCCATGCTGGGAATCTGCCTGATATCCACGTCGCCGAATTTAACGGCTCCTTCCTTGGGCTGGAACAGACCGATGAGCAGCTTGGAAAGCGTGCTTTTACCAGACCCCATGGGGCCGATGATGCCCACGCGCTCACCCGGCTCAACGCGCAGTGAAATATTTTCCAGCGCCAGCCTTTCCTGCCGGGGGTAGGCAAAAGAGACCCCCTCCATGGTGAATGAAGGCCGCAGCATGCCAAAATCCATGCAGGTTTTTTCCATCTGGTTTTCAGAGGGAAGCAACATCAGCATATCCAGCGCCTTAAGCGCCACCTGCGAATTTTGCAGCCGAGTGAGCAATGACGCCATCTGGAGCAGAGGGGCCATGGTGCGGCCCACCAGAATGTTGCAACCGATAAGCGCGCCCATGGTCATGAGCCCTTCAGAAATGCGGTACACGCCCCACACCACCATGGCCACCGTAACAATCTGGGTGACAAACATGGAACTGGTGACAGCCAGATTGTTATACTTGCGCGAATCGCTGTTTGACTTGGCAGAAAGGCCCACCACAGATTCCCACAGCTTTTGCATGCGGCTTTCGGCCATGCAGCACTTGAGCGTTTCCAGCCCGCCAACAATTTCTACCAGCAGGGCATTTTTTTGCATGTTCTGCTTGTAGCTTGCCTCGGCGCACGCACGTGAGCGGTGCTGCAACAGCAGGCCGATACCCAGCATGATGGGCATGGCCCCCAGCGACAGCAAGACCATGGGCCCGCCAATAAAGGCGGTAAGCAGCAGAAAAATGACCAAGAAGGGCAGATCGATGCAGGCAAGCAGGCTTGAAGAACTGAAAAATTCGCGCAGCTGCTCAAATTCTCGCAGATTGTTGACCAGCGCCCCGGTAGATTCCGGTTTGGCATCCAGCCGCATGGAAAGAACTTTTTCAACCAGCGTGCTCGAAAGCACTATGTCGGCATTACGGCCCGCAACATCCACAAAATGCGTGCGCAAGGCCGAAATCAGAAAATTGAACAAATAGATGATGCAGATGCCGCTGGCCAGCACCCACAACGTTTCAATGGCATTGTTGGGAACAACGCGGTCGTACACATTCATGACAAACAGGGGGCTGCCAACGGCAATGAGGTTGATAACCACACTGGCCAGGGCCACATGCCTGTAAATGGGCGCATAGTATCGCAGCACATCCCAAAACCAGCGTTTGCCGCGCGCAAGACTGAGCCGTTCCGTTCTGTCATCCGGAACAGCATCAACCGCCGCAAACAGCGCGTAGCCAGAGTATTCTTCCTTCAGCGCCTCTATGGGTACAAGCTGCGCGCTTTCGCAGGTTTCGGGAAAAACCACCTCGGCCATGTCACCGTCAAGGGCAGTGAGCACGCACGAGCGGTCGTGGCTGAGCAGCAGAATGCAGGGCAATACCAGACCGGGGATATCCCCGATTTCGGGGCGGTAGGCAATGCGCCCTGTCAGGCCAGCCTTGCGGGCGGCCCGCAGGCAGGCCTGAGGCGTAACCTTGCTGCCAGAAAGCCCGGCCATAAGCACATGGGGCGAAACAGTACGGCCACGCAAGCGCAGCAGCACAGAAAGGCTGCGCAACAGACCTGGCATAAAATCCACATCTGAAGGACGCAACGGCCCCATGGTTGGCGCAGGGCGCGGCGGTCCGGCACGATGCGGCGCTTCGGCAGGGCGCTGCTCCTGTACACCACCCTGATCTGATGAAGAATCAGCCACGCCGCTGGTAGTCTCACGGCCCGTTACATGGTCAGAAGCTGGCGGTGTAACGTGTTCGCCCGAACCCGTAGAAGAAATATTATCCATGCGTATTCCATTGATACTAAACAGAAATCATCAACGAACAGCTGCTTTTTCGCTACGCACCCAACAAGACCGCACGCTCACCGTTGCCACCGGTGCTGGCAGGTCGCATGATCAAACAGGCCTCGTCAGGCAGCAAAAACACCTGAAGAACAACTGAAAAAAGCCACATGCCTCACTAGATATGGAGGCATGTGGCGGCAATTGTCAATTGAACCAGCCGGGTGCGAATTCTTCGCGCGGGTCTTCGGGATCTTTGGGAGCGCTTTGGCCAAGGGGCCCGGTGTTGATGGACATTTCTGGCAGCATATTGCCGGTAAGTGCCGACAACCTGTACGCGCCCACCAGAATATTTCCACGGGCTGTTTCGGCCTGAGTTGCAGAGTTGTACAGTTCGCTTTCAGTATCCAGCACATCCAGAATACTGCGTTTGCCAATCTGGAACTGTTCCAGATAGGCTGTGCGGGTGTACTTGTTGTACTCAATAGCCTTTGAATAGTGATTGTACTGTTCCTGGGCTGCCTGATAGTTGACCCAGGTGCTCTCAACATCAAGCTTGAGGTCATCCATAAAATTGTACATCACCTGACGAGACTGGCGCATGCGGGCAGAAGCAGCGCGGCGCTCGGCAACATCGGCCCCGCTGTTAAAGATATTCCAGCGCACAACGCCCATAACGTCAAAACTGTAAACCCAGCGGTCGCTTGCCCCGCCCAGATTGGTATAGTTGGGGCCCGCCTCAAGATTGAGGGTAGGCGAAAAAGCCGCGTCGGCCAGCTCTCGCTCACCGCGCGAAGCGCGGATATCTTGCAGATAGGCGGCCAGCTTGGGATTGCTCTTCTTGGCCTGATCCATAACCGCCTGTGTTGCCGCAAAAAGCTGGGGCGGCATGCTCACGGGCTGCAAACGGCTGGCCGCAGGCAAACCCGTAAGGCGCACATAGGTTTCTTCTGCCACCAGCAGAGCGGCCTTGGCTTCAGAAAGGCTTGAGTACGCACGCTGCAAGCGCGACTGGGCCTGGGTTACGTCGGCTGCTGTGTCGGCACCAAGGCTGGCGCGGTCCTGGGCTTGCCCCACCAGGCCCTTGTGGTGGGTTACGTTGTCTTCGGAGAGTTCATAAATTTTTCTGCGCCGCAGCAAATCAATGTGCGCAATGATGGCGTCCAGCGAAAGCGAGGTCGCCGTGTCGAAGACACGATATTTTTGAGATTCAAGGGTGGACTTGGCTGTGCGAACGCGCGAACGGGTGGCAAACCCGTCCCAGATGGGCTGCACAAGCTGTGCGCTGTAGCCAACCTTGCCCCACATTTGTGAATCAAGGTTCTGACTGCGGGTACTGGAATCGCTCAGCACGCTGCCGCCAGCCTGCCCGGTAACATCCACACGGGGGCCAAAGCCAGCCTGCGCGCGCCGCACCTCGTGCGTCAGCACCTCGCGATTTTCAATCATGCCCCGCAGATTGTGGTGATTGCGCAGCACGCCATAGATTGTGTCTTCGACCGAGAGCGCCTTTCCCGCAGGAGGCGGGGGCGGATAACTGTTTTCAGCTGCTGCTGCCGATGAAGCCAAAAACAAAAAGATCCCCACTGCAAAAATAAGATGTTTCACGGTTAACTCCTCAGCTTGAAAAATGCACCGTTACGCATTTTCCCGCTTGTAGGCATGTCGACCATTATGGACCACATTATACGAATGGCAGCTTCCCTTCCCCACCCATACAACGACATACCTTGCCATACCTGATAACCGTTTAACCGATCTCCTGCAAGAAGTTTGATAGCTATTGATTACAAAAGTGCAAAAAATAGCGCCCATTACATGCAACTTGCCGCTGGCGGTTATTTGAGGAAGGCAATACTCACTGTCAATAATCCATGCGCGAAGGATGCTGCAAGTTCCACGCCATGCAATCATCAATTTTCTGCCTAAATTATGACAGCCCAACGACAAGAAAGCGCCAGATCAAAACAGATCTGGCGCTTTCTGCAAAAAACGCAAATTGTATCAGCCCCGCCACACCGGGCGGGCAAACAGACTAGAACGAGTAGTTGAGCTCGGCAAAATAGGCCTTGGGGTGCGCACAGGCGGGGCACATTTCGGGGGCGTGGTCGCCCTCAGCAAGGCAGCCGCAGTTCAGGCAGCGCCACACGGTGGGCTTGGTGCGCACAAACATGCGCCCTTCCTTGATGTCCTTGGCAAGCGCAAGAAAACGCTTTTCGTGGTAGGCTTCGGCAATGGCTATATTGCGCATGACTGCGGCAACTTCTGCATAGCCTTCTTTTTCTGCCGTTGCGGCAAATTCGGGATACATGACGGTGTGTTCGTGGTTTTCACCGCTGGCGGCCGCGATCAGGTTGGCCTCGCTGCCAGCAATCACGCCAGCAGGAAAGGCGGCGGTAATTTCCACATCACCGCCCTCAAGAAACTTGAACAGGCGCTTGGCGTGCTCTTTTTCCTGCAAGGCCGTTTCCACAAATATTTCCTGCACCAGCACAAAGCCGTCATTCTTGGCCCGCCCGGCAAAGTAGTCGTAACGGTTGCGTGCCTGAGATTCACCAGCAAAAGCGGTAAGAATATTTTTTTCGGTCTGAGAACCTTTCAGCGATTTCATTGTGATTTCTCCTTGGAATGAGGGTGGCAGTGCGTTTTTTACGCACGAAAAAAGAGGGGCAGTACGTTACACACTCAATCTCCACCCACATTAATCAGGAATCATTCCTATGTCAAGAAGAAGTCTTTTCCGCTTCTGCCAGCTGGGCTTCGAGTGCGGCTATCTGCGACTCAAGTGACTGCACCTTGCTTTCTACTGCCGCTTCATTGCCGCTGCCCGCGTGAGATGCAACACTTTGAAGCTGGCTTTGCAATGCCTGAATCTGCTTCTTGATGCGCTCTACCGCATTGGTGGATGAAGACCCGCCTCCACCACCGCTGCCGCCGCCAACCCCGCCTGACTGTGAAGAATCTTCACTACCCGTGGTTTCACTGTCAGCGGTTTCCGACGATGTTTCATCCTGACTTTGGGCTGTGTTTGAAGCGGTGGCGCTGGAAGAACCCTTGTCATACATATGGATTTTTTCAGAAAACAGCTTTTTTGCTTCATCAGAAATATCCACAGTGTCACCGGAATCGGAAGAACTGCTGCGCGTGCGGATGGTATTTGAGCCCAAACCCACCTTATAAACGGCATCTGCGCTGCTTGCACCCATAAGATTGCCAATGCCAGATATACCCATGATCGCCTCCCGCAGACTGTTGCCTGCACATTGCCGTTTGCGCTCTCCCCGAATGCACCGGTGCCACGGCAGCGCCGGAACAAGACCCGGCAGAGTTTACCGGGTGGATCTTTCCGCAGGAGGTGCAGCAACAAGTGTGCCGATGGCAGTCTTTACAGCCTCAAGCCGCTGTGGCAGCCTTGAGGCATGGCCGCTCCCAAAGTTTACGCAGTTCCGCTGCACGACCTTCCCTCCACCGTGGATTTTACCCTTGCCGACGGCACGCGGTTAAAGGCTGCGTTGCGCATTTCTGCCCGCGCACAGCGCGCAAGGCTTTCGCTTTTGCCACGGGGCGGGCTGGTGCTTGCCATTCCACAGGGTATGGGGCCGGAACAGCTGAAGGCGAGCCTGCCTCTCTTTGTGCCCTGGCTTGAGCGGGCGCAGCGCAACCAGCTACGCGCCCTGCCAGCACCGCAATTGCCTGAGCAGATACATCTGCCCCTTACGGGCGAAACATTTACGGTGATCTGCGCGGGCGACATGGCCCAGGGGCGCAGGGCCGCATCAGGCTGCACGGGTTCGGCAAGCCGCACACATGTGTCAGGGCAGTGCAACACCTTGCAGATCTCGAGCGGTGCGCGCCGCGTGCTGCTGGTTGAGAGCGCTGGCCTGCTGCGCCTGTTTGGCAAAGTGGACGACATACCGCTGTGCGCCCAGGCCCTGCGCCAGTGGGCCCGCAACAAGGCCGCCCTGCTGCTGCCGCCCTATCTGAACCACCTGGCCGCCAGCGCTGGCTTTGCACTTGCTGGGGTCAGCGTGCGCGACCAGCGGGGCCGCTGGGGAAGCTGTTCGCGCCTGCACCCGCAAAACACCGCAGAGCAGGGTAGCAACAGGCAAAAATCCGGTCGTGGCACTGTTCTTGATCAAATTTCTGCCCGTGTGCGCAGCCTTTTTTCCAGCCCGCCGGTGCAGGGGCCAGCGCAAGCAGGCAGCCCCACCACAGACCTTGCGGCCCACACTCCAGAAGGCCGCATCAGCCTGAACTGGCGCGCCCTGCTGCTGCCACCCGCCCTGCTGGAACACCTGTGCTGGCACGAACTGTGCCATCTGCAGCACATGAACCACTCTGCCGCATACAGGGCTGAACTTGCCCGCTTTTCGCCCTGCTGGCCCCAGCAGGAAAAAGCCCTCAACACCGCATGGCGCGGCCTGCCCTGGTGGGCCTTGCCCGGTGACGACCCGCTGCCCGCCGCCATGCCCGCCGCCAGGCCCAGCACCCGGCAGGATGATATGCAGCCACCCACAAAAAAACGGCCTTCTCCGTAATTGCACGGAAAAGGCCGCAAAAGAGTCTTCCTTACGACAGATCAGGCAAAAATCACCGCCCGAATACCTGCCTAGGGTTTCAGCCCACTCATGGAATCGGCCTTTCCGGCCACCACCAGGGCATCCCCCTTGTGCAGCACTGTCATGGCAGGCGGCACAAACATAAACTCGTTTTTGCCCGCCGGGCGTATGCCCATGACCATTACGCTGAATTCCTGCATGAGGTTCAGTTCTATCAGGGTTTTGCCGTCCCACTGGTCAACGCGCAGTTCCTGAATGGCAATGCCGCCGTACTTGGGTATCAGATCGAGCATGCCGGGGTGGGTGAGCTGGTGGGCCGCCATGACGGCAGCCTCGGTTTCGGGAACCATGGCACGGGTGACGTGCAGGCGCTGCAAAATCTTTTTATGTTCTTCGTTGGACGCCTTGACCCATATCTTTGGGCCGCCCAGTTCCTGCACGTTGAGGGTGATACTGAGCGACTGTTCCACGCTCTGCCCAACACTTATGACCACCCAGTCCAGATCCTGCACATGCAGCGAGCGCAGCACCGCAATATTGGTGGCGTCGGCCTTGTACACCGAATCCAGCGCCTCTTCTGCCCTCTGCACGCGGGCCTCTGACATATCAATGCCAATGACGGTATGCCCCAGTGACACCAGGGTTGTGGCCATGCGCAGACCAAACTTGCCAAGGCCGATAACACCGATTTCCAGTTTTTTTTCCGCCATAGTTCCTCCACCCCGCCCCGTTAGCCAATGGGAAGCTGTGCCTCGGCCATGCTGTAGGCCTTTTTGGCCCGCAGGCTCTGCGCCGCCATAAGCAGACTCAAAATGCCCACGCGCCCAGCAAACATGCTGAAAATAATAATGGATTTGCCTGCGGTGCTCAGATCCTGCGTCAGATTGACGGAAAGCCCCACAGTACCAAGGGCCGAAACTTCTTCAAACAGCAGGCGCAACACCGATGGCCCCTGCGTGCCCGAAGCACCCAGAATATCACTCTCGGTAAGCGTGAGTAAAAAAAGGGAAAAAACCACAAGCAGGGTATGCGCAAAAAACAGGGTCAGCGACCGGCGCACGTTTTCTGTCGAAACGCCGCGCCCCTCCAGCGCAATCTGGCTGTCTCCCCTGAATTGCGCGGTAATGTAGCCAGCCAGCACCCTGAAGGTCACCACCTTGATGCCGCCCGCGCACGAACCGGGCGCTCCGCCAATGAACATGAGGGCTACAAGTACCAGCAGGGTGGCATCGCTGACCAGGGCAAAATCGATCGTGCTGAACCCGGCTGTGCGCGCCACCACGGAATGAAAAAACATGGTAATGCCCAGGTCAAAGCAGCCTTCGGCGGTGCGCGGCACGCTGCCCCGGCACAATTCGATGGCAAACATGGCAATCCAGCCCACCACAATGAGCATGATGCTGGTCTTAACCACCATGCGACTGTAGCGGCTCAGCCGGCATACTGGCGCGCCCAAACGCCCCCCGGTGCAGATGCCCAGAAATTCGCGCAGCACGCCAAAGCCGATGCCTCCAAGAATGACACTGCCCGCAATAATGGCATTGACCGCCACATCATCACGAAAAAGCGCCAAATTTGTTGTGCTTAGACTAAAACCGGCATTGCAGAAGGCCGATACGGCATGAAACACCGCACTGAAGGGATAGAAAAAAACAGGATCGTAGAGCCACAGCAACATTGCGGCCACCGCCTCGATGCCAAAAACCAGCCCCAGCACCTGTCGCAAAAAGGCGGCAATACTAAAATCGCCCCACAGCAGGGCCTGGCTCACCGCCTCGCGGCTGTTAAAAGGCACGTTGTTGCGCCACAGCAAAAAAATAATGCTGGTGTACGTCATCACGCCCAGGCCGCCCGTCTGGATAAGACACAACAGCACCCCCTTGCCAAAGGGGCTGAGCACAGCGCCTATGTCTACCGGCGAAAGCCCGGTTACGCAAACGGCAGAAGTGGAAAGAAAACAGGCATCAATGGCGCTTATGCTCTGCCCTTCTGCCCAGCTTGCGGGCAGACCGAGCAGCAGCGCGCCTGCGGCAACGGCCGCAAGAAAGGACAGCACAGGCCAGGTAAAGGGACTTAAAAAACGTTTTCTTGCCATGATTTGTCTATGCCAGCCAGCAGGGGCAAAAGCAAGGCGCGCTGTACGGGCTTTACAGCCACTGGCAGACGCGCTATTCATGCAACCAGTGCTAGGGGAGCCGTGGGCCGCGAGGTCTGACGGCTGAGAGTGGGACAATCCCAGACCCTATGAACCTGACGCAGTTCGCACTGCCGTAGGGAAGCCGCAGCCACGACACTGCTCCGCTGCGAGTGGCTTTTTTTGCGCCCTGCGTCGCAACCCGCGAGGCACATACCATGTCTGCATCCCTTCTTTCGCAGAATTCCGCCCTGAGCGGCCTGCTTGACAAATACCTCACCAGTCTTGCTGAGGAAGAACAACTCGCACCGCAAACCATTGTCGATGCCCTGGAGGCAGGCACAATGGTGCTGCTGGGCAATCCCGCGCACCCTGACCTCAAGCCCATTCTTGTGGGCCAGCCCGCGCGTATCAAGGTAAACGCCAACATTGGCACGTCGCCCCTGTGCAACTGCCCGGCCACCGAAGAGCGCAAAATCAAGGCCGCCCTTGAGGCCGGAGCCGATACGGTAATGGATCTCTCCATCGCGGGCGATCTGGACGCCCTGCGCCTGGGCATGCTCAAGGCCTGCCCCCTGCCCCTCGGAACCGTGCCCCTCTATGCCGTGGGCCAGCAGATTCTGGACGCGGAGCAGGACATCGCCACCATGCAGCCCGATGCCCTGTTTGACGAAATCGCCAAACAGGCCGAGCAGGGCGTGGACTTTATCACCGTTCACTGCGGCCTTTCCAAGCGCGGCGCAGAAATGGCCGTCAAAAACAACCGCGTGCTGGGCATTGTTTCGCGCGGCGGCTCCATGCTTGCCCGCTGGATGCTTGAGAACAACCGCGAAAACCCCCTGCTTGAATACTTTGACCGCCTGCTCGAAATCTGCCGTCCCTACAATGTCACCCTTTCGCTGGGTGACGGCCTGCGCCCCGGCGCTGGCGTGGACGCGGGCGATGCCGCGCAGTGGGAAGAAGTCATCAACCTGGGCCAGCTTGCCAAGTATGCGCTGGAACGCGGCGTGCAGTGCATGATTGAAGGCCCCGGCCATGTGCCGCTCAATCAGGTGCGCACCCAGATTCAGGGCATCAAGCGCCTTACCAACAACGCCCCCCTGTATGTGCTCGGCCCCCTGTGCTGCGACAGCGCACCCGGCTACGACCACATCGCCGGAGCCATCGGCGGTGCCATGGGCGTTGAGGCCGGTGTGGACTTTCTGTGCTACCTCACCCCCGCCGAGCACCTCACCCTGCCCGACGAGGCCGACGTGCGCGCTGGCGTGATGGCCTCGCGTGTGGCCGCCCATGTGGGCGAAGTGGCCCTTGGCCGCCCCGCCGCCGTTGCCCGCGAGGCAGCCATGAATGCCGCCCGCAAGGCTCTGGACTGGGACGCCATGCACAAGGCCGCCCTTGACCCGCAGATGCTTGAAAAACGCCGCGAAGACCACAAGACAGAAGAAGTCTGCGCCATGTGCGGCAAGTTCTGCTCTGTCAAAATGCTGCGCGGCCACTAGGCCTGCGGCACACCACAGCCTGTACTGACGGGAGGTTCTGCGGAGCCTCCCGTTTTTTTTGCGCCAACGCCTGCCCGGCTGGCCCCTTGTGCCGCAAACTGCTGCCACGCAAGACCCGCTGCCAACGGCCAAACGGCCTGCTGGCCTTCTGGCCTCTGTGCTTCTGCCCACGAGCCTTCTGTCCTCTGGCCCCGGAACCAATTGTGGCACTACCCTCTTGCCGCCGCCAAAGCGGAGACACAGCCAGCTTCAACCCGACAGCGGCCCTTTGCGCCAATTACACTATTCATGTCAGCTGCCTCGACAGAGCGAAAATCTCACGGTTTACTCATTAAGCGTGCAAAAAATGTTTGTACGCTCAAAGAACTTTACTATCATCCCGACAAGCCTTATAAAGATTGCATGTGAAAAAAATAACATAATTGTTCACTAGCCGCTCCTGCGGCCCGCCCCATAGCATCAAGGAGAAAATCATGTGGAATCAGGCAGAAGATTACAACAATGTTCGGGAAATACGCGTTAAAACCACCACCTATCTGGGTGTGGGAGCCATCGACAAGATAGACGAAATCCTCGCCCAGCTTAAGGCCGAGGGCATCAACGCAGTGCTCTGCGTGTGCGGTGGCCGCTCATACAAGATCACCGGCGCGTGGGACAAGGTTGAAGCGGCAGCCCAAAAGCACGGCATCACACTTGCCCTGTACAACCGTGTAACCCCCAACCCCACCACAGACAGCGTTGATGAAGCCGCAGCCATGGGCCGTGCCGCCAATGCCGGAGCCGTACTTGCCATTGGCGGCGGCAGCCCCATCGACTGCGGCAAGAGTGCCGCCATCCTGCTGGCAAATCCTGGCAAGACAGGCGAGGATCTGTACTGCTACCGCTTTACGCCGCAAACGGCCCTGCCGGTCATTGCCATCAACCTCACCCATGGCACGGGCAGCGAGGTAAACCGCTTTGCCGTGGCCACAGTGACAAAGCTCAATTACAAGCCCGCCATCGCCTACGATTGCATCTATCCGCGCTATGCCATCGACGATCCGGCGCTCATGACGGGGCTTTCGCCCGACCAGACGCGCTACGTATCCATTGATGCCATAAATCATGTGGTGGAGGCCGCCACAACCACGGTTACCAATCCGCTGGCCATTTCGCTGGCGACAGAAACCATCCGGCTTGTACACCAGTGGTTGCCCGCAGCGCTGGAAAATCCCGGCGACCTCAAGGCCCGCCATCAGCTGTGCTACGCGGCCATGCAGGCTGGCGTGGCCTTTGATAACGGGCTGCTGCACTTTACACACGCCCTCGAACATCCCCTGAGTGCGGTCAGTCCCGATCTTTCACACGGTCTGGGGCTGGCGGCGCTGCTGCCCGCCGTTATTCTGGAATGCTACCCCGCGCGGCCCGATGTGCTGGCACACATTCTCGCGCCCATGGCCCCCGGCCTCAAGGGTCTGCCAGAGGAAGCCCCCGTGGCGGCCAAGGCCGTGGAGCAGTGGCTTGCCAGCGTGGGCGTGCCGCAAAAGCTGGAGGATATCGGCGTGACCGCTCAGGATATTGAAAAATTCTGCGACCTTGTGGAGCAAACCCCCTCGCTGGGCCTGCTGATTTCTGTTGCGCCCGTAGAGGGAACCCGCGAACGCGTGGCACGTATCTACGCCAATTCTCTCAAGCCTCTGGCTTAGGATACTATCGCCATTGCCAACCCGCGTGTCGGGTTGCAGCTAATAATGGGCCAGCACTTGCGTGCTGGCCCATTTTCATGAACATGACAAAACCTTTGCCGGTTTTGCGCCGCCATCGGCGGCAGGGCCGCCGGGCGGAAACACACGGCAACCAGCCGCCAGACGGCGCGGGCAAGCCGCAGCCTGCTTTTGGTTGCCGCTGTTGACTACGTCAACAGGCTGAAATGGGCCAGCACTTGCGTGCTGGCCCATTTCAGCGGGGTTGCCTGAGGAAGGCATATGGAAAAGCAAGCGGCGTTCAGTATCTGCGTGTACGCCGCATGTGTTTAGAGCTTGCCCACCAGATCAAGGCCTGGCTTCAGCGTGGCGCTGCCGGGTTTCCAGCGGGCGGGGCAAACCTGATCGCCGTGTTCGGCCACAAACTGCGCGGCTTCAAGTTTGCGCAGCAGTTCTTCTACATTGCGGCCAATGGGCGTATCGTGAATTTCATAGGCCTTGATCAGACCGTCGGGATTCACCAAAAAACTACCGCGCAGGGCCTGCCCCGCGCCTTCAATCATAACGCCAAAGGTATTGCACAGTGCTCCTGCGCAGTCGGCCATCATGGGATAGCGTATTTTTGCTATGCTGGGCGAGGCGTCGGCCCAGGCCTTGTGTACAAAGGCGCTGTCGGTGGAAACGGAATATATTTCGCAATTGAGCTTTTTAAACTGGTCGTAGTGTTCGGCCAGGTCTTCAAGCTCTGTGGGGCAAACAAATGTAAAGTCGGCAGGATAAAAAAAGAATACCGACCAGTGGCCCTTGATGTCGGCCTCTGTAACCGTTTTCAGCTCACCGGCGTGAAAGGCCATTACGCTGAAGGGCTCTACCGCTTTATTGATGAGATTTCCCATGATTGGATCCTTACAGCGAAGCTACTGCTTCGGCAGAGGTTGCTCTAACCTTGTTTTGAAAACAGTATTCAATCCTGATAATCCTGTCAAGCAAATAAGCCAGAAAAAAGTTTCTCCATTTTTTAAAAACCATCGCACATGCCGCAAGGCAACGGTAGCACTATTTACCTTCTTCAAAATAGCGTTATGCGGGCATGTCCCTTGCCGCATTGCTTTTTGCGTCTTTTTAGGCCAAAAGAAATGCTGCATGGCTACGGGTGCAAACCCTGTTTGCGCCGCAGCTTTATCAAACGCACACTTGTTCAACCAGGGGTGGGCATATAATGACAACACAGCAAAATAACGCCTGCCTGGCGGATTTTTTGGATTTCATGAACCGCAAGGGGCTGAACACAACCTCCCAGCGGCGCATCATTGCCGAGGCTTTTTTTGAGCTGCCCGGCCACCACTCGCTTGAAGAATTTTATCAGCATGTGATCAAGCGCGATTCTGGCATCGGCCAAACCACGGTGTACCGCACGCTCAAACTGCTGTGCGATGCCGGAATGGCCATGGAAATCCATTTCAGCGACGGCATTACCCGCTACGAAATCGCCAAGCCAGACAGCCACCACGACCATCTTGTGTGCCTCGACTGCGGCAAGATTGTGGAAATCTGCGACCCCCGCATCGAAAAACTGCAAAAAGAAATGGCCGAAAAATACGGCTTCAAACTGCGTGGGCATGTACACAACCTCTACGGCATCTGCAAAGAATGCCGCGACAAGGCCGCGCAGGAAAACTAGCTGTTCTTCTGTCTGCCAGTCAGCACAACCTCAAGGCTGCCCATTGGGCGGCCTTTTTTATGCTGGATGGCAGATTTTTAATTGCCGCCCCAAAATGAAGTTGACATTCATTTTCTATTGAAGCACACTTCTGGCACGCATCCCCACCATGGCTGAAAAAAGACCACCGGGAACATGAAGGTGAAGCATGGATATACAACTGATTATCGTCATCCTGTGCATAGCGGCAGCGGCCTATTATTTTGGCCGCAGAATGTACACGTCCATCCGCAAGGGCAAGTGCGGATGCTGTGAAGGCGGCTGCGACAGCGCCAAAAAAAGCTCGTGCGGCTGCACACCCACAGATGCCGAAGCCCAACGCCTTGAAGGCAAACGCCTCAAGTTTGAACCCAAAAAGTAAGGAATCTGCGTTTCAAAGTCCCCCTCCTGCGGTTCGCCTTGGCGGCAGACCGCGAACCGCCCAAGCCCTGGTCAAAACCGGGGCTTTTTTGTGCCCCGGCCATGCCAGCCCTCGCCCGCCCGGTTCTCCTGATCTGCTACAATCTGACACCCAGCCCTTACTACACGCGCCCTACCGTGCAGGTGCCAGCTCTTGGGCTGGCCTGCGCTTTTCCAGTGTCAGGGCAATACCCGCAGCAATTATGGGAAGGCAGATCAACAGATTGATGGCAATGGCAAGGCCCGCATACTGGATAACAAGCCCCACAAGGCCCACGCCAAGGCCTCCAATGCCAATACCAAACCCCAGTGAAAATCCTGAAGCCATGGCGGCCTGCCTGGAGAGCATTTCTTGCGCCATCACCACTATGGGGGAAAAGGATGAAAGCAGTGTTGCCCCTGCCAGGGCAAAAACCACAGATTGCAGCCCTGCACCCACATGCAGAAAGAGGTAGAAAAAAATGGGCGAGGCAGCCAAAGACCAAAAAATGACTATTTTTTTACCAAATCTGTCTGAAAGGTAACCGCCGGCCATGCCGCCCGCTGCCCCGGAAAGCAGCAAGATGAACAGCAGATGCGCGCTGGCTGCCAAACTAACGCCTCTTTGTTGCAGATACAGGGGAAGAAAGGCCACAAGACCGGAATACGTCAGCGTGCGCACGGCAATAATCAGCACCAGCTTGCTCAACTCCTTCCAGGCAGGGCGTAGAGCCTCCATCAAGGGTACCGAAGCGGCATGCGACCTTGCGGGTGTTTTTTGTGCCTTAAATGCCAGCAATACCGTTACTATAATGCCGGGAACCACAAAGTATGGCGTTACTTCCAGGCCATACCGTTCCACAAGGGGGATCACAAACAGGGGTGTCAACGCCCAACCCAGATTGCCTGCTGCACCAAACACAGCCTGATACAGCCCCTTTTTCTGACCACTTGCCGCACTGACCATTGCGGAAGCCTGAGGGTGAAACGCCGCCGCCCCAAGGCCAGAGAGGGCCGCAATCAGAATCAGCATGCTGGAACTGTGCGTCAAACCGATGAAACTCAGCAGCACTGCCAGCCATGCGGTTCCCACATAGATCATCCAGCTTTGATTTTTTCTGTCCACCATGTAGCCAATAAGCGGCTGTGAAAGCGACGATGTAATGGTAAATGCAGAAATGGCAAATGAAACCTCTCCTATGCCAAACCCGGCTGCAATAAGAAATGGCGTAAGAATCGGAATAATGTTCATATACCAATCATTAAGCATATGGGCCAATGATATGGAATAAACAATATCTTTTTTTATTGCTGTAGAACTCATTTCACTACTCCCCGCTATTCCTCATTATCACAGCTATCTGCGTATGCGGTTTCAAGGCGATTTTCTACAAACGCGTTAATATCCATAAGAAAACGCAGTATTATCGCCTGCTCGTCTGCGTCGTACTTATTTGCAATGTTGACCTTTTCTTCAAACGTGCGGGTATGGGTTATTTTATGGGCTTCAAATATGCTTTTTCCGCCTTCTGCAACCCTGAAATAAATATTTTTATTGTTTTCAGGCTCCTGATAGCTTTCGATAAACTTTTTCTTCAACAGCTTTTTGCATATTTTGCTTATGGCCCCACGGGTCATGCCCATCTCGTTTGAAACTTTTGTCACATTGGCATGATCAAGTGTTCCAATCCAATGAATGCAATGCACTTCCGTAAGGTTCAGATCGTCAAAAAAGTCCTCCCGTCCATGCCTAAAAGCGTCGGCATGCTCGGATATCTTGATGAGTTCAGATACAATTCTGTACGGCTGATTCACGACGGCTCCTTTTTGTTTACGTGGAAACAATCTCGGAATAATGTTTCCTTGTCAACAAAAAAACGGCAGCGCGCATGCAAAAAACTTCGCCTTGCTAAAACAAGGGGCGCGCTTGAAAATGCGGCGCGCCCCTAACCATCATGCCACGGCATGACGTTACTTTTCTATTGAATGAAAATTGGCTACTTGCGTCTTTTAAGCCTGTCGATCCGCTCCTGCATGAGAAAACGCCCGGTAACGGAATTTGGGTCGGCCACGATGGCCTCCGGCGTTCCCGCAGAAACGATCTGCCCGCCGTTTTCGCCGCCGCCCGGCCCCATGTCCAGCACATGGTCAGAAGCCAGAATCATGTCGGTATTGTGTTCGATAACCACCACGCTGGCCCCCCGGTCAACCAGGGCGTGCAATACCTTGATGAGCTTGCCCACCTCGTGCATGTGCAGGCCCGTGGTGGGCTCGTCGAGAATGTACATGGTTCCCGGCAGTGAGCGTTTGCCCAGCTCACGCGAGATTTTGATGCGTTGGGCCTCGCCGCCAGAAAGGGTTGTGGCGGGCTGCCCCAGGCGCAGATATTCCAGCCCCACTTCTTCCAGCACGGCAAGGCGGCGCTCCAGCGAAGGATAGCTTTCAAAAAGCTGACGGGCCTGATGCACGGTAAGGTCGAGCACCTCGGCGATGTTCAGCCCCTTGTAGCGCACCTCCAGGGTTTCGTGGTTGTACCGCTTGCCCTTGCACACGTCGCAGGTAACGTACACGTCGGGCAAAAAGTGCATCTCAACCCTGATCTGCCCGTCGCCGCCGCAGGCCTCGCAACGCCCGCCGCGCACGTTAAAGCTGAAACGCCCCGGCTTGTAGCCGCGCTTGCGGGCGTCCTGGGTCATGGCAAAAATGTTGCGTATCTCGTCAAAAATCTTGGTGTAGGTGGCAGGGTTGGAACGCGGCGTGCGCCCAATGGGTGTCTGGTCGATGGCCACAATGCGCTCGACCGGCGCGGAACCCTTTTCGTATTCCAGCCCGCCGATGGTGCCGGGCTGATCAACGCGCAGGCCAAGATTCAGGGCCACATGCTTGTAGAGGGTATCCACCACCAGCGAGCTTTTGCCAGAGCCGGAAACCCCGGTCACGCAGGTCAGCACGCCCAACGGAATACGGCAGTCGATATTGCGCAGGTTGTTGGTGGTAATGCCGTGCATGACCAGCGCCCCCTGCCCCTCGCGCCTTTCGTCCGGCAGGGCGATAACGTCGTCGCCGCGCAGATAGCGGGCCGTGAGCGTATCGGCCTTGCCAAGCAGGTCATCCACCCGCCCCTGAAACATGATTTCGCCGCCCTGCGAGCCAGAACCGGGGCCGAGTTCGATGACCGTATCCGCCGCGCAGATGGTGGCCTCGTCGTGTTCCACCACCAGCACGGTATTGCCGCGTGCCTGCAACGAACGCAGGGTTCCCAGCAGGCGCTCGTTGTCACGCGGATGCAGGCCAATGGAGGGCTCGTCGAGCACGTAGGTTACGCCCACAAGGCCAGAGCCGAGCTGTGAAGCCAGACGGATGCGCTGCGCCTCACCGCCCGAAAGCGTGGACATGGAACGCCCAAGCGAAAGATACTCAAGCCCCACGCTGCGCATAAAGGAAAGACGGTGGGTCAGCTCCTTCATGAGCGGCTCGGCAATAACCACATGCCGCCCCGTAAACTCCCGCTTTTCCAGCCATTCCAAAGCACGCTCAACCGAAAGGCTGCAAAATTGCGCAATGTTCAGGTCATCCACCCGCACGGAAAGGGCATTGGTGTTGAGCCGCGCGCCGTGGCAGTCGGGGCAGTCCATGGTCTGCCGAAAGCGCGCCAGAGCCTCGCGCCAGGCATCGCCGTACTGCATGCCGCTCTCAAGCAGGGGGATAACACCGGGCCAGCGCTTTTCGCTTACGGCCACCTGCCCCTGCGCGTGCAGGGCATCAGAAAAATGCTCACTCTGATAGTCGCCGCCCGCACCAAGGGCAACGCTGCCGCCCATCCAGTTACGCCGCAGGCCAAGCGAGGCCCGCGCGGGGTGGCCCTGCTCGTCCTCGCCGTAAAACAGGGCAGAAAGCGCGTCTTCGGTAAACTGCTCCAGCGGCGTGGAAAGCTGAAATTTGTAGCGCTTGCCCAGCGCCTTGAGGGCTTCCTCGTAGCGGCTGAACATCTTGTCCGTGGCCCAGGGCAGCAGTGCGCCAGTGTTCAGCGAAAGCCCCATGTTGGGCGCAATGAGGCGCGGTTCAAAATAATCCACCCCGCCAAGGCCCACGCAACGCGGGCAGGCCCCCTGCGGCCCGTTGAACGAAAAAAGCTGCGGGCTCGGCGCGGGCAGGGAAATACGGCAGTGCGCGCACACCGAGGTGGTGGAATGCACGGTGTCGGCATCCTGCCCTGCGGCGGCCTTGTCCGGCTCGTGCAGCACAATACGGCCCTCGCCGTAACGCAGGGCCAGCTCCACCGAATCGGCCAGACGACCCCGAATGCCCTCCTTGTTCACCAGGCGGTCTACCACCAGATCAATGGAGTGCTTCTTGTTCTTGTCCAGGGCTGGCACATCGTCGAGTGTATAGAATTCGCCGTTCACGCGCACGCGGGCAAAACCCTCGGCCTTGAGCTTTTTGAACTTGTCCTGATGCGTGCCCTTTTGCAGCTCCACCAGTGGGGCCATGACCATAAACTTGGTTCCCTGCGGCAGGGCCATGATGTCGGCAATGATCTCGTCGGCTGCGCGGGCCTCGATGGGCCGCCCGCACTGCGGGCAGTACATGCGGCCAAGACGCGCAAAAAACACGCGCAAAAAGTCGTAGATTTCCGTTACCGTGCCCACCGTAGAACGCGGATTGCGCGACACGCTCTGCTGTTCAAGCGATATGGCGGGCGAGAGGCCTTCAATCTTTTCCACATCGGGCTTGTCCATCTGGGGCAAAAACTGGCGGGCGTAGGCAGAAAGCGATTCCACATAGCGTCGCTGGCCCTCGGCATACACAATGTCAAAGCCGAGTGTCGATTTGCCAGAGCCGGAAGGCCCGCAGATCACCACCAACTCGTCACGGGGAATGTCCAGGCTGATATTTTTGAGATTGTGCTGGCGGGCCTTTTCAATGTGGATGCAGTGCTTGCTTGTGTTCATGAAAGCATATGTAAGCGGCCCAAGGGGCATTGGCAAGGGCCGCTGGTGCGTATTTTTGCGGCTGATTTGGGGCGGAGTCTGGCATGGGCCGGGCAGGCGGTGGCACGGTTTGGCTGCGCGGTTCTCTCCTGCCCGCAAGCCTTTGCATGGACAAGCTTTGCCGAAAGCGGTATAAATTTTTTTACAGCACGTCTGTTCTCTGCAACCCTTTGTCTTGCGGGAGGATGTATGCCGCGTCATATACAGTATTTGTTGCTTGCCCTGTTGCTTGCCGTGCTCGCCAGCCCCGCCGGGGCCGCTGAAAGCGAGGTGACCGCACGCAGCATTTTTGCCCTGCTGCCCGAAAGTATTTTTGAAAACACGCCCGAAGGCCTCAGCCCCCAGGACAAACAAAAACTGCTTTCTGCCGGGCATTCCGAATTCTGGGAAGTGGCTGGCGAAACCGAAGACGTGATGGTTTTCGCCTCGCTGCCCTTCAGGGATACCGCCGTGGCCCTGCGCCTGTTTCGCCATGCCACCGATGGTTCGGTGCTGGCCGCCTTTGGCACGCTGGGGGGGTCGGTATGTACCCTTGAGCTGTGGCGGGTAGACGCATCGGGCCGCGCCGTGCCTGCCGACACACCACAGGAACCGGATATCAGCACCTTCTTTGCCTCTGGCCGTAAAATGCCGCCCGATGTGCAGGCCACGGTTATGATCTGCCTTGGCCTTGGGGGGCTGAAGGCCCAGCCTCTTTTCTGGACAAGCACGGGCATGGCCCATGTGCCGGTAGACAACGATGCGAGCTTTCAGTGGAACGGCAGGAATTTTGAAAAGCTGGTGCAGCCGCACACAGACTAGCCACACGGCATGACATTGCCTGTTGGGCTCCCGAAAGGGAAAGGCCCGTTGCAGCCAAGGAATCTTCGGCTGCAACGGGCTCTATTTTTTGCGCAAAAGCCGTGCGAGGAGGCAATGGCTAAATTGTCACTTTGTTTTCTGGCAAGGCAAGGAGATTTTTTCACGCAGGGCGTGTATTTTTAAGGCACTCGACCAGAATAAAAAAATCTTTCCAACGCCGCCAGAATGCAAAAACCAGCAAGTTAGCCCCGCTTGCCCGCAAGGCTGAACAGCAACAAGGCCCCCATGATGACCGCACCGCCCGCAAAGGTAGATGCCTCCGGCAGCCCGCCCCGTACCGCAAAATCGAGCAGCATGGACAAAAAGGGCGTCAGAAACATGTAGTTGGTCACAAGGCTGGTGCGCGGCGCTACGGCAAGAGCCCGTGTCCAGCACAGGTAGGCTGCGGCGCTAGGGAAAATACCGAGAAACAGCGCCAGCCACAGGGCATGGGGCGGTGCGGCCCGCATTTCGGCCACCGTTTGCGGCAGGCAGTAGAGCAAAAACAGCGTGCCCGCAAAAAAACTCCAGGCTGCAATCTGCACCGAGCTATACTGCCGCGACAGTGTGCGCTGCACAATGCTGTACAGGCTTATCAGGGCCGCTGCCACAAGCACCCAGCCCATGCCGGGAGCAAGCATAAAGCCCTGTCCGCCGCCGTTCATCAGCACCACGCCGCAAAAGGCCAGCGCCAGTGCAAGCCAGCGCAGTACGGGCAGCCGCTCGCCAAAAAACATGCGGGCCAGCGCCGCTGTCAGAATGGGCGCTGTTGAAATGACAATGCAGTTTGTAGTGGGGTTGAGGCTGATGGAGCCCTCGTTAAATGCCAGCAGATACAGCGTAAACCCGCTCAGGCCAGAAGCCGCAACCAGTGGCAGATGCCGTGCGGCAGGCATGCATAAACCACCGCGCCCCTTGCCCATGACCGGCAGAATGACAAGAAAGGCTAGCGATGCCACCGCGCAACGCACCAGGCCCAATGGCCCGGGAGTAAAAAAGGCAAGCGCAACCTTGGTGTATACATAGGCTGTGGACCACAACACCACGGTTGCAAAGGCATAGGCCTGACAGACCAGGGCGGGATTGTTCATGGCTATCGGCGGCATGGTTACACGCTGCAAAAGCCACAAACATCGCCCGCAAACGCCGCGCGGGCGGCCCGGGCTTTTGTGGCCGGATATCGGCCAGTTCGGGCTGTCGCTATTTTTCCAACCACTCCCCAAGGCGGGCTTCAAGAGTGGCCGCGTCGTAACGGGGGGTGGCATACATGCCTGCTGCCTCGCGCTGACGGGCTGCCTCTGCCAGAATAATGGCCGAGGCGACAGACACGTTGAAGCTCTGGATCATGCCGTACATGGGGATGTACAGTTCGCCGTCGGCGGCGGCCAGCAGTTCGGGCTCAACGCCGCTGTGCTCGTTGCCCATGACCACTGCCGTGGGGCGGGTAAAGTCCCACTCGCGCATGGGGCGGGCCTTTTCGGTAAACGAGGTGGCAAGCACCTGCATTCCCTGACCGTGCAGCTCTGCCAGCATTTCCTCGCTGGTTTTATGGCGCACAGTTTCTACCCATTTGCGGGCCGAGGCAGATGTTTTGCGCCCAAGAGCGGGAAATGCCGTGTTGGTGTAATACAGGTGAACACGGCTGACGCCGAAAGCATCGCACGAACGGTAGATGGCCGAAACATTGTGCGGATCGTGGATATTGGCGAGCACCAGCGTAAGATCGGGCTGGCGGTGGCTCAACACTTCCAGAAAACGGGCCTTGCGCCGCGCCGTGGGTTCTTTTGGCATGAAAAATCCCTTAACCTTGTAATTGATTGCTGCCTTGGTGTGGCAGAAAATGGCCTTTCAGGCAAGTGCGGGCGCACGTAGGGCATGGACTGCCCGCGCGCCTTGGGCTATACTGGATGTGTCGCTTCTGGCCGGTTTTTCTTACTGGCCTGCAATTACTTCACCTTTTTTCAGGAGCAACATGACTCTATTCCGCTTTCTCACCTTTATAATGAGCACCCTGCTGCTCGCTCCCAGTGCGGCCCTTGCCGCTGCCGACCATCTTTCTGTTCCAGGTTCCCTCTCCGTCTGGTGGATCATACCCTTTGGGGGCATGCTGCTTTCCATCGCGGTAATGCCGCTGACAGCCCACGTATTCTGGGAGCACCACCGGGGCAAGATATCCATTTTCTGGGCTCTGGCCTTTCTGATCCCCTGTTTGGCTGTTTACGGCCCTGGCGTGACCTTTTACGAATTCTGCCACAGCATCCTGCTGGATTACATACCTTTTCTTGTACTGCTGTTTTCGCTGTACACCGTGGCCGGTGGCGTGCGCCTCAAGGGTTCGCTTACCGGTACGCCGTCGGTGAACCTGGGAATTCTGGCGCTGGGCACGGTACTGGCAAGCTGGATGGGCACAACGGGTGCTGCCATGCTGCTGGTGCGCCCCATGCTGCGCGCCAACGCACACCGCAGATACCGTGTGCATTCTGTTGTTTTTTTCATTTTTCTGGTGGCCAACATCGGCGGCTCACTTTCACCCCTGGGCGACCCGCCGCTTTTTTTGGGATTCCTGAAAGGTGTGGATTTTTTCTGGACCACATCGCACCTCTTTCTGAAAACCCTTTGCCTTTCTGTAGCCCTGCTGGCGCTCTATTTTATTATTGATACGGTGCTCTACAACAAGGAGGGCCGCCCTGTGCCGCCCGCCCCCCCGGCTACCGGGGCCGACACCGCGCGGCAGGAAAAGCTGGGCCTCGACGGCAAGATCAATCTGCTGTTTTTGCTGGGCGTGGTGCTTGCAGTGCTGCTTTCTGGCCTGTTCCCCCGGGGTACAGTGGCAACCATTGGCGGCGTGCCCCTTGAGGCGCAAAACGTGCTGCGCGATGCGGCCCTGCTGGTTATTGCCGGGCTTTCACTGCGCCATACCAGCCGTCAGTGCCGGGAGCTCAACGGATTTTCGTGGGGCCCCATAGAGGAAGTGGCCCAGCTGTTCTTTGGCATTTTTGTCAGCATGATTCCGGCCATGGCCATCCTCAAGGCTGGCACATCTGGCGCGCTGGCCCCGCTGGTAGAGCTTGTTTCACGCGACGGGCAGCCGGTCAACGCCATGTACTTCTGGCTTACGGGCATTCTTTCCAGCTTTCTGGACAATGCACCCACCTACATGGTTTTTTTCAACACTGCCGGTGGCAACGCGCAAAACCTCATGCACCAGATGCCCGAAACGCTGGCGGCCATCTCTGCCGGCGCGGTTTTCATGGGGGCGTGCAGCTACATTGGCAACGCGCCCAATTTCATGGTGCGCGCCATAGCTGAAGACCAGGGCGTGCGCATGCCCGGATTTTTTGGCTACATTGCGTGGTCTGTGTGCATTCTTGTGCCGCTGTTTGCCCTGATGACCTGGATTTTCTTTATCTAGACTTACCGCAACAGCCATTCTCTGATCTGCAACGCAAAAAGGCGGGCTTTTGCCCGCCTTTTTGCGTTAATCACAGAACTCGCCTGCTGTTGAGGGTTTTAGCGCAAGCGGTCTGCTAGATGAATTCGTCGATACGGCCAGCGCGCACCTTGGAAAGCAGCCTCTTGGCCGCGCCCAGTTCAACGGTGGTCATTTTTTCCAGCTTTTCGGTCAGCAGCTGTTCGCCCATCATGCGGGTATAGGGCGTGGCATAGTGCAGCAAAAATTCCTGGAAGGACGCGGCAGAGTTGGGGCCGCACTGATTTTTCATGCCGCATTCGCGCACCATGGCCAAAAAGTCGTCACCCCGGCGGCCCAGGCGTGGGCAGGCCGCGCAAAAGGACGGCAGATGGTGGGCTTCTTCAAGCAGAAAGCGCACCACTTCATCCACATGGCAGTCTTCGCCAATGGGGAAGGCAACCTTTTGCTCCGCATCGTCAATCCAGTTGCCGTAGGGATTGGCCACGCTGCCGGTAAGCAGCTGCGAACCACCGGCGCTGCACCCATCGCGCCACAGGCCCGCCGGTTCCTTGGTGGTCAAAATGATACCGGCATAGGGAACAGCTAGACGCGCAATGGCCACGCAACGCAGATAGTCCGAATCGCTCACGGGATACGGGGTCTGCATGTTGCTGCCCGGCGCGCAACGCATGCGGTGCAGGCTCAGGGTGCGGCAGCCAGCATTGTAGGCCCGCAGCAAATGCGCCTGATGCTGCACCACCCCAAGCAGGTCAAACTGCCACGGGCCAAGGCCCAGCATCAGGCCGCCGCCCACGTCGGGCACGCCAGCCTGAAAGGCCACATCTGCCGCGTTGAGGCGTGCGTAAAAATCGCTCTTGGGGCCGGACACATGGGCTGCGCGGTAGCTGGCCTCGTGGTAGGTGTCCTGATAGATGAGCATGGTTCCCACATACGAATCAAGCAGGGCCGCGTATTCGTGTGATTCAAGCGCGCCCACATTGACGTTGACGCTGTGTACCTCGCCCACGCCGTCAAAGGCCGTGTACAGAATGCTTATGGCCTCGGCCAGATATTCAATATCCGCATTGGGCAACTGCCCGCTCACAAGAAAGATGCGCTTGTGTCCCTGCCGGATCAGCTTGAGAGCGGCCTGACGCATTTCGGGCGGGGTCATGTACTTGCGCTCAATGGCCTTGTTGCTCTTGCGGTTGGCGCAGTACAGACACTCGCTGCCACAGTGGTTCGAAATGTGCAGCGGTGCGGAAAGCACAATGCGGTCACCGTACACCTTCTGCTTTACCTCGTCTGCCGCAGCCATGATGCGGCCAATACCCACGCCGTCCTGCACACGCATGAGCGCCACGGTTTCTTCCATCGACAGCGATTGCAGCTCAAGCGACTTGTTGAGGATATCGCGCAGCTCGGCGCTGTCAGGAGCGCTATTTCTTTCCAATGCTATTTCTATGGCCTGGGAATCAAACCAACTGGGCTGTGCATGGGCTGACATGGGAACCTTCCTTGCAATAATTTTCAAGTATTTCAGGCAGAAATGCCGACACGGCAAAACCGCACATCATGTTATTTTGTTCACAAGTTGCACGTTATTTATTTCACATTTGAAAGTCAAGGTATGTACTCCTACTTGTTTGATTAATCAATGAATTTTTCAGACAGGTTTTAATACTCAAATTTATAATAATTTTAGCCAATTATATATAAATGTAAATTTGCTCTCATCAAATGCTTATTAAAAAAAAGTTTTTTATTCCCTTTTTGCGTGCTTGTGCCGCCGCATACTCAGCCAGCTTGCACCGCAATTTGCGCAGCGCTATATTTCCCCTGCGTATGCTGCCACGGCTGCGCATACCGCGAAAAATCAGGAGTTGAACCGCGCTGTGTACCAACCTGGCATTGCCCAGGCTGGAACATGGCAATGGACACAACTGCCCGCCAATGCAGGCAAACCATCTTGTGAATGTAAGGAAACACCATGCTTACCCAGCGCGTTGCCAGACACATAACGGCCCTTCTGCTTTTTGCCAGCCTTGCGGCATTATTACCCATAGCCTGTGGCGCCGCCCCCAACCCGGATGAAAGCAAGCCCCAGGGTTCGCTACGCGTTGCCCTGCTGCTTGAAACACCCACGGGCGACAACGACTGGAGCGACAGCCTGGTGGCTGGTCTGCGGCAGGCCGAACAGGAGCTGGGCGTACGTGCCACAGTTGCGGTGGCCCAGCCGGCGCACGATGATGCAGCCCTTCAGGAGATGTTTCGCACCGCTGCGGCCAGCAATGATCTTGTGCTGGTGGCCTCCAGCGGGCTGCACGAAGTGCTGCGCAACAACGCCGCCAACTTTCGACGCACCATGTTTGGCTGCATCGACGCTGGCGTGCGTGCGCCCAACATCATGTCCATAACCTTTGCCGACGAGCAGGCGGCCTACCTTGCCGGAGCCGCCGCAGCCATGGTGGCCCGCCAGACATCCCTGCCCGGCATGCGCGGCAGCAAGGTCATGGGCTGGATAACCGGCGAGGACTGCCCCTCCATGCGTTCGCTGCTGGGTGGCTTTACCGAGGGCGTGCGGGTTATCGACCCCGAAATTCGCGTGGTTAATGTGGTCACCGGTTCGTTTGCCGATGCGGAAGCTGGCCGCGTTGCGGCGCGCAAATTACTGGATCAGGGTGCCGACGTGCTGGTGCTGGCAAGTGGCGCGGGCAACGGCCCGGCCCTTCAGGAAGTAAAGGCGCGCAACGCCTACGCCGTGGGCCTTGATACCAACAAGGACGCCCAGCTGCCCGGCCACGTTATCACCTCCATTCTCAAGCACCCCAACAAGGCCGTTTACGACATTGTGGCCGCTGCTGCTTCCGGCAAGTTTGCGGGCAAGGAAATTCTGGTGCGCGACCTGCAAAACGGCGGTGTTGATATCACCGACATGGCCACATTCAAGGCGGCGGCTGGCAAAAACACCCCTCAGGATCTGGACCGCCGCCTGCGCGAGCTGCGGGGTGAAATTCTCAACGGCGGCGTGCGGCTTAAATCACTGCGCGAGCGCACACTTTGCGATTGCCTATAAAAGCGGCCCCAAGGAATAATCAATTTTATTGCCGATAAACGTAAAAAAATATACGGTTTCCCATCGGGTGGTTCAGGCCAGCCCGTAAAGGCGTCATCCCCCCCAACGCCCCAGACCATGGACAAATGCATGCAACCTGCGCGACCACACAACACTGGTCGCGCGCCAACCATAAGCTTGCGAGGATTATCCATGATTATTGGCGTCACCAAGGAGATTAAGGCCGATGAATACCGTGTGGGCATTACCCCTGCGGGTGTGAAGGCTTTAACCGATCACGGGCACAAGGTTCTGGTGGAAAGCGGTGCGGGGCTTGGCAGCCGCATAGGTGATGACGAATTTGCCAAGGCCGGAGCAAGTATGCTGCCGGTGGCAGATGTTTGGGCCAAGGCCGAAATGATCATGAAGGTCAAGGAGCCCCTGCCCAGCGAATACAAATACTTCCGTCCCGGCCTGCTGCTGTTTACCTATCTGCATCTGGCCGCCGACAAGGAACTCACAGACGCCCTGCTCAAGTCTGGCGTTGTGGGCCTTGCCTATGAAACTGTGCAGCCGCAAGACCGCAGCCTGCCCCTGCTGGCTCCCATGTCTGAAGTGGCCGGACGCATGGCCGTGCAGATGGGCTCGTACATCTTGACCAAGCAGGCTGGCGGCGCAGGCATGCTGCTGGGCGGTGTGGCTGGCGTGCAACGTGCCAGGGTTGCCATTGTGGGCGGCGGCACGGTGGGTACAGAATCTGCCAAGATGGCCATTGGCCTTGGGGCCGAAGTAACCATTCTGGACAACAATCTGAACCGCCTGCGCTATCTTGGCGATATTTTCTCCTCGCGCGTGCAGACCCTCGCTTCCAACGAATACAACATCGCCGCAGCCGTCAAGGAATCCGACCTTGTCATCGGTTCTGTGCTTATTCCCGGCGCTATGGCCCCCAAGCTGGTGACCGAAGCCATGATCAAAACCATGCGCCCCGGCAGCGTGGTGGTGGACGTGGCCATTGACCAGGGCGGCTCTTTTGAAACCACGGCGGGCAGGCCCACCACCCACCACGAACCCACGTTTGAAAAGCACGGCGTCATCCATTACTCCGTTGCCAACATTCCCGGGGCCGTGCCGGTTACCTCTACCTACGCGCTGACCAACGCCACCCTGCCTTTTGCCATAGAACTGGCAGACAAGGGCTGGAAAAACGCCTGCCGTGACAACATCGCTCTTGAGCGCGGCCTCAATACGGTCAACGGCCAGTGCACCTTTGCCGGTGTGGCCGAGGCATTTGGCCTGCCCTGCGTTTCTACGGCGCAGATACTGCGCTAACGGCTGATTAACGTAATAAAATCCCCCGGCATATGGTATGACCCCCATCAGGTAGACAAAGCAAAAAAGCCCCACTGGGCTTAAACTTTGAAAACATGATGGGGGCATACCACTAGCGATGGGGGCTTCATACAAGTATCGGGTTACATCTTTCGATGTAACCCGATACTTCTTAATTGGCGTCCTTAAGGGGCGACGATGTTTATGTTAAGGCGTCAATATTATTGTAAAGTTTTTCTGTAAAGATGTAGATACCCACATATATACCTACGCGGTTTCAAGTTCAAAGTGCAACACCCAGTCCTTGGGTATTGGCGTCTTCTAAAAAAACTTCATAGGGTGTCTTAAACCCAAGGCATTTTCTAGGCCGCCAGTTCAAGCGGCACATTGCCGCTATGATCTCATCTTGCGTGACCGATGCCAAGCTTACCCCCTTGGGGAAGTATTGGCGTAGAAGGCCATTGGAGTTCTCGTTCAAGCCACGCTCCCACGAATGGTAGGGGTGCGCAAAAAATC
>NZ_JAYRGM010000003.1:0-215288 GCF_041907885.1 Desulfovibrio sp. | reverse complement strand
TTGATGAATTCTGCTACCGCTTCAACCGCCGCGCCTGGGCTGACCAGGGCTTCGACAGACTATTATTGGCATGTGCCAATGCTGAAACGGTTACCTATGCTGAGCTAAGGCAATAGCCACATATTGTTATGAGACGTCGCCTCGCCGGGGCGTCGGTCACGATCTGCATTTTCGGCCCTTACGCTGTGTGACAGGCCAAAAAAAGGAGTATCATCATGAAAAGCACCCGGAGGAGTTTCCTCAAGGGCGTCGGTGCGGGAGTTCTCTGCCTCTCATTGGGGCAGCTGGGCTTCGACCTGGGCGAGGCCCAGGCTTACGCCGTTAAACTCAAAATAGAAGGCGCCAAGGAAGTTATCAGCGTCTGTCCGTTCTGCTCGGTATGCTGCCAGGTCATTGCCTATGTGCGTGACGGCAAGCTTGTTTCGACAGAGGGCGACCCTGATTTTCCCGTCAACGAGGGCGCACTCTGCGCCAAGGGCGCGGCACTCTTCAGCATGTACACCAATGATCACCGCCTGAAAAAGCCGCTTTACCGCGCGCCCAACAGCGATCACTGGGTGGAAAAGGACTGGGACTGGACCCTTGCCCAGATTGCACGCCGGGTAAAAGACACCCGCGACAAAGACTTTATTCTCAAGAATGCCAAGGGGCAGACGGTTAACCGTCTTGATTCCATCTTCTGGATGGGAACCTCGCACGCCTCCAACGAGGAATGTGCCGTCATTCACCAAGCGATACGCGGCCTGGGTGTTGTCCATATGGACCACCAGGCACGGGTCTGACACAGCCCCACTGTTGCGGCTCTGGCAGAGTCGTTCGGACGCGGTGCAATGACGAACCACTGGATCGATATCAAGAATAGCGATGCAGTGCTTATTATCGGCAGCAATGCCGCTGAACATCATCCTGTCGCCTTCAAGTGGGTTATGCGGGCCAAGGACAACGGGGCCGTGCTCATGCACGTTGACCCCAAGTTCTCGCGCACGTCTGCCCGGTGCGACTTCCATGTGCCCTTGCGCTCGGGAACGGACATTCCCTTCCTTGGCGGTATGGTCAACTACATTCTGGAAAATAAGCTGTACTTTAAGGATTACGTTGAAAAGTACACCCACGCCGGCTTTATAGTTGGCAAGGACTTTGCTTTCAACGATGGTCTTTTCAGCGGCTATGATCCTGCCACCCGCACCTACGACAAAAAGACGTGGGCGCTGGAAATGGATGCCGACGGCAAGCCTGTAGTCGATCCTACCTTCCAGAACGAACGCTGCGTCATCAACCTGATGCGCCAGCACTATTCCCGCTACACGCTCAAAAATGTTTCTGACATCACGGGCGTTTCGCAGGAGAATCTGCTCAAGGTCTACAAGGCATTCTGCGCCACTGGCGGACCCGACAAGGCCGGTACAATCATGTACGCTCTGGGCTGGACTCAGCACACCGTGGGCGTGCAGAACATCCGCCTTTCCTCGCTGATCCAGCTTTTGCTGGGCAACATTGGCGTGGCTGGCGGCGGCATCAACGCCCTGCGCGGCGAGCCCAATGTGCAGGGCTCCACCGACCATGCCCTGCTGTACAACAACCTGCCCGGCTATCACGGAACCCCCAGGGCTCCGTGGCAGGCGCTGGCCGACTACAACAAGGCCAATACGCCGGTGAGCAAACTGCCCAACAGCGCCAACTGGTGGGGCAACAGGCCCAAGTATATTGCCAGTTTGCTCAAGGGCTGGTTTGGCGACGAAGCCACGCCTGAAAACGACTTCTGCTATGGCCTGCTGGCCAAGCTGGAGCCAAATGAAGACTGTTCGTACATGTTTGCCATGGACAAGGTGTATCAGGGCAAGATGCGCGGTGGTTTCATCTTTGGCGTGAACCCCATGAACAGCTTCCCCAATACCAACAAGATGCGTGCCGCTCTGGACAAGCTGGATTGGCTTGTGTGTTCCGAACTGCATAATTCGGAAACCACAGACAACTGGAAGCGTCCCGGCGTGGACCCCAAGGCCTGCAAAACAGAAGTGTTCTTGCTGCCCTCGGCCCACCGCATTGAAAAAGAAGGTACCATCAGCAACAGCGGCCGCTGGTTGCAGTGGTTTGACCAGGGCGTCAAACCCGGCGGTGAAGCCCGTAACTTTGCCGATATCGTGGTGCCCCTGTTTAACAATATCCGTGAACTCTACAAGGCCGAAGGCGGCGTGTTGCCCGAGCCCATCCTCAAGATGAACTGGCCGGACAAGTATGATGCTTCCGACTGGGCCCGCCGTATCAACGGTTTCTTCTGGGCCGATGCCAAGGTGGGCGACAAGCAGTACAAGCGCGGCCAGCTCGTGCCCGCCTTTGCGGCGCTGAAGGACGACGGCACAACCTCGTCGCTCAACTGGATATACACCGGCAGCTGGACTGAAGAAGACGGCAACAAGTCCAAACGCCGCAACACCAGCCAAACGCCCATGCAGGCCAACATTGGCCTGTTCCCCAACTGGTCGTGGTGCTGGCCGGTAAACCGCCGCATTCTGTACAACCGCGCCTCTGTGGATGTGAACGGCAAGCCCTTCAATCCCAAGCGTGCTGTTATTGAATGGGACGGCTCCAAGTGGGTGGGCGACGTGCCCGACGGCCCCTGGCCGCCCATGGCCAACGAGGGCGGCAAGCTGCCCTTTATCATGGTAAAGGACGGCCATTCGCAGTTCTTTGCCGCTGGCCCCGCCGATGGTCCTTTCCCCGAGCACTACGAGCCTGCGGAAACGCCTCTGGCGAGCCATCCGTTCTCCAAACAGCTGAGCAGCCCGGTGTACAAGTTCCATACCTCTGATATGGACAAGATTGCCGCACCGGCTGACCCCAACTACCCCTATGTGCTGACCACCTACAGCCTCACCGAACACTGGTGCGGCGGCGGTGAAACGCGCAATGTGCCCAACCTGCTTGAAACCGAACCGCAGCTCTATGTAGAAATGAGCCCGGAACTGGCCAAGGAAAAGGGCATCAAGAACGGCGACGGTGTCCTTCTTGAAAGCATTCGCGGCACATGCGAGGCCATCGCCATGGTGACGGTGCGCATTCGTCCCTTTACGGTTATGGGCAGAACAATCCACCTGGTGGGTATGCCCTTTGCCTTTGGCTGGACAACGCCCAAGTGCGGCGACTCCACCAACAGGCTGACCGTTGGGGCCTATGACCCCAACACCACCATTCCTGAATCCAAGGCCTGCTGCGTCAATCTGCGCAAGGCTGATAAGCTGACCGAAATAGGCTAACACGCCGGGCGCACTCCTACGTGGAGTGCGCCCGTCAAGGAGCATTGCTATGCCGAAGACTTTTTTGATCGACACCACACGGTGCACGGCATGCCGGGGCTGCCAGTTGGCCTGTAAGGAATGGCATGACCTGCCTGCCAATGAAACCAAGCAGCGCGGCACACATCAGAATCCGCCGGATCTGAACCCCAACAATCTTAAAATTGTTCGTTTTCGCGAGCGCATGAAACCCGATGGCACGGTTGTGTGGAACTTCTTTCCCGACCAGTGCCGCCATTGCATCACGCCCATCTGCAAGGATGTGGCCGACATGGCAGTGCCAGGGGCCATCATCAAGGACGCCAAAACCGGTATGGTTATCGCCACCGAAAAAAGCGCCCAGCTGAGCCCGCAAGATGCGCAGGCCGTCATTGACGCCTGCCCCTACAACATCCCCCGTCTTGATCCCAAGACCAAGCGTCTGACCAAGTGCGACATGTGCATTGACCGCGTGACCGCAGGCATGCTGCCCATCTGCGTCAAAACATGCCCCACCGGAACCATGGCCTTTGGTGAAAGGGAAGAAATTCTGCCCATGGCCAAAAAGCGGCTTGAAATCGTCAAAAAAACCTTCCCCAAGGCTTTTTTGGCAGATGTTAAGGACGTGAGCGTCATTTACCTGCTGGCAGAAGAAAAAGAACACTACTACGAACACGCGGCCTTCATGTAAGGTTGGCGTGCAAGGCTCCCGCAGTTTTTTAGGCTGCGGGAGCCGGAAAATGCAGAGCGGGGGCTTGGCAAATCTTTCGCTTTGGTTCACCATTTGGGCAAGATCGGCAAGATCGCATACTCTGTGTGCGAAGCATACATTGTTGGTGTGGCCCACGGTTTTTTGCATCACCTGGATAGGGCGTGTTGGGCCTGGGTGCTTGTGCGGCTGCGCGTGCTGACGCGTTAAGCTGCCGGGGTGCTTTGAAACATTTTTCATGGCCGAACAGCTCTGGAGAGCGGCTGGGGCATACCCCTGGCATATGGAGTATTAATGGCTGCTACAAGGCAAACCGTTGCCCAAACTCTTGAAGAAGTAATTGCATGGCGTCCTGTGCTTGCGCCGGTGCTGCGTTCCTTTGAACCGCTGTTTTCCGCACAGGAAGAGCTGGTTGGCGTACTGGCTGAAAACCTCAAGGAGCAGGCAGCGGCGCTGCCGCAAGGCCAGACCGATCGTATGGATCAGGGGGTATCGCTGCTGGCGGGGGCCACGTTTGCTGGTTTTTCTCCGGCGGTGCGTACAAGCGCAGAAAAGCTGCTGCCCCTGCTGAGTCGTATGGACGCTGTTGTTCCGCACAAAGACGCGCTTGCAGACTTTTTCTTGAAATCTGACGATACCGTAGCGCAACACGTTGAAGAACTAGTTGCAGCAGTTGCGTCGGGAAACAAAAAAGCCATTGAGGGCCTGGCCGAAAAAATCGAGGTGGATCCTTTGGTGCTGCATTTTGCGGCAGGGTTTGTGATTTCGCCGGTATTGCACGCGTTGACCTCACTTGTGGCATCGTCTGGCGACGAGGCCCCCTGGGAAGCGGGCGATGTGTGGCGGCAGGGCTATTGCCCCATGTGCGGCGCGCTGCCCACCATGGGCTGGATGGACAAGCCCGCCATTGATGACAAGAATGCCTTTCTTGCTGGCGGTGGCGGCAAAAAGCATCTGCATTGCGGCACATGCGGCGCAGACTGGAAGTTTCGGCGCGGTGCCTGCCCCGCATGCGGCGAGGAAGGCAGTGGAGTGATGGAACTGCTGCGCGAAAGCGGCACTGCTGCCCATGGTGAGCGGCTCGACTGGTGTACCAAGTGTAAATCATATTGCCCGGCAGTGGACTTGCGCGAGCGCGAATTTATACCAAACCTTGATGCCCTTGCCCTTGGCATGATGCATCTGGATATGGTGGCGGCTCGCAGAAAACTCAAGCCGGTCAAACCATCGTTCTGGAACATGTTTTAACCGTTGCAGCATGTGGCCCAAGGCTCTTGGGCCTGGGCAACGGTGGTAGAGCGTTTGTTGGGTATGAGTTTGGGGCCGGTTTTTAATGTATTAAATGTCCCCGGTGTGGATATCTTTAAATATTGCACATGGGTGGCATTTTAAGGTAAAACAACCGGCGTGGTGATTGGTGGTTAGGGTGGTATTGTGCCGCCTATGGCGAGTCGGGGGCCGGGCTCCTGAGCTGTACGAACCCAGTAGGAGGATTTACTGATGAAATATGTGCCCTTGTTGCTGCTTGCGTTGAGCCTGGTGTGGGTTGGCGCGGCGCAGGCGCGTGATATCAAGGAAATGTCGCAGGTCATCAAAAAGCCCATTGAGATTCCCGGTGGCACATCCGCTCGCATGAGCGTCATGTTTCCCCACACGGCTCATAAAGGCATCAACTGCATGCACTGCCACCACGAAGTGAGCGGTGACAACCGCTACGTTGCCTGTACCGAATGCCATGCCACCCCTGGCGCACGTGAACGTGACTCCATGAGCATGTTCATGGCCTTCCATTCCAAGAACGGCGACCGCTCGTGCTACGGCTGTCATTCGCAGAAGGCGCAGGAAAATCCCGCCAAATACGGTGCCAAGTTCAAGGGCTGCCGCCCCTGCCACATGGCTGCCAGTGCCCGCGAAGCCGCCAAGCAGAAGTAAGCTGAATATTTGCACGGGGTTCTGTGCCCCGGTGTTTACAACAAGGCCCCTTAAGGGGCCTTGTTGTTTTGCGTGCCCAAAATTTTTGTGCCGGAGATACACTGAACGGCAGTGCCCGGTGTCAGCGCCGGAAGCCCGATGCACCTTGCCGCACCCGGAGTGGCTGTAACCACTGTCAGTGATCTCTGCATCCCCTGGTTTTGAGTGGTTGCCATGTTATGGAGCTTCAGACGGTGTTGGTCTGTGAGCGGGAAGGGGCCGCAACACTACATCCCGGTATACCGGCAAGCCTTCTGCTGGCCCATTGGTCGCAAAAAAAGGGCGTTTTGCAACGCCCCTTGAATCGTGTCTGTGTGCTGTCTGCGAGTCGTTCAATGCGGGTTTACAGCCCCAGCTGGGAGAGCATGTCGTCGATGGCTCCCTGAGAAACCCCCGCCTTGTCAGGCCCTTTAAGCTCATTGCGTACCTGGTTGAATTCCTTAACGGCCTGACGCGCTTCGTCCTGCAATTCCTGAACATTCTTGGTAGGATCTTTTTCCGCAGCTTCGAGCAGCAGGCCCGATGAAACGTAAAGCTCCACCACCATGGCTTCTATCTGGTTAAGGGCAGAAACAACGCGTTTGATGCGTTGGCCCGTAATGTCCTGAAAGCTCAGGGTCGTCATCAGGGTAGTCAGATCTTTGCCCAGACGAAAATTGTTTGTCTCAAGCTGTATGATGCGCGCGGGGTCCTCCGCCTCATTGCGCAGGGCGCTCAGAATGCCGTCATTCTGTTCCTGAAAATCCAGTTGCCGTTCAACAATTTCCATAATGGACATTGTGGCGGCTTCTGTGTCTTTCAGCACTTCATCAAGCTGGCTTGAAGCCTCAAGAAACAAGGCGTCGGGATTTGGGGGGGGCAGTGGCTGTCCTTTGGAAGCAGCTGAAACGCGCTGAAAAATGTCTTTGAGACCTTGGCGCATTTCAGAGCTGATCTGCTTATAAACGGCGGCTTCGGGCTTTTCTTCGCTCATGCCCGTCCCCTTTGCGCTCGGCGCGGTTGAGTTGGTATGTATAAAACTGCTCTGCCGTGCAAGCACACGGCAGAGCTTGCGAGATTACTTGTTGGTCTTGAGAAACGTCTTGGCGCGCGCCGCTTCGGGCGAGTTGGGGTATTTCTTGATAAGTTCTTCCAGACGGGCCTTGGCGGCAGCTGCCTGATTGAGCTTGCTGAAGCTGATACCCTGTTTGAGGTACGCACCCGGCGCGCTGGAAGAAGTGGGGTACTTCTTGATCACAGCGTCATAGGACAGGGCCGCATCGGCAAACTGGTTGCGCTGGAAGTAGCATTCGGCCAGATAATACTGGGCTTCGGGGGCCTGGCTGTGGTCTTTGTAGTTTTTCAGAAAGTCGGTAAACGAGCGCTGGGCTTCGTCGTACTTTCTGGCATTGTAGGAGTTTACACCGGCATCAAAGAGCGCCAGCGAAATATCTTTTTTGGGGGCCTGAACCGGGGCTTCAGGCTGGGGGCTGGGCTGGCCCCAGGTGCTGGAGCTGGGATTGATGACACCCTGAGGCGGCGTGGAAACCGCACCCTGATCGCCGCCAGCAGACGCCGCCGCGTAGCCCACAGAACCCGCCGCCATGCCGCCCGCAGCAGCCTGACCGTAAGAGGGCTGCCCGTAGTTGGGCTGGCTGAAGGCGGGCGCAGCCTGCGGGGCCGCCTGGGGGGCTGCCTGGGGGGCAAGCTGTGCAAGAGGCGCAGAACCGCCGCCGCTGCTCATGGGATCGCCCAGGTTCAGGTTCAGGGCCATGCTGCGTTCAACCTGCCGCAGGGCTTCATCGTGCGCACGCACGCGGCCCACGAGCGCATGCGCACCGCCGGCATTCTGTATATCGTCAAGCTGTCCCTTGAGCGTGTTTACTTCCTGACGCAAGGTCTGGAGCTGGTTCCACGCATCGGCCTGGGCCGGTTGCATCTGGCGCAGCTGCATGTCCTGCTGCTGCACCTGCTGTTCCAGTGATACGCTGCCGTTGCCGCTGCTGGTGCTGCCACCCATGCAGCCGCCCAGGGGCAGAGCCGCACAGGCCAGAGTCAGAATGTACAAAGTACGGAGTGTGCGCATAGTACCCTCTTTCAATTTTGCACTTTTCCCAGAACTTTTTTTCGTCCGGTGAAAATATAGATGATTCCACCCACAATCGGCAAAAAAACTACCAGCACAAGCCACAGGGCGCGCTGTTGCGGGTTTTCAAACTCGTGTCCCCATATGTGCAGAATGCTCCACAAGGTGGGAATCATGGGGAACATTACCAAAAGCACATGCCACCAATGAAAAATCATGCGGTTCCTCCCTTGTCGGGGGTTGGTTTGCCGCCCTTGCCGCTGGCAGCAGCCTGGGGCTTGCGCCAGAGAATCAGGCAGGCCAGCACCGCACCCACAAATATGGCCGAATCAGCCACATTAAAGGCAGGCCAGTGCCAGTCGCCCCAATAGACATCCAAAAAGTCAACCACGGCGCGAAAGCGCACGCGGTCAACCAGATTGCCGAGCGCGCCGCCCATCACAAGGCCCAGGGCCGTAAACAGCCAGGGGTCTTCATCGGCGCTGCGCACCAGCATAATGATGGCCCACACTGCCACAATGGTGGCAACAAGAAACAGCCAGAACTGCCATTCGATGTCAGATCTGTTCAAAAAGCCGAATGCCGCGCCCCGGTTGCGGATATTGACCAGGTCAAATAGCCCGGCAATAACCGTGATGGGCCGGTGTTCGGGTATGTACTGCATGACGGCCCACTTGCTTGCCTGATCAAGAATCAGGGCAACAATGGCCGCAATGCCGAGTATGCTGTATCGCCTTGGCATTCCTGTTACGCTTCCATTGCCTTGATGACAGCGGCGCAGCGTGGGCAAAGCGTGGGATGCTCCGCATCCGTGCCAAGCTCTGTGCTGTAAATCCAGCAGCGTTCGCACTTTTCTCCGTGGGCCTTTTCCACCCCAATGGCCAGACCGGCTATTTCTTCGTCACGGTAGGCTTGCTGCGGGGCAGCTTCAAGCGGCTGCATGGCAATCTGCGAAACAATGCAGAAGGCGCGCAGATCGGTGTTCAGCCCGTCAATGCGCTGGCGCAGTTCATCGGCCACAAAGAGGGTCACGCGCGTATCGAGCGAGTGGCCGATTACGCCGTCACGGCGCATGGGCTCAATGGCCTTGGTTACCGCACCGCGCACGGCGGTGAGCACAGTCCAGTCGTCACGCTTGCCTTCTTCAAGCAGGAAGGGAGCGGAATCGACCGGTTGCAGGGCAAATACCGTGGGCTCTGTGCCGCGCAGGCCTGCGGGCAGATGGGCGTAGATTTCTTCTGCCGTAAAGGAGAGCACCGGGGCCATGTCACGCAGCAGCATGCCGAGCATGTGCCACATGGCGGTTTGAGCCGAGCGGCGTTCCGCGCTGGCTGCGCCGGATGCGTAGAGGCGGTCTTTGAGAATGTCCAGATACATGGACGAAAGATCCGTCACGCAGTAATTGTGCAGGGTGTGGTAGACCTTGTGGAAGTCAAAATCCATATAGGCCTGCTGCACACGGTCATGCACGCGGGCGGCTGCATCAAGGGCAAAGCGGTCAAGGGGCAGCAGCTCATTGAGCGGCAGCAGATCATTTTTGCCCATGCCCTCAAGGTTGCCCAGAATATAGCGGCAGGTATTGCGAATGCGGCGGTAGGCATCCACCAGTCGGCCAAGAATTTCGTCTGAAATGCGAATGTCTTCGCGGTATTCAACAGACGAAACCCACAGGCGCACGATTTCTGCACCAAACTTTTCGATCAGCTCTTGCGGCGCAATGACATTGCCAATGGATTTGGACATCTTGCGGCCTTCGCCGTCCACCACATAGCCGTGGGTGAGCACAGACTTGTAGGGTGCGCGCTGGCGCGTGCCCTCGCTGACCAGCAGCGAGCTGTGGAACCAGCCACGGTGCTGGTCTGAACCTTCCAGGTACAGGTCGGCGGGGTAGGCCAGCTCAGGGCGCTGTTCAAGCACGGCGGCAAAGCTTGTGCCAGAGTCAAACCACACGTCCAGAATATCGGTTTCGCGCTTCCAGTGGTTGCCTCCGCAGTGGGGGCAGGCAAGGCCCTGAGGCACGATTTCTGAAAGCTCGGCTTCGTACCAGTAGTCGCAGCCCGTGGGGTGCTTGGCAAACTTGTCGCAGATGTCGCGCATCCACTTGGGGTCGTTCCAGGCTTCGCCGCAGTCTTCGCACAGCAGGGCCATGATGGGCACACCCCACTGGCGCTGCCGCGAGATGCACCAGTCGGGCCGGAATTCGATCATGTTGTGGATGCGTTCGCGGCCCCAGGCCGGTATCCAGCGCACCTGTTCGTCAATGGCCTTGAGGGCGCGGCCGCGCAGGTCGTTTTTTTCCATGCTGATAAACCACTGGGTGGTGGCGCGGAAAATGACCGGCTGCTTACAGCGCCAGCAGTGCGGGTAGGAGTGCTTGATCTTGGCCTGGCGCAACAATGCGCCAACTTCTTCAAGCTTTTCGATGACCTTGGGGTTGGCTTCAAAAACATTCAGCCCCGCAAAAAATTCTACCGTGGGCAAAAAGCGGCCCGCGTCGTCCATGGGGGAATAGATTTCGAGGCCGTACTTGAGGCCAACCTCGTAGTCTTCGCGGCCATGGCCGGGGGCGGTGTGTACGCAGCCCGTGCCCGCATCAAGGGTAACGTGCTGGCCCAGAATGATGGGCGACACGCGGTCATAAAAGGGGTGCTGGGCCTTGAGGCCCTCAAGCTGGTCGCCTGTGGCGCGGCCAAGAATCTGCGGGTCGCTCCAGCCAAACTGCTCGGCGCACGAGGCCAGCAGTTCTTCGGCCAGCAGGTACTGGGCATCGCCAGCCTGCACAAGCACGTAGGTAAATTCGGGGTGCAGGCACACCGCCATGTTGTCTGGCAGGGTCCAGGGGGTGGTGGTCCAGATGACCACAAAGGCGTGGGCCGGGTCGGCTGCGGAAAAAACGTTTTTCAGGCCGTCGTCCTTGAGCGGAAAGCGCACAAAGATCGAGGGCGAAGTGTGGTCGTAGTATTCAACCTCGGCTTCGGCCAGCGCAGTGTGGCACGAGCAGCACCAGTAGATGGGCTTTTTGGAGCGCATGACGCCGCCGGTTTCCACAAAATTGGCAAGCTCGCGAGCGGTGGCAGCCTCATAGCTGGGGCGCATGCTCATGTAGGGATCTTCCCAGTTGCCAAGCACACCAAGACGACGAAAGTCCTTGCGCTGCACGTCAATCCACTTGGCGGCGTAGTCGCGGCAGAGCTTGCGCACCACATGGGCGGGCAGGGTCTTCTTTTTTTCTTTCAGTTCCTGCTCGACCTTGTGCTCGATGGGCAGGCCATGGCAGTCCCAGCCGGGAACATAGAGTGCGGCAAAGCCAGCCATGTTGCGCGATTTTACAATAATATCCTTGAGAATCTTGTTGAGCGCCGTACCCATGTGGATATGCCCGTTGGCATAGGGCGGGCCATCGTGCAGCACATAGGTTCCCTTGCTGCCAGAAGCCTCAACCATGGCCTCGTAGCTGTTGATGGTATCCCATTTTTTCAGGGTCTCCGGCTCACGCTGGGCCAGGTTTGCTTTCATGGGAAAGGCGGTCTGAGGCAGGTTCAATGTCTTCTTATAATCGCTCATGCTGGCTCCCGGCGCAGTTCAACTCAAGGACTTGGCAATAATCGCAAGGTGAAAAAATCGATCTAGTGTGGGCAAATAGCGGGGTAAAGTCAAGAACAGCAGGATGCAGTGATCCTGCTGGCGTGGGCTGACGGCGCTCAGAATATACAAAAAATGTTGGCTGGCCCATTGCTAATGGGCAGCTTCACTGTCTTCTGCCATTGCCATATACGGGCGGCCAGCACGGATTTTTTGTTTGCGCGCAGGCCTGCCCGTGACGGTCAGAAGTTTGCCGGTGTTCCCTCAAGGGCCTGAGCTAGCTCGCGCAGCGCCGAAAGACTGTCTTCGGCCTCTTGCGGTGTCATGACATGCAGCGCAAAGCCAGCATGCACGATCACATAGTCACCCACCTTGGGTTCTTCGGCCAGCAACATGACAGAAGCGGTAAGAAAGGTCTGGCTTTCGCCCACGCGCACGCGGGCCATGCCCTCGCCCTGAAGTTCTTCAATTCTGGCTGGTATGGCAAGACACATATTTGGTACCTCTTGGAAGGCAGATAATCATTGAAAGTGCGGCGGCAAGGCCGCAACCGTATCGCAGACAGTCAGCTTACCAGCGCGGCAGTTTTGACGCAAGGGCGCTTTGCCGAACGGCAGCAGTGCCGCCGGGATTATTGATGTGCCATACCCCTGTGCATTGCCTCGGCGTTCTGCATGGAGCGGAAGGCCCCGCTCTGTGGATAGTTCCGCCAGCCGCGCTTTAGTCCCACGGCAATCATGGCGGATAAAGGTCACGCCCGGCCTTAGCCTGTCTTCCTGCGCACGCGAGAGGTATTCCATTATCTGCCGCACAAAGCACTGACAGGCACAAGTTCTGGCCCCAGCGGCGCGTTCACGTCCACCATAAAGCCTCCAGTCATCGGTGGGGAATGGATGTTATTGTTTGGGTTGCAAGCCAGGGGCGGCTGCCGGGGCTACTGGTCGTAGCGCCCGGCGCGTTCCGGCTGGTCTTCTACCTCAAACACCACAAGGTGCAGTGTTCCGCCGTTGGGGTTGGGCCAGTGTATTTCGTCGCCCTCAGCCAAGCCTAGCAGGGCGCTGCCCACAGGGGCCAGTATCGATACTGTATCCTGACTGGAATCGGTTTTTCCGGGGTACACAAGTCTGAGGCGGTGCTCTGCGCCCGATGGCAACACCGCAAACCGCACTGTGGAATTCATGGTTACTACCGAGGGCGGTATCTCTTCCGGTTCCACAATGGTGGCACGGTATATCTCGTCTTCCAGTGCTTTTTGACCGACAAAGCTGTTGGCTGGCAGACCCTCCAGCAGGTTTTCCAGCCGGGCGGCATCGCGGCTGGTAAGGGTGATGGCGGGATATGGCTGCATGGTGTTCTCCTTGGTGCTGCTCGGGCTGTTGCATAAAAAAAGAGGGCGTAACCTGTACGCCCTCTTTTTTTATGTGGTTGTATGGGCGTTATCAGGGTGCAAAAAAGCGGCGAAGTTGTGCGACTTCGCGAGAGATGTTTTTTGCAAATGTAACGCTGAAAAACATTGCATTTTCCTGATATAAAATATTTTTGACGCACAAAAAAGAACAGCTTTCCTTGTTATGGAAAGCTTTGTGGCGTCATTGCCATGTGCATATGCTAAAAATAATATCGCATGTCTTGGAAGTGGGCAAGCATAAAAGTAAAATTTTACTTCTGGTCTAAACGTATCAATTACTGTGATGTTTCGTGAAGAATTTTAAGACAAAAACATATTGCTCGTAAGAATTGGGAAGGCCCCAGGGAAAAAACCTGACAACAGGACTGATCTAGTGTGAGCCATTGCGCTGCATGCAGCGTAATCGCTCACGGCGTGGGAGGCCAACCGTTTGTAATTTGTGGGCTACTGGCCGCAGCGCATAAAAAAGGGCGAAGCCTCGCGGCCTCGCCCTTTGATCTTCTGCTCTTAAGGCCTAGTGCTTGGAGCCCTTGGAGCGGTCTTTTTTGTCAGGGAACAGGACGAAGTTCCAGTACAGCACGTAAACGGGCAGCACTACAAACATCATCACATAAGCCCAGCTCTTGGTGAAGAGAAAATACTGATAAAAAGTATTGAATTCCATGAGATTCTCCTCCTAAGCGCGGCTTAGTGTTCTTCGCCCTTGAAGTCTGGGTGTTCGTACAGCACCGGCATGTTGTAAACGATGAAGCGGTAGACCGTGACGATCATGGTCACCACAAACATGGAGATGCAGATTTCCCAGATGCTGGGGAAGTAGCGCTCAGCCGAAGGCAGCGTGTAGTTGAAGGCGATCATGGAAACGTTGAAACGGTTCAGCACGATGCCCAACACGGTGTTGACGGCGCCAATGCGGCACAGGGTCAGGTTGCGGTCGCGCGCGCCCTTGGCGTAGATCAGGGCGGGCATGAGCACAAAGCCCAGCATTTCCACCATCCACCACGCGCCGTAGCCCGTGAAGAGGTAGGGAATGTTGGCCTGCACAAGCATGTCGATGAGCTTGAGCATGAAGTAGGCAAACAAAATGAACGAGGCCGCACGGGCAAAGCTGAAGGAAACATCGTTCGCTTCGCGCAGATGGGTTTTGTCCATATAGTGGTGTACGCCACGGTGGGCCAGCATGCCTTCAAAGATAACCATGGACGCGCCAGCGGCCATGGAGCTCACGAAGAAGAACATGGGCATGAAGGGCGAGTACCACAGGGGGAACACCTTGCCGGGGGCGATCAGGTAGAGCGAACCCAGCGAGGACTGGTGCAGGGTGGACAGAGTCACACCGAAGATGGTCAGGGGAATGGTACACTTGATCACGATCTTGCGGATCTTGAGCAGCCAGGGGTAGCGGCAGGACAGCCATTCCAGGGGTGCAACCGAGAATTCGATGAGCAGAACCGTAACGTAGGTAGCCACGCACAGGCCCACTTCAAAGAGAACCGAGGTCGTACCGGGGAAGAAGAACATGAAGGGCAGACGCAGCGGATGACCAAGGTCATACAGCAGGGCGACAACCACGAAACCGTAGCCCAAAAAGGCCGTGGTGATGGCCGGGCGCACGGCAGAGTGGAAGTGCTTCATGCCCATGATGTAACAGGCCACGGTGGTGAAGTAGCCGCCTGCTGCAAGGCACACGCCGCACAGAAGGTCAAAGCCGATCCACATGCCCCAGGGCATCACATCGCTGAGGTTGGTTACAGAGCCGATACCCACGGTAAAGCGGATAACGGTGATAATAAAGCCCACCGTCAGAATGATGGCAGTAATGATGTTGCCAGGAGTGGGCGTCAGGAATTCGCTGATGTTAAACAGCTTGTCCCTGGTGGGAATAACTATGCTGTGGTGTGCCATTTACTTATCCTCCCCGTGCCCTTTGCAGCACTCCGCTTCCCGAGCCTTCAAGGCATCGGTCATAGCGCGGCGGGCTGTGTCGGCAGCACCCGGACCCTGGGTTTCCTCGATCTTGCGCACGGCTGCGTCAACAGCTGCTGACAGATCGTCCTTGGTCTCCTTGATGTGTGCGTCTTTTTCCGCCTTGTACATAGCTTCGCGGCGTTTGGTCATGGCGTAGGCGCCACCAAAGAGCACAGGCCAGAAGGCCACAATCATGGGCACAGTACCCAGAGCGCCGTAGGTCAGCTCGCCCATGGGCTGGTCGCCCAGGTGCTTGTCGAGACCAAGCTGCTTGAGTTCGCTGGTGTCGCCGTGAGCGTCGTGGCCCTTGGCGGCCTTGGCGTCCTTGGCAACAGCTGGGGCTTCAATGGCAGGGGCCAGCACCATCCAGGCAGTACCACCGGCGTCTTTTTCGCCGTAAACGTAGTTTACGTACTTGCCGGGGGCTTCGTTCATGCGGGCACGGGCGATCTTGAGCAGGTCGCTGCGGCGGCCAAAGGTCAGGGCGTCCATGGGGCAGGCCTCAACGCAGCCGGGCAGCTTGCCTTCCTTGAGGCGGGGTTCGCAGAAGGTACACTTTTGCACCAACGGATCGAACGCTTCGTCGTACTGGAAGCCAGGCACGTAGAAGGGGCAGGCAACCATGCAGTACCGGCAACCCACGCACTGCGAACCTTCGTAGGTCACGCTGCCGTCGGGCTGCTTCTGGAAGCATTTGGCAAAACAGGCAGAGGCGCAGGCCGGGTCGTTGCAGTGGAAGCACTGCAACTTGCGGAACACGTCTTTGCCGTTGACGTTGTACTTGTTAACTACCGTCCACTCATAGGCCGAGGTGCGGCGGTGGGTGGAGGTAACCGAAAGGTCGGTAAAGGGCTTTTTGGGCTTGGGCAGGTGGTTCACCGCGTTGCAGGCTTCTTCGCAACGGCGGCAGCCGATGCAGCGCGTGGTGTCATGCAGAACGCCGTAGCTGTCTGCATAATAGGGGAAGGTGTGTACCCCGGCATTGGCCACCTTGGCAGTGCCCAATGCCGAAATCACGCCCGCGCTTCCCATAATGGCCAGGAATTTTCTGCGATTCATATGCGTTTCTCCGTGCAGTTAGGCGCCCTAGGGGCGGGCCTTATGACAAGTGGTGCAGTCTGTGTTCTTAGGACGACCCACGTTCATACCCTGGTGGCAACCCATGCACTGCAAGTGATAGGCAGCCTTGAGGTTGGGACGGTTGGGATTCTTGGGGTCGATGTCCTTGGTGTGGCAGCTGCCGCACTTGGGAGGCGTGGCCGAAAGCGGGCTTCTGTGGTGGCAGGTAGCGCACAGAGTTTCGGGCTTGTTGTGGAAAGCCGCAGCCAGCTTGTCTCCCTTGATGCGTTCCATCAGCGAGGCGACGTGACGACGATGCGTGAAGTTGTTCGGCTCGTACTTGTCGGCCAGAGCGTCGATGGTCACCTTGAGGGGACCCTGCATGGCAGAAAGAGGCTGAACAGTCTTCTGCGACTGCACGGTTTCAGCAGCCAGAGCTTCGTTCTGGTCGGCGGGCAGCTTGCCCTTGATGCCGAGCTGCATCTGTTCCGGCGTCATGGAAGACGTAACATTGTGGCAGGTGGCGCACCATGCCTGGTCGCGCTTGGGAGTCACGATGGCGTGGCAGCCCGCGCATTCGCGCCGTTCCTTGGTTTGCTGTTCATGACAGCTCACGCAGCTCACAGGGGTATTACCCTTGGCGCGCTTGGCAATTTTGGTGGCGTGCATGGCGCGGTCAAGCGTCACGAAGTTTCCTTCCGCCTTGCCTTCAGTTGTGTGGCAAGTGCTACAGGCCACAGGGTCGCCGGTGTGGTGACATGTTTCGCAGTTGGCAATCTTTTTCTCATGGATGAGATGATTGAAAACCGAAGGTTTCATGGCCGCGCCCTTGGGATTGGGCTTGGCGCTTACCGGAAACATGACAATGGCCGACGGCGCGCCGCTGTCTGTCGGCTCCAAAGCTGCGGCCGTGGCCGATCCAGCTCCGAGCGCCGTCAGACACGCCGCGCCCGCCAGGGCCAGAGCCGCCAGCAAAAGCAGTGATGTGCCGTTCCTCATGTGCTTGTCCTTTTGCAATCAGACATTACCCCAACGCCCGCCGCATACATTGCAGCGGGTTCCTCCGTACCCCCGATCCCTGCGGGGGCGAACACGCAGATATCGAAACGGTATCCCAGGCTGCAAGACACGTCAAGGAGGGGCCGCCGTTGTAATTGCTTCTTATGCCTTGGAAACAGTGAGCTTGGGATATTTTTCGCTAAAAAAGGAACAGGGCTGATTGTGTGCGCAGTTTGTGGAAAAAACAGGATTTTTGCCCCAAAAAGGTCCTTTTGCCCCTTGCCGGGAATTTGGGGCTAGGGGCAAACCACCTTTGAAACGAGGCTATTTGCAGCGGCAAAAGCCGATAAATGCTTGTGTGTCACTGCGATAGCCGCCTCAAGACCCTCTGCGCCAGAAAAACCGTAAATGACGGTGAGCAAAGGCCGGGGGGCTGCGTTTGCGGGCGTGTTTGCAACAATCATGGCACGTTGCGAATCGCTGCACGGGCAGCCAAAAGGCCCTGCATCGTCGGCAAGCAGGGGCATGCGGTTGAGGTCAAGCGCATCCTTGCCGATGCCCGCATAGCTTTCGCCCTCGCGGCCCAGCCGCAGTACAAGGTTGCCTTGCAGGCAGGCCAGATCATATGTGCCGAGCGAAAATCCCGTTTCAAGAGAAACAAGGTTGTTGGCGTCCACGGCTGTATTGATGTGGTAGAGCTCCTTGCCCTGCCGCAGGCGGCGGTAAAGGGCCTCGGATGAAATGCGCACCCGGCCAGGGTCGCGCCCGAATGCCTTGAAAGCCCGCCGCGAGGGGCCGATCTGGGGCAGGGCTGCCAGCTCGGTGGTCTCCAGAAGCTGCGCCAGCCGGGGTTGGGTGTGGCTGGCAAAATACTGCCAGAGCTGCGGCGCGTGGGGCAGAACAGGGGCAGACCAGAAAACGCAGCCAAGGGCCGTGGCGGGCCAGATGGCAGCAAGATCGGGGTCGATACTGACGGAGGGCAAAAGGCTTTCCACTGGGGCTCCTGCGCGGTCTTCGGGCCGCAGACGGCTTAGGGCTGGCGCACGCTCTGCCAGAAGCGTTGCGCGGCTTCCACAACCGCAAGGGGTTTGTCGGGGGGCAGCCACACGGCCTCTGGCCGTGCGCGAAACCAGGTGAGCTGCCGCTTGGCATAGGCCCGGGTGTTGTGCAGCCATTGCTGGCGGCAATCGTGCAGCGAAAGGCGGCCCTGCAAGTGGGCCAGGGCCTCGGCGCAGCCAATGCCCGACCAGCCGGGAGCGGCGGGGTCGGCATAGAGGCGCATGGCGGCGCGGGCCTCATCCAGTGCGCCGTGCTCAAGCATGAGGTCGAGGCGGCGGGCCAGCCGGGGTTCCAGCCATTCCAGCGTGGCATTGAGTGTGAGCAGCGGGCCCGCGCAGGGCGGGGTGCTCATGGAATTGCTGTGCCACCAGGTAAAGGGCCGCCCCGTGCTCTGGCAGACCTCAAGCGCCCGGATGATGCGCTGGCGGTCATTGGGATGGATTTTTGCGGCATAGGCAGGGTCGCAGGCGCGCAATTCGGCATGCAGGCGGGGCGCGCCCTCGGCCTCGACGCGGGCGGTAAGCTGTGCGGTAAGCTGCTGGTCAACGGGCGGAATCTGGGCCATGCCACGCAGCAGGGCCTGAAAATACAGCCCCGTGCCGCCCACCAGCAGGGGCGTTTTGCCACGCGCCAGAATGTCGCGCACCTGGTTTGTGGCGGCCTCTGCCCAGCGCCCGGCGCTGATCTTGTTTTCTGTGGGCAAAAATCCGTACAGGTGGTGCGGGCAACAGGCGCGTTCTTCGGGCGAGGGCTGGGCCGTGATCAGCGGAAAGTCGGCGTAAACCTGCCGCGAATCGGCGTTGACCACCTCGCCGTCAAGCACTCTGGCCATGGCAAGCGCCGCTGCCGTTTTGCCCGAGCCTGTAGGCCCGGCAAGGCAGATGACCGGCAGCGGCGCAGAAGTCGTTTCAGACATGATCACTTGACGCGGAAGCCGCCAAAAGGCGGTGCAAGGCAGGGCGTACCCTGGCGCACTTCGCCCTTGTGGTACTTGTCCATAAGGGCCGTGCGCACATTTTCGGGCACAAGGCCCTTGATGTCCGCGCCGTGGCTGGCGGCAGCCTTGACGATGGTGGAACTGATGAACAGCCACTGGTAGTCGGTCATCAAAAAAACCGTCTGAATGTGCCGCTGCAACCTGCGGTTCATGAGCGCAAGCTGGAACTCGTATTCAAAGTCCGAGGCGGCGCGCAGACCGCGCAGCAGGGCACAGGCCCCGCGCTGGGCGGCGTATTCCACAGTAAGGCCCGAAAAAGGCTCAACAATGGCGCGGGGTTCGTCTCTCAGCGCCTCGCGGGCCATTTCCACCCGTTCTTCATGGCTGAACAGGGGAAACTTGGGCGTGCTGTCGGCCACGGCCACAACAATTTTGTCAAATACTTCGCAACCACGCCGTATAAGGCTCAAATGCCCGTTGGTCAGTGGATCGAAAGTGCCGGGGTAGAGTGCTATTCTCATGGCAGTGTCCAGATGCATATGCGTGTCTGACCGAACAGGCGTTCGGCCTCTAGTGTCCATTCGGGGGGCAGGGTGAACCGCGCGTCTTTTTCAATTTCTGCCGTCACAAAGGCCCCCGGTGCAAGCCAGCGCCGTGTGGCCAGCAGCCTCAGCGTGGGGTCGGCCAGGTTTTTGCGGTAGGGCGGATCCATAAAAACAAGTGAATACGGTTCCGCCGGGGGCGTTTTGAGCACGCGCAGCACGTCTTCGCTGACGAGGCGGGCTTCGTCCTGCACTTCCAGTGCCGCAATGTTGGCCTTGAGACAGCGCACGGCCTGCGGGGCCATTTCTACCAGCAGGGCGTGCTGCGCCCCCCGGCTGATGGCCTCAAAGGCAAGGCTGCCGGTGCCGGCAAACAGGTCTAGAACCCGTGCGCTGTGCCAGTCGATACCGCGAGCGGTGAGCATGGAAAAAAGCGCCTCGCGCGTTTTGCCCATGGCGGGGCGGTAGCCCTCGCCCTCTGCGGATTTCAGGTTGCGTCCGCCAAGACGCCCGGAAATGATGCGCATAGTTTCCTACATGCGAGAAAGCAGGCGGGTGAGGGCGTAGTCCATTTTTTCCATCGCCTCCTGCAACTCTGTTTGTTCCACCCAGGGGCGGTGTTCAACATCGGCCATCTTGTCCTTGAACATGCCCCACTTGCGTTCCACCTCGCTGGTAAGAAACGACCAGTTGACGCGGGGGTGGGCCTGGGTTTCGTGCTGCACGGTTTCGGTGAGCTGCGGCCCTTCAAGCACCATTTCTTCAAGATAGGTGGCAATGAGGGGACGCTTGCCGTACCTCTGCTCGATAAGCCCGGCCAGGGTGGTTTGGGCTTTTGTTTCGCCGTGGGTCAGCACCACCTGCGCACCGTTGCCCGTAAGGGGTTTGACCCACTCAAGCAGCTGGCTTTGGCCCGCATGGCCGGAAAATCCGTTGATGGTGAAAATGCGGGCGGAAACTTCGATATCTTCGCCAAAAAGAGTGATTTTTTTGGCTTTTTCCACCAGTTTTCGGCCCGGCGTGCCCACGCCCTGATAGCCCACAAAAACAATGCTTGCGCCGGGTTTCCAGATGTTATGGCGCAGATGGTGGCGCACACGGCCAGCGTTGCACATGCCGCTGGCCGAAATGACAATGGCAGGCCCCTTGTAATCGTTGATGGCCTGCGATTCGGCGGCAGAAAGCGTGTAACGCAGATTGGGCAGCGAAAATGGGTCGTCGCCGCCGTTGAGCATCTTGAGCGCCTCGTCGTCAAAAAGCTCTCGGTTGCGCTCAAAAACCTCGGTGGCGCGGATAGCCAGGGGGCTGTCCACAAATACGGGCATGTCTGCGGGCAGCTTGCCCTGCTTGGCAATCATGTGCAGGCAGTAGAGCACCTCTTGTGTGCGCTCCACGGCAAAGGCGGGAATGATGACCTTTTCACCCTTGCCGTAGCTGTAGGCAATGGCCTCGCCCAGTTCGTCCACGCTGAGGTTTTCGTCCTTGTGGTCACGGTCGCCGTAGGTGGATTCCATGAACACATAGTCGGCCTTGGGCGGTGTTTCGGGGCTGCGCACGATAAGCGACTGCGGGCGGCCAATGTCGCCCGAAAAGATCAGGCTGGTGGTCTTGCCGTCTTCGTCCGCCTCAAGGCGCAGCGAGCCGGAACCCAGAATATGCCCCGCGTCAAAGTATGTCACGCGGATGCCGGGGGCGGGCTCGAAAGTTTTGTGGTAATCAACGGTCTGAAAGAGCGCCACGGCTTTTTGTGCGTCTTCTACCGTGTACAGGGCCGTGGGAGGATTTTTGATGCCCCGGCGCTGGTATTTGCGGGCTTCCCACAGGGCTTCCATTTCCTGAATGTGGGCGCTGTCCTGCAACATGAGGTCGAGCAGCTCGCTGGTGGCCTTGGTGCAGAATATGGGGCCGCCAAAGCCCTCTTTGACGATCTTGGGCAGCAGGCCAGAGTGGTCGATGTGGGCGTGCGTAACAAGAATGAAATCAATGGCGGGGGCCTTGTAGAGCTCTGTTTCGCGGTTGCGGGCTTCAATGGCCTTGTTGCCCTGATGCATGCCGCAATCAATGCAGAATCGCTTGCCCGCTGCTTCAACCATATAGCAAGAACCAGTCACGGTTTGCGCCGCGCCCAGAAATTGTACTTTCATCTGATCCTCCGGTGAGGGTTGGCGGCCAGCAGGGCCGCATGCTTCTTGCCCGGCTGTGTTACAGAACGGAAAAGACGCAAGAAGACTTTTTTTCATAGCCGCAAGCGCGGGCCAGCGTCAAGCAAGGGCTCGGCGGCGTGGCCTGCGCATTGCCTTTGCCCGTAGCCCCACATATACTGAAACTTGGGGCCACGCCGCGCGCGTTGCGCAACGGGCCTTCCCCCATACTTCAGGAACAAGGAGCATTCATGCCTGAAATGCAACAGAACATGATTGACGATCTCGCTTCCGTCACAACCGAATCCTGGCGCACCTTCCGCATCATGGCCGAAATGGTTGAAGCGCTCGATTCACTCAACGCGCTCAAGGTCAAGTGCATATCCCTGTTTGGTACTGCCCGGTGCAAACCGGATTCTGTCGAATATAAAGACGCAGAAAAAATTGCGCGCCTGCTGGTAGAAGCCGGTTTTGGCGTTATCAGCGGCGGCGGCCCAGGTATTATGGAGGCCGCCAACAAGGGCGCGTATGGGGCTGGCGGCGTTTCCGTCGGTCTGCACATACAGCTGCCGCACGAGCAGGGGTGCAATAAATATGTAAAAACCCGCTGCAACTTCCGCTATTTTTTCATCCGCAAGTTTATGTTTGTCAAATACGCCATGGCCTATGTGGTCATGCCCGGTGGCATGGGAACTATTGACGAACTTTCCGAGGCCTTTGTGCTGGCGCAGACAGGCCGCACGCGGCCCTTCCCCATCATTCTGTACGACTCCAGCTACTGGAGCGGCCTGCTTGAATGGATGCGTAAAACCATGGCAGCCAGAGGCTTTATAAAAGAAGCCGAAATCGACAAGCTCATTACGGTGTGCGACACGCCCGAAGAAGTGGTCAACCATCTGTGCAAGGTCATAGTTATTTAGCCGCTGGCGCAAATACCGGCAGCGTTGCCGCGCGGGCCTTTTCTCCCGCTGGGCCGCTTACGCCGCCCCCGCCGGGGCATTCCTGGCAGGGGCTCATGCGCATGGCCCTGGAAGAGGCCCGCGCCAGCGGCGCGGCGGGGGAGGTTCCTGTGGGCGCGGTGGTGGTTGGCCCCGATGGCCGCATTCTCGCCTGCTGCGGCAATGCCCCCGTGCGCGGCAACGACCCCACCGCCCATGCCGAGGTGCTGGCCCTGCGCGCGGCGGGTGCGGCCCTTGGCAACTACCGGCTCAACGGGTGCGTGCTTGTGGTTACGCTTGAGCCCTGCGCCATGTGCGCCGCAGCCCTTATCCATGCGCGGGTAGCCGGGCTTGTGTACGGCGCGGCAGATGCCCTGGCCGGCGCGGTAGTTTCGCGCGCAGAATATTTTGATGCCCAGTGTGCCAATCATCGGGTGTGGCACATGGGCGGCGTGCTGGCCGAGCCGTGCGCGGCCCTGCTGCACGATTTTTTTGCCCAAAGGCGGGATTAGCAGGCCCGTTGCGGCAACAGCCCTCCCAACAGTCACATACAGCCACAGGACAGATATGCTTGAACTTACGGTATTTCTGAGCGGCGCGCTGGTTATGGTTCTTGAAATGGTCGGCGCACGGGTGCTTGCCCCGCATGTGGGAACCTCTGCCGTGGTGTGGACAAGCCTTATCGGCGTGGTGCTGGCCTGTCTGGCCGTGGGGGCCTGGGCCGGGGGGCGGCTGGCGGATAAAAATCTTTCACGCCGGGGGCTGGCCTTTGCCCTTGCCGGGGCAGGGCTTGGCAGCGGGCTTACCGCCTTTTGCCACGAGGCCATCGGCCAGTGGGTAACTGCTGCCGTGGGCAACCTGTACGCGGCGGCGGTGCTGGCGGCTATGTGCATATTTGCCGTGCCCGCCTTTTTTTTCGGCATGATCACGCCCTACACCATACGCTTGCGCATCGAGAGCGTTGATTCCTCCGGGGCCACGGTGGGCAGGCTTTACGCTCTTTCTACTGCTGGCAGTATTGTGGGAACATTTCTGGGCGGTTTTATCCTTATTTCGTATTGGGGCAGCACCATCATTTTGTGGGGGGTAGCGGCCTGCATGCTGGGGCTTTCGCTCTGTCACGGCGGGGGCAGGCTGCCGCTGCGGGCAGCGTTGCTGGGCCTGTGCGTGTTTATGGCCGTTCTGGCGGCACAGTATGGGCGCTGGCAGGATGGCCGCGCCCTGAGCCATCTGGTCGAAAGCCCGTACAACAGCATACGCGTGTATGAAGGTGTGGACTGGGCGCAAAACGGCAGGGCCGTGCGGCTGATAGCCACCGATCCGGGATACAGCCAGTCGGGCATGTATCTGGATGCGCCTGATGAGCTGTATTTTCGTTACACCCAGTTTTACGCCCTGGGGCCGCATTTTGTGCCGGAGGCAAACCGGGTGCTCATGCTGGGCGGCGGCGGGTATTCCGTGCCCAAGTGGCTGCTTTCTGAAAAATCACCGCTGTCAAAACCCGCAGAAGCGCGTGTGACCGTTGTGGAGCTGGACCCGGCCATGACAGATACCGCGCGGCGCTGGTTTGGCTTGCGCGATGATGCGCGCCTGAGCGTGCGCCACGAGGATGCCAGGGCTTTTTTGAACCGGCAGCGCGACCAGTATGATCTGGTTTTTGTGGATGTGTTCAACTCCCACTACGCTGTTCCCTTCCAGATGGGCACACGCGAGGCTGCGGCGGCACTGCGCCGGGCCGTGGCCCCCGGCGGTGTCATGCTCATGAATGTGATTTCTGCGGTGGAAGGCCCGGATGGCCGCTTGTTTCAGGGTATTTTCAACGCACTTGAGCAGTCGTTTGCAGAGGTACAGGTTTATTGCGCTGGCGGGGAAACGCCAGACAAGCTGCAAAACCTTATGGTGGCGGCTTTTCCTGAGCGGCGGGGCGCAGCGGGTGTTGGCACTGCCCCGGCCGAGGCGGGCCCCGATGCGGCAGAAGGCGCAGTGAGCCTTTCTGCCATGCTTGCGAGCCGGTATACGGGCAAGCAGCCCTTCACAACCCCGGCCCTCACCGATGATTTTGCTCCCGTAGAGCGCTACACGCTGGTGCTGTTGCGGCAGTAGGGCATGCGGGCAGGGCTCTTGCAGCCCTCGGCGGAAAAGGCTATTTATTGAAAGGAAGCATGCGAGGAGGCCGCATATGGAACAAGGTGTAGTTCTCCCAATGGGTATTGACAGGTCTTTGTTGGGATCTTTGGGACGTAAAATGCTGGGGGGCAGCAGGTTGACCATATCTGAAAACCTCATGGCTCTTTCTGCGTCTGCATCTATTGCCGCCAATTTCTATGGCCCTGGGCCAGACACCATGGTTGTTAAGCCCATGGAGCTGCCAGAAAGCGTCAAGGGAATACTGGTCGAATTTGCAGGCTAGCCCGCATCGCCGTGCTGGATATTGCCCGTTGCTGCTGTAAAAAATGTGTTTTTGGGCCTTGGTTGCGTGCGTCTAATTTCGCCTATCTGGGGGGCTTTTTTGAACGAAACTATCGATGATCTTACAGTACAATTTGAAGAAAACGGCCAGGTCATTGTTAACGAGCTGGACAAAGTTGTGCTGAGTAAGGGCGCATGGACCACGATTCTTTTTCGCTACCAGCAGTGGCAGCCTGAAAAAGACACCTTTGGGCCAGACATGTATGTGATACGCCGTTACAAAAAGGCAGGGGGCGAGTACCGCCAGCAGTCAAAATTCAATATTTCCAGCGCCGATCAGGCCCGCAAGATTGTTGACGCGCTGAGTTCCTGGATCAACTAGATATTTTGGGCCGGGCTGTTGCAGCCTGTGATGTCAGAATATTTTGCCACAAGGCCGGTTGCTTGCAAAAGTGCCGGCTTTTTTTGCGTCTGTGGCCTGCCGCAGTGCTTGGTCGGCAATCGGCGGCAGGGCTGGGCGGGGCCTGGGCAGGGCCGATTAGGGGCATCTGCCATGTGCTGTGCTGGCTGTCATGGAAAAACTCATGCAAACGGCATTTGGGGGCTAGAAAAGTGGGAAGCGCCCTGGTTTGTCAGGGCGCTTCGCGCAGGAGGAGGGAAGGGGGAGCGCCGATGTGGCAGCACCGACGCGTGTGCAGCTGTGGCTGCGTGGGGCAAGGAGCGGCGTATTTTAGCGGCAGGACCGCTACCATTGCTTATGGGAAAACATACAGGTGGAGGCGTTAGTATTGCGTTAGGGTTTATCGGCAATGTGGAGTAGCGGGGCAGGCATCTGCCTGTTTGCGCCCGGTTCTTACTGCAAAAAAGTATTATGGTCGGTTTTGCGCATAATCGGGCAGCCGTATGCGTTCAATGCCAGTGCCGTGTTGCGGGTATTTCATATCCAAGGAATATAGTATTATCAATTTCTCTGCCGCACTGGATTGCAAAACAGCCCTTTTTGCAAAAACCACTGTGGGCCGTGGGGTTAATGCGCCAGGGAGGAGAGCACATTGTGGTTTTTTGCTTGAAATAAATAATATGTGTTGACAATAAAAATGCCCCAAACTATGTTCGGGCAATCACTGATTGGGTATAGTAAATTTTTTTGCAGAGGCTTTACATGGGTAAGGCTCCAATGCGGAAAGTCTACCTCCCGTTATCTCTGGAGTCTTTATGGCTACTTCTATCTACGTCGGCAATCTTCCCTGGTCCGCCACTCAGGAAGGCGTTGAATCCCTGTTCAGCCCCTACGGCGAAGTTCTTTCCGTGAAGCTCGTTTCCGACCGCGAAACCGGCCGCGCCCGTGGCTTTGGCTTTGTGGAAATGGAAGACGGCGATGCCATCAACGCCATTGCCGCTCTTGACGGCAAGGAATTTGAAGGCCGCGCCCTTCGCATCAACAAGGCTGAGCCCAAAAAGCCCGCCCCCCGTCGCTGGTAAGCCGACCAAATTCGTTTGTTCAAAAGGCCGCGAGAAATCGCGGCCTTTTTGCGTGCTGCGTCAGCAACGCGCCGAAAAACAGAAGCAGGCTGCGGCTTAGCCGCGCCGTGGATCGACAGTTTTTAATGTTTTTCATCCAGCGGCCAGGCCAGCAGCGCGAGCAGTGTGATGTACAGCAGGCATTGCCCTAGCATGTTTTCCATAACGTCCTCCTGCGGGCTTTAGGTTCTGCCCACAAAAACACGGTATGAAAAAGCGCATAAAATGGGTGTTAAACTTTGTGGCTGGATATAAAAACTGTATTAAATCTGCCGGGAAGGGCTGCCGGGAAGGGAGAGTCGCTTGACTTTGTTCAACTGATGTTGAATTGTCATTCAATGGAAACGAAAAAGGCTACAAAGATATTTGAGGCTCTCATGTCAGAGGAGCGGCTTGGCATCTTTAAACTGCTGGTCAAGCACGCGCCCGAAGGTCTGGTGGCCGGCGAACTTTCGCGGCTGACGGGCATTCCCAAGAGCAATCTGTCGTTTCATCTCAAGGCCATTGCCAGCAGCGGGCTGGTAAGCATGCAGCGCGAGGGGCGCAATACCCGTTACCGCGCAGGCATACCCCTGATGCTTGAGGTAATCGCCTATCTGACCGCCGAATGCTGCTCTGGCAGCCCGGATTATTGCAGGCAATGCCACACATGCCCAACAAGAGAGAGGCAAGCATGAACAGTCTTTTTTTGTGTACCGGTAATTCGTGCCGTTCCATCATTGCCGAGGCGCTGTTCCGATCCATGGCCCCGGCGGGGGCCTCCGCGCAGAGCGCTGGCAGCAAGCCTGCGGGCCATGTACACCCGCGCGCTTTGGCCGCGCTGGCCGAAGCGGGAATTTCTACCCAGGGGCTTGCGAGCAAATCGTGGGATACTCTGCCGCAAAAGCCCACGGTGGTCATAACCCTGTGCGCCAGTGCTGCGGGCGAGGCCTGCCCTGTGTATTTTGGCAATGTGGTGCGCAGTCACTGGGGCATGCCGGACCCGGCGGGCGTGCAGGGCGACGAGGCAACAATCCGGGCGGCTTTTGCCGAAACGCTGGCCGTGCTGCGCAGGCGCATAACAGCACTTGTGCAGCAGTTGGAGGCCAACCCGGCCATTGATGCAAAGACTTTGCAGGGTATTCTTGACGATATTGCCGTTCAATAAGGAGCGCAAATCATGTGTCAGTCACCATTGCAGCGGCTTTCGTTTCTCGACAGGTTCCTGACCCTGTGGATTTTTCTGGCCATGTTTGCGGGCGTGGGCCTTGGCTGGGCCATGCCGGGCGTGAAACATGTGATCAACTTTTTTCAGGTGGGCACGACCAATATTCCCATTGCCATTGGCCTGATACTCATGATGTATCCGCCGCTGGCAAAGGTGAAGTACGAGCAGCTTGGCCGGGTGTTTCGCAATAAAAAGGTACTGGTGCTTTCGCTGGTGCAAAACTGGGTGATCGGGCCTGTGCTCATGTTTTTGCTGGCCATTGCCTTTCTTTCTGGCAACAACAGCTACATGGTGGGCCTGATACTGATCGGCCTTGCCCGTTGTATCGCCATGGTTATTGTGTGGAACGACCTTGCCGGGGGCGACAGGGAGTATTGCGCGGGGCTGGTGGCCTTTAACGCCATATTTCAGGTGCTGTTTTTTTCCGTTTATGCCTATGCGTTCATTACGGTGCTGCCGGGCTGGCTTGGGCTGTCGGGTGCGGTGGTCGATGTGAGCATGGGGCAGATCGCAGAGAGCGTGTTCATCTATCTTGGCATACCCTTTATCGGGGGCGTTGTTTCCCGTATTTACGGTCTCAAGGTCAAGGGGCTGGACTGGTATGAAAATGTTTTTATTCCCCGTATCAGCTCCTGGACGCTGCGGGCCCTGCTGTTCACCATTGTTGTAATGTTCTCGCTCAAGGGTGAGTACATAGTACAGCTGCCCATGGATGTGGTGAAGGTGGCCATTCCCCTGCTGATATATTTTCTTATCATGTTTCTGTTTTCGTTCTACCTTTCGTGGCGGGCAGGGGCGAACTACGAGCAGTCGGCCACATTGTCGTTTACTGCGGCCTCCAATAATTTTGAGCTGGCCATCGCCGTGGCCATTGCCGTGTTTGGTCTCAATTCGGGCGAGGCCTTTGTGGCTGTTATTGGCCCGTTGGTAGAAGTGCCGGTGCTGATCGCTCTTGTGAATGTGGCCCTGTATATTCGCCGCAAGTATTTTGACGGGCGCGAAGCGGCCTGAAGCGCAGTCAGGGGGAGTAAACTGAAAATTGGCGATGGCAGAGCATTGCGCTTGTTTGCAAATGAAGAGGCCGTCCATTTTGGGCGGCCTTCGTTATGCAGGACAATCAGCTGTGGTCATGGTTTGGTGCTCTTGGGCAGGCTGAAAATAATGGTAATACCCTTGGGGAGAGGCTCTGGCGGCGGAAGCCGTACACCGCTTCTCTGGGTTCGCACGATGGCATTCAGGGCAGAGTTGTCAAAATACCTGTTTCCAGAACTTTTTATGAGCTTGTATGATACAATTTCTCCGTCTGGAGAAATATCAATATCTACTGTGCAAGCCATAGGCTCATCCAGCGGTGATGAAAATGCCCAATACTGGCGTACAGCCTCCCTAAAACGATGAATATAATCTTCCATTGGCGACATTTTTTTTATTTCTGCAATGGAAGCTGATTTTTTGGGTGCAGATATTGCGGGAGGCGTAGAATTGCCTGCGCACGAACACATGAATATTAGAGTTAAATAAATGAGAAATAATAGTTTGTTGCAATTAGATGTGCGCATTTGGATTTTTCCATAAACCAGGCTTGCAAAGGTGTTTGCGGCAAGAGAACACAAATTTTTTTCTTGGAAAATAGCGACCTCTTCTGCTTTTTTCGATTGCCCTCATCAATATCATATCATAGTGGGTTACTCAGTATCGTCCTGACATCCCATGAAAATAATTCTAGCCATGCAGTCCTTGCAGCGCAAGTGTGTGTGCAAATAAAATACCAAGTAAGTAGGTATTAAATGATATGCATCCATTTTTGTTGACATAAGTGGTGCAGTCGGCACGCACCTATGGTAGTAATCAAAAGATACTGTCTTGCTATGTTATCAGCCCGCCATGGCAGTGGCTGCGCGTAGTGGGGAAACCTTTTGATGGCACACTGCTATAGACTGGGGTTAATTGCATGAAAAAATTGCTTATTCTTGGTGCTGGCGCTGGCGGAACCATGATCGCCACGAAGATGAGAAAGCTCTTGAGCGAAAGAGAATGGGAAATAACGATTATTGATCGTGACCCTGTCCACCACTATCAGCCCGGTTGGCTTCTGGTTCCTTTCGGCGTGGATACCCCGCAGGGCTGCGTTCGCCCCAAAAAGGATTTTATCAGCCGTGGTGTCAACTTTGTGCTTGATACGATTACCGCAGTTGATCCTGTGCAGCGCAAGGTTGTGTGCAAAAACAGCACGCACACCTACGACTGGATTGTTGTTGCCTCTGGCGCACGCATCGCGCCCGACGAAGTGCCCGGCCTGCTGGACGACTGGGGCGGTAAAATTCACAATTTCTACACGCACGATGGTGCAGCGGCCCTGTATGGCAAGATGAAGAATTTCAAAAAGGGCAGACTGGTGCTGCACATTTGCGAAACTCCCATCAAGTGCCCGGTTGCGCCTTTGGAATTTGTGTATATGGCCGACTGGTATCTGCAAAAAATGGGCGTGCGCGACAACGTGGAGATTGAACTTGTCACGCCCCTCACCGGCGCATTTACCAAACCCGTGGCCAACAATATTCTTGGTGCGCTTTGCGAGAAAAAGGGCATCAAGGTTACTACAAACTGGACCGTGGACAGCGTTGAAGCCGACCGCGCCGTGATCAGCTCTGTAACGGGCGACGAAATTCCCTATGACCTGCTGGTGTCGATTCCTCCGAACCTTGGGCAGGAATTTCTTATCGAATCAGATGTTTCTGACGTGACCGGTTTTATCGACACAGACAAGGAACTGCTGAAGTCGAAAAAGTTTGAAAACATGTACATTATCGGCGACGCAACGAACGTTCCGGCTTCAAAAGCCGGCTCGGTCGCGCACTTTGAAGCCGACGTGATCGCCCAGAACCTGCTGTCAGACATTGAAGGCACCGACAACTATTACAGGTTTGACGGGCATACAAACTGCTTTATCGTTACGGGTTTTGAAAAGGCCTCACTGATCGACTTCAGCTATGCTGTCGAACCCCTGCCGGGCATGTTCCCGCTGCCTGGTGTCGGCCCCTTCGAACTGCTGGGCGAAAGCCACATCAACTACTGGGGCAAACTCATGTTCAAATGGGTGTACTACAACCTTATGCTCAAGGGTCACGAGCTTCCGTTTGAGCCCAATATGTATCTTGCAGGCAAAGACACCTCCTTGCTGAGAAGCAAGTAGGCCGGAGGCAGCATATGACACCTGAAGATAAAATTCTTGAGCGGCTTGAGGCTATTGAAGACAGGCTCAGCGATCTTCAAGCGAGCAAAGAAAACAGCCGCATGCTCATCGAACAGCTGACGCCCATTGGCAACCATGCCTTTCGTCTTGCCATTGAAGAAATGGAAACGCTCAATGGCCGGGTTACCCTCGACGACATTCTGGACCTGTGCAGAAAAGGCCTGCTGACCGTTCCCAAGATCACATGGCTGCTCGATCAGCTGGAAAACGCCACCGACCTGTGGCAGATACTGCACCCCGCCGTTGCGCCGACGTTTCCGCACATTATTGAAAAAATGGGCGAGTGGGAAAGGGACGGCGTGTTTGCAAAAATGTCTGCTGTCAAAAACGCTGGCGGAACCATGCTGGGCTCCATGAGCCCAGAGGACATTGCAAAAACTGGTGAAGGCCTGGCCTTTTTGATCAGCCAGTTGCAGCGCCTTGCCGACCCCGACCTGCAAGCCAGGATCACAAAATTGATCGGCATGCTGGGCGAGATCGACACTGCCAACGTGAAGCCCACGGGCGTTTTTGGCCTTGTGGGAGCCCTTGGCAGCGCCGAAGGCAAACAGACCCTGGGCCTGCTTGCCGAACTGATCAAGGTGGCTGGAAAGTACGCGGGGCAGAACGCGGGTAACTAACCGCTAGCCTTTCATAAACACGCCAGACATGAGCGTGGGGTTACAAACGCAAAGCCCGCCGAAGTTGTGCAACTTCGGCGGGCTTTGTCTGAGCAATTCTTGGTGGCCCCACAAGCAACTGTCTTGATGTTCATATAAGTGAGACAAAATAGTTTGACGCTCATTTTTTATAATTTTTGATCATCAAACTATTTTGCTTTGCACAGAAGAGCATCAAAAGGCTTGCTTTCCTTCCGCCAAGTTAAGAATTTCGGGGAAACAGTAAGTTGCAGCACGTCTTCCACTGGCGGGGCTAAGAACTTTCAGAATGTTGTTTTCTGCCAGAATATTCAAAATGCGGCGTGCCGTAGTTGACCTTACCCCACTGCGTACACCACTTGTAATTTATTGGTTTCCAAGGAAAATCTTTTTTCTTTGCCCTGAAAGCGATATTTGAGCCACCACCACTTGCGCCCGCTGGAGGCAACTTTAAGGCACAGGCCTCCTCCGTCTAAGAAATTGGCGGTCTTAGAGGTCGGTTTTATGGCGCGGATTGCGGTGTCGGTGAGGGGCATGGGGGCAATACCTCCAGGGCGTCTTGCTGTTGCCCCTAAAGTTGCCCCCAAAATTGAGGCTGTCAACGAACCTAGATGGACCTAAAAGAAGCGTAGTTTGCCACAAAACGCAAAGCCCGCCGAAGTTGTGCAACTTCGGCGGGCTTTGTCTGAGCAATTCTTGGTGGGCCCACCAGGACTTGAACCTGGGACGGGCCGGTTATGAGCCGGAGGCTCTACCAACTGAGCTATAGGCCCCAAGGAGGGGAAATATAGCTGCAAGGCTGGTTTTGGTCAAGTGTGTGTGGTGGGTGGCTTTTGGTGTGCAGTATTGGCACATCGCAGACCCGCCGCTGCTACATGGCGTTGCCCGCTTCCAGCAGGGATATCTGATCGTCCATGGCCTTTTTCAGCGGGGCGGGCAGGCCCATGATGTCCACATTCAAAAAGCCCCGCACAATGGTGGCGGCGGCTTCGTCTTCATCCAGACCGCGCGCCATGAGGTATTCAATTTCCTCTTGCGCGATCTTGCCCACGGCTGCCTCGTGCGAAAGCTCCACGCCGTCCTGGTTGCTGTCGAGCTCCGGAATGGCGTGCATGCGTCCACCGCCGAGAATAAGCCCCTTGCATTCAAGGTGGCCCTTGGCGGGCGCGGCAGAAGCGCCGATAAAGCCCCGGTTGATGACCGTGCCGCCGGTGGTGACCACGCGCGAGATGATTTCGCCGCGCGTTTCGGGGGCAGCAAGATCAATGCGGTTGCCGCAGTCCACATACGAGCCGGTGGGGGCCACGATAACCGAGTTGAAGCGGGCCACGGCTCCTGCACCGGCCAGGGTCATGGTGGGGTACATTTGCAGGTCGCCCACGGGCTTGAGCAGGATGTAGTTGTTCTGAAACTCGCCCCCGGCTTCAACAATACCGGCAGAGCGGGGCCGCACCGTTGTGCTGTCGCCCCAGTTGTGGATCATGGTAAAGGTGAGCTTGCCCCCTTTTTCCACATAATATTCTGTTACGCCCAGATGAGCGGCATCGTTGGCATTGTGGGCGGTGGCGCAGCCGCCGAGAATGTGCAGCTCTGCGCCTTCTTCAACCACCACAATGTTGTGGATGCTCTGGCCCGCGCCATGCCCCTTGATAAACATGCACGACTGCACGGGCTGGGCGATTTTTACGCCCTTGCGCGCCCGCACAAAGTAGCCGCCGTTGCAGTGCTCTTGTGCCATGCGCGTGAATTCGTCCTTTTCGGGATTCAGCAGCTTCCAGAAATACTGGGGCAGGCCGTCGAATTTTTTCAGCGCGGTGCGGATGTCCATGAGGTCGAGGCCCTCGTGGCGCGTTTCGCAGTGTACGCCAGCGTGGTTGAGCTGCATGAACGCGCCGCTCGACGAATTGTCGTTCACGTCGATGCCCGCCAGCACCAGGCGTTCCTGATCCTCGCGGGGCAGGGCGGCAAGGTTTTCGATGGGCGCGGCGTTTTCGCCGCCGTTAAACTGAAAGCGGGAGAGATTTACAGAGCTCATTTAAGGGGCGCCTCCGCAATTTTGCCAAGCATGTCGCCGGTAAGGCAGCGCAGACATTCCTGATAGCCGTGGGTGGCAATGTGGTCGAGAATTTCACGGGGCCGCGCCTCGCAGCACAGTTTGCCCTGATACATGACCTGCCCCCGGTGGGCGTTGACGTATTCAAGAATATGGCCGGTGTGGGTGATGATAAGACCGCTGGTGGAGCGCACCTTTTCGCGCTGCGCCAGCGTGGCGCAACATCGTTCGGGCATGCCGTCGAGCAGAAAACGCACGGTTTTGCCCACAAGTGCCATATTTTCAAGATCCACGCCCGATTCCGGCTCGTCAAAGAGCAGCAGGTCGGGCTTTTGGGCCATGAGTTGCAGCAGTTCGGAGCGCTTGATCTCGCCGCCAGAAAAGCCCGCGTTCACATCGCGATCAAGAAAATGGTCAAAATGTACCTTGCGGGCCATGCCCTTAACATCCAGCTCGCGGCCACGCCCGCACAGTTCCACCAGCTTGCCCGTGGGCAGGCCGTGGATGGTGGGCGGGCGCTGAAACGACATGCCGATGCCAAGACGCGCGCGCTCGTACATGGGCGCGTTGGTGATGTCCGTACCCTTGTAGATGATCTGGCCCTGTGTGACCTCGTACCCCGCAAAGCCCATGAGGGTCATGAGCAGGGTAGTTTTGCCGGAGCCGTTGGGGCCAAAGAGAATGAATGTTTCGCCAGGGCGAACATGCAGGTCAATGCCCTTGAGCACGGGCGTACCCTTGACCGAAACATGCAGATCACGGATATCAAGCATCTTCTTCTCCGGTTTCGCCCAGATACTCCAGCACGTCGTAATGCACATGATCCAGAAGGTGGGTCAGTTTGGAAACGCATTCTTCGCCCACGGCGCTGCCAAGCAGCGTAACAATGAAGGCCGCGCGTTTGGAATTGACCAGCGCCTGATAGCCGGGATCGGCGGAATACGGAATGGCCTGGATGGAGTCGCTGAACTCCTGAAGCTTGGCCTCGTCGAGATATTTGATGGGCTGGGGTTCGTTGTCGAGGTAGGCTATGCCGTCCCGCAGTTCCAGCATGATCGGTTTGCCACGCAGATAAGCGATGCACACTTCCATGGTAATCCCCTTGGTTTTGTGATGCCGCATAGTGGCAAACTTGCCCCAAGCTGTCCAGAGATGCGGTACAATCTGTTGCGTACCTAAAACAGCGCCTTATGGGTAACAATGGGCTGTTGGGCCGCAATTTGCGGATGTTTTGGGGCATTTTTGCCCCTGTGCGGCAGTTGCGCAAAAAATAACAGGTGCGTCTGCCCTGCGCAAAAAAAGGCAGCGGTGATGGTTCCGCTGCCTTGGGGCTTTGTTCTGCCATGGCTTGTGGGGGGTGAATGGCTCAGGCCAGCCCAAACCTCAACCCCGCATAGCCCACCACGCGGTGCGTGTCGCCCGATGCCGTGGCCGAGGTATCGTACATGCACAGCTCTGCCCACGGTTCGCCCAGCGCATGGGCGGCAAACAGTGCCAGCGCCATGGGGGCCGCGCCGCACATGGTAATTTTGTGCCGTTCCACCACGGCAAGCAGGCCCTCCGGGTCGCAGGCCAAAGCCTGCGAAAGGCCCAGGGCGTCCTTGTGCATGGTGGATTCCTGGTTGTCAAAGTGGTTCATGTCAGAGCTTACGATAATGCCCACCCTGTCCCCCAGTTTTTCGCACTGGCGCACGGCGTCTGCCAGGGCCAGCCCGGCCTGGAGCAGGGTTTTGTGGTGCGTGGTTCCCACGCATACGGGCGTTATGCTGCGCGTGGCCCCCTCCTTGCCCTGCTGCGGCGGCAGGCATTGCAAAAAGGGCAGCAGCACTTCAATGGAGTGCTCGTCGAGGTGTGACTGCATGTCGGGCACATAGCCGCCCTTATCGCACAGGGCGGCGGCCATGGCCACATCCACATTCATGCCGCCCAGCGGTGTACGCCACATGCCCTGGGGCCAAACCCCAAGGGGAGCCCCCCTGCCAGTATGGTTGGGGCAGAGGATCACGAGCCTTTCGGGCAGGCTGGCCCCGGCGGAAGTTCCGTTCCAGGGGCTTGCCAGCGTTGCGCCCAGCACCTTGCCGCAGTAGGCATAGCCCGCGTGCGGCAGCATGAGGCCGCACAGCCGGGCAGAAGGATTGTGGCTGGGATCAAGGGGCGCGGTTGCAGAATAGCTTTTGCCAGCCGCAAGAAGTGACCTCACTTCCGCTTGCAGCGCGTCGGGCGCGGCAGGATAAAAGCGCCCGGCAACGACAGGCATACGTTCGGGCATGGGTACTCCCTGCGGGTGTGTCAGTTCAGCCCACCCAGCAAAGCATAATGGGTTTCCATGTACTCCTGAAGCCCCTCACGGCTGCCCTCGCGGCCAATGCCGCTGAATTTCACGCCGCCAAAGGGTGTTTCTGCCGCAGCAAGGCCCGCATCGTTAAAGCCCGCCATGCCGTACTGAAGCTTGTTGAAAAGCCGCCATGTGCGGGGCATGTCGCGCGTACACACGTAGGAGGCAAGGCCAAATTCCGTGCGGTTGGCAAGTTCCACGGCCTGATCTTCGGTAGCAAAGGGCATGATGGCGGCCACGGGGCCAAATATCTCCTCGCGGAAAATGCGCATCTCTGGTGTAAGGCCCAGCAGCAGGGTGGGTTCGTAAAAATTGCCGCCCAGGCTGTGGGGCTTGCCGCCAATCAGCAGTTGCGCGCCCTTGGCCACCGCGTCCTTGACCATGGCATCGGTATGGGCCACGGCATCTGCATTGATGAGCGGGCCCATGTCCGTTTCCGGCTTGAGGCCGTCGCCCACGCGCAGGGCCGTGATGTGGTCGAGCAGATTGGTGGTGAATGCCTCCACCACGCTGTTCTGCACCAGAAAACGGTTGGCGCAGATACAGGTTTGCCCGGCATTGCGGAATTTGCAGCCCATGGCCATGGTTACGGCCTTGTCCATGTCGGCATCGTCAAATACCAGGAAGGGGGCGTTGCCGCCCAGCTCCATGGAAAGGCGCTTGAGCGTTGCGCCGCACTGGGTTGCCAGTTGCAGACCCACGGCAGTGGAGCCGGTAAAGCTCAGCTTGCGCACCAGAGGGTTGGACGTGATTTCGTTGCCAATGCGGCTTGCGCTGCCGGTAACAACGTTGAACACGCCAGCGGGTATGCCCACCCGCATGGCCAGTTCGGCCATGGCCAGTGCGCTGTAGGGCGTGGCGCTGGCGGGCTTGACCACCATGGTGCAGCCTGCTGCAAGGGCGGGGGCCACCTTGCGCGGAATCATGGACATGGGGAAGTTCCACGGCGTAATGGCCGCAGCAACGCCCACGGGGGCATGGCGGGTAATGGCCTGCACCCCGTGCCGGTACACGGGGGTGACGTCGCCGCTGTAGCGGCGGGCTTCCTCCGCAAACCAGGGAAAGTACGAGGCTCCCTGCATGATCTCTGCCCTGGCTTCTGCCAGGGGTTTGCCTTCCTCAAGGGTGAGCAGGCGGGCCAGGTCTTCAATATTGTCGGCAATGGCGCGTTCCCAGGCGTGCAGCAGCGCGCCGCGTTCCATGGGCGTGCGTGCGCTCCAGGTGGCAAAGGCGGCCTGGGCTGCCGCGATGGCCTCGCGGGTTTCGGCCTCGCCGCAGTTGGGCACTGTGCCAAGCAGCTTGCCGTTGGCGGGGTTGACCACCTCGATAACGCCTTTGTCTGCCGCATCGCGCCAGCGCCCGTTGATGAGGCACTGGGTGCGGAACAGATCCTGATCGTGCAGAATACGGTACATAACAACTCCTGGTCATGAACCCCGCAGGGCCTAGAACAGCTGCTGGCCGTCAATCCAGTGGTGCTTGACCCTGCCGCGCAGGGTCTGGCCGAGAAATGGCGTGTTGCAGCTTTTGGAGTAAAGGGTTTCCCGGCTGGGAATCCACGTTTCATCGGGGTCAAAGAGGAAGAAATCTGCCGGGTCGCCGGGGGCAAAACCGTTGCGCGGCAGATTGAATATTTCTGCCGGGCGGTGGCTCCACAGGCGGTGCATGTCAGCCTCGGTAAGCACGCCTTCGGCCACCAGCCCCCAGGTGAGGCTCAGGGCAAGATCCAGCCCGGTAAAGCCGCACATGGCATCGTCGAGCGTGCCTTCCTTTTCGTGGTCGGCGTGGGGGGCGTGGTCTGTGGCGAGAATGTCAATGATGCCGTCCTTGACGGCGCGGCGCAGGGCTTCGCGGTCGGCTGCCGTGCGCAGGGGCGGGCTTACCTTGGCCTGGGTGTTGTAGCCCTCAAGGGCGGTTTCATCCAGCAGCAGATAGTGGGGGCAGGTTTCGGCTGTTACCTTGATGCCGCGCGCCTTGCCCCAGGCAATGCAGTCTACGGTGAGCGCAGCGGAAACGTGGGCGATATGCACGGGAATACCAAGGTATTCGGCCAGCATGATGTCGCGCATGGCCTGATTGGCCTCACCGGCGGCGGGCTGTCCCTTTACGCCAAGCAAACCGCTGGTCACGCCCTCGTGCATGCGCCAGCCCTTTGCCAGGTGCGGGTCTTCGCAGTGGTCGATGAGCACAAGGCCAAGGTCGGCCCCGTATTCCATGATGCGGCGCACAAGCTCGGCATTCTCCAGCGGGCGGCCATCGTTGGATATGGCCACGCAGCCAGCTTCCTTGAGCTCTGCGAGGGGGGCCATTTCTTCGCCCTTGAGGCCCACGGTGGCGGCGGCTATGGGGCACAGGCGCGGCCCTTGCGGGTGGCTCTTGCGGGCGCTCTCAAGCATGGCCCGCGTGATGCTGGCCGTGTCGTTGACGGGCCTGGTGTTGGCCATGCACATGATATTGCCAAAGCCGCCGCGTGCCGCAGCCTCAAGGCCAGAGGCGATGTCTTCCTTGTATTCAAAGCCGGGTTCGCGCAGATGCACGTGGGCATCGGTGCAGCTGGGCATGAGCATAAGGCCCTGCGCGTCAAAAACGGCGCGGCTGTCGTAGCTGTGATGGCCTGCGGGGGTCATGGTGACAATCTTGCCGTGCCGCACAAGCAGGTCAACGGGGGCATCAAGGTGGCGGGTGTTCTTAATCAAAAGGCTCATGCGCGTACTCCGTCATTGCGTGTGGCCAGCAGATAGAGCACGGCCATGCGCGTGGCGACACCGGCGGCCACCTGGTTGAGCACCAGGCTGGCGGGGGCGTCTGCTATTTCATTGGAAATTTCAAGCCCACGGTTCATAGGGCCGGGGTGCAGTACCTTGGCTTCGGGCGCGGCCAGGGCCATCTGGCGTGTGCCAAGGCAGAAACGGCGCGAATATTCGGCCAGGTCGGGCAGCAGGCCCGCCTGCTGGCGCTCAAGCTGCAAGCGCAGGCACATGACACCGTCCACATCGCGCACGGCCTTGTCCAGATCGGTATAAATCTCTACAGGCCAGTGGTCTACCCCGGCGGGCAGCAGGGTGCGCGGCGCGCACAGGCGAATCTTGACCCCAAGCATGGTGAGCAGATGCATGTTTGAGCGGGCCACACGGCTGTGGGCAATGTCGCCCAGAATAAGCAGGGTGCGTCCTTCAAAGCGGTTTTCCCATGCCTGCCGCAGGCTGTAGCAGTCGAGCAGGGCCTGGGTGGGGTGGGCGTGCCAGCCATCGCCGCCGTTGACAATGCCGCAGGGCAGCAGCTCTGCAAGAAAGCGCGCCGCGCCGCTGCTGGGGTGGCGGATGACAATCACATCCGGCCCCATGGCCTGCAAGGTGAGCCCCGTATCCTTGAGGGTCTCGCCCTTGTTGAGGCTTGAGCCGGACTTGGCCAGCGAATAGGTGTCGGCAGAAAGCCGCTTGCCCGCCACGTCAAAGGATGTCTTGGTGCGGGTGCTGTTTTCTACAAAAAACAGCACCACTGTCTTGCCCTTGAGCGTGGGCACCTTCTTGACGGGGCGGCTGTTGATTTCCTGAAAGCTGGCGGCCAGATCCAGCAGGTGCATGGTGTCCTGCGCACTCAGCTGCGTGACATCCAGCAGGTCTTTGTGGGGCCAGTGGTAGCGATTGTCGGTATTCATGACGGTACGTGGTAAAAAGGTAAAAAAAATCCCCGTTGCCATACAACGGGGAAAATTGGAAACACGCCTGCAAATGCAAAAAAAATTAGGAAGGCCGGGGGCGCTATGCTTGCCCTGCCATAGAAAACTGCGCATGCGGGCGTTGTACTTCATAAGTACAAAATGTAGGCGCGCTTTGGCGCTTTGTAAAGCAAAAAGTCGGTTGACGCTTGCAGGGGCATTGTCTAGTTGTAGGGCGAGCTGTGCTGTGTTTTTGTGGCTTTTCACCGCGCGGCCCCAAGCAGAATCAGTGAGGAGAAATACATGCTTTTGTCTCTTGTAGCCTATATTTGTTGCGGCGCTGTGGCCGGTGTGCTTGCCGGGCTTTTGGGAGTTGGCGGCGGTATTGTTCTGGTTCCCATGATGGTGGCCATCTTTCCCACCGTGGGTGTGCCTGCCATCTATGTGCAGCAGATGGCGCTGGGCACGTCGCTTGCAAGCATCATGATAACTTCCATTTCCAGCGCCCGCGCCCACAACGCGCGCGGAGCCGTACACTGGGATATTTTTAAGGCCATCACCCCCGGCATTCTGCTGGGTACGTTTTTTGGCGGGCTTGTGGCCACCCACATGCCCACCATGTTTCTGAAAATTTTCTTCATCTGTTTTATACTTGTGGTGTCTGCGCAGATGCTCTCCAACTACCGGCCCCCGGCCAGCCGCGACCTGCCCGGCAAGATGGGAACCGCAGGCGTGGGCGGCATTATCGGCCTGATTTCGAGTTTTGTGGGTATTGGCGGCGGTACGCTTTCCGTGCCCTTCATGACCTTTTGCAACGTGCCCCTGCACCATGCCGTGGGAACCTCGGCAGCCATTGGTTTTCCCATTGCCGTTGCGGGCACGCTGGGCTTTGTTGTGGGCGGCTGGGGCAGGCCCGATCTGCCCGCCATGTCGCTGGGTTTTGTGAACCTGTGGGCCCTGGTGGGCATTGCCACGGCCAGCTTTATCACGGCGCCCCTAGGAGCAAAGCTTTCGCATTCGCTGCCAGCCGCCAAGCTCAAAAAAGGTTTTGCCTGTTTTTTGATCCTTGTGGCCTTGAAGATGATCTGGGGCCTGTTGTAGCATAGACGCATGAAGCTGCACTCGTACAACAAGGCACTGGCCGAATCGGTGCTATGGAACCTGCTCTGGCTCACGCTGGGGTCGGTGCTCATGGCCATATGCATTCAAAGCGTGGCCGCGCCCCATGGCTTCCTTTCCGGGGGAGTCATGGGCGTGGCCCTGCTTGTGGGATACTGGACAGACACGCTGACGCCGCTGGTGTGGTATTCCGTATTGTGCGTGCCTGTGTACGTGCTGGGCTGGTTTTGCGTGGGCAAGCGCTTTTTGCTCTATACTGCCTACGGAACCCTGTGTACCACGCTGTGCAGTTTTTTTGTTACCTTTACCATTCCCATTGAAAGCGAAGTCTACGCCACCGTGGTGGGCGGGGTGCTGCACGGCGCAGCCTGCGGCATAATGCTGCGCACCATGGGCAGCAGCGGCGGTACGGATGTGGTGGCCGTGCTGCTCAAAGAGCGCTGGAGCGTGCCCATCGGCCAGTTCAACTTTATGTTCAACTGCCTGCTGTTTCTTACGGCGGCCTCGCGCATGCACCTTGATCTGATTGTGGCCTCCATGCTGATGATGTTCATTTCGGCCCACACGCTGGAATATGTGCTGGGCCTGTTCAACCGCCGCAAGCTTGTGATGATCATTTCTGACCACGGCGAGGAAATCAGCGAGGCCATTCTGGTGACAGAGCGCTTTGGCGCAACGCTTGTGCGCGGCAAGGGGGCTTATTCCGGCTCTGACCGCGAGATTTTGCTTACCGTTACCAACAATGTGGCACTCAAGCGGCTGGAAAACCTGGTTTTCAGCATTGATCCGCGTGCCCTGTTTATTGTGGAAAATACCTTCTACGTCTCTGGCGGGCAGTTTACCCGCAGCAGTCGTTGACGGGGAGGCCCCATGAACCCGGAAGATACGGAATCTCCTGCCACGGCACACGCTGTCGGTGATGCGTCAGACAGTCTGCTTGCCATCAGGGCCAAAAGTATCCTGACGCTGGCTGGCGAGGGCCCGGCCCGTGCCGCCCGCCTTTTTGCCCCGCTGAAAAAGATCGACAACGGCGTGCTGCTGGTGCGCGACGGTCTTGTAGAGGACGTGCAGCCCTGGTCGCAGGCACGCCTGCCCGCCGGTGCGCTGGTGCGCGATGTGGGGCCTGTGTGTCTGGCCCCGGCCTGCGTTAACGCACACACCCACCTTGAGCTTGCGCATCTTGAAGAAAAAACGCTGTGGGGGCGGGGCTTTACCGCATGGCTGCAAAGCCTTGTGCCTCTGCTAGGCGCTGCCCCGCAGGCCGAAGCCATTGAAAACGCCTGCGCATCCCTGGCCCTGTTTGGCACGCTGTATGTGGGCAATATCACGGGTTCGTTGCCCGGAGGCACTGCTTTGGCCGATGCCGCCTGCAACGAGGCAGGGCTTACTGCCAGCCATTTTTGCGAATGGTTTGGCCACGGTGCGCCCTTTGCCGATGGCGAGCGCCCCTGGCCCCCCCGGTGCAGGCAGGCGCTGAATGATGATCCCTTTTTGATGGCCCGCTGTGCGCCGGGCGGGCATGCCCTGTATTCCACGGGGCCAGAAATCCTGGCCGCAGCGCGGCAGGATTGCGCCCGCATGGGACGCGTGTTTTCCTTTCATCTTGCTGAATCACCAGAAGAAACGCAGATGCTGACCACCGGCGACGGGCCTTTGCGCGCTTTTTACGACAAGGTGGTATTGCCGCCGGGCTGGACAGCCCCCGGCCTGCGGCCCCTGGCTTATGCCGTCAAGCTGGGGCTGCTTGGCCCCGGCACGCTGGCTGTACACGGTGTGCAGCTGGACGCGCAGGAAGTGGAGGTGCTGGCGGCCAGTGGTGCTGCCCTGTGCCTTTGCCCCCGCTCAAACCGTAATCTGGGCGTGGGCTTTGCCCCCGTGCGCGAAATGATGGAAAGCGGCGCGCTGCTCTGCCTGGGAACAGACGGCCTTACCTCCAACCGCGACCTTGATGTGCGCAAGGAGGCCGTGTGGCTGCGCGAAACCATGGACGTGCCGCCGGAAGCCCTGGTGCGCATGCTGACCGTGAACGGCGCGGCGGCTCTCAATGTGCTGGGCTGCGGCGCGGGGCGCCTTGAAAAAGGCGGGCCTGCGGATTTTTGCGTGCTGCCCGAAACCCTTACCTACTAGGCGGCTGCACCGGGCGGGCCACCTCAGGTCTCTAACTGTTGCCAGCCTTTATGCTGCGCGCATAAAGTCCTTGTCAGGGTAATTTGTTGCTGGCAGTATTCGCCCAGCAGACTGACGCTGATCCGGCTTTTTTTACCGCCAGCCTGCCGGTGATCCGCCTTGGGGATTTTGCGGTTTACCGGATTTTGGAACGCCGACCGCGTGTACAACTGCAAGCGGCCCTGCCGCTTTTTCTTAACCTGCGCCAAGAAGGACAACATGACAGAGGAAGTTTTGGATTGGAAGGAAGCCATCGCCAGGGTGCTCAACAAGCGTGACATGTATGTCAAGCTGCTGGCAAAGTTCATCGAAACAGAGCGCGATACCCCTTCAAAGGTGGCTCAGGCCCTGATGAACGGCAAGGCTGACGAAGCCCGCGACCTGGTACACAGCACCAAGGGAGCCGCCGCCAACCTTGGGGCCAAGGCGCTGGCCGCCGCCGCTCTTGAGCTTGAAATGGCTATCAAGGCCGGTGCCGACACTGGCCGCGCCATGAATCACTTCAGTGCCGCCCACATGGATACGCTTGTGACCATGCACGCATTTATGACGCAGTAGCGCAGGCTTTGCCGAATATTCAAGGCCCCTCACGGTGTGTTCCGCGAGGGGCCTTTTGCATGATTTGGGCAGGCGGGTTATCCCCCTGATGCCTCAAGCACAAAGCGGCGCACGTTGCGCATTTCTTCGCGCAGTGCGGCATAGTCAAAGCGGGTAAATCGTCCCTCGTGGTACAGCACCTCGCCGCCCACCATGGTCATGCGGGTTTCCATGCCCGTGGCCGCGTACACGATGTGCGAAACCTCGTTGTACATGGGCTGCATGTTGGGCTCTGTGAGGTCAAGGGCAATGCAGTCGGCAGCCATGCCGGGGGCCAGAAATCCCAGGCGGGTATCGTGCATGGCGGCAGCACCGCCAAGGGTGGCCATGTCCAGCACCTGACCGGCGGGCAGCAGGGTGGGATCAAGGCCGGTGAGCTTGTGCAGCAGGGCCGCGCGGCCCATTTCAGAAAACATGTTCAGCCTGTTGTTGCTGGCTGCGCCATCCGTACCCAGGCCCACGCGCATGCCGCGCGCCAGCATGGCCGCCACCGGGGCCGCGCCAGAGGCCAGCTTCATGTTGGAGGAGGGGTTGTGGGCCACCACGGCCTTTTGGCGGGCGAGCAGATCAAGCTCGTCCGAGGTCACATCCACCACATGGGCCAGCGTGCAGGGCACATCAAACAGGCCAAGGCTGCGGCAGTATTCCGTGGGCCGCTTGCCCTGGGCCGAAAGGCATATCTGTGTTTCGGAAGGGGTTTCGGCCAGGTGGATGTGCAGGGGCAGGGCCAGCTCTTGCGCAAGATCGCGGCAGGCTGTGAGAATTTCGGGGGTGGTGGTGTAGACGCTGTGCGGGTTTACGGCCACGCGCAGGCGCTCGTGGCTGCGGTATTTTTCTGCCAGGGCGCGGGTGGCGTTGAGGGCTGCATCCGGGCCGGGAAAGGCCGCAGAAGGAAAGGCAAAAACAGCCTCGCCGCCAAGGCAGCGCAGGCCGGCAGTTTCGGCGGCCTCGAACACTGCGGCCTCAAAAAGATACATATCCACGCAGGATGTGGTTCCTGTGCGCAGCATTTCTGCATAGCCCATAAGGCTGCCCAGCCGCACCAGTTCGGGTGTCAGCTTTTGCTCCACAGGAAAAATCCGCTGGTTCAGCCAGTCCATGAGGGGCATGTCGTCGGCCAGCCCGCGCAAAAAGGTCATGGCGGCGTGGGTGTGGGCATTGATCAGGCCCGGCAGAACGAGCTTGTCCTCAAGATGCAGGGTTTCGCTGGCCTGCCATTTTTGCAGCAGCTCGTCTGTGGGGCCTATATCTGCAATCAGGCCTTTGTCGATGGCCAGAGAGGCTTTTTCGATAATGCGTCGCTGTTCGTCCTGGGTGACAATACAGGCGGCGTGGAGCAGTGTGTCGCAGTGGCGCATGCGTTTCTCCGCTGGGTGGTTGCGTGATAATGCGTGTGTTGACGCTGGTTTTTGAATCTAGCTCTCAGCCCGTTGCTTGGCAAGCGGGGCAGCGCCATGGCCGCTGCCAGCGGGCCGGAAGCCGGAAATGCTTGCAAGATAGCGCCGCAGCGTATATAGAAATTGGCTGCATCGCGCGAAAATGAGGCGCGGGCAACGTTTTGCCCGTTGTGAACGCGGGCGTTTTTTTAAAGCTATACCCACACCCTATGGAGGTGCGTTTTGTTTGAATCCTTAGCTTATGCCATGGGCACTCCCCAGGCCGGGGCCGCTCCCGCCAGCGGACAGGAAATGCTGATGCAGTTTCTGCCCCTCATCGTCATGTTCGTTATCTTCTGGTTCCTGCTTATCCGTCCCCAGCAGAAGCGGGCCAAGGCCCACAAGCAGATGCTGGCCGAACTGAAGCGCGGCGACCACGTTATGACTTCCAGCGGCATTATTGGCCGTATTCTGGAAATCGACGACGAACAGGTGCTGCTTGAGAGCGGTGAATCCAAGCTGCGCGTTTCGCGCGGTGCTGTTGGCGGCGTTGTTCCCGTCAAGGGCAGCAAGGACGCCAAGGAAGAAAAGAAGTAGGTCGCCCCTGGCGACATGCGCCTGCCATTGCCGTGGCGGGCGCAGTGCATGGCCCGTGAGCTGAACCGGCTGTTGCCAGATCGGCTCTTGGGCTTTTGCCTCTTGATGTGCCCGGATTTCGGGCCTAAGAAGTTTCCGGCTTTGTCTGTAGCCGTGCTCTGCCCTCTTGGGGGCAGCAGCACGGTTGCGGCAAAGCTTAATCTGTTGTGTGGAAGGTGAACGATGGGTCTGCTCTGGCGCTTGTCCATAGCCATCATGGTTTTTGTGTTGTCCCTTGTTTACGCGCTCCCCAGCGTTCCCTATCTGGGAACAGCCCTCGAGCGCGTCTTGCCGTCGAGCAAAATTAATCTCGGCCTTGACCTCAAGGGCGGCATCCATCTGACGCTCGGTGTTGACGTGGCCAAGGCCGTGAGCAACTCTCTGGCCCTGGTTGGGCAGGATCTGCGCCGCGTTGCCGAGGACGAAAAGATTGTGGTGCTGCGCCCCCGCGTGGTGGGTGGCACTGCACTTGAATTCGTGCTGCCGCGCGCGGAAAACGAACCCCAGCTGCGTGAACTTCTGGCCAGGCAGTTTCCGCAGCTGAGCGTGGGCGAACCCCAGGCAGGTGAAGCCGGACAGCTGCGCTACGTGGCCCGCTTTACCCCGGTAGAAGTCAAGCGCATCGAAGACCTTTCGCTCGATCAGGCCCTGCGTACCATCCGCAACCGCATTGACCAGTTTGGTGTTGCCGAGCCCGATATCCGCAAGCAGTCGGACAACCGTATCCAGATACAGCTGCCGGGTATTTCTGACCCGCGCCGCGCCGTGCAGGTTATCGGCCAGACCGCCCACCTTGAATTTCATCTGGTGCGCGAAGACGTTGACCCCGGCAAGGCCGTGCTGCCCCCCGGTGTGATCGTGCTGCCCATGCTGGAGAAAAACCCCGGCCAGCAGCAGAAAGAAACGCTGATCGCGCTGGAAAAGGACGCCATGCTCACCGGCGAGGACGTTTCTGACGCGCGCCCCGCCTTTGACCAGATGAACCAGTCTTACGTAACCCTGAATTTCAACGCCCGTGGCGCACGCATTTTTGAACGTGTGACCAGCGAAAGCGTGGGCCGCCGTATGGCCATTGTGCTTGACGGCAAGGTGTATTCCGCGCCTTCCATCCGCGAGCGCATCGGCGGTGGCCGGGCCAGCATTTCTGGCAGCTTTACCACTGCCGAGGCCCAGGATCTGGCCATCGTGCTGCGCGCTGGTTCGCTGCCCGCGCCTGTTTCGGTGCTTGAAGAACGCACCGTTGGCCCCTCCCTGGGGCAGGAATCCATTGACAGCGGCGTGCGTGCGGCCATGGTGGGCGCTGTGTGCGTTGTTGTATTTATGGCATTCTACTATGGCATGAGCGGCCTCATTGCCGACGTCATGCTGTGCTTTACCATGCTCATCGTCATGGCGGGCATGGCAGCCTTTGGCGCAACGCTTACCCTGCCGGGTATTGCCGGTATCGTGCTGACCATCGGTATGGCGGTGGACGCCAACGTGCTCATCTACGAACGCATACGCGAAGAAATACGGCTGGGGCTCACCCCTCTGGCTGCGGTGAAGGCGGGCTTTGACCGGGCGGCCATTTCCATTACCGACTCAAACCTGACAACAATCATCGCCACCGTGATTCTGTACCAGTTTGGTACCGGCCCCATCCGAGGGTTTGCAGTGACGCTCTCTCTGGGCATCATTGCCTCCATGTTTACGGCCATCTTTGTTTCGCGGGCCATCTTTGAGGAGTGGGCGCGCCACTGCGGCCCCAAGGGCATCAGCATATAGCGTGCCGGGAGGCAACTATGGGTTTCGCATTTATCAAACACGGTACCAATATTGATTTTATTGGCAAGCGCTACTGGGCTTACGGTATTTCTGTGGCCTTGGTTTTGCTTGGGCTTGCTTCGATGTTGATGGGGCAGGGCCTTAAAATGGGCATCGACTTTGCGGGCGGCGTTATCGCACAGGTTCAGTTTGTGCAGCCGGTGAAGGACGAGGCCCTCAAGAAAAGTCTCGATGTTCCGGCTTTGCCGGGCATCACCACCCAGCGTTTTGGCGATGGCGACCGGGATTATCTGCTGCGTTTTTCGCAGTCAGAAAATGCCAATGCCAGCCAGTTGCGCACTGCGCTAATTGACACCCTGGCCAGTGCCTTTCCTGACAACAAGGCTGAAATTCAGCGTCTTGAGGTTGTGGGCCCCAAGGTTGGCGCAGATTTGACCAACAAGGCGCTTGCGGCACTGTATTATTCGGTATTGCTCATCGCCGTGTACATCTCTGGCCGGTTCGAGCAGCGCTGGATGGCTGGCGCGATCATGGCCGCAGCTCTTTGGGGTGGTATGTACCTTGCCGGGCTTACCGGGCTTGGCATGGGCTGGCTGGTGCTGCTTTCGCTTGGCATTACGCTGGTGGTCTGCTTTCTCCTCAAGCTTAACTTTGCGCTTGGGGCGATTGTTGGCCTGCTGCACGACGTCAGTATCACGCTGGGGCTTTTGTCTCTGATGGGGGTCGAGATAGACCTCAACGTCATGGCGGCCCTGCTGACGCTGGTGGGCTACTCGCTCAACGATACCATCATCGTGTACGACCGGCTGCGTGAAAACCTCAGGGCTGGGGCACAGCACAGCATGGCAAGCCTGATTAACTTTAGTGTCAATCAGACGCTTTCACGTACCATTTTAACCAGCGGTACAACCCTGCTTGCCACGCTTTCACTCTTTGTACTTGGCGGCGGCGTTATTCATGATTTTGCGCTGACCATGCTCATTGGCGTTTTTGTGGGTACGGCATCGTCCATCTATGTGTCGTCTGCCATTTTGCTGGCATTGGGCGATGTTGGCTTCTATACGCATCGCGCTCAGGAAAGTGTAAAGTATGAACGCCCCGGCGAAAACGGCGTGGTGTAATTTGCATCTTGAGACCGCGCATGGCGTGGTCTGAAATATGGAGAGCTCCCCGGAATTTTTTTCGGGGAGCTCTGTTGTTTGGCGGGCAAAACAACCGCCACGTTGCAGGCGGCCGCAATGTAAAAAAGGCATGCCCAGGGCATGCCTTTTTGCTGCATCGACCGATAAGAAAATAAGCAGGAGCAGTCTTATTCCTCGTGAAATTCCTGTTTGATGACCGCCTCGGCCTTGATACGGTCGAGCAGTTCTGCAAAGGTGGCTTTGACATGCTCGCGAATGTCGCCAGCCACAACCAGAAGCAGCAGATCATCCCCAGGTTTGAGCAGCCCTTCTTGTGCCTGCGCAACAATGGCAAAAATGCCGGGCTGTTTTTCCATTTCGCGGCAGATCGCGTCCATTTTTGCCGTGTCGTGCGAAACCCTCACCGAGGTAACCGGGGCATGGTCAGCACGTGACCAGCTGCGTACAACACCGTTGTGTACCAGCATCATGCCCACATTATCGGCGAAGCCGGGACGGGCTTTGAGTTCCTGAAGAGTTTTGTTAACATCCATAAAAACCGCCTTGGTTTTATTGGCTCGATCAACGCCTTTCGTTTCAGGCTACAGCATAGCAGCCTTTGCATAAAGGAATTTTTCATGGCGCATTTATCGCAGTTACTATCACGCCTGCCGAGCAACATTGATGTGCGCATGAGCACCATGGGGCATGTGGTGTGGGTGAGCTGGCACGATAAACTCGCGCCCGCCGTGGGCCAGACGCTGCTGAACTACGGTGGCATGCTGGTGGGTGAGGAAGAAGAGCAATCCATCTGGTTTTTCTTTACCGACGATGTTTTTTTGGCTCTGGCGCGTCTGATGGTGTGGGGCAACTTTAACGAATTGCCTGTTGCCATTGAGCTTTTTCCTGGGCGCTTGCAGTTTGGCCGCAAGCGTGAGGTTAATCTGCTGCTGGACGGCGCATTGCAGGCCCAGCAGATTGTGGTGACAGACAGCCTGGAAATATGGGTTCACCCCAAAAGCCGCGAGGGAAAAAAGGGTCTGCCGGGCATCACCTTTGAGCGCCGTTCTGGGCGACAGGGCATGGCCAGCGTTGAATGGGCTTCCATGACGGTAGATGTGCGCATGCCCTATGCCTCGACCCAGTCGTGGTTTGCGGTGCTGCATCCCCTGGGAAGCCCGCTGGACAAGGCATTTCAGACCGGCTGGACAGCCATGTTCAAGCGGCTCGAAGCCCTGCTGCAAAAACACAAGATCAAATCCATCGTGGACAATACGTTCATGATGATTTCCATTGATAACCTCATGATGTTGCGCACCTTCATGCGCGACTATCTGCACAGCATCGACAAGAACAATAAGGAAAATTCGGGCCACTGGCCCTGCGTGAGTGTTGTTGCCGACCGCAATAACCTGAATTTCAATGCAGATCTGCCCAAAAAGATTGGCTTGCAGTGGGATAATCTCATGCCGGATTTTCCCTACCTGAGCTATCGCAATGCCTATCTGCTGGGCGAGGGCTTTACGGTACGTGATCTGCGTTTTACCGGCGAACAGATGGCCATGGACAGCTGGTGCAACGTGATGCTGGACGAGAACAGTCTCAGCGGGCGTTCGCTCAATCTGCTCATGCCCAGCCGCCTCACCACGCCAACCGCATCTGGCGTTGGCTGCGTGTATTGCGGCATCCACAGCCACGAATCTGCCGATTGTCCCACGCGTCTGGGCGCTACGTCCGGGGCAGACGTGTGGGAAAACCTGGGCAAGCTCGATCTCGACGCCATCAACGAAGGTTTTCGCGCCATCGAACTGGCCCTGACGGAGAAGGGCGCGGGCGGGTACGCTGCGGTGCTGGCTGGCGAGGACGATGCCGCCGTGGTGCTGCGCGCTGTACTTGAGATCAACGCCGCCTGCCAGTTGCGCAATGTTCCCCGGCACTGGCTGTACCGCATGCGCGAGCCCGAACCGGGCGAAATGGAGCCCACCCGCGACGACAGCCCCGCGTGGGATCTGCTGGACAAGCTCATAACCACTGCGCCGTCAGACCTGAGCTCGCTTGAAAAAAAGATCACGCAGGCCATTACGCGCCATCAGCGCGACCCCCGCCTGCATATGGTGTTGGCCTTTACCTACATTGAGCGCAATGATTACGCCCGCGCAGAGGCCTCATTCCGCAACGCAGCCCTACTGACGCCTTCGCCTGCGCTACAGGCCTGGAACGAGTTTTTTCTCGCACGCCTTGCCGAAGAACAGGGCCTGCTGAGTCAGGCTATCGAGCAGTACACCCAGATATGGCGCGTCATGCCCCACTGGCGTGAAGTAAAGTACCGCGAGATTGTCTGTCAGGTTAAGATGGGTTTTTGCGAGCCTATTCTGGACCAGCTGATCAAGCTTATCCGCGAGGAGCCCACGTATTTCAACCGCGTGCTTATTGATCCATCGCTGGAGCGCGGGCGTCTGCTGATACTGTCTGCGCTCTATGACCTGTGGAATGAGGCCAAACAATGCGCCGATGCAGACCGGGCGCGGGTTGTCGAAATCAGCAAGCGCCTCGATGCATGGTTTGCGCCAGAGCACCCAGTGCAACTGCAACTGGGCATGAAGGTGCGCGATCTTGAGGCACAGGCCAGCATCAACAACTACCTTGCCTTTCTCAACATCGTGGAAGTGCGGCCCGGTATTGAAAAGGAAATGGAAGAATGCATCGCCCGCGAGGTAGAAGACCTGCGCAACAGGTACAAGTATTACCTTGATATCTTGCAGGAAATTCGTGACGAAGCCTCCTGGTTTCCCTTTCCCGCCGCGCTGCGCGAGTTCAGCCAGGAATTCAACGAGAGCGCGGGCATCATCAACCGCGCGTTTTCGTGCAACTTTAAGGAAGCAGAATCTTTCAAAAAAGCGCAGGGCGAAACGCCGCACCTTGCCGAGTTGCTGCGCAGTCTACGCAAGCGCTTGCAGTTTTTGCGCATGGTGCGCGATGGTACGCTTTTTGGCCTCACCCTGCTCAAAACTTTTATGTGGATAGAAGCCGTGGGCCTGCTGCTCTGCTTTATCGCCGTACCCATGGTGTATTTTTGGGGCGAGGCGGTGCATCTGGGCTGGCTCAAGGATATTTTGGGATCCGAACCCTGGTCCATCCAAAAGATTCTCATATTGATTGTGACCATGGTGTCGCTGGGCACATCGGCCCTGCGCACCACCCTGGTTTTTGAACGCAAGCGCGAAAAACTGCTTGAAGAAGCGCGGCAACAGCGAGAGCAGGCCCAGCAGACCCGCCTTGACCGTATCCGCAACCAGAGACGTCTGGAGGCAGAGCGGGCAAGGAAGAACCAGCGGGAAGAGGCCGAACAGGCCAACAGAAAATAGGAATATCGGGCAGACCTCTTGCTTAATTTATCAATAATGGTTATTAATAAATCAAGTCAAAAGGAGGAAGCCATGACAAGCCTGAAGGATTTTTCTCTTTACAATATAGACTGGAACCTCTCCCCCGAACACGCAGTCACCATGTATCTGGAATGGGGCAACAATGACTGGCATTCTGAGTATCCGCCGGTGCGCTCCAAGGACGATGTGTCCCACTACTTTGTGGTGGACAGCTGGCAGGAACCGCCGGTCATACGCCTGGTAAGGCGCAACTCTGAACGGGCGGATGATCTGATTACCGTTCCCCTGCCGCAGGGACTGGAAGAAGACTACCGCAAGGTACACGGGGTGTGGCGGGGCATAAGCGAGCCCACGCCAGAGGTAAAGTCCTGGCTCAAGAGAGAGCTTGGGCAGGATTAATCCCCCAGGCAGCCCCGTAAAGCCAGCCCTGCACACAAGGTGCGCAATGTTTAAAGGCCCGCGAAAGCGGGCCTTTTGAGTGCGTAAGTGGTGCGGATGCCGGATTAGCGGGCTCCAAAACCGGGGATACGAAAACGCTCCTCGAGCCAGCGCAGCAAAAAGGTGGCCAGGGTAACCATGGCAAGATAGTACGCCCCAACGGCTATAAAGACCTCGGTGAAGCGAAATGTATCGGAAGCCACCACCTTGCCTTCACCCATCAGCTCCATGCAGGTAACCAGATAGGCCAGCGAGCTGTACTTGATGAGATAGATTATCTCGTTGCCGCAGCCTGGCAGGGCACGGCGTGCCGCCTGTGGTACGATGATCCAGGCCACGGTCTGCCACTGGCTGAAACCTAGGGCCTGAGCCGCGCGCACCTGTCCCTGCCTGATGGAAAGCAGGGCTCCGCGCACATATTCTGACTGATAGGCGGCCGTACACAGGGTAAAGCTGGTAAGTGCCGCACCAAAGGGCGAAAAGAAAATGCCAAGCTTGGGCAGGGCGTAGTAGATCATCATAAGCTGCACGGCCAGGGGCACGCCCCGTATGAGCGAGGTATAGCCGTTGCCGAGGCGGCGCAGCCACAGGGGGCCAAAGGCGCGGGCGCAGCCAAGCAGCACGCCGCCCACAAAGCCAAGGGTTCCTGCGGGCACAATAAGCGCCAGCGAAACCAGCAGCCCCTTGTTGAGCGCTGGCAAAAGCTGGCTGCTGAAAAAGGCCGTATCCAGCACTTAGGCCCCCATCTCCAGCAACCGCTGGCAAAAGTCGCGGGTGCGCGTGTTGGAGCCTTCGGCCAGCAGATCGGCGGGCGAACCCTGTTCGATAAGTTTGCCGTGCTCCATAAAAACAATTTCAGTGGCAAGGGCTCTGGCAAAATCCATCTGGTGTGTGGCCATAACCATGGTCATGCCGCCGCTGGCAAGATCGCGGATAACGGCCAGCACTTCGCCCACCAGTTCGGGATCAAGGGCCGAGGTCGGTTCGTCGAGCAGGATGACCTTGGGATCCATGGCCAGGGCGCGTGCCATGGCCACACGCTGCTTCTGGCCGCCAGAAAGCTGGGCGGGGTACAGTGTGGCACGACGGGCCAGGCCAACGCGGGCCAGTTCTTCCTGGGCACGCTTGCGCGCATCGCTGGCAGACATGCCGCGCACCTTGCGCAGGGCAATGGCCACGTTTTCTTCGGCGGTAAGGTGGTCAAACAGATTGAAATCCTGAAAGATCATGCCCACCTGAGCACGAAAGGCGCACAGGGCTGCCTTGTCTGCCCGGTTGAGCAGCTTGCCTTCGAGGTAGATCTCGCCAGAATCTGGGGGGATAAGGCAGTTGATGCTCTGAAGCAGGGTGCTTTTGCCCGCACCAGAAGGCCCGATGAGAACTTTAAGCTCTCCCCGGTTCACCGTAAGGCTGCAATTGTCCAGAATGGGCTTGCCGCCCAGCATTTTGGAAATGCCTTTAACCTGCAATACCGCTTGTTGGTCAACGCTCATGCTTATCCCATACCCATGCCTTCCATGCCGATTCCAGAGGAATAGCCGGGCACATGGACTTTTTGTTCCAGGCAGCGCAACAGTCTGAGCACCGCCAGCGTCAGCACAAAATACAGCACGCCCGCCGTGGCGTACAGGGCCAGATGCTCGTGGGTTCTGGCCGCCACAAACGAAGTGCGGGCCATTATATCCTGCGTGCCGAGCACAAAGCAGATGGCCGAATCTTTAAGCAGAATGGAAAATTCGTTGGCCCAGCCGGGTATGGAAAGACGCAGTGCCTGCGGCAAAATGATGGTGCAGATGCCGGTGCTTTCGCGCATGCCAAGGGCGCGCGCGGCATTGAGCTGACCGTGGGGCAGGCTTTCTATGGCGCCCCGAAAAATTTGCGACTGGTAGGCCGTGCTGGTGCTGCCAAGAACAATGCAGCAGATAAAAAACGGGTCGAGGGTGATGCCAAGGCTGATAAACAGGCCGTAGCAAAGAAACAGCAGTACCAGAATGGGCACACCCCGGAAAAACCACACATACAACGCCACAAGACGCCGCAGCCAGGGCCCGCCGTAAACCTGGGCCACAGCCATGGGCACGCCCAGCAGCAGCCCCATGGTCAGCGACAGGGTGACGTTACCCACCGTAACCAGACCGCCAGACAGAATGGAGGGCAGGGCGTTGTATACCACAAGCAGTGAATTCATGAATGGTGAGGCCTTTTCCGCGCAAGCGCGAACCGTCCGGTTTCAGGCGGTTCGCGCTTGACGTGTGGGCGCGTGCGCGTCCGTTATTTGCTGAGGTATTTCTTCTGCAGTTCTTTCCAGTAAGGATCGGCAATAAGCTTCTTATAGCCTTCGTTTACCAGCTTTTGCAGTTCTTTGTCTTCTTTGCGCATGGCAACGCCGAACTGGTCGGGTTCGCCATGAGTGCCGGCCTTTTTGACAGCGCGGCCATTTTCAATGGCGTTGTTGGCGGGCAGTTCGTCCATCAGGGCAGCCTGAATGCGGCCGTTCAGCAGGTCTTCCACGGCCAGGGGCGAGGATTCGTAAAAGCGCAGTTCAAAAGGATACTTCTTTTCTTCCTGCTCTTTCTTGATGTCGTTGGCTTCAGATGTGCCGCGCTGCACGCCGAGCTGGATTTTTTTGCTCAGAATGTCGGCGGGGGTCAGCTTGGAGTCGGCAGGCACAACAAACACGCGCGAGACGGTCCAGTAGGGGTTGGAGAACTGCACAACCTTGGCGCGCTCGGCAGTGATGCTCATGCCGGAATCAACCATGTCGATCTGCTTGGCGAGCAGGGCGGGAATGATGCCGTCCCACGCCATGGGCTTGTGAACAACTTCAAATCCCATGGTTTTGGCTATCCAGTTCATGGAATCAACGTCAAAACCGGCGGGCTGCCCGGTCTTTTCGTCAACATAGGCGAAGGGAGGATAGTCGGGATCGATGCCGTTGACATAGGCCTTTTTGGCAAATGCGGGTACGGCAGCCAGCACGGTGGCCAGCAGGGCGCAGACGAAAAGCTTCTTCATGTTCAATTTCCCCCTCGGAAATGACAGGACGGACATGCGGCCATGCAATCGCCCGTTGGCGACTGTTGCGCATCCCTGCACGGCGGGCACTTGTGCCGACACCGCGCGGCCACTGAAAACAAGGTCTTTCTGTAACAGAAGGAAGCTTGTGGCGCAAGGGCGCAGGGCGGCAGGCCCCGCAGAGCGTGGGCAGAGGGCAATCGGGCACGTGCCCCTTTGCCGACCGCACGGGCTTAGCCGGGGCATCAAACCCAGGGTAACGGTGGAATTCTTGTGCTTTGTCAAGAAAGAGCATAACATTATGAAGTTGAAGTTGGAGCATCTTTTACAACGGCGCGGCCTGCCGCGCACAAACGTAGTGTCGGCCCTATCGGCACAGCGCCTCCTCGCATGAAACAATCTCCCTTTTGGGTCAGGGCGCTTTTGGCTTGCGGCCTTTCCCCGCAAAAATCCATGCTGTGTTTCTTTGACCTCATGGCCATTCTTGGAACGGCCATTGCGGTTTTTTTAGTGCGCGCCGCCTTTGGCAATGTGGAGCCTGCCCTGTACCAGTGGGCGCTGCCACTGCTTTTTATGGGGCCGGTCATGGCTGCCGGACTTGGCCTTTATCAGAGCATAAGCCTGCCCCCGCACCGTGAGCTCAAGGCCCTGTTTCAGCTCACCAGCCTCATGTACGGCATTATTCTGGCTGTGCTGTTTCTTTCCAAAACCGGCGATGCGTACTCGCGCATTGTGATTGCGGGCAGTTGGGCTGCCACGGTTTTTGTGCTGCCCATTACGCGCAGTCTGTGCCGCCGTCTTTTTGTGCGTCAGCGCTGGTGGGGCCGCCCCCTGATCATCTTTGACACCGGCAACGCCGGGCGCGATTTTTGGCGCTATCTCAAGCGCAGGCCAGAGCGCGGCTTGCGCCCCATCTCCATGTTTGCCCTGCCTACAACGGTTGAGTCTGTGCGCGAGCTTTTTGCCAAGGCCTCGCAGTCAAACCCCAAGGCCATGGCCATGATTCTGCAAAAGGCAGATCAGGGGCAAAGCCTCGATTATGTTACAGAAGCCAGCAGATTTTTTGAGCGTATCCTTATTGTGCCTTCGTTTAACGACGGCTTTCGCGCCCATTGGCTGACCCCCCGCGACCTTGGTTCTGCCGTGGGGCTGCAAGTGCGGCAAAACCTGCGCGACAAGCGCCGGTTGCGGGTCAAACGCTTTATGGATGTGCTGCTCTGCGCCATGGGCGGTGTTGTTCTGCTGCCTCTGGGCCTGCTGCTGGCACTGGCCATCCGCCTGGACAGCCGTGGCCCCGTTTTTTACCGCCAGCGGCGTATTGGCCGGGGAGGGCGCGAGATTCGGATTTTCAAGTTTCGCACCATGATGGAAAATGCTGACGAAGTGCTCAAAAAGGTGCTTGAGGACAACCCCGAATTGCGGGCAGAGTGGATAAAGGACCACAAGCTCAAGAATGATCCGCGTGTTACCCGCGTGGGGCGTTTTTTGCGCAAGGTGAGTCTGGATGAGCTGCCGCAGCTGCTTAACGTTGTTATCGGCGACATGAGCCTTGTGGGCCCGCGCCCCATTGTGGCGAAAGAAATTGAAAAATATGGCCCGGTTTACGAAGAATACGGCCTGGTTCGGCCAGGCATAACCGGGCTGTGGCAGATTTCTGGCCGCAACAATACCACCTATGCCGAGCGCGTGGCCTTTGACCACTATTATATCAACAACTGGTCTGTCTGGATGGATCTGTGGATTCTGGCCAAGACGATTCCCGTGGTCATAACGGGTTACGGCGCTTACTGACGGGCCAGGCCTGATTGGCGTGGGCCCGATTGCGCCCCCCCAACCCCGGCGGGCTATGCGCCCCTGCGCGGTATGCGCACAAGGGGGAGCCCGCAGCGCGGGTGACGCGGCAATAAAGACACAAAAAGACCTGCTGGTTTGCCTGATGCATTCAGGAAAACCAGCAGGTCTTTTTCGTTTCGCATAGCCCCGCAAGGGGAACTGGCGCAGCTTGTTGGTTGTGGTTAGCGGGCAACAGCGGCGCTGGCCGCCTCCACTTCTTTATAAAACTCCCGCCGAAAGCGCTCTTCGGAAAAATTCTCCGCATGGCTGCGCAATGCGTGCAGATCAAAAGAGGCTTCGCGGTTTTCAAAATCGACAATGGCGGCCTCAACGGCTTCAACGGTCTGCTCGTTAAAGAACAGCCCTGTGACCCCATCGACAACTGTTTCCGTAGCGCCGCCCCTGGCGTATGCCAGAACGGGCACTCCCGTTGCCATGGCCTCCAGAGGCACAATGCCAAAGTCTTCTTCGCCGGGAAAAATCAGGGCCTTGCTGCGGGCAAGCACAGCCTGAGCTTCCTGATCGTTCAGGCGGCCAAGAAAACGGATGGTCGGGCCTGCAATTTTTTTGAGATTTTCCATCTCTTCGCCTTCGCCAATGACAACCAGAGGGCGCGACAGGCGCGTGCAGGCTTCCACAGCCAGATCTACCCTTTTATACCCGGTCAGGCGGCCAAGGCAGATATAGTGCTCGCCCTGTTGCTGAGCGCGCAGATGGTGGGCGGTCAGGTCTACCGGCGGATGCACCACAGCCGCCTCGCGCCGCCAGTGCTTGCGGATACGGCGGGCAACCGTGCGCGAATTGGCCACAAAATGGTCTACCCTGAAAGAGCTGGCCAGATCCCACCGCCGCAGCCCCGGCAGCAGCAGGCGCATGCCACACTGGGTGATGTGGCCGGCATTTTCGAGATATTCTGCCCAGCTGTCCCACAGGTAGCGCATGGGTGAGTGGCAGTAGCATATGTGGGGCGTGGTCGCCCGCGTGATAACGCCCTTGGCGGGGCCGGATTCGCTGGAAATGACCAGGTCATAGCCGGTGAGATCAAGCTGCTCAAGGGCAAGGGGCATCAGGGGCAGATAGCGCGCGTAATGCTTTTTGCTGCCGGGCAGCCGGTTGATAAATGTTGTCTGTATGTTGTGCGAAGTAATGACCTCGGAGAGCCGGGCACGGTCCACCACGTGGGTGAACAGGTCGGCCTGGGGGTACATGCGGCAAAGGGCTTCGAGCACTTTTTCGCCACCAGCCATGGTCACCAGCCAGTAGTGGACTATTGCCACACGCATGCAATGCCCCCTAGCTCTTGGGCCTGTCGCCAATGGCAGCAGTAATCAGGGCTTCGGCGGCCAGCTTGCCGTCCACATAGGCGCGGGCTTCCATCTTGCACAGCTTGAGCTTCATGCGCAGATTGCTGCATTCAAGTTCAAGCCTGTCGCCGGGTACTACCTGCTTGCGAAATTTGACGCCGTCGAGGCCGGTGAACAAAAAGAGCTTGTCGTCAATGCTCTCCATGCCAGAAACAGCCAAAAGGCCGCCAGTCTGCGCCAGAGCTTCAAGAATGAGCACGCCGGGCATTATGGGCGCGCCGGGAAAGTGCCCCTGAAAGAATGGCTCGTTGAAAGTAACGTTTTTATAGGCCCGAATGTGCGAGCCAGGAACGCACTCCACCACCCGGTCTACCAGCAAAAAGGGATAGCGGTGGGGCAGCAGGCGCAAGATGCGCTGTATGTCCATGCTCATGTTCTGGGGGGTAGTATCCTGCATGGGGCCTCCTGAATATTGTGTGCTTTGCCGCTCAAAGCGGCATAAAAAAAGGCCTCTCGGCCCTTCCGGGTTGAGAGGCCTGATAATTTACCGGCAGAGGGCTTTATTTCTTGCCGCCCTTGTCGTTGGCTTTTTCTTTGTAGATCTTGTTCACTTCGGACAGCACGTCCTGGGTCAGATCCATGGACTGGTCGGCGTACAGCACGCCACCGGCGGTCACGTCCACCACAAAGTTAAAGCCCTTGGCGCGGGCAACTTCGTAGGTTGCGCTGAAGACGAGGGTAACCATGTCTTGGCGAAGCTTGACTTCTTCCTGCTCAACCTTGCGCAGAAAGTTGCGGGTCTTCTGATCCAGGTCCTGCTTGGAACGGATGAAGTCCAGCTTTTTTTCTTCGCTGGCCTTGGGGTTCTTGAGAGCTTCGGCCTTTTTCTTCAGGGCTTCGCCCTGCTTTTCAAGCTCGTTGCGTTCGTTGCCGAACTTGTTTTCCATTGTTGTTTTGGCGGCCTGCGCGGGTACGCTCTGTGTCGCCACGGTCTGCATGTCAACAACACCGATCTTGGCTGCGGGCACGGCGCCGCCGTCAGCAGCATAGACTTGTCCGGCAAGCAACAAGCCAACCGCAACAGCCGTCATCAAAACCTTGCGCATGAAAGTTCTCCTTCCCCAATGCTGATTTGTTATGTCGTCCTTGCGGAACTGGGATGACCCGCGCGCCGTAAGAGAAGATGCCTCTGCTGCCTGCAACTATGAACTACATTTTGCAAAACAGCCATAACTATCTGCGGTGTACGAATAAACAGTTATTTGCTATGATACAGCCCAAAAACACGTAGTTGAAATTACTTGCCTCACATAGCACCAGCGCCCTCTTGCGTCAAGGAATTCTGGACTGTCCGCCGCTTGAGAAGCCTGTCCTTGTAAGCAAGAATGCCTTCGGCCAGCCCTTCGGCCAGAGTCATGCGGTACTTGGGCAAAAGCAGTCGGGCTGCTTCATCCTTATTGGTGCAATAGCCGATTTCAACCAGTACGGCAGGCATTTGCGCGCCAAGTAAAACGAGGAAGGGCGCAGACTTGATGCCGTTGTCCTTTGTTTCAAACTGTCGCCGCTTAAAACGGAACTGCGCAAGGCGCTGAATGTCCTGTGCCAGATGGCGTGATTCGTCCACCCGTGCGTTGAGCATGACATCGGCCAGCATCTTTTGCATGTCGCCGAGTTTGTGTTCGCCGTCGGCGTTTTCAAGTGTTGCCAGCCGGGCTGCTTCGGGATTGCTGGCAATGTCGAGGTAATATGTTTCAAAGCCCTGCACAGAGGCGTCGTCGTTGGCATTGACGTGGATGGAAACAAAGAGGTCTGCCCCGGCGGCGTTGGCCATGGCCGTGCGATCGCGCAGGGAAACGGATTTGTCGGCTGTGCGGCTGTAGACCACATCGAGCCCGTTGGCCTCAAGCAAACGTCCAAGTGTCAGGGCCACATCCAGCGATATGGCGCGTTCAAGCACATTATTGTGGTTGGCTCCGGGGTCACGCCCGCCGTGACCGGCGTCGATAAAGACCGTACGCACGGTCAGGCCAAGCTGGCGGGCCATGTCGCGTACCAGGCGCGGTGAAGGGGCCTCGGCTGGCGAGGCATTGCCGGTAACCGCAGGCTGGGCCTGTACTTCTGGCTGCGCCTGTGTTTCGGGCTGGGCCTGGGCAAAACCACCCTTGCCGTTGCTGACAGGCGGCAGCAGTGTTGTGCCGCTGGCAACGCGCAGGATGATGCGGCAGGGGTTTGATTCGGTACGGGTGTCAAAGCGGCGGGCATCCTGAAAATTGAAGTTGAGCAGAGTTTCGCCGCTCTTGCCGTTGCTGACGCTCATGCCCTTGAACAGGCTGCCGCGTATGTTCACACCCTTGCGCACATCTTTTTCAACAGTGGCATTTTCCAGTGCCAGCTGAAGAGAAGCCTGACCGATCCTGTTTTTGGTATTGCCATCAGAGCCGTTAAGTTTGGCGGAGAAGCGCGCGGGCGCGCTCAGTTCGAGCACAATTTCCACACAGTTCTTGCTCAGCGAGCTCCACGAAAGAGCCTGTACCACGGGCTTTGCAGGTATCTGCGCTGCGTTGGCAGCCTTGTCGCCAGTGGCTGTGGCGGCTGCCGCCTGATTGGCTGCCGGAGCGGCTGGCGGGCCTGCAATTCGGCTGCGCATGGCCTGCGCCTCTGCTGTTTTGTCGCCACCAGAATAGAGCGCCATGATGGCATCAAGCAGTTCCAGTGCCTCGCCAGTCTGATTGAGGTGGTCGGCATCAATGGCGGCTGCCCGCAGCAGGGCATCGTCGGCCAGGGCGCTCTTGGGGAATTCCTGAGCCAGCTTGAGGTACAGGTCGCGCGCCTGCCGGTATTCGTCTGCAAGATGCGAACAGTCGGAGAGGGCCTCCTGGCTTGAGGCCGCGCGGAACAGCGCACCGGGCGAGATGGCCCAGTCTTTGCGGCTCATGTAAATGCGCAGAAATTCAGCCGTGAGTTCTTCCCAGGGTTGCCGCCAGCACGAGCGAACCTTGTCTGCCCGCAGGGCATCCATTTTTGTCTTTGCATCGCGGTAGCGTGGCAGCAGCTCTGCCTGTGGCAATGGCTGTTGCGCGCCTGCCCTGGCAATCTGGCCTGCGGCCGTGTCGGTGTTGGCTGTGGCCTGTGCCCCGGTTGCCGAGGGCGAAGATGACGCGGCAGCTCTTGCTGGCGTGGATTCGTCCTTGGGTTCCTTGCCGTCTGTGCTGGAAACCTGTCGTGCTTCTGGGGCAGTGCGGCCGTTGGCGGCAGCCTGAAGGGTTTTTTCAAGGGCAAGCGCTTCTGAAAGCATGTCCCCCTTGGGGTACTGGGTTTTGATGCGTTCAAGCAGAGCCAGAGCGCCCTTGTCGTCCTTGAGCCACGCAGCCCGAAGCTTTGCAGCCCTAAACAGGGCATCGTCGGCCAGTCGGCTGTCTGCATGGCGTTGAGCCACGGCTTCGTAACATTCTATGGCCTTTTTGGCATCACCCTTGGCAAACGAACGGCGCGCAAGCTCCTCGAGACTTTCAGCCGCGCGGAAGAGGGCAGCGGGCCGGTTGGGCCAGCCTGGGTCGGCATCATAGATGGCGCGGAATTCTGCCGCCAGGTTTTCCCAGGGTTCGCGCTGGCCAGAGCGTTTTTCATCCTGCCGCAGCGTGTCTATGCTGGCTTTGGCAAGATCATAGCGCTTGCCCGTAGGGGGCAGCGATGTGTAGCCGGAATCGTAAAAGCACACCACCATGAGGCACAGGGCAGCAAGAAAGGCCAGAGGCGGGGCCAATCTGCGCATATTGTTGCTGCCAACTTTTTCGGAAGCCTTGGGCTGGGGGGATTTTCCGGCCACGGTATTTCCTTTTGCCTACGGTGTCGATTTTTTGACATCAGCTCTGCTGACTGTGAATGTTAAGCATAATGCGTGCCATGCAGATGATTGGACTGGCAGACGCTTGCGTCCGTGATTTGTGGCCAGCAAACGTACAGCGCGCCGGATGCACAACAACTGTGCTTCCGGCGCGCCGAATATTAACCGCCAGGGCGGCTTGAGATCAGGGGCTAGAAGAACTGGCCCATGCTGAATTCTATGCGGCCGGATTCACGTTCCTTGTCATAGTCCTGCACCAGCGGAATACCGTAGGCGATGCGCAGATCACCCATGGGCGAACGCCAGCGCAGTTCAAGGCCGGTGGAGCACACAATGTACTTGTTGAGGTCGTTGCCCATGGTCTTGGCGTCGATGTTGTAACCGGCATCGAAGAAGGGAACCAGGGCAAGGCCAAGATCCTTCTGGAATGTCCAGATATATTCAACGTTGGCAACGCCCATGCGGTCACCGCCGATCTGGTCGCCACCGTACTTGTAGTCGCGGGGCGAAAGGTCAGAGAAGGAGTAACCACGGATCGTATCCATGCCGCCCACCCAGAAGCGCTCAAACACGGGCACCTTGGAATCGGTGTTCTGGAATACGCCGCCCAACCGACCACGCACGTGGAAGGTGTTTTGCGGGTTTAATGACCAGAATCCCTGCCAGTCGGCCACAGTCTTGATAAAGTTGTCTGTACCGCCAAGGCCGCCGCCGCCGTATTCAGCCCACAGACGGGAAATCGTACCCTTGGTGGGGCGTTCCTTGGAGTCTGTGGTGTCGCGCAGAATACGTCCCGAAATGGCGCTCGTCCAGTTAACGCCCTTGTAGTCGCGGATATAGGGCGATGCGTTGTCGTCCACATCGTAGAGGGTGTAGCGTTCAAGGCGATAACCGCCGCCCACGCTGGTGTATTCACCAATGGGGTACGAAAGGCGGATGGTGTCACCCACGGTATCCTTGGTGAAGTTGTCCCAGTAATCGTGGGTGTAGTACAGGTCGTTGCCGACGGAGAGTTCGGTATCGTACAGGCGGGGGTTGGTAAAGGACAGCACGCCCGATGTACGACGCCAGGAGAAGAAGCCCTGCAACTGCAACCAGTAGCCACGGCCAAAGAGGTTGCGTTCCATTATGGAGGCGGTGACGCCCACGGAATAGTACGACGAGTAGCCAATGCCGCCCATAATGGCGCCGGTATTGGCCTCTTTGACCTTAACCTTAAGGTCTACTTCGTCTTCCCTTTCGGTGGGAATCAGTTCCATATCGACGGCAGAGAAGAAACGCAGGCGGTTAAGGCGTTCGTTGGAGCGGCGCAGCTTGGCACCCTCGTACATGTCGCCGTCGCCCAGGCGCATTTCGCGCAGGATAACGTTGTCGCGGGTCTTGGTATTGCCCTCGACCGAGAGGCGGCGGATAAAGACCTTTTGCTTCTTGGTGATAACGTAGCCCACGTCCACCTGGTCGCTGCCGTCATCGGCCTTCACGACCTTGGTATCCACTTCGGCAAAGGCATAGCCGTAATCGGAGTAGTAGTCGGTCAGACGCTTGGAGTCTTCCTGCATGACGGTAAGCGAAAAGTACTTTTCAGACTTCTTCCAGTCGTCCATCTGGACAACTTCAATCATCTTGTCTTCGCTGTCGATAACATCACCGGCAAAGACCACGTCACGCACGGTGTAGCGCGGGCCTTCATGCACGTTAAAGGTGATGTAGATACCGTCATCGCGGTAATCAACGGTGGGCGCGGCCACCTGAATGTCAACATAGCCTTCGTTGAGACCAAAGGCGGCAATGGCGTTGGTGTCGCGTTCAAGGTATTCGTCCTTGAGCACGCCCGTGCCTGTCAGCCACGAGAAAATGCCACGGGGCTTGAGAGCCATGTATTTGTCAAGGTCGCCACGGTTCAGCTTGGAAATGCCCTCGATCTTGACGTCCTTGATGTAGAGCTTGTTGCCTTCCTTGACGTTGAGCACCAGTACCGCACCGCGACCGCCCTGACGGTCTTCAAGCCGGTAGGTGACCTTGGCAAGGTAGAAACCTTCTTTGTGGTACAGTTCGCTGATCTTTTGCAGGTCGTCCGAAAGCACCTGTTCGTTCAGCACGCTGCCGCTCTTTGTGCCCATGGCTGCCAGCACGTCGTCCTTGCTGACCTTGTCCGAACCTTCAACAATGATGTTGTCGATGCGGGGCTTTTCCACCACGGTAAAGACAAGCACGTTGCCCTCAAGGGTGGCCTGCACGTCGCTGAAGTAGCCCATATCCCAGATACGCTTGACTTCTTCGTTGATGGCAGTGGCATCGGGGCTGTCACCCTTGCGGATGGTAAGACGCATGAGCACGGTATCAGGATCAAGCACCTTCATGCCGCGCACCTGCACATCGGCCAAACCGCCGTGTGCAGAGGTGGGGGCTCCCATGGGAACCAGCGTGGCTGGGCCGTCCGCTTTCTTGGGGGCGGTCTCAGCGGCGGTGGCGGGGTTGGCAACTTCTGCGGCGCGTTTGGCCAGTGCGGCGGTACATTCGCTCAGGGCAGTGAGCGAATTGCGCTCAAAGCCTGCGGGTACTGCGTCTCCGCTGAAGACAGGCACAATGCGCGTGTCCATGGAGAAGCCCTGACCGAGCTGGTTGAATTTGCCATAAATGACCATGCGGGCTCCAGCCTTGCGGCCAAGCTCGCGGGCGGTAGCCAGGTCGATGGATTCACCGCTGGTGCGCTGCAACAGGCGCGCAGTTTCCATGGGTACTGCGCGCATGCCGTTGTTCTTCAGCTGATCGGCGATCATCTGCGGCAGATCTTGTGAGGCGTTGGGCAGTTCTGGCCCGGCGTTCACCTGAAAGGGCAAAACAAGCACAAGGGGGCCTTCCGCCGCCATGGCTCCACCCGAAAGCGCCAGGGTGGCGCAGGCCAGCAGGGCAAGGCTCAGAGCTTTGCACAGCACGTTATTCAAAATTCTTCTCATACAAGGTCCCCGCTTTCAGTTCCAGGGTTCTGCCCATACCTGCGGCCAGCTCTCGGTTGTGCGTAACCACTACGAGGGTCATGCCCAATTCTCGGTTGAGTTCGTTCATCAGTGCGCCCACCTGCGCTCCGGTAACTTCATCCAGGTTGCCGGTGGGCTCGTCAGCCAGCAGAACGCGCGGTCGCATAAAAACCGCGCGTGCAATGGCCACCCGTTGGCGTTCTCCGCCCGATAGAGTGGCAATTTTGCTGTCCATACGCGCCGAAAGGCCCACGCGATCAAGCATTTCTCGCGCACGGGGCATTACAGAGCGTTGGCTCGCACCGCCGATTATAGCCGGCATGGCCACGTTTTCCAGAGCAGAAAATTCTGGCAGCAGATGATGAAATTGAAAAACGAAGCCCAGAGTCTTGTTGCGGAAGGCCGCCTTCTGGTCTGCGCTCATGAGCGCCATGTTGCGCCCTTCAAAACATATCTCGCCCGAACTTGGAGTATCAAGAGCACCCATAAGATGCAAGAGGGTACTCTTGCCGGAACCGGACTGTCCGACTATGGCGAGCATCTCGCCTTCTTCCACAACCATGCTGATATTTTTGATAATCTCGATATCTTCACTGGCTGTGGCAAATTTTTTGCCCACATTTGAAAAAGTGTAGAGTGCTGACATGGCTATTCGTAGCGCAGGGCTTCTGCCGGTTGCAGGCGAGATGCCTGACGTGCCGGGTAAAGGGTGGCCAGAAAGCACAGCAGCATGGCGCTAGCCCCGATGATAAGCACATCGGAAAGGCTGATGATAATGGGCAGATGATCCAGCGTGTAGACGTTTTCGGGCAGTTTGATGAACTGGTAGCGCTTGAGCAGCCAGCCGAGCGAAAGCCCCAGTGCGTAGCCAAGCAGCGTGCCGATTACGCCGATGATAGTTCCCTGAAACATGAATATGCGCCGTATCATGCCACTGGTGGCACCCATGGACATTATAATGGCAATGTCGCGTGTTTTTTCCATAACCAGCATGACCAGTGTTGTGACAATAGAAAACGAACCTATCAGCACCACCATGGCCAGCAAAATGAACATGCCTATCTTTTCGAGCTTGAGCGCAGCAAAAAGGTTGGCGTTCATTTCCATCCACGAGCGTACATAAAAGGGCGAGCCAAGCTCTGTAGAAACCAGGGCCGAAGTTTTGTCGGCCTTATAAACATCGTCTACCGTCAGCTCCACACCCGAGAGATAATTTTCTGGCAGGCCCAGCACATCGCGCGCTGCGCCAAGGGTTACAAAGCCCAGTGAAGAATCGTATTCGAACATGCCGGTCTTGAAAATGCCCACCACTTCAAAGGGGCGCACACGCGGCGCGTAGCCCGAAGTGGTTTTTTGCCCGGAGGGCGAAAGCAGATTTACCCGGCTGCCCATGCCAAGGCCCAGGCGCTTTGCCAGTTCCTCGCCGATGATGAGGCCAGGGGTTCCCTCGCGTTCAAGGTCTGCGGCAGAGCCAGCACGCATTTGGCGCAGCATGGAGAGCACCGCCGGGGCAGATTGCGGATCAATACCCCGCAGCACCACGCCCTTAACGCCGCCGCCCGCCGAGAGCATGACCTCGGTGTAGATAAAGGGTGTGGCCCCGGTCACCCCTTTGACAGAGCGCACGCGGTCTAGCAGATCGCTACGGCTCTCAAAGGCAGAGGGGATGTAGGACATGACAATGGCGTGGGCATTGGCCCCCAAAATTTTGTCGCGCATGTCGGTGGTGAGGCCGTTGTAGACGCCAAGCACCACTACCAGCGCGCCAACGCCAATAGCCACGCCCAGAATGGACATGATGGATATGATGTAAATGAATGTCTGCTTTCGCCTCGAAAAGAGGTAGCGCAGGGCAACAAATAGTTCGAATGACATTTGCCGCATATTGTCCCACCTTGCCCTGATATTCAAGAAATATTTTAGATATTGCGGCATTTGTCTAAGCCCGGCCCCCGGGCCGCCCTGCAAGGTGGCTGCGCGGCTGACAAAGCTGGTGAGCATGGGCCTGTGGGTACACCGTTGGCTGTTCGTGCCATGGGGGCGCGGGCGCCATGGCGCATTTGCAACGTCCCCCGGCAGCTACTCGGTCGCGAGAGTCTGCCGGGGGACGCATTTTGACAGGGGTCGGGCCAGGAAAGCCTCGGTGCGGCTGCCTCTCTATGTCTAGCCGCGCTTCATGGCCTCGATAAGTTCACTGAGCCGGCGCGCCTGCTGGGCAAGGTCGGCCACAGCCTTGGTGGCCTCGCCCATGGCCTGGGCCGTTTGTCCCGACATGGCATTTACCTGCACAATGGAGTGGTTGATTTCTTCACTGGCCGCAGACTGTTCCTCACTGGCGGTGGCAATGGCGCTTACCTGGTCGGCGGTGGCCTCCACATTGCTCACAATATCCCGCAGGGCTGCACCAGACTGGCTTGCGAACTCAGTTGCCGTGTTAACCTCAACCAGGGCATTATCCATGGCGGCAACGCTCTGCGCGGCGCTTTGCTGTATGGCCCCAATGGCGTTGCCCACATCATTGGTGGAGGCCATGGTCTTTTCTGCCAGCTTGCGCACTTCGTCTGCCACCACGGCAAAGCCACGCCCTGCATCGCCCGCCCGGGCGGCCTCGATGGCGGCATTGAGGGCCAGCAGATTGGTCTGGTCGGCAATGTCCGAGATGACGTTCATGATCTGGGTGATGGCCTGCGCGTGCTGGTTCAGCTTGGTCATGTCTTCCTTGAGAGCCAGCGAAACGGTTTGCACCTGCCCGATGCTTCTGAGAGCGCTTTCAACAATGCCTGCGCCACTTTCCGCATTGGCGCGTGTCTCTGCTGAAACAGCGGATGCCGACGATGCATTGCGGGCCACTTCCTGCACGGTGGCGTTCATTTCATTCATGGCCGTGGCTGCCTCAGAAAGGCGCTGGGCCGATTGGGCCGCAATCTGGTCCGACTGGGAAATCTGAGACGCCAGCTGGCTGGAGGCAGTTGAAATGATGGCTACCACTTCTTCCAGCTGACCAGCCGCCGCCAGCATGCCCTCGCGCTTGGCGGTTTCGGCCTTGTGGGCTGCCTCCTCTGCGCGGGCGGTGGCAAGCTTGGCCTCTTCTGTGGCCTGCTGGGCATCTCTGGCTTTTTGCTCGCTCTCCTGCAGCAGATTCTTGATATTGCTGATCATATTCTCCATGCCAGTGGCAAGGATGCTGAATTCATCGTGGCGCTTGGTGGCCGCGATCAGCAGAGCCTTTTCGTTGGCATTTGCCTCAAGGCGGCCTTCTGCCACGGCCTCTGCCATGCCAGAGATGCCCTTGAGCAGCCGCGCAATGGCACGCGCGGCAAGAATGATGATCAGGCCCACCACAAGGGCGCTTGCCAGGGTGAGCAACATGGAGTTGCGCAGCATTGCACGTGTGTCCGCGTCTACTTCTTCCCGGTCAACCTCAAGGCAAAGAACCCAGCCTTCATCGGGCATGGCCCTGTAAAAGACGGTTTTGTTGCGGCCGTCGTCGCCGACAAAGCGAATCATTCCTTCAGGCTTGCTGAGAACTTCGGCCATGTGTGGCTTTTTGCTGTCGTCGCGCCCAAAGGCCTTGGGGTCGCGGTGCAGCATGACAATACCCTTGGTGTCGTATGCGTAGATGCCGCCCCTTGAGCCAAAATCTATCTGACTTGTGGTTGTCTTGGCCATTTCCTCGTTATCTACGCCCGACCACACGATGCCCTCAGGTTTGCCGTCAACCATGATGGGCAGGCCCATGATAGTAGCAATCTTGCCCGTGGTTTTGCTGACAACGCCAACGATGGTTTTTTGGCCCTTCATGCCGCGCTGGTAATACACGCGGTCGGTAAAACTTACGCCAACAGATTTGCTGGGGTGTTTTTCGCCCGAAAGATGGTGGGCAATGGCTATTCAGTCTGCGTTCGCCACACCGCAAAATTCAAATTGGGAATTGAGGGTCACAAAGCTGTTTAATGCGGCATCGGCATCGGCGTACAGTGTACGCGTCATGACCTCAGGCATTTTGGTGTTGACCGCATCCAGGTAGAGTCGAACCCGGTTGTCGGCGGCTACCATGGAGAGAGATTCTTCCATAACTTGCAGCATGGCGTGCAGGCCGATGGACTGGCAACGTAACAGGGCCCTTGCGTCGTTAATGATCTGCTCGCGCAACGTGTCTTCGGACATCTTGTAACCCACGCCAGCCACAAGCAGCAGGCCTGCAATTGCCGGAGTCAGAATAGACAGCAGCATTTTGCTCAGCAGCCCCATTTTCATAACAGCCTCCTTGCCGTACCAATGTGCAAACAAAAACAGAGTACAAGCGTATGGAAAATTTTATCTGTTTTTACTGATTCTTGCTACGTTATCGGCAATCGTGGATAATAGTATATACCTGTTGCCGGTGTTTTTAATAATTGTAGATATTTTTATTGGATATCGCAAAGCAATTCTTGCTGAACGAAGCTTTCAAGCAGCAGAAAAAGTACTGCTGATCAAGCAGCAAGGCTATTTGTAGGGGGGGGAAATATTTAACAGTGAATTAGTATCTTACCCAAACTTACGCATTCTTTTCGATAAGTGCAGCATGATACCCCGCAAATTGTTTTCTGTAAATATGCAATGAAATTGTTTTCGCGGCAGAAGCAGCGCAGCAATAACAGGGTATAATCATCGCCTTTGCGTCAATACATGTGTACTTTCAGTCGCATTTGTGTGCCCAGGCATTTTTGCAAAAAAAGAAGCGCCGCCCAGAGGCAGCGCTTTGTGTGCAAATTGTTGCATTGCAAACAGCCAGTAAGGCTTTGTTGCAGATATGATCTACATTTCGGGCCGCAGCAAGGGGAAGAGTATTACCTCGCGTATGGAGGCGCAGTCGGTAAGCAGCATCACCAGGCGGTCAATGCCCACGCCCTGCCCCGCAGCGGGGGGCATGCCGTATTCGAGGGCGCGCAGATAGTCCTGATCCATGCTGTGGGCCTCGTCATCACCAGCCTCGCGTTCGCGTACCTGGTCTTCAAAGCGCAGGCGCTGGTCAACAGGGTCGTTGAGTTCTGAAAAGGCGTTGGATATTTCGCGCCCGGTGATAAACAGCTCAAAGCGGTCGGTCAGTTCCGGGTGTTCGTCGTTACGGCGCGAGAGCGGCGAAATTTCCGTGGGATAGTGGTAGATGAAGTGGGGCTGAATAAGCTTGCCTTCCACATCCAGATCAAACAGCTTGGCGTGCAGCTTTTGCAGGCTCTCGCTGTCGGCGGCCTTTTCACCGCGCGAGCGGATATAGGCCTTGACCTTGCCGTAGTCGTTATAAAATTCTGGCGAATGTCCGCCGATCTGCGTGAGCGAATCGTAAAAGCTGAGGCGCGTCCACTTGCCGGGCGTGAGATCAATCATTTCACCCTGATAGGGCACAACTGTTGTGCCGCAGGCGGTCTTGGCCAAATGGGCAAACAGCTGTTCCGTCAGGTCCATGAGGTCTTGAAACGTGGCGTAGGCCCAGTAAAATTCACACATGGTGAATTCCGGGTTATGGCGCGTGTCGATGCCCTCGTTGCGGAAGTTGCGGTTGAGCTCAAAAACCTTTTCAAAGCCGCCCACCAACAGGCGCTTGAGGTACAGCTCTGGCGCAATGCGCAAAAACAGGGGCAGATCAAGGGCGTTGTGGTGCGTTTTGAAGGGCTTGGCCGCTGCGCCGCCCGCGAGGGGCTGCATCATGGGAGTTTCTACTTCCATGAAGCCATGGTCTTCCATAAAACGGCGAAACTCGCGCACAATGAGGCTGCGTTTAAAGAAAATTTCGCGCGCGCGGGGTGTGACGATAAGGTCAACATAGCGCTGGCGGTAGCGCGTTTCCATGTCGGTAAGCCCGTGGTATTTTTCGGGCAGGGGGCGCATTGAGCGCGTGATGAGCTTGATTTTGCAGCAGGCAATGGTCAGTTCGCCCGTCTTGGTGCGGAACAGGTGGCCGGAAACGCCCACGATATCGCCGATATCAAGCTTTTTTACCACCATGTAGCCCGCTTCGTCCATGTGCTCGCGTGAGGCGTAGCACTGGATGCGGCCACTCTGGTCCATGATGTGGAAAAAGGCCACCTTGCCGAAAGAACGCAAGGAAACTATACGGCCCGCGATGGCAAAAACGTCTTCCTGGCTGTCCAGGGCTTCGCCTTCAAGAGCGCCAAACTTGTTCAGCACCCAGGCAACGTCGTGCTCTTTGCGGAAGTCGTTGGGAAAAAGCGGAACGCCCGCGTCCAACAGGTCGCACGATTTGACAACGCGGTTTTTGACAACTTCGTTGAGGCCTTCGCGCGCGGCGAAACTTTCCAGCATGGGCATAAAATAACCCGCATGCTGTGACTTTGTACCCAACTTGACGGCAGGCTTGCTGTTTTTCTTTTCCCTATTATCCACTTAACGACTCCTGAATGGCCCATACCTGAAAGGAGCGTTACGGTATGCCATTCGCGCATAGGCGTCAAGATTGCTTCGCACGCTACAGGCAGGGGGCCTTGCGGTAGATGGAGCGCTCACCGGCGCGGCATGGTGAGGCCGCACGGTGTCACTGTTGCTGCAATTTGGCCGCTGGGGCGCAATATCCGCGCAAATTCTGCCCCTGATCCCCCTTGAAGTTTTACCCTGTTTGCGTGTATAAAAACCTTTTACACGAAACAACCGCCGCCGGTATTCTGCTGGTGGCTTTTTCAAGGACAGTGTCATGCAAAAATTTACAGCCTCCTTCCTGGGGCGCGACTGCCCCGGCGTGGTGGCCTCTGTAAGCCGAATTCTTGAGGAATCTGGCTGCAACATCGAGGAAGTGACCCAGACAATCCTTTCTGGCGAATTCGCGGCCATATTTGTTGTTGCCGCACCTGAAACCGACGCTGAAAATCTGCGTGCCAAGCTGAGCGCAGGTCTTGAAGCCTCAAAGGTTGACCTCTCCGTTCTCGTGCGGCCTGCCATCAAGGGGCAGTGGGGAACAGACCTGCACTGCGAACCCTTTGTGGTTACAGCAGACGGCCCGGACAAGCCAGGCCTTATTGCAGCCATGAGCCGCGTGTTTGCGCGCCACGGTGTCAATATCGAGAGCCTCAAGGCTATTTTGGGCGAGGGCGGCACCAACCGCGCGCTGTTTGTTTTTGAGGTGATGGTTCCCAACAGCGTTGACATGGGCCGCCTGCGCCGCGAGCTTGATTGCGAAGGCCAAAAGCGCGATCTGCGCGTGAGCGCCCAGCACCGCGATATTTTTGAGGCCGTACACCGGGTAAGTTCCTTCTAGAACCAGGGCCGTACACACAAACGCCGGGAAACCCCCGCCTTCCGGGCGGTGCAGCCTCATGGCTGCTCATTGCCCGAAAATACAGGAAGACCTCCATGCTTTCAGAACGCGAAGTTATCAGCACGTTGAACATGCTCCGCAACGAGCATCTTGATGTGCGCACAGTCACCCTTGGCGTGAGCCTGTTTGACTGCGTAAGCCACGACCTTGAGCTTTTTACCGCCAACGTAAAGGCCAAACTGAACCGCTATGCCTCGCAGCTTGTACGGGTGTGCAACGAAGTGGGTGACAAGTACGGCATCCCGGTGGTGAACAAGCGCATCAGCGTTAGCCCCATTGCCGTGGTGGCCGCTCCCTTTGGCCCCGATGGCATGGTGCGCGTGTGCAAGGCCCTTGACGAAGCCGCCAAGGAAGCTGGCGTTGATTTTCTGGGCGGTTTTTCTGCCCTGGTTGAAAAAGGCTTTGCCAGCGGCGACCGCGCCCTTATTGAAGCCTTGCCCCAGGCTCTGGCCGAAACCGACCGTATCTGCTCATCCATCAACGTGGCCTCGTCGCGCAGCGGCATCAACATGGATGCCGTGGCCCTCATGGGGCAGCAGATTCTCAAGGTGGCCGATGCCACAGCTGATCGCGGCGGCCTTGGCTGCGCCAAACTGGTGGTTTTTGCCAACATTCCGCAGGACGTTCCCTTCATGGCTGGTGCCTACCTTGGCGTTGGCGAGCCCGATGTGGTCATCAACGTGGGCGTTTCCGGCCCCGGTGTGGTCAAGAAGGCCCTGGACCGTGCCCGTGAGGCCGGTCACAACGGCAAGGGCGGCCCGCTCACCCTGCTGGACATGGCCGAAGTGATCAAGCGCACCGCCTACAAGGTTACCCGCGTGGGCGAAATGATCGGTACGGAAGTTGCCACCCGTCTGGGCCTGCCCTTTGGCGTGGCCGACCTTTCGCTGGCTCCCACCCCTGCGGTTGGCGACTCTGTGGGCGAAATTTTCCAGAGCATGGGCCTTTCCAGCATCGGCGCACCCGGCACAACCGCCGTTTTGGCCATGCTGAACGATGCGGTCAAAAAGGGTGGAGCCTTTGCTTCTTCTTCTGTGGGCGGGCTTTCGGGCGCATTTATTCCTGTTTCGGAAGATTCCAGCATCGAGGCTGCCGCCACCTCTGGCCTGCTGAGCCTTGAAAAGCTCGAAGCCATGACCAGCGTGTGTTCCGTGGGTCTTGACATGATTGCCATCCCCGGTGACACGCCTGCCTCGACCATTTCGGGCATCATTGCCGACGAAATGGCCATTGGCGTCATCAACACCAAGACCACGGCCGTGCGTCTTATTCCCGTGCCCGGCAAGGGCGTGGGCGAAGAAGTTTCGTTTGGCGGCCTGTTGGGCAAGGCGGCCATCATGGCCGTGCCCAAGGGGGACGCTTCCGACTTCATCGGCCTTGGCGGGCGCATTCCTGCCCCCATCCACAGCCTCAAAAACTAAGCCTGATTTCAGCATGTTGCGGCGCGAAATCCACAGGGTTTCGCGCCGTTTTTTTGTGTCTGCCATGCCGCCTATGCGGCTTTTTTTATTGCCAGCGATGGGGTATGACAAGGGCTGAATTTTATATAAGGAGCCGCAATGCCCCAATATTTTGCCTACGGAACCACGGAGACCGGCTATCTTGCCCGCAAGGACAAGCGCCTTGCCAGCGTGATGGAGCGCATTGGCCCCATCAGGCGCGAGGTGCGGCCAGACCTTTTTGACGCCCTCATGCACGCCATTGTGGGCCAGCAGATCGCCACCAAGGCCCAGCAGACAGTGTGGGGCAGGCTGGTACAGGCCCTTGGGCAGGTTACGCCAGCCACTGTGGACGGCATGGATGCCGAGCCGTTGCAGCGGCTGGGGCTTTCCTTTCGCAAGGTGGGGTACATGAAGGGGGCGGCCCGCAAGGCACTGCTGGGCGAGCTGGACGTGGAAGCCCTGCGGCACATGGACGATGCCAGCGTGAGCGCTGCCCTGTGCAGGCTTGATGGCGTTGGTGTGTGGACAGCAGAGATGCTCATGCTTTTTTCGCTCCAGCGGCCAGATGTGCTCAGTTTTGGCGATCTGGCCATCCACCGGGGGCTGCGCATGGTCTACCGCCATAAAAAGGTCAGCCGCGACCGTTTTGAGGTATACCGCCGCCGTTTCAGCCCGTATTGCTCGGTAGCCAGCCTGTACCTTTGGGCCGTGGCAGGTGGAGCCCTGCCGGAGCTTGCCGACCCCGCAGCCTGAACCGTTGAACTGAATTCCCCGCAAAAAGGTCCAGTAGTTCATTTTTTATAATATGCTGAAATAATGATTTATTTAATTATTTAATATCGATAGTTAGAAATGGCAAATCTTACTGAAAGAAGTTGTGCTCGGTATGACGCTGGAATTACATGGTAAGAATTCCTAGTATCTTTCTATTAAAGACTTGTGAAAATAAGGATAATTGATATATAGGAGTTTGAATGTGTGCCGATAGGGATAAAGAATCAGCACAGCACGCAGAGCTTGCTGGGTTTGTCGATTTTTTCACAAGGGGTAATGGTCTCTGGAACAGCCGTGCGTTGACGCCGCACAAAAGGGGTAGTGATGAAAATTGGTTTGCTTGCCAGGATGGGCCTTTCCATCCTGACTCCTGCAATTGTCGGGCTCATGCTTGTGGCTGGGGTTTGCTACAAGATGTCCGAAGAAATGCTGCGGGAGCAGATTGCCACCGACATGGGCGCACTGCTCGAATGCCAGAGCATCGGCCTGGAGGCTGTGTTTAACGGCCTTGAACAAGGCCTTAAAACCATGACCGAAAACCAGCGTATTCGTGATCAGGTGCTGGCCTACACAGAAGGCAGGCCTGGCGTATTTGAAGGGCCGCTGTTCAGCCGGGCCGACCGGGCCCTCGAGTCCTTTGTAACCAGCAATGACACCGTCTATTACGCGGGCATAATTGCGGTGAACGGCAAGGTTCTTGGGCACCGTGTAAAAAATCAGCAGGGCCCGAGCAAATTTGTGGAAAGCGATTTTTCTGACCGCGAATATTTTCAAAAAAGCAAAACAGGCCAGCCCTGCGTTGTGGGCATCAAGAGTGCCTCCACCGGCGAATTTGCCACGGTGATTGCAATGCCGCTGCTTCTGAACAACCAGACCATTGCGGTGCTGGCAGCAGGTATCGACAACAACATTCTTGCCCAAACTACCACCAACAAGATCAAGGTTGGCCAAAAGGGCCTGGTCTATGTGTATGACATGAAGGGGCATGTAATACTGCACCCCGACAAGGCTGCCCTTGGCCGTGACGACAGCCAGCTGCCTCATGTGGCGCAACTGCTCAGGCAAAAGAATGGCCGCACCCGTTTTGATGACAGCAAGGGTGAAAGCAAGGGGCTGTATTATAAAGAGTTGCCCCACGAAGGCTGGATCATTTGCGTTGAATTTGACCGGGGCGAAATTTTTAAGCCCATCAGCGATCTGCTGGCCAATGCCAGCCTGCTCACCCTTGTTTGCGCCCTTATTGTGGGAACCATGATCTTTATTTCCGCTCGGGGTATTGTGCGCATGCTGGGCGGCATTTCCGGCGTGGCCGAGGCTGTTGCCGGTGGCCGTCTGACAACCAATGACAAGGAACGCTCCCTGTTTGACTCCGCTGAAAAGCGCGGCGACGAATTCAGCACCCTGGCGGCTGGCATGCGGCGTATGGTTGAGAGCATTCGCCACCTGTTGAGCGAGAGCGAGCACAAAACAGAGGCTGCCCAGCACGCAACAGAAAAAGCGGAAAAAGCCACCGCCAAAGCGGAAGAAGCCGCCCGTCAGGCCGAAAGTGCCAAGCGTGAAGGCATGCTTGCTGCCGCTGGGCAGCTGGAAGAAGTGGTGAGCGTCATTTCTGCTGCGTCTACCGAGCTTGCGGCGCAGATAGATCAGTCGGACAAAAGTGCCGTGGAATCGTCGCAGCGGCTGGCCGAGGCCGCTACGGCCATGAATGAAATGAACGCCACCGTGCAGGAAGTTGCCCGCAACGCTTCCTCGGCATCTGCCGTTACGGCAGAAACCCGCGCCAATGCAGAGAGTGGCGCGGGCATTGTGGAAAAATCGCTGCAAAGTATCGGTCAGGTACACAAGGTTTCGCTGGCGCTCAAAAACGATATGTCCACGCTCAACCAGCACGCTCAGGCCATCACCCAGATCATGAACGTCATTTCGGATATCGCCGACCAGACCAATCTGCTGGCGCTCAACGCAGCCATCGAGGCCGCCCGCGCGGGCGATGCCGGGCGCGGCTTTGCCGTGGTGGCCGACGAGGTACGCAAACTGGCTGAAAAAACAATGGCTTCCACCAACGATGTGGGCAATGCCATTGCCGCCATCCAGGGCAGCGCCGGGCAGAGCGTGCAGGCCATGGAAAAGGCCCTCACCGAGGTGGAGACAGCCACCGACCTGGCCCAGCAGTCTGGCGATGCCTTGCAACAGATTGTGAGCAAGGTCGAAGCCTCTGCCGATCAGGTGCGCGCCATTGCCACGGCCAGCGAGCAGCAGTCGGCAACCAGCGAAGAGATCAACCAGTCCATCGTGTGCGTCAACGAAATGTCTGGTCAGACAGCCCAGGCCATGGGCGAGGCCTCGCGCGCAGTGAGCGAGCTGGCCCGCCAGGCAGAGCGCATGAGTGAGCTGATTGCGGAGATGAAGCGGGGCTAACCCGCAACTGCAAAAAAAATTCAAGCTCCCCGGAATATTCGCATTCCGGGGAGCTTGTTTTTATCTGGCAGGGTACGTCGCCCCCGGTTTTTCTAGTGGGCAGCAGGGGCAATAAAGTATTGCCACAACAGGGTCACCAGCAACAGGCTGAGCGAAACAGTCAAAAAGCGGCGCACAGCGGCGGGCCCAATGCGTATGGCCATGCGGCTGCCAAGCCAGTTGCCGAGGCAACAGGCGGCGGCCATGGGCAGGGCCAGGCTCCACACCACAACGCCATTCATGATAAAAACGACCGCCCCCGCAAAGTTTGAGGCCAGGTTAAGCACCTTTGAGGTGGCCGAAGCTTCCATAAGCCCCATGCGCAAAATCCAGTGAAAGGCCAGAATAAGAAAACTGCCCGTGCCGGGGCCAAAAAAGCCATCGTAGCCGCCCATTATCAGGCAGACAAAGGCAACAGGAATCCAGAACCGGGGGCCCGAATGCGGCAGGGGGGCCTGTTTACGTTCTTTTTTGGGCAGCAGGGTGGCGCACATGCCAATGGGCAGCAGCGCCACCAGCACCTTGCCTAGAACCGCCGCGTCAAGCAGCAGTGCCAGGCGCGAGCCCGCCCACGAGCCCACCAGCGAAAAAACAATGCCAGCCAGAGCCACGCGCCACAAAACAAGGTTGCTGCGGGCAAAGTTGCCAAGGGCCACACAGGTTCCAAGGCAGGCGCTGACCTTGTTGATGCCCAGTGACTGGTGCGGCGGTACGCCGCTGAGCAGCAGGGCAGGCATGGTAACAAGACCGCCGCCGCCAGCAATGGAATCTATAAATCCTCCGCCAAAAGCAGCCGCAAGGCCTATGGCGTAAGTGAGCAGACTGAAATCGAGGGCCACGGCACTACCACTCCTTAAAGATAACCCAGGCTGCAAGCACTATAAGTGCAAAGCCCACCAGGTGGTTCCATTTTAACGGTTCGTGCAGCCATAAAGTCGAAAAACCCATGAAGACGGTCAGCGAAATGACCTCCTGAATGGTTTTCAGCTCTGCGGCTGAATAGTAGCCGTAGCCTATCCTGTTGGCAGGAACCTGTAAAACATACTCAAAAAAAGCGATGGCCCAGCTTGTAATGATCACTATGGGCAAGGCGGTGCTTCTGTAGCGCAGGTGTCCATACCACGCAAATGTCATGAAAAGATTGGAGCAAAACAATAAGCCTACAGTGCTTACGGGAACAGGAATCTGCATGATATAATCCGTGGGCGGTCGCAAGGGCGGGGCTTGGCAGGCCGAAAAAGGTTGCACAGGAGCACATCCATTTATCTGCTGCGGGCTGGCACGTCAATATTCCGGGAATGGCCGTAGGCGGTGGTTTGCGCAGTACTCGCCGCTGGGCTATGCTGCGGCTGCGGCGTCAACACGCACCGCAGTCACCATGGAGGATCACCATATGGCGGCACGCTCTCAGCGCGCTAAGAATGCTGACAACGGAAACATGTCTTCGGCGGAAACTGTGACACATGGGCATGCCGGCGCGGCAGAATCCACGCCCGACAGGGTTACATGGTCGCTGTTTCTCAAGGCGGCGCTGCTGGTTACGGCCATATGGGCAGCTTCGGCCCTTGTGCTGTATTTGACGGTTCAGGATTTCAGCAAGTCGGGCACGTTTGGCGATTCGTTCGGGGTACTGAACACGCTGTTTTCCGGCCTCGCATTTGCGGGCATTATCGTGACCATCAAGATGCAGAACGACGAAATGCGCGAGCAGCGCAAGGAACTGCAAAAACAGAAAAAAGCCGCCCAGGTATACCATAGGGAACGTATGTTTCTGATGCTGATGGACGAATTCAAGAAGTCACGTGAACACCGGTTCAGCATTGCAGATGTGCGTCTTGTGCTGCGCGAATGCCTGTGTGATGTGGCTGTCCTCAATGCGCGCAGTGCCGAAGTGGGGCAGGCACTGGTCAGGGAAGTGGAGGGTCTGCTTGCTGGTATGGCGGGTGAAACGCCCCTGCTGCCTGTTTTTGGGCGGCGTATACACAGGCACGAACGTTGCGAGGTCTTTATCAAAACGTTTCGGCAGGCGGCAGAAAGCGCCAGAAAAATAGACCCGGCCAACAAGACGGAATATTACGATATTGTCTGCAACAGCATGTCGGATGCCGAGGAAGCCCTGCTGTTCATGTGCGCGGTGGCACGCGGCGGCGCGCAGGCGCTGGGCGATCCGCAGGTTGCAAAGCTGCGCGAAAGCTACGACGAGATACGCGACAGGCTCTAGCCCCAAGGCCTGGCGGCAGTGTCTGGCCGCGATACTGATGGGCATGATACTTCTGGCCGCACTGGTTCTGGCAGATATAGTTCTGCAACATAAAAACCCCTGAACTGCTTCAGGGGTTTTTCCGTCGCTCCGTGCCGCCGTGCCTGGTTGCCAGTGGCAAACCATGGCGGCAGCGGCGCGTGGCTTCCCTCATGGAATGATTTTCCGGCCACCGACACCTGCCAGGGGCCGGAAAATCATGTGGGGAGGGGAGTATGTACAGGCTGCTGTCTGGCCGGGCCAAACCTAGGCAGCCATGGTGTCGAAAAGTTCTTTGGCGTTGATGTTGGTGGGGTTGGCACCCAGCACCGCTTCAAGGTGCTGCCGGGCTTCTTCGGCGCGGCCAAGGTAGATCAGGCAGCCAGCCAGGGTTACGCGCACTGCTTCGGCTTCAACGCCTGCCTTCAGGGTATCTTCCAGATAGGGCAGGGCGTTTTCAACGCAGCCGATCTGGTAAGATTCGCGAACAAGGCAGTTCAGGGCCACAATGTTTTCCCTGGATTTCTTCAGGGCAAGGGCAAAGTGGTCAAAGGCAAGCTGGTGTTCGCCCTGTTCCATGTACACAAGGCCGATGCCGCACAGGGCCTTGTCGGTTTCTTCCACAGCGGCGGCCTTCTGGTAGAGCACCAGCGCCTTGTCCAGGTCGGAGCGCTGCACGGCTACGGTGGCAAGACCCAGGAAGGGAGCCGCGCTCTGCGAATTGCTGCTGGCAGCCTTGCGGTAGTATTCTTCGGCCTTGTCAAAGTCACCCATGAAAAGGTAGCACTCGCCCAATTCCTTATTGATTTCGTAATCCAGTTGATTGCTCATGGTATCCTCCCCAACTGAGGCTGGTTTGTGGTCGAGCGCTGTATGCGCCACTGACTTGCCTCTTTATATGCACTGAGTGTGCCAATAGGAAAAGAGTGCAATAAATTCAGCCTGGTGATTTGGCACATTGCAAAATCTGCGCGGCTCCTTGGCCTTGGGGGCTGCCCAAAGCGCCAAAGCCTTGGCAGACAGGGCCAGCCTGGAGGAAGGAATTGCCCGGCAGGCAATTCTTGCCGGGGAGTGCGGGGCGAAGGCCACGGTGCGAGCGGTAAAAAAAGGCCGCGCCGCTCGTGCGGCCCGGCCCGGAATGCGGTGAGGCAGAAAGTGTCAGGCAGAAAGTGTCAGGCGGTGCGCAGGCTTTGCGCTCCACCGTGTACATTGATGTGGTGCAGCATAACGCCCAGCACCCCTTCGATATCCAGATGCGATGTGTCGATGATCAGCGAATCCTGGGCGGGACGCAAGGGGGCCACCGCACGGTTACGGTCAAGGGCGTCGCGCTGGCGTATCTGCTCGGTGAGCGTTGCAAGCTCGGCGTGCTGGCCGCGTGCCTCAAGGTCGTGCAGGCGGCGCATGGCGCGCACCTCTGGGGCTGCATCGAGAAAGAACTTGAAGCGCGCCTCGGGAAAGACCACTGTGCCCATATCGCGCCCCTCGGCCACCAGGGGAGATTTTTCGCCAATGGCCCTCTGCGTGGCGCGCAGAATTTCGCGTACCACGGGCACAGTGGCTATGCGGGCGGCCAGCATGCCCACGGCCTCGGTGCGCACCTCGCCCCGCACGGCCTCGCCGTTGCAAAACAGGGTGGATTGCTGACCAAGGCCCGAAAGGGTGAATGTCCACTGCGCGCAGCGGGTGCGCAGATCTTCCTCTGGCAGGTTTTCTGCCCCTGCGCCCAGCTTGAGCGCCATGCAGCGAAACATGGCCCCGGTATCGAGGTAGGAAAGCCCCAGGCCTTCGGCCACGCGCCGTGCAAGGGTGGTTTTGCCCACGCCTGCGGGGCCGTCCAGGGTTACTACGGGCAATCTGGCGCTCATGCTTTTACTCCGCCCTGTGCGGGCTTTGCCCCCAGTATTTCTGCCATGGCAGAAAGAAAGGCCTTGTTTTCCTGCTGGTTGCCAATGCTTACGCGCAACAGGTCGGGCAGGCTGTAGCTTTTGAGGGGGCGAATGATAATACCCCCGGCAAGCAGGGCCTCAAAGCAATCGGCAGCGTTTGCCGCGCCCTCTGGCATGCCGAACATCAAAAAGTTTGCCTGGCTTGGCCATACGGTGCAGCCCAGGGCAGTCAGACCGTCAAAAAGTTCCTTGCGGCCAGTACGCACGGCTTGCTGGGTTGCGTCGTAGAAGGTAGTGTCTTCCAGCGCGGCCATGGCTGCTTCTTCTGCCAGAATGTTGACAGAAAAGGGCAGTCGGGCCCGCCAGAGATAGTCAGCTAGGTGGTCGGGCAAAATGCCATAGCCCACACGCATGCCCGCAAGCCCAAAACTTTTGGAAAAGGTCCGCATAAAGGCCGTATTGGGCGGCATGATGCCCGCCGCCAGCATGGATGACGCTTTTTCATCATCGGCAAAATCCACATAGGCTTCGTCCACCACCAGCAGGCAGTCGGGGGCCTTTTGGGCCAGATCGCGTGCCAGCGCTTCCACCGCAGCACGGGGCGGGCAGTATCCAGAGGGATTGTCGGGTGTTGTCACAAAAACAATGCGCGTATTGGCATCCACCAGATCAAGAAGGGCGGCAAAGTCAAACGAAAAATCCTTTTCAAGGGGCTGCCGACGAATCTCTATGCCGCAAATGCGCCCCTGAATGGGGTATATGCTGAAACAGGGGTTGAAACACACAATGTTGTGCGTGCCGGGCACTGCCAGAATGCGGATGAGCAGATCAATGATTTCGTCCGAGCCGTTGCCGATGACCACGCGGTGTTCGTCCACTCCGTGCCGCTTGCCCAGGGCCCTTGCCAGCCGGGGGTTGCCCCCCTGCGGATAACGAAAAGCCCCCGCCGCATGGCGCACAACGGCCTCGCGGGCCAGAGGCGGCATGCCCAGCGGATTTTCGTTGCTGGCCATTTTGATGACCTGGGGCAGGTTGTACTTATCCTGGATTTCGGCAATGGAAAGGCCCGGAACATAGGCTTTGAGGGCCATTATTTCCTGGCGCACACTGATCTCGGACATGGTTTCTCCACCAGTATCGCCCGGCGGGCGAAGCTTCAGGGCAGCGCTTGAGCGCAATATGGCATGGTTGTTTACACTAATATGTTTCAGCCAACAAGCCGCTGCATGGCAACGGCTTGTTGGCTGAAAAGTAATAAAAAACAGATTGTTGCGCGACAATGCGCTGCCGGGCTATTCCTCGGGTTCCGAGGGGCGCACCGTCAGTACGGGCATGTCGGCGTTCTTGACGATCTTTTCTGCCACAGAGCCAAACAGAATGCGGTCGATGCCCTTGCGGCCATGCGTGCCCATAACGATAAGCTCGGCCTTTTCTTCGCGCGCGCGGTTGAGAATTTCTTCTGCCGCGTAGCCAATGAGCACCTGGCCCTTGGCTTCTACGCCCACAAAGTTTTCGGCAACAAACGATTCCATGGATTTTTCTGCGCCGGTGACAATTTCGCCCACAAAGTTTTCAATGGTATTGGGCGGTACATGAAAGCCCACATACTGGCTCAGGGAGGGGGCGGTGTACACAACAAGCACGCTGGCGTTGAGGCCCTTGGCGAGAAGCACCGCATATTCGGCAACTTCCTTGCTGTGTTCGGAAAGGTCTACCGCGCAAAGAATCTTCTTGATTTCCTTCATGGCAAACTCCTGTTCCCCTCGATGGCAGATTGATAAACGGACTGGCTGAATAGGGGGGCTGACAGAGGGGGGGTAATTATGGTGTTGCAGCCTTATCCTTTGCCTTCACCTAGATTAAATGGTAGTTTTTTTCATCACAATAGACAAGACATTTTGCCTAACGCCGCAACGGGGCAGGAAAATTTTTCCTTGTGACCGGGCCTGGGCTGTGAAAAATCAGTCTGTTACGGCGGCGTGCAGTTGTGGCAGGTTTTTTGCACATTTTCTGCAACGGCAGTACGCCAACCCTGGAGGCGACATGAAAGTTACCAACGACCAACTTGAGGCGCTGTTACGTCAGCAGAGCCAATCCTCAAGTACATCCCGCGCGCAGACAGCGCAGGGGGGTGGTTTTGAGGCGGCTTTGACCGAACAGTTGGGCCTTGAAAACGCCGTCGCAACTTCTGCGTTTCCTACATCCGCAACGGGGCAGGCCTCGCAAGCCTCAATGATCAGCCAGATGCTGCTGGGCACCACCCAGACAGAACCGGCAGATATTGACGAAGACGTTATCCAAAGCGCCTTCTCCCAGGCCTCTGGCACGCTGGATATGTGGGATTCATACGTTAATGCCCTGGGCTCGTCGGGGCAGGGTGGATCATTGCGCGAAGCCTATTCTCTTTTGCAGGGCATAGATGGGCAGGTTTCCGCACTCAAGACCAACACTGCCGCCGTGCGCGGTCAGAATGCGGGTCTTGATTCACTGGTCAACGAGCTTGACGTAATGACCGCGACGGAAAAGTTCAAGTTTAACAGGGGCGACTACACCAGCTAGATGCCCTAAAAAAACCGCCGCGAGATCAGGGTTTCGCGGCGGTTTTGGTTTTAACGGCAAGGCCGTCTGCTTTTTGGAGCAGGCGGCCTTTGGATTCTATGGCGCTGCGCCACTGAGCAACGCCCCCGTAACCTGTGGCTGCGGGGGCGTTGTGGCGCCAAGCCTGGCAGTTGGCCGCGCCGGATTGCGTGTGATTACTTGTTGCCAGCGGTGGCGGGCTGGGCGGCAGCGTCGGGGGTGCCAGACATGGCAGCCATGCCGGGGCAGCCGCCGTTGCCCATCATGCCGTGGCCCATGCCCCGGCCCATACCGTGTCCCATGCCGTGGCCTGCCATAAAGGGAATACCCTTGTCAGACATCTGCTTGAGCATGTCGGCCCTGGCGGCATACAGCTTGGCGTCGATGTCGCGCAGATCTTTCTGGGCGGCCTTGACGCGGGCATCGTCGGGCTTGACGCCAGCGGCTGCAAGGTTGTTCAGCTCGGCCATCTTGAGGTGGTGCTGCTGAAGGGTGGGCTGCATTTTTTCTGCAAAATTCTGGTGAATCTGCTGCATGGCGGTCATCTGCTCATTGGTCATTCCCATACCTTGGCCCATGCCTTGGCCCATGCCGGGTCCCATACCCATGCCCATGCCTTGTCCCATGCCCTGGCCCATGTTGGCGGGGCCGTGTCCATCGTGCTGCGCAGCGGCAGAAACGCCCGCAAGGCCAAGAAAGATTGCAAGGGTAAGAGCCGCGCCAGAGGTAACGATCTTCGAAGTCTTCATGATGTGTGTCCTTATATGTTGTGGATGGATTTGATTGTTGTTGCGCCAGCCTGCTCAGGCAGGGGCGTATCAGCAGCCGGAGCCGTAACCGTGGGGGCCGCGTGAGCCCGTATGCTGCCCGCCACACCAGTTGGAGCCCGTTTGTGCTTCTGCCCCGGTGGCAGCCGAAGCCGTTACGGCAAAAGCCAGGGCCAGAGCAAATGAAGCAAGGATCAGGGTAAGTTTAAGAGTGCTCATATATTCTCCTCTACATGTGCCATCTGCTGCTTATGTGTTCAGATGGCCTTTTTCAGCTTCTCGTATTCCTCCAGCGAAATTTCACCAGAGGCCAGGCGTCTTTTGAGAATGGAAAGCGAATCTGCACTGTCCATATTTCTTTTTTGCTGTGGCAGCATTCTGCTGATAAAAACCGCTGCCAGAGAAACGACCAGAATCATGAATACAAGGTGTGTCATGCCGCTTCCCCATCCCATTACGCTTCCGATATCGCAGCCATACATATCAGTTTCCTATAAATGACGTTGCGCCGTCAGTTGTTGTTTGTTTTTGCTGATGGTTGCTGCGTTTATTCAGCGCCATTTGCAACTGTATAGGCAAAGGGTGTGCCAAGTGCTGCAATTTTTTGTAATATACGAAAATTATTGGATTATTTTACTTGATGATGCGCGGGGCATGCGTAAGACATGCAGTGGATTGTCCATTTTTTACTCATACGGGTATTTTGCTGTCCCATTTTTACCAGGGGGCTTGCGCAGTGAGTAAAAAATACATAACTAGTAAGCTGCGCCGTTGAGGAACCTGCCATGAATTTTACCCGCTCATCATTTTTTCGCCGCCTGTCGCGCCGTCTTTCGAGGCGTTTGTCGGGCATGGGCCTTTCGCCCTGGATGCTGCTTGGCGCGGCCCTTATTCTTGGGCTTACGCTGGCCGGGCTTTCTGTGCGCAGCAACCAGCGTGAACGGGCTTTCATGATCCATAATCTTACCGACAGGGCCGAAGCGCTCATTTGGGCGCTGGAGGCCGGAACCAGAACCGGGCTGCGCCTCAGCCCCGGCGCGGTGCTTGGGCTGCGTCCCCTGCTGTCTGAAACAGCCCGTCAGCCCGGTATTCTCTATATGGCCGTTACCGATACCAGCGGAGCCATACTGGCCCAGAGTGGCGATAATCTGCCGCCCGGCCTGCCGCCCGACGTCGCGCGTGAACAGTCCAGAGATTTGTCCAGAGATTTGGCCCGCGACTCTGCCGGGGCTTCCATTGTTGTGCAGCAACACGAGATCCCGCCGCTGTCCATGGTTACAGACCGGCCCATGTGGCGGGTTCGCAACCGCGATGGGCAAGAGGTTTTTGAAGTGTTTCGGGCCTTTGCTCCTCTGAGCAGATCCCACGGGCAGCACATGGGCCACGGCCCGCACGGCATGGGCGCTATGGCTGGAATGATGGGAGGCATGGGCGGCGGTATGATGGGCATGATGGGCGGCCCGGACGAGCCGGACCCTCGCGATGCCTTTCCCGATGGCCCGCCCCCCAGAGGCCCCCTTGCTGGCCGCCCTGGGCCGGAAGCCCCGCGTCAGGTGGTGGGGGTTGCCCTTGTTGGCTTTGACGCGCGCCCCTTTGAGGATGCCCTGGCGCAGGATGCCCGCACAAATCTGCTTTCTGCCGCACTGGCGGCGGCTTTGGGGCTGGCGGGCTTTGTATCCCTGTTCTGGATGCACAATTCCCGGCGCTGGCGGCGCATTTTGCGCGATCAGCAGGCCATGGCCGCAGAAGTTGTGGCCAGCCTGCCGCTTGGGCTTGTGATCAGCGATCCCGCCGGGCGTATTGCCATGATCAACGATACGGCGCTGGGCATGTTTGGCAAGCAGCGTCACGAGGTATCCACTGCCGATGCCGCCGCAGGCAAAGCCAAGGAAGCACAGCCAGACAGCGCCGGGCATGCCCGCGCATCGGCATCCTCCGGGGCCAGCCCACTGGGTGATTTGCCGGGTCTGGAATGGGCCAGCCTTGCAAAAAAACTGGCAGGTGGAGCGCGTATTCTGGAGCAGGAAACAACACTCTCTGTTGCCGGGGCCAGACCGCTGGTGGTCAGTATTGGCGGTGCGGCCATGCGCAATGAGGACGGCGTGCTGCTTGGTAATGTTTTTGTGCTGCGTGATATCACAGAGATGAAGCGCCTACAGGCCGATGCCCAGCGCAATGACCGGCTGGCCGCCCTTGGGCATCTGGCTGCGGGTGTTGCCCACGAAATCCGTAATCCTCTGAGCACCATCAAGGGGGTTGCCCTGTACATTGCCCGCCGTATGCCCCTTGGCGGGCGGGAGGAAGAAGCCGCTCAGCGCATGATCGACGAGGTGGAGCGTCTCGACAGGGTGGTTTCCGAGTTGCTCGATTTTGCGCGCCCCGGTTCGTTTGAAACCGTGCAGGCAGACCTGGGCGAGATCATTGGACGCGCCCTGCGCCTTGCCGAGGCAGATATCAAGGCCAAGGGCATAGCCGTGGTGCAGGAGATGGAGCCAGATTTCCCCGTGGTCAAGATCAGCCCGGAGCGGCTCACCCAGGCGCTGCTGAATCTTTTTCTCAACGCCGTTCAGGCCATGGAGCGCGGCGGTACGTTGCGCGTATCGGCACGTACCCTGCCCAACGCCCTGTTCAGCATAACCGTGGCCGACACGGGGCCGGGCATACCGGCAGAGATTCAGGCCTCCATATTTACGCCCTATTTCACCACAAAGCCTTCTGGAACGGGCCTTGGGCTCGCCATAGTTTACCAGATTGCCGAGGGCCACGGCGGGCGGGTGAGCGTGGGCAATGCCCCAGGGCAGGGCGCAGAATTCACTCTTACCTTGCCGCAGGATGGCGGCAGGTAGGCTTCTTGCCCGCCAGTTATTGCCTGTATCTGCACCAACAGCCTGATATAGCAGATTTTTTGAGGATAGAATCATGACTGCAAATACCGCCATACAGTTGCTGGTGGTGGATGATGACCGAAACCACCGCGAGATGCTGCGTGCCCTGCTCGAAGAATGGGGATACACGCCCACAGGGGCCGCCAGCGGCGAGGAAGCTCTTGAGCTTTGCCGTCAGCGCCCCTTTGATCTTCTTCTCATGGATGTGCGCATGGGGGGCATGAGCGGCATTGAGGCCACAAGGGCCATCAAGGCTTATAATCCCGCCATCCCCATTCTTATCATGACCGCCTACTCGGATGTTTCAAGCGCTGTGGAGGCGCTGAAGGCCGGAGCATACGACTACCTCACCAAGCCTCTGGCTTTTGACGCCCTCAAGCTTGCGCTTGAGCGTGCGCTCGACCACGCCAGTCTGCGGCATGAGGTGCGCACCTTGCGGCACGAGCTGGCGCAGGGCATGGACGCCCGCAATGTCATAGGGCAAAGCCCGGCCATGCGGCAGGTGCTGGAGCTTGTTTCGGCCATTGCGCCCTCTGAGGCAACCGTGCTTGTTACGGGAGAATCCGGCACGGGAAAGGAGGTGGTTGCCAGGCTTATCCACGCCAACAGCAACCGCCGAACCGGCCCCTATGTGGCGGTAAACTGTGCGGCTCTTACCGAAACGCTGCTGGAATCGGAACTGTTCGGGCACGAAAAGGGCGCGTTTACCGGGGCGGAAAGGCGCCGCGAGGGGCGTTTTCTCGCCGCAGACAAGGGCACAATTTTTTTGGATGAAATTGGCGAGATCCCCCTTTCCATGCAGGTTAAGCTGCTGCGTGTCATTCAGGAGCGTGAGTTGCAGCGGGTGGGTGGCGACCAGACCGTGCGGGTGGACGTGCGCATTCTTGCGGCCACCAACAAGGATCTGGCCCGCGAGGTGGAGGAGGGACGTTTTCGGCAAGACCTCTACTACCGGCTCAATGTGGTGGCCTTGCAGCTGCCGCCCCTGCGCGACCGGGGGGAGGATATCCCGCTGCTTGCCATGCATTTTATGAGGATTTTTGCCGAGTGCAACGGAAAGACGGTCAAGGGTTTTACGCCCACGGCCATGGATCGCCTGCTGAAACATCCGTGGCCGGGCAATGTGCGTGAGCTGGAAAATGCCGTGGAGCGGGCTGTGGTTTTGCTGGTGGGGGAGTATATCAGCGAGCGCGAGCTGCCGCCAACCATTGGCGGGCAGGAGGCGGATGGTGTGGCAACGGCGCGGCTGGACTTTGCCAACATGACGCTGGAGGAGATTGAGCGGCTGGCGGTTATGGATACTCTGGCCCAGGTGGGGGGCAACAAGAGTGAGGCGGCGCGGCGGTTGGGCATCAACCGCAAGACTTTGCTGGCAAAGCTGGGTGACGGAAAGTAGTGGTATGTTTGGCGTGGGTGGCGGCGGGGAAAGGCAATAAGGCAGGCTAGGGCTTTGTGACGCGGGCAGAGCCTGTCAGCCGCATTTACACAAAACCGACTTTTCCGCCCTGAATGCGTCAGCGCCGGAATTTTGATGCTCACGTACTTGAGTACGCTGCGCTCAAAATCCCGGCGCTTCCTTTTCAGGCCGAAAAACGCGTATTTTGCAAATTCGTCTAACACCAGCCATCGCCTTCGCTTCGCTGCGGCGAGTTTAAGGAAGGTGACTTCACAACCCGCTTTTGATGACGGGCGGTGAAAGGCAGGAAGGCAGAAGTAGAAAGGCAGACACACAAGAAAGACGAGGGAAGCAAAAAGCAGGAAGCGTGTGCGTTGTGTGGTGCGGGCCGGTGCAAAGATTTTTTGTCGTAAATAAAGTGAACTGCGGTAGCTGGCTGAAACGGACTTTATTCAAAGCGGAAGCGTGCTCTGGCATTTACGCGTCGCGGAGGGAGATCACCTGAATGAGCGTAGCGAGTGAGGGAAGCTCCCGCAGCGCAAGACGCGTGCCCTCGCAAGGTTGCGGAAATTGAAAACGCTCTTGGGGGGTGCTTCGGGGGGGATGCAAGGGGGGCCGCGAAGGGGGCGCAGCCCCATAACCGGCCCCACCTTGCCGCGCGCCGCGCAGGCGTCCCAAACTTCGCCGGACGGCGAAACCCCGCGCCCGCAGGGCAGAAAAATCAAAGGATCACTACCGTACCACGCTAAAAGAGCCGCTAAAATAGCCCTCGCGCCGCGCAGGCTCATAAACGCAAAAATCCCCGGCCACATTGCAACGTAGCCGGGGATGGTCGAAATCTGTCAGCAGTTAGCGCTTGCGCGTTTCACTTGAAAGACTGTCCACATAGAGCCAGAACAGCGTGCCCATTTGCAGCGGCTTGGGCTGTCCATCGGGCCCCTTGAGCGGATCACCGGGAATACTGGCCATGCAGCACCACCAGCCGGGCTGGTTGAGCACAAAGGAAAATTCGCCCTTGTTGTTGGTGCGTGCGGCGATGTCTTCGTGCCACGAGGTCGGCACTGTGCGTTTTTCTGTATTGATGCGGGCCATGCGCACAGAGGCGGCGGCAAGGGGCTTGCCGTCCATGAGCACTGTTCCTGAAAACATGGCAGGTGCGGTAAGGCCAAAGGGGCGGGAGAGGGGCACGATTTCAAAGCGCTGCCCCACGGGCAGGCTCCAGCCGCGCTCAACGCCGTAAACGGGCAGTGTGGTTTTTACGTAGTGCTGCAAATAGCGCCCGTGAGCTGCGTCCCACCAGGGGCGGCCCTCGATGATAAACTGATAGAGCCCCGGCTTGGTGAGGGCCACGTTGGCTCCCCAGGCTTTTTGGTTCAGGTAGCGGATTTCTTCCAGGTCACCCAAAAGGTCGCGCCGTTCTGGCTGGGCTACGCCGTCCTTGACGGGGGTTGTGCTGTCGTAGCGTAGCACGGCGAACATTTGCGGCATATCCATAACCAGCCCTTCGTACTGAAAGGGGCGCAGCATGGTTATAAGAACGTCAAGTTCTTCGTTTATCTGTGGTTCGGCAGGGGCCTGCGCGGCAGATTGTGCCGCAGACTGGGCCGCAGATTGTGCCGCAGTTTGGGGCTGGTCTGCTTTGGCAGATGCCTCGGCCTGCGCAGCTTCGCCATTGGTGCCAGACTTGCCTTCTGCTCCGGCCTGTTCCGGCTGTTTGGCGGCAATGTCGGCTGGGTTTTTGGCATCCTGCGGGCGTTTTTCGTCCTTTTTTTCCTCTTTTTTGGCCGGGGCATCAGCCTTTTGGCGAGGGGCGGGGGCTTCAACGCTGGGTTGACTGGGTACAAGCAGGGTTACCTGCGCCTGCGCACTGGCGGCAAAAAGCAGGCAGGATAAAAATGCCCATAGCGCTGCTACAGCTGCATTATTGTGCTGAAAAAACCCCAGATGACAGGCTCGGTGTGCGCTGGGCATGAATACTCCTGGCTGCGCCTGCATCCCGTGGAATGGGCGGGAAAATCCTGTTTTTGTACAGCGAACGTACAGGCGCGTGTGTATGTGTCCTGTGTATAGCTCAAGAGCATGGGCTTGTCATGTGGTGCTTGTGTCATAGAGCCGCTAAAATTGTGATTTTTACCGTCAATTTGGAGTGTTGCGCGGTGTTCTGGCGACAAATACTGCATCCACCCGCGTGACGCCGCCCGCAAGCAGGGCCTTGGTGGCTGCGGCCATGGTGCTGCCCGTTGTCATCACGTCGTCCACCAGCCATACGTGCAGGCCGCTGGCCTCCGTCGAGGCGTTAAAGCTGTGTTGCACGTTGCTGCGCCTGGCCCTGGCACCAAGGCGCGCCTGTTCCTTGCCGGGAACCGGGCGCGAGAGCAGCTGTGTTGCCAGGGGCACACCAGTGTAGTTGTGCAGAATTTTTGCCAGCTCATGCGCCTGATTGTATCCCCTGTGCCGCAGATGGTCTGGGTGCTGCGGCACGGCGGTTATCACGTCCGGCCAGGGCAGGCAGGACACGGATTCCAGCATGAAGCCACCAAGCAGGGGGGCGAGGTACAAATGGCCGTCAAATTTGAGCCGCAGCAGAATGTGCCGCAGTGATTCGCGATAAAGACCGTGAAAAGCCACGGCGCTCCAGGGCGGGGGATTTTGCAGGCAGGCGCCGCACACAACATTGCCTTCGTCCGGGTTGGCAGGGGGCAGCCCGCAGCGGGGGCAGCGCGGCCCGGTGTAAGGGGTGAGCAGGGCTGTGCAATCGGGGCAGAGCGGAGCGTGTGCAAGTGTGTCTGCAAGAGACATGGGGCGAGGATGCGTGAGGTGTTGCCCGCCCTGCGCGGGCGCTGATGGCCAGTGCGGCAGCGTGGGCGAAAAAGGGCGCAGGCAGTGTACACAGCGGTTTTGCGCCAGCCCAAGCCGGTGTTGGAGGCGTGTCAGGCCTGCGGCCATGGCTGTGGCCAGACCAGAAATTATGCCGGATTTCTGCTGTGAAGGCGGTTTTGCCTTGCCGGTGGGCCGCACAGTCTTGCACGAGGAAGGCAAGCGCGCAGGGTCAGGAATTTGCACTTTCAGGGGCAAGTGTTGAAGTCAGCGGCTGTGGCAGTTCGTAGATAGCAGAATTTGCGGCATTTTCCTGGGCATTTTCTGTGGCGAGCCTGTGGCCCCAGTCATGCCCCCAGGCGTGCAGGGCCGCCATGACAGCAGGGCGCTCGTGCAGATCCTTGAGAGATTCCAGCCCGCGCAGCAGGCGCGTTTCGCGCATGCCAGCATCCAGCGGCGCCAGAAAGTATTTGAGTGAAAGCAGCGAGCCCGAAAACAGAAGGTTGCCGCGCCGTCTGCCAGCGGTCATGGCCACAAGCACGGGCTTGGCGCGCGAGAGCGGCAGGGGCACGCGATCTTCGCCCCCCCGCTTGGCCCAGAAGCGCTGCGTTCTGTCGATTAGCGCCTTGAAGTGCGCGGGCAGAAAGTAAAAATAAATGGGGGAAGAAATCATGATCAGTTGTGCTTCGGCCATGAGCTGAAAAACTTCTTCGGCCTGATCCATTACAGGGCACTGGCCGTTCTGGCCGGGAAGGGGATGCCCGGCCAGAACGCAGTTGTGCGGCGGTCTGAAGCAGGCCCCGCAGCCCGTACAGGGCGAAAAAGCATAATCACGCAGGGCAACAGTGCGCAGGTCTGCACCCGCTTCGGCCATGCCTTTTGCAAAAAGGTCGGCCACAGAATCGGACACGCCGCCCGCATGGGGGCTGCACTGAAGCACAAGAATTTTGCTCATAGAGTGAATTCACCGCAAAAAGGGTTGCTTTTTTTCTCGTCGCCAATGGTGGTGGAAGGACCGTGCCCAGGATACACAACGGTGTCTTCCGGCAGGGCAAAGAGCACCTGTGACACTGACCGCAGCAGGCCCTCGTGGTCGCCACCGGGAAAATCGGTGCGGCCAATGGAGCGGTAAAACAGCGCGTCGCCTGTAAAAACCAGATTTTCTGCCGGGAAAAACAGCGAAACGCCGCCAGGGGTATGCCCTGGGGTGGCCAAAACCTCGCAGGCCATACCGCCAAAACTGGTGTTGCCCATGGCAATGGGCTGGGCCGTGTAGGGGGTTACCGAGGGGAATCCCCACAGGCCGCCCTGGGCGGATTCGGTGTCTGCAAGGCAGTCGTCGTCGGCGCTGATATAAACGGGAGCTCCTGTTGCTTGCTGTAGCTCGGCCACGCCGTAAACGTGGTCAAAATGCCGGTGGGTGATGCAGATGGCCGCCAGGGTGAGCCCGTGCGTGGTCAGGTATTCGAGCATGGGTTCCGGTTCGCCGCCCACGTCCACGGCAATAGCCTGTTTGCCGCTGTGGAGAAGGTAGCTGTTGGTCTGCAAGGGGCCGAGGGGAAAGGTGGCAACAGGCATAAAAATTCCTTTGGTTTGTCGATATCAGGCGCGCAATGTGTGATTGCATGCACAAATTACGACTTTGGATAGTCTATCGTGGATGGTTTTTACAGGCAAGTATGTGACAGGGCTGTAACGCCGCTGCGGCAAATTTTTTTTGCCCTTCCTCAAGACCGATAGCCGGACAGAGGGGCAAAATCAAGCCGCAGTACCGCGACGCCCGTGGCAAGCGCGCGGGCGGTGCAAAAGGCGGGTAGGTAGTCTTGAAATTTTCTAGACAACCGGCGCGTGCCACACTACAATTTAAAGATGCAAAAAAACAGCCCGCCGCTCGATCTCGCGCGTGAAGACCTTATGGAAATGGAAGGCCTGTTGTGTGAACAACTGTCTTCATTTTTGTCCTTTTCGGGACACGCCCTGTATTTTCCCACCAGCCCCGCGTCTGCCGAACCCCAGCTCTTGACGCGTGAGCGCCGGCTGCTGCTGCCGCTGCTGCGGGAAAATCGTTTGCTGGGCGTATTTATGCTGCATGGGGTAAGGGCGCGCGAAGCGCGGCCCTTGCTGCCTTTTTTGCCCGCCATTGTTGCCCTGGGGCTGGAAAATCTTGCCAGGGCCAAGGCCATGCGCACCGATGCGGTGACAGGCCTTGCCACAGAGCAGGCCCTTTTTGCCCACATGGAAGACGCCGCAGAGAGGCTGCGGGCCTACCTTGAGGAGCCCGGCGCGGAAGAAAGCGGCCCCGCCCCCCTGCACTGGCTGTGCATGGGCCTTGTGCTGCTGCGGCTTGCCAACGGCGATTCGGTGGTGCAGAGCGGCGGTCATGCCTTTGCGGAGAGGTATCTCAAGGCTCTTGCCGATGCCTGCCGCGAGGCCCTGCCCTCGGATGTGCTGGCAGCCCGTGTGGGACGCTGGGAAATTGCCCTGCTTTTTCCCGCCAGCGGGCGCGGCGCATGCCACAAGCTGGCCAGGGCCGCCCTTACGCGCATGGAAGCGGTGCGCATGCCCTATCCCGTAATGACCAAGGTTGTGCGTCCACGTCTGTGTGCCGGGCATGCCCTGTACCCGCAGGACATGCAGGGTACGGAACTGCGCATTGCCATGCACGATCAGGCGCGCATGTGCATGAACCGCGCGCGGCTGGCCGCCGACGTGGCTGGGCAGGAGGCAGATGGAGCCGATGCCGTGGAAAGCCGCATCATGCCCTTTGCGCGCATATTGCAAGAGGGCGGCATGGTGCTGGAATCTCTGCCGCTGGGCCGTTTGCGGCTGAGCCTTGGGCGTCAGGCCAAGGCACGGGAGGGTATGCGCTTTGCCCTGTGGGGCCGGGCCGAGAGCGGGGCTGCGCGCTACAAGGGCGAGCTGGTGCTGCTGCACGCGCGCGATACGGATTCTGTGGCCGAGGTCATGCACCTTGAGGATGTAACCTGTCAGCCCGAAGTGGGCGACAGGCTTACCCTGCTTGGTGAAACCCCGGTGTTGAGTCCTGACCTTGACGAACACGAATTTTCTGGCGGTCTCAGGCCCGCAGCGGCCACCGCACGGTCAAAAAGCGATGGGGCCACCGCTGCTGACGGGGCAGCGCCACAGCCCCAATGCGCGGGGGGGCTGTGCGGCCACGGTGATTTTTTGAACCGTTTTGGCGTGGAGGCCGAAAGACGCAGCCGTTTTGCCCTGTGCCTGCTGCGGCTTGAGCCATGCGCTGCCGACCCGGCCTTGCTGGATGGGGCCCATGAGGTCACCAGTCTGCAAGGGCTTGTGGAAACAGCGTTGGGTATCTGGCGTGCGGCGCTTGAAAAGGCGCAGGCCGAGCATGTGGAAGGCGGGACAGGGCAGGCGCTGCCGCAGGCCGTGGGCCAACCCCTTGCTGGCCGCTACGGCAGCAACAGCCTGGTGTTTTTTCACCCCGATGTGGACGCCCACACGCTTGTTTCCCTGTACCAGCAGGTGTGCAACGAGCTGATCAGCCGTGGGTTTCAGGCTGCCGCAGGTCTGGCGGGCTATCCCTTTTTGCAGTTCAGCCGGGCAGAGATGCCCGAATGCGCCCTCAAGGCTCTGGAGTACGCTCTTTTGCTGCCAGATCCCAAGGTGGGCGTGTGCAATTCGCTGGCACTCAACATCAGCGCCGACCGTCGCTACAGCCTTGGTGATGTTTTTGGCGCTGTTGAGGAATACAAGCTCGCCCTGCTGGCCGACGAGGCCAACGCCATGGCCTGGAATTCTCTGGGCGTGTGCATGGCGGCACTGGGGCGGCAGCACGAAGCCCGGCGGCATTTTATGGAAGCCCTGCGCCACGGGCCGGATACCGCCCTGGCCCAGCAGATTTACTACAATCTGGGTACTGTCTGCCAGAGCTTGGGCGAAAGGCGGGCCGCCGCGCAGTACTATCGCCAGTGCGTAAAAATTTCGCCAGATCACCAGTTTGCCCACATCCGGCTGGGGCAGCTGTGCGAACTGGGCGGCAGAAGGGCCGAAGCCCGGCGGTTTTATGAAAAGGCCGCCGCTCTTGAGGACGCGCGCCCCGGCGCGCCCAGCCTGGCCCGCAGGCATCTGGCCCGGGTGGCAGTGCGCCAGCGCAAGGGCAGCGAGGCCCGCGAGCTGCTGCACGAGGCCCTGGTGCGTAATCCGCAGGATGCAGCCTCCATGCTTATGCTGGCCAATATCTATCTGGACAGCAACGAAGACCCCGCCATGGCCGAGCTGCTGGCCCGCAAAAGCGCCGGTCTGCATGACAGGCCAGAGGCGTGGCAGGCCCTTGCCCGCGCCCTGCGCAAGCTTGGGCGGGAAGAAGAAGCCCGCGTGGCCGAGGCCAAGGCCGTACTTTCATAGACACAGACTGTTTTTGCCTGCTTGCAAGGTTTTAAAACTGCCCCCCGTGGGCGGTTTTTTGCGGCCAGATTTTCTGTCACAACGCAAGCAGGGCCCCCTGTCACCAGATGGCCCTGCTTTTTTACTGTAGTACGGATTGCCTGAAGCTACACGTCAAAGAGCATTTCCAGGTCTTCACGCGTAAGCGACTTCCAGGTGTCCTGGCCGGGAATAATGGCCTCGGCCACGCCGCGCTTGGCTTCCTGCAACTTGAGTATCTTTTCTTCCACCGTATTCTGGCAGATGAGCTTGTACGAAAATACCTGCCGCGTCTGGCCGATGCGGTGGGTACGGTCGGTGGCCTGACTTTCCACTGCCGGGTTCCACCACGGGTCGTAGTGGATAACGTAGTCTGCCGAGGTAAGGTTGAGGCCCGTGCCACCCGCCTTGAGCGAGATAAGGAAGATGGGAATTTCCGGGGTATTGTTGAATTTGTCCACCTGATCGAAGCGGTCCTTGCTCGCGCCGTCGAGGTAGCAGAAGGGAATCTGCGAAAATTCCAGCCACTGCTTGATGATTTGCAGCATCTGCACAAACTGCGAGAACACCAGCACCTTGTGGCCGCCTTCCACGATTTCCATGATCATATCTTTGAAGGCATCGAACTTGCCCGAAGGCAGGTTGTTGGAAAAGCCCGGCATGTCGAGTTTGAGCAGGCGCGGGTGGCAGCAGATCTGGCGCAGCTTGAGCAGGGCATCGAGAATGGACATCTGGCTTTTGGCAAGGCCTTTTTCGTCCACATCGGCCAGCACCTGGGCGCGCAGCTTGCGTGCCAGGGCTGCGTACAGTTCTGCCTGTGCGTCTTCGAGGGCGCAGCAGGTAACGCTTTCCACCTTGGGCGGCAGATCCTTGGCCACCTCGGCCTTGGTACGGCGCAGAATAAAGGGCCGCACGCGGGTGCGCAGATAGTCGAGCGTTTCGGCGTCGCCGTCCTTGATGGGTTTGACGATGCCACGCTGAAAGGCGTGCTGCGAACCCAGAAAGCCCGGCATGAGGAACTCGAACAGCGACCACAGCTCGAACAGGTTGTTTTCAATGGGCGTGCCCGAAAGGCACAGGCGCATGCGGGCATTGATGCGGCGCACGGCGCGGGCTGTGATGGTATTGGGGTTCTTGATGTTCTGGGCTTCGTCAAGAATAACGGTATTGAACTCGTACTTCTCCATTTCTTCCAGATCGCGCCGCAAAAGCGCGTAGGTGGTGATGATAAGATCAGAGCTGGAGATATGCTTGAACATGCCCTCGCGGCGCGTACCGTAGATGGTGAGCCGCTTGAGGCCGGGGACAAACTTTTCCGCTTCGCGCTCCCAGTTGGGCAGCACAGAGGTGGGAACCACGATAAGGTTTGGCCCGTCGTGGTGTACGTCAATCATGTGCTGGATAAAGGCCAGCGTCTGCACGGTTTTGCCAAGGCCCATTTCGTCGGCGAGAATACCGCCAAAGCCGTATTCTGACAGGAAGTTGAGGTACGAGAGCCCCTGCACCTGATAGCTGCGCAGATTGGCATTGAGCGCCTTGGGCGGCGTAATGGGCCGCACCTCGCGGAACGAGCGGATTTTTTCGCGCAGATTGTTCCAGAACGAGTCCGTAGCCGCGCCGGGCAGATCTTCAAGCAGGCTGTCGAGCACCGGGGCTTCAAACTGCTTGAACTTTTGCTGCGGGGGCTTTGAGGGGTCGAGCCCCAGGGCCGTGAGCTTGTGCGAGAGCTTTTCAAGCCAGGCTTCGGGCAGGCTGGTGTACGAGCCGTCTTTTAGCTGCACATAGCGCTTGCCACGGGTCCAGGCCTTCCAAATTTTTTCCAGAGGCAGGCTTTGGCCCTCGTATTCCACGTTGATGTCGAGCGAAAACCACTTTTCCTTCTCGTTGCTGACCACCTCGGCTGTAATGTTGGAAGAAGCCGTGCGCACCTTGTAGCGCGAGAGGGCTTTTTCGCCATAGACGCGGTAGTTTTCGATCAGCTTGGGGTACGAGTCGAGCAGAAAGGCGATGGCTTCTTCTGGCTCAAGGAACCACAGCTTGCTGGAACGGGCCTGAAAATCCATGCCGCTCAGCTCGTTCATCAGCTGGGCTTCTTCGTCCTGGTGGCGGCGCACCAGATAGGTCTGCCCTTCAAATGTGTAGCTGCCGGTCTGAAAGTCGGGGTTGGGCCCGTTGAGCGTAAATTCGCCGTGGCGCGTTTCGTAGATATTGTCGATTTCCAGCGTCAGCAGGCTGCCTTCCTCATCGAGGAACAGCTTGGGATTATAGGTGGCAGGCTGGAACACCGGCTCCATGAGCTTGAGAAACTGCTGTGGTTCGTAAAGCTCGGAGGCGGGCAGGCGCGTCCACACGCGGTCGAGAAATTCAGAGATTTCTTCGTGCGGCACAACGGGGCGTTCGTAAATGAGGTTGCGCACCAGCGAGGGGTACAGGCCCGTCTGCACCGGGTAAAAATTGTGCTGATAGCAGACCCACAGGGGCATTTGCCCGTGAAAGGTGATGGGCGCGTCTTCGGGAGACGTGCTTTCGGGCTGGTTGCGGTCGCCGGGGTTGGTGCGGCCTGCGCGTATGGGCAGGGGGGGGCGGCCCTCGCGCTTGAGCAGCACCTCAAAGCGAAAGCCCGAATCGTCAAGGATGGGTTTGAGCTTGAGGGCAAAGGGCGTGCTTTCGATACGGCAGGGTTTGTCCGTATCCTTCCACAGCAGATAATATTCTTTGCGCACAGACCAGAAAAACCACGAGGTCAGACCTTGCGGAATTTCAACCCGGTGGCCGTAATAATCGAGGTGCTGGCCTATCTGGCGGGCAACATGCGGCAATTGCGGCGAAAATTCGCACCAGTCGGGGTTCTGGATGATCTGCTCAAGCGTTACCTCGTTGTGTACGCTTGAAAGGCCCGACTTGTTCTGCCTGCCACGGAAAAAGGAAACCAGCAGTCGGCCCTGTTCCGGCTCAAAGCGAAATATGAGATAATGGCGGCCTGGTTCGGGCTCCATATCGGTGGAAAAAAAATTGCGGAAGCTCTGTTTCCAGTCTGTGCTTGGGGGCGGGGTTTCTTCCGGGTCTCCCTGTTCCTTGCGCAGTTCTTCCACCAGGCGTAAAGCGAGAGCGGCCACATGGCGGCAAATGCCTGTGAACGCGTCCGAGCAGTTGCACTGGTGGCGAGTGCTGCGGTCCGTGATGGTGAGGCTCAGGCTTGGCGTGTAGACCTGTAGGTCATCGCCCTGGATAACGCCTTGCACGTCCCAGGTCTCGCCCTCCTGAATATTTATTTTTTGCACCTCACCTTCGGACAGGATATAGTAGGCTGCGTCGCGAATGTATTCCGGCACGCTATCGTGCAGAAAAGCTTGGCACATTTCGCGCACAACGCTCTGTTCAGATCGACTCATGGGTTCCCCAAAATACTCCGCTGAAATTTCTGGAAAATTCCAGAAACGGAGAGATGTTATGACGTTTGCGATAAATAGCACAGGTAGGGGGGCGAAAGCAATATGAACCGTGACTTTTATGAAAAAAATAAATTTTGAGCGCTCAATCAATATGTTGGACTCAATATCATACTGCCGCGACAGGGTTTTTTACGCAAAAAAAGTGAATTTTTTTTGCTTTATTTTGTCGCTGTGTCTCTTTTTTGGGGGGGCAACTGCCCTGCATGCCGCTGTGCCCGGTGATCTGCCCGAAGAATCGGGCGGGGTTTCGCCCCAAAATACACCACCCCAGGCCGGCCCACCGGCAGAGGGTGGCAGCATCTTTTTTGGTACCATTGGCGAGGCCTCAAACCTCATTCCCTACCTTACCTCCGATTCTGCCTCGCATGAGGTGGCCGAGCTTTTGTATGTTGCGCCCCTGCGCTACAACAAGGATTTGCAGCCAGAGCCCTGGGCGGCTGAATCGTGGAGCATGGAGGACGAGGGCAAGCGCATGCGCTTTACCCTGCGCAAGGGCATCCTGTGGGAAGACGGGCAAGAACTTACGGCAGAAGACGTGGCCTTTACCTGCAAGCTGGCGGCAGACCCGGCCACCGGCAGCCCCTATGCCGAAGATTTTTTGCGCATCAAGGAGCTGCGCGTCATCGACCGCTACACCTTTGAAGTGCAGTACGAGCAGTTTTTTGCGCGCGCGGTTTCTACCTGGATGAACCCCATTTTGCCCAAGCACATTCTGGAGGGGCAGAATATCCGCACCACGCCCTTTGCCCGCAAGCCCCTGGGGGCAGGGCCGTACCGCCTCAAATCGTGGGAGCCGGGCAGCCGCATGGTGCTTACGGCCTCGCCCACATATTTTGCAGGCAAGCCGCACATAGACGAAGTGGTGTACAGAATCATACCCGACAACGCCACCATGTTTATGGAAACACGCGCGGGCAGGCTGGATGTGATGGATCTTTCACCCTTGCAATATCTGCGGCAAACCTCTGGCCCAGAGTGGCAGAACAGGTTTCACAAGTTCAGGTATCTGGCCTCGGTGTATATTTTTCTTGGCTTCAACCTTGAGCATCCGTTTTTTAAGGATGTGCGCGTGCGGCGTGCCATTTCCATGGCAATAGACCGCGAGGGCATCATCAACGGCGTGCTGCTGGGGCAGGGGGTTCCGGCTTTTGGGCCGTTCAAGCCCGGTTCGTGGCCGTACCACACCGGCCTCAAGCCCATGGCACAGAATATTGCCGCCGCCCGCGCCCTGCTGGCAGAGGCTGGTTTTGCCGACCACAACGGCGATGGCATGCTTGACCGCGACGGCCTGCCCCTGGCCTTTACCATTTTGACCAACCAGGGCAACGAGCAGCGCATCCTCACGGCCACGGTCATGCAGTCGCAGCTCAAGGCCATCGGCATAGACGTGCGCATACGCACGGTGGAGTGGGCGGCCTTTATCCGCGAATTTGTCAACAAGGGGCGCTTTGATGCCGTGCTGCTGGGCTGGACAATTCCGCAAGACCCCGACCTCTATTCGGTGTGGCATTCGTCGCAGACCTTTGAGGGCGGCCTGAATTTTACGCACTATCGCAACCCCGAAGTGGACAAGCTGCTTGAAGAGGCCCAGTCAACGCCAGACCAGAAAAAAAGGGCCGCGCTGTATTATCGGATTCAGGAAATTTTTGAGGCCGACCAGCCGTACTGTTTTCTGTTTGTGCCCTATGCCCTGCCGGTGGTGCAGCGGCGTTTTCAGGGTATAGAACCGGCGCTGGCGGGCATTATGTATAATTTTGAAAAATGGTGGATTCCCAAAGAGTTGCAGAAGTCACAAATGCAGCCATAACTATGTTTGTCCAGTTCTGACCGGTAATAACCTGCTCAACCGCGTTGCGGGCCAAAGGCCCAGGAACAGAACGCGCACCACTCCCTTGCCCCCAGCTGGCGGCTGCCGGGCGGTGTGTGCGCGGCTGTTTGCGTGCCATTGGCCGCTGTGCGGCGTTGACAAGGCCGCTCTTGTCGGAACATAGTTGCAGAAGTGGTGAAAAGATTATTTTACGCTGTGGGTGGATGTTACGCATGATTCGTATTCAGGAAATTCTCGATAAGGTTTCGGCAGGCAATCCCAACGCCGATCTGGAGCTGATCCAGCGGGCGTATGTGTTTGCGGCCACAGCCCATGCGGGTCAAACCCGCCTTTCGGGCGAGCCTTACCTTTCCCACCCCTTGGCGGTGGCCAGCATACTTGCCGAGATGGGTTTTGACGAACCCACCATATCTGCCGGTCTGCTGCACGATACCGTGGAAGACACCAAGGCCACCATTGAAGAGCTGGACGAAAATTTTGGCGAAGAAGTGGCCGACATTGTGGACGGCGTCACCAAGATCAGCCAGATCACCTTTGAAAACAAGGAAGAAGCCCAGGCAGAGAACATCCGCAAAATGATTCTGGCCATGAGCCACGACATGCGGGTTCTCATGGTCAAGCTGGCCGACCGCCTGCACAACATGCGCACCCTTGATTTTCAGAAAAGCCACAAGCAGAAGCGCATCGCCCAGGAAACCATGGACATCTACGCACCCCTGGCCAACCGGCTGGGCCTGTACGTGATGAAGCGCGACCTGGAAGACCTGAGCTTCAAATACATGCGCCCCGACATCTACAACCAGATCGAGCACTGGCTGGACAACCATCAGGTTGTGGAAAAGCAGATCATCGGCAAGGTTGTGGGGCTGATTCAGGATCTGCTGGAATCAAACGGCATAGAAGGCCAGGTTTACGGGCGTATCAAGCACAAGCACAGCATCTACAAAAAGATGCAGGCCCAGTCCATGACTCTGGACGAGATGCACGACATCATGGCCTTTCGTGTGCTGGTAAAGGATATCAAGGACTGTTACGCCGCGCTTGGTCTTGTGCATTCGCAGTGGCGGCCCGTACACGGGCGCTTTAAAGACTATATTTCCATGCCCAAGACCAACGGCTACCAGAGCCTGCACACCACGGTTATCGGGCCGGAAGGCGAGCGTATTGAAATTCAGATACGCACCGAAGACATGCACCGGCAGGCCGAGCACGGCGTGGCCGCGCACTGGCTGTACAAGGAAAAGGGCCGCGTCAACAGCAAGGATCTTGAGCAGTTTGCCTGGCTGCGCGAAATTTTTGAGCGCCAGAGTGAAGAAACAGATTCCCGCGAGTTCATGCATTCGCTCAAGATGGATCTGTTCAAGGACGAGGTGTATATCTACACCCCCGCTGGCGATGTAAAGGAACTGCCAGAGGGCGCAACCCCGCTGGATTTTGCCTTTGTCATCCACACCAAGGTGGGCCAGCATTGCAGCGGCGCAAAAATCAACGGCCGCCTCATGCCCCTTGGCACAGAGCTGAAAAACGGCGACGTGGTCGAAATTCTTACCGATCCTGCGCGCAATCCCAACCGCGACTGGCTTAAGATTGTTAAAACAGCCAAGGCGCGCAGCCGTATCCAGCACTATCTGCGTACCGAAGAACGCGCCCATGCCGTGGCCCTGGGCCGCGACCTGCTTGAAAAGGAAGGCCGCAAGGTCAGCCTTAACGTGGGCAGGGCCACCAAGGATGGCCACCTGGCCATTGTGGCTCAGGATATGAATTTTGACAGCGTGGATGACCTTGTGGCTGCCGTGGGCTATGCCCACACCACGCCGCGCAAGGTGCTCAACAAGCTGTACGCCGTGCTGCATCCAGAGGCCGCCACCGCTGCCGAACCGGCTACGCCCACGGTAAAGGAGAGCAAGGAGGCCGCATCGCGCAAGGGCGAAGGCGTGGGCATCTCTGGCGTGGACGGTGTGCTCATGCGCTTTGCCAAGTGCTGTAACCCTGTGCCGGGTGATCCCATCATCGGCTACATCAGCCGTGGCCTTGGTATCAGCGTACACCGTGCAGACTGCCCCAATGTTGCCAACATGGAGCCCGAGCGGCTTATTTCTGTACACTGGGACGGCATGGAAGAAAAACCCTACGCCGCAGGCATATTCATTATTGCCAAAAACGAGCAGGGCGTGCTGGCCAAGGTTTCTGAGATCGTGGCCCGCAACGGGGTGAATATCATTGGTCTGAACATGGATACTCAGGTGGACGGCCGCGCCAAACTGCGAATTATTGTTGAAGTACGCGATGCCACCCAGCTGTATCAGCTTATCGAAGCCATACGCGTGCTGCCTTCCATTTTTGAGGTTGTGCGCGATACCGAGGCCGACGCCTCGTAGATATGTTGTTGCCACCCACTGCGGCGTAAATGCCGCAACCCGAAAACATTTGGTACAAACCGGCTTGCCTTCAGGGGCGGCCGGTTTTTTTGCGAAATGGCGGATGATTGTTCTGTAAAATCTGGCGGTTATTTTTTTGTGGTGCATGCAGGCATTGGTATACTTGTATTTTAGAAGAGAGTGCATAAGGGAGGCTAAAACTTATTTGTGATATTTTACACAGAACGGGCAGATATAGCAGTAACAGGGGGCAATCTGTAAATTCTAGTATATGTATAACAAAGATAGTTTTATTCGTGATTACTTTGATGAATATCTGTATACAAGGAATATTGTGTATTCTGGATTTATGCAAATATCGCTGTCATTGACAGTAATATTATCTTATAACAAAAGTAAAATGCATTGATTATCAAAAAACTATGTAAGTATCGTGAAGAAAAATAATCAAAATACCCTAAACAAATTTACATCATGTACGTATTATGCAATATGAAGGTTGCAAAAAACGTGCGCATTAACGCATTTTTCCCTTACTAATCCTGAAAGAGGATGAAGTTATGTTGAAAATTTCAACGATGCAGAAGTTGTCTGGCCTGAGTTTGCTTTTGTGCCTTTTTACCGTGATTATCGGAATGTTTGGCGTAAGCAGGCTGAGCAGGCTTGCGGTTGACGTTGAAGACTTGAATGCCATGCACATGAAAGGGCTGAATATTGTTCGAGTTGTCAATATAGAAATTTTGCGGGTTATTCGCGAAGAAAAAAATCTGATTATCAGCACAACTGAAGAAGGTAACCGTATTGCTGTAAACAATTTGCAAAAAGAGTACGTGGCGCTGGACAAGCTTTTAAACGAACTACCGCGCTATTTTATCACAGAGGCTGCGCGGCAGTTGCTCGCCCAGCTCAATAGCCAGCTTGGCGAATGGCGCACCGTACACAACAAGATTGTGGAGCTGGGCAGCTCAACCGACCCGGCAATGAATGAAAAAGCACAGGCCTTGTCATCCACCACAGGGCGGGATTCGGCCAAAAGGCTGGCTGACCTGTTGCAGGAAATTGGCGAGAGAAAAATGGCCTTTGCGCAGGATCTGAGTGATAAAAGTGCAAAGGATTATGATACCGCCAGAATGATCACCATTGCGGGCGTGGTTTTGTCTGTTCTTGTGGGGCTCGGCCTGGGCTTTGTCATTTCGCGCAACATGCTGCGTCAGCTTGGCGACGAACCTTCCGAGCTGGCCGATCTGGCCTTGCGGATAGCTGGTGGAGATCTGGATGCAAGGTTTAACCCTGCGCGGCCAGAGATAGGTGTTTTTGGCGCCATGAAGCAGATGGTGGCAACGCTCAAAGGCAAGATTGCAGAGGCTGACCAAAAAAGCAGCGAGGCCAGGGAAGAATCGGCCCGTGCCCAAAAGGCCACCGCCGAGGCAGAAGAAGCCCGCCGCCAGGCCGAACGCGCCAAGGCCGAGGGCATGCTTCAGGCTGCGCACCAGCTTGAAGGCGTGGTGCAAATTGTCAGCTCTGCATCAGAAGAACTCTCGGCCCAGATAGAACAATCAAGCCGTGGCGCAGATGAGCAGTCTGGCCGGGTGCGCGAAACCGCAACTGCCATGGAGCAAATGAACGCCACCGTGCTTGAGGTGGCCAAAAACGCCCAACAGGCGGCGGATGTTTCAAACAATGCCCGAAAGCAGGCCATTGAAGGTGCGCAGATAGTGAACGATGCCGTAAAAGGCATAACAACGGTACACTCGCAGTCGCTGGCCCTCAAGCAGGATATGGACGCACTTGGCAAACAGGCGGAGAGCATCGGGCAGGTGATGGGTGTTATTGCCGACATTGCCGACCAGACCAACCTGCTTGCGCTCAATGCCGCCATTGAGGCTGCCCGTGCGGGCGATGCTGGCCGTGGTTTTGCCGTGGTGGCCGACGAAGTGCGCAAGCTGGCAGAAAAAACCATGACCGCAACACAGGAAGTGGGCCGCGCAATCAAGGAAATTCAGGAAGGCACACGCAAGAACATTCAAAGCGTCGAGCACACGGGCGAATCCATTGAGGCGGCCACCAGGCTTTCGGTGCAGTCGGGCGAGTCGTTGAAAAATATTCTTGAGTGTGTGCAGCTGGTGAATGATCAGGTGCAGTCCATTGCCACCGCCAGCGAAGAGCAGTCTGCCGCCAGCGAAGAGCAGTCTGCCGCCAGCGAAGAAATCAACCGCTCTGTGGAGCAGGTGGCCACAATTTCGGCCGAAACGGCACAGGCCATGGAGCAGGCCGCCAGAGCCGTTGCTGATCTGGCCGAACAATCGCAGGCGCTTCAGCACCTCATTGGTGACATGAAGAACCAGAGCTGACACAAGCAAGTATGTTCTCTGACAGACAGGCCACCCCTTGGGGTGGCCTTTTTTATTATTCACTTACTATTCAGCCTGTTGCTTGTAGCTTTGCGCGCAAATTCAAATTTGGAGTTGACAATGTTATGATTATAGCTAAAAAAGTTATATGAGTAACAAAAAATGGTTCTTCTTCTCGTTTTCTGTCCCGGCCCGGCTTCAGGGGTTTCGCGTTAAAATTTGGCGCAAACTCAATGCCATGGGCGCTGTGCAAATTAAAAATTCTGTCTATGTGCTGCCCGTCAACGAGCAAATACAAGAGCAGCTTGTGTGGATGGGCAAGGAAACAGACGAGCAGGGTGGGGAATCGCTGGTCATTGCCAACGGTGCTCTGCTGAACATGACAGATTCGCAGATTGCGGCCAGCTTTACCAAGGCGCGTGATGAAGATTTTAGGGATCTCGGCGAGGAGATTCGCGCTGTGCTTGCAGGGGCCGATTCGCAGGAGCGGGTAATAACACTGCGCAAGCTTGAAAAACGCCTGGATACCCTGCGTGCCATCGACTTTTTCCCCAGTGGCAAGGGGGCAAGCCTGCAAAAAATGCTGGATGAAGCGCAACAAGCACCGGTTGAGGGGCATGCTGTTGTGCCGCAGGCAGATGCCGCGCTTTACTGTCAAAAAAACTGGGTAACCCGCGCAAATCCATATGTAGACAGGCTTGCTTCATTCTGGCTGGTAAAGCGGTTTATTGATCCGGCCCCGCGTATTGTGTTTTTGCAAGAGTCGGCGCCTGTTCCTGCCGGGCCGGATATAGTGAGTTTTGATATGGCCAAGGCTGATTTTACGCATGTGGGCGGGCTTATCACCTTTGAGGTGCTTGTCGTTGCCTTTGGACTTGCTGCACAGGTTCCGCAAAGAATGTGCGAGGTCATCAAGGCCATTGACCTTGAAGAGCTGGATGCCGCCCCGGTTGAAACCCACGGCGTCAAACGCATGCTCGACGGGCTGGTTGCAGCCAATACAGATGATTATGCGCGCACAGAGCAGGCTCTTGCGTTTTTTGACACCCTGCTTGCCTCGTACACCCCAACCGCACTTACAGGAGCATAGAATGAAAGACACGGCAATCCATGTTGCGCAGCTTATGGCCGCCTCTGCCCGCACCGCCCCCAAGGCGGGCGGCAAGGATTTTTTGGAAATCGGCGTGATCCACATGGCAGAGGATTTGAAAAATATTGCTCAGACCATGAAGGACTATGCGCCCAGGAGCACCAACGAGGCTTTTTGGCTGCGCGATGCTGCCAATATAGAAAAGTGTCAGGCTTTGGTTCTGGTGGGGTTGAAAAACAGCGCTTGTGGCGGCTATGACTGCGGCGCTTGTGGTTACCCCACCTGCACGGAATTTATGAAAAAACGGCAGCTGGATGAAAAAGAGATGGGCTACTCTGGCCCCTATTGCGCCCTGCGCATGATGGACGTGGGCGCGGCCTTGGTTGCTGCTGCCAAAACTGCCAGCCTGCTCAATCTCGATAACCGCATTCAGCAGCGGGTTGGCGCAGCGGCAAAACATCTGGGCCTTATTGATGCAGAGGTTGTCATGGGCATCCCCGTGGGCTTTTACGGCAAATCCATTTTCTTCGACCGGGCAGCGCCCAAGCATTAGACAATATCAGGGTGTGCCCCTTGCGCCACCCAGCGAGGCATAGATGCGGGATTTCAACAACCTGTGTGCCGTGGGCTTTTTTGCCCGGTTTTCGTATGCCCTGGCCAGAAACCCGGTGCTGCCACTCTTTGCTCTCTTCTTGGGGGCAGGGCCGGAGGCCGTGGGGCTGGCTGTGGGTATTTCCACCGTTACGGGCATATTGTTCAAGCTGCCAGCAGGCGCGCTTTCAGACGTGGTGGGCAGAAGGCGTACCATGCTGGCCGGGCTGGTTGTGTTTGGGCTCATGCCCTTTGCCTACTTTTTCATCGACTCATACCGGGCGCTGATTGTTGTGCGCTTTATGCACGGGCTGGCTACGGCCATCTACGGCCCGGTGGCCATGGCCGTGGTGGCCGAGGTTGCTGGTTCGCGCCGTGGTGAGCTGCTCTCGTGGTTTTCGTCGGTGGGCATCATTGGAACCCTGCTGGGCGCGCCCATTGGCGGGCTGGTGCTCGATGTGAGCGCCAGCGGCGGGCCGGTGCTGTGGCAGTTTCGCATGGTTTTTGCCCTCAGTGCTGTTACGGGCATGGCGGCCCTGCTGTTGGGCCTCAAAACATTGGGGCGTGATGCCCCGCAAGAGATGGAACAGGCGGCGGGCTCTGGCTTGCGGCGTTTTCGTCAGGGTATTGCCGAGGTGCTCTCTGACAGGCGGCTGGTTACAGCCTCTGCCGTTGAGGGCGTGCAGAACATGGGCATGGGCGCGCTGGAGGCATTTTTGCCCATCTATGCAGTGACAGTGGTGGGTTTGTCGGAATTTCAGGCCGGTTTGCTGTGGGGTGTGCAGATTTTTGTGACCATGCTCAGCAAACCCCTGCTGGGCAGGATGTCTGATTCGCGTGGCAGGCGCGGCTTGATTGTGGCCGGGTTGCTGCTGTGCGGCGGGGCGCTCGCCGCAATGCCCTTCATGCACGGATTTTTTGCATTGCTGGCTGCCTGCCTTGTGTTTGGCATGGGCGAGGCACTTGTAACGTCTTCTTCTGCCGCGCTGGTGGCAGATATGTGCCGTGACCGGCGGTTTGGCTCTGCCATGGGCGCGTTTGGAACCATCTTTGATATCGGGCATGCCTCAGGCCCCATTTGCGCTGGTCTGCTCATTGGCTGGGGCGGGTATCAGGTATGCTTCCCCCTGTTGGCAGGCATGGTATTTCTGGCAATTCCCGTATTTTTGCGCAATGTGGCAGAACCCGATTGATCTGCAATCATGAGGATAGTAGGATTTAACAGAGCTCTCTGGTCAATTGCCGTACGGTGGATATCTGGCAGAATTTATCCTGTAACATGCTGATGCAAAGGGAAAATATATGGACGAGAGCGAGGCAAGGCCACAAGTTTCTTTGCGGGAAGCATTCCTTTACTGGTTCAAGCTGGGCTTCATCAATTTTGGCGGCCCGGCAGGGCAGATCGCCATGATGCACAAAAACCTGGTGGATGGCCGGGAATGGATCAGCGAAAAGGTTTTTTTGCGGGCGCTCAACTTTTGCATGCTTTTGCCGGGGCCAGAGGCGCACCAGCTGGCGGTGTACATAGGTTGGCGGCTCAACGGCTATTGGGGCGGAACAATAGCGGGCATCTGCTTTTTGCTGCCCTCGGTGTTTCTGATGCTTTTTCTTTCGTGGCTGGCGGCAGCCAAGGGGCAGGTTCCCCTTGTGGCCGGAATTTTCCACGGCATTGCCGCCGCAGTGGTTGCCATTGTGGTTGAGGCGCTCATACGGCTTTCAAAAAAATCGCTGCGCCATCCGGCCCTGTATGCATTTGCCGGTTGTTCGTTTGTGCTTGGGCAGTTTTGGGGGGTGTCCTTTCCTGTCATTGTTCTGCTGGCTGGGCTGGCCGGGGTGCTTCTTGGCAGGCTGCGTCCAGACATCTTTTGCCAGAAAAAACCGGGAACAAACGAATGCATGCTTGAAGCACCAGAATCATTTAACAACCTGCCGCCGCTGTCGCATCTGTTCAAGGTAGTGGCCATCTTTTTGGTGATCTGGCTGTCTGTTATTGTGCCCGTATTCGCCACGAGGGGCATGGGTGACATGCTATCGCAGATTCCCGTTTTTTTTACCAAGGCCACCTTTGTAACCTTTGGCGGCGCGTATGCCGTTATTGCCTATATTGTTGAGCATGCCGTCAATCTGGGCTGGCTGACAGAAAAAGATATGCTGCTGGGCCTTGGCCTGGCAGAAACAACCCCCGGCCCGCTGATCATGGTGACGCAGTTTGTGGGCTTTATCGCCGCCTGGAACCAGCCGGGAAACCTCACTCCGCTTGCGGCGGGCATAGCGGGCGGGCTGCTCACCACCTTTACCACTTTTTTGCCCAGCTTCATGTTCATATTCGCGGGTGCGCCGTATATTGAGGCCATTACCGCCAACAAAAAGCTCAATGCCGCGCTTACGGGCATATCGGGCGCGGTTGTTGGGGTTATTCTCAAGATCGGTGTGTTCTTTGCCTTGAACACGTTTTTTCCCGCAACGGGGTTTGACGGTTTTGCCGTGGTGGTTGCGCTGGCCTCGCTTGTGGCCTTGGTGCGCTTCAAGCTCTCCATGCATGCTCTGGTGGGCCTGAGCGGGCTGGCCGGTTTGCTGTGGCAAAGGATCTGGTAGAATAACCGTAAGCAGCAAGGGGGATGACATGGGTGCGACAGTAACGGTGCAGGAATTTGTGGCGCTGTTGGCCAACAAATCCGCAACGGTGTGCGATGTGCGCCGCGAGGCAGATTTTCAGGCTGATCCGCGTACCATTGGCGGGGCAGAGTGGCGTAATCCTGAAAATGTCGATGCCTGGGCAGCGCAACTGCCCGGCGACAAGCCCGTGGCCATCTACTGCGTGCGCGGCGGCTCGGTGAGCAAGTCGGTGCAGGCCGCGCTTACAGCCAGGGGTTTTGACGTGCAGTATCTTGAGGGCGGGCTTGCCGCGTGGGATGCCGCCCACAGCTAGCAGAGCCCCGCAATCTCGCACAACGCAAAACGCCGCTTCCGGCTGGCGGAAGCGGCGAAACGCACGCGCCGGGAAGGGAACGGCGCGTATAACGGTATGGAGGGTTAGAAGGTGTACTGGAAGACGACCTGGGCTTTCCAGGCATCCTGCTTTTCAAAGCTGCCGTTGCCCGCGCCGTTGTTGTAACCGGCTTTCTTCCAGGTGCCCTTGTCCATCATGTTGGCAACATAGCCAAGTTCCAGATTCACGCCCAGATTTTCGTAGGCCTGCCAGGTATTCACAATGTTGAATTCCAGCAGACCGTCGTTGGTGGTCAGGTAGGGGCCGTCGCCGCCATAGCCCTGCTGCCACGCAGAGGCAGACGACATGTATTTGACCATGGAGGGAGCATTGGTACCGCCCCAGTAGGCCAGGCGGAAGGTGTGAGTGATGTTTTCCATGAAGCTCATGTCTTTGAGCTGTGCGCCGATGCCCCACGTACCCGCGTAGCTCATGTTCCAGTCGCAACCGTTGGCAACCGGGCTCCACGAGAGATTGCCGTCGCCAATAAACGAGGTAAAGTTGCCCGCACCGGCAATGGAGGGCATACGTTCCGAACCGTTTTTGACATTGCCGTCGTCACCGCTGGCGTACCAGCCAAAGATGCCGGGGGTGGCCCAGTCCAGCTTGTATTCCACAAGGGCCTTGGCCAGCCAGCCCTGACGGCCCGTGCTGGCGCGCACAATTTCTTCACCGCGTTTGAGCACGTCAAAGCGGCCCATAGCTTCGGAATAGCCGTAGTTGATATCAAACTCGATGTTCAGGGGGTCGAAGGCCGTGATGGCCACCGGCAGGCCAGCCCAGAACAGCGAGCCATACTGTTTGCTGGTGGAGGAGTTGGTGAGCGGCGTAATGTTGGCGTTGGCGTAGTTGAACCCGGGGGTAAGGCCGGGCAGGGTAAGGCCCAGTTTGCCGTCGTTGGTTTCCCACGGAGAATTGTTGACCGGGTCTTCAAGACCGCGCAGGGCGTTTTTGCCGCGCATGCCGTACATGGCCCAGGGGGTTGCTTCCACGCCGTCAAAGTGCAGGGGCATGGACAGCATGAACAGGTCAAGGTTATCGAGGTAGTTGGCCTTTTCCGTGCTGGATTTGTTGTTGGCCAAGTCAAAGTAGCCGTTGCCAAAGTTGTCGTTGACCGGGCGCGCCCACATAAAGGAGAGGCCCACGGTATCGTTGAACTTGTAGTTGGCGGTGAGGGCTGCGGCGTCCGCATCCAGCACGGCAGAGCCGCCCGCCACGTTGGGCAGGGTGGTGGTCTGTATGCCCATGCGCAGACGCGCGTCGGTCTGGGGAATCAGCCAGTCGATGTAGGCGTTTTTGACTTCCACAACACGGCCATCGGCACCAAGCGCACCGCCCTCGTCGGCCTTGCCCCATTTCTGGTCGCCAATTTCAAAATATACCGTGCCGGAAAGGGCCTCGGAGGCCACGGCATCCAACTGCAAGCGCACGCGCTGCGAAGCGCCGAACTGGTCGTCGCTGTTGGTTTTGGTCTTGTTGCCGTTGTTGTCCTTGCTGTTTTTGGTGAGGTTGCCGTCGCCCACGCCAAAGCCTACCAGCCATTCGCCCTTGGCCTTGAATTCGATGGCCTTGGCCCCCCCGGCCACACCCATCAGCATGCCCGCTGCCAGCAGAGTGACCATGCACAGTTTTTTAAAGCGGTTCAGGCCATTCCTTTCTTTTGCACTCATTCCTTGCTCCTCCGTAAATGGTTGCGCGCAGGCCGTGGCGGCCACAGCCGACCACGGCGCGCATTATGCGTGTTGCAGATCATGCCGCGCTGGCATCCTGCCGATGCCATGCGGCCACCGTTATGGCGGCTGATCAGTTTTCCGTATGGTGGTGTTTGTTGTGCCCGCACTTGCAGTTGGCGCAGTTGCCCTTGCACACGTGCTTCTTTTTTTGCTCGATGAGCACGCGGTTGCCGGTAACGGCCATGTCAAAGCCGCTCTTGCCCTTGAAGACAATGCGCTCTGTACTGAGCCCGCCCAGCAGCAGTGAAGTTTTAAGCGTGTCGATGGCAGAGGGGTGGGGGTCGGCTACGTGCCGCACATCGATGAAAATTCGTTTGCAGTTGGCCTGATTGCACTGAAGCAGTGCAACAAGAGCATTGGCCTGGGGCGGATCAAAGCGGGATGAAACGGATATGTGCAGGTTGTCGTGGCTGAAACGGTGGGAAAGCCCAGCATGGTCGATAACTACCGGATGTTGATCCATATTTTTTTCTCCGCTTGGCTGAATGTGCATGGCGCACTCTGGCACAGGCAGAGGTATGTGTCAATAAAAATGAAATTACTTTTCAAATTCAATTCTTAACAATTTGAAATTACAACCGAAAAATTTAGAATAGTAGCAATCTACAAGCTCTATCGTAAAACAAAAACAAACAGTGTGGAAAACGGGATGGCGCGCCGTAAAAAAGGCGCGGCGGACGCTTGAGAAAAGCGCCCGCCGCAGTGTGCAGAAGGTATATGGTTTGGCTCTATGCGGCCTTGATGCTGCCGTCTTTGACGTGGAACAGCGCAGCCTGCGGCTCTGCCTTGCGCAGCAGTTCAGCCATGTGGGGCTGGCAGGTAAAGTAGAGCAGCTGGTGAGCCTTGCCCTGGCCGCCGCCGGTCAGTTCCACAAAGGCCCGCGCCGTGCGCTCTGCCCGTTGCGGGTCAAAGTTGACCAGCACTTCATCCATGATGACGGGCAGCGGGGCTGCATGCAGGGCGTGGTTTTTGATGTAGGCAAGGCGCAGGGCCAGATAGGCCTGCTCGCGCGCGCCACGGCTGAGGTTTTCTGGTTGCAGGGGTTCGCCCTGCGCGGGCAGGATGGCAAGGCTGGCATCCTCAAGCGAGGCCGTAATGCCACGCCAGCGCTGGCCTGTAATGCGCGTAAAAATGCTTGAAGCAAGGCGTATGACTTCTGGCTGGCGCTCCTGCTCAAAGGTGCGCTTGGCTGTTTCGAGAATGCTTCGGGCAAGGGATATGCGGCTCCAGGCAAAGGCCATGCGCTCCATGTCTTCCACCAGCGCGGCCTCCTCCTGCAATATCTGCGAGAGCTCATCCGTGCGGGAGAGGGCATCCACCTTGTTGCCCAGATCGGCCACCTTTTTGACGAGGTTTTCTTCCTGCTCCTGTATGGCGGTGAGTTCTTCGCCAATGGCGGCGCTGCGCCGTTCCTGGCTTTCCTGATCCTCGTGCCCAAAGGAATCGATAAATTCCTGCAAGGGGGTTTTGTCTGCCGCCAGCCGCAGGGCGTCCTCCAGATCCTGCCGCCGCAGGGTGAGGGCGCGCAGTTCTTCGTGCAGGGCAGCCTGACGCAAAAATTCCTCCGCATCCTGCGCCCCGGCCATGGCAAGCAGCGAACGCTCGGCCCCGCGTGCGCTTTCAAGGGCTGCCTCTGCGGCGCGGGCTTCGTCCTCCAGTTCCGTTACCTCGTGGTCGAGGCTGCGGCGGCGGCTGTGGGCCTGGGCCATGGCCTCTGCCGCTTCCAGAGCGGCATCGAGGCTGAGCAGCCAGTCGGGCTGGTTGTCTGCATCGAGCAGGGGCGAAAAACCAAGTTCGGCAAGCAGGGTCTGCAAGGGTTCGCGCAGGGCTTCCAGCTCTGCGCGGCTCTGGTTGAGCTGCGACTGGGCGCGTTGCACGGCGGCCTCGGCTGCCAGGCAGTTTTCCATGTATTTGAGGGCTTCGCGTACCGTTTCCGGGGCAAGGTCGCTGCCAAGGCCGAGGCCTTGCAGGCAGGCGGCCCACTGGCTGCGGGCCTCGTTGAATCTTTCCTGCGCCACGCGCAGTTCGGCGCTTGCCTCGGCCTGACGGGTGCGGGCACGGTGCAGCTCGCTCTGCGAATTTTGCAAGGCGGCCTCTGCCTTGATGCGCAGCTCGCGGGCGGCATCGGCCTCGCGGCACGATTCAAGCACCTGACGCACGGCCTCGGCCAGGGTATCGGAATCGGCATTGGCGGGCAGGCGTTCGGCAACGGCAGGCACAAGGCGCATGCGTTCTTCTGTCTGGTGCAGGTCGTCATCAAGGGCGCGCAGCTCCGCTTCCGCAGCGGCAACAGCGCCAAAGGCAAGGCGGGCGGCTTCTGCACGGGCAAAAAAGGCCGAAGCGCCTTCGGGCGAGGGAACGTTGGCCACATGCAGGGCCAGCATGAATTCGTGCCAGCGGCGCCGGGTCTGCTGCACAACGCCTTCTACCTCGGAGCGCACGGCCTGACGCTTGCTCACCTCTGTGCGGGCCAGATCCATGGCGTGCTTGAGCTCGTCCATGTCCTTGCGGGCGCGTTCCTCTTCAAAGCACTGCTCGCGCTCAAGCTCCAGCAGCACTTCCCTGGCCTCAAGGGTCACCATGTCCATGGTCTGCACGCCTGCCGCAGCGCAAAGCTGGCTGGCCTGTACGTCCAGCTCCGCCACATGGGCGGCGCAGGCATCGCGCCTGCCGAGCAGCTGCATCTGTTCCTGCTTGCGGCGCTTGGCCTCCGGGCCGTTGTGCGGCACGCCGCCCGCCAGAAAGCCCACGCCGCAGAGCAGCAGCAGATAGCCGGACCACAGGCTCACGGGCAGCTCAAACCCCGGCGAGAGGGCAATGCTTGTGATGCCCATGCGCCAGTAGGCCAGCAGCATGCCAGCCCCGCCAAGAAAAAACGCAATACCCAGCACCAGCAGGGGAATGTTTTTTACCCGCGAAACAGGGGGCTCGCTGGCGATGCGGGTGTTGAGCTCCTCCAGCCGTTGGCGCTCTGTGTCCAGGGTGGTCGAAAGGGCGCGCAGCTTGCGCAGGGCGAGGGTTTGCCCGTCCAGGTCTTCGCGGCTGGGGCCGCTGGCATGGCGCTGCTCTTCGCGCAGAGCCTCTGTGCGGGCCTTGACCGCAGCCACCTGTTCCTCTGCCTGGCGCACCTCTTGCGCGGCATCGTCGGACTGGTGCATTTTTTCCTGCACCTCTGCGGCGAGGGCCAGGGCTTCCTCCTGCCGGGCAAGCAGGGTGTCGAGCAGCGATTCGGCCTGGGTTGTATCGACCGCGCCGTTGACAACCAGCCGCAGCGGGTTGAAAGCGCGGGAAAATGTTGTTTTTGCCTCCTGCACGGCACGCTGGCGCAGGGGCCGTTGCCGGCGGGCTTCCTCCTGCCGGGCAAGGGCCTGGCGCAGGCTGTCGCGGGCGTCGTCATCGAGAGCGGCGGGCGGGGCGGGCAGCAGATCAAGGGCAGCCGTATTGCTGGACACCTCGCGTTCTGCGCTTTCAACCTCGCGGTTGCTCTGGGTAAGGCTGTCTACGGCGGCCTGATGGGCCGAGGCAGCGGTGCGCATTTCCGTACCCTGATGGTCAAGGCCATGGCAGGTAAAGAGCGAGCGGTCTGTGGCGCGGATGCGGTCACACGTCCAGTCTGGCCCCAGACGCGAAAGCTCAAGGCTCAGGCCTTCCTGGGCGCGCAGCAGGGTTTCCTCCTGCGTGGGCAAGAGTCCAAGCGCCTGACGGAAACCGCTTTTGCGCTCGGACATGCGGCGCAGGGCGGGCAGGGCTTCAAGCATGGGCTGGCTGATTTCAATGGCATCGCGGCGCTGGCGCAGGCGTGTGAGCTTTTCCATGTGCGCCGCCCACTGGCGTTCGCAGCCTTCGCGGGCCTCTTGCGCGCGGGCCAGCCTTTCCTTGCCGTTTTCGGGAAAGGAAGCGCTGACAGGAGTGAGGCGCTCAAGGCGCGTACCGGCCATGCGCCATTCGTTCCACTGCAACCATACGCCAAGGCGGCGCTCAAGCACGCGGCGTTCTTCTTCGAGCTGTACCTTGCGGTGGCGCAGGCTTGTGAGGGCCTGGCGCTTTTCGGCCAGATCCATGGCCATGCTGTCGTAGCCCGCGCATTCCTGTTCAAGCAGGGCCTTGCGCTGGCGCAGATCGGTGAGCTGGCGCAAGGCAGCGTTGAGGGCGGGCTTGCTGCCCCCATTTTTGAAAATCTCTGCGGCTTCCTTGTCCAGCTGCTTGAGCGCCTCGCCGGGAGAGCGCAGCCCCGGCCCAAAGCTTGCGCCGTACAGGGCATTGCGAACGCCCTCGTCGGTGAGGCTGTTGAGGTCTTCAAGTTCTGTGAGGCTGAAGCCGAAAACATTGCGGTACACATCGCGGCTCACGCCAGAGAGCATTTGGCGCAGCATGTCGGGCTCAAGCGGTTTGCCCCCGGCATCCGTGAGGGTGAGCACGCCGCCGTTGCTGCCGGGCCGCCGGGTGAGGCGCAGCGTGCCGGGCCCCTCGGCAAACAGATCCATGCTGCCGCCGGGCTGGCCGCCGCGCAGGGGGCCGGGAATACGTTTGTATTCCTTGTTGCGCGGGTCGGGATAGCCAATGAGCATGGTGCGCAGAAATTCCAGGCAGGTGGATTTGCCCGCTTCGTTTTCACCCAGAAAAATGGAAAGCCCCGGCGAAAGATTTTCAACGCTCACGTCCGAAAAAATGCCAAAACCGTCCATGTGGAAGGACTGGATATACATCAGCGGGCCTCCAGAAGATCGGTACACAGACGTTCGGCCTCTTCCAGCAGGGCCCGCATGCGCTCATCGTCGGGTTGGGTAAGAATATGGCGCAGCTGCCCGTGGTCATAAAGCTGTTTGAGGGCGGGGGCGGCCACCTCGTGCAGGGCTTCGCCGCTTTGCGTCATGCGGTCGGCCAGGCGCAGGGCCTCGCCCAGCAGATCCTCGCGTTGCAGATACTGCGCGCGGTCGATGGCGGGGCTGGTTTCGGCCTGCATGTCCTTGAGCCACACGCTGGGCGTGGCGGTTTGCAGATGGGCCAGCCTTTCGGCCAGGTCTTCCTGATTGACGGTGTCGCGCAGGGCGGCATCAAGGGGGGTGCGCCCGCGCAGAACCACGCGGGTGATCAGGGCATCGCAGCCGGGATCGGTGGATTCGGCGGCCTGCTCCAGCGCGCGGGTGGTGCGGGCTTCCACCTCGTTGAGGTCGGCCACGTTGTCCAGATCAATCTGCACCCTGGCCCACTGCACGGGCCCAAGGCGTATAAATTCCTCGCGGCAGGCAAACGTGCCGTCAGCTTGCGGGCTGGCCGTAACACGCAGGCAGCCACGCGGCCCAGGTTCGTTGATGTGCAGGCCCTGGGCGTTGCCGCTGTAGGCGACAAAGGGGGCTGCGCTCAGCGTTGCGCGTTCGTGAACATGGCCCAGAGCCCAGGCATCGAGCCCGCTGTTTTTGAGGTCGTCCAGCGAGCAGGGGGCGTAGCGGTCGGCCTTGCTCTGCCCTTCAACCGTGCAGTGCAGCACGCCCAGCTGAAAACACTGGTGTTGCTGGCTGCGCCGGAACATGCGGGCAAGATTGCGGCCTTCCTTTATTTTGGCATGGCTGATGCCGTGTACCACCGCCACAACCTGACCGTCTTTTTCAACCGTGTGGCTTTCGGCTTCGGGCCCGAAAATGGTCACATTGTCTGGCCACTGCACTGCCGCAAGGCGCGAGGAGAGCGGGTCGTGGTTGCCGTGGGCCAGAAAAACCCGCACCCCGGCATCGCGCAGGCGCTTGCAGCCGTCGCACAGTTTGAGCTGGGCTTTTACGCTGTGATTTTCTTCGTTGTATACATCGCCCGCAAGAATGAGAAAATCCGGCTTGTCTGATTCACACAGCCGGAAAAGGCGATCCATGGCTTTAAATGTGGCCTCTTGCAGCAGGCGCGCCAGATGTGCCCCCTGTGACGCCGTGCGGGTAAGCCCCTGAAACGGCGTGTCCAGATGCAGATCGGCGGCGTGAATATAGCGGATGCCGTCCATGCGAAAGCCTCGGTTATGGATTGGAGAGAAAATATTGCTTAAATCTAGACTTTTTCAAAATAAATGACAAGCGCAGCGCCCAATTATGGTGTCTTAACTGGATCAGGCCGACCCGTGCTGCAAAGCACAAGGGGCTGACCAGCGTGCGTGTTGGTCAGCCCCTTGTAGTGCAATGGCAGATATATTGGGATGTTGCGCCTATTCCTGTACGGCGGGGTTGCCGTGTACGGGCAGCGAACCGTTGCGGATAAAGTGGTCCACAAGGCCAAAAACCGTTTCGTTGCCGCAGAATTTGCCTGCGGCGATGGCTGCCTTGTAGGCTGGCAGATTGGCCTCGAACCTGTGCAGCAGCTCTGGCTCAAGGGTGTGCATGTCGGCCTGCATGCCGTAGTTCAGGCGTTCGATGTACAGGGCGTTGAAGCGCTGCTCGACCATGGCCGTAAGGGGCAGGGTAAGAATGGGCTTGCCCAGATGCAGGGCCTCGCCCATGAGAGTGTGCCCGCCGCCCTGAACAACGTAGGAGCAGCCTTCGAGCAGGCGCAAAAAGCCTTCTTCGCTCTTGCGCATGAAGACCACGTTGTCTTCCTGCCCTTCGGTGTGGTCGTAGCCAAAAACATAGCAGGTCTTGCGGGTGGCTGCGCGCAAAAAGTCTACCAGTTTGCGGTGGGTGGAATTGCTCTGGTACACAAGCACATGCCCGTCGTCGCGCGGGTTGAGGGCCAGCACGCTGTCGCGCAGAATGGGCGGTGCCACGCGCGCCTTGTACTGGGGCAGTACCGGGGGCGCGTAAAAGGAAATGATGAGGTTCTCGGCCGTGGGGCGAAAAAGATAACGCGGCGTAAGCCCCTGCACAAAGGTATCCCACCACATGTTGGGCGGCAGATTGTGCTGGCAACAGGTGATGATGTGCTGGTGGTCGAGGGTAAGGCAGGGGATATTTGCTTTTTCCGCCGCGCGCGGCACAAAGTATTCGAGGTCTGTCATGCAGACATCGGGCTTGAATTCGTCGATCAGGCGCGAAACCTGGTCGATATAGCGCTGCCTGTGCCACAGCAGGGGCAGTGCGCGGCCAATGGTCGCCGCCATGTCCACCTTGTAGTTTTTGAATACCGTGCCCAGATTGGGCAACCGGCGCACGGGAAATTCCGGCTCAAGAATTTTGGGCGCGTCGTCGTCTGCCACAAAAAGAAATTCGTGCCGTGAAAGGCGACGGGCAATGGTCAGGCCGCGCATGGCGTGCCCGTGGCCTGTGCCGTGAATGCCGTATAGTACGCGCGCCATGGTGCTCCTTTGCGCCTGCCGCAGAATAGGCGGCGGCTTTGCGGCGGCAAGCCTACCAACGCCAGGCGGGAGCGTCAATTACCTGTCTTGACGGCTGCGGGCCTGTTCTCTACCATCGAAGTACATTGTTGGCTGCCAAGGCTGGCGGTGGGCGCAGCTGCGCCAGTGGAGCACACATGCACGAGCCCAGCACTGGGGCGAGCCCGGCGGGGCCGCTCTGCAACGTGACCATTCCTGTTTTTAACCGGCCCGCAGCCACCGAAAGCGCCCTTCGCGCGCTGGCCAGCACCTCGCGCGAGGTTCCTTTTGACATTACTGTGGTGGATAACGGCAGCGAGCCGGAACTGGTGAAAACCCTGCTGCGCCTGCGCGGCGAGGGTCTCATAGACAATCTTTTTCTGCTGCCGCGCAACATGGGCGTGGCCTGCGCTGCCAATGTGGGCTGGGAACTTGTGCCCGCGCCGCTGTACATGAAGCTGGACAACGATACCGCCATGGTGCGGCGGCACTGGCTGCGCGATCTGCTGGCCCTGTGGAGCCACGGGCAGCCGCTCTCAAACCTTGGGGGCGCGTTTAACCGCGAAATGCTCCATAAAACCCCCGGTTGCCAGCAGACACCGCACGGCGAACTGGGTCTGTGTGTGGGTAATCTGCCGGGGCAGGCCGTGCTTGTGCCGCAGGCTGTTTCTGAAAAGCTGGGCTTCTGGAACGAAGAATACGGCCTCTATGGCGGAGAAGACGGCGATTACGGCCTGCGCATGCAGGCTGCGGGCCTGCCGCAGTATTACTACCTGGGGCCGGAATATTTTGAAAATATCAGGGAAGACGACGATGCCCGCCAGACCTACACGGCGCGCGGCATAGACAAACGCAGGCTGCACAGGGAGCTGGTCATCAGGGACAACCTGTGCATGGGCAAGCTGTTCATGAACAAGATTCTTTATCTTTCGGGCCTGCGCTCGCTGGCCCCCATGCGTCGCTATGCCGTGGATGATGTGGACAGCCAGGGCCGTGTGCGGCTGGTGGAGAGGCGGGAATACAAGGAATTTCAGCGCGACCTCGCCCGAGTGGCGGCGGGGCTGAACAATCGCTTCAGGGATTATGTCATGTCCTATCAACTGGATGGGGACACGGCAGAAGCCATGCGGCAGATGCTTGCACGGCATGCCCAGGCGGCAAAAATCAATCAGGGGCTATGATGAACGCACGCAAGATCAGGGAAGACCTGGGCCGGGCCAAGGCCTGCTGCTCGCGTCACGATACGGAAAGAGCGCTTTTTTTGACCATTTCTGCGCTCAAGGAACTGGGCGGCCAGAGCGCTCCGCTGGATCTGCGCGGGGATTTTCGTGCGGCTTTTACCGAGCTTGCCGCCGACCCGGATCTGAAGGCGGCGGGGATGCCGGCTCTGGCCTATGCGCCCGGCGCGGAAAAAGACGTGTTGCAGATGCTTTCGCAGGTGTACCGCTCGCTTAAGGGGCAGGAAAAGGAAGAAGAATATCAGTCTGCCCTGCAACGCAAGCTCAATCTCGACAGATGCTTTAACGACGGAAAAAAGTTCCTGGCCGAGGGCAAGGCCACAGAGGCAGATGCCTGTTTTGTGGAAGCGCTCAAGCACTACAAGGACGAAAAGGCCATTTTTGGCATGATGGCCAGGGCCATGATGGATGCGGGCGAATACGTGCGCGCCATGGGGCACGCCCGCACCGGGCTCAAGGAGCTGCCCGACGATGAGGAGCTTGGGCGCATTCTTGAGGAGTGTGCCCGCCTGCGTCAGTAGGCATTCAGGCGCGTTTTTTGCATCAAATGACGAAAACTTGGCGGCGGCAAAAGCTGCCGCAAGGAGTCGTCATGATCAGGCAGAATCGTGGTAAATCGGTTCCCTATATGGCGCTGAGCGCCGCATTGCTGGGTTGTGCCCTGTTTTTTGCTGTCACGCTTTGGCGGGGTGAAAGCCTTGGTGAAAGCGGAGAGCTTGCCTACACCCCCGGTTTTGATGTACGTGCAGATGTCGTAAGCGCGGTGCGGGTTGTTCCCCTGGCAGGAGCAGCGCTGCGCAGCCCTAGTGTGAATATGGATAAAAATGCAGCAGTTTCACTGGCTTATTAGTAGTTTGGGGCCGCAGATGTTGGCGCGGCCCCTGCTGCAAACTGCTTTTTTTTCTTCACTTATTTCTCCACAAGCGTGATTTGTGTGCTCGTGGATTTTTTTTGTTGGAGAGAAAAATGATCTGCACGCTTTTTAGTCAGCCCTTGAGATGATCCCTACATGCAGGGAGCGTGACTGCCCTGATGCGTAAATTACAACTGTCTGTAATTTATGTAATAACGATTTTAAAACATACCAATTACCATGTTGTATTGACTTTGTTCATTTTTGTGTCTATATATTACAAGCTGCCCGTTCAGAGTGGGCAAAAAAGTCTTGTTGTTCTCACCGCAGTAGTGCCATGCTTAGCTCTTCTTATCTTCAATAATTTCTCAGTGGTGACTTGACCGATCCTGCGTGACCGGCCACAGTGCCACACATTTTTTAAAGGACATGTTTGCATTATGAATTGGGACTGGGACAAACTACAGGAAAAAAGGCAGAAGCAAGGATCTAATCCTCCACCTCGCCCGCCTCAGGACTTTGATTCTGACGATATGGAGCAGGAGGACGAAGCCCCCCGCGCCAAGCGCACCCCGTTCAACAACGGGCGCGGCCCCGGTGGCGGCGGCGAAAATCCTTTTGCCAGGATAGCCCGTATGCGGTTTCCCAATGGCAGGGCCATTTTTGTGGTCATTTTTGCCATTGTGGGCCTGTGGCTTCTCTCTGGCATATATATTGTCAACCCCGACGAGCAGGGCGTTGTGCTGCGTTTTGGCAAGTATGACCGCACAGAAGGCCCCGGCCCCCACTATGCGTGGCCAGCCCCTGTGGAATCGGTGTACAAGCCGCAGGTGACACAGGTTTTGCGTGGCGAGGTGGGCTTCCGCTCTGTGGGGCAGACAGCCACTTTTCAGCAGGGCCAGGTACGCACGGTTCCGGAAGAAGCCTCCATGCTCACGGGTGATGAAAACATCGTCAACGTGCAGTTCAGCGTGCAGTATAAAATCAGTGATCCTGTGGATTACCTGTTTAACGTCACCTCACCGGCCGCCCTTGTGCGCAATGCGGCCGAGGCTGCCATGCGCGAGGTTATCGGCAACAGTCTGATAGATTCGGCCATTACCGACGGCAAGCTGAAAATTCAGGGCGATGCCACCCATCTGCTGCAAACAGTGCTTGACCGCTACGGCGCGGGCATACAGGTACTGGCCGTGCAGTTGCAGGATGTGCATCCGCCGCAGGAAGTGATTGACGCCTTCAAGGATGTGGCCAGCGCCCGTGAGGACAAGAGCCGCATCATCAACGAGGCCGAGGCCTACCGCAACGAGCTGCTGCCCAAGGCCAGGGGCCAGGCTGCCGCCATGGTAAACGAGGCAGAGGCCTACAGTGCCACGCGCATGCGCACGGCCGAGGGTGATGCCTCGCGCTTTGATGCCCTGCGCATAGAACACGACAAGGCCCCCAAGGTGACCGAACAGCGGCTTTATTACGAAGCTGTTGAAGAAATTCTTTCCAACGCGGGCGAGAAGGTGCTTATGGACAATCCGGCAGCCGGACGTGCCTTGCCCTATCTTACCCTGCCTGGTCTCGGCGCTCCCGCATCGCCCAAGACGCTGGAGAAAAAATAATGAGCAGAAATCCATTGTTGCTGACACTGGTGGTTCTTGTGCTCTTGGTTGTTGGTACTCAGGGCTTTTTTACTGTGTATCAAACGCAGAAGGCCCTTGTATTACAGCTGGGCGAACCTCTACCACAGGTTTATGGCCCTGGTTTGCACTTTAAAATCCCATTTATCCAGAACGTGGTCTACTTTGATGCCCGCGTGCTGGACTATGAAGCGCGCTCGCGCGAGGCCTTTACTGTCGACAAAAAGGCCATTGTGCTCGACAACTACGCGCGCTGGAAGATCATTGATCCCTTGCAGTTTTACCGCACCATGCGCTCTATCCCCGGGGCGCAGGCACGACTGGATGACGTTGTCTATTCGCAGCTGCGGGCCCTGGTGGGGGCGTACACCCTTACAGAGGTAGTGTCGTCGCACAGGGCAGCCATTATGAAGGAAGTGACCAACAAGGTTTCCGACCTTATGCATGGCTACGGGGTAGAGGTGTTGGATGTGCGCATCAAGCGCACCGACCTGCCGCCAGAAAACCAGCGCGCGATTTTTGGTCGCATGCGGGCAGAACGCGAGCGGCAGGCCAAACAGTACCGTTCGGAAGGCGAAGAGGAATCGACGCGTATTCGATCTGATGCCGACCGTCAGCGCGCAGTTATCTTGGCAGAGGCGGCGCGCGCTGCGCAGATTGAACGGGGTCAGGGCGATGCCAAGGCGGCAGCGGCGTACGCCCAGGCATACAACAAGGCCCCCCAGTTCTACGCGTACCAGCGCTGGCTCGATGCCATGCGCAAATCTCTAAAAGAAAACAGTCGGATGGTGCTTTCAAACGAAACACCATTGCTTAATCAGCAACGTTGATGCGTGGGTCACATCCACGCTAGGAGTCAAAGACTTATGCCCGGTTTCACAGAGATATACGAACGCATCAAACTGGCCACCAACAGCCGCACTCAAGTTGAGCTGGCCGAAGTGCTGGACATCCGTCAGTCCAGTATCTCTGATGCGAAAAGGCGCAATTCCGTGCCTGGTGACTGGTTCATGAAATTGTTTGAGAAGTTCGGGCTCAACCCCGACTGGCTCAAGCAGGGCGTTGGCCCCATGTACCTTCGCACCGAGCAGGGATACGTGCCCGAAGACGCCCCCGCTGCGCTTGCCGAAACCGCTGCCCACTATGGCGATGCCATGGCCCGTGGCGGCATCCATTCGGTATACGATGCAAAGTGCGTCTACAGCGATGACACTCCTCGGCCCGCACTCGCCCTGGCGGGAAAAATATCACTGCCCCTGTCGCTTACGCGCGATGGCCTTCAGGTTTTGCGCGTGCGCGGTGCCAACATGGCTCCCCTTATTTCTGAGGGTGCGCATGTGGGTGTAGATACAATGGATACCGATGTGGTTTCTGGCCGCGTGTACGCCATCTTTGCCCCCAACGAGGGCGTGGTGCTGCGCAGGGTCTTTTTGAACAGCACCCAGGACGGCTATGTGCTGCGCTCTGAAGCAGCGGCCTTTCCCGAAACCCAGCTGGCGGCAAGCCTGCTGACCAAGCGCATGCTTGGCCGCGTGGCGTGGGTGCTACAGGAAGTATAGGCAATGATGCAACAGTCGGCTTTGGCCGCTCATGCTTTGTGTAAAAAAGTCTGGTCGGTCTGTAGTATCGCGGGGTGTCTGCTGCTGTGCGCCTGTGGCGGCGCACAAACGGCTTCTTCACCCGCACGCGGCGGCGACGGCATTACGTCATACGATTTGCCGTCTTCTCCCGCTGCTGGCGCCCCGTCGTACTCTGCGCCGTACACTGCTCAGCCTGTTTCGCCTCAGGGCTCTCAGGGTTCCGCTACTCCCGGCTATGCCGGGGGTAGCGCTGCCCCTGCTTACGGCCAGCCACAGGCGCAACCGTATGGTTATAGCGCGCCCGCGCAAAATGCCGCGCCCGCTTACGCCCCCCAGTCTGCTCCCGCACAGCCGCAGGCGGCGGGGGTGATTGCGCCCGCATGGCGGCCTCTGGCTGCAAGGCTGGCGGCAGACGGTCTTTCTGGCCCCCGTGTGGACGCACTGCTGGCAACGCTCAATGCAACGCCCACGCAGTCGCCCATGGGCAGAAAAATGCGTGAGCTTTACAACCGCAAGTTTTTCCCCAAGCCTCCTTCAACCACTCCGGCAGCACAGTACTACAAGGGCGTGCTGACCGAGGCCAACGCGCAGTTGTGCCGCGATTTTGTGGCGCAGAACAAGCGCGCCTTTGATCAGGCCAGCGCGCGTTTTGGTGTGCCTTCGTCCATTGCTGTTTCGCTGCTATTTGTGGAAACGCGGCTGGGCAAGGTGTTGGCCGATGTGCCGGAAAACGCTTTTTACACCCTCGCCAGCATGGCGGTGACGCGTCAGCCCTCGGATATCCCCGAATGGTTGCCGCGCATGCCCGGTTATGAGGAACATCTCGACTGGTTTGCCGAAATCATGCCCAAGCGGGCCGACTGGGCCTACAAGGAAGTGAAGGCCCTGATGGAGCACATGCTGCGCGACAATATTGATCCGCACCGTTTGCCCAGCTCCATTTACGGCGCAGTGGGCCTGTGCCAGTTCATGCCTTCCAATATCGCCACCTACGGCGCAGACGGTGACGGCGACGGCAAGGTTGACCTGTTCACCATAGCCGATGCCGTGGCCAGCCTTTCCAACTATCTGGCAAAGCACGGCTGGAAGCCCGGCCAGCCCCGCACGCGCCAGCACGAGCTGCTGATGGCCTATAACCATGCGGCCATTTATGCCAATACCATTCTGGCCCTGTCAGACATGGTAAACGGCGCGCCTTCGCCAGAGGCGGCCAGCAAGCCCGCCACAGCCAAGCCAGCCCCCGCCAAACCCGCCGCCAAGGCAGTGCCGGGCAAGGCAGCCAAGCCTGTTCCCGCAAAAACGGCTCCGGCCAAGGCAGCCAAACCGGCAACCAGCAAAGTTCCCGGCCAATAAGGCGACCAGCACGGCCAGCACCCATTTTTTTGAACAGCTCTTCAAGCCATCCCCTTGCCTCAGGTAGCGGGATGGCTTTGTTTTTGGGCAGCGGGGCATGTTCCTGCCACGGGCTGGCGGGCTATTCTTGCCATCCTGGTATTGCAGTGGCATACTTTGACGATGAACACCACTTCCGCCGCACAGTCTTCCCTGACAGAAGGCAATCGTCCTCTGGCCGATCTGCCCCCATTGCCATCGCTCTGCCGTGCGGGTGCGCAGCGGCCCGTTCCGGGAGATGCCGCCTGCTTTGCCCTGTGGGACAAATACGCCATGCTTCCCAACATACGGCGGCATTCGCTGCTGGTGGCGCATGTGGCTACGGTTCTGGCCCAGCGTGCGGCCGACATGGGCTTTGCCGTGCGCGTGCCAGAGGTGCGGGCAGGCGGGCTGCTGCACGACATAGCCAAAACCTACTGCGTCAAACACGGCGGCAGCCATGCGCAGGTTGGGGCTGCCTGGACAGTGGCCGAAACCGGAAACTATGCCATTGCCCAAGGGGTGATGATGCACGTGTGGTGGCCGTGGGCATTGCCCCAAGGGCCGGATATCTGTTCCCTGCCATTTTTTGTCATCTATGCCGACAAGCGCATACGGCACGACAGCTGCGTTACGCTTGAAGAAAGATACGATGATCTGCTTGAGCGCTATGGCCGCACTGCGGTATCGCGCGAGGGCATTGGCGTGGCCTACAGGCAGGGAAAAAATATTGAAAGCGCCCTTGAGGCGCAGCTGGGATGGACCCTACATGAAAATTCTTTTGATTGCGGGCGGGTGGTCGACTGAGCGCGAAGTTTCGCTCAACGGCGCGCGCGCCATGCAGCAGGCCCTGATTGAACGCGGCCACAGCGTAACTTTTTTTGATCTGCTCTCCGGCTTTGATTGTCTGCTTGAAACCGCAGCCGCGCACGAATTTGCGCTTATAAATCTGCACGGTGCGCCCGGCGAGGATGGCCTGGTGCAGGCCATGCTGGAGCGCGTGGGCTGTCCCTATCAGGGTTCTGGCCCCGCTGGTTCTTTTTTGGCGCTCAACAAAAGCGCTGCCAAGCAGATTTTTCGCCATGCGGGTCTGCCCACGGCAGACTGGGAATTTCTGCCCTGCGCCCCCAAGGCAGACTGGCAGCCCTCCTTGCCGTATCCGCTTTTTGTCAAAAGCAATACGGGCGGTTCCTCACTGCGCATGGGCCGCGCCGCCAACCGTGCGGAACTTGATGCCGTGTTGCAGGGCATTTTTGACGCGGGCGATGAGGTTATCATCGAACCTGTGCTGGCTGGCCGCGAGGTGACATGCGGCATATTGGGCGATACGGCCCTGCCGCCCATTTTGATCGAACCGGTGGCCGGTGACTTTTTTGACTACGAAAGCAAGTACGCCAAGGACGGCGCGCGCGAAATCTGCCCCGCGCCCATCAGCCCGGCCCTCACGGCGCGGGTGCAGGAACTCGCCCTTGCCGCACACCGGGCCCTTGGCCTGCGCGGATACAGCCGGGCCGACTTTATTCTTGGGGCCGATGACAGCCTTGCCATACTTGAGGTCAACACCCTGCCGGGCATGACCGCCACAAGCCTTGTGCCGCGCGAGGCCCGTACCGTGGGCATGGATTTTGGCCAGCTGCTTGAAAAACTCATGGAGCTTGGGCTGGCCGACTCCCGCCGCTGCTGATATCTGCGCTGGCTGTCTGTTTGCCCCGTCGCACACCAGGCAGCCAGCGCGCTTTTTTTTGCCCCAGGGAGCCCCAAACTGCGGCACTCTGGCCGCTTCCATTCCTGTCTGTGCAGCTCGTCCGCAAGGGTAAACGCGCACTCTGGTGATCAATGACACACAGCAAGGCTTTTGCGGGGCATCTGGCGGCCCTGTTCTGTATTCTTGTGTGGGGAACCACATTTATTTCCACAAAGGTGCTGCTGCGGGCATTTTCGCCTGTGGAGATTCTGTTTATCCGTTTTTTGCTGGGCTATATTGCCCTGTGGCTTGCCTGCCCGCGCCTTCTGCGTCTGACAGACCGGCGGCAGGAACTTTTGTTTGCCTGCGCGGGGCTGTGCGGTGTGACACTGTATTTTTTGCTTGAAAACATCGCGCTTACCTACACCTTTGCTTCAAACGTGGGCGTGATTGTGGCGATTTCGCCATTTTTTGCGGGCCTGCTGGCCTTTTGGCTGCTGCGGGCCGAGCGGCCCGGAGTGAACTTTTTTCTGGGTTTTGTGGCGGCCATGCTGGGTATTGGCCTTATCAGCTTCAGCGGCAGCACACAGCTGCGGCTCAACCCTGTGGGCGACGTGCTGGCCATATTGGCGGGCCTTTCGTGGGCAGGGTACTCCATCCTTACCCGCAAGCTTATGGCCTTTGGCTACAACAGCCTGCTGGTTACGCGGCGCTGCTTTTTTTACGGATTGCTGTTTATGCTGCCCGCATTGCCCTTTATGGATGTTGCGTGGAAACCAGAGCGGCTGGCTGATTTTTCCAACGCCGCCAATCTGCTGTTTTTGGGGCTTGGGGCTTCGGCCCTGTGCTTTGTGGCCTGGACATTCGCCATTCAGCGGCTGGGTGCGGTAAAAAGTTGCGTGTATATCTATCTTGTGCCCGTGGTAACGGTAATCACCGCCGTAGTTGTGTTGCACGAGCGCATAACCCTGATGGCTGCCGGAGGCACGGCCCTGACACTGCTGGGACTGGCCATTTCAGAAATGCGCAGCTTCAGCGTGCTTAAAAAGGCAGAGCCCTTGCGCCGGTAAAGCCGCGCACAAGCTGGCCCCGTGATTGTCGGCCAGAATGTTATTTTACGAGTGGGATGCGGTCAGCCGTATTCCACTTTTTTTGTTTCATGCGGGCAAAATATGCGCCAAGTACACCGTGGCTGTGAAAAAAAGACACATTTTCCTTCTTCGAAACGCTGATTTCAGACAGATCAATGCTGAAATTTTTGCTGAATACAGCTGCACAACGTGGGCATGATCGTTGCGAAAGATTAACTGGGGTGTTGCGTAATGGCAAAAACTCGCATATCACCACAGGCCAACGTTTTTTTCAAAGCGATATAGTGCATTGCTGCGATGGCAACGTGTCAGCCTCAAGGCTGGCACGGCCTTGCCGCACTGTTTGTCATCTGGCGTTAGAAGTACTCAACATTCATTCAGCAAAACCAGGGTTCTCATGGAAAGTTTTATTGGCGTTCTGCAACAGATTCAGGAGATTGTCTGGGGTCCCCCAACCATGATCCTTCTTTTGGCTACCGGGCTCTACTATACCTTGCGGCTGGGATTTCTTCAGTTTGTCCACCTTCCCAAGGCCATCCGTTATATCTTTGAAAAAGAAGAAGGTGCGGGAGCAGGGGATGTTTCCGCCTTTGCCTCGCTGTGTACCGCCCTGGCCGCAACCATAGGAACCGGCAGTATTGTTGGGGTGGCAACAGCCCTGCGCGTGGGCGGGCCTGGGGCACTCTTCTGGATGTGGGTTTCGGCTGTGCTTGGCATGGCCACAAAGTATGCGGAAGGCGTGCTGGCCATCAAATACCGTTCTGTGGACGAGAACGGTGAAGTGGCTGGCGGCCCCATGTATTACATTGAGCAGGGCATGGGCATAAAGTGGAAATGGCTTGCCAAGATGTTTGCCTTTTTTGGTGCTGTGACAGCCCTGATGGGCTGCGGCACGTTTCCGCAGGTCAACGCCATTACAGAATCTGTCAGCAATGCCTTTAATGTGCCAATTCCGCTGGTGGGCGCTGTGGTGACAATTGCCACAGCCGCTGTTGTCATTGGCGGCATCAAGTCCATTTCGAGCGTGGCAGAATATATTGTTCCGTTAATGGCGGCGTTTTATGTGGCCGCCTCTGCATATGTGCTGTGCAACCAGTCTGCGGCGCTTCCCGCTGCTCTTGCACTGGTGGTCAAATCTGCCTTTGAGCCCTCGGCAGTGGCTGGCGGTGCAACCGGCGCAGTGATCGTTTCTGTCATGACCGCCATGCGCACCGGCATAGCCAGGGGCGTGTACACCAACGAGGCCGGTCTTGGCAGCGCCCCCATTGTGGTGGCCGCAGCCAAATCTGATTCTGGCGTGCGGCAGGGCCTCATTGCCATGACAGGTGTGTTTTTCACCACCATTGTCATCTGCACCATGACAGGGCTGGTTATCATCACGTCGGGCCTGCTGGAAACGTCTGCACTTGACGGCGGCATCCTCTCCAATGCCGCTTTCAACGCGGGCATGTCTGGCGATATGGGAATGTACGTGGTTTCCATCGGCCTGGTGTTTTTTTCTTTCACCACGATTATCGGCTGGAATTACTACGGCGAGCGTTGTGTTGTGTATCTGACAAACAGCGTTAAACACGTAATGAGCTACAAAATTCTGTATATACTGTGTGTAGCCGTTGCCCCGTACCTGACGATCAGGCCGATCTGGTATATGGCCGATATCACCAATGCTCTCATGGCTTTTCCAAATCTTGTGGCATTGCTTGTGCTGAGCCCCATTGTGGTGGCGGAAACGAAAAAATATTTTCAATAATACAGGCTTACCAGCGATAGCATAAGCGGCAAATATGGCCGGAGAAATCCGGCTGAGCGCTTTATACGTAAAAAGGGGCATTCCTGATCAGGAATGCCCCTTTATCTTTGCTCATACCATGCCGCGCGGCGAGGATACGATCAGATCGCCGCAGCGCCTTATTCGCCTCCTTCACTCCACTGGTAGGGAATGGAAGGGTCGTTGAAGGGCAGTCGTTGCCCTTCGGTGGGGTCGTGGGGAATGTCGGCGCAGTTGCAGATGAGCGCCGGGGCATCACCCATGGCCGTAAAGCCGTACCACACGTTTACAGGAATGCGCAGCAGGCCGTAGTGTTCCGGTCGGCCCAGGGCCAGTTCGCACAGCACGCCGCGCGTTTCTGATTCGGGCCGGTCATCGTACAGGACTATCTTCAGCAGGCCGGAGGGCACGGCAAAGTGCTGTGTCTGCCGGGTGTGGCGCTTCCAGGCCTTGACGTGGCCGGGCAGTACCTCAGAAAAATAGATTTCGCCAAAACCCTTGCTGAAGTCTGGCAACAGGGGCGAACCGGGCCGCAACATGTGCAGCACCGGCCCACCCTCTGTGGGAATGACCTTCAGGGGGTGCAGCAGAGCGCCAACAATACCCACATCCTGTGCAGTCATCTCTGCCGTATTCATTACTTTACCCACACCTGATTGCGCTGTTCGGCGGCGTTGACGTAGGCCGCGATCTGCCCAAGGGTGAAATCGAGCATGTTCTGGGGCTGTTTGCCGCTGTGGCCTTTGTAGAAGCAGTGGTACCACTCTGCGGTGTAGCGGATGGTTTCATCAAAGGTGAGCGTGGCCTTCCAGTTGAGGTGGGCCAGGGCCTTGTCGCAGCAAAGCTTGAGCAGGGTGCATTCCTTCATGCCGGCCTGCCCGTTTTTGTCCATCTCGCTGGTAAAGCCGGGCCAGTGCAGGGCCAGGGCTTCCACCACTTCGGCCACGGTATTGTTCACGTCTGCTGCGGGGCCAAAGTTGTAGGCCTGACTGCGCAGGTTGAAAGGCTCGTTGAGGCCCAGCAAGAGGCGCGCGCCCAGCCACAGATAGCCAGAGAGCGGCTCCAGCACCAGCTGCCAGGGGCGCGTGGCCCACGGGCTGCGTATCTGCACCGGCTGCCCGGCGGCCCACGAGCGCGCGCAGTCGGGCACAATGCGGTCGAGCGCCCAGTCGCCGCCGCCAATCACGTTGCCCGCACGCACAGTGGCGCAGGCAGGGCCTTCTTTGAAAAAGCTTTCAAAGTAGGAATGGGCAATTATTTCTGCGCAGCCCTTGGAGGCAGAGTAGGGATCGTGCCCGCCAAGGTGGTCTGTTTCGCGGTAGCCCCAGACAAGTTCGTCGTTGCGGTAGCACTTGTCAGAGGTGATCATGACCACGGCCTGCACATCGGGGCAGGCGCGCACCGCCTCAAGAACATTGAGGGTTCCCATCATGTTGGCTTCAAAGGTCAGGGCGGGGTCTTCGTAAGACTTGCGCACCAGGGCCTGCGCCGCAAGATGAAAGACCACATCGGGCCGGAACTGGCGCATGGCCTTGACCATGGCCTCGCGGTCGCGGATGTCGCCGCGCACGTCGGCTTCGAGGTGCGCGCCCAGATTCATGGCGTCGTAGTGCGAGGGATTGGTGGGTACGCAGTCTGAAAAACCGCCGACCACAGCGCCCATCTGGGTGAGCCATGCCGCAAGCCATGAGCCCTTGAATCCCGTGTGACCGGTTACAAAGACCCGGCGTCCTTTATATGCGTTGGCAAACATGTTGATTCCTCATTGGGTTTTCGCGCGCAGACCGACGCGGAAAGGTATGTGCAGCCGTTGAAGCGTGCTTCGGCCACGGGGCAAGCCCGCAGCCGAAGCCTTGTAGTATCGTGATGGCAAAAAGCCGGTTAGATCCAGAATGCCTTGCCAGCGTCCCACATCTCGTTGAGCTTGATGGAGTCGCGCAGGGTATCCATGCACTGCCACTGGCCGGGGTGCGGGTACATGGAGAGCTGCCCCTCCGCCGCCAGCCGCTGCATGGGTTCTTTTTCGAGGTCGCAGGCTTCGTCTTCTGTGAGGTAGTCGAGAAATTCGCGTTTGAATACGAAAAATCCGCAGTTGATATATTCGTTCAGCACGGGTTTTTCTTCCCACGAAAGAATCTTGCCGTCTTCATCAGTACGCACCGTGCCAAAGCGCGAGGGCATACGCACGCCCGTAAACGTGCCCATGCTGCCAGACTGCTTGTGGAATGCGATGAGCTTGTTCAGGTCGATATCGGCAACGCCGTCGCCGTAGGTAACCATGAAGCGGTCGGTGTCAATGTGTTTGGCAACGCGCTTGAGGCGGCCACCCTTTTGCGTTTCCTGCCCGGTGTCGCACAGGGTCACGCGCCAGTCCTCAATGGGATTGGGGTAGGTGGTGATGTTGCCGCTTTTGAGATCAACGGTAAAATCCGTATTGCGGATATTGTAGTCGTGAAAATACTGTTTGATGACCTCGCCCTTGTAACCAAGGGGCAGGATGAAATCCTTGAAGCCAAAGCGCGCGTAAATGGACATGATGTGCCAGAGCACGGGCCGACCGCCGATCTCGACCATGGGTTTGGGCTTGACCGAGGTTTCTTCGCGCAGGCGCGTACCCTTGCCGCCGCACATGATGATGACTTTCATTATAAGCCTCCTGCCGCCGCGTTTCATGGGCATATTCCGTTCGCGGCGTGTGGCCCATGTGTAGCAGAAGGGCGCGAGGAAAAAAAGCCCCGCCGGGGCACTTGTTGCGGCAAGGGGGGTACTTTGCATTTGCCGCCGTGGGGCGTAGACTGTGCAGAAGGCATTCAACCCGAACTTTGTGTGCAAGAGAGGTATTTATGAAGTTGTTTCGTCGAGCTTTGCTGTTGCCGCTGGTAGTGTTGCTGGGCGCACTGGTTGCGGCCTGCGTTACTTCTGGCCCGCAGAAGGCCCTGAACGATGTGGCCGATGCCCTGAGCAAAAATGACGGCGGGGCCTTTTTGGCGCAACTGGACATGAAGCCCTTTGCCGCCAACCAGATTAAAAATATGACACGTGAAGATCAGGCGCTCAATGCTCTTGATTCCATGGGGCGCTTGCTTGGCCTGGGCGGTATGGAAGATCTGCTGGGCAGTGTGGTGGACATGCAGGCCCGCTTGCAAAAGCAGTACATGCGCGGCGTGAGCACGGGCGAGCTGGTGGCGCAGTGCGCCAAGGCTGATACCCCTGATTGCCCGTGGGTTCCTGAAAGCCTCAAGAGTGCCAGGATTGTTGAGCTTGGCGACGATGCCACCATTGCCCAGGTTACCACGCCCGCCCGCATGACCAGCTGGCTTGCTTTGCGCAAGACTGGCGAGAAGTGGCTGGTTGTTGGGCAGGCCGTGATGGAGAGCACTGCCAGGGAATATGCGTTGCAGAAGGCTCCGGCTGTGCCAGCCAAGCCTGCGCCCGTATCGCCTACGCCGCGTGAAGCGCCGGAAAAGGCCCCTGTGCCGGGGAACCGTGCCGACAATGAGGGCGTGAGCAAGATTTAGGGGAAGGCAGGAAGAGGAAAGAAGAGGGAAGAAAAAAGCGGGCAAGAGTTTTCGGCGCGGGCAGAGCCTGTCAGCCGCATTTACGCAAACCCGACTTTTCCGCCCTGAATGCGTCAGCGCCGGAATTTTGATGCTCACGTACTTGAGTACGCTGCGCTCAAAATTCCGGCGCTTCCTTTTCAGGCCGAAAAACGCGTATTTTGCAAATTCGCCCAACACCAGCCATCGCCTTCGCTTCGCTCTGGCGAGGTTAAGGAAGGGAACGCAACGACCAGCTTTTGATGGCGAGCCGCGAAAGGCAGAAAGGCAGAAGAAGAAAGGCAGTGGGAAAGGCAAAAGGCATTAAAGACAGTGACAATTACATTGCCCAGCTTTTGATGACGACCTGCGAAAGGTAAAATGGCATATACCCCCAGTGATAGGGGCTTCCCATTCTGTGAAGTCTTTAGGCCGTAATGGGGCTATGAGAGTTGGCTGAAACGGATTTTGTCCAAAGCGGAAGCAGGGTATGGCATTTACGCGTCGCGGAGGGAGATCACCTGAGCGAGCGTAGCGAGAGAGGGAAGCTCCCGCAGCGTAAGACGCGTGCCCACGCCGTTTTGCGGAAGTTGAAAACGTTCTTTGGGGGTGTTTCGGGGGGGATGCAAGGGGGGCCGCGAAGGGGGCGTAGCCCCATAACCGGCCCCACCTTGCCGCGCGCCGCGCAGGCGTCCCAAACTTCGCCGGAGGGCGAAAATCCCGTGCCCGCAGGGCAGAAACTCTAATTAATTCCCGCCGCGCAGCCGCACAAATCCAACCCTACGCCTCCCAGCACCTCACGCGCCATCCCGCGCCAAGCTCCTTCCACTGCGGGGCTTCGCGGCGGCAGATATCTTTTGCCTTGGGGCAGCGCGGGTGAAAACGGCAACCAGCTGGCGGCGCAAGGGGGCTTGGCAGCTCGCCTTCCAGCGCGGCAATGGGTTCGCCCCGGCGGCTGCCCGTGGGCATGGCCGCCATCAGCGCCTGGGTGTAGGGGTGGGCAGCACCCGCAAAAAGGGCATCCGCAGGGGCTTCTTCCACAATCTGGCCAAGATACATCACCATGATGTGGCGGCACAAAAAGCCCACAACGGCAAGGTCGTGCGAAATAAAAAGGTAGGCGGGGCCAAACTGTTCCTGCACCTCGCGCAGCAGATTGAGCGTCTGGGCCTGCACAGAGGCATCGAGGGCCGAAACCGGCTCGTCGCACACAACCACGTCGGGCCGGGTGATGAGTGCCCGCGCCACGGCAATGCGTTGGCGCTGACCGCCAGAAAATTCGTGGGGGTAGCGGTCGCCCATGCCGCCAAGGCCCACGGTGGCCAGCATGGCCTCGGCCTGGGCGCGGCGTTCGGCGCGGCTGACTCCGCGCGCGGCCAAAGGTTCGGCCACAGCGCTGCCCACAGAAAGACGCGGGTTGAGTGACGAAAAAGGATCCTGAAAAATCATCTGGATGCGCCCGGCGGCCCAGCTGTTGGCTCCGGCAGGGGGCAGGGGGCGGCCCTCAAGCAGCACTTGCCCCTGCGAGGGCGCAAGCAGGCCGCAGGCCAGCCGCCCAAGGGTGGATTTGCCGCAGCCCGATTCGCCCACAAGGCCGATGCTGGCCCCTTTGGCAAGGTTCAGGCTGACGTGGTCAACGGCGACAAGCGAGCGCCTGTCGCCGAACAGACCACGGCTGATATCAAATACGCGCGAAACATCCTCCAGTCGCAGCAGGGCGGATTCTGAAATCTGTTCTGGCGCGGGCTGGTTCAGCATGTTTTTTCCGCCACTCCGGCAGAGCTGAAGGTTGCCATATCGTTATAAACAGCTGCGGCGCAGCGCAGCAGATGGTAGGCCACAGCGCCGCCCGTGCCTTCGCCCAGGCGCATGCTCAGGTGCAGCAGTGGGTTGTTGCGCGACTCACCGCCGGTCAGTCTGGACAGTGCGCGCACGTGGCCCGGCTCTGCCGAGGCGTGCGAAAGCACGGCGTAGTCGGCCAGATGGGGGCAGATGTGCAGTGCCGCCACATAGGCCGCGCTGCAAATAAAGCCGTCCACCAGCACGGGCAGGCGGCGCGAGGCTGCGCCCAGCATCAAACCGGCCATGAGAACAATTTCAAAGCCGCCCACGGCTGCCAGCGTGTTGATGGGGTCGCCGTCGCGCAGCATGGGTTCGTTTACTTCAAGCGCCTTGCGCACAATGCCGGTTTTGTGGCGCACCATGTCGCTGTCGGCTCCTGCGCCGGGGCCGGTCATCTGTTCCGGGTCAAAATTGAGCAGGGAGCAGTACAGGGCCGTGCCTGCGGTGCTGTTGGCAATGCCCATTTCGCCCACGCCCAGGCAGCGGTAGCCCTGGTCGGCGAGCTGGTGGGCCAGCTCCACACCCATGCGCAGGCCCTTGAGGCAGGTTTCGCGGCTCATGGCCGGGCCCTGGCTCATGTCGGCAGTGCCGTCGCCCAGGCGGCGTTCAATAAGGATGGGATGCGGCTCGTAGGGGCCGCCGTCGCAGCCAGCGTCCACCACGCGCAGATCCATGCCCGACGTGCTGCACAAAACATTGACACCAGCGCCGTTGTTGAAGAAATTTTGCACCATCTGGCGGGTTACGGCCTTGGGAAAGGGCGAAACACCCTGATCGGCAACGCCGTGGTCGCCCGCAACTGTAAGCATTATGGCCGGGCTGACATTGATGGGCGTTTGCCCGCCGCTGATGGCGTAGAGCTTTTGGGCAAGGTCTTCAAGGCGGCCAAGGCTGCCCTGGGGCTTGGTGAGGTCGTCCAGATGGGCCTGGGCAGCGTCCAGATCTTTTTCAAGCAGGGGCGCAATGTTCAGGCCGGGCAAGATCAGTTCCAGCATATTGGATTGGGTGGTATTCATGCCGTTTGTTTATCCTTAACAGCCCTTGTGCGCAAGGCAGAACGCCCCCTGCGCAACTAATCTGGCGCGGGGTACTTTACGATTCGGGCAGGGTGCTTATGTTATCAGCCAGGTTGCAAGCAAGGATAATTTATGAAAACCATATCCAACCATATACACGGCCATACACACGGAAACAGGCCCTGCCCGCACGGTGGCCCGCACGGTGGCCCGCGCAGAACGCGGGTGGCTGTTGCGGCGGCAGAATACACGTTTGACGCACGCTGGCTGCTTGCGCTGCTGGCAATTGCCCTGTTGCTGTGCCTGCCCGTGCGGGCCAGGGCCATTGCGCCAGACAGCCCGCGTATGACCCCCGTGGTGCGGGCCGTGCAGGCCGTAGCCCCGGCAGTTGTAAACATAACGAGCACGCATATTGTTGAAGGGCAGAGAATCTCGCCCCTTGAGCAGTTTTTTGGCCCAGGGTTTCCGGGCTTTCCCGGTTTTGATGTGCCGGGGGGGCGGCGCGTCAAACAGAAGCGCGTGAGCCTTGGTTCTGGCGTTATTGTTGACGGCGACAAGGGCCTTGTGCTCACCAACGCGCACGTTATTGCCGGTGGTGATGAGGTTATGGTGCATCTGTTGGACGGCAGGGAGTTTGCAGCCACGGTCAAGGGGGCAGACCCGGATTTTGACATCGCCGTATTGCAGATCAGGGGGGCATCCAAGCTGCCCGCCGTGAAGCTGGGCGATTCGGGTGATATCATGCCTGGAGAAACCGTCATCGCCATTGGCAATCCTTTTGGTTTTAATCATACGGTGACAACCGGTGTGGTGTCAGCCCTTGGGCGCACTATCCGTAACAAGGACGGCGCCTTTACCGATCTGGTGCAGACCGATGCCGCCATCAACCCCGGTAACAGCGGCGGGCCGCTGCTGAATATCGAGGGCGTTCTTATCGGCATCAACACGGCGGTGGATGCACGTGCCGAGGGCATTGGATTTGCCATACCCATCAACAAGGCCCGCCGTGTCATGCACGACCTCATGAGCGTGGGCCGCGTTGCACCCTTGTGGCTGGGCCTTGATTTGCAGAATGTGGATAGCCGCACGGCCATGGCCCTGGGGCTGAGGGATGCGGGCGGCGTGCTGGTTACGGCGGTTTTTCCCGGTTCGCCCGCAGCCAGGGCTGGCATTGCGCCCGGTGATATCGTTGAGAGCATCAATGCTTCGCCGGTGCGCGACAGGCGTGATTATCTCGATATTCTGCGCAACCAGACATCTGGTTCGGCCCTGCGGCTGCAAGTGCTGCGCGAGGGCGGCGCTGTGAAGCTGGAGGCAACGCCAGAGCCCTTCAGCGATGCCGATGCGAGCGCATTGATGGAACGCCGCTGGGGATTTGGCGTTGCGCAGACAGCGCAGGGCGTGGTGGTTCGTCAGGCCCGTGCCGGTGGCCCGGCCGAATTTTTGCGTCAGGGCGACCGCATCACATCCGTTGGCTCTGCCGAAATTCGGAGCATGGAAGATTTTTTACAGGCTTTCAGAAAAGAGCGCATGTCTGGGCAGGTACTGCTACAGGTGGTGCGCAACGGCAAGGGATATTACGCGCGGCTGATACCGCAATAAAAGGAATGGCGCGGGTAACATGTTGGCATGGCAATTTATTTTGAAAACTTAAATTTCGTGCGCAGGGGAAAAGCAGTCTGAAACCCTGTAAAGTTTGTCTGGTTGGCAATTTCGGAACCGGCACTTGACAGGGTGGTGGGCTAAAGCTATCCATTGCACAAGCGGAATTTAGCCGCTTGAAAAATCAAGCAAGTCAATGCAAATTTGGAGGACACCATGGGTTATAATGTTAATGTTGACGTCGACAAGTGCGTGGGCTGTGGCGAATGCGTGGACGTGTGCCCCGTTGAAGTTTACGAAATCAAGGACGGCAAGTCCGAAGCCGTGAACGCCGAAGAATGCCTGGGCTGCGAATCCTGTGTGGAAGTTTGCGAAGTCAGCGCCATCACCGTTGAAGAAAACTAGGGATCGCACGGGTGCCCCCGTGGCATCCATGTGCTGACCCGTTCAGAGTTTTCATTGTGCCGCCCGGCGCGCACGCGCCTGGCGGCATTTTCACAGGTACATGCCGTTTTTCCGGCTATTCCTCCCCATGTCTTCCGCACTACCGCAGGATAACCATGATCCCTGATCTGAGCTCTATTTTTACCCGCTATGAAGCATTGCGGGCTGAAGTTGACGACCTTTTTGGCAGGGTACGCGGGGCTTTTCCCCAGTGCGTAGTCTGCAAGGAAGGCTGTAGCGATTGCTGTCACGCACTTTTTGATCTTTCGCTTGTCGAAGCCATGTACATCAACAAGGCTTTTGAATCTGCCTTTGGTCACGGGCCGCAGCGCTCTGCCATTCTTGAGCGCGCCTCTGATCTGGACCGCCGCGCCACGCGCATCAAGCGCGAGCTGTACCGGGCAGAAAAAGACGGCGAAAGCCCGGAAGCCATTATGGAAAAGGCCGCCCAAGTCAAACTGCGCTGCCCCCTTCTGGACGATAACGACCATTGCCTGATGTACCACGCAAGGCCCCTTACCTGCCGTGTTTACGGCGTGCCCACGGCCATTGCCGGGCAGGGGCATGTGTGCGGGTTTTCTGCCTTTGAAAAAGGCCAGCCCTATCCCACTATTCATCTGGACAAGATCCAGAACAGGCTTGAAGACCTGAGCAGGGAAGTGGCAACAACTGTGCAGACCCGCTTCAAGGAACTGCACGACGTGTATGTGCCTTTGTCCATGGCATTGCTGACCCGCTACGATGAGGCCTATCTGGGCATTGGCCCGGCCAAGAAAGAAGAGGCCTGATCGGGCGTGAAAGGAGTTTGAGATGTACGGCAGCATTCCCGCCACCGTCTTTCGCGACGGAACGCCGCAAACACTCACGGATGAGCAGGAAGATCTCAAGCGCGAAATTTATGACCGCATGAATCCGCGCCGTCGCAAATTTGTAGACCGCATCGGTTACGAAAACTGGGATCCTTTTCAGAAGCCCAACGAACCGCTTGATATGCGAACCGATGTGTCCAAGCGCACAACGCAGCAGCTGGTAAATGAATTTCTGAAAGACGCGGGCAAAAAAGGCCCGTATGGCAAGGCCTACAGCAAGGGAGCGACAGAATGCGCCCTTGGTGTGGTCAATAAGGACGAAAAGTACATGGGCATTTTTGATTTTTGCCGATGGTACTATGATCTTTTGAAAAAAGAGGGGCACATAGCATGAAAGCTCGCTACGATGACCTGGATGAATACATTGCCGACCTCAAGGCAGAAATTGCCCAGAACGAACAGTGCGCTACCCACTATTACAATCTTGGGCTGGCCCTGCTGACCAAGCGCGATTTTGTGGCCGCAGAAGAAGCCCTGCTCAACGCCGTGCGCAATTCGCCCCATCTGGCCGAAGCCTACGTGCAGCTGGGCGGCATTTGCCTTGAACGCGGCGACCTCGATGGCTGCCTGCGCTACAACGAAGAAGCCGCCAACTGCCGCGCCAAGTTTCCCGTGCCGTGGGGCAACATTGGTTTTGTTCACTTGCAGCGCGGCGAGCCCGACAAGGCCATTACAGCTCTGAACAAGGCCCTCAAGTGGGATCCCAACTTTGTGCAGGCCAAGAGCGCCCTTTCCACGGCCTATTATATGAAGGGCGACTTTACCGCCTGCGAAACGGTCTGCAAGGAAGTGCTCAAGCTTCAGCCCGGCTTTGCCCCGGCCTGGAATAACCTTGCCCTGGCGCAGTTTGAGATGGGTCAGGTTGCCGATGCCGCAGAATCTGTCAAAAAGGCGCAGGCTCTGGGCTTTGAAGTGCCGGAAGGCTTTATTGAAGAACTCAAGGCCAAGGGCGTTTAACCCGCTTTTTACCTGACGATGTATTTGCAGGGCCGTTGGAGAAATCTGACGGCCCTGTTTTTTGTGGCTGCACGTCTGCCAGCATAAAATATCCCGCAAAACCAGCCCGCAAAAAAAGGCCCGCAGTTATTTGCCGCAGGCCAAGGTGCTTTTTTATACAAATATGTGTACGGTCAGGTTGTGCTGTCTTGTTCCAGCACGCTGCACTGGGCTGCGCCATTGCTTATGCCTGCCAGCGCCACCGTAAATGCAGCAACGTGTTCTTGCGGCAGGCGCAGTTGCAGGCTGGCATCTGCCAGGTATTCTTCATTTTCAAGGCGGGCTTCAAAGGTGGGCAGCATGCGCCGCAGGGCTTCGAGGTGTGCATAGCCAAGGGTCAGTTGCAGGCTGCATTCGGGCACTTGCTGGCGCAGGGGCAGGCTGGCAAGATTTTCGCGCACACTGTCCTGATACGCCCGCACAAGGCCGCCTGTGCCTAGTTTTACGCCGCCAAACCAGCGGCTTACAACCACGCACAGCTCGCCTACGCCGCTGTGCAGCACAATCTGGAGCATGGGCCTGCCAGCCGTGCCGTGCGGCTCGCCATCGTCAGATGACCCGATCTGCGCCGTATCCCCCGGCGCGCCTGCGGCATAGGCCCAGCAGTTGTGTGTGGCATCAGCATGGCGGCGACGAATCTGTTCAACAAAGGCACGCGCCGCTGCCGGGTCTGGCGTGTGGGCGCACTGGGCAAAAAAACGGCTTCGGCGAATGACAATCTCTGTGCAGTGCGGATGCTGCGGCGCAACATCGGGCACGGCATATCGGCTCATTCGTCGTCACCGCATCTTCTGCATACCTCGCGTTGGGCGTCGTTCAGCGGTGGGCAAAATTCGCGTATGCAGTCCTTGGCCATGGGGTAGCGCAGGGTCAGTTCTTCTGGCTGACCAATGCGCAGATCGTCCATGTCAAAACCGGGTGAAACCGTGCAGCCCACAAGCGAAAAGGCCGTGCCTGCGGCAGGGGTTGCGCCGAACCAGCAGCCGCCAGGAACAGTAAACTGCACATGCTGCCCGGCAAGAATATCGTGCCCCAGCGTGACCTCACGCGGGTGGCCGTGCGTGTCTATGCAGGCAAGGCGCAGGGGCCCGCCCAGATAAAAGTGCCACAGTTCGTCCTGGCGAATGCGGTGCAGGCGCGAAAATTGCCCCTGCTCAAGCAAAAAAAGAATGGCAGTAGAGACAGGGCGCGGGCCCACAAACCCGCAGGGCATTTCTTCTGCCGAAAGAATCTGCGGGGCTTCATAGGTGCGATAAAAGAACCCCCCTTCGGGGTGGGGACGCATGCCGAAATGGGATATGATTTCTTGGGCGTTCATAAGTACCTTTTAGCTTGTCATCCGTTTCTGCGCAACGGGGACAGGGGGGGAGGGCATGCTGATAAATTTTATTTTTTTGAAAAAAAGCTTTACAAGGCCCGCTGAATTCTTTAATCAGGAACTGTTCCTGATAAAAATAACTTCCTAACCACGGAGATTAAAAAATGAGCACCACCCACGAAAACCTCATGTCTGCTTTTGCTGGTGAATCCCAGGCCAACCGCAAGTACCTCGCCTTTGCAGCTGCTGCCGACAAGGAAGGCCTGCATCAGGTAGCCAAACTCTTTCGTGCCGCCGCTGCCGCTGAAACCGTGCATGCACATGCCCATCTGAAGAACGCTGGCAAGATCGGCGATACCGTTGCCAACCTCAAGGCCGCCATTGAGGGCGAAACCTACGAATTCACCAACATGTACCCCGCAATGATCAAGCAGGCCGAAGCCGACGGTCAGGCTGCGGTTGCCAAGTATTTTGACTTTGCCAATCAGGTGGAAGAAATTCACGCCAACCTGTACAAAAAGGCGCTGGAAAACCCCGCTGGCCTGCCCGATACCGATTATTATGTGTGCAAGGTGTGCGGCTACACCCACGAAGGCCCCTGTGACGCCTGCCCCGTGTGCGGCGGCGGCGCGGCTGCCTTTTTCAAAGTCGAAGCGTAATTTCTGATAACTGATCGGCCTGGTTTCAGGCTGGTCGGGCAGCTGTGCAGGGCTGTTGCAGCCACAATCTGGCTGTAACAGGCAGTGCGGGCCATATGCGCCGGGGAGAACTGACGATACTGTCGAAGGTTTTACCCGGCGCATGGTTTTTGGTGCAGGCAGCAGTGCGGGCGGGCGGGGCAACCCCTTGTGAAACTGCCGCCCACAATGGCCTGCCAGTACGCAAATTGCGCCTTTTGGCGTTGCAATTTGACCTGAAAAGGGTCACTATCCGGCTGGTGCGCGGCCCCTGCTTTGGTTGGTGCTGCTGTACCCCCTGCGTTGCGGCTTTTCGGGCTTGCAGCGCTGTCTTTGTCCATTACGTCTGTGTGGAGATCGTTGATATGCGTCTTCTTGTCCGTCTCAGTGTCCTTGTGCTTCTGCTTGCCGTGGGCGGTATGGTTACCTTGCCGGGCGCGCCCCAGTGCGCCGAAAAAAAGGAAACGTCCAAGGAAGCCCCCAATAAGTTTGATGCGCTCAAGCGCTTCAGCCAGGTTCTGGATCTGGTTGAGCGGTATTATGTGCGCGATGTGACACAGGGCGACCTTATCAACGGCGCGGTAAAGGGCATGCTTCAGGGCCTTGACCCGCATTCCAACTTTATGAATGCCGACGAATTCAAAGAAATGCAGGAAACCACATCTGGCGAATTCTTTGGCATCGGCATAGAAATTTCTATGGAAAACGGGCAGGTTACCGTTGTAACGCCCATTGAAGATACCCCTGCTTACCGCGCCGGTCTCAAGTCGGGCGATATCATTCTGTCCATCAACGGACAGCCCGCCCAGGAACTTTCGTTGCAGGAAGTGGTTTCGCGCATTCGTGGCCCCAAGGGCTCGGATGTGGAACTGGCCATCTTGCACAGCGATGCCAAAACGCCCCAGACCGTGCGTATTGTGCGCGATGCCATTCCGCTGATCAGCGTAAAGTCCAAAAAGCTGGAAGACGGTTTTTACTGGATCCGCCTTACACGTTTCTCTGAGCGCACCACCGAAGAACTGAAGGACGCCCTCAAGGCCGCAGAAAAAGAAGCCAAGAATTCTGGCGGCATCAAGGGCATTGTGCTTGATCTGCGCAACAACCCCGGCGGTCTGCTTGATCAGGCCGTGAGCGTGTCTGATACCTTCCTCGACAAGGGCGTGATCGTTTCCATCAAGGGGCGGCGCGACAACACCGACCGCGTGTACGAAGCCAAAAAGCAGGGCGACGACATCCACGCGCCCATGGTGGTGCTGATCAACGCCGGTTCGGCCTCTGCCTCTGAAATTGTGGCTGGCGCTCTGCGCGACCAGAAGCGCGCCCTCACTGTGGGTGAACGCTCGTTTGGCAAGGGATCGGTGCAGAATATCATTCCGCTTTCCGATGGCTCTGGCCTCAAGCTCACGGTGGCCCTGTACTACACGCCCAGCGGCAGCTCCATTCAGGCCGAGGGTATTGTGCCCGATGTGGAAGTGCCCTTTGAAGCGCCCCGCACCGACGACAAGGACAACGCCCGCCTGATGGTGCGTGAGCAGGATCTGAACCGTCACCTTGAAAACGGCAAGGACAAAAAGTCGTCCAAGGCCAAGAGCGGCAAGGAAGATGCCGCCGAACAGCTCTCGCGCGACAATCAGCTGCGCATGGCCCTGCAAATGGTCAAGAGCCTTCCCAAGATGCGGGAAATACGTAACTAACCCCATTCGCCGCACGGCGAGCGGGCAGGTATAACCAGGGTGTTGCCATTGCGCGACACAAAGTCTTCTGACAGCCTTTCGGCCAGACCCTCGCGGCCTGCCGAAAGGCTGTCTGCGTCTGCAAGGCTGGCCGTAGGCGGTGTGCTTTGGCTGCTGCTCAGTCTGGGTTTTTCATGCTGGGTGCAGTGGCACTTGCAAGATGTGCCGCCAGGGCGGTTGCCTGCAAATGTTGCCGCCAGTTCTGCCGCATCTGGCAGGGCCGCGCCGCACCCTTCTCCCCTTGGATTTGCCGCCTCTCACCGGGAGTGGCAGAATTTTAACAAAAGCCTGGCGCTGGAACTGCTGGATGCCCTGCTGGCTCAAGCCCTGCCCCAGGCCTTGCCGCAAGCCCGTTGGCAGCGAAAAGTGCTGCCGCAAAATGACGGAACAGACGCTGCGCCGGGGGGCGGGGCTGCCGCCATTTCCCCCCTGGCCGATGCTTCTACCTCCCCTTCATCCCGCACTTTTGCCGCGTCTGCCGCGCCTGTTCGCCCTGCGGCAAGCCCTTCTGCACTGGCCCCGGCTATAGCATCCACGCTGTCTGACACGGGTGATGCCGTGCGCCTCATTACTGTCAGCGGTTCCTGCGCTCCCCTGCGGCTGGGGCTGGCCCTGCTTGAAGGTCTGAAAATCCGCGACCAGGCCCTTCGGGCTGCGGGCGCGCGCGTCCTTGTGCGCTGGTCCTCCCAGGGAACCCTTGAAGTTTTACTCAATGATCTGGTATACTATGTTGTTAGCTTTACAGGATACCAGGGTCAGCTGGCAGATTTGGCCCAGCCTTTGCCCCCGGCTGCGCTTGCCATTGTGCTGGACGATATGGGCCAAAGGGTTGATGTCGCAGAAGAAGCCGCAGCCTTGCCCTTTGCCGTGACATTTTCCATTTGGCCCAGGGCTCCGCACGCGCACGAAGTTGCAGAAGTTGCGGCAGACAGACGGCTGGATTGCCTTTTGCACCAGCCCATGGAACCCCTGCCAAAGGCTGACCACCGGCGGCCCGATCCCGGCCCTGGCGCGTTGCTCACAAATATGAGCGCAAAGGAAATACGGGCCGTTATGGATGAAAATCTGCGGGCGCTGCCCACGGTCATTGGCCTGAATAACCATATGGGATCAGCCTTTACGGGCAATATTTCGCTGTGCAGAACTCTGGCTGGTATGCTTGTTGGCCACGGGCTTGCCGTGCTCGACAGTGTGACGCGGCCAGATCCGCAACTGATGCCTGCCGCCGTAGAGGCGGGGCTGGTTGGCCTTGCACGCGATGTTTTTCTGGATACACGCCGCGATACTGCGGCCATCCTTGTGGCGCTGGACGCGGCGGCAGCCCGCGCCCGCACCAAGGGTATGGCCGTGGCCATTGGTCATCCCCATCCTGAAACCCTGCGCGCCCTGCGCCAGTGGCAGGACAGGGAAGGCGTTGCTGTTGTGCCCCTGCGGCGCATCATCTGGAAGCTGGCACTGGACAAAGCCGCTGGTGCGGCAGATATTCACTCACTCAACACGAACATGGAACAGGAGTAAGCATGCAATCCACTTTCGCCATTATCAAGCCTGACGCAGTTTCGCGCAATCTGACCGGGGAAATTCTGGCTGCCATGGAAGCTTCCGGCCTCAAAATCGTGGCGCTCAAGCGCTTGCACCTTTCCAAGGCGCAGGCTGCCGGCTTTTACGCTGTTCACAAGGAACGCCCTTTTTTTGACAGCCTGACCGAATACATGTCCTCCGGCCCCGTGGTTTGCGTTGTTCTGCGCGGCGAAGACGCTGTTCCGCGCTGGCGTGCCCTTATGGGGGCCACCAATCCGGCTCAGGCCGAACCCGGAACCATGCGTCACAAGTATGGCCAAAGCCTGGAAGCCAATGCTGTTCACGGCTCGGACGCCGCTGAAACTGCGGCTTTTGAAATAGGCTACTTCTTCAGCGGCCTCGAAATTACGGAGTAATATTATGGCGCTCACTATCGGCTGCGTCGGTTGCGGCAACATGGGCGGGGCCATCATGGCCGGTCTTGCCCGTACAGGTGGTTACAGTCTGTGTGGATACAACAGAACCGCTGCGCGCATGCGCCCTCTTGAAGAGTTTGGCGTCAGCGTGTTGCAAAGCCCCCTGGCCGTGGCGCAGGCCGCCGATGTGCTGGTATTGGGCGTTAAGCCGTATCAGGCAGCTGAAGTGCTGGAGCAGATGCGCCCGGGGCTGACGGCTGATAAGACCGTGGTTTCAGTTGCTGCCGGTGTGAGCCGCCAGCGGCTGAGCCAGGCCGTGGAGGGCCGTTGCCCTGTGGTGCGCTGCATGCCCAACACTCCAGCCCTGGTGGGCAAGGGTGTTTTTGCCCTGTGTTTTGAAGACCCCGATCTGCCCGCTGCCCGCAAGGCAGACGTGCTGGCGCTTTTCAACGCCCTGGGCGTGTGCGTGGAGCTGCCGGAAAGCAAGTTTACGGCGTTCTCTGCCCTTATTGGCGCTGGCCCGGCCTATGTGTTTGCCATGATGCAGGGGCTGGTGCAGGCAGGGGTTACCCTGGGATTTCAGCACCGCGAATCGCGCGATATGGTAGCCGCCCTTTTTGGCGGCTGTGCCACCATGGTCGAGCAAAGCACCTCGCCGCTCATGCAGTTGCGCGATGATGTGTGTTCGCCTGGCGGGCTGACCATCGCTGGCGTGAATGTGCTCGACCGCGAGGGGCTCATCGGGCTGCTGGTGGATTCAGTACTGGCAGCCAATGCCAGGGGCAAGGAAATGGAGAGCTGAAATATGCGCTAAAGGTCTTTTTGGCCTTTTGCAAAAAACCCCCGGTTGCCTATAACAACCGGGGGTTTTAGCTTCATATGGCAGAAAATCAGTGGTCAAGCCGGATATCCAGCGTGTGTCCGTCCTTGGAAAGTGTAAACTTGGGCTGCACCTTGCCCGAAAGGTCAATGACGATGCGGGTCTTGTCGCCATCCTTGCCCAGGCGCACATTGGTAACAGCAGGATTTTTGGGCACGCCGGGGGCCTTGACCTGCCACTTGCCGTCAAGGTCGATAACCAGACGTTCCGGGCCGCTGAGCTGCATGTTTTTGTAGACAATGGGCGCAGCACCCACCAAACGCACCGTTGCGCCCTTGTCGCGTGCAAGAACCACAAATTTGGTAATGGTTTTGTGCTGTGGCGCGGCCTTGGCGGTCTTTTCCTTGGCGGGTTCGGCCGCTGCGGTGGTTTTTTCTGTCACCGGGGTGACGGGCTTGGGCTGCACCACCGGCTTGGCCACCGCAGGCTGTGGATCAGAAGAGGCAAGGCTGCTCACAGGTGCGGTTTTGTCGTCCGGCTTCAGGCTGGGTATGGGGGCGCGGGCCGGGGCTTCGCTGCTGGCATTGCGGTCGGGAATTCCGGCCTGCGACTGCGGGGGCAGATAGGGTTGTGGCTGCGTACCGGCGGCCTGGCTGTTTGCGGCAAGGGGATTCCCCGGCGCAACGGGCGGGGCAGCGTCCGGCGGGGTAACTGGTGCAATGATGCCTGCGGGCGTTGCGGGTTCGGGCTTGCGGAGGCGTTCATTAAGCATGATGAGCGCCATGCCCAGAACGCAAACAGCCACAAGAAGAATCATAATAACTTTGTTCATGCCAAAAGGCTCCTGCCAAAGACTTGGGTTGAAACTGCCGCTCGGCTCTAACGTGCGGCCCTGGCCGCGCTACGTGCCTGCTTGAGCTCGCGGATATGTTCCAGCAGCTTGAAGTAGAGAGGCTCTTCGCTCGACACGCTCAAGGCAGTGGCAATATGGGCTGCGGCCTCGTCATACATGCCAAGCGAACACAAAATGCGCGCCAGGTTGAAGTGGGCGTGATCATCTTCGGGGGCCAGCTCCACGGCCTTGCGCGTAAACAGCAGGGCAAGGTTGGGCTGGGAATTTTGACGCAGACGCACGCCAAAATCGCGAAACATGTGCTTGTGGGAGGGCGTGATGCCTTCGTTGGTTTGCGCCAGCTGCTCCAGGGCAAGCAGGGCGGCCTTGCGTTCGCGGGGGCGCTTGAGGCGCAGCAGGGTTTGCCGAAAAGTCTCCCGCAGTTTGGTCTCTACCACCTTGGCCTTGCGGGCAGCCTCAAGATCATAGGCTTTTTTGGGAGCAGCAGGAGCAGCCGGGGCAGTCTGCGTGGCCGGGGGCTGGCCTTCTTCGTAGCGCACGGCGGTAACGCCGGTTGCGGTGCGGGTGGCAAAGGGCAGGGGGGGCTGCTCGGCCTTGCCCGTGATCACCTGAACAGAATCGGGCAGCTTGCTCTTGGCCTTGGCCATTTCAAGCGGGGCAAAACCAGGGTTTGCAGCGGGGGCATCTGCTGCCTTGCCAACGGGCTTTGGGGCGGCAGGGGCAGTATTTTGGGGCTGGGGCGTGACCGATCTGGCCTCAAAATGGCTTAAGTCCGGCGTAACCACGGGCATAGCCAGAATGTTGGGCTCTGCCTTGAATTCGCGGGTAAATGATTTGGCGCTTACGCGCTCCACCTCGGCGACAGGCTGGAACGCGGCGTTGAGCTCTTGCACGGCATAGGCTCCGTCGGGAAGTTCCCAGACGAAGAAGTGCGTTTTGCTTCGGCTAGCTGTCCAGTCGGCAGAGAAGGAGAAGACGCCAGAAAATTTTGAGCGACGCATGTGCAAAATGTACATTATTTGCGTCGAATAGCAAGATTCGCTTCTGGCCTTTACGGAACCGGGTCTTTGGGCTAGCATGACCCCATGCACGAAATGTCCATAGCACAAAGCCTGTTGCAGATGGCAGAGGATGAAATAGCCCGCCAGGGATGCACCCGCATAGAGGTTGTAAACGTAATTTACGGCTCTCTTTCTGGCGTTGTGCCCGAATCGCTGCAATTCTGTTTTGAAACCATGGTGTACGGAACCGCGCACGAGGGCGCGCGCCTGGAGCTCACCGAGCTTCCACTGCGCCTGCGCTGTACGGCCTGCGGCAAGGTTTTTGGCGGCGAGGGGCAAGATGCCCTGTGGCTGCCCTGCCCCGGTTGCGGCGAGCAGTTTGGGCATGTGGTTGAGCAGGGCAGGGAGCTCTACCTCAACCGCCTGGAAGCCAGCTAGCCCTTTGAAGCCCCTGATTCGCGGGGGCCGCAGGTTGCTCTTGCAATACCTCTTCGCCTTTATCTTTTTGTTTCTGGCTCATGACCACGCCGTACAGGCGGCAAGCAAGGAGAAATGAATGCAAATTCCTGTGGTTCGTAATGTATTGGAAGCAAACGAAAAAATGGCCGTTCATGTGCGGCGGTTGCTTGCTGAAAAAGGTATATTGGCCCTGAATCTCATCAGTTCGCCCGGCGCTGGCAAAACCACGCTGCTCGAACGCACCCTCAGCGATCTGGCTGGCGAATTTCGCATGGCCGTGGTGGAAGGCGATCTGCAAACAGACAACGATGCCCGCCGCGTAGCCGCCACTGGCGCACAGGCCGTGCAGATCAATACCGACGGCGGCTGCCACCTCGACAGCAACATGATTCTTACCTCGCTGGAAAGCCTCGACCTTACCGGCGTGGATATTCTTTTTATCGAAAACGTGGGCAACCTTGTGTGCCCCGTTGAATTCGACTGCGGCGAAGACGCCAAGGTAGCCCTGTTGAGCGTGGCCGAGGGTGACGACAAGCCGGAAAAATACCCCCTGCTTTTCAATCTTGCCAAGGCTATGTTGCTTAACAAGACAGACCTGCTGCCCTATGTGGATTTTGACATGGCCCGCGCCCGCAACTTTGCCACCAAGCTCAATAAAGAGCTTGATATCTTTGAAGTGTCCTGCCGCAAGGGCGATGGCCTTGAGGGCTGGTACAACTGGCTGCGCAGCATGCGCGCCGCCAAGAAGGAAGGGCGGCTGGCCTAGCCCGCCCCCGGTAACAGATGAAATGAAAAGGCATCTCCGGCCAAAACCGGGGATGCCTTTTGCATGTCAGTACCACATGTCAGTGCCACATGTCTGGCCGTATGTCTGGGGCACATGTATGGGCCAGGCGCGCTGTGGGCAGGCCGCTAGCGTGATTCTTCACTCTCGCGGTAGGCGGCCACATCCACCACAAGATTTTTTGAGGCAGGCCGCAGGGTAATGGTAAACAGCTGCACATCACCGCTCGGCGCGTCGGCATCGGCCAGCTTGGGCAGTATGTCTGTGGGGGCCAGCATGATGGTGGCCTCACCCTTGCCCGCTGTCAGAAAATACCCAAGCACCTGATGCAGCATGTCCTTCTGCTTGGCCAGATCCATGGAGGGCATTTGGGTAAAATTGATGTCCAGGCCGGGCAGTTCGGCCTGCCAGGGGCTGTACTTCTGGTCATACAGGGACTGCATGAGTTTTTCGAGGGTTTCGGGGTCGAGTTTGCGGCGCAGTTCCATGTGGTCAAGCACCTGGGTAGCCTTGCTGCCGGGTTTGCCCTCGGATTGGGCCGGTTCCAGCCGCGCGGCCCATACCATGCCCGCAAAGCCAAGGCTGGCAAGCACGGCATCGTTGTCGTCGCGCTGTTGGGTTGCGCTCAGCACGGCGCACACGTCCTTCATGGGCATGCCAGGACGAAAACGGTCAAGGGTACACACAGGGCCAGCATCGGGCCCAGGCAGCAGGCTTTGCACTTCGCCCGCAATGCGCTGGGGCTCGGCCTTGGGGGCGGCGAGCTCAAGCGTGGGCTTGTCGCCCATGCGCAGGGTCATTTTTTGCGCCTTGTTCAGGGGCACATCCTTGAAAAGCCATAGGGCAAGGCCTGTATCCACGCGCAGATTTGTGAGTGCGCCGGGGTTTTCAATGTCATCCTTGCCACCGGGGGGCATGTCGAGCCGCACAAAGTGTACGTTTTTGCCCGTCTGAAAGCCCATGCTCAACACGTCTTCGCCCGTGGCGTTGACTATGGACAAAATTTGCGGTTCGGGGCCGGGTTTGGCAATGTGCGCTGCAAATACGGCGGCATCGCCCATAAACCCAGCCAACACAAGACAGATGGCCGCATATATGCGAAGAAACCATAAGGCCTTGGTCATGGCATTACTCCATATTTTTTGCTTGCGACCATACTAGCAGAGCGCGGGGCTGCCCCGCAAGCGGCCAGACGACCCATTGCGGGTGCAGATGGCCAGATGGTAAATCGCAGAGGGCCACTTTACGGCTGCCGCTTGCGTTGATATGGTTGCCACCGCCAACGACCTTGCAGCCTGCCTTGCGCATTTTACGCACCAAACCCCACCATCAGGAGATTCCATGCCTCCCCAGAGCCGCCAGAATTCATCGGATCAGGCAACTGAAAAAAAATGTCTGTGCCTGCGCCCGTCATCCCTGCTGGCGGCGGTTTTTCTGGTAGTGGCGGCAGTGGTGCTGGCATACCTTGGCGGGGTTATGAGCGGCAGGGCCTACTGGAAGGCTCATCCGCAGCCGGTGGCAGCCAGGCAGGCCGCACCGGCCAGCGGTGCAGTTTCGCCCGCTACGTCCACAGACGATGAAGGCCCCATCCCCGGCGGTACAGCCGGTAATGTCAACGAGGCAGCAGAGCCCAAACAGAAGGTTCTGGCCGCAGAAGAGCTGCGCTTTTCGCGCGTGCTGCGTAACGATGCGGCCACGGGCGATGCTCCGCTCAAACCTCTGCCGCCCATGACGCCCGTGCAGCCAAAGCCCGCAGGCGTTGTGCAGGCTGGCGTGCCCCAGGGTGCGGCGGCTCAGGCAGCGCAGGGGCAAGGCGCGGCGCAGCCCGCAGGAATCGTCAAGGCCCCGCCGGTATCGGGGCTCTACGACTATGTGTTCCAGGTCGGGGCTTTCAAGGATGCTGACTCCGTGGATTCCTTGCGCCAAAGGCTTGAGGGGCGCGGCATGCGCACCAAGATGGAGCGCTCTGGCAAGCTTCATGTGGTACTTGTGCTGCTGCGCGGTGACGAGGCCAGAGCCGCCGAGGTGGTGCGTGCCACGGAATCCATGGGATTGGGCAAGCCCATTCAGCGCAGCCGCAAGCCTGTGTTGCAGCAGTAATCCAGAATTATGGGGCCGCAGGCATGAAACGCGGCTCAATACTGCCGCGCACCGTATGACGCACGGGCAGCATGGCCGGGTTTGAGCCGCCACGCAACGCCCCCAGCAGTTCCTCGGCCCTGTCTACCTCACCGCTGCACAGCACCGCCATGTACAGACCCGCCTGTGGGTCGGCCCCCACAATACCGGCAGATTCCACGCCCAGAGCATCCTTGCCCCTGAAAACATACTGGCTGTCAGCCCGCCGCACAGGTTCGCGCATACCCGCCGCCGCGCGCAGCAGGGCAGCCACGTCGGCAGCGTCTGGCGGGCCTGCGGTTTTGCCCACCAGAATGCGCGCGTGTACGGCTTCATCCGGCCCACTCAGCGTCAGAATCCATGTTCCGGCCATGTCTGCCGGGGCCTCTGCCTGCCAGCCCTGCGGCAAATCCAGCAAAAACCAGCCATAGTCCTGGGCCTGCGCCTTTTGCGGTGCGAGGCCCAGAACCATGAACAGGGGTATGATCAGGCCCGCAAGCACCATTCTGGCTGCGCGGCATGTGTTGCAAAAAAGCATGTTTGTCCCTTGCGCGCAGATGCGCCTAGTCGTTCAGTTCCACACGGGGCGGCTGCCAGGTTCCCTTGCCCAGCGGCAGCACCGAGAGGCCTTCCGTTTCAGGCCAATACAGCCGCATCACAAGAAAGATGGGGCCGTCGGGTGCGGGCAGCCAGTTGCTTTCCAGGTTTTTGCCGGGCGAATCGCGCTGGATCAGAATGGTGAGCGAACCGTCCGGGTTTTTCTTCATGTCTGGCAGCATGGGCGAATTGATCAGGTAGCGGTCGATGGGGTTCTTGATGAGCAGCTGGGTTTTGCCGTCATACATGGTCACAGACCAGAAGGCCCTGGCCGGGGGATACTGTCCTGCGGGAATGGTGATGCGGTACTTGTGCTTGCTGCCGTCAAGGGGGTCGCCGCTGGCCGAGGTTCTGGTCATGGGGTACACGGCTTCTGCCGCATCGTTGCCGTAAATGCCCGCCTTGGCTCCGCCAGCCCGCAGCAGCCAGTTGCCGTTGAAGAAATCGCGGTTGCCAAAGGGCGAGCTCATCTTCCAGCCGTTGACACGTATGCCGGGGCCGTTGATCGAGGCGTCCACCATGCCCGCGCCCTTTTTCATGCCGCGCAGCAGCGCCTCCTGACAATCCTTGGGCAGGGCGGCGAAGTCAAAATGCTTGCCTGCGACCACGCCAATGCTGGCGAGCTGCGCGCGGATGGCGGTTTCTTCCGGCGCGGCGGGGGCAAATTGCAGGGCAAAGGCCAGATAGTCAAAGAATTCTGGCTTCATGTAATCCTGCCCAATGTTCGGAAAGGGCGGCATGGGCAGTGCCGGGGGCGGGGTTTGCCCCAGGTAGGCCGAGAGCGTCTGCACGGCATAGCCCTTCTGAAACTTGAGCACGTTGTCGATATCCGCAGGGTTGAAAAGCTGGGTGCGGAACAGGGCCAGGGCGTACTGCGCGTTGGAGCGAAAAACCTGCATGCCCGCTGGCGCAGCGCCTTGCCATTCCGGGGGCACAACCATGTAGCTTCCGCCCTTGATGCCCGTGGTTCTGCTGCCGATGTAGCCAAAATTGTAGGTATTGGCATCCACAAGCTGCACACTGAAGTAGCGGCCGTCAGTTACCGGCGGCACGCTGATCACCACCGGTTCGGCGCGAAGGTCAAGACAGGCAAAGGAATAGGGTGTATCGCTGTTGGGCGTGATGACAACAGTATCCTTATACGTAAAAACACGCGCCCCGTTGCGCAGCTGGTTGAACGGAGCCTTGTACTGCGGCGAAGCGGTGTCTACGGAATATTGGTAGGTGATGTCATAGTGCATCACTATGGGCAGGCCGTACACATAGCCCTGCGCGGCAATGTTTTCAAACGTTGCGGCATCGGGAAGGGTCTGCACTGCGGCGGCTCCGTGTGCTGGCAAACCCAGCGCTGCAAGCAGATAAATGGCCGCCGTCAGACACGCCGCCCGAAATTTAGGCAAATGGTCTGTCATGTTGCTCTCCACGGGTTTGGATATGAATATGCGTTATTGCCTACCACATTTGCGTGCACCACAAGACCGGGGAAATCAACTGTTGCTTTAAGTGTGCGGCGTGGCATGGACAAGGCGCACGGCACTGGCTATTCTGGCTCGTAGCGGGGCGTATGCCCCCTGCTGAAAACTGTGAGGTGCGGCAACCGTTTGAGGCGGTTGCGCAGGGAGGAATATGGCTGTCCCCCGTAAGGTGCTTGGTATTGGCGCGGCCCTGGCCGTGCTGGTGGCGGTGGCTCTTTTGTGGCAGTGGTGGCTTGGGCACAGCGGCGACCGCCTTGTGCTCTACGGCAATGTGGATATCCGCCAGGTGGATCTTGGCTTTCGCGTCAGCGGGCGCATTGCAAAGGTGCTGGTGGACGAAGGCGATGGCGTGGCCCCTGGTCAGCCGCTTGCCCTGCTGGACAACGATCTGCTGACCCAGCAGCGCGATCAGGCTGCCGCAGAGCTTGAAAAACAGCGGGCCTCGCTTGTGCGGCTTGAGCGCGGCTACCGGGTGGAGGAAATCGCCCAGGCGCGCGCGGCGGTGAGCGGCGCGGCCGCGCTGGCCGAAAATGCGCAGATTAACCTTAACCGCGTGGCTGCCATGCGCGCCACCAACGCCATTTCGCAAAAAGACATGGACAATGCCCGCGCCCAGTACCGCGAGGCCAGCGCAAAACTGCATTCCAGTCAGGACCAGCTCGACATGCTGCTTGCCGGTTACCGCGAAGAAGAAGTGCTGGCGCAAAAAGCCGCCGTGGCCGCCGCAGAAGCTGCCTTCAACCACGCAGAGATACAGCTGCACGACGCCACTCTTGTGGCCCCGCAAAAGGGCGTGGTACTCACCCGTGCGCGCGAGGCCGGAGCCATCGTGCAGGGCGGGCAGACCGTGTACACGCTCACGCTTACCGATCCCCTGTGGCTGCGGGCCTATGTGGACGAGCCCAACCTTGGGCGCGTCAAACCCGGCATGCAGGTCAAAATACAGGTGGATGCCGCGCCGGGCAAAAGTTTTTCGGGCACTGTGGGTTTTATTTCGCCCACGGCAGAATTTACGCCCAAAACCGTTGAAACGCGCGAGGTACGCACGGCTCTGGTCTACCGGCTGCGCGTGCAGGCAGAAGACCCGGATAACGTCATGCGGCAGGGCATGCCAGTGACCATTATCCTGCAGGATGCCCCCGCGCCATGAGTTCGTGCGCTGATGAGGGGCAGGCGGTCTGTCTTGAGGGGCTGGTCATGCGTTTTGGCAAGGGGCGCGAGGCCGTAACCGCTCTTGACGGCGTGAACGCGGTTATTCCCGCTGGGCGCATTACCGGGCTGGTGGGGCCGGATGCGGCGGGCAAAACCACACTCATGCGCATCATGGCCGGTCTTATGCCGCCCGGCGAGGGGCGGGTCAGTCTTTTTGGCTACAGCCCGGCAGAGCTCATGCGCAGCCAGCCCAACAGCATCGGCTACATGCCGCAGCGTTTTGGCCTGTACGAGGATATTTCTGTCATGGCCAACATGCGCCTGCACGCCAGCCTGCGTGGGCTGGAGGGGGCAGAGCGCGACAGCGTGTTTGAAAAACTGCTGGGGTTCACCAATCTTGCGCCTTTTACCGAGCGCCTTGCGGGCAGGCTCTCCGGCGGCATGAAGCAAAAGCTGGGCATTGCCTGCGCCCTGCTGGGGTCGCCGCGCCTGCTGCTGCTTGACGAGCCCGGTGTGGGGGTTGACCCGCAATCGCGCCGCGAGCTCTGGCGCATGGTGCAGGACTTGAGCCAGGACGGCATGACTGTTGTGTGGTCTACCGCCTATCTGGACGAGGCCGAGCGCTGCCCCGGTGTAATCATGCTCGATTGTGGCCGGGTGCTGTTTGCCGGGCCGCCGCAAGAGCTCACCAACCGGGTCGAAGGGCGGGTTTTTTTGCTGCGTGCCGATGCGGGCACGCACAAGAGGGAGCTGGCCCTCTGGACCATGCGCCCCGGCATTGAGGATGCCCTCATCCAGGGCAGCCGCATACGGCTGGTGCTGGCGGCAGACGCCCCCGAATCCCTGCGGCGCGAGGTGCAGGAAAAGGGCGGCGAACCCGTGGCGCCAAGGCTGGAGGATGCCTATATGAGCGCCGTGGGCGGCATCAACCAGAGCCCCTCGCCCTACGGCAAGCTGCACGTGGCGCACAATGGCGGGGCTGGGGATAACGCTGCGGCCGTGACAGCGGCAATACCTTCTGCGGCCATGTCCTCTGCGGTCATGCCCCCTGCGGCAAAGCCTGCAAGCGTTTCCGGGTCTGCCTATCCCATTTCGGCCCGCAATCTCACCAAGCAGTTTGGCGCTTTTGTGGCAGCGCGTGATATTTCTTTTGACGTGCGCCCCGGTGAAATTTTTGGTCTTCTCGGCCCCAACGGTGCGGGCAAATCCACCACATTCCGCATGTTGTGCGGGCTTTCGCGGCCAACTGCGGGCAGCTGCGCCGTGGACGGCGTTGATCTTTTGCGTGCGGGCAGCGAGGCCCGGTCGCGTCTGGGGTACATGGCCCAGAAGTTTTCTTTGTACCCGGATATTCCCGTGCGCGAAAACATCACCATTTTTGCCGAGCTGTACGGCCTGAGCAAGGAGCACCGCGATGTGCTGTTGCCGGGGCTGGCCGAAGCCCTTGAATTGCAGCCCTATCTGCGCAGCCGCACGGGATCGTTGCCCCTTGGGCAAAAGCAGCGCCTGGCCCTTTTGTGCGCCACCCTGCACGAGCCGCCCGTGCTGTTTCTTGACGAGCCCACCTCTGGCGTGGACGCCCGCACCCGCCGTGATTTCTGGAAGCATATTTCGGCCATGACCACCGCCGGGGCGGCTGTGCTGGTGACAACCCACTTCATGGAAGAGGCGGAATATTGCGACCGCATCGCCCTGATCTATCGCGGAGCCATGATCAGCATGGGCACGCCCGACGAGCTCAAGGCCTCATGCACAGAAGTGGCCGATCCCACGCTGGAAGAGGCCTTTATCGCCAGCATTGAAAAGTACGACAGGGAGCATCCGCAGTAGGCGGCAACGTTTTTTCTGTTTCGCAACATACAACCGGCAGCGCCATGCAACGCAGTATCTGGATACGACAGCTATTTGCCCTGGTCGGCAAAGAATTTCAGCAGATCGTGCGCGATCCCTCGTCCTACCTTGTGGCCGGGGTGTTGCCCTTTATCTTTCTGCTGCTCTTTGGCTACGGCATTACCCTTGATGCGGGCGTGCTGCGGCTGGCCGTGCTGGACCAGAGCGGCGGGCGCAACGCCCTGAGCCTTGCAGCCGATTTTGCCCATTCGCCCTGGTTTGCCACGCGGCCAGTGGGCACGATGGCCGAGGCCGGGCGCATGATGCGTGAATCTGCGGTGCAGGGGATTCTGGTGATCCAGCAGGATTTTGACGAGCAGCTGGCGCGCGGCAGCGCCGGGGCTGTGCAGATTCTGGTGGACGGATCGGAGCCCAACACGGCCCAGTATATCCAGAATTACAGCCAGGGGCTGATAATGGCCTGGCAGCGCACGACTCTGCCTGGGGGCGCGGCGGCAGCCCTGCCCATCAATATTCAGTCGCGTTTCTGGTATAACCCGGCGGCCAAGAGCGTGCAGTTTCTTGTGCCGGGGGCCATCACCGTTATCATGACACTTATCGGAACCCTGCTTACCTCGCTGGTATTTGCCCGCGAATGGGAACGCGGAACCATGGAGGCCATGTTTGCCACGCCGGTAAGCCGCATGCAGTTGTTGCTGGGCAAACTGATTCCGTACTTCTGCATGGGCATGTTCAGCATGGCCCTGTGCGCCGTGGCGGCAGTGACGCTGTTTGCCGTGCCGTTTCGCGGATCGTTGTGGGTGCTTGTGCTGTTGTCGTCCGTATTTATGCTCAGCGCGCTGGGGCAGGGACTGCTGATTTCCGTAACCCTGCGCGGGCAGCTGGTGGCGGCGGAGGCTGGTTTGTTTTCCGGCTTTTTGCCTGCCTTGCTGCTCTCTGGCTTTGTTTTTGACATCAACAGCATGCCGCCGGTGCTTCAGGCTCTCACGCGGCTTTTGCCCGCAAGCTATTTCAATACCTGTCTGCGCACCATTTTTTTGACTGGCGATGTGTGGGCAGTGTTTGGCCCAAGCCTGCTTTTTATGGGGCTGCTGGCCTCGGTGCTGCTGGGGCTTGTGTACCGCAACCTTGTCAAAAGGCTGGATGCGTGATGGCAAGGTTCACTCTGCCCCGGCTCAATCTGCGCCGCATGGCCACCATCGTGCGCAAGGAACTGCTGGTTTTGCTGTGCAACAAGGTTTCGCGCATGCTCATCATTGTGCCGCCGCTCATGCAGATTGTGATTTTTGGCTGGGCGGCCACCATGGAAGTGCGCAATGTGGATGTGGCCGTGCTCAACCACGACAGCGGCAACTGGAGCCGCGAGGTGGTGCGCAGGCTACAGGGCTCGCATACGTTTCGCAGCGTGACGTTTCTGAACGCCGAGGCCGAAATCCGCCCTGTCATAGAGCGGCAACAGGCCCTGTTTGTGGTGGTTTTTGACCAGGAGTTTTCTAGGCGTATAGATGCGGGCACGCCCGCGCAGATGCAGGTGATTCTTGACGGCAGGCGCTCCAATGCGGCGCAGATTGCCTCGTATTATCTCGAAACCATCGTGCGCGGCATTGGCGAATCCACGGTCATGGGGCAGGCAGCGCTGGGAGCAGCGGCCAGCGCCCCCCGGCTGGATGTGCGCGTGCGTTGCTGGTTTAATCCCAATCTGGAATTTCAGTGGTTCTTTTTGCCAAATCTCATCGGCATGCTGAGCTTTATGCTGGGCCTGGTGGTGACGGGGCTTTCTGTGGCGCGAGAGCGCGAGGTGGGCACGTTTGACCAGCTGCTGGTATCGCCCGCCACACCCACAGAGATTGCCCTTGCCAAGCTCATACCCGGCTGTCTGGTGGGGTTGGTACACGGAACCATTTTTCTGCTCATTTCTGTTTTTGGATTTGGTGTGCCTTTTACCGGCGCGCTGGTGCTGCTGTATGTGGCCATGCTGGTTTTTGCCATGGCTTCGGGCGGCATCGGGCTTATGGTATCTTCGCTTTCTGCCACGCAGCAGCAGGCCTTTCTGGGGGCCTTTACCATTGGTGTGCCGTGCATTCTCATTTCGGGCGCGGTTACGCCGGTCATCAACATGCCGCCATTCTTGCAATACGCCAGCCAGCTCAACCCCATGCGTCACTTTACCACCATTGTGCAGGGTGTGTTTCTCAAGGATATAACAGTGGCGGCGGCAGCGGTAAATCTGGGCAAGATTGCCTGCATCAGCGTGGTGGCCGTGGGGGTTGCCGTGTGGATGTTCAAGCGCAAGGCCTGAGCGGCGTGCCTGTCTGTTGCGGCGCGCAATCCGTGGGTAATGCCGGGGCTGGCCTATGGCTGGCTTTGGCGCTGTGCGGGCTCAGAATCGGGCTGTGCAGCCCGCTCTGGTTGCGCCGCAGCCTGGCCCTGCTGGGCCGTATGCCCCGTCAGTGAAGCCGGTTTTTTTACAGCAGAAACAGCGGCCCGTGGCATGCGGTGGGCCCTGCCCACAATCAGGGCGATAACCACGATGGAATAGAGATAGCCGGTAAAGCCAACCAGCACGGTGGCATTTTTGGCTATCCAGGTTTTGGGCGTTATGTCGCCGTAGCCAATGGTGAGAATGGTTACATAACTGAAATAAAACAGATCGTTGATGGCCTGATCGCCGGGGCCGAGCCCGTTGAACGAACCAGGCTTGAGAAATTCGATGGTGAGAAACAGAAAATACCCGCAATAGCCGATAAGCAGCAGGCCGCACACCGCCGCATAGACCATCTTGGCGGTAAACATCTTGGCGTTCGCTATCTGGCGGAACACCTCAAACATGATGCTGCCAAAGAAAAACAGGTAGAGCAGCAGCATCTCCACATTCAGGCTTTTGACAAAGATGAGATCCAGGGCTCTGGCCACTATGAGCAGCGCGCCAATAAACAGGGCAAGCCGCAGGATGCGCGGCCTGTTGTCAAACAGAACCAGGGCCGCCAGCAGCTGGATGGGCAGATAGATGGCCTGGGCGTAACCACGGTAAATATCGTTGGGAAACAGAATATTCAGGATGAATATGCACCACAGCGACCCCATGAGCAGTTCAAAACGGATTACATAAAGATGCGCGCGCAGTGCGTGTATTTTTAGCATATGCCCCTCATCTTTCCATAATACAGGCAAGCCTGCCCGCAGGCAAGGGCGGCGCGTCTGCCGTGTGGACAGCCGGGCGGCAGCGCCGTACAGTGCGCATATACGAGATAACTGACGGAGAAAATCATGCTTACAAGCTTTTGGGGTGGTGGTTTGCGGGCGCTGGCCCTGCTTGTGCTGGCTGTTTTTATGGCGGCGCAGGCTCAGGCAGTACCACTGACCACAAAATACTACGGTCTTGATATGCCTGCTGACTGGGTGGTGGTGAGTGGCCCGGTCAAGGTGCAGGAAGCCATTCAGGTGGTGATGGGGCAAAAGGACCACAAAAGTTCGGCCCTGATTATTGTGGGGCCAGCCAATGCAGGCGAAGCAGAGCAGGCAGCCAGGGGCAATGCCAAGCGGCTGGGGGGCTCTGCGCCCGTGCTGCGTAACGGGCAGTGGGAATTTACCTTTGAGCAGAAGGGTGTGAAAGGCTACGGCATTGTGCGCGAGGATGCGCAGTCAAAGCTTTTGCTCATGCTTGTGGTCAGCGGCGACCTGCGCATGGCCAATTTTGTGTACAGCATGCGCGGGCCCTACCGGGCGCTGATGCCGCAGCAGCCGCAAATGCCGCAATAGCCCTGAATTTTTCTGAACCGTTGAATTGCTGGCCGCCCTTGAGCGGCCTTTTTTTGTTGCTCCAGAATATCTTTGTAGGTTAATAAGTATGGAATAATTTATTGGAGGGAGAGTGAAGCAATATCTAGTTTGGATACTTATGCTGTGCGTAATGACATCGGGGTGTTCTGTGGGAATGGCCATGAGCGGCAAAAAAGAGCCACAATTGGGGGCCGTGCGGGTAGGTGCTACACGAGGCGAGGTCGAATTACAGCTCGGTTCGCCTATCGAAATTAGAGAAGAAAATGGCCACAGGGCTGACATTTATGAATACGAAATAGGAAACGAACCTTCAGCTGGACGCGCTATTGGGCATGGTGTGATGGATGTTCTGACGCTCGGGTTGTGGGAGGTCGCAGGGACGCCCATTGAAGGCTTTCAGGGAGATAAGAAAAGGCTGCTTGTAACCTATGATGATAGTGATGTCGTCACTCGAATAGGGTCTATTGCTGTGCCTAAGAAGGCTCCGCCGAAGGAAGAGAAAAAGGATCAAGGCGCAACGACATCTCTTGGCAGCCAAGGGTAGAGGCTCTGTCAGAGAGACAGCCAGAGTTGTAGGCACAAAAAAAAAGGACTTGCGGATTTCTCCGTAAGTCCTTTGATTTTGTATGGAGCCCTTGAGCAGGATTGAACTGCTGACCTCATCCTTACCAAGGATGCACTCTACCGACTGAGCTACAAGGGCGTAGCAACGAAGAAGGTTTCTATACTAACACCGGGTGACCGTCAAGCATTCGCGCACAATTTTTTTATTTTTTTTATAATTGCGCGGTTTACGCGGGTTTTCTGACCAGCCCCATTATGCCAGCATGCCGTGGATGGCGCGAAAAAGCACCCGGCGTGCCTGCGGGCTGGTGTTTTCTGCCGCTTCCTTGCGGGCGGCCACGGCCAGGGCGCGCAGTTCGTCTGCGCCAAGGGCTTTTTTGCCCGGCCTGGCATCAGCCTGCCCGGCGCTGTCTGCCTCTGCTGCAACGTCTGTCGCAATATCTGTCGCAATGTCTGCTGCGGGTTGGGCGTCAGCAGGCCGTGCGGCCAGCAGGGTTTCCACAAGGCCCGCAAGCTCGGCCTCGTCGGCGGTCAAAAGCCGGTCGCGCCACTGCTCGGCCTTGTGCAGGGCGGCTGTGGCTGCGGCAGAAACTTCGCGCCGGGCATCCAGCATGGCCCGGATGGGCGCGGGATCAATCTCGCGCATGACGCGGCCAATAAACTGCATCTGGCGGCGGCGGCCTTCGTGGTCGCCTATGCGGGCGTAGAGTTGCAGCGCTTCCCTGAGATCTGCGGGCAGGTCAAGGTTTTTGACCTCCTGCGGGCCCAGGCGCGTCAGTTCTTCGCCCATGTTTTGCAGGGCAATGCTCTGCCGTTTTTTTTCAGAGCGGCTGGGCGGCAGGGAATCAAAACCCTCGGCCTCGTCGCTATTCTTCCATTGATACTGTTTTTTTCGCGGCATGCCGCCTCCGTCAGATGTAAATGCCCAGCAGCACGCCGATCAGCACGACCGGCGAAATGATGCCGTTGAGTGTAAAGAAAGCCGTGTTCACGTGGCGCAGATCCTGGGGTTTCATGAGCCTGTGCTCCACCAGCAGCATAACGCTGATGCCAAACCACACGATGTACCACGGCCACGAAAGGCCGGCGGCAAAACCCGCCAGCAGCAGAAAAATGGACGTCATGGCGTGCGAAAAGGCCGCCAGCGTCAGGGCCGTGTCTGGCCCAAGGGTGGCAGGCACGGAATGCAGCTCAAAGGCCACGTCAAAATCCATGTCCTGAAAGGCATAATAAATGTCAAAAGCGGCCACCCAAAAGGTGACAGCCCAAAACAGCAGCACCGGCGCAAGCCCAAGGCTTGCGGGGTTGACCGAAAGCCAGCCAGCCAGGGGGGCCAGCCCAAGCGTTGCCCCGAGCCAGAAGTGGCACAGGGCGGTAAAACGTTTGAGCAGGCTGTAAATGGCCGCAAACAGCAGGGCGGGCACGGCAAGCCACAGGCAGACCTTGTTGAGGGCGGCGCAGGAGGCAATAAAGATTATGGCCATCAGCGCGCAAAAGGCCCAGGTCTGTTTTTGGCTGATAACGCCCGTAACCAGGGGCCGCTGCTGGGTGCGCGGGTTGTCGCGGTCAAAGGGCAGATCGGCCAGCCGGTTAAAGGCCATGGCAAACGAGCGTGCCGCAATCATGCCGATGGTCAGAAAAATCAGGCTGCGTGCCGAGGGTACCCCCCGTGCGGCCAAAAAAGCCCCCGCCCAGGCGTAGGGCAGCGCAAAAACAGAATGCTCGATCTTGATCATCCGGCAGATGTCGCCAAACTGGCCAAAAGGCGTGGAAAGTCTGATGCCGGAGAGCGAAAAAAAGCGCATGTGTTCTCCTTAACCGCCGCAATCGGCGGGGTCGCCCTGCAATTTGGCCAGGGCGTGGGGCAGGGCGGGCAGCACTGCGGCAAGGTTTTCCACAACGGCCTTGCGGCTGCCCGGCAGGTTGATGATAATGCTTTGCCCCAGCGTGCCCGCCGCCGCGCGTGATATGACCGCGTGGGGTGTTTTGGCAAGGCTGGCGGCCAGCATGGCCTGTGTAAAGCCCGGCAGGGGCGTATCCAGCAGGGCGGCAGTGGTTTGCGGCGTTATGTCGCGCGGCGAAAGCCCCGTGCCGCCCGTGGTGCAGATAATGTCAAAACCCGCACTCAGGGCAAGTTCTGTAAGCAGGGCCCGCAACTGGGCCGGTTCGTCGGGCAGCAAAAATCCCTGACTATGACAAAGCGGCATGGCCGAACCGATCATCTCGGCAATGGCCGGGCCGCTCAGGTCAAGGCGCTGGCCGCGCGCGCCCTTGTCGGAAAGGGTCACCCAGGCGAGGCTGTGGCCTGTTTTTCTCGCGGTTACTTCCAGCGGGCCTTCGGGCAGATCAGTGAGCGCCGTGAGCAGCAGGCACTGCGCGGCGTGGGCCGCCTGCCAGGGCTCGAGGTCGTTGCCGTTGTTGCCGCCAGACCCCGCAGAAGAAGAGGGCAGGGGCATCCAGGCGCGCCCGGTAACCTTGAGCAGAGCCGTGCCGCAGGCTCCGCAAAAACAAGTGCCTACCCTCAGGTGCGGCACGGCCCACGGTTCGGGAGTCATGAGGCCGTGGCTGCGGCAAAAATCTGTATCCGTGGCGGCAACTGGCAGCAGGGGCAGGCATTGGCCCCGCTTGCAGGCATGGACGTGCAGCAGGATATTCATACTGTGCTCCGAGGAACTGGCCGATGAAGTGCAATCGGATTGGAGTGGGCAATAGATTATTGTAGCCGCAAGCGCAATGGGTTACAAGTCCGATACGCGCCCGGTGTCAGGTTGTGTTTTTGCTGGCACAACTGGCTGGCGCGTTTGCATCTGTGCGCCAATGAGGGCAAGCCCTTTTTGCGCATGCCGCCCTTGCCGCACCGCACTGGTCGGCCCCCCCCCGCGCTGCAAGCGCAGCGTCATTTTTTGTGTTATTGTAAGGAGTTTCTCATGAGTACCCGCAGCCAGGATCAGACCCAGGACCTGAAGGTTCTCGGCACAGGCCGGCTTCAGTCCCCAGAGGGCGGCCCCAGCGTAGCCTTGCTGGAGGCCTTTCCCAACTGCTTTCCCCAGCGCCCCTATGTGATCAGCATCAGCTTTCCCGAATTTACTTCGCTGTGCCCGGTGACCGGTCAGCCCGACTGCGGCACCATCACCGTGGAATACATTCCCGATGAGCTGTGTGTGGAATCCAAGAGCTTCAAGCTCTACATGTTTGCATTCCGCAACCACCAGTCCTTTATGGAAACCATCACCAACAACGTGCTTGAAGACCTGCGCTCACTGCTCAACCCCTGCTGGTGCAGGGTCAAGGGCCTGTTTGCACCGCGCGGCGGCACGCGTATCCACGTGTTTGCCGAAATGTTCAAGGATGGCATGCCCGAAGAGCAGAACCGCCTTGTGCGCGAAGCCGTGGCTGCGTGGAAGTCTGAACCTGATCCGCACCGTCCGTAGGTTTGGCTGCTTTTTGCTTCTGGTTTGCGTGCAGGCCCGAAGCAAAAAGCGGTTTGCAACATGGCCACGGCTTTTGTGACAGGTATGGCGATGCGCACGGCTGCCCGGCGGGCATATCCCGGATTTGTGCAAGGCAGAAACGAGGAAGAATGATCGCTTCTGAAAGCGGCGGCACGCAAGGCCAGGGCTGCCTGCAGCCCAACGCACAACCCGACGTGCAGCCCAATTCTCAGCCCAATTCTCAGCATGGCTCGCAGCCGGGCGGCATTGCACGCACTGCGGCCCTGCTGGGCAGTTTTGCCCTTGTTTCGCGCGTGCTCGGTCTTATGCGCGACATGAGCATGGCCTGGCTTGTGGGCGGCGGTGCAGCAGCCGATGCGCTGGTGGCGGCCATGCGCCTGCCCCACGTGTTGCGGCGTATGCTGGGCGAGGGTTCGCTTTCCATGACGCTCACGGCCAGCCTTGTACACCTTGAGGGTACTAGCGCTGGCCATGCTTCGGGCCATGCGGCGGGCTTGCAGCGCAGCCGCAGCATGCGCCTGCTGGCCCAGGCGCTGGCCGCACGGCTGGGCTTTGTGCTGGCCGTGCTTACCCTTGTTGGCGTGGTTGCCGCCCCCTTGCTTGCCGATGTGCTGGCCCCCGGCTTTTATGGGCCGGAGCGGCAAGAGGCCATTTATCTGCTGCGCATCTGTCTGCCCTACACTCTGGCGGCTGGTATGGCTGCCCTGGGCATGGCCCTGCTGCACAGTCTTGGGGTGTTCTGGCTGCCTGCGGCTTCTCCCGCCCTGTTCAACATTGTTATTCTGCTTTTTGCCGCTGCGGCGGCGGTGGGCCTGCTGCCCGCAGCACCCGCGCTGGCCGTGGGCATGCTGTGCGGCGGGCTGGCCCAGTGGTTTGCCCAGTGGCTGGCTGTGCGGCGTCTGCTGCCGCCTGTTGCTGCACGGCCTGCCTTGCCGGTAGCGGCGGAGAGGGCAGATACCGGGCCAATATCCGAAAATGACCCAGGGCAGGCTGCACTGCGCGCACGTGCGGCATCCCTTGCCTGGCAATGCCTGGGGCGTCTGCCAGCCGGTTTGCTTGGGGCATCTGCGCCGCAACTGGCCATGCTGGCCGCCATGTCGCTGGCATCAAGCCTTGGGCGCGGGCAGGTGGCGGCACTGTATTATGCCGAGCGGCTGCTGGAGCTGCCCTTGGGGCTGGTGGGCGTGTGTCTGGGCATGGCCAGTCTGCCAACGTTGAGCCGCCTTGCTGCGGCAAAAGATTTTTCATCGTTTTGTGGTCAGCTGCAAACGGCCCTGCGCCTTACCCTGCTGCTGAGCCTGCCCGCTGCCGCAGGCCTGTGGGCCGTGGGGCCGCGACTTGTCGAGGGGCTGCTGCGCCACGGAGCCTTTGGCGACAATGCCGCCTACGAAACAGGGCTGGCCCTGTGGGCCTATCTGCCGGGGCTGCCCGCCTTTGCGGTCAACCGGTCACTGCTGGCCGCCTGCAACGCACTGGGCGAGGTGCGCCGCACGGCGGTGAGCGCCGTTTGGGCCGTGGTAGCCACGCTTGCGGTTGGGGCGGCACTGGTCCATAGTCTTTCGGGCAGCCTTGGGGTCATGGCTCCGGCGCTGGCGGTGAGTCTTGGCTTGTGGCTGCAATGTGGCTTTTTGTTGCATATTCTTGCAGGCAGTCTGAAAAAAAATACGGCGGGCGCGGATTCTGGCCCATTTGCTGGGCGGGCCTGCCTGCCCGGCGTTGTGCCGGTAGTGCGGCAGTGCGCGGCAGCGGCGGTTACGGCGCTGGCTGCGTGGCAACTGCTGGAGCTTTTGCGCGGTTGCGGTATATGGTTTGAGCTGAGCGCGGCCATTGCTGGCGGTGCCAGCGCCTGGCTGGCGTGCCTGCTGGCCCTGCGCGATGGTGATGCCCTTACGGCTGTGCGCGCACTGTTGCACCGTCTGTACGGCAGCCCACACAAACATTAAGGAGCGCGGGAATGCTGTTCTCGCGGCAATACATATGCCCCATATAAATCATGTTCTGCGCCGCAGGCTGGCCCTGATTGTCTGGGCTGCCGCACTGCTGCTGTTTCTGCTCATGGGCGTGTGGAACGTCAATGAGGACAGGCAGGAGGCAGAAAACCGCCTTGGCAGCGATGCCGGACGCATGGCGGCGCAGCTGGCGGCCCTGCTTTCGCTGCCCGCCTGGGAGCTGGACGAACTGGCCGCACGCACCATTGTGATGGCTGCCATGGCCGACGAATCCATCTATGCCATCAAGGTGCAGACCACCAAGGGGATGCTGGAAGGGCAGCGGCGCAACTATCAGTGGGAGCCCGTGCCGTGGGATGATGAAATTCCCGAAAACAGCGTGCAGGGCATGAATCCGCTCAAGATGGAAGGCCGCCCCGTGGGCTCGGTGGAAGTGTACCTTTCGCCCCGCATTACCGCAGAAGATCTGGCGCAGAAGGCACGCCGGGAAGTGGCGCGTTTCTGCCTGTCTGCGGCCTTCTGTTCGCTGGTGCTCCTGCTTTTGCTGTGGCACTGGGGTGATCTGGCACGTGTGCGGCTTTTGCTGTTCGAGCGCGCGCCGCTGCGCGTTGGGGGGGCGGGCCAGTCTGGGGCTGCTGTTCCGGCGGATGCCGTTACGCCCGTGGCTGATGCTGCAAAGGTATCGGCCCCTGCGGAGGCGCTATCGGCAAGCCCCGTTGCGGAGGCCGTGCCCGCCGAAGCACAGCAGAGCGATGATGTTGCCGCTGGGGCCGTCATAAGTGCCGAGCTTGGCCGTGCCTTTTTGCGGCGCAGGCCCGAAGCGTGGCGCATTACGGCCGCATTGTTTGACCGAACTTTTGCGCATGCACCGGGGCTTTTGCTGCGGCTTTATACAGCTGATGATGCAGAGAATCTGTGCCGTCTGGGGCGGATTTTGGAGAAGGCCGCACCCTGCGTGGGCGCAGAGCGGCTGGCCTCTGCTGCGCACGCCATGCAGTGGGCTGTAAATGACACGGATGCCGCGTCTGCGGCGCAGGCCGTGGAAGAATGCGTGCTGGCGCTGCGTGAAGTGCTGGAAGCCCTTGAAGGACTCCAGCTCCGCAAAAAAAGCAGGCCCTCGGTTCAAGAGGGCGGAAGATAAGGAGATCATATGGGTTTTTTTTCAGCCATTAAAAAAATGTTTGGCGGCGCGGAGCAGGCCGATGCCACCGCCCCGCAGCAAGATGCAGCTGCCGCTCAGGTTCCCGCAGAAACTGGCGCAGAAGCCGTAGCAGCCGCATCGGTAATGGAACAGGCCGCCCAGCCCTTGGTGGCTGCACCGGCAGACGAGGCCCTTACCCTGCGCCTGCGTGAGGCAGAGCCCAGGCTTTCTGTCTGGCTTGGCATTGTGCTTGAAGGCGTGGACGAGGCGGGCGACCTGCTGTGGCAGCGCCTGTTCTTTTTGCTGCGCGCCCTGGATGCCCCGGAAGCCGAAGCGCAGAATTTTGTGCGCGATTTTCAGGAATGGCTCACCCGCATGGATTACCGGCAGGTGGAGGAATTCCGCTCTGAATTGCAGTACCGCCTTGCTCTGGCGCTGGATATGGAAGATGAGGAAGACGAGCGCAACCGCCTGTTTCTCAAGATCAGCCAGGGGCTTTCGCGCACGCGCGAGCAGTTTGCCAAGGGGCTGGACGCACTTTTTGCCGGGCACGGCGAACTCAACGATGCCTTCTGGGAAGAACTTGAAGAGCTCTTTATCATGGCCGACCTTGGCTATGAGCCTTCCATAGAGCTTGTGGAGCGCCTGAAAGAACGCGCCCGCAAGGAAAAAATCACAGAATCCGCCAAGGTGCGTGAGCTGCTCATGGCCGAGGTGGAAGAAATCTTTCGCGCGCCGCGCCGCATTGCCGCCGTTAACGCGCCCGAAGTGGTGCTGATGATCGGCGTCAACGGTGTGGGCAAAACCACCACCATTGCCAAGCTGGCCCACCGCGACCGCATGCAGGGCAAGAAGGTCATGATCGCCGCCGCCGATACCTTCCGCGCTGCCGCCATTGAGCAGCTACAGGTGTGGGCCGGACGCGTGGGCGCGCTGTTTCACGCGCGTACTGCCGGTTCCGACCCGGCAGCCGTGGCCTACGAAGCCATGGACCGAGCCCTTCAGGAAGGCGTGGACGTGCTCTATGTGGACACGGCAGGCCGCCTGCAAACCAAGGTCAACCTGATGGAAGAACTCACAAAAATCCGTCAGGTGCTGGGCAAGAAGCACGCGGGCGCGCCGCACCGCACCATTTTGGTCATCGACGCCACCACCGGGCAGAACGCCCTTTCGCAGACCAAGCTTTTCAAGGAAGCCGCAGGCATCGACGAACTTATCATCACCAAACTCGATGGCACGGCCAAGGGCGGCGTGGCCATTGCCGTGGCCATGCAGCACCACTTGCCCATCACCTATGTGGGGCTGGGCGAAAAAATGGAAGATCTGCGCCCCTTCAGCGGCGAGGATTATGCCCGCGCCCTGCTGGGTGCAAAAACAGAAGCCTAGGGATACTGCCTTTCCAATCTGCAAGACCGGCCACAGGCCGGAATCGGAGCATGCCATGAGAAGAGCGTTTATCTGTCCGTCCAAGTATGTGCAGGGCGAAAACGAACTGCTCAACCTGGGATATTTTGTGCGCCAGTACGGTACCACGGCCCTGCTGGTAGCCACCAAAAGCAGCGTCAGCCGGGTGCGTGAGGCGCTGGACGCCACAGCGGCCAAATTTGGCGTTACCTTTGTTGAGACCGATTTTCAGGGCGAGTGCTCGCGCGATGAAATTGCCCGTTTGGGCGAGCTTGCCCGCAAGCATGCCTGCCATTGCACTGTGGGCCTTGGCGGCGGCAAGGCGCTGGATACGGCGCGCTGTGTGGCGGCGGGGCAAGGGCTGATTGTTGTTCCCACCACGGCGGCCACAGACGCTCCCACCAGCCATTCGGCGGTGATCTACAAGCCCAACGGCGAAATGGAAGACTACGCCTATTTTCCCCGCAATCCCGATGTGGTGCTGATGGACGTTTCTATCATTGCCGCCTCGCCGGTGCGGTATCTGGTTTCTGGCATGGGCGATGCCCTTTCCACCTATTTTGAGGCACGGGCCACCCTGCGTTCGTGCTCTGCCGTCAACGCGGGGTTGCCCTGCGGCGCACGCACGGGCGATTGCCCGCCCGCACGGGGAACCCTGGCCGCGCAGGCCCTTGCCAGCACCTGCTACCGCACCCTGCTGGAAGACGGCTACAAGGCCGTGCTGGCCTGTCAGGCCAAGATGGCAACACCGGCGCTGGAAAATATTATCGAAGCCAATTCTCTGCTTTCTGGCCTGGGTTTTGAAAGCGGTGGCCTTGCGGCAGCCCACGCCATTCACGATGGCCTCACCGCGCTGGATGAAACCCACGCCTATCTGCACGGCGAAAAGGTGGCCTTTGGCACGCTTGCGCAGCTGGTGCTGGAAAACGCCCCCACCGAAGAAATTGAAGAAGTGCTGGAATTCTGCACCTCTGTGGGCCTGCCTGTATGCCTCAAGGACATTGGCGTTGCGGATATCAGTGCCGAAGATCTGCACAAGGTGGCCCGCAAGGCCTGCCTGCCCGAAGAATCCATCCACGCCATGCCCTTTCCCATTACGGAAGAAGGCGTTGCCGCAGCCATATTGTCGGCAGACGCCCTGGGCAATGCCTACCGAAGCTAGGCGCGTGTGCGGGCGCGGGCCCGCAAAGCTGTAACTGCCAGTAAAAAGGGGGATTCCTGTTTCAGGAATCCCCCTTGTGTTATTGGGTTGGCTTGCAGCCGGGTGCTGCTTATGCGGTGCGGAATTGCAGCTTGCCGTCTGCGGCGTCCACAATCACGCACTGGCCGTCACGAATCTTGCCGCCCACCAGCTCCTTGGCCAGCGGGGTTTCCACGGCCTGCTGCACATAGCGCTTGAGGGGCCGTGCGCCGTACACAGGGTCGTAACCGGCATCGGCAATAAACTTGCGGGCCTCGTCGGTGAGCTCAAGCCTGATCTTGCGGTCTTCAAGCCGCTTGCGCAGGCGGTCGGCCTGAAGATCCACAATGCGGGCGATCTGGTCGCGCCGCAGGGGCAAAAAGACCACGGTTTCGTCCACACGGTTGAGGAATTCGGGGCGAAAATGCGCCCGCAGTTCCTCCATGACCCTTTCCCTCGCGCCTTCCTTGAGCGAGCCATCGGCAGAGATGCCTTCCAGCAGATGCATGGAACCGATGTTGGAGGTCATGATCACAATGCAGTTGCGAAAGTCTACCGTGCGGCCCTGGCTGTCCGTAAGACGGCCATCGTCCAGCAGTTGCAGCAGGGTGTTGAACACATCGGGGTGCGCCTTTTCAATTTCGTCAAACAGTATGACGGAATAGGGCTTGCGGCGCACGGCCTCGGTGAGCTGGCCGCCTTCGTCATAGCCCACGTATCCTGGAGGCGCGCCGATGAGCCGCGAAACGGAGTGCTTCTCCATATATTCGCTCATGTCGAGACGCACCATGTTGTCTTCCGTATCAAAGAGCGCCTCTGCCAGGGCCTTGGAAAGCTCGGTTTTGCCCACGCCCGTGGGGCCAAGGAAGATGAACGAGCCCGTGGGCCGCGCCGGGTCGGAAAGCCCCGCGCGGGCACGCAGCACGGCATCGGCCACGGCTGTAACGGCCTCGTCCTGGCCCACCACACGTTCGTGCAGCTGTTCGCCAAGGCGCAGCAGTTTTTCGCGCTCGGATTCAAGCAGGCGCGTAACGGGAATACCCGTCCACTTGCCCACAATTTCGGCCACGTCGTCGGGGCGCACTTCTTCCTTGAGCAGGCGGGGGCCTTCGCTTTCGTCCCCTGCGCCAGATGCGGCAGCAAGTTTCTTTTCCAGATCAAGCAGCCTGGAGTATTTGAGCTCGGCGGCCTTGTTGAGGTCATAGGCGCGCTCGGCCTGTTCAATTGCCAGCTTGGTCTGTTCGATCTGCTCCTTGATTTCGCGCACATGGTCGATGGAGCCTTTTTCGCTCTCCCACTGCTTGCGCATGTTGGCCTGCTGCGCGCGCAGATCGGCCAGTTCGTTTTCAAGTTTTTCAAGGCGCTCGCGCGAGGCGGCGTCTGTTTCGCGCCGCAGGGCCTCGCGTTCTATTTCAAGCTGCATCACCTTACGGTTCACTTCGTCCAGGTCGGCGGGCAGCGAGTCAATCTCTGTGCGGATCATGGCTGCGGCCTCGTCGATGAGGTCGATGGCCTTGTCTGGCAGCTGGCGGTCGGTGATGTAGCGGTGCGAAAGCACCACTGCCTCAACAATGGCCGAGTCGCTGATGCGCACGCCGTGGTGTACCTCAAAGCGTTCCTTGAGCCCGCGCAGAATGGAAATGGCGTCTTCCACCGTGGGTTCTTCAACCATCACGGGCTGGAAGCGGCGCTCAAGGGCCGGATCTTTTTCAATATATTTGCGGTACTCGTCCACCGTGGTTGCGCCGATGCAGTGCAGTTCGCCGCGTGCCAGCATGGGTTTGAGCAGGTTGCCAGCGTCCATGGCGCCTTCTGTCTTGCCCGCGCCCACGATGGTGTGCAGCTCGTCGATGAACAGGATGATCTGCCCGTCGCTCTTTTCCACCTCGTTGAGCACGGCTTTGAGGCGTTCTTCAAATTCGCCACGGTATTTTGCGCCAGCAATGAGCGCGCCCATATCAAGGGCAAAAAGCTTGCGGCCCTTGAGGCCCTCTGGCACGTCGCCCTTGACGATGCGGAAGGCCAGACCCTCCACGATGGCGGTTTTGCCCACGCCCGCCTCGCCTATGAGCACCGGGTTGTTCTTGGTGCGGCGCGAGAGAATGCGGATAACGCGGCGAATTTCGGCATCGCGGCCAATGACGGGGTCCATCTTGCCCTGGCGGGCGGCTTCCACAAGATCACGGGCGTACTTGGTCAGCGCCTCAAAGGTGTCTTCGGGGGTGGCGCTGGTCACGCGTGCGCCGCCGCGCAGCTCTTCCATGGCTGCCACAAAGCGGGCGCGGGCGATCTTGTATTCCTTGAACACTTCGCCAAGGGGCGAGGAGGGCGCAACATCGGTAAGCGCGGCAAACAGGTGGTCTACGCTTACGTATTCGTCCTTCATGCGGTTGGCTTCGTTCTGCGCATCACCCAGAATTTTTGCCAGCCGCTGGGTAATCATGATCTTGGTGGGGTCCATGCCGCCGCCAGATACAGAGGGCCGCTTGCGCAGCACGCCCTCGATGGCAACGCTGAGCGCCTTGGGCTGCACGCCCATCTGTTCCAGAATGCGCGGCACAATGCCTTTTTCCTGCTGCACAAGGGCCAGGGCGAGATGCTCGGCGTCTGTTTCCTGATGCCCCATGCCTGCGGCAATGCTTTGGGCCTGCCCCACAGCCTCGCGGGCTTTATCCGTAAATTTGTTGATGTCCATAAGCTTCCTCCACCTTGTCCGCACTGTGGCGGACGAAATTTTTGTTATTTCTGGCCGGGAGGCTGCATGCACTCGACCGGCTATTCGTCTTCAAAATGCTGTAATCTGCGCACGTGCCTTTCAAGGGAATCAATGCGCTCCAAAAGATCCACGATAATGGTTCCGCCAAGCACTGGCAGATCAAAATCGCAGCAGATGCGCTCAAGCTTGCGCACTCGGTAGATGTCTACATCGCGAAAAAGGAAGTCTTGCGCCGCGCTGGTGCGGGCATCAATCCAGCCAAGGCCCAGCAGTTCCTGAAGCCTCTCTGGCGCTATGCCTGTGGCTTCGATGAATTCCTGCCAGACCATGACCGTTGAAGGCACGGGCAGTGAAGATTTTTTGGGGGTCATGCTCATTTGTATCCTCCACCAGTAACCGTATCGGTTGCCGCCTGCGGCGGCGCCGCTGGAATACGCATGCAAACCCTGTGTGCAGCCGCCTGGGGTTGCCCGCTGGCGGCTGCCAGTGTGATCCTTATGAACGGGCCTTGAAGGCCGAAATTTCGGCCAGCTTGCTCCACAATTCGCGTTCTTCATCCGTGATCTCGGCGGGAACCCGAATCATGATTTTTGCCAGCAGATCGCCGCGCTTGTCGCCAGCGCCCAGGCCCTTGCCGCGCAGGCGGAACTTGCGCCCGGAGCTGGAACCGGCGGGAATCTGCATCTCTACGCTGCCCTCAAGGGTGGGCACTTCAACCCGTGCGCCCAAAGTGGCCTCCCACGGGGCCAGTGCGAGGTCGCATTGTAGATTGTCGCCATCCACCTTGAAAACAGCGTGGGGCAGATAGCGCACCCGCAAAAACAGGTCGCCCGGCGTGCCGCCCGGTGCGGGGTCGCCCTGCCCGGCGAGGCGCAGCTTTGCCCCCTCGCGTATGCCGGCGGGTACGTTGACCTCAAGGGTTTTTGAGCCAGCGGGCATGTTGATGGACACAGAGCGCGGGCCGCCGCGCAGCACTTCTTCAAGGCTCAGGGCAAGCTCGGCCTCCACATCGCGGCCACGCCGCTGACGCGACGAAAAACCGCCAAAGGGGTCGGGCCCAAAATTGGCCCCGCGCCCGCCTGCCTGCCCGCCAAATGGGCCGCCAAACTGAGCGCCGCCGCCAAACTGGCCACCGCCGCCAAACAGGGTTTCAAAAAAGTCTGAAAATCCCGAACCGTCAAAATTTTTGCCGTTAAACGTGAAATGCACATTCTCAAAGCCCGGTTCACCCTGAAACTGCTGGCCGTGCTGCCAGTTGGGGCCAAGCTGGTCGTACAGTTTGCGTTTTTCCGGGTCTTTGAGCACTTCATAGGCTTCGTTGATTTCCTTAAACTTCTCCTCTGCCTGCTTGTCGCCGGGGTTGAGGTCGGGATGGTATTTGCGGGCCAGCTTTTTGTAGGCCTTGGAGACCTCCTCGGCTGACGCTGCGCGTTCTACTCCCAGAAGTTTGTAATAATCCTTGTACGATACTGCCATGATGCGTGCTCCCCCGTCGGGTCGTTTCCTTGACGTGCGTCCAGAATACACCTGTTCGCCCCGTCTGCCCATAAAAAGTAATGTCGCGTGGCGTATCGTCAATAGGTAAATTACGTGTTTTTGTTGGTATTAGTCAGAGATTTCCACAGTTATCAACAAGAGCCCCCCGAAGACCAGAAGTGGTCAACAGGGGGCTCCTGAACATTTTTTGAGCAGTGCCCTACGGCAGCAAGGGGCCGCGTGAGCCGATGGTGTAAAAGTTGCGGCCCACGCGGGAGGCCCCGTTGAGCAGGGTGCTGCTGAGGCCAAGGTAGTCCGTATCGGCGCGGGAGCCTGTAAAGTCGGCGCTGGCTGCCGCCTCTGCCGACTGGTTGCGCAGGTTCCATGCGCGCATGTCTTGCGCGTGGGCTCGGCTCTGGCCCTGTTGTTCGGCAGAGAGGGCGTCCAGCTCGCCTTTTTCGGCGGTATCCAGATTTTTGTCCAGCGTGGAGCCCGCGTCGGCCTGCGCACCCGATGCCCCGGCCTGTGCGCGTTGTGCGCCGATAATGCGGGCCGCCTCCTGCCTTTTGGCCTGCGCAGCTTCGTACCCTTCGCGCCGTTCCTGTCGGGCGGCCTCGTCTGCCGCCTGTGCGCTCAGCTCTGCCTGCTGGGCGTTGCGGGCTGAAAGCTCGGACTGGTATTCTGCCTGCTGTCGGCGGCCTTCTGCCTGTTGCACCGCGCTGACGGTTCCGGCGGCGGCCCCGGCAAGTGCCACGGCGGCGCTGATCATGGCGGCGGTGCTGGTTGCTATGGCCATTGGTTGCCCTCCCTGATGTTTTCTGCCGTTGTATCGGGCTGCGGCGAGAGTTTTTTGTGCCAGACGGTTTCTGTGGGCTGCGCGCCAAGGCGGCGGTAGAGCGCATGGCAGGGGCGCGATGCGGGCGAACTGTACTGCACAAGTTCCACCCCCCGTGCCGCAAGGGCTGATTCCGCATGCCGCAACAGGCGCAGGGCAAACAGCCCGCCCCGCGCCCACGGGGCGAGATACAGCCCGTCCAGCGCGGCCAGCAGCGTTTGCGGGCGGTGGGGGCAATCCACCAGTGTAAAGGCCGCATAGCCTGCCAGCGGTGCGGTGGCCGCTGCGCCCTCCGTGCTTGCGGCGCGCTGGTCTGTCCCTGTCTGCCCGCGCGCGGCGCTGATATGCAGCATGCCCAGCCGTTCAAGTGTGGCGTAGCGGCTGTGGTCAAGCGTGTAGTGCTGCGGCCCGTGCAGGGGGGCTTCCACCTCATCCCAGTGGGCCGCCGCCAGTTGCCCGGCTTCCTGCGCCAGATGCGAAAACAGTTCTGTGGTGATGGTCAGCAATGCGGGCTCCTTTTGCGGTGTCAGGCAAAGGTGATATCCAGCGTGAGCGCCAGAATGCGGAAGGGCAGGGGCCGTTGCTGCACCAGCCAGATGCTGGCCTGATTGTCCCATCCGCCGCTGGGGGCACAGGCCAGGTCGCCGGAAAATGGCTGCACGGCCTCAGCCCAGCGTTCTGGCATAAAGGGCAGATCGTAGAGCTCTGAGCGGCTGGGGCCGTACTGCCCGCCCACGCTGCGGTAGAGGCGCAGTGAGCACGTGCCGTAGGCGCGGCTTTGCGCCAGTGTTGTGCCCGAACTGAGGTCACTCTCGACCGGCAGCGGTGAAAGCACCGATGCATAGGGCAAACCGGCCTGTACCAGCGTGGCGGCATAGGGCAGTTCTATGCTGCCACCGCGCACCACGCAGCCTTCCACAGGGCTGCCGTCGGCCAGAACCGCCAGGGCGCAGCCTTCAAGATGTTCCAGCCCAGCCACCTCTCGCGTGGGCGTGCTGGCGCGGATGCTGAGCCCGCAATCCACAAAATAGGCTTCGGCAACGGGCTGGCTGTCGGCCCAGACCGGGGCCAGGCGTTCGAGAAAATAGCGCGTGCTGCCCGCAACGGTTCGCTGCACCACCATGACCAGGGCATCCCCGCCCTCATCGGCCACCGCCGCCACAGAGAGAACCTTGCCGTCTGTAATGTGGCGCGACCAGCCCCAGATGTCGTGTTCCTTCATGTAGGTAAAGGCCAGCAAGAGGCCGTCGTCGCGCACGCACCAGATGGTTGAGCCGGGCGTCTGCTGGTAGGCCCACTGTTTGATGGTGTGGCCTTCAAAGAGGTGCGGTGCAAGAATGGAAAGGTCGTTGCCCGCGTAGCCGTCTTTTTCCAGCGAATAAAAAAGGTCGCGCACGCGCGAGCCGTGGCGTTGCACGTGCAGCACCGAGTTGCCGATGATGATGGGCGCAAGCCCTGCGCTGCCCCAATACGACTGGGCCGTGGTGCTGACCTTTTGCGGTGTGATGGCCGAACCATCGCCGCCGCTTGCCTTGTATTCGCTGCCCGACGTGCCCACCAGCAGATCGCCAAAACTGGCCACCCATGTGACGGAATCAATGGAGCCGGAGGCAATGAGGTATTCCACCGGGTCATCGTCCTGCAGGGGGCGCGACTTGCGGAACGATTCAAAATCGCCCGTGCGCGACATGTAGAATGCCTGTGGCGTGCCCGGCGTTGCGGCCAGCACCATACGCTGCTGGTGAAATGCCACCACGCCGGGGTTGTTGCCGTCGGCAAAGGGGTTCCAGTCTTCACGCGGGGTATCTGTGGTGTCTGCCTTGTAGTTCTGGTCGCTGAAGCTGGTGCCGGAAGAAACACCGATAAATCCAAAGTAGCCCGCTTCTTCCCGGTAGATGTTGTATTCCGCCGCACCGGCCACAGCGGGCCAGCTTATGCTGGTGCTGTTGCCCACCACCCAGTCGGAGGGGTGGCGTGCGTTGGGGCATTCCCCGGCGGCGGAGGCAAGCGACTGCCTGCCGTTGGCATCCACCGCTGCCACCTTGTAGCGCAGCGTGTAGCTGCCGCCGCTGCCGGTAAAAGACAGCCCCGGCGCTGCCGGTGCGGGCAGGGAGGTGTTCAGATGCACCTCTTCAATGCTCCAGGCATAGGATCCGCCCTCGGCATCGCGCCGCACAATCTTGTGCAGAGGGTAGGCCGGGTGGGCCAGATAGACCACATCGCCCACCTGCGCGTGGCAGATGTCGAGCAGGTCTTGCGCAGCGTAGGGTGTGGGTATGACCGGTGAAGCGGTAATGCCGCCGGTGGTGGCGATGCGCAGTGATTTTTCTTCCAGTACGAGAATGAAATTCTGTGAGGGCAGGGAGCTGAAGCAGAAGGGCAGAAGCACCGCGCTGGCCTCAAGCGCTGCAAGAAAGCGGGTTCCGGGCCGCCGTGCCACATCGCCATGCAGGCCGGGCAGCATGTTTTCCATGCAGGCCACGCAGTTGCGGTAGCGCGAGAGATCGTACCGGGCCGAAAGTGTGGGCGATATTTCGCCGCCAGTAAAGTTTTGCAGGGCTATGCGCATGACTGCTCTGCCTGCGTACTGCTGGTTGCTGGCGTGGTGGCGGCAGGCCAGGGCGTTTCCGCGCCGCCGCCGTCCCAGGGCGCGCCGGGCTGGTCGGGCAGATCACGCAATGCCGCGCGGTAGGTTTTGACCTTCTCCAGCGCCTCTGCCGTGATGGGGTAATCTGGCAGCAGCATTTTGTCGGTGTCGGCAAGCCGGGTATCGCGGGCAGAGCGCAGGGCCGCAAAATGCTGGGCTGTTGTAAGGGGCGGCAATGTGTCTGTGTATTCCAGCGTGTCACCATCCTCCAGAAATGGCTGGAATTCAGGGGCATCCGGCCCGATGCTTTTTACAGCGCCATTTGCGCCCCTATGTATTTTATACATACTCATGCGCCATACTCCGTTAAAACAATTGATGATACCAATGATCCACCAAGTAGGCGTGACGACTGCCCATTAACAGATATTGGGTAACTATTGTTATTAGTGCCAACGCGTACACTAATCGTATGAGCTGCCGTATCTCCTAGCTGTAGAGCTGGTAGGCGCAATCGTAGTGTTTCAAATTGTCCGGCTCCGCCGTTTGTTACTACCCCAGATACAATAGCATCAGGAGCAGAGTCTTTAAATGCCGCAGCTAACAACCAAGTTGCGCCGTTATAACAAGTGACGTGTAATGTAATATCTACGTCAATTTTGCTATTTGTAGATTTAGGAGTGATAGACGCTGACATAAGTTGCGCTCCCTCATTTATTTGAGGGATTGTGTCATCAAACGGTATAACAGCAGTTGTGGACGAGTATCCTCCAGTAGGATAAAAAACGCGCTGCAAAACAATGTTGGCCTTATTGAGATCAGCATTACTGAAATCGGTATTAAGCTTACCATTCAGGGCAGCCATGTAATTAGACCAGTCAAACATGCTGGCGCTGTTTTGGGCAGACGCTACAACTACAAAATGGCGCAGGCGCACACCGTCTGTCAGAACAGTGGTAACGTCGTTGCGGTATCGTCGGCATCCACATCGCCGTCCATGTCCAGATCAATGCTGCTACAGGCGCAGTTGGCGGTTCTGGCATCGGGGCAGGCATCGCAGTTTTTGTACTGCCGCAGGCATTTCTGGCGGGCCTGCTGGGCAAGATCCTGCACCCACCGCAGGGAAACCCCGTAGTTGGTCAGGCCGCCGGGGTCGGCGGGGTGGTCGGTGAGGCCGCCCTCCCACTGGGCGGTAAAGGTATGGGCGGTTTCAAACTGACTGGCAGACATGGCGCACTCCTTTGTTTTCGGGTGGCCGCACCGTGCGGCGTGAGCACAACATGCCAAAAAGCGGGCCGCACGTAAGACTGAAACGTTTCAGTAACGCAGAACCCTTGTCTGAAGCCGATCGGACGGAAAATAGCGGCGAAAATGGTTTGGAAGTCGCAAAAAAAGCCAGCAAAAACGCTGGCTTAAAATTTTTTCGAGGATTGCGGTCTGGTGCGGATCAACTGGCGTCACCGGGCTGGCGGATTGCCTGCCGGGCGGAATCGCCCAGCCTGAGAATCAGCCGGGCATGCGGGGGAACGGAATTTTCCTTTTTCAGTATCTGCCACACCCTGCGGTCAGATATGCCGTGGCGGCGGGCCAGGGTCGCCACGGCTGCCGTGCTGCTTGAGCCGCGCCGCGTGCTGTGCGAAAAGTCCTTTATGATGTTGCGCTGGCGCAGGCGGTTCATCAGTGCTGTGCAGCGCGGCACATAGATGCTTGTGCCGCCAAAAACCGTCATAAGCTTGCGCAGGCACGCTACCCCCAGATTCTTGCGCAGCACGTGGCCTTTGCTCTTGGGCAGGCTGCGCGGTATGCGGATACTCTGGCCGCCAAAGGCGTGCAACAGCCGCCAGAACTGGCGCATATCGCCAATCGTTCTCCAGATAATCCTGACAGTTTCTGGCAAGTGAGCAATAAGCTCCGTCCACTGACATTCCTCGTCGTCCCAGTTGATGGTATTGCCCCAACTGCCTTTTCGTCTGCGGCGGGTGTGCTTTTCATCCAGCGCATTTTCTGGGGGCGTTTTATCTTCCTGGGGCAGTGCCGGTTCTTCCCCGGCAGGCACGGCTGCCTCTGAATGCCTATTGGTCATGGCGCGTCTCCACAATGGGACATGTACGCGCCACTATACGGTGCAGCGGCATGGCTGGCGTACTGGGCGGCGTTTGCGAATGCGGGCACGTCTGGGCGTTACAACCCGGATCTCCCTGGCTGGCCAAGAGGCGCAGGTGGTCAATGACCAGACGCAAAACCGGTTGCTGGAATGCACACACGCCAGAGTGTAAGGAATCCAGCACAGCGCTAAGGTTTTGGATGTCGTCAGAAAATGCGGACATGCTATGCTCCAAAAATAGATAATTAAATTTCAAGGGCCGTAAAATAGAAAAATCACTATTTGTGGGGATAGTCAAGGAAAAGTTTTATTTAGTGGAAAAGTTTTAAAATCTCGTTTTTATTTATTAAATTTTATATTTTTTGGCTCTTTGTTTCATTGGAACTGTCTAAAATTAAAAGTTTTCTTTGTATTTTAAGGAAAACTTGAAATTAGTTAAAAACAAATATAGGTATGTGCAAACAGGGCGTTCGCTGGTGAAAGGAACGTTCTGTCCTGACTGCGCAATGCTATATTGCATGTCTTTGGTAATAAAAAAACAAGGGAAAATCATGAAGACAGCACAAGAGCCTCTGGTATCAGCATTTGGCACACGTATGCGTCAGCGAAGGGAAATGCTGGGTTTGCACAAGCAGGTTCTTGCAGAGGCGGTGGGGCTGAGTTTGACAACCATTCAACAGTACGAGAACGGGCAGTTGCCAAAGGGTAGCCATGCAGTGCGGCTTGCCGAGGCCCTCGATTGCTCGCTTGACTGGCTGCTGGCTGGCCGGGGTGACTGTGGGGGCGGCATTGTACACACGACCGAAGCGCGGCTTATGATGGTGCCCATGGCTGAAGCCCGCCTTTCGGCTGGAGCGGGCAGCTTTGAAACCGATGGGGACGTGCTGCGGCACTATGCCTTCAGGTGGGATTTTTTGCGACGCAAGGGCAATCCTGCGCAGATGGTGCTGCTGCGCGTTTCGGGTGACAGCATGCAGCCGCGCATAGTGAACAACGATGTGGTGCTCATTGATCAGAGCCAGCGAGAGCCCGTACCCGGCAGAATTTATGCCGTGGGCGTAGAAGACATGGTGTACCTGAAGGTGCTCGACGCAATGCCGGGCAAGCTCATTCTTACCAGCATCAACCCCGATTATGTGCCTATAGAGGCAGACACAAGCGAACAGCTGGCGGGCATGGTGCGCATTATTGGCAGGGCAGTATGGGTGGGCAGAGAACTGGATTGAGCCGTGTTTGCCCGTTGCGGCACGTTTAGTGCCATCTGGGCAAACCTGCTCAAACGTTCATGTGTCAGGTGCGCATGGTGGTGCCACCTTGCGGTTGTAAAACAGGCTGGCTCGGCCAGCTTAACTTTTGGGGCTGACACCCGGCGCGGCGATCTTGTCCAGATCGTGCTCGCTGGCCAGGTTGCGGTTCCAGGCGCGTATGGCCGCACCCTGTGATACAGACCATTGCTGCGAGGTTTGCCCGCAAGAACAGACAACGCGCCATACTTCCTGCTTGCGGCCAGGGGGAAGCAAAGATTCCAGGTGGACATTGGTTCCACCGCAAGCAAGGCAGGGGCGGATGGTGTGGGGATCAAGCTCTTTCATGCGGGCAGCATAGCAGCTTTGCCCTGGCATCACAAGGACTGCCTCTGCGCAAGAGCAAATTCACAAGGCGCTTCGCTGGCAAAATAAAATTTATCGGTTGGGCAATTCTTAACGCTTTGTTGACACCCGTGTTTGCAATGTAAGGCCGCACGCGACATGTGACGCGTTGCAATTTTTTAAGCACCTTTCTGGAGGAAATATGCGTTACCTGCTTATCATGCTCATGTCCCTGATGCTTGCCGCTCCTGCTTATGCCGCTGGTACTGCCGATGGCACTGCCGACGCCCCTGCCGCCCCCCAGGCCGCCCGCAAGGCCAAGGGCGTGACAAAAGTTGCCCCTGTGGATACGGTAGCCAAGGCTTTGACCTCTGCCAACAAAACCCCCGTAGCCGTTACCGGCACCATTGTGGAAGCCGTGCAGGGCAAGAAAAACCGCTACGTTTTTGAAGACGGCACTGGCCGCATGACCGTGGCCCTGAGCAAGAAAGCCGCTGCTGCCGCTCACATTGAAGCGCAGAGCAAGGTTCGCCTGACCGGTGTTATGGTGGTCAAGGCTGGCAAGGAAGGCGTGATGGCCGTGCGCAAGGCTGAAATCCAGCAATAGCCTTTGCTGTTTACAGCCATTGTTTCCGGTGTCCGCGCACTGCACGCAGCCTGCGGGCACCGGAAAGCTCCCCCTGCCGCAACAGCCAGCCAGATCAAGACACCCCATATTCCCCCAACCGGCGGCGCAGCCCGGCCTTTGGAGAACAGCATGCAAACAGTGCGGCCCGCCCATTACATCTTGCCCTTGTGCCTGGCACTCGGCCTTATTTTTTTGACAGGGCAGCCTGCTTGCGCAGCGGGCTTTGAGGGGCCGGGGGTTGCGGCCACCGTTACCAGAGCCGTTGATGTGCTGGGTGCGCAGGACGATGCCCCCTGCGTGCTTGAGGGGCATCTGGTAGAAAAACTGCCACGGCGCAAGCACCGCTACCAGTTCGAGGACCACAGCGGGCAGGTCGTGGTAGAAATAGACAACAAGGTTTTTGATCAGCTCACCGTTACCCCCAAGGACAAGGTACGCCTGCAAGGGCACGTTGAATGGAACCGCAAGCGTCCCAACGAAGTTGAGGTCGATGCCATCACCATTCTCGGCCCCATTACGTCCAAGGATATGCCCGAAATCGCCAATACCCCCCAAAAGCCCGGCCCGGTGAGGCGCTAGCATGCCCATCGCCCTGTTGCTGATAGAGGACAACGAAGATATCCTCGCCAACCTCTATGCCTTTCTTGAACCCATGGGCTACGAGCTGGACTGCGCCAGAAACGGTAAAACCGGGCTTTCCATGGCGATTGAGCAGCATTTTGACTGCATAGTGCTGGACGTGATGCTTCCTGGCATTGACGGCATAAGCCTGTGCCGCAAACTGCGCGAGGAGCACCAGCTGCATACCCCCGTTATAATGCTTACGGCCAGGGATGCTGTGGCCGACAGGGTTCAGGGGCTTGAGGCCGGGGCAGACGATTACCTGATCAAGCCTTTTGCCCTCAAGGAGCTGGAGGCCAGAATACGCGCCCTGTTACGCCGTGGGCGCATGTCGTCAGCCAACGCCTCCCCAAGCGGGGCGGTGTGGACCTACGCCGACCTGACATTCAACGCCAGCGAACACTGGGCCGAGCGGCAGGGCCGCCGCTTGCGTTTGAGCCCCACGGGTTTCAGGATTCTTGACGAACTCATGCGTGTTGCGCCCGGCCTTGTGCGGCGCGAAGATCTGGAGCATTCCCTGTGGGGCGAAGACCCGCCGGAGGGCAGCGCCCTGCGCACCCATATCCACGAGCTGCGCCGCGAGCTCGACAAACCCTTTGCCGTGCCCCTGCTGCACACTGTTCCTCATGTGGGCTATCGCTTGAGTACCGAGCCCGGAGCCGCCGATTGATGCCAAAGCCCAAAATTTCTCCCCCCGCATGTTCCGATATCTCTGCGCCCCGCCGCAGGGCCAGTATCCGCCGACGTCTGTTGGCGGCTTTTGTGTTTCTGGCCCTGCTCATGAGCGCGGCCCTCGGTATTGTGGGGCGGCTTTCGTTTGATTCGCTGGGAACCTACCTGGTGGGCTGGCACGCACGCCCCGTCATGGATGCCTTTATCGAAGCCGAAAAGCGCGCCTGGGAGGCAGAGGACAACGGCGGGGGCAATCTGTATTATGGCGAAGATCTCGCGGTGGTCATGCACTGGCGCTTTCTGGTGGGCAAGCAGGTTCCGCAGCAATGGCAGAACATGCCAGACGGGCTGCACTTCATTAACCAGATGGAAGAATTTATTCTCATTGAGCGCAGGGATGATGTCATCTATGTGCTCAATGGCGGCACTGGCGCATTTTTGGTGTTGAAACAGCGCCTTAACCGCATATTGCTGTTGTGCGCCATCAGCGGTCTTGGGCTTGCAGTGGTGCTGGCCGTGGTGCTGAGCCGCAGGCTTACGGGCCCGTTGAGCAGGCTTACCGCAGCGGTGGAAAGCCGTTCTACGGGGTATCTGCAAGCCGGGTCGCAGCAGGGAGAAAGCAGCCTGCCACCCATACCGCTCACAAATCTTGAGGACGAGGTGGGCGTGCTGGCCCGCGCCATTGCCGCTCGCGAGGATGCACTGCACCGTTTTGTGCAGCGCGAGAGCAATTTTACAGGCGATGTGAGCCACGAGCTGCGCACGCCCCTCACGGTCATGCAGGGGGGGCTTGAAATTCTTGAAGTGCAGTTGCAAAGTCTGCCCCAGGCAGAAAGCATGACCCCGGTGGTGCAGCGCCTTTTGCGCACCACGGGCCGCATGTCCAATACAGTACACACCCTGCTGATGCTGGCCCGCAGACCAGAAGAAATCGAGTGTCACGAACTTGACTGTAGCTCCCTGTTGTGGAGTATTATTGCCGAAATGGCTGGCGACGGCATGTTGTGTCTGTCCAGCCCGGCAGCAGCCGTGCCAGCGGCAGAATGTGCGCAGGCGGGCCAAACACGGCGTACTGGCCCGCAACAGCGCAAGCCCGTGGTTTTGCAGGCCAGCATTGCCCAGAACGTTATGGCAAGAGGGCAAAAGGAACTGGTGGGCATTGTCTTTAACAATCTGCTGGACAATGCCTGCCACTACACCGAAAATGGGCGCGCCAGCGTTGCGCTCTGCGCGGAAGAACTGCTGGTTCGCAATTGCGGCTGTATTCCACCGGGTATTGATGTTTTTGCCCGTGGGGTGCGGTGTGTGCAAAATGCTGGCAGCGGTGCTGGCCTTGGGCTTTCGCTTGCTCTCAGGGCGTGCGAGCGGCTGGGCTGGCAGCTTGACCTTATATCAGAACCGATGGGCGATGAAGCCGTGTTCCGTGTAAAATTTGCTCCGGCATCTCATGGAGTTGACATATAATGTCTGATTTTAAACTTCGGCAGGGCGCAGCCACTGCCTCGGGATTTTTTTCCGGCAGGCGGCGGTATATTTTGCCGCTGCTGCTCGTGCTGGTGGTCTTTGTGGGCTGGCGGCTTTTTTTTGCCGGCGGCCCGGCCCGCAAGGGCATGAACATGGAGATGCCCCCGGTGCGCGTTGCGCCCGCACTGGCCCAGGATGTTCCCCATTTTCTCAATGGTCTTGGCACGGTGCTGCCTTCAAGCGATGTGCTTGTGACCAGCCGTGTGGACGGCCAGTTGCAGCGCCTGCATTTTCAGGAGGGGCAGCGTGTGAAGGCTGGCGACCTGCTGGCAGAGATCGACCCTCGCCCCTTCAAAGCCGCCCTTGACCAGGCGCGCGGCACGCTGGCCAAGGATCAGGCACAGCTGGACAATGCGCGCAAGGACCTGGCGCGTTACGCCACGCTGGCGCAGGGCAACTATATCGCCACCCAGCAGTTTGAAACACAGCGCGCTCTGGTGCGCCAGTTTGAGGGCACGGTAGAGGCCGACAAGGCCGCTGTGGATTCAGCCGCGCTTCAGCTGAACTACAGCCGCATAACAGCGCCTGTTTCGGGCCGTCTTGGGTTGCGCAATGTGGATGAAGGCAACATGATCAAGGCCTCGGATTCTTCTGGCATTGTGCGGATTACCGAGGTGAGCCCCTGTGATGTGGTGTTTACGCTGCCGGAGAGTCAGGTTCCGCTGGTGGTGCAGGCCCTGCGCGCCCACGAGGACGATGCAGACCGCAAGCCTCTGCCGGTGCAGGCCTGGGACCGTGAGCAGAAACACCAGCTGGACGTGGGCGGTCTGCTTTCGCTGGACAATCAGATCGACCTCTCCACGGGTACGGTAAAGCTCAAGGCTCGATTCCCCAATACTGCCGGAGCGCTGTATCCCAACCAGTTTGTCAATGCCCGCTTGCAGGTGCGCGTGCTTCAAAACGCCATAACCGTGCCCACATCTGCCGTGCAGCTTGGCTCGCGCGGGGCCTATGTGTATGTGGCCGCCAAGAACGACAAGGGGCAGGACGCGGCAACCGTGCGGCCCATCACCCCCGGTATTACCAGCAACACGCTGACTGTTGTGGAAAAGGGCCTTGAGCCGGGCGAGCTGGTTGTTGTTGACGGGCTTGACCGCCTGCGCGATGGCATAGCCGTCAAGGTTGCCGCCACGGCAGAAACCCCCAGGGCCCAGGTTGCGGAATAACCGCCGGACCTTTGTGGGATATCCGTTTTTTCACCCCTGTCTGTAGGGGAGCTCCAGCCCTATGAATCTATCGCGCATTTTTATTCTTCGGCCCATCGCCACATCGCTGCTCATGGTGGCCCTGTTTCTTTCAGGGCTGCTGGGCTACCGTTATCTGCCCGTGGCGGCGCTGCCGCAGATAGATTATCCCACCATTCAGGTGCAGACCCTGTACCCCGGTGCTTCGCCCGATGTGATGGCTTCGGTCATCACCGCGCCGCTGGAACGGCAGTTTGGCGTCATGCCCGGCCTTGTGCAGATGAGTTCGCTTTCTTCTGCCGGGGCCTCGGTGGTGACCCTGCAATTTGATCTGGCCCTGGCGCTTGACGTGGCAGAGCAGGAGGTGCAGGCAGCCATCAATGCCGCCAATAACCTGCTGCCAGCCGATCTGCCGTCGCCGCCCATCTACAACAAGGTCAACCCCGCAGACCCGCCGGTTATTACCCTTGCCGTTACCAGCGATGCCATGCCCCTCACCCGGCTGGAAGACCTGGTGGACACACGCATGGCGCAAAAGATTTCGCAGCTTCCCGGCGTGGGGCTGGTGACACTTTCTGGCGGGCAGCGGCCCGCCGTGCGGGTGCAGGTTAACCCCAAGGCTCTTGCCAATGCGGGGCTAACCCTGGCCGATGTGCGCACCGCCATTTCCAAGGCCAATGTCAACGACGCCAAGGGCAGCTTTGACGGGCCGGAGCGGGCCAGCACCATTGATTCCAACGATCAGCTTGCCTCTGCCGATGCCTATGCCGCTGCCATAATCGGGTACAGGGATGGTGCGCCCTTGCGCCTGCGCGATGTGGCCGATGTGGTGGAAGGGGCGGAAAACGCCCGCCTTGCCGCCTATGTGGCGGGGGATGGTATGGGCTTTCGCCCTGCCATCGTGCTTTCTGTACAGCGCCAGCCGGGGGCCAACGTTATCGGCGTGGCCGACCGTGTTTTACAGCTTTTGCCCGTACTCAAGCAGACCCTGCCCGGCAATGTGGACGTGCGGGTAGTCACCGACCGCACAACCACCATTCGCGCCACAGTACACGATGTGCAGCTTGAGCTGCTGCTTTCTGTGGCACTGGTTATCTGGGTTATCTGGGTGTTTTTGCGCAATGCCAGGGCCACCATCATTCCCGCGCTGGCGGTTCCCCTTTCTCTGGTGGGCACGCTGGGTGTCATGCATCTGGCAGGGTATTCGCTCAACAACCTCACGCTCATGGCTCTGGTTATCGCCACCGGCTTTGTGGTGGACGACGCCATTGTGGTTATTGAAAACATATCGCGCTATCTGGAGCAGGGCCAAAAGCCCATGCAGGCGGCCCTGACCGGCGCGGGGCAGATAGGTTTTACCATTATTTCGCTGACCATCTCGCTGGTGGCGGTGCTTATTCCGCTGCTGTTCATGGGCGATGTGGTGGGGCGGCTGTTCCGCGAATTTGCGGTAACGCTGGCCGTGACCATTCTTATTTCGGCTGTTATCTCGCTCACGCTCACGCCCATGCTCTGCGCTGTCATGCTGCGGCCCGAAGAACACACCAAAAATCACGCAGAGCAGCAAAACGACGGTTTCTTCACCTGCCTGCTGGCCTGGTACGAGGCAAAGCTCGACTGGGTACTGCACCATCAGGGTCTTACCCTTGCCGTGGCTGGCGGCACGCTGGTGCTGACTGTGCTGCTGTATGTTGTTGTGCCCAAGGGGTTTTTTCCCGTTCAGGATACGGGTGTCATTCAGGGCATCGCCGAGGCACCGCAGGACACATCCTTTGAGGCCATGGCCGGGCGGCAGCGTCAGCTGGCCGAGGCGATTCTGGAAGATCGGGCCGTGGAGAGCGTGGTGTTTTTTGTGGGGGTGGACGGCATCAACCAGAGCATGGGCACATCGCGTCTTTCCATTGAGCTCAAGCCGCTGGAAGACCGCGACGCGCGCGCTCCGGCCATTGCCCGCCGCATTATGGAAAAAGCCGCCGCCCTGCCGGGCATGACCCTGTACTTGCAGCCCGTGCAGGACCTGACCATCGAAGACCGCATTTCACGCACCCAGTACCAGTTTACGGTTGAGGCGCTGGACAGGGACCAGCTGGACAAGTGGGTTCCGCGTATCGTGAACGGGCTGGCCCAGCGGCCAGAGCTTGAAATGGTCACCAGCGACTACCAGAATCCGGGGCGCATGGCCTGGCTCAACATCAACCGCGATGCGGCGGGCCGCCTTGGCATCAGCATGTCGAGCATAGACAACGCCCTGTACGACGCCCTGGGCCAGCGGCTTATCTCGACCATTTTTACGCAGACCAACCAGTACAAGGTTGTACTAGAGACTGCACCACGTTTTCGTCTTGGGCCGCAATCCCTAGAAAACATTTATGTGTCGGGCGGCGACGGCAAACCCGTGCCGCTCACCAGCCTGGCTACGCTTGAGGAACGCCCCGTGCGGCTTTCCATCGCGCGGCAGGGGCAGTTTCCCGTGGCGACCATCTCGTTCAACGTGGCGCGCGGGTCGTCGCTGGGCGCGGCGGTCAAGGCCCTCAAGGAAACAGAAGAAGAACTGCGCCTGCCCACGGCCCTGCGCACCCAGTTGCAGGGCGCGGCCAAGGCATTTACCACTTCTACCGATAACCAGATCTGGCTTATTCTGGCGGCCATAATCACCATGTATATCGTGCTGGGTGTGCTGTACGAAAGCTATATCCACCCCGTTACCATTCTTTCCACCCTGCCTTCTGCGGGCGTGGGGGCCCTGCTGGCTCTCATGCTGGCAGATATGGATCTTGGCGTTGTGGGCATTATCGGCATTATTCTGCTCATCGGCATCGTGAAAAAGAATGCCATCATGATGATCGACTTTGCGCTGGATGCGGAACGCAACGAGGGCAAGGAGCCGCTGGCTGCCATTCGGCAGGCCTGCCTGCTGCGCCTGCGGCCCATTCTCATGACCACCATGGCGGCCCTGCTGGGGGCGCTGCCCCTGATGGTCGGCTGGGGCATGGGCGCAGAACTGCGCCGCCCTCTGGGCGTTACCATGGTGGGCGGGCTTATCTTCAGCCAGGCGCTCACGCTGTTCACAACCCCGGTCATCTATCTGTGGTTTGACCGCATGAGTGGGCGCTTCAGGGATCGCAAGGCGCAACAGATCTCCGGCGGCAAGCCGGTGGAGGAGGCCCGGTCATGAACAGTGACCGGGAACATGCAGACACGCCTGTGACAGCTGAGCGCAAAGCGCCCGGTGATGGGGCAGATACGGCCCGCACGGCCGCAGCCAGGGCTTCGTTTGCAAACCGTCTCAGGGCCATGCGCGAATCTGGCCGTACACACCGCCTTGGGCCAGCGGCCCTGCCCGCCAGCATCTCGGCGCCGTTTATCAGCAGGCCTGTGGCCACGGCCCTGCTGACCATTGCTCTTGCCCTGGCGGGCATTGTGGCTTTTGGCCTGTTGCCCGTGGCCCCGCTGCCGCAGGTGGATTTTCCTGTTGTTGTTGTGCGCGCCAAGTTGCCCGGTGCAGGGCCGGAGACCATGGCAGCCACCGTGGCCACGCCGCTGGAGCGCTCGCTTGGGCGCATTGCGGGCGTGTCGGAAATGACATCCACGAGCTCCCTCTCCAACACCGAGGTGGTGCTGCAATTTGACCTAGACCGCAACATAGACGGCGCGGCCAGAGATGTGCAGTCGTCCATCAATGCGGCCCGTTCAAATCTGCCCACCATGCCCTCCAATCCCACCTACCGCAAGGTGAACCCGGCGGGCGCGCCCATCATGATTCTGGCTATCTCGTCTGATGTGCTGACCCGCACCCAGCTGTACGATGCCGCCTCCACCGTGCTGGCGCAAAAAATTTCGCAGCTGGCCGGTGTGGGCGAGGTGATTGTGGGCGGCGGCGCGTTGCCCGCCGTGCGCGTGGACGTTATACCCGATGCCCTCAACAGGGCTGGCCTGACCATGAGCGACGTGCGCTCGGCACTGGCTGCGGCCAATGCCTTTATGCCCAAGGGGCAGGTGGACAACGGCGGGCAGTTCTGGCTGATCGGCGCAAGCGACCAGCTGCGCAAGTCTGAAGACTACAGGTCGCTTATTGTTGCCCGCAGGGCAGACAAGGTCATACGTCTTTCAGATGTGGCCGAAGTCAAGGACGGGCCGGAAGACGTGCGCGCCATGGCCGTTTCGGACGGCAGGCCGGCGGTGCTGTTGATAGTGTTTCGCTCGCCGGGGGCCAACATTATTGAAACGGTCGATCAGGTTAAGGAAATGCTGCCGCAGTTGCGCTCGTGGTTGCCGGAAAGCGCCGACCTTGGGCAGCGGCTCGACCGGTCGCTGACCATCCGCGCCTCATTGCGCGAGGTGGAAAAAAGCCTGGCCCTTTCCATGGCCCTGGTGGTGCTGGTGACCTTCCTCTTTCTGCGCAATGGCAGGGCCACGGCCATTCCAGCTGTGGCGGCCCCCGTATCGCTGCTGGCGACCTTTGGCGTCATGTACCTGTGCGGCTACAGCCTCGACAATCTTTCTCTCATGGCGCTGACGGTTTCCACCGGCTTTGTGGTGGACGACGCCATTGTGGTGCTCGAAAATATCGTGCGCCGTCTCGAAATGGGCGAAACGCCCATGCGGGCGGCCCTGCGCGGCGCGCGCGAGGTGGGCTTTACCGTCGTATCCATTTCCATCTCGCTGGTGGCGGTGTTTACGCCCATTCTTTTCATGGGCGGGCTGGTGGGGCGGCTGTTCCGCGAATTTTCTGTGGTGCTTACCACTGCGGTGCTGGTTTCCATGGTGGTTTCGCTCACCACCACCCCCATGATGAGCGCCATGCTTCTGCGGCCCATGGCCCACGAGGACGCCGCCGCTGCGCAGGCTGCACGCCTGGGCGCGGGGGGGCTGGCAGGGCTTTGGTGGCGGCTGCTGGCCCGCGTGGGCGATTTTTGGGGGCGGCTGCTCTCTGGCATGCAGCGCGGTTATGCCGCCAGCCTGCCCGTGGTGTTGCGGCATCCGCGCCTGACCATCTGCTCTCTGCTGGTGGTCATTGCCGCCAACGTGTGGATGTATGTTGTTGTGCCAAAAGGGTTTTTTCCGCAGCAGGATACGGGCGTCATCATGGGCGGCATCCGTACCGATCAGAGCGCCTCGTTTCAGGCATCGCAGGAAAAACTGCGCAGGCTGATAAGTGTTATTCAGGCAGATCCGGCGGTGCAGCACGTATCGGGCAACATCAACAGCGGGCGCGGGGGCGGCGGTGGGGTATTCATATCCCTGAAGCCCCTGTCGGAGCGCAAGCTTGACGCCATGGCCGTTATCGGGCGTTTGCGCAGCAAGCTGGTTGCCGAGCCGGGTATGCAGATTTTTTTGCAGCCAGCGCAGGATATCATGATGGGCGGGCGCGGCGCGCGCTCACAGTATCAGTACACCTTGCAGGCCGACAATCTGGACGATCTGCGTTCGTGGGGCCGCAAGCTGCAAAGGGCTGTGGCAGCCAACCATCTGTTCAAGGATGTGGACAGCGATATTGAAGAGCGCGGGCTTGAAACCATGGTCAAGGTAGACCGTGATGCCCTGGCCCGCTATGGCCTTACCATGAAGGATGTGGACGCCGCCCTGGGCAGCGCCTTTGGCCAAAGCCAGGCATCGACCATCTATCAGGATAAAAACCAGTATCATGTGGTGCTCGAATACGGGCCAGACTGGCTGGCCGGGGCCGATGCGCTGGAAAAGGTGCGCCTGCCTGGCAAGAATGGCCTTGTGCCCCTGCTGAGCGTCGCCACGGTGGTTCCCGCCTTTGCGCCGCTCTCTGTGGCGCATCAGGGGCAATTTGCCGCAGTAACCATTTCATTCAACCTTACTCCGGGGGCCTCGCTTTCGCAGGCGCAGGAGGCCCTGGCGGGCATCAAGGCCGAGCTGGGCATGCCTTCCACTGTGGTGAGCGGTTTTCAGGGTACGGCCAAGATGTTCAGCGATACGGCTGGCAACCAGGTGGTGCTGGTGCTTGCCGCCCTTGCCGCCCTGTATATTGTGCTGGGCATGCTGTATGAAAGCCTCATCCATCCACTCACCATTCTTTCAACCCTGCCATCCGCTGGCGGCGGGGCCCTGCTGGCCCTGATGGCCTGCGGCATGGAATTCAGCGTTATTGCGCTTATCGGCGTGCTGCTTTTGTGCGGGATTGTCAAAAAAAACGCCATCATGATGATAGATTTTGCCCTGGAGGCGGCGCGCACACGCAATCTGCCGCCGGACAAGGCCATTTACGAGGCCTGTCAGCTGCGCTTTCGGCCCATCATGATGACCACGGCAGCGGCCATTCTGGGCGCAGTGCCGCTTGCTCTTGGGCATGGCGATGGCGCAGAGATACGCCAGCCTTTGGGCGTGACCATTGTGGGCGGCCTGCTGGTGAGCCAGTTGCTGACCCTGTATACAACCCCCGTGGTCTACCTGTGCCTTGACCGTCTGAGCCGACGCTTCAAGCTGTGGCGCAAGGCCCGGCGGCGGGCGGCAGGCAAACTGCATATGGCCAGCTGAGGGCATTTTTTGTTTTGCAGCATTGCGCTTTGAGTCCAAATGGTGAAGGATATAGACTCCCTCACCTCACCTGAACTGTTCGCGAGGCCTGCCATGTATCATCACTCATTGCACATTCTGCTATGCTGCACTGATACATTGCTCGAATCCTCGCTGCGCCGGGCAAGGCCGCATCCCGGCTTTACCCACGTCATAACCGCCGCGTGCGGCCCGTTTTGCTCCCCGGCCCCGGCTGCTTTGCCCGGTCTGGCCGAGGCCGATATAGTGCTGCTTGATGCAGAAAATATTGCGGAATTGCCAGCCTTGCGCAGTGCCGCAAAACAAGAAGCCCTGTTCGTTCTTGTGGGCGCTGGCGCGCAGGAACCCCCGGCAGAAGTTTTTTCCCTGCTGCATGATGTCTGGCCTGCACCGGCCAGCGCCAGTCTGCATGATTTTCGTGTGGCGCGCCTGCTCGATACGGTGCGGCAGCGCAGAGATCAAGAACTCGCCATCCTGCAATTTCAGACAGTCATAAACCTCACCAGCGACCTTGTGTGGGTCAAGGATGCCAAGGGCGCACATATCAAGGTCAACGAGGCTTTTTGCCGTCTTGTGGGCAAGAGCCGCCAGCAGGTGGAGGGGCGCGGCCATTATTTTATCTGGGATCTGGAGCCGGAGGAATACACGCAGGGCGAGTTTGTCTGCCTCGAAACAGACCAGATTGTCATGACTACGCGCGAGGCAGGGGTGTTTGACGAGGTGGTCAAGGCCCCTCAGGGGATGCGGCAGTTTAAAACCCGCAAGACGCCGCTTTTCAATCCCGATGGCAGCATCATGGGAACCGTGGGCATTGCCCATGATGTGACCGATATTGCCAACATGACGGCAGAGCTTGATCTTGTGCTGCAAAGCATTCCCTACGCTGTCATGATTCTTGACGCAGACAAAAAGATTGTCAATTTTAACGAGCGGTTCAAAAAACTTTTTGGTGTTGGCCCCGCAGATTATATCGTGGGTGAGACGCGCGAGGTTTTTCGGCAGCGCGCGATAGATCGGCTGGGGTTTTCGCGCAGCGGCAGGCATGTCAAAATGCGCTCTGGCCTGGATGGCCAGGAAAAGTACATTGATATGTACGAGAATGATATCTTTGATATTTTTGATAATGTCATAGGCATGATCTGCATCTACCGCGATGTGACCCGGCAGCGGCTTATCGAGCAACGCCTGAAACAGCGGGCCGATACGGATGACCTTACGGGGCTTTTTAACCGGCATTACTTTTTCAAAAATATTCCGGCAACGCTGGCTGCAGGCGCGGGGCTGGCCTATATTGATCTGGACAATTTCAAGTTTGTGAACGACAGGTTTGGTCATTACGAAGGCGACAAGGCACTGATTCTCACGGCCCAGATATTGCGCAAGCAGCTGCGCAATGCCGTGATAGCGCGCCTTGGCGGTGATGAATTTGCGGCTTTTTTTCCCGCAGAGTGCAGCGATGCTTTTTTGCGCGACAGCGCAGAAAAACTGCTTGCCGCCCTGCTGGAAGCCTACGGCGGGCACGAGGCCTTTGCCGGGATTTCGGCCAGTATCGGCCTTACGCTGGTTGAACAGCCCGGCCTTGCGCGCGATGCTCTTGTCCGGCGCGGCGATGTGGCCATGTATGAGGCGAAGCGCCTGGGTAAAAGGCGTTACTGCGTATACTCTGAAAATCTTGAATAAACTGGCAGGCGCAGCCCCACAGGCAGGCGTATCTGCCATGCGGGGCAGACCATGCGTGTTCCACCGTTTGAGCTCGAAGTCTTTTTTGGAAAGTACGAATTTTCCACACCGTACCTGCTCGCCCAGTCTGATTGCGAGGCCATGAGCATTGATGCCCTGCTGCGCCTCGAACCCGATGCCGCCCATGCGCGGCAAAATTTTTTGAACACCAGCCTTGGCTATGGCGAAAATAACGGCAGACCTGATCTCAGACAGGCCGTGGCCGGTCTTTATTCGGATATGGCCGAAGAAAACGTGCTGCTGTTCACGGGGGCGCAAGAGGGTATTTTTGCCTGCATGAACACCCTGCTTGAACCGGGTGATCATGTGGTGTGCATGTTCCCCGCCTACCAGTCCTTGTACGAAGTGGCCCGCAGCCTGGGCTGCAAGGTGGATTTCTGGCATCTGCGGCAAACAGACAGCGGCTGGCAGGCCGACATGGACGATCTGGCGGCCCTGGTGCGCCCGGATACCAAGGCCATTGTGCTCAATACCCCGCACAATCCCACCGGGTTTACGCTGGACAAGGCGCAGACAGAAACCCTGTGCGCCCTGGCCCGCAAGCACGGAGCGTGGATTTTTTGCGACGAGGTGTACCGGGGGCTGGGCTGGAATGACCGTGCCGACGAGGCCGAGGGGACACAGGCCGCCACCACCGCGCCCTGGATTGCCGATGCCTACGAGCGGGGTATTTCACTTGGGGTGCTCAGCAAGGCCTATGGCCTGCCGGGCCTGCGTGTGGGCTGGCTGGCCTGCAAGGATACGCAAATCATCGAGAGCATTGCCCGCTATAAAAATTATCTGAGCATCTGCGGTGCTACGCCTTCAGAGGCGCTTGCCCTTGTGGCCCTGCGGCATGGCCCGGAACTGCTGGCAGGAAGCCGCAATGTCATTGCGCAAAATCTGCAAATTGCAGATGCCTTTTTTGCCCGCTACGCCCATCTGTTCACCTACAACCGGCCACAGGCTGGGCCCATTGGCTTTCCGCACATGCGGATCGACGAGCCCATGGGCGATTTTTGCGAAAAACTGGCCCATGAGGCCGGGGTTCTGCTGTTGCCGGGTTCGGTCTATGGCATAAAAGAACCGTATTTTCGCATGGGCTATGGGCGTAAAACCTTTGCTGCCCACCTTGCAAGGTTTGAGGAATGGCTGGTGAAAAAGGGCCTTGTGTAACTGCGCTGAACCATGAAAATGAAGCCCCCGTCGGATTTTCCGGCGGGGGCTTTGTGCTAGAACTGGGGTTCTGCGCATTTATGGCCTTTGTTGACCGCATCGAGATACTGTGCCCAGGCTTCGCCTATGGCAAAGAGCCGTTCACGCGGTATGGCCCTGCTGTCGTAAGTTATCAGTATGGAACCGCTCACGCTGTTGCCCTCAACAGACTGCACGCCGCTGATGGCTCCCATTTTTTCCCGCGCGTGGCGCAGTACGCTCTCGTGCCGCAGGGCGGGGTGGCGTATGCGCACCCTGCCGTCCACAAAACTGCGCACATATTTAAGCAGATGGATGGCGTTCATAATGGAACTCCTCACCGGGCAGACTGTTGGGCAGATGGGGGCGCATGGCGTTGAGGGCCACACCCAGGGTTGTGACATTGTGCAGCAGCGCCGAAACGCCGGGGCCAAGCACCATGAACAAGCCGCCCATCAAAAAGAGGCTGTTGAGGGTCATGGTGGCCACAAAATTGCCGTGAATACGCCCAAGAGTGCGGTTGCCAAGCATGCGGGCGCTGATGAGGCCCTCAAGGCTTGGGTGGGTCAAAAGCACGTTGGCAACTTCACGGGCCAGGTCTGTGCCGTCGCTCATGGCCACGCCCACGTGGGCTGCCGAGAGGGCAGGGGCATCGTTGATGCCGTCGCCCACCATAAGAACCTTGCAGCCTTCGGCGGCCAGTTCCTGCACAACGCGGGCCTTGTCAGTGGGCAGCACCTGTGCGCGAAATTCCGTAATGCCCACCTGGGCAGCCACGGCCCTTGCCGTGCGTTCGTCGTCGCCGGTGAGCATGAGCACCCGCCGCATACCCAGCGTGCGCATGGTTTCAACCACGCGGGCCGCCTCTGGCCGCAGGGGGTCTTCTATGGCAACAAGGCCGGCGGCAACGCCGTCTTCGCTCATGAACAGCAGCGAACGGCCAAGTGCAGCCTGCTCGGCAATGATACCTGCCAGGGGCGAAAGATCCACGCCTTCATCGTGTTCGATGTAGTGGCGGCTGCCCACACGCATTTTTTTGCCGTGCAGGGTAGAGGCCACGCCGTGCGCCACCACGTACTCGACGTGCGCGTGTTCTTCGGCGTGTTGCAGTCCTTCCTCTTCTGCCTTGCGTACAACGGCTCTGGCCACAGGGTGGGGAAAGTGCTCCTCAAGGCAGGCCATGACGCGCAGCACTTCATCCCGCTCAAAACCCTGGGCAGGAACAACCTCAACCACCTTGGGGCTGGCCTGGGTGAGCGTGCCGGTTTTGTCAAATACCAGGGTGTCGGCCTCGCTGAGGGCCTCAAGATAACGGCCCCCCTTGATGGCAATGCCGTGGCGTGCGCCCTCGCGCATGGACGCCAGCACCGCCAGCGGTGTGGCCAGCTTGAGCGCGCACGAATAATCGACCAGCAGTACCGATGATGCCCGGCGGAAGTCGCGCGTGATCAGCCATACAAGCCCGGCTAGTCCAAAAGTAAAGGGCACGGCCATGTCGGCCAGCTTTTCAAACTTGCCCTGCACGCCAGCCTTGAGGGATTCTGATTCTTCAATAAATTTTACCACCTGGCGCAGGCGCGTGCCATCGCCAACGTGTCGGGCGCGTATGACAAGCCGCCCTTCTTCAAGGGCCGTACCCGCGTATACAGAGGCCCCCTCTGCACGGTGAACCCCCAGGGGTTCGCCCGTCATGGACGACTGGTTCACAAGGCCGCAGCCCTCGGCAACTTCGCCGTCAACGGGTATGGAACCACCGGCATGTACAACCACAAGATCGCCCTCGCGTACCTGTGCCAGCGGAACGGAAATTTCCGTGCCGTCAACCAGCAGCCACACGTTTTCCACATTCAGGGCAAGGCTTTCTGTGAGCGATGCCATGGAGCGTCGGCGTGTCCAGTCTTCAAGGGTTTCGCCCAGGCCCAGCAGCAGGGTAAGCATGCTGACCGTGCGAAAATCGCCCATGACAAGAGAAGCGCCAATGGCCGCAGCGTCAAGAACATCAACGCTCAGCGTGCCGCGCAGCAGTGCGCCCAGTCCTTTGAAAATATAGGGCAGCGCACCAACAATGCTATTTATTACACGCAGGGCAAACGGCAAAAAAGGACGAACAAAAATGTAGCGCGCCAGAGGCATGAGGCCGTTACCCGGTGCGGGCTCGATTTCGGCTGGCAGGTCGGACTGACCAAACTGGCCGTTGGCACTGGCCGCGCCCAGCAGCAGGGTGAGGGCGGTAACGCGGCTTTCATCATTATCATAAAAAATAAGCAGGCTGCCCACCAAGGCATTGGCGCGCACATCGCTTATGCCTTCAAGCGAGGCAAGGGCTCCGGCCAGAGCTTCTGCCCGCCCCCCTCCAAGGCTGCCTGATGCGCGCACGCGCATTCTGCCGGAATCGGGCGTTGTGATGCCACGCAACTCATGGACAATAAAAAAACGCATGCGTGCTCCTTGAAGCGAAGCGGCCTTGGCCGCACTGTACCGCACTAGTGCCCTTGATCTGTATGAAAGGCTGTGAGGTGTGCCGCCCAGAGGGGCCGCACTGGCACGGTGCAGCGCCGTATAGAAGCGGCGCTGCACCATCAAAATTAGGCCTCGGAAGCTTCGCTGGCGGTCTTGCGCTTTTCAGCGGCAAGACGGGCCTCGGCGGTGAGGTCTTCCACATCTTCCTTGATGGCTTCAACCTTGCTCAGCAGAGCGTCCTTGACGTCCATGCCCCGGCTCAGCAGGTCGGTGGCCAGAGGCTTGAAATCAAGCTTGCCCTTGCTCACGGCCACAGCGCCAAGCACGCCAAGGGCGACCCCGCCCAAAAACCACAACCCACACTTCATGCCTTCGTTCATGTTCTTTCTCCTTGCTCATGTATGTTCAGATTCAAAGGATAAACAGATGCGGCAGGGCCGAATCTGGATAATAGTTCAGGAATCGTCCGGCCACGCAAGCGCGACCGGACGAGATGAAAGACCGATTGTTGAAAATGGGGAAGCTTTAAATAGGCTAGCTTGAGGCGCCAGAGAGGTCAACTTTTATGAAGTCGGCTTCGCTGTTGCGCAAGGAGATGGTGACACCCGAAAGGCGTAGGGCCACAGGATCCTTAAGGGGCGCACGGCCTACAATGGAAACCGTAGTGCCAGGGATGAGGCCCATATCGCGGATGCGTCGGTTCATTTCGCCAAGGGCTTCCACTGCGGCAATCTTGCCTTGCTGACCCACTTGCATCTGACGCAGATTGACAATCTGGCTCATGCGTGCACTCTCTCTGTTTGAGGCTGTTGGAAATTTGTTCAACGGTATTCAACCGTCGGGAAAAGTCTGGTCAGGTTTGCGCCTGGTGCCAATTTCCGTAAAACCACCTTGCCTTCATTACGGTTCTGTGTCAAGAGAAAAGAAAGTCGTTTTCAAATTTGATCAGATACTCAACGTTCGTTCCACCATAAGGAGAGGCCATGCTTCCAACCTATGTAGTGCATTGTATGGAAGGACGGGCGCGCCTGAGGCACCCTGCCCTGGGAGAAATTGCGGTTCGGGCTGCGGCGCAGAGCGCCCTTGGCAAGGAGCAGGGTGTTGACGAGGTGCGTCCCGGATCGGAATCGTTGCTTTTGCTCTTGCAGCCCGGCGTTGATGTGGCTGGCATATGTGCGCGGCTTGAGGCCCGCGTGCCCGCCCTGGCCCGGCCCATGGCCGAAGTGGCGGCAGAGCGGCGTGCGGCGGCTCGCGCCCGCAGATGCGAAAAATTGCGGAGCGGTGCGGTTGCCAGTGCTGCCGATGCGCCCCGCGCGGCTGCGGGCAGACAGGGCGACAAGCGCAACATGCTCGGCATTTCGCGCCGCAAGCTTGAGGTGCGGGCCATGATGGGCGCTGCTGGCGTGTGTCTGGCCGCTGGCCTTTCCGGGCCAAAGCCCGTGCATATTCTGGCCGGGCTGGTGTGGGCAGTGATGGCTGGCCGCCACGTGTGGGTCAGGCGCAAGGCAGTGTAATGGAGATTTTTGTCAAGGTACGCGCCGCCTGTGCTCAGGGCGGTCTGTTTGCGGGCAAGTGGGCGCTGATTGCCTTTGCCATTGTGGCTGCCTTTGCCCTGGCTGTTCAGGCCTTGGCCCTGGTGCTGGCAGCACTTGCCCTGCTGGTTATTGCCCTGTGCCTTGCCACGGTGTGCATGCCCGAAGAAAGCCGAGCCGTATGGGCGTGGATGCGAGAGACTCTGTGCCGGTGGAGCGCCGTGGCCGGAACGGCTGCTGCGCAGGATGGCGGTTGCACGTCCCCCGCTGGTCAGGCTCCGGCTGGTCAGGCCCAGGCAGGCGCGCAACCTTCTGAAGAGAATTCTGGTAATGGCACGGCGGCGGGTGAAGGCGGGCAGGCATCTGCCCCCAGGCAGGGGGCGTAACAGGTTTGGAGAGGTGACCGTGCAGGCCTTGCGGCAGAGTGGCAGGGCGGCAGGGCGGCTGAGGCCGAATGCGGGCCCACAGCGCACAGATTTCGGGCAGACATTGGGATTTGGCATATAGCAAGCAGCACACCCCCGCATTGGCACAATAATGCGGGGGTGTGCTGTTTTACCGGGTCGTTGAGGGAACGACCCGGTGAGGGGGCAAGACCGCTCCGGGCAGCCAGACCCCTGAAGTATTATTCTGTTGCGGCAGCGGGTTCGCCCTGGGGGGCGGCTTCCGTTTCGTGTCTGCCTGCAACAAGGTTGCGGTGTCCTTCAATGATCTTGTTGATCACATCGGGTTCGGCCAGCGAAGTGGTGTCGCCGATGTCTTCATAGCTGTCGCCAGCGATCTTGCGCAGCATGCGGCGTATGATCTTGCCCGATGTGGTCTTGGGCATGGCCTCCACAAACTGGATGAATTCCGGGCTGGCCAGGGCACCAATGTCGCGGCGCACGGCGTCGCGCAATTTTACGCGCAGCTGGGCGCTCCACGGCACTTCGTCACGGGTGACCACATAGGCGTAGATACCTTCGCCCTTGAGGGCGTGGGGCATGGGAACCACTGCGGCTTCACCCACTTCGGGGCAGGCTGCCAGCACGGCTTCAATTTCAGCCGTGGACAGGCGGTGGCCCGAAACGTTGATGGAGTCGTCCACGCGGCCAAGAATCCAGAAGTAGCCGTCCTGATCAATCTCTGCCGCATCGCCCGAAGAGTAGCAGCCGAAACGCGAGAAGTAGGACTGGTATTTTTCTTCATCATTGTACACGCCCTGCATCATGCCGGGCCAGGGGCGGCGGATGACCAGGTGACCAGCCTTGCTGCCAGCCTCGGCTATGTCGCCGTCGCGCGAGGCAGAGCCGATAACGGCAGCATCAATGCCGGGCAGGGGCTTGGTGGCCGAGCCGGGCTTGAGCTTGGTGGCGTAGGGCATGGGGGCGATCATTGCACCGCCGGTTTCTGTCTGCCACCATGTATCCACGATGGGCAGTTCGCCGCCGCCGATGTTTTTATGGTACCACTGCCAGGCCTCTGGATTGATGGGCTCGCCCACGCTGCCAAGAATGCGCAGGCTGCGCAGATCGTAGCGTTCGGTCCAGGCTTCGTTCATGCGCATGAGCGAACGGATGACCGTAGGCGCGGTGTAGAATATGTTGACCCGGAAGTTTTCCACAATGCGCCAGTACCGGTCGGGGTATGGCCATGTGGGCACACCTTCAAACATGAGTGTTGTGGCCCCAAGCGAAAGCGGGCCGTATACGCCGTAGGTGTGGCCGGTGATCCACCCGGCATCTGCCGTGCACCAGTACACGTCGTCGTCGCGCATGTCGAAGCACCACTGCGTGGAGTGCGCCGCGTAGGTGAGGTAGCCGCCCGTAGAATGCATGACACCCGTGGGTTTGCCCGTGCTGCCGCTGGTGTGCAGCAAAAAGAGCGTGTCATTGGCATCCATGGGTTCGCACGGAAAGTCGGGGTTCAGGGTAAAGTCGTCGATGAGGTCGTGCCACCACACGTCGCGGTTGCGCTGCATGGTCACGCCGTCAATACCGGCATGCTTGACCACAACCACATGCGCCACCGAGGGGCACTTTTCGAGGATGGGATCAAGATTGGCCTTGAGCGGCTTGAACTTGCCACCGCGCACTGCCGCGTCGGCGGTGATGACAACGCGCGCCTTGCAGCCCTGAATACGGCTGCGCACACCACCCTCGGCATAGCCGGAGAAAATGGCCGTGTGGATGGCACCAATGCGGGCGCAGGCCAGCATGGCAATAAACAGTTCGGGAATCATGGGCATGTACAAGGCCACATGGTCGCCCTTGCGAATACGCAGCGAGCTCAACGCATGAGCCACGCGGCACACTTCAGTGTACAGCATCTGGTAGGTATAGCAGCGAACGTCTGTTTCTTTTTCGCCCTGCCAGATAAGGGCAGCCTTGTTGCGCCGCCCAGAGATGAGGTGTCTGTCTATGCAGTTAAAGGAGGCATTAAGTACGCCGCCTGTAAACCACTTGTACTTGTGGTTTACCTCATCTGCTTCAAGTACTTTGTCCCAGCGTTTGAACCAGTGGATCAACTGCGATGCTCGCGCACCCCAAAAGTCGTTGGGGTCTTCCAGTGCGCGGCTGCAGAGAGCATTATATTCTTCTGGCCCACATACCCATGCAGAAGTTTTGCCGTGCTCAGGTGGAAGATAGCTGCGGTTCTCACTTAAGAGTGTCGTGATCCTTTCCTGGGACATGATAAAATCCTCCCTCCTATGTGTTACATAAAATATTAGAGGTGAAGTAATTCCATGGTACAGCAATAAAGAGATTCTAGAGAGGCGTCAAGAGGCTGGAATTGATTGGTCTTTCAGTCATAGTTGTGCATTATTTCACGATTTACCTCAAACATCAACCTAGGATACCAATCTATGCGGATTGGAACGCCATACCAATTGAAGAAAAAAATCACAATTGGCGCTAAAATTTTTTTACATTTTATAAAATTTAATTTGTGGGTTGTCAGATGCTTGCAAAAGTGCGGCTATCATTGCCGTGCGGGGACAAGACGCAGGCAGAGGCAGTTGGTCAGAAGGGGCTGTCTAAACTGGCGGCCCCGACGGGCAGTCCAAACTGGCAGCCCCAACTGGCAGCAGGGGATATTGCGTAAGAGAAGGCGCACCGCAGGCTGCACCGTCGCACCGTCGCACCGTAATATCTAGGTGGGGTATAAAATGGGGGCCAGCAATTGAAAGCCTGTGGATTATCCGTGCTGCCTGGCCATGCGCTGGTTGCTGTTGCTGCGGCAACCGTTGCGACCAGCGGGGCAAGGAAAGAGCAAAAGGCCTGACCGGCAATGTCGGTCAGGCCTTAAAATGGCTTGGGTCAGGTTATGCCGCGCAGGGCTGCATGATGCCCAGGCTGATCATGACCTGGGCCAGCGGGGTGACGGGCAGGCCCACCACGGTGCTCCACGAGCCTTCCATGCGCTCAACAAGCACACTTCCCTGCCCCTGAATGGCGTAAGCACCGGCCTTGTCGTCGGGTTCGCCCGTATCCACGTAGGCTTGCAGCACTGTCTGGGGCCAGTGGTGGAAAAAAACGCGGCTCACATCACTGAAACTCAGCATGCGATAAGGGCCAGCGGCGGTTTCCTGCACGTGCAACCCCGGCAGGGCGCTGGCCTCTGGGGCAAGCGCGCACTGTGCGGGCAGCAGCAGGCATACGGCGCTGATAACTTCGTGCCCCGCACCGTTGAGGCGTTCAAGCATGCTCAGGGCATGGGCCGGATTCTGCGGCTTGCCCAGTATGTCGCCTTCAATGGCCACAACTGTATCGGCAGCAAGAATAACCGGCCTGATGGCCCCAGAACCTGCCTGTGGCATGGTCTGTCCCACAGCCAGGGCCTTGGCAGTGGCTGCACGCCGGGTATAGGCCTCTGGCGATTCGCCCTGCATGGGGCGGGGTTCTTCTGCCTCGGCCAGTTGCAGACGAAAGGGCAGGCCCCATTCGTTCAAAAATTGCCGCCTGCGAGGCGAACCAGATGCCAGCACCAGTTCGTAACCCGCACAAAGCCGAAACAGGGGGCGCATGCCCTCACAGCCGTTTGCATGCGTGTCAGCGCAGGTATCAGCGGGCGAGCCGCAAGGAAGAATGATGGGCATGGCAGTACCGGCTAGAGCCCAGCAGGTGCGTGGCGCAGTATCTCGCCGTCCTGCATGTCCAGTACGCGAAAGACACCCTTTTCCACAATGCCGTAGGTACGGGGCGATGCCCCCTTGGGCAGCGAAAGCGAACCGGGGTTCCAGAAGTGCAGGCCGTCAAGGGTTTCGCCGCGCGGCACGTGGGTGTGCCCGCGCAACAGCACCGTGCCGGGTTTGATTCCGGGGCAGGGGGGGCGCTCTGGCAGATGGTGGCCGTGGCTGGCAAAAATGTTCAGTCCATCGGCCTCGATCCAGGCCGATTCCGTAACGGCAAAGGGCAGCAGGCCAAGGTCCACCTCTGCATCACAGTTGCCGCGCACGGCTATTACCGGGCAGGGCAGAGCAGAGAGGTCGGGCATGGTTTGCAGCACCGAGCGCGTATCGTAGCCTTGTGGCAGCGGATTGCGCGGGCCGTGGTACACCAGATCGCCCAGCAGCACCAGCGCATCAGGGGCAAGCTGGCGCGCCTTGTCCAGCAGAAAGAGCAGGCTTTCTACAGAGCCATGCAGATCAGAGGCAACCAGCAGCCGCATCAGGCTTTTTCCACGGCGGCAGGGTGGTCCCTGTTCCAGTCGGCAAGGGGAACGGATTCTTCCACCAGCATGATGGGTATGTTGTCGCGCACTGGGTAGGCAATTCCGCAGGCCTTGCAGCCAAAAGCTGCCACTGTGCCGTTGTCCTCAAGCGCAACAAGGTTTCCAAGACATTTGGGGCAGGCCAGAATCTTTAGCAGTTCGTTAGTTTCCATGGGCATAAATAGTCCTTGTTTTCGGCGTGAGCAGGCATTCTATCTCCAAGCGCCTTCCAGTTCAAGGCTTGCCCCATATTGTCATTTTGCGGTATACTAAGTATCCCATGAAAGAAAGTATGAAATTTATAGATCTGCACACGCATTCCTCAGCCTCCGACGGTACGGATTCTCCTGCGCAGCTTGTGGCCAAGGCCCATGCTGCGGGTCTTGCTGCCGTTGCCATAACCGACCACGACACGCTTTCCGGGCTGGACGAAGGCCAACAGGCTGGCCGTGAGCTGGGCATTGAGGTTGTGCGTGGCTGCGAGATATCTACCGGCACGGAACTGGGCGAACTGCACATTCTTGGCCTGTGGCTGCCGCAAAATCCGCAGCGCCTGCTCGAAAGACTGCGCTGGCTGCGCGAGCGACGGGCCGAACGCAATGTGGGCATTGTAAAGATATTGCAGAATCTTGGTTATGATATTTGTATGGATGAAGTTTTGGCTGCTGCCAAAGGCGAAAGCGTCGGGCGGCCACATATTGCCGAAGTGCTGCTGCGCAAGGGTTTTGCCAAGGACGTGCGGCAGGTTTTTAAGGAATTTTTGGGCAGCCGGGGCAAGGCCTATCTTCCCAAGACCGTGCTGGAGCCAGAAGAAAGCGTGAGCCTGCTGGCTTCGTCTGGCGCAACGGTGAGCCTTGCCCATCCCCTGCTGTGGAAGGCCCCGGCTGGCTGGCTGGACACCGTGGTGGCGCGGCTCAAGGATTACGGGCTGAGCGCCATTGAAGCCTACCACAGTGAGCATTCCGAAGCAGATATCCGCACCTGCCTTGCCCTTGCCAAGCGCTTTGACCTTGGCGTTTCCGGCGGCTCGGACTATCACGGATCCAACAAGCCCACCATCCGCCTTGGGCAGGGTTATGGGGGCTTGCGTGTGAGCCAGTCGGTTCTTGAAGACCTCAAGCAACGCCGCCTCGCCGCAGATCTGGACATCTGACACTGTTTATTCGCTGTATTTCTGGCGGTCAGTGAAGCCTCTTGCGCTATCGGCTCGCCCGATGTAAAGCGGTTTTTCACACCTAGATAGAAGGCATTACATGCGTATTCTTCATAAGCAGCAGCATCTTCCCCCGCTTGAGGGGCCGCGCCTGCATGAGCAGCATCCTTTTCGCGGTGCTGGCGTACCGCCCGACGAGCATGACGGCGCACCTCTTGTGCCGGTGGCCCGACCCGAGCGCGGGTCAGCCGCGCAGGGCGCTGCCGCCCAACACAGAGAGGCCCCCGCCGGTAAGGATGTGGGTACAGAAGTCTTTGAACTGCGCCAGCTTGGCGAAGAAGATTTTGAAGAATTTGAGGCCCTGCTGCGCTACGCCTTTCAGGTCAGCACCTCTGAAATGGCCCGCATCGGCTGGTCGGACATGGAGATGAAGCAGTCCAAGATGCCCATTTTTGAGGCGTCGCATGTAATGGGCTGGTTCTACAAGGGTCACCTGGCTTCGCAGATTGTTATCTACCCCATGGAAGTGAACATTCAGGGCGAGATATGCAAGATGGGCGGCATCACAGGTGTGGCCACCTACCCAGAGTACACCGGGCGCGGGCTCATCCATTCGCTCATTGGCAAAAGCCTGGAATACATGCGCGCACAGCAGCAGATAGTATCATATCTCTGCCCCTATTCCATTCCCCTGTACCGCAAGCACGGCTGGGAAATTGTTTCGGACAAGATGACCTTTACCATCAAGGATACCCAGCTGCCCAAGCGCCACCCCGTAGACGGACAGATTGAGCGCGTGGACATCGAGTGCGAAGATCTGCACCGCGTCTACAAGTATTTTGCCTTGCAGGAACACGGCGCGCTCATTCGCGGCAAGCTGGAATGGGAAGAATACTGGCGCTGGGATTCGGACGACGTAATGGCCGCCGTATATTACAGCGCAGATGCCAAGCCTCTGGGCTATGTCATCTACTACATAGAAAATGAAGTGTTCAGCATCAAGGAAATGGTCTACCTGAACCAGGAGGCCAAGTACGGCATCTGGAACTACATAAGCGCCCATTTTTCCATGATAACAAAGGTTGAGGGGGCCAACTATACGGGCGAACCCATTGCCTTTCAGTTTGAAGACAGCGAAATTGACGAGAGCATTCAGCCCTACGCCATGGCCCGCATTGTGGATGTACAGCGTTTTATAGAGCTGTACAGCTTTCAGTTTGAAGACCCCAAGCTGACTCTTGAAATCGAAGTGAGCGACGTGATGGCCCCGTGGAACAACGGCATATTCCATGTGAGCTGGCGCGATGGCCGCACCTTTTGCGAAAAGGTCAACACCTGGAGCACCGGGCACCGCCTCTCGCTGGACATCAAGACGCTCACCACCATGCTGATGGGCTACAAGCGGCCCACGTATCTTTATAATAATGACCGCATCGACATGGATTATCATCTGCTGAAAACGCTTGAAACGCTGATTCCGCCCGACAAACCGTATTTTTCGGACTATTTCTGATAAGCAAAAAAAAGGGCGTCTGATAAAGACGCCCTTGTTTTTTGCTCTGTCACTGGCTGCTAGCTTTCGCGCCCGCAGCACTTTTTGTATTTTTTGCCGCTGCCGCAGGGGCAAAGGTCGTTGCGGCCTATGCGCGGGCCAGCCTTGGCGGGCTTTTGCGCTTCATCGGTGATGCTGCCACCGCTGGAATACGAAAGCGGTGCGTTGCTTTCCTTGTGGCGGTATTCGCGGGCCAGGGGTGTTCCCTTGGGTTCTTCCACCGGGGCCGCCTGTTCAATGGTCTGCTGTTCTTCTTCGGCGGCGGGCACGGGCTCGATGCGCACGCGTACGCGCGTGAGGGCGCGGAACACGCTTTCGCGGATCTGGAACAGCATGGCCTGGAACATTTCAAAGCCTTCGCGCTTGTATTCCAGCTTGGGGTCGCGCTGGCCATAGCCGCGCAGGCCTATGCCGTCGCGCAGGGCGTCCATGTTGCGAAGGTGTTCCTTCCAGCAACGGTCCAGTTCTTCCAGCAAAAAGTAGCGCAGAATATCGGCATAGGTGGGGCCGGTTTCGGTCTTGAGCTGGTCAAGAATGCCACGGGCAATGGTCTGGGTCTCGTCACGTTCGGGCAGGGGAGCGCCTTCAGCGAGCACCCGGTCGAGATTGAACACGTCGCGCAGGCGGGCCATGGCGGCAGCGCTGGCTGCTTCCATGTCGTCAGGCGAAACATTGTCGAGCGGGCCGTACACGTCATCGAGCACGTCACTCATGAATTCCTGCAAAACGGGCTCAAGGTCTTCTTCCACCATGAGTTCGCGGCGCAGGGTATAGATAACCTCGCGCTGCTGGTTCATGACGTTGTCATAGTCGAGCAGGGTTTTGCGTATTTCAAAATGGTGCGCTTCGACGCGCTTTTGAGCGCCTTCAACCGCGCGGGTGACCATGGCGTTTTCGATGGCTTCGCCGTCGCGCAGCCCAAGTTTCTCCATGAGCCCCTTGATGCGGTCTGAACCGAAAAGCCGCATGAGGTCATCTTCGAGCGAGAGGTAGAAGCGCGAGGAGCCGGGGTCGCCCTGACGGCCAGAACGGCCACGCAGCTGGTTGTCGATACGGCGGCTTTCGTGCCGCTCTGTGCCAAGAATGTGCAGGCCGCCAAGGTCAACAACGCCTTCGCCCAGCATGATATCCGTACCACGGCCTGCCATGTTGGTGGCAATGGTTACGCGGCCTTTTTCGCCAGCTCTGGCGACGATTTCGGCTTCCTTTTCATGCTGCTTGGCATTGAGCACGCTGTGGGGAATGCCGAGCTTGCTCAGGCGGTGCGAGAGCATTTCGGACGTTTCGATGGAAATTGTACCCACAAGCACGGGCTGCTCTTTTTTGTGCAGCTCGGCAATGGCCTCCACAATGGCGTCGAACTTTTCCTGCCGCGAGCGGTAGATAAGATCGGGGTAGTCTTTGCGCACCATGGGTTTGTTGGGCGGAATGGAAAGAACATCGAGATTGTAAATCTGATGGAATTCGACTGCTTCGGTGTCGGCTGTGCCGGTCATGCCCGAGAGCTTGTCGTAGAGGCGAAAGTAGTTCTGAAAGGTGATGGAGGCCAGGGTCTGGTTTTCGGCGGCAATGGTAACGTGTTCCTTGGCTTCCAGCGCCTGGTGCAGGCCGTCTGAATAGCGGCGGCCAGCCATGAGGCGGCCCGTAAACTCGTCAACAATGATAACCTGGTCTTCCTGCACGATATAGTCCACATCGCGCTTGAAAATCAGGTGCGCCTTGAGCGACTGCATCACATGGTGCTGGGCCGTGATATTGGCGGGGTCAAAGAGGTTTTCCACCTTGAGCAGTTCTTCGCAGCGGGCCACGCCTTCATCAGTAAGCATGGCGGTGCGGGCCTTTTCGTCCACCTGATAATGTTCGGGGGTGAGCTGGCGAACTATGTCGTCCACGGTGCGGTACATGCCCACCGATTCGTCAGAGGCGCCAGAAATGATCAGCGGTGTTCTGGCTTCGTCGATAAGGATGGAGTCCACTTCGTCCACAATGGCAAAGTTGTGGGGGCGCTGCACCAGCTGGCTGGCGTAAAATTTCATGTTGTCGCGCAGATAGTCGAAGCCGAATTCGTTGTTCGTGCCGTAGGTGATGTCCTTGGCGTATTCTATCTTGCGTTCTTCGTCATCCAGCCCGTGTACGATCACGCCCGTGGTCAGGCCCAAAAAGTCATACAGCTGGCCCATCCATGCTGCGTCGCGCTTGGCGAGGTAGTCGTTGACGGTCACAACGTGTACGCCCTTGCCAGAAAGCGCGTTCAGAACCACCGGCAGGGTGGCCACCAGGGTTTTGCCTTCGCCGGTCTTCATTTCGGCGATCTTGCCCTTGTGCAGCACCATGCCGCCTATGAGCTGCACGTCATAGTGGCGCATCTTGAGCCGTCTTAATGAGGCTTCGCGCACCAGGGCAAATACTTCGGGCAGCAGCGCGTCGAGGTCGCGCACGCCGTCCTGCACCTCCTGCCGGTACTGGGCAATGCGAACGGGAAAATCCGCATCGGTCAGCTGCTGCATCTCGGGTTCAAGGTCGTTGATGCGCTGCACCAGGGGCCGAAGCTTGCGCAAATAGCGGTCGTTGGTGCTGCCGAAGATTTTTTTGAAAAGAAAACCGAACATGAACTCTCCTTGTCACACGAGGGCCGGTCGCTTACGCTGCGCAAAAGCCTGCGGGGCTGCGCTGCGGGATATGCGGATTGCGTGGCGCGTTGCCCCCAAAGGGCAAGGCACGGCATCTCTCAAAAATAAGACACAAATTTAAGGTTGGCAATGTTGCACGGCAAAATTATTATTGGTTTTGTCGCCTTTGTCGATGCCTGATGGCAGCAATCCGGCTGGGCAAGGGCTATGCCCTTGTCTGCGCACGCTGCAAGCCCTGAAGGGCTATCTTCATGCCCGGTTTAAGGGCAAGTGCCTGCTGAAAAAACTGGGCGGCCCGATCCCGGTCGCCAGACTGCAAAAATACCGCGCCAAAGTTGCAGGCTATGGAGGCGTTGCTCTTGATCAGCTCCGGGTCCAGATCCATGGCCTTTACCAGGTTGGCCTTGGCCTGAAGAAAATCTGCACCTTCGGCAAATGCCATGCCTACATTATAATAGAGCGTGGAATCGTCTGGGGCGATTTTAATGGCGCGCTTGTATTCGTTGATGGCGTCCTGCCAGCGGCCCTGCCTGCGCAGGCTGATACCAAGCTGGTTGAAAAGGGAGAGGTCGCTGCGGCTAAGGCGCTTGCCCTTGGCCTCAAGGCTGCTGCGCAAAAATTTCTCGGCCATTTCAGGGGCCCGTTCGCCATAAATTCCGGCAATGCGGCTAGAGAGGGCGCTGAGGCCATCGGCAGCCTCACGGTTCATCTGCACCACGGCCTTTTCAAAAAATGCCTCGGCTTTTTCCAGATCACCGTTGGCAAAGTGCGCTTCGCCCAGGCTGACCTTGCGGTTTACGTTGAGAGGTGAGAGCGTGTCGAGCTTTTCAAGATAGCGCACCTGCTGGGGGGTATCGCCGATTTCTTCGTACATTTCGGCAAGGCGCTGCAAGGGGGCAAGATAAAGATCGGCCGACTTTGCCGCAGATTCGTATGACAGGCGGGCCTTGTCGTACTGCTGTGTGGCGCGAAAAACATCGCCCATCACCAGAAAGGCCGCCGCACTGCCAGGCTTGAGGCTCAAAACCTTTTGGCAGGCGGTGAGGGCCATGTCGTACTTTTTCATGGCCAGAAGTTTTTTTGCCATGTCTATGATCTGCCCAAGCTTGCTCTGGGGCTTGAGGGTAAAGGCCATCTTTTCAATAAGCGTATTGGCCGAAACAGGCTTGGCAATAAAGTTGTCTGCGCCAACCTCGTGCAGCAGCATAAGCCGGTCACGTTGCACATCGCTTGTAAGCACAATGATTTTCAGCGTGGTAAAGGCCTGTTTGATCTGGCTTACCAAAAAACTGAGGTCACGGCCCCCGATGCTGCGCTCTATAAAAATGAGGGGGGAGGGATGGCGGGCGAGAATGTCGCGCAATTCGCGCAGCATCATGCGTGGGTCGGTTAGCGCGGTAAAGATGCTCTGGGCTGTAAGGCCCATTTCCTTGGCAAGGGTGAGCCGCAGCTGGGTGCAAAAGGCCTGATCGTCACTGACAACAAGAATGTGGCCGTTCTCTTTGGTAATATATGTAATGACCGTGTCTTGATACGAATTTAACTTGGCGCGATTTGTGGTATCTACTGTAGACATTGAAACTCCTGAAGAAATGCACGGAGCCGGGGATAGATATCAGGCAGCGCAAGTTGCTTCTATGTTTTTAGAAAGAAACCTGGCCTGCTACAGGCGTGCGGTGCATTTGTAGGTTTGCACTGATTTTACGTCAAGGGGTAAGAATTTACATATCGGGGAGAATTTTTCTGACCATACAAAAATAATGTGAAAATGTCTTGACGTTCAGGGGTAACTTGGATAGAAAAAATCTCCGCGCGACAAAGAGTGTTTCTTGTCGGCGTTCCCTGGACGGCAGGGAAGGATGGGTTGAGCCCACCCTGATGCACCGTAAACGGATGATATTTGGCCGTTTAAGGTTTTGACATGTGCAGGCGTTACCGAATGCCGGACAATGTCGAGCCGTTCCAGCCCAAGGACGGACCCCACCGCAGCCACTGGCAGCGCGTGACCCGGGGCTGTAAGGTAAGGGGGGGATAGCCCCCCATTTGGTGACCCTGCGGGACTGCTTCGCTATCTGTATTCTACGGATAGCCTAGCCTGAGCTACGCTGGGGAGCATCACGCGGATGATGCAGGCGCACTCAGGCGTCCAATCTTCCGAATTCTTCCTGAATTTTCAGGCGTGATGCGCGCATTAGCGCAACCCCCTTACGTTGCTCCGTATTTCCGTTCCTTGCCAGGGTGAGGTCGGCCATCGGGCCATGTTTTTTTATGGCTCGCGTATGCTGTTAAGGAGCCCGCGCTCGTAGCCCAAAGGGCCGCGCGGGATGTTTTTGCAAACGGAGTAGGCACAATGACGACAGTTAGCAGCGATCGCATTCGGATCAAGCTCAAAGCCTACGATTACCGCATTCTGGATAAAGCCGTTGCGGAAATCGTGGATACGGCGCGCAATACCGGTGCCGGTGTGGCGGGACCAATTCCCCTGCCCACCAACATTCACAAGTACACCGTGCAGCGTTCCGTGCATGTGGACAAAAAGTCCCGTGAGCAGTTTGAAATGCGCATTCACAAGCGGCTCATGGATATCCTGGAACCCACGCAGCAGACCGTCGACGCGCTGGGCAAGCTTTCGCTGCCCGCCGGTGTGGACGTGGAAATCAAGCTCTAGCGAGAGGCAGTCATGGCTGAGAAAATGGGAATTTTGGGTCGCAAACTTGGTATGACCCGCATATTTGACGGCACTGGCGCTGCCGTGCCCGTCACGGTGATTGAGGCCGGTCCGTGCCCCGTCACCCAGGTCAAAACTGCGGATACTGACGGCTACAATGCCGTACAGATCGCGATGACCCCCGCTAAGGAAAAGCACAGCACCAAGGCTATGCAGGGCCACTTTGCCAAGGCTGGCAAGGGGCTTTTCCGCCATCTGCGCGAAATCCGCCTTACGGGCGCGCCGGAGCAGGAGCTGGGTCAGGAATTGACCGTTGAAATTTTCGCCGCAGGCGATACGGTCACGGTGACCGGCACAAGCATGGGTAAAGGCTACCAGGGGCGTATGCGCCGCTGGAATTTTGCCGGTTCCAAAGATACCCACGGCTGCGAAAAGGTGCACCGCAACAATGGTTCCATTGGTAACAACACCTTTCCTGGCCACGTATTCAAGGGTCGGAAAATGGCGGGCCATTGGGGCAATGAAACCGTTACGGAAATGGGCCTGACCATCGTTGACGTGCGTCCCGAAGACAACGTCATTCTGGTCAAAGGTTCCGTGCCCGGCCCCAAGAACGGGCTGGTGCTGATCCGCAAGCAGTAGAGGAAGCAGCAATGGCTACCGTGAAAGTATATGACCAGAACAAGCAGGAAAGCGGCGAAATTACGCTGGCTTCTGACGTGTTCGAAATCGAGGTGAGGCCCGAAATCCTCAATCTCGTGGCGCGCGCCCAAATGGCGGCCAAACGCGCCGGCACGCATATGGTAAAGACCCGTGCGCTGGTTTCCGGCGGCGGTGTCAAGCCCTGGAAGCAAAAGGGCACGGGCCGTGCTCGCTCTGGCTCCAACCGTTCGCCCATTTGGCGCGGTGGTGCCATCATCTTCGGACCCAGCCCGCGTGATTACAGCTTCAAGGTTAACAGCAAGGTGCGCGCCCTGGCCATGAAGATGGCCCTTTCGAGCCGCCTGGCTGCCGAAACCCTGATGGTGGTCAAGGGCATCGAACTGCCCGAAGCCAAAACCAAGCATTTCGCCAAGGTTGCCGACACGCTGGGTCTCTCGAAGGCCCTCATCGTGGCGCCCGCCGAAGACAGCGCGCTGATCCGTTCCGCACGCAACATTCCGGGCCTCACCCTGACCACTGTCGATCGCCTTAGCGTGCTTGAAATCCTCAAGCACAAGCAGCTCGTGCTGCTTGAAGGCGCTATCGAACCTGTTCAGGCTCGTTTTGCGAAGAAGGAGGCGTAAGATGGAAACTACTTCTGTTCTGCTTAAGCCCCTGCTGACCGAAAAAACGACCTTGATCAAGGACGAAGCCCAGCAGGTGGCCTTTATGGTCCACACCTCGGCCAACAAGCTTGAGATCAAGCAGGCTGTGGAAAAGGCTTTTGACGTTAAAGTGGAAGCGGTCAACGTTGTGCGCCGCGCCCCCATGAACAGGGAGCGCCAGGGTCGCGTTGTTGGCCGTAAGC
>NZ_JAYRGM010000002.1:140424-262481 GCF_041907885.1 Desulfovibrio sp. | reverse complement strand
GGATGTCTACCCGACCTTCCGCCGTGTCCAGTTCAACAGCCTCAACAAACCAGGGCTCGGTCAGCCCCAGAATCCGAAAATATAGGTCCGTATCCTTCATTGGTGCCCTCCGGGAAGGACATTAGCAGATCAGCTACCCACGGAAAACCCGGAAGAGCCAAATCTTTTTGTGTACGGTTTTGAAAATGAGCATTTTACAGAAGATATAGCAAACTATAAGGACACTATTCACTACTTACCCTCGATTAATACATTATTTTTACAAAGCATTGCAAAAAAACAGCATCTTTTAACTAAAGATAATATAGATATGTATTTGGACGAATGTGAATCTCAAGCATATGCATTTGATATCTCCCAATTAGCTGCCGATGCACAAGAACTCATTGATGCTTCAACGAGTAATATAAAATAGTTGATATATTATTAAAATATAAATAACGTTGCGCTGGCTCGCCAAGTTGTTTTGGATTGTGACCAGCCCCGTTTTTTGTGCCAGGTTAAATGCTAGTGGTAGATTCTTTGTGGTTCTGCTTCTGCCTCCTGTATAGCTGGTAATTCTGGCGGAGGCGAGATAACCCCGATGTCCTCATGGGTACTGGGCAAACCGTCTTCTACCTCCGCGAAGCACACCAACAGATCACTTAGGGGCTGATCCTCCAGCTTCCCCCACACCAAATCACGCACCAATCGCCCCCATGTCCGCAAGCGTTTGTATCGTTGATGCAACTTTTTAACTTGTGGCCATGTGGCTCGATTTTTTTAAATATATATTAAATAGTTACAGTAATTTTCTGAAAAATTCTACCACACGCCACTTTTGGCGATCCCATTCAACGCAAGAAAGGGATAGTCGGGTTTTCACCTAACTATCCCTTTCTGGTTATATGGTCGGAGCGACTGGATTCGAACCAGCGACCCCCTGCTCCCAAAGCAGGTGCGCTACCAGGCTGCGCCACGCTCCGAAAAAAAACCCGCGCCGTTGCGGCGCGGGAAAATTGTGGGGCGAAAGATGGGACTTGAACCCACGGCCACCTGGGCCACAACCAGGTGCTCTACCAACTGAGCTACTTCCGCCACGGGAAGTTTCATATACGCAGCTTATTTTTCTTTTGCAAGCATTTTTTTACACATATCTTCATCTGGATTTTATCTAGAAAAATAACTACACTCCCAAAAGTCGCGCGGCGCGGCACGAAATGCCCTCCACGCCGCCCTCAGAATTCTCCAGATTTGCAAGCCAGCAGCGCCTTTTTCGATCACAGGGCGCTGGCAACATATTTCAGCGTCAAACACATTTCGGGGACACACATGGATAAACTGGTTATTGAAGGCGGCGTTCCGCTTACTGGCGGCATTGAGGTCAGCGGCTCTAAAAATGCAGCCCTGCCCATCCTTTTTGCCTGCATATTACTGTCAGAGCCGGTCACCATCACCAATGTGCCCAACCTGCGCGACATACACACCACCATCAAGCTCCTGAACATGCTGGGCTGCACCTGCGAATACGCCGATCATCGGGTACAGGTGCAGCCCGGCAATTTACTGCCAGAGGCCCCCTATGACCTGGTGCGCACCATGCGCGCCTCTGTGCTGTGCCTTGGCCCCCTGCTGGCCCGCATAGGTCAGGCCCGCGTGGCCCTGCCCGGCGGCTGCGCCATTGGCGCACGCCCTGTGGATCAGCACCTCAAGGGTCTTGAGCTCATGGGCGCAAGCTTTCAGCTTGAAGAGGGCTATATTATTGGCCGTTGCCGCAAACTCAAGGGCGCGCATATTTCTTTTGATATGCCCACCGTGGGCGGCACAGAAAATCTGCTTATGGCCGCAGCCCTTGCCGAGGGCGAAACCGTGCTTGAAAACGCGGCGCGAGAGCCCGAAATTGTCGATCTTGCCAACTTTTTGCGTGCCTGCGGTGCAAAAATCGAGGGACACGGCACGTCTGTGATCCGCATTGAGGGCGTCACCTCGCTGCACGATGGCGAATACCCAGTCATGCCCGACCGCATAGAAGCCGGTACTTTTCTGGTGGCAGCGGGCATTACTGGCGGCGAACTGCTGCTGCGCAACTGCCCCTTCAAGGATCTGGAGGCGGTTATCATCAAGCTGCGCAGCATGGGTATGGAAATCAACAGCACCCCTGAAGGCGTGCTGGCGCGCTGCGCGGGCCCCCTGCGCGGCACAGATGTAAAAACCCAGCCCTACCCCGGCTTTCCTACCGACATGCAGGCCCAGCTCATGGCGCTCATGTGCCTGTCTGAAGGGGCCAGCGTGGTGGAAGAAAGCATTTTTGAAAACCGCTTCATGCACGTGCTTGAACTCATGCGCATGGGCGCGCAGATCAAGGTTTCTGGCCACACAGCCATGGTGCGCGGCGTGCAAAAGCTCACCGGCGCGCCCGTGATGGCATCTGATCTGCGAGCCAGCGCCTCGCTGGTGCTGGCTGGCCTTGCCGCCAAGGGCGTTACCGAAGTGCGCCGCATCTACCACCTCGACCGTGGCTATGAGAGCATCGAGCACAAGCTGAATGCCGTTGGCGCGCGCATTCGCCGCGAACACGAATAATCCGCTTCGAGGGCTTTCCACCAAGGTGGCACTGCCCCACTGGCGCTGTTAAAAGACGTTTCACCCGCACTGCGGGCTTCAGGAGGATTCCATGAAACGACTGGCTCTTGTTTTGCTGCTGCTCTCCATGGCGCTTATCAATGGCTGCGCCTACACCGGCTATTCCCTTTATGATGACCAGCGGCTTATGGGAACCATGTCGGACGACAAGGAAACCTCTGCAAAAATCAAAACAGCCCTGCTGGATGAAAGCTTTTCCGGCGGGTGGTCTGTGGCGGTATACAGCTTCTACGGGCACGTATTCCTGGTGGGCGAAGTACCCGAAAACATGCAGGGCAAGGCTGTGACCATTGCCAACCGCTACAAGCCCCGCAGTGTCACCACGCACTGGTTTACCCCCGCCACCAGCGAGACAAGCAACTTTGTGCTGGCCACCAAGCTGCGTAAAGACCTCATTGCCACCAAGGGGCTTTCGTCCACTCGTATAGACACAGAGGTCAATTCAGGGCGTGTCGTGCTGCTGGGCGTGGTAAAGGATGAATCGGAAAAGCAGCTTGCCATACAGGCCGCACGTGGTGTTTCAGGCGTAACGGCGGTAACCAGCTACCTGATGTTGCCCCAGAAGGCAGGCCAGCTCGACAACATACAGCCCGAACACGCCACCGGGGTCAGCCCCATGGATGGCACCATGGAACCCTCTGGCGGCAACGCGCCAACCTACGGCACACCCGGCGGCAGTGCTGGCAGCGCTGGCAAATCGGGCGCATCTGGCGACGTGGAATCGCGCGATCTGCCCTAGTAGCATTGGCGGCATCCAGCCGTAACTCGCAGCTGGCGTACCCTCACCTGGACTGATGGCGCCTGCAAACCGTAGTTTATCATTTGCGCCCTGAAGTGCTTGCCTGACAGTGTTTTTTACTTGCAGGCCAGCACTTCGGGGCGCAATTTTTTTTACAAAACCCGCTAGGCGCAGGTTCCAGAACAGAGCTTGCGCATGGCAAGAAATTTTGCAGCCGCGTCGCGTTGCGCTCTGGCCCGCACCTGATTGATCTGCAAGGCATTTTTTGCAACCAGGTCTACAAGTCCCTGATCAAGCTGGTTTTTTGCCGCCATATCCCGCATACACGCCAACACGCTGGCCAGCTCCATACCATCCCGATAGGGGCGGCTCTCGGTCAGTGCGGTAAAAACATCTGCCACCGCCATAACGCGCATGGGCAAGGTGAGGTCTTCCGCGCCCAGGCCGTGCGGATACCCATTGCCGTCGAGCCGTTCATGGTGCATCCCGCCCCAGTCACAAACGCAACGAAAGCCGGGGATTGTTTCAAGAAGCCGCATGCCAATCTCTGCATGCTGCTTTATTTCGTCCCGCTCCTTGTCAGAGAGCGGCCCCGCCTTTTCAAGAATATCCACAGGCACTGCCAGCTTGCCGATGTCGTGCAAAAGACCGGCAATGTAGATTGTGAGGCAGTCTTTGCCCGTAGCCAAACCTGTGAGGTTAAGTATCTCTTGCGCCGTGTGGGCAACGCCGTGTGAATGTGTGGCGGTAAAGGGGCTTTTTGAGTCAATGATCTGCGAAAACAGATCACACAAAATCAAAAGATTTTTGGAAGAAAGGCTGTCATCGCCAAACGTGCCGTGCAAATACGCATCCATCGCCCTTGCCGATTTATACGTATCATCAACAACGCCACTTTCCGAAATTTCTGCAAGGGCATTGCGCCATGTGGATGAAAAATCTTCTGTTTTCTTGCCCATTTCGGCTGCCAGCTGGCAAAACGACAACTTCGGATTGGCATGGATTGCGGCATCCAGAGCGTCTGCAAGATAAATACAGTTTGCAGTAAGGCCGTTATCCTCGTGCCTACTCAGCTCTTTCCACGGCGTTTTACGCAGCAGAACCATATTGCAGACTTCCTCTGGCAATTGGGCTGTTCTGCAAAATACCCAGCCTGCAACGCAGTAATCTTCCTTTTCAAAAACAAAATTTACCAGTCCATTCTTTAATGGAATGGTTCCTATTTCGTGCAGCATGCACGCTATGAGCAGATATTTTCTTTCCTGATGTTCCATGCCGCAGTGCTCTGCCAAAACCTGGGCCAGATAGGCAACCCGCAGATTATGCCCTGTCAGATCGTAGCAAACCAGCCCAAGCGCCCGCGAAAAACCAGCAAGCAAACTGTAAAGGTAAACTGACTCCATGGCCACCACTCAAGGTTGAAGACAGAATTTCTGTACGCTTTTCAGACACATGTATGTACTTGCCCTGTAATGAGCAGCTGGCTGGCGCGCTGATCCTGAAATGCCGTGGCAAGCGAGAATGGCATGGCGCTTAAAAAATGCCAGCAAACGACTGCATTGCCCGGCAGGGCGCATTGTTTGGCAGCCTAACTGCTGCGCATCTCAGTAATAAGGGCAGCAAGCCTTGTCGCCTGCTGGGCCAGATCACCAACGGCCTTTGCGGCTTCTGCCATTCCCTCGGCTGTCTGGCGTGACATTTCGTTGACTTCAATGATTGTCTGATTGATTTCTTCGCTGGCGGCAGACTGCTGCTCGCTGGCCGTGGCAATGGCATTGGCCTGATCGGCTGTAACATCTGCCGTCACCACAATTTCGCTCAGGGCCTGCCCGGAGAGACTGGCGCTTTCTGTAGCGGTATTGACCTGCTCAACGGCATTGTCCATTGAAACAAGGCTTTTTGAGGTACTTTCCTGAATGGAGCGGATAACCCGGCCAACATCTGTGGTTGAAGCCATGGTTTTTTCTGCCAGCTTGCGCACTTCATCGGCCACCACGGCAAAACCGCGCCCGGCCTCGCCAGCCCGCGCCGCTTCTATGGCCGCGTTGAGGGCCAGCAGATTGGTCTGGTCGGCAATATCAGAAATAACCGTCATGATCTGCGTAATATCCTGAGCATGGCCGTTCAGCTGCGCCATGTCATCCTTAAGTTCCATTGAAAGCCGGTGAACTAGCTGGATACTTTCCAGCGAGCTGCCCACAATGTTGGCCCCGTGTTCGGCCTTGGCCTTGGTTTCTGCCGAGGCAGAGGATGCCGCACCGGCATTTTTGGCAACTTCCTGCACGGTGGCATTCATCTCATTCATGGCAGTAGCCGCCTCGGCCAGCCTTTGGGCTGTTTGCACGGCCCCCTTGTCGGCCTGTTCTATCTGGGCAGAAAGCTGTGTGGAGGCCGAGCTCACGGCGTGCGCCACCTCTTCAAGCTGCGCCGCCGCTGTCAGCATTGCGCTGGATTTTGTCTGTGCGAGCCTACCGGCTTCTTCGGCATCGCGCATGGCTTCTGTAGCCTTGGCAGCCTGACGCTGGGCATTGAGCGATTCGTTATGGGCATTTTCCATGTTGGTCTTGAGCGCTTCGACCATGCTGACTATTGAATCATAGACGCCGATTCTGACGCTGCCGTCTGCAATCTCATAGTCGCCTTCCACAACGCGGCGGGCGAGCGCGTTCAGCTGCCCAGGATCCTTGCCCAGCTGCCGCATAACGCTGCGCGTCAGCACATAGGTGATCACCACACTGATGACAATGGCAATCAGGCTGAGCACAAGGCCGGTGTTTTTTGCCACGGCCCCCAGCGAGATGGCGTCCTCCATGTTTTCCTTGCTGCTCTTGGTAGTCAGACTGACCAGCGCTGCGTAGACGGGTGCAAGCTTGCGAAACTGCGGGCCGTATTCGGCAGTAAAAAGCGCGGTGGCCTCGTCAAACTTGCCGTCGGCCACAAGCTTTGTGGCATTTCTGCGTATAACGCCCATGCCCGAAGATATCTCGTCTATCTGCCGCAGCAGCTGCTTTGCCTGGGCGGCTGTTTCCTTATCAAACAGCGCCGTGTATTCTAGATATTTCTTTTGATCTTGAGCTATATTCTGTAATGCATCGTTAATCATGTTGCCATAGCGTTCCGCTGCGGCCGCGTCACGCACCAGCAGCATGGTTGTTAGATTGGCCCTCACTGTCCAAAAATTCAGGTGCATGTCTCCAACGGCTGTAACGGCGGGAATATATGCCTTATCAACGTCATCAATGCTGTCGTTCAACCTTGAAGTACTGAACATTGACGACGCTGAAATTGCCAGGATCACAACAATCATACCAGCAAACGACAAAATGAGCTTTGTTGACAGCCGCATATCTCGCACCCCGCATTTTTTGCATTTTATTTTTACTGCCTAAAGCGGCAGAACATCACGTCAAAATCTCCAGTTTTCCCCGTTTGTTGATGATAATAATACCTACATCATGATAAAAAAATTGTATCTGGGTGATATCGCATTCAAAAAGTACACAATTTGCCACAGTACCAGACCACAGCATACCTCTTTATTAATCATCAATAGAGAACTTTTTCTACTTTATTGCACTAAGTCATCAGCACTGATATGTAAAATATTATTTTTGAATGCCGCATGCATACAACAAATATTTATGTTTAACATTGCTTCAAATGTTAAATAGTATATACTCACACTCAAAAACAATTACATGAGATAAAATACCGTGCGAACAGTTATCTGATACAAAAAAATAGCAGATGACACTCTTCCTTTTCGACTCGATGCTTATTTATTGGTTGCGACACTCTCAACTTCGAAGGCAAGCGCTCAATGTGCCAGGTACGACCATGGAAATAAGACATCTTAAAACATTGATTATGGTTGCAACTGCTCGCAGCATTTCAAAAGCTTCACACATGCTGCACTTGTCGCAACCATCTGTGACGAGAATTATACAAGAAATAGAGACAATTGTAGGATCTCCGCTCTTTTCGAGAACAAAAGACGGCATGATCCTTACAAATGATGGAAAAAATTTTTACAAGTACGCTACAAGAATCATTTCTTCAATGCATGAAGCCATTGCAGGACTAAAAAATGTCCATAAAAAATGCATCATAAACATTGGATTTTGCCCAAGCATCATGATTTTTGATCTTATTGAGCAGTTGAGGTATGCCAATTTTAGAATGGATTACATCAGATTTCACGAATTCAACACAAATCGGCAGCTCATTGCGCTGAAAAATAATCACATTGACATATCGATTACACGTGGTTCCGATACCGCTTCTGGTGAGGATTTTGAGCAGATAACCCTGTACAAGACAGAGCTTTTTGCGGTCATTCCGGCTTCGCACCGGCTTTCTGGAAAAAAATCACTCAACCTTGACGAGCTGAAAGACGACCAGTTTATTGAGCTGTCTGAAAAACTCTTTCCTTTTTTCAATAAAGCCATAGCCAGTATGTGCCAAAACGCAGGCTTCAGCCCCCGTATCGTCTTCAGCGCAAATGGATACGTTGCTGCTCTGGCGACCATTGCCACTGGTTCGTGTGTGGGAATCTTTCCGCGCAGCATTGTTAACGCAATCATACCTGGTTACGTGTATATCCCGCTGCGCTCCAAAGATAATTTCATTGATATATCCTGTTATCTGCGAAAAAACGAAGTCAGAAAGGAAGTTGCTGACATCATAGCCATAATACGCAACCAGTTTGGCAATTTTGGACTGGCCGATACATAACATCGTTTATGCTCTGCCCGCCCAACTGTTTGCGCGATGACCATTTGCATTTGCACAGCATCACAGTTGAACAGAGCAAAAAAAGCTCCGCCAGCAGAAGCTACGGAGCTAGTGTGTGAGGGGGAGTAGAAAATTGAGGCTAGAAGCGCAACCACCGGCTTGCGCACGCGTGAGGGTGGAGCCCCTTGCTGGGGGCCAGTAATGAATAACACAGACGAGTGCAAAAGATTGCCGAATGCGCATGCCCGGCATAAGAGCATCTGGCGCAAAACAGAGGCGGCCCTGCTCCTCCTCTCGCACGTATCTGCAAGTGGTACTCGACAAGAGGCCCTTGGCAAGGGCAACAATGCCGAGTGTCAATACAGGGAGCACCCGCAGGCCGGGTTACGGCTGTTTTTTGCCGCCCCGCTCCCGCAGCCTTGCGCCCAGGCGGCACAGCACCGAATTCTGCTCGGCGTCAAATCCCTTCCAGCCGCTATCCACATAGGCCAGCAGGGCGGCCACGGTTTCAAGTGCGTCTTCCACACTGTCCACCCAACCGTTCACCGCGCCGTGCAGCATCAGCCCCGGCCCTTCCAAGGGGCCACGTATGCCCAGCAATGGAACCCCGGCCCCGGCGGCAAGCCCCACCTCCACCCCGGCATCCTGCCCAGAAGCACCGTAATAGATCACCATGTCTGCCGTCAGACAGGCCTGGTGGCAAAAGGCGTACACCTCACCGCCATCACGGTCTGTATCCATCCAGATGCGGCGTTCGGCTGGCGTGAGCCCCGGCGGCGGCACGGCCTTGTCTGTCCAGTCCAGCATGCGGCAGCCCATGCCCCGCAGCTCGCGCCCCAGCAGGCGCACACCGTGTTTGTGCTTGAAAGATCCGGCAACGTAGATTGTCAACTGGGCCATCAGAACATGTTCCTCACAGGCAGGCCGCTCGGCGGCTGGCTAAAACTCTATGCCCGGCGCGGCCTTTACGCCCGTGCGCCAGGGGTGCTTGATTTCCGTCATGGAGGTGACCAGATCTGCCGCCTCAATCAGCCAGTCTGGCGCATTGCGGCCAGAGAGCACAAGATGCCGCCCCTGAGCACGGGCCATGGCTATCATCTGTTCCAGCTCCTGCCGTTCAAGAATGCCCGCGCCGAGCGCGTACAGGCTTTCATCCAGCACCAGCATATCCACATGGCCAAGCTGTTCTCGCGCCCAGTCAAGCACGCGCAGGGCCGCCTGCCGGTGCGCAGGCCGATTGGCATCATTGCGCAAAAAACCCTGCCCACCGGCAAAAAAGCGTTCAGGGAGCAGCCGCGCCAACATGGCCTGTTCACCGGCCTGCCCGTCGCGCTTCATAAACTGCCCAAAGGCCACCGCCATGTTCTGCCCAAGGGCGCGCACGGTCTGCCCCACACAGGCGCTTGTCTTGCCTTTGCCGTCACCAGTGTACACAAGAATCATTATTTCCAGACCCCCGGAATCTGCACACCGCACGAGGGGCATTTTCCCTCCACGCCGCGCAGCCGTGTTTCGTGCATGTCGCGTTCAATAACCACAGCCCCGCACGCGGGGCAAAAGGTGTTGCTGCCAAGGGCACTGCGGGCATTGCCGATATACACGTGCTGCAAACCAGCCTGCCGCCCGATGCTCCAGGTTTTCTCCAGCGTGGCCAATGGCGTGTCAGGATGATCTATCATCAGGTGAGCGCCATGAAACCCCGAAACGTGCCAGGGGGTATCCGGCCCCAGCTCGTCGCGGATAAAAGCCGCCAGATCGGCAAGTTCCGCCTGCCCGTCATTGACACCAGGAATGATCAGGGTTGTCACCTCAAGCCACCAGCCGAGTTTTTTTATGGCCTTAAGGTTTTCCAGCACGGGCTGAAGGCGCGCCCCGCAATATTTGCGGTAAAAATCATCGCTGAATGACTTAAGATCCACGTTGGCAGCGCATATACACCGGCTCAGGGCCGACAGACAGTCCTTGGACATATAACCGTTGGTAACCAGCACGCTGCGTATGCCCTTTTTAAGGGCCATGCCCGCTGTTTCGTACAGCAGTTCAAAAAATACCGTGGGCTCGTTGTAGGTAAAGGCCATGCTTTGGGCCCGGTTGCTCTGTGCAAGCACCAGCAAATCTTCGGGAGCGGCCCGCTTGCCCGGAACAATGCCGTTTTCCGGCACATGGGCGATACTGCTGTTCTGGCAAAATTTGCAGGAAAAGTTGCACCCTGCACTGCCCACAGAAAAAATCCTGCTGCCGGGTAAAAAATGGTACAGGGGCTTTTTTTCCACCGGGTCCATGGCCGCAGCCGTTACCACCTGGCTGACCAGTGAAACCAGCTTGCCCTGCATATTTACCCGCACCCCGCAAATACCCTTGGCCCCCTTGCGCAGGCGGCAACGGTGCGCGCACAGGCGGCACACCACACTTCCGTCGGGCTGAGAATCCCACAGCGCTGCAAGCATGCTAACGCCTCTCCCTTCCATCGCGGCTTCGGTCTGCATCGCGCTGGTCATACGGTGAAGTGCCCTGCTGGCCGGGGCGAGAATCGTACCGTTCGTCGTGGCGGCGGTCGCCGCCACCGTATGCGCCGTTACGGGAATCGTGCGGCCCGGAATATGGGCCCGAATATGAGCCTTGATGCGGCGGCGGTGGCGGTGGTGGCAAAGAGCCATCATATCGGTCGTCGTGGCGGCGATTGTCGTGACGGCGGTCGTCGTGCCGGTGACGGTTATGGTCGGGCGGCATGACGGTTTGCATGCCGGGCTGCCAGATCACAGAGGGCGGCATGTAGGGCTGACCGGGTCTGGGCATGGGCCCATTGGGATTGCCGCCCCACTGGTTGCCATCGGGGTAAATTTGCGGAGCCACAAAAAAGGTGCCGTAGTTCTGCTGCTCTGGCGGGCTTGGCGGCACTACAGAAGTGATGATGTCGCCGGTTTGCGGGTCACGGTACTGGGTAGCAATACCCCGGTCGTTGAAGGTGTCGCCCGGCAACTGGCTCGTACCGTATGTGATATCCCCCTGCCCGCCATAGCCCGGCGTAGCGGGGTAAGGTGAAGCCGGGTAAGGGGCAGCAGGATACGGCACGCTGCCCTGCCCATATGGTGGTGATGGCGCTGGCGCATAACCGGGCGCATAACCGGGCGCAGGCGGCTGGGCAGTAGCCGGAGCAGCAGGCGAACCGGCCATGTCTGCGCCGTTGAAACCGGGTGCAGCAGGCGGCTGATTCGCCCCATCTGGCGGTGATGCCGGGGCAGGCAGCGCCCCCAGTGCGGAATAGGGCATCATGCCCCCGGCAGAGGGCCAAGGAGCAAGCCCGCCTGCCTGCGGAGCAGCGGGCTGGGCCTGAGCGGGCTGACCAGAAAAGCCGGGCTGGCCAGAGAAACCAGACTGACCGGGAGCCTGCACGCCGGACGGGGCAGCGGGCTGGTTTTGCACGCCGGTATACGGCGCGCCAGAACTGGAACCGTTTTGTGCAGCAGGCAAAGCCCCTGACTGCGGCGGCTGCCCTGCGGTCTGGGGCTGCGCTGCTGACGGTGCTGGCTGCAAGGGCTGGGCTGGCCCAAGTTTTGCCCCGGTAACTGGTGCGCGGTATTCCGCTGCGTTTTCTGCCGCATGGGGCGCAACAGGAGAAACGAACGTCAGTACGGCGCAGAAAAAAAACAGACCGAAATATCCACGCATGGCACGCTCCTTCCCCCTCCGGCCCCATTCTAGCAGCGCTGGCGAGGCCGGTCTATGAAAAAACTCGCGCCGGGAGGCTCAAAAAGTCGCTTGGGATTTGGCAGAAGCTGTGCTAAATAGAGCAGATTCAAAGGAGGCATCGGATGTCCAGCGACCGCGCAAAAGCCTACACACAGGCAGGCGTTGATATCGAGGCGGGAAACTCTCTGGTTTCGCGCATCAAAGGCATGGTTCAGAGCACGCAGACCAGAGGCGTCATTTCCGACATTGGCGGCTTTGGCGGCCTGTTCCGGCCTGACCTCAGCGGTATGACCGAGCCTGTGCTTGTTTCTTCCACCGACGGTGTGGGAACCAAGCTCAAAGTGGCCTTTGCCTGTAACAGGCACGATACCGTGGGCATCGACCTTGTGGCCATGAGTGTCAACGACATTCTGGTTCAGGGCGCAACCCCCCTGTTTTTTCTCGACTACTTTGGCACCGGCAAGCTCGACGTAGACACGGCGCAGACTGTCATTGGCGGCGTGGCCGAGGGCTGCCGTCAGGCCAACTGCGCGCTGCTCGGCGGCGAAACCGCCGAAATGCCCGACATGTACGCACCAGGCGAATACGATCTGGCTGGCTTTTGCGTGGGTATTGTTGACAATACCAAGCTAATCGACGGCTCCGGCATTCAGGTGGGCGACAAGATCATCGGCATTGCCTCTTCGGGCCTGCACTCCAACGGCTACTCGCTTGCCCGCAAGGTGCTTGAGCAGAGCGGCCTTGCCTTTACCGATCCCTTCCCCGGAGCAGACGGAGCAACCGTTGGCGATGTGCTGCTGACCCCCACAATCATTTATGTGGAGGCGGTGCGCCATCTGCTGCGCGATATGAACGTCAAGGGCATGGCCCACATCACCGGCGGCGGTTTTTACGACAACATTCCCCGCGTGCTGCCTGCACAGGTTGAGGCGCGCATCAATTTTGGCAGCTGGCAGATGGCCCCGGTTTTCCACTGGCTCAAGGAAACGGGCAACCTCAGCTGGCCTGAAATTTTGCAGATATTCAACGGCGGCATCGGCTATGTGCTGGTTGTTCCCGCCGATCAGGCCGAAGAAGCGATAAGCCGCATTCAGGCTTTCAAACTGCGGGCCTGGTGCATTGGCGACATTGCCCGCCGCTCCAAGGATGACGACCAGGAACAGGTCATCATCAACTTTTAGCATGTATAATGGGCCGCACGGAATTCCGGGCGGCCCATATTTGTTATAAAGCCCAAGCTGCGGGCTTGGAGCCGCCCTGGTCGGCCATGCCGCCGGGCGGATACACCGGGCGGCTTTTTTTATCTGTCGGGCATGGCCCGGCATGATCCACGGGCGCATGAATCAGCATCTGCCCTGCGGCAGCACTCACCACATATTTTGCCCGTGCGGCCTTTGCCGCCAGCACATTCGGGAGACTTTCATGAACAGCACTCTCAGTTGCCTTGGCAACGCCATATGGTTCTTGTGCGGCGGCATTATTATGGGGCTTGTGTGGTGGCTTTACGGCCTGCTCTGCTTTGTTTCCATTGTAGGCATTCCCTGGGGCAGGGCCTGTTTTGTCATGGGCAATTTTGCCTTTTTTCCTTTTGGCAAAATGCCGGTGGCGCGCGATGTGCTTACAGGACAGCAAGATGTGGGTACAGGCCCTCTGGGCACGCTGGGCAACATCATCTGGCTTGTGCTGGCGGGGGTGTGGCTTGCCATGGGCCATCTGCTTTCGGCCATCATGTGCGCGGTGACCATCATTGGCATTCCCTTTGCGTGGCAGCATGTCAAACTGGCGGCCCTTGCGCTCTGCCCCATTGGCAAAACCATTGTGCCCGCCCAGCTGGCCGACGCAGCCGAACGCGCCGCCGCCGAACGTGGCTACCGTGAAGGGCGCTATTAGTCGCAGAAAATTCTGGCGGGCCCTGCCCACTGCCTTTACGCAAGGCCCACCGCAGACTAGCCCTTGGGGCTTTCGCCAAACAGCTCTTCTATCTGCCTTGCATAAAACTGCTTCATGAATTCAAGATCAATCTTGGGTGATTTTTCTCCCCGCAACAGATTTACCACCATGGATGCGCCCATCAGCTGCGCAAGTATCAATTCTGCGCGGGTGGCCGCGTGCTCGCCCGGCAACACGTTAATGATCTGCTCACGCACATTGTTGTAGGTGTCTGTCATCACGTCTGAAACATTGGGATCGAGAGCAGAAAGCGCCGTGATGCGAAAATCCGTCACCCAGGCGCTGTGTGCGCCGTCGCTCAAAATACTGTTCATGGCGAGCGTGGTTCTTTCTGCTGGCGGCACGTCGGGCAGGGCGGCATTGCCCTCATCATTGAGTATGGCTGCCACCTCAAGAAAAAGATTCCTTTTCGAGCCAAAATAGCGGCTTATCAAGGCCGGATTCACCCCAGCCTCAGCACCAATTTCGCGTATTCCCACACTGACATAGTTGGCTGAAGAAAAAAGCCTTCTTGCTGCTTGCAATAAACGGTTTCGCGTTTCTGCGGCATTACGTTTACGCTGGGGTACTGAAACTTTCTTGCGATCGCAAACCATTGTATTCGTCCTCTGTACTTGTTGCTGCTTGGCATGGCTCACATGCAAGAGCCCGCCCTTCGTGTAATCAATCGGTTACTCGCTTTCAATAAAAAGTGCAAGCTCATTTTATGCGGGATTACTCGCATATTTACAGGTATACCAGTGTAGTAAAAAATAAAAATACAATATTTTACTGCGCTGGCAGATCAGGGTGCGAAATATAAAAGCATGTGCAACCAGCACGATATATCCTTCAACATTGCCACCACGGGCGCTGCACTTACCTGCTGTGAACAGGCAAAAACAACAGTGCGCGCCCCTGGCGGGGCGTGGCTACAGCGGGCAGACCCTGTGGCAATCTGCCGAAGGTCAGGCGTGAATTTTACGGAGTTCAGAGAAGCACGAGGGCACGAAAAAGAAAATTACAAACAAAGGGCCCCACTGCGCCAAGGGCCTCTGGCACTTGGCAGCAGGCTGCAATCCTTAGCGTTTGGAAGCGCAGCCGCCCTGGCACAGATGCCCTGGCCCAAAGGGCACAAGCCTGCCAGCGGCAAAAGCATTAAGACAGTCTGCCACGGTGGGCAAACCGGCATTGTAGTACACGGCAATGCCCGCCGCCTGCAAAGCCTGCAAGGGGCGCATGCCCATGCCGCCAGCCAGCAGGGTGTTCACCCCAAGCCGCAGCAGGGCCTGCACGGGCCCGCCGCAGTCGCCACCCTGATGCATGGGGTTTGGCTGCACGCTGATTTCTGTAATCTTGCCCTCTTCCACCCTGGCCAGCGTATAGAGCTGGCAGCGGCCAAAGTGCGCGTTGGGTGCGGCATCCAGGCCACCCGGCAGCAGACAGGGAACCGCCACCAGGATGCCGCCGCTGGCGGCAGCCTCGGCTTCGTTGGCCTGGTCACCCGCATCTACCGCGCACACGCCACCTTCAATGCGCAGGGCCTGCCCCAACACAAGGGCTTGGGCCACACTGCGCCGGGCACGGCGCAAAAGTCTGCCAAAGGTGTGCCGCGAAACCCCCATGCGGGCAGCGGCCTCGTCCATGTTCAGATCTTCATAATCGGCCAGCCGCAGGGCTTCCAGCCCATCCAAGGCCAGCACTACCTCTTCAAGATCGTGCAGGGGTATCCCATTGGGCTTGAAACAACTGTTTTTCGGCAGGGCGCTTACACGCCTGCAATGGCAAGGTCTTGGCATAATTTCCCAGCAATATGGTTTTATTTGAGAATAAGCCAACGACAGCGCGTGCGCAAGGGGGCGCAGGCACGACAGACCTGGCATCTGCCCAGCTGTACCCGGCAGGCAACACTTCCCCGCCGGTTTGCCACACGACACACAGCAGCCCAAAACCGTACAAGGCCGAACCAGAACCGGGAGGGGTAAACCCGGTTCTGGCCCAGCCATGTTTCCATGGATGCCAGACAGTCACCCCTGTACGGAGGTGTGACTCTGCAACCCATGCCACACGCCCCGGCGCGGAACCGGGACGCGAATATCATGCCTGCGCGCTGCAAGTACGCGCTGCGCTCGGCCGCCGCTCTCAAACCGCTGGCGGGGCTGCGCTCAGGCCAGAATATCTGTCAGCAACCGTACCAGTCGCCGGGCATCATCCGGGCCCGGCTCTGGCGGCAATGAGGTCAGAATGCCAAGGCCTTCCATGACATCGTGAAAGAGGCCTTCTGCCATATCCGTAACAACTGCGGTATGCACCAGGGCGTTCACACGCATGATGCCTATGACATCCAGCCGGGCCTGCTCCTGCGTGGCCGCGTCTACCACCACAAGCTGCGGGGCCTGCCGCTGCACGCAGCTTTGACATGTCGCGGCGTCAGCCACAGTTGTAACTGTGCAATCCTGCCGCTCAAGCTCCTCCACAAAGGGGCCAAAAACAGCGGGCCTGCCTGTCTGCAACAAAATGGAGCGTTTCATGGCGGCCTAGTGCCCGCCGCCGCAGGTATGCTCTGGCGTGAATTCAATCAGCTTGCCCTGGCAAAAGGCCTGCACGGCCATGCCCACGGTGGGCTGGTTGCCGGCAAAATACACACTGATGCCCATCTGGTTAAAACCCATGAGGGGGCGCATGCCCATGCCGCCAGCCAGCAGGGCGTTGACACCGTGGGCGGCCAGATACTGCACAGGAGCCATGCAGCCGCCCTGCTGGTGCTCAATGGGGGCAAGCGTTGACTGACCGGCTACCTGTCCGTCTTCCAGTTCAACAATGGTGTAGATATCGCAATGCCCAAAATGCATGCCCATGCCAGAATCCATGCCACCGGGCATTTGCGAAGGAATTGCCAGAATCGTCTTGCTCATGATGCTTTCCTTTTACAGAGTTTTTGTAATGCCCCGCCGCTCTGGCTGCGCGGCCAGAGCGCACGCGCGCTCCCAGGCTGCGGCCAGTATTTCGGCAAGGGCTGAAGTTTGTTCCGTAAGGGCCTGCCGCCGCACCATGGCCTGCGTTACCAGCGGGCTGAAGGGCAGCTCGCCCAGCAGATGGTGGCCGCCCTCTTCGATCATGGTGCGGATGCGGGCGCATTCCTCGGCGTTCAGGTCGGCCTTGTTGATGAGCACCGCCACAGGGATGCGAAAGTGCGCGCACAGTTCGGCCACCCGGCCAAAATCGTGCCGTCCCGAAGGCGTGGGCTCTACCACCGCCACAGCCAGCGCCGCCCCGGAAAGGGAGCTGATGACAGGGCAGCCCACACCGGGGGAACCATCGCAAAGCACCAGCTCGGCCCCCAGGGTTGTGGCTTTTTCGCGGGCCTGCCGCTTGAGCAGAGCAACCAGCCGCCCCGAATTTTCCTGCCCTGGGTCAAGCTGCGCATGCACAAAGGGGCCAAGGCGGGTGTCGCTCACATACCACACGCCGCAACGCCGGTCTGGAAATTCCACGGCCTGAGCCGGACAAAGCTTGTGGCACACGCCGCAGCCCTCGCAGGCCAGCTCGTCAATGCTGTACACGCCGTCCACAAGGTTTATGGCGTCAAAACGGCACAGCTCGGCGCACCGGCCACAGGCGGTACAGAGCTCAGGATTGATGCGGGCCGTGTTGCCCGATATGAAAACCTCGCGCTGCTGCACCTGCGGGTTTAGCAAGATGTGCATGTCCGGCACGTCCACATCCAGATCGCAGAGCACGGCCTTTTGCCCACGGGCGTGCGCCTGTGCGGCAAATGCGGCGCAAACAGTGGTTTTTCCCGTGCCGCCCTTGCCGCTCACAACTACAATCTCACGCATGGCAGGGGCCCTCCGCAAAATTTCGCAGCTGTGCCGCAAGCTCGGCAAAACGCTGCCGCCACCGCTGGCCCGTGGAACCCGCTGCCTCCGTGGGCGGCACACCGTGGGCGTAAGCCTCGGCGGCCTCGCGCTCAAAGGGCAGCTCTGCCAGCACAGGCAGTTTGGCCCCGGCGCACCATGCGCGCATTTCTTCCTCGCAGGCGGCATTGCCCTGCATGCCCACACGGTTCAACACCACGGCAATGGGCCGCCCCAACTGGGCAAAGGCCGCTTGGGCCAGTTTGAAATCGTACAGGCCAAAGGGGGTTGGTTCTGCCACCAGCAAGACCACATCGGCCTTGCGGGCGGCGGTCATGGCCGGGCAGCTCACGCCTGGGGGGGCATCCATCAGCACGTCTGCGGGGTGGGCCAGAAGCTCGGCGGCGAGACGGCGCTCCTGAGCGCGCAGCAGTGGCGGTGTCATGGCCTCGCCCACGCGGGTGCGCCCCATTATAAAGGGCAATGCACGCCCGCCAGCCTGAACCGTGCCGAGCAGCAACGCGCCCAGCTCTCGCTGCGCCACGCGCAGCGCCTGTTCGGGGCACACCGCAAAGCAACCGCCGCAACCGTGGCACATATCCTGAAAATACATGGGCTTTGCACCCAGCATGGCAATGGCCCCATAGGCGCACATGGGGCGGCACGCGCCACAGCCCGTACACTTGTCTGCCAGCAGTTCCGGCACTTCAAGGCAGACCGTTTCCGGCTCCGCAAGGCTTGGGTGCAGCAAAAGATGCAGATTGGGAGCTTCCACATCGGCGTCGGCCAACATGAGCTCGCCCTTCCATTGGGCAGCAAGGCAGGCGGTTACCGTGGTCTTTCCCGCGCCGCCCTTGCCGCTGGCAATTACAATGCGCATACGCCCTACTTGTTGGGGGCAGTGGCCGGACTGACCGAGCCTTCTGCAAGGCAGCGCACGGCATCACCCACGCTGCGGTTGTCCATGTCCTGATACACATCAAGCCCCGCCGCCTTGAGCGCAGTAAAGGCCTTGGGCCCCACATAGCCGCTCATGACAGCCTGCACGCCAAGGCCAGCCAACAGCTCTGCTGTCTGGATGCCAGCACCCTGGGCCGCAGCCTGTGATGCGCCGTTGTCCACGTAGTCTGCCTGCAAGGTTTCCATATCAACGACAACAAACCCGCCAGCCCTGCCAAACCGTGGATCAACCAGCGATTCCAGCCCCGGCCCTTCACTTGAGATGGCAACTTTCATTTGCGTGCTCCCTTGTTTTTGCTCAAATGAGCATAATCCTGCACGCCAAATTGTCAAGCATATAAAAAATCCGCCGCACCAGCTTTTGTTGCTGCATGCGGCGGAGACCCGCCAGAGGCGGTGGGGGGGGAAGTAAAAACTAGCTGTTCACATAATGATCAAGCGATTTGACGCGGTAGCTGTTGACCGGCATGAGGTCGGTGGTCACATAGCCGGGCGCGGCATTGATGAGGTCGGGTATGCGGTTGACGATGGTGGCGCAGGTCAGCTCCACCGTGGCGGGCCGGGTAATGACCACCTGGGTATCGGGCTCGCCCACGAGAGTCCAGTCGTTGCGGTCTTCCTCGCCTGGGGCGTAGACCTTGCCCACGCACTCGCTCTCGATGACAATGCCCTCTTCTGTCTCTGTGGTCGCCACGGCAGACATGCCCGTGGCGTGCCCGGCAGGTATGGTCATACCCAGGGTTTCAGAATGCAGCTCGGCAGCATGGGTTTGCGGCACGCACTTCTGTACCTGACTCCTTACCGTCAGGCCGAGGCGCTCGGCCAGCCAGCCGTTGACATTCCACATATAGGAGGGCAAGAACTCGCCCTTTTCAATAAGCTGCTGGCGCTCGGCGGGCGAAATGGCATCGGCGGCGGCAATTTCCTTTTCAAAAGCCTGCAAATCAAGGCCAGCACCGTGGGCTTTGGCCAGGGCAATGCCGTAGTCTTCCACATTATAGCTTGAGCTGCCCCTGATTTTACGGATGCTGTGCATGGCCCCCGCAAGGGTGGCAATAAGGTTGCCCCAGAACACATCCTGATAGCCCGAACCGCAGATGGTGCAGCCGGTCTGTTTTGCCATGGCGTCCACCTGCCGGGTGAGCACTGGGGAGGAATTCATGGGAAAGATGGCTTCTTCGTTGGTGGTGATGGCGTTGACGCCGTTTCTGGCGCAGACCATGAGGGCCTCGGCGATATCGCGCATGAGGCTCATTGTTGTGATGATGCAGGCATCGGGCTTGAGGGCGGCCAGCACCTTGTCGGCCTCGTTCGCGTGCTGTACCACAACGCCCCGCTCTGGCCCGCCCATGACAGAACCGATATCGCGCCCTACCACAGCCGGGTTCACATCAAAGGCAGCCACAATTTCCGCGCCTTTTTCGTACACATAGCGCATGGAATACTTTGACATTTTTCCACAACCATACTGGGCAATCCGCAATTTGCTCATGAGTTTCCTCCTGGTTTTGGATATGCATTATCCTGAAAATTGCTTTCAACTTCAGCATACGCTTCGCTTGTGAAAAAACAAGCATGCCACGTATAGAAAAAATTAGCGTGTTTGAGGCCGCACTCCCAGGGCCACACCCAGGCCTGCCACAATGGCGGCAGATCCGGCCAGCTCAATGGGCAATATGGGCGCACCCAGCAAAAGTGCAGACAGTGCAAGCCCGCTTATGGGATTGAGCATGTTGTAAGCGGCGGCGGTAGAGGCCCCCTGCGTGCGGATAAGCAGCAGCCACAACGCCATACCCACAAGGCTCACCACGGCCAGCCACGCCAGGGCAAGCAGGGCTGGCAGCGACAGGGCCAGAGGCGTGACGGGGTTCAGCCAGGCCGCCGGGGCAAAGCAGACCATGGCGCATACAGACATCCAAAAATTCACCGGCAGAACAGGCAGAGCGCTGTAGCGTTTTCTGAACAGCAATGCGCCCACAGAAAAAGCCACCGTAGCACCGGCGGCCAGCAGCACCCCTAGAGCGGCCCCGCCCTTGAGATTGTGTAGACCCACCATCAGCACTATGCCCGCCAGCGAAAGACAAAATCCCAGCAGCTTTGCGGTGCTGAAAGATTCAAGGCCCCGTGCAACGCCCAACAGCAGGGTTACAAAGGGCGAGCACGACACAATCACGATAACCCAGGGGGCAGCCACCAAACCCAGGGCAGAAAAGCTCAGGCCCAGATAGAGCACGTTGTTCAGCAGGCCAAGCAGTATTCCGGCTCCAAGGGCCTGCCTCCACTGCGGACCCCACAGCCTCTTGCCACACAGCACCGCCAGCACGGCAACCGTACCCACAAAGCGGTAAAACAGGCCCGCAAACGGCCCCATTTCTGTCACCACAATCTTGCCCGCCACAAAGGCCGAGCTCCAGATGATGCTGAAACACAGCCCCACTGCCAGGTGCCCCAAGCCAGGGCAAAAATGCCCGGCAGGCTTTGGACTGCTCTCGGCTGCCCCCGTTTTATTCAGTTTCACAGTTTCTCCCTCCCTGCGGTTTGCCGTGTGATCGGCTTGCTGGCCTGCGCTTGTGGCTGAAAGTGCTCCGGCACTGGTTTCCGTGCTTTCTGGCAATGCCTGCCAATCTGCTTTCCCCACGCGTACTTTGTTTGCAGCCAGTGTAGACGGGAGTTTGATAATCTGTAAAATTTATTTTTATTATCTTCACATAAGCTGCTCTTATTTAAAAACACAGGAAGCCACATGCCCCAGACCCCAGACACGCGCAATATCACGCTGGAACAGATGCGCGCCTTTGTGGCCGTGGCCCACAGCCGCAGCTTTCAAAAAGCCGGGCAGAAGCTTTGCCGCAGCCAGTCAGCGGTAACACAGTCTGTCAAAAAGCTTGAGGATCTGCTCAACAGTACGCTGGTGGAGAGGGGCAACGGCCACACCTTTGGGCTGACGGCTGCGGGCGAACGTTTGCTGCCCCAGATTGAGGACATGCTGGTGCGGGTGGACGCCCTGTTGCGCGCGGCCTGCCAGCCAGAACTGCGGGGCCGCATTACTGTGGGCATTCCACCCAGTTTCAGCACGGTGGAGCTTCAGGCGGCCATGGCGCGCTTGCTGGCGCTCAACCCCAATCTGCAAATCGGCGTGCTTTCTGCCATGTCTGCCGATATTGACCGCATGCTTGTGGAGGGGCGGCTGGATGTGGCCCTGATCAACCAGTACAGGTTTGACAGCAGCCACGCCCCCGATGGCATTTTTGAAGTGCTGGCCCAGCAGCCCCTGCACTGGGTAAGCGGCAGCCCAGTGGATATTGGCCCCGCCGCCCCCGTCCCCCTTGTCACCTACAGCGAGGGCAGCCCCTGGCGCGCTGCCACGCTCGAAGCACTGGATGCCGCAGGTAGAGCCTACGAATTTGCCTACGAATGCGCCTCTTACGAAAGCCTGTGCAGCTCTGTGCTGGCGGGATTTGGCATTACCGCCCTGCCCGAATGGGACACTGGCGGGCGATTTGTCGTTCTGGACGGCAAGGGAAATCTGCCGCCCTTGCCGCAGGTGCGCACTGTGCTTAAAACCGCCACATCCAGCCCGGTGTTGCAGCAGTTTTGCGAATTTATCATCCAGCTGCCCTTTTTCAAAAACCTGCGCGCCCAGGGTTGAACGCACGCATGCGGTAGCGAGCAACAGCCACACGCAACAGCCACAACCAACTGCTTGCATGCAACAGCACGCAAAAACCCCCGAATCCGAAGATTCGGGGGTCAGTATCAGCCGTTTGCACCGCCGTATGGCAGCAGGCCTAGCCTCTGTCTTCCAGCGCCGCCACCGAAGGCAGAACCTTGCCCTCAAGCAGCTCCAGCGACGCACCGCCGCCGGTGGAGATATAGCCCATCTTTTCTGACAGACCGTATTTTTCCACCGCCGCCACAGAATCACCGCCGCCCACAACCACAAATGCCTTTGAATCGGCAAGGTATTGCGCCAGGGCCTTGGTTCCCTCGCCGAAGGGAGCGGTTTCAAAAGCGCCCACAGGGCCGTTCCACACCACGGTGGCAACCTTGGAGAGCAGCTTTCTGTACTGCGTCACGGTGTCACGCCCGATGTCCAGAATCATCTGGTCGGCGGGCACATCACCCACGGCACGGGTGGTGGCCACCTGACCGGGGGCCAGTTCTTCGGCAGTTACCACATCAACGGGCAGGGGCAGCTCTCTGTTGAGATTTTTGGCCTGTTCCATGATGCGTTTGGCGTCGGGCACGAGGTCTTCTTCGTACAACGACTTGCCCACCATGTATCCGGCAGCGGCCAGAAAGGTATTGGCAATACCGCCGCCCACGATGAGCACATCTACCTTTTCAAGCAGATTTTCGAGCAGCGCCAGCTTGGTGGACACCTTGGAACCGCCGATAATGGCGGCCAGCGGACGTGCGGGGTTATCCAGCACCTTGGCAAAGGCATCCAGCTCGGCCTGGAGCAGCGGCCCGGCGCAGGCCACCGTGGCCACACGCACCGCGCCCTCGGTGGAGGCGTGCGCACGGTGGGCAGCGCCAAAGGCGTCCATCACGTACACGTCGCCCAAAGCGGCCAGCTGCGCGGCCAGAGCGGGATCATTCTTTTTTTCACCCTTGAGAAAACGCACGTTTTCAAGCAGGGTGACGCCGCCCGGAACCGCCTTGGCTTCGTCAAGCGTGGCAGCAAGGGCCACGGGCTGCCCCAGCAGCTCGGCAAGACGCGCCGCCACGGGCTTGAGTGAAAACTGCTCTTCGTACTGCCCCTCGGTGGGTCGCCCAAGGTGCGAAAGCACTACCACGCCCGCGCCTTTTTCCAGCGCGGTGCGGATGGTGGGCAAGGATGCGCGGATGCGCTTGTCGTTGGTGATCTGACCGTCCTTCATGGGGACATTGAGGTCTTCACGAATCACAACGGTCTTGCCCGTCAGCTCCAGGTCCTGCATTTTCTTGATAGGCATATGTGTTCTCCCTGTCAGAGGATTTGCTCCCATTGGCAGACGGGCTACTTCGTACCCTGCTGCAAAAGCTCTTCCGCCAGTTCCAGCACATGCGCCACGGTAAAGCCCAGGCGCTCAAAAAGCACCTTGGCGGGTGCGGATGCGCCAAAGCGCTCCATGCCCACCACGGCCCCGTCAAGGCCCACATACTTGCGCCAGTAGTCCGCTGCGGCGGCTTCAATGGCAATGCGGGCGCGCACGCTGCGGGGCAGCACGCTTTCCTTGTAGGCAGCATCCTGCGCGTCAAAAAGCTCGGTGCAGGGCATGGAAACCACGCGGGCCTTGCGTCCGTTGGCGTTCAGCTGTTCTGCCGCCTCAAGGGCCAGCCCAACCTCGGAACCAGTGGCCATAATGATGATTTCGGGCGTGCCCGCGCAATCGAGCAGCACATAGCCGCCGCGCTCGATGGCCTCCACCTGCGCATCGGTACGCTTGCAGAAGGGCAGATTCTGGCGCGAAAGCGAAAGCCCGGTGGGCGTGTGGGCGTTTTCAAGGGCGCAACGCCAGGCCACGGCGGTTTCCACCGTATCGCAGGGACGCCACACGTTGAAATTGGGCATAAGGCGCAGCATGCCAAGCTGTTCCACAGGCTGGTGGGTGGGGCCGTCCTCGCCCACGCCAATGGAGTCGTGCGTCAGCACCCACACAGAGCGGATACCCATGATGGCGGCAAGACGCAGGGCGTTTTTGGCCTGATCGGCAAAGGACATGAACGTACCGGCATAGGGAATGAAGCCCCCGTGCAGGGCAAAACCGTTCATGATGGCGCTCATGCCGAATTCGCGCACGCCATAGGAAATATAGTTGCCTTCGTGGGTCTGCACGTCCATATGTTCGGAGGAGCTGGTCAGCGTTCCCACCGAGCCGGTAAGGTCGGCAGAGCCGCCCACCAGTTCGGGCAGATAGGGCACAAGGCACTCCAGCGCTTTTTTGGAGGCCACGCGGGTAGCCGTGGTTTCGGCCTTGCTCACGGCGTCTGCCACCATGTTCTGGGCAATGGTCGCCCAGCCGCCGGGCAGTTCGCCGCGCATACGACGGGTAAATTCGGCGGCCAGATCGGGGTTGGCCTTGGCGTAGTCGGCAAAAACATGTTCCCAGGCGGCCTCGGCAGCCTTGCCCGCTTCACGCGCGTCCCACGCGCTGTACAGGTCCTGGGGCACGCTGAAGGGTTCCTCGGTCCAGCCAAGGGCCGCACGGGTGGCGGCTATGCCCTCATCGCCCAGGGGTGAACCGTGGCAGGAAGAGGAATCGGCCTTGGGCGAACCAAAACCAATGTGGGTACGGCAGATGATCAGGCTGGGGCGGCTGTGATCCGACTTGGCTTCGGCAATGGCGGCATCAAGGGCGGCGGCGTCGTGCCCGTTGATGGGGCCGATCACCTGCCAGTGGTAGGCGCGGAAGCGCGCGGCCACGTCTTCGTTGAACCAGCCGTCAATCTTGCCGTCAATGGAAATACCGTTGGAATCATAGAGGGTGATGAGCTTGCCCAGGCCCCAGGTTCCGGCCAGCGAGCAGGCCTCGTGTGACACGCCTTCCATCAGGCAGCCATCGCCGGTGAACACATAGGTGTGGTGGTCTACAATCGTGTGTTCCGGCGTGTTGTAGCGGGCGGCCAGCATGCTTTCGGCCAGGGCCATGCCCACGGCAGAGGAAATGCCCTGCCCCAGAGGGCCGGTGGTCATTTCGATGCCCAGATCGGGTTCGTATTCCGGGTGGCCAGCGGTTTTGGCGCCCCACTGGCGGAAGTTGCGCAGCTCTTCCATGGGCAGATCGTAACCCGTGAGATGCAGCAGGGCGTACAGCAGCATGGATGCGTGACCGTTGGAAAGCACAAACCTGTCGCGATCAAACCAGCGGGGGTTGGAAGGATTGTGCTTGAAACCGTGACGCCACAGGGCTTCGGCCATATCGGCCATACCCAGAGGTGCGCCGGGATGACCGGAGCGGGCTTTTTCAATGGCGTCCATGGCAAGGGCGCGGATGGCATTGGCGCACTGTCTGCGGGTGGGCATGACTCTTTCCTCTATTTTTGCGTGATATGGTTGGCGGTGCGTTGTTTCAGGGCTTGTTCCGCAGGGCGGGGCGATCTGCCCGCCAGGGGAGCCAGAAAGGCGGCAAGCCGCTTGTCGTATGGTTTGTGGCCAAAAAAGGCCGAACCGGAAACAAGAACCTCTGCTCCGGCATCCACAAGCTGGGCGGTATTTTCGGGGCACACGCCGCCGTCTATCTGGATAAGCGCGTTGGCCCCGCCGTTGGCGTCGAGCATCTGGCGGGCAGCGCGAATCTTGTCAAACGTGGCGGGAATAAAGGCCTGACCCGAAAAACCGGGGTTCACGCTCATGAGCAGCAGCATGTCCATATCTGCCGCCAGCCAGCGTGCCGCGCTTATATCCGTGCCGGGGTTGAGGGCAAGACCGGCCTTGCAGCCCATGGCCCGTATGGCCGAGAGCGTGCGCTGGGGGTGCTTGTCTGCCTCGGCATGGATAACCAGCATGTCGGCCCCGGCCTTGTGAAAATCGGCAATGTACCGGGCGGGGTCATTCACCATGAGGTGTACGTCAAAAAAAAGCCCGCTGACAGACCGCAAGGCCTTGATCAACGGGGGTCCAAAGGTGATGTTGGGCACAAAGGCCCCGTCCATCACATCCAGATGCAACCAGGTGACACCAGCAGCTTCAAGAGCTGCAAGCTCTTCGGCCAGTCGGGCAAAGTCGGCAGAAAGCAGAGAGGGCGATAAAATCATGATTATATCGAGGGGGCTTGTTGCGGGGGAGGACCACCAACAGAAAGGGTCGCCTCCCCCGCGTCCCTTCCCTGAAATTTTTCGGCAGGCATGCTGCCGCATCTGTTGCCAGCGCCGCATGTGCGCTACATATATCCGCTGGCCTGCCTATTTTTCGCTGAGCAGGCGGCGCAGCGAGGTCAGCTCACGCTGAAGCATGCGCATAAAATCGGGGTCTGGCACTGCCGCAACCCTTTCGGGCAGGCTTTCATCTACCACCGCGCTGCCCGCAAGCACACGGCGAGCGCCTTCAATGGTCATGCCCTGCTCGTGCAGCAACTGCCGGATACGGCGCAGCAGGGCCACGTTTTCCTCGGTGTACAGGCGCTGGCCCTTGCCCGTGCGCAGGGGCGCCAACTGGGGAAATTCCGTTTCCCAGAAGCGCAGCACATGGGTTTTGAGGTCGAGCAGTTCCGCGACCTCGCCGATGCGATAGGTATTGTCGGGCGTGTGGTCCGACATGCTCTACCCCTCCTGACACTCGCTGACCATGTGCCATAAATGCGCAGGCCCGAAAAAGCCGGGCCTGCGCGCATTGTGCTATATCTTTACGCCCAGAGCGCTCACCAGTGACTGTGCCACCTTCTCCCGCTCTTTGTCCACTTCCGTATCCTTGAGGGTGCGCTCCGCATGGCGGAAGGTAAGCCTGAAGGTAAGGTTGCGCACGGGCTCTTCGCCCTGCTCCACCCTGGGTTCAAAGCAATCCACAAGGGTCACGTCGTCCAGCAGGGCAAGCTTGAGGCCCTGCACATGGGCCACGATGTCGGCCACCTTGAGGCCAGCCCCGGTGGTAACAGTAATGTCGCGCCGCACGGGCGGGTACACCGGCAGGGGCGCAAAGCGCACCGTGGCCGCATCGTGCAGCTCGCGCAGAACTTCAAGATTCATTTCGGCCAGCCACACATCCTTGCGGGCGTGGTATTCGTCGGCCATGGCGGGCTTTACCCGGCCCATGAAGCCCACGGCGCGGCCCTGTACAAAAACATTGACGCAGGGCAGCAAAAAGGCGTGTTCCTGAGCCAGCTCATAGGCAGGCGCTTCAAGGTGCAGATAGTGCAACAGGTTTTCCACCACACCCTTGAGGTCGGCGTAGTCCATGTCGCCTTCTGCCTGGGGCCAGGCAGTGTCGTAGCGCGCGCCGTAGAGCAGCACGCCCAGCATGCCTGTTTCGCGGGCGGTGGTTTCAGAGGCGGCGTCGGCTTCAAAAATATTGGCCAGCTCAAACAGCCGCAGCCCCTGTGCGCCCTGGGCAAGATTGTTGCGCAGATCGTACAGCAGGCCGGGGGCCAAGGCGGTACGCAGGGCGTCCTGCTCTGCCGAGAGGGGGTTCATGATGGAAATGCGGCCCTCGCGCGGCAGGGTGAGGTGATCCATATCCTTGTGGCCCACAAAGCTGTAGTTCACTGCTTCATTGAGGCCAAGGCCAGCGCCCCAGTGCTTGAGGCGCGACCAGAAACCAAAGCGCGATTCCGGTTCGCCTGCGCGGTCGAGGTTGCGGGCAATGGGGGGCAGCACAGGGGCAATGGTATCAAGCCCGTGAACGCGGCCCACTTCTTCAATCAGGTCGGCCTCGCGGGTGAGGTCGGGCCGCCACGAGGGCTGGCTCACACGCCACACGGGGCTGTTTTCGCCCTTGTCCACGGCGCAGCCCATGCCGGTAAGCACCCTTTCATCAAATTCGCTGGTGAGGTGTACGCCCAGCAGGGAATCGGCCCGTGCGGGGCGGAATTCAATGCTGGCTCCCTTGAAGGGGCAGGGTTCGCTGATGGAAAGCCCGCGCTGCACACGCCCGCCGCTCACGGCGGCCATCATGGCGCAGGCGCGGTCGAGCGCCCAAACGGTACGCTGCTGGTCAATGCCGCGTTCGAAGCGGTAGGAGGCTTCGGACGAAAGACCAAGGCGGCGCGAGGTTTTGCGGATGGTGGCGGGCTTGAACACGGCGCTTTCCAGAAACACGTTGGTGCTGGCATCTGAAATTTCGCTGTTCAGGCCGCCCATAACACCGGCCAGGGCCACGGCGCGTGCTCCGTCGCGGATGCACAGGTCGGCGGCGGTAAGCGTGCGCTCCTGCCCGTCCAGAGTGGTGAACTTGTCACCTTCCTGAGCGCGGCGCACCACAATGCGGCCGCCTTCAAGCCTGTCCAGATCAAAGGAGTGCAGGGGCTGACCGCATTCAAAAAGAATATAGTTGGTCACGTCCACAATATTCGAAATGGGGCGCACACCCACGGCATGCAGCCGGTGGCGCAGGCGCATGGGCGAAGGCCCGATCTTGACGCCCGTAATCACGCGGCCAGAATACAGCCAGCAGTGTTCGGGGTCTTCAATATCAATGGGAACCAGCATTTCCGGCCCGGCTGCGTCGAGTTCCAGCGGCAGGTCGGGGATGGAAAGCGGCATGTTGTACGCAAGGGCCGTCTCACGCGCAAGACCGAGCACAGAGAGGCAGTCTGCACGGTTGGGCGTGATGGAAATATCGAGCACCTCGCGGTCCAGCGTCAGCTGGTCCACCAGGGGTTTGCCCACCACAAAGCTTTCGGGCAGCACCATGATGCCGGTATGGTCTTCGGTCAGCCCCAGCTCGCGCTCTGAGCAGATCATGCCAAAGGAAGGCGCACCGCGCAGCTTGGCTTTTTTGATCACCATGCCGTCGGGCATTTTTGTGCCCACCAAGGCCACGGGAACCCTTTGCCCGGCAGCCACATTGGGCGCACCGCAAACGATATCCAGCAGTTCGCCCTGCCCTGCATCGACCTTGCACACGTGCAGATGGTCCGATTCGGGGTGGTTGTCGCACGAGACCACATGACCAACCACAATGGAGCTGATGGCGTCGTAGGGCCGCCGGATGTCTTCCAGCTCAAGGCCGAGCATGGTCAGACGGTCGCCCAGCGCCTCGGCCGTTCCTTCATACGGAGTAAATTCACGCAGCCATGAAAGTGAGAGCAGCATAGTTCGTCCTGTTTCCGCGCCTTGGCGTGGTTATTTGAAACTCCAGGCAGGAGTCTGATTTTGCGGATTGGGCAGAGGGCGCTCGTTGGGCCCGCTCTTACCCGCGCCCGGCCCATAGGCCCCCGGAAGGGGACGCTGACGGGCGGGTTTTTCTTCCGGCTGGCGGTCGTCAATGGTGTTGCCGTAGGCATCCGTATAGCCCATGCCGCCCTCGGCTGTACGGCCAGCGCTTTTGCTTGGCAGGGACTCGATGCGCTTGGGCTCGCCGGGCGGGTCCATGCCCGAATTGCGCGCGCTGTAGGCAGAGGCCGCCTGTGCCGACGGGGCAAGCCATTGCGGGCTGTCAGGCACAAGCTGCGCCGCCGCCAGCAGAACCAGCAGCACCAGGCACAGAGGCGCAACGGCCAGAGGCCGCGCCGCACGCAGGCAGGCAAACCGGGAGCTACGGGCTATATGGCTGACAACGTGGCGCATGCAGACCTACCGGGCAAACTGGCCCAAAAAGCGCACGTCGTTTTCAAAAAACATGCGCAGATCACCAATGCCGTACTTGAGCATGGTCACGCGTTCCACGCCCATGCCAAAGGCAAAGCCGCTGACATCTGCAGGATACCCCACAGCCTCGAAAACCGCCGGGTCAACCATGCCGCAGCCCAGAATTTCAACCCAGCCTGTGGTTTTGCACACACGGCAGGGGGCATCGCCAATGTGGCCCTTGCCGCCGCACATGCAGCACGAAATGTCCACTTCTGCCGAGGGTTCGGTAAAGGGGAAAAAGCTGGGGCGGAAACGCACCTGTGTTTCTGCGCCAAACACAGCGCGCACAAAGGCGGTGAGCGTGCCGCGCAGATGGGCCATGCTGATGCCTTCGCCCACCACAAGTCCCTCGATCTGATGGAACATGGGGGTGTGGGTAAGGTCGCTGTCGCGCCGGTACACCTTGCCGGGGGCAATTACGGCCTGAGGAGGCTTGCGCGCCAGCATGGTACGGGCCTGCACGGGCGAGGTGTGCGTGCGCATGAGCACCTTTTCGGTGACATACAGGGTATCCTGCATGTCGCGGGCGGGATGCTCCGGCGGCATGTTGAGGGCTTCAAAGTTGTAGTAGTCGATTTCCACTTCAGGGCCAGAGGCCACGTCAAAACCCAGCCCCTGAAAAATCTGGCAGATTTCTTCGGTCACCAGCGTGGTGGGATGCAGGCTGCCGCGCCAGGGCGCACGGCCCGGCACAGAGGGATCGAAACGCCGCAGCGCCTCGGCCTCACGCCCGGCTTCAAGAGCGGCCTTGCGGGCTTCAAACAGGGCATTGCAGCGCTCTTTGACGCTGTTGGCAGTCTGCCCCACGGCGGGGCGCTCTGCCGGAGCAAGCGAAGGCAACTGGGCCATGATCTGGGCTATACGGCCCTTGCGGCCCAGTACATCCACGCGCAAAGCCTCAAGGGCATCCAACGAAGAAGCCTGGCCCAGACCTTTTTCAAGTTCAGGAACCAGGCTTTCCAGTGCAGAAATCAGATCCATAGCGGATATCCCAATGCCGCGCGGCGCGGCTTTTGTTAAGGGAGGCGCGGTTGCTGAAAGGGGTTGCTGCGGGAGGGCCTGAGCTCAGGCCTGCCCATGCGGCAGCACGCCAATTCTGCGGCCCACGCTTCCTCACGGCATGAATTCGCCCTGCCTGCCGGTTTTGCCGGCAACACAAAAAAATCAAGGCGCGGACGGCGCTTGTGCACCGCCCGCGCCTTATACCATGCAAGGCCCCGCTCCCGCAAGCCGCACTGCCCCATCAGGGGGCATGCGTCGCTGCCAGGAGGCTGCCCTCCGGCGCGGGGAGCGCCACTCTTACTTCAGAGCGGCCTTGGCCAGATCGACGATCTTGGCGAAGTCGTCCTTGTGATACACGGCAAGGTCAGCCAGAACCTTGCGGTTCAGTTCAATGCCAGCCTGCTTGAGGCCGAACATGAAACGGCTGTAGGAAAGACCGCTCAAACGCGCACCGGCGTTGATGCGGAGAATCCACAGAGTGCGGAAATCGCGTTTCCTCTGCTTGCGGCCCACATAGGAATACTGCATCGAGCGTTCCACAGCCTCACGCGCGGTGCGGTACAAACGGCTGCGGCCGCCGCGAAAACCCTTGGCTGCGCTCAAATATTTTTTATGACGACGATGACTTGCAAGACCTCTCTTTACACGCATATGCGCTGCCTCCTTCTCCCAACCAGGCGGAGGAATGCCCGTTGGGGAGCGTAAAAAACTCATGGCTCTCAAACGAGAGACGCGGATTGAACGTCAGTCGCGGCTCCGCATGCGCCGCCGATGCCGTGGCATCGCGCTAATTTACCGTTGTTCCCTACAGAATCTGCTCGCGTTCGCACAAATTTAATTGTGGTTACGCGAATTTGCCTTGCTGTTTTGGCTATCTGCAATGCAGACGGCTGACGCAGCTAATTCGTTCGTTGGCGAGAAAGCCAAGGGAAACGCCGAGCGGAGCATAGTTAGACCTATGTGACCGAGGCGCGCCCCGCAGGCTGACAAAGCCAACGGGCGAATGGGCAAGTCAGCTAGCCGTTGGGCAGCATCCGGCGCACAGCCTTCTCGTTAGTCTGGTCCACAAGGGTGGACTGTCCCAAACGCATCTTGCGGCTGGCGGCCTTCTTGGTCAGAATGTGGCGCAAGTTCTGGCGGCGACGCTTGAACTTACCGCTGCCGGTCTGCGAAAAACGCTTGGCGGCGGAACGCCGGGTTTTGATCTTGGGCATGGCGTACTCCTTAAAAACGTATACACTTGGCCGCCGTTTTACGGGCGCACCAAGGGAAGGGCATAATGCCCCAAAGCGACCCACCACGCAAGGAAAAATTCATCTCCCCGCGCAGTCGGCTTACGACTGTTTCTTGGGCACCAGCATCATCTGCAAGGTGCGGCCTTCGGCGCGGGCTTCCTGATCAACCTTGGCAATATCGGCAAGGTCTTGCACAACCCGTTCAAGAATGGCCATACCGCGATCTTTGTGTACAATTTCGCGGCCTCTGAAAAACACCGTAATCTTGCAGCGGTCGCCCTCTTCAAGAAAACGGCGGATGTGGCGGACCTTGGTTTCGTAATCGTGGTCGTCCGTTTTGGGACGAACCTTGATTTCCTTAATCTGCACCACGGCCTGCCGCTTTTTGGCTTCCTGCTTCTTTTTCTGCTGCTCGTACTTGAACTTGCCGTAGTCCATTATGCGACAAACGGGCGGTTCAGAAGTGGAAGCCACCTCCACAAGATCCATGCCGGCTTCCTTGGCCAAGGCAATAGCATCGTTGCGTTGCAGAATTCCAAGCTGTTCGCCATCGGCGGCGATCACGCGCACTTCACGGGCGCGGATCATCTCGTTGCGACGCACACCGTCTTGCGGCATGTCGCGACGGAATCTCATATTAGGCGAAGCTATAGCGCATCCCTCCTTGTTTGAAAGGCTCTTCGGCGTCCGCCCGGATAAGCGCGGCGATTTCCGCAACGGATTTGAGCCCCAGATTGTCCCCACTGCGCAGGCGCACATTGGCACCGCCCGCCTGCACTTCTTTTTCACCTACCACCAGAATAAACGGAACCTTTGCAAGCTGTGCCTCGCGCACCTTGAAGCCCAGCTTCTCATTGCGCGTATCGGCTGTGGCGCGGATACCCAGCGCCTTAAGCTCATCGCACATTTTCAGAGTAGCTTCATCACCGGCATCTGTCACCGTGAGCAGGCGGGCCTGCTCTGGCGCAAGCCACGTGGGCAGCGCACCGGCAAAGTTTTCAACCAGAATGCCGATGAAGCGCTCAAGCGAGCCCATGATGGCGCGGTGTACCATGACCGGCCTGTGCCGCTCACCGTCCTGCCCCACATAGGTGAGGTCAAAGCGTTCCGGCAGGGTAAAATCAACCTGAATGGTCGAGCATTGCCATTCACGGCCGATGCAGTCAAGCAGGCGCACGTCAATTTTGGGGCCGTAAAAGGCGCCGTCGCCCGCATTGATCTCGTAGGGCAGCCCGGCCTTTTCAACAGCCTTGGTGAGGGCGTTGGTGGCCAGTTCCCACGCTTCGTCCGTGCCAATGCTGCTTTCGGGCCGTGTAGAAACGGCCACCTTGTACTGAAAGCCAAACAGGTTCATGAGGTCGCGGATAAGGTGAATGACCTCAAGAATTTCGCCTTCAAGCTGCTCTGGCGCGCACAAGATGTGGGCATCGTCCTGGGTAAACTGGCGCACACGCAAAAGCCCGTGCAGCACGCCGCTTTTTTCATGGCGGTGAACCACGCCCAGTTCAAAATAACGCTGGGGCAGATCGCGGTAGCTGTGCAGCTCGTTACCGTAAATGAGCATGTGCGAAATGCAGTTCATGGGTTTGACGCCGTAGGCGTCTTCCTCGATCTGCGTAAAGTACATGTTTTCGCGGTAGTGGTCGTAGTGGCCCGACTTCTGCCAGGTTTCCACGCGCAGCAACTGCGGCCCCTGCACAATTTCGTAATTGCGCTTGAGGTGCTCGCGCCGCCAGAAGTCTTCAAGAATGGTGCGCACCATCATGCCCCTGGGCAGCCAAAAAACCATGCCGGGCGCAACGTCTTCCTTGAAGGTGAAGAGGTTGAGCTCGCGGCCAAGCTTGCGGTGGTCGCGGCGCTTGGCTTCTTCAAGCTGCTTGAGATAGGCATCCAGCGACTTTTGGTCGGCAAAGGCCGTGCCATAAATACGCGAAAGCATGCGATTTTTTTCATCGCCACGCCAGTAGGCACCGGCAACGCTCATGAGCTTTGCGGCCTTGGCAAAGCCCGTGTGCGGCACGTGGGGGCCACGGCACAGGTCGGTAAAATCGCCGCAAGTATAGAGCGACACCGTTTCGGCATCGATGCTTTCGATAAGCTCTACCTTGTAGGATTCACCCATGGCGCGAAAAACCTCAACGGCTTCGGCCTTGGAGAGCACCTTGCAGGTAAAGGGCTCGCGCGCATCGGCAATGCGCTGCATTTCTGCTTCAATGGCGGGAAAATCTTCACTGGAAAAGGGCTTTTCCACGTCAAAGTCGTAGTAAAAACCGGTATCAATGGAGGGGCCAATAGTGACCTTGGCAGTGGGGAAGAGACGCTTGACCGCCGCAGCCATAACGTGGGCGGTAGAGTGACGGATCATTTGCAGGCCCTCGGCCGAGTCGGCGTACACGGGCGCAAGCTCGGTGCAGCCAGCAGGCAGGGGTGCGGAAAGATCCAGCAGAGCGCCGTTATCGGCACGAGCGGCCACAACGGCCTTGAACTTTTTACCGCTCAAGGCTTTTTGCAGGGCAGAGGCAACAGAATCACCAGCCTCCACCATCTGCCCTTCCACGCGGACTTCCATGAAAAGCTCCTTAAAAACATCCGGAGGCACATAAAACAAAGTGGGGAGGTAAACCTCCCCACTGCGCCGAATCCGGTCTTCGGGTCGCATAAAGCGACCTGTGCTATGGGCGGGGCCAAGGCCTTCCGCCGTTTAGGGGAACTATCCCCGAAGAGTCATTTGGTAGGAACGAACAGACTTGAACTGTTGACCCCTTCCGTGTCAAGGAAGTGCTCTAGCCACCTGAGCTACGCTCCTACATGGGCAAGAGGCTATATAGCTACTCCCCATGCCCCCGTCAACACTTTTTTGTCACATTGCCGCAATTTATTGCAAAACAATCTCTCAAAGCGGCCTGAACCGCCATTTTTTCTGGCCAACATTTTTCGGGTCAACTGCCCGGAATCCGGCCAACTGCGGCACTAGGCCTGGGTCTGGATGGCCCCTGCCTCACGCAATTCTGCCAGCCATGCGCCAAAACATTCCTGAGCGCGGGCAGAATACAGGGCCTTGCGGTCTTTTTTGCGGGCCTTCTCCCCCAGTTCTGGCACAAGGCCAAAATGCGCGTTGGACGGCTGAAAATGCTTTACCGGCGTGCGCAAATGGTTGAGCAGCCCGCCAAGGGCGCTCTCCACCGGCGGGGGCGGCAGCTCGTGCCCACGGGCGCGGGCGTCGAGCAGCATGCCCAGCCACAGGCCGCTGGCCGCCGATTCCACATAACCCTCCACGCCGGTGATCTGCCCGGCCAGATACACGCCGGGCCGGGCCCGCAGCGAAAGATCGGCTGCAAGCACCTCTGGCGCGTTCACATAGGTATTGCGGTGCATGCTGCCAAAGCGCGCAAATTCAACATGTTCCAGCCCGGGAACCAGCCGGAACACGCGGGCCTGCTCGCCCTGGGTGAGTTTGGTTTGGCACCCCACAAGATTGCAGGTTTCGCTGTTGGCGTTTTCGGCCCGCAATTGCAATATTGCCCAAGGGCGGCGGCCCGTGCGCGGGTCAACAAAGCCCACGGGCTTGAGCGGCCCAAAGGTCAGGGTGCGGGGGCCGCGCTCGGCAAGGGCCTCTATGGGCATGCATCCTTCAAAGTGCTTTTCCTGCTCGAACTCGTGGGCTGAAATCTTTTGCGCTTCAAGCAGAGCGGCATGAAAGGCCTCGTATTCATCGCGGCTCATGGGGCAGTTGAGATAGTCGCCCTCGCCTTCTCCCTCGCCGTTTTCCTGCCCATAGCGCGAGGCGCGGAACACCACGTCCATATTAAGGGAGTGCGTCCACACAATGGGCGCAATGGCATCATAAAAATAGCAGTGCTTGGCGCTCAGGGTTTCGGCCAGCGAGGCAGAAATTCCCTCCGAAGCCATGGGCCCTGCGGCCAGCACCACTGCCCTGCCCTCGCCGTAAAAAGGCGCAAGCACAGGATCATCGAGCGACTCCACCCGATGCGCCACAAGCGTGATGTTGGCCTGAGCGGCCACGCGCAGGGTCATGGCGCGGGCAAAGGCCTCGCGGTCAACGGCCAGCGCCTTGCCCGCCGGCACGCGGTGGGCATCGGCCAGCTCCATAAAATCGCTGCCAAGGGCGCGCATTTCGGCCTTGAGCAGGCCCACACCAGAGCTGAGTTCGTCCGAACGCAGGGAATTGGAGCACACAAGTTCGGCCAGCTGATCGCTGATATGGGCAGCCGACCGGTAGGCGGGCTTTTGTTCAAACAGGGTTACAGCGTGACCGGCGCGGGCCAGATGCAGGGCGCATTCGCACCCGGCAAGGCCGCCGCCCACCACGGCTATGGACATGGTTTGCATACGTTCTCCTTGCCGCGCAGCTTGAAAGAAAACCCGCCTGTTGGCAAGGGGCAGGCATGGTCGGGGGGCTCCAGACAAAAAGCGCCCCGATCACTCAGGGCGCTGGCGTCAAACGGATTGGGGATACGGATCGGGGATTTTTGAGGGCAGCAAGATGACCCTGCAAGGCATCAGCATGCCCTGTCGGTTTGCCCGCAGCCCGCAAGAATTTTGTAAACCGCTTTTTCAGAAAGAAAATACCGCTCCGCAAGCTGCGGAACTGTCCAGCCAGCCTTGCGGCGCGCGGCCATTTCGCTGTTTCTGGCAGCCCGTTGCGCACGGCAGGGGGCAACCTCGCCCCAGTGCTTTCTGTTTTCTTCCTTGCGGGGAATGTACAGGTATTCCCCGTCTACATATTCCTGTATGGCCCGCAGCAAATGCTGCGGCAAAACATGTGCAGCCTTTTTATAGCCCATGGTGCTTCCTCCTGCTGATGATTCAGGACGGAGCAAGGGCTATTGCCTAAACATTCAAGCTGTTATGCAATAGCCCCTGCTAAGCACAACAGGCAGAATCCATGTAAGTGTTCATCCAGCATTCCTGTTAATTGTTAATGTATATCCTTTTTTATACTGGCCGTGGCAGGGCGTCAACAGGCGCGGGCCCAACGCAACTCTTGCCCCCGCCGAAATCCTGCGCTACTAACACCTGATGCACGACGATCTTTCAGCACAGCACTCTGCCGATCTGGCGCAAGGCAACCACGCAGGCACTGCCCCCGTGGACATTGCCTTTGTGCGCGCCGGTGCGCGTGAGCTCTACGCAAAGGGGCAGGATGATTTTCTGGCCCCCGCCACCAGCCAGTCGGCAGGCATGGATCTGCGCGCCTGCCTTGATGTGCCTGAAGCCCTTATCCCCGCCGGGGGCAGGCTCAAGGTAAGCACGGGCATCAGCGTGCAGCCCCGCGCCGCAGGCATTGCCGGTTTTGTGTACTCGCGCAGCGGCCTTGGCGCGCGCGACGGCATTACCGTTGCCCAGGGTGTTGGCATCATAGACCCGGACTATACCGGTGAAATTCTGGTGTTCCTTCTGAACACCTCTGGTCACGACCGACGAATCCAAAACGGCGAGCGCGTGGCCCAGCTTATCTTTCAGCCCTACGTGCGACCGCGATGGCGTGAAGTTACGGAACTGTCTGCCACAGAGCGCGGTTCCGGCGGTTTCGGTCACACCGGGCGCTGATACTCTGCGTTGGCCAGCGCCAGCGCCTTTCATCCATTCCACCATTCATACGTTCACCGAGAAGGAGTTTGTCCATGTCACAAGCTTTTGCCGCCGTGAAAGCCGGGGAAGAGAGCCTGCTCTGCCGTTCCTACAGCCGTTACCCGCTGGCTATCGTGCGAGGCAAGGGCGCGCGACTCTGGGACGTGGACGGCAAGGAATATGTCGATCTGCTGGCTGGCATCGCCGTAACAGCTCTTGGCCACTGCAATGACGAAATCTGCGCTGCCCTGGAAACCCAGGCCCGCAAGCTCTGGCACGTGAGCAACCTGTTTTATCAGGAAGAACAGCTTGAGCTGGCAAAACTGCTGCTCTCGACCAGCCACCACGGCAAGGCTTTTTTTTGCAATTCGGGCGCAGAGGCCAACGAGGCCTGCATCAAGCTGGCGCGTCGCTACATGCGCAGCGTAAAGAAACGCGAAGCGTATGAAATCATCACCCTGGGCGGCTGCTTCCACGGCCGTACCCTGGGCGCGCTGGCTGCCACCGGGCGCGAAAGCCTGAGCCAGGGCTTCACCCCCCTGCCAGAAGGTTTCAAGCAGGTTCCGGCTTGTGCCCTGGCAGCGCTTGAAGCCGCCATCAGCCCGGCCACGGCTGCGGTGCTTGTTGAGGTGGTGCAGGGCGAGGGCGGCATTGTGCCCCTGCCCGCAGACTACCTGCACGGTGTCGAAGCCCTGTGCCGCAAGCACGACGTGCTGCTGATGTGCGACGAGGTTCAGGCTGGCATGTGCCGCACCGGCAAATTCTGGGCCTTCCAGAACTATGGCATCACGCCCGATATCATCAGCATGGCCAAGTCGCTGGCCAACGGCCTGCCCATGGGTGCCATGCTGGCAACAGACGAAGTTGCACAGGGCTTTGAAGCGGGCAGCCACGCCACCACCTTTGGCGGCGGTGCGCTTGTTTCTGCCGTGGCGGCCAAAACGGTCGAAATCATGCTGCGCGACCATCTGTCAGAACGTGCCGGGGCACTGGGCGAACACATGAAAGAACAGCTGGCAGCCTTGCAGCAGCGTGTGCCCGGTAAAATCCGCGAGGTGCGCGGCCTGGGCCTCATGCTGGGCATTGAGCTGACCGTTTCCGGCAAGGACGTGTGGGAAGAGCTGCTGCGCCGGGGCTACATATGCAATCTGAGCCACGGCGTTACCCTGCGCCTCTTGCCCCCCCTGAACATCGACCAGGCAGATCTGGATGGTTTTGTGACTACGCTTGAGGATGTGCTGAAGGCTTTTTAAAAAATGCCCCCGCGTGGGGCTTTACAGAAGCATAAATGTACACTAAATAGTGCTTCCTGAAATATTCTGATAAAACTTACGGCAACCCCGCTCTGCGGGGTTGCCGCTTGCTTTACACAAGGAGTTGAAAAATGGACGTTTTTGACCAGGCTACCGAGCTGGAGCGTCTTGACCGCGAATCGGCCCTCATGCGTGCGCGTGCCGCTGTAGACCGTGGCGGCCCCGAATGGATCAACGGTGTGGCCTGCTGCCGTGAATGCGGCGACCCCATTCCCGCCAAGCGCCTTGAAGCCCTGCCCGGTGTCGGCCTGTGCCGTGCCTGTCAGGAAGAACGCGAAGGCAGCCGAGACTAGCAGGCCAGCGCTGCTCTGCGGCTGCGGCCCCAGCAGCGCACGCTTGCCCTCCGCACAAAGGCTTCCACGCCCTCAGGGCCTGCCCACGGCAGGGCCTTTTTTTTCGCCTGCCGACTGGCTTGATGGCTCGGTGCAAGCTTTCTTATCCTTCTGCGATTCTGCCAACACAGTCTTTTTCATCATGAAAAAACGCCCTGCCGCACAAGGCGGACAGGGCGCATATCAGCAACAAAAACAGACACAAACAATTCAGGCACAGCGCGGCAAGCGCGTCTACAGGTCAGTTCCAGATAAAATGCAGCAGCCAGTAGGACACATACCCGATGGCCGCTGCGGCTGGCAGGGTGAGCACCCAGGCCGTCACCAGATTGGCGGCCACGCTCCAGCGCACGGCTGAAAGCCGCTTGGTGGAACCAACGCCAAAAATGCAGGCCGAAATGGTGTGTGTGGTGCTGACGGGCGCGCCCATCAGCGAAGCCCCGGTAATCACCATGGCGGCGGCGCTTTCTGCCGCAAAGCCGTGTACAGGTTCCAGCTTGAAAATACGGTGTCCCATGGTCTTGACGATCTTCCAGCCGCCCACGGCTGTGCCCAGCGCCATGGCCCCAGCGCACGAAAGCTTGACCCACATGGGCACTTCAACCGTATCGAGCTTGCCAAAAATCATGAGGGCGAGCGTCACAATACCCATGGTTTTTTGCGCATCGTTGAGGCCGTGGCTGGTGGCCATAAAGGCCGCAGACACCAGTTGCAGACGGCGGAACGAAGCATTGACCTTCCGCCGGTGTATCTGGCCGCATACCCAGTAAATAAGCCACATGCAGCCAAAGCCCATCACATAGCCAGCCAGGGGTGAGGCCACCAGCGGAACGAGCACCTTATCCCAGATACCCTTTCCGTTCAGGGCGCTGAAACCGGCATCGGCCACGGCAGCCCCGATGAGCCCGCCTATGAGCGCATGCGATGACGATGAGGGGATGCCAAAATACCAGGTGATGCAGTTCCAGGCGATGGCCCCCACAAGGGCCGCCAGCACAAGCACATGGCTGCCTTCAACAACCTGGGGCAGCACAATGCCGCTGCCCAGGGTTTTGGCAACCTCCGTGCCCAGCAATGCCCCGCCAAGGTTCAGCAGGGCCGCTGCCCCCACCGCAAAACGAGGCGTAACCACCTTGGTCGAAACCACGGTGGCAATGGCATTGGCGCAGTCGTGTGCCCCGTTGGTGAAGTCGAACACCAGGGCCACCAGCACGATGAGCGCCAGCAGCACGGGGATATCAAACATTTTTCAGCACCGCTTCTTCAATGGTTTCGGCCAGGGCATTCACCTGTTCAAGCAGGATATTCATGCGTTCGTAGGCCTGGCTCCATTTGAGCACCCGCATGAGGGCCTTGCTTGTGAGTTCCTGATGTTCGTCCATAAGCTCTGCCAGGCCCACGGCCAGCACCATGTCGCATTCGCTGCGCAGGGCGCGGAAGGCTCGGGTTTTGTGGCAGTCGCGCCGGTTGGCCAGGCCTTCGAGCATTTCGCGGGTCAGGTCCAGCATGGCACTGATGGTGCGCGCCATTTGCAGGGCAGGAAAACGGATCGAGGCAAATTCAAAAATATGCAGCCGCGTGCTCAGGCTGTGCAGGCAGTCCATGCACTCTTCCTGTTCCTGGTTGATGCGCAGGATGTCCTCGCGGTCAATGGGCGTGATAAATGTCTGCGAAAGAGCCCGGATAATCTTGCTGTGCAGCAGATCGGCCTCTTCTTCCAGAAAGGCTATTTCCTTGTGTACATGATCCATGTTGGAAACGTCTTCCAGCATGTTTACCAGCAGGGCCGCCATGCGGCGCAGCAGATCGTTCTGCTCTGCAAGCATGGAAAAAAACGGTGCGGATTTGGGCAATAGGGCAGGAAACATCCCTTCTCCTTAAACTGGTTGCAGGCGCGCCGCGCCAACGAATGGTAGCTGTTCCACGCAGGCAGGCCTGAGCTGTGCAGCTGTGGCGAATGCGACACCGCTTCGCCATCCTGTTTGACCTAATCCATTTATACCGGGCAGAACTTTGTGCCAAGAGAAAACACGGGGGCAAATTGAACTTTTCAATTTTTTTTAAATAAATCAAATCATGATAGCATGTTATAAATCAAGTTTTTTGCCGTTTTTTCGCTTGTGGCACGGGTTTTCAGCATGATTTCCCCTATTAGATTGAGCGCTCAACCCATATTCGGAACAAGGATTGTGCCAATGCTCTGTAAAAAACAGCAGATGCCTGGTTGCTAGAAACCAGTGGTCAGCCAATCCTGCGCACGTCGGACGGCGGGCGGCGGCAAAAAGGTCCAGGGTGGCGGCACAATGCAGGTTGCGCCCGGAAGCGTCAGACAACCATGGTGCAAAAAAAATGTGGAGTCAGATGCACTGTCAGAGTCTTCGCTGGCACTGGCAAAGCCGTACAGGGGGTCATTCCAAAGGGGATGCCCAAAAGAAGCCGCATGAGCGCGTATCTGATGGCGCGCCCCACGGCGGATGCGGCAGCCCGCCAGCGTCAGGCCAACGCGGTGAAACTGCGAATGTTCGTCAAACGCGGGCAGATTGAGCTCTGGCCCATCAAAATAATACAGAGGCGCAAATTCCGTCCAGCGCGAGCGACCAGTATCGCACTCAAGCACCCGGCTTTTGTTGCGTTTGTCTGTGCGCAGGGCCCGCCTGACTGTAAAGTCTTCCTCAAGCCGCCCAGCCAACAGGGCCACATAGCGTTTTTCGCAATGCCCGGCCACTTCAAGACGGCGAAAGTCATCCGCAGCTTCAGGGCTGAACGCCCCACAAACAATGCCTGACGTGCCGTGATCGAGCCGCTGGAGCAGCTGGGGGCAAGGCCGGGCCGCAGCCTCGGCAGACCAGTCGCCCTCCGCTCTTTTTGCGGCAGAGGAAAGCAGCTGCGGCAGCATTTCTTCGAGACTTGCAGCCGTGCCACCCACCAGAGAGGCCGTGTGCAGGCCTGCGGGCTTGAAGAAAAAGCACAGGGCTCCCTGTACGGCCAGCAGGCGGGGTTCAAGCTGCGTGCAGTCCATACCGGCTGCGCATGCGGCCACGGGCTCAACGGTTTCAACACTGGGGGCAGCGTCTGCCGGTTCCTGCGCTGGTTCTTGCAGGGTAACCACATCACCCTTGCGCAGGCGCTGCGCAGCCGAGCAGCCACGGCCATTGACCAGCACCAGCCCGTTTTCGATGCAGCGCTTGCGGCCGCGCAGCCCCATGTGGGGCAAAAGCAGGCTCAGGGCGTAATCAAGCCGCTGGCCCACCATATTGTGACTCTCTGCCTCAAACTGGCCAGAAGCCGCCTGGGGCGCGGCACTTTCCGTATGCGAAATATCATTGCTCACAGGGTCACCGAACTGCCGGGCACGAGCTCCAGCAGGGCTTTGGCGGTTAGTTCCGGCACGTGCCGCTGCGGATCATTCTCGTTCACCAGGTCTTTTTCCACCAGCCGCACGCCCATACGGGTCAGGGCCGCGCGCTCGTCCGCATCAAGCCCGCCCTCATAGCGACCATGCCGGGCATCCACCAGCACGGTATGCAGCAGGGCCTCGCCTGGGGCTTCGGGCGCGTCTTCACGCAGATGGCGCAATATCATGGCCGCCTGCCCCGCCACCGTAAGCCCGTGCAGCTCGGCATCTGTGCCCGTATTGGGAATAAATATCTTGGGGCAGTCAACCGCTGCAATGCCCTTGCCCACATTTTGCGGCAGCAGATTTGCCAGCACGCTGGTGTAAAAACTGCCCATGGGATAGCATATAGCCCCCGCAGAGCGCAGATAGGCCGCAGAGGCTGGCGCAAGCGGCGGGCGGCAGGGTGTTTGCGGTTTTTTTGATCCGTCCTGATTGCGGTCTGGCTCGTGTACGGTCAAAAACAAGCGTCGCACAGCACCGCTCAGATTTTTGAAGCGGTGCTGCCCCACAACCAGCGAGCCATCCTCAAGCTCTGCCGCCAGGTGCAGGCTTTCGCTCACAATGGGCAAAACCACGCCCCGCGTTTGCAAAAGACGGCTCAAAAAAGCCATCACCGGGCCAAAAACCCGCTTGTGATGCAAGTAGCCGCCCGCCAGAACAAGATTGCCCACACAGGCCCTGAAGGGATCAAAATCGTTGGGCATGCGCTGCAAAAAGAAATTGAGGTGCAGGCGCAGGGCATCGGCAAACAGGGGGGGCATTTCTGCCCATACCGGGTGCGATTCGCTGCCCATAAGGCGCAACTGCTGCCGCAATGGTTCTGGGTCGGCATGCTCGTCGTCCTGATCCGGCAGTCTGCTGGCGCAGAACGACATGACGGCAGCGGGCACAACGGCGCTGTCGGCCAGTGCCAGCATGCGGTTGCGAATGTCGCCCACGGCGGGCATGGCAAAAGCACGCCGCAGGGCGGCAGAGCTGCCGCCGGAATCAAAGGGCGTTACCAGATGGACAGAATTGTGCGTGTAGTGGATCAGTTCGCGGCTCAGGTCGCGCAGGGCAGTGCCGCCCGTAAAAAAAACCAGTCGTGGACCAATAGGCGGAAAACAGAAAGGCGAAGAATTTTCGCTCACACGGGGCTCCCGACGGCCAGCATGTCACCCTGGGGCAGAGCATCGCAAAGATGACGACAGGAAGGAATAAGCCCCATTTCGCACATGCGCAAAAAGATCAGCCTGCCAATCCAGGCATCTGTGGCGGCGTAGGCGATCTGGCGGGGGGTCAGCTCCATGAGGCCCCAGTTGGAACACTGCGAGCCCTTGGAAATGCGCCAGCCAAAAAAATTGGCCGCAAGGGTGCGCAGCCCCTGGCTGGGCAGCTTGTGCGCACGGGCAACGCCGCCAAGGTCCACAAGCCCGGCGGGCTCAAAATCGTACACCTTGGCAAGGTCGCGCATGTCGTCGCGAATACCCACACCGGCCTTGACCTGATCGGGATTTGCCAGAATTTCAACGATATGCGGGCCAAAGGGCAAGAATGCCAGCTGCACAAGATACACGGCATTGGCCGTTGCCAGCTGGATGAGTGCCGGAGAATTGCGCCGCCCCTTGCGGAAAGAAGGGCGCGTTTCTGTATCAAAACCCAGCAGCTCAGCAGAGCGCAGATCTGGCAGCGCGAGTTTCCAGTCGTCCAGAGAGCGAATAACCTGCACTGCCCCCTCATAATGGCAAAGGGGCATGGCGTTGATTTCTTCGCAACTCAGCCGACGGTGCAATACGTCCATATCCATAGGTTACTTACCAATGCAGAATTGGGCAAATATGCTGTTCAGCACTTCAGCCGGGCTTGAAAGCCCGGTAACTTCCCCCAGATACGAGGCGGCCATATCGAGTCTGACCGCACAACAATCATAAGGCTGCCCAGCGACCACATCCGCACGCAGCCCATCAAGCTCTTTCAAGGCGTTTTCCAGCGCCAGCGATTGCCGGGCGTTGGGCGCAAGACCGTCTTCCGGCGCGGAATCCGCGCTGCCCCCAAGCAACTCGGCACGCAGGGTTGCGGCAAGCTCCTCAACATATGTATCGGAAAGTGCGCTTACTGCGCAACAGGTTCTGGTGCCAATCCACCGTGGGGGAAAAACTTTTGGCATACAAATGTCGCATTTGTTCCATACCACAAGCAATGGCGCATCGCCAAGGGCTTCCAGAACCTCGCAGGCTGCAGGATCAGGGCACGTATCTGCGGCGGCGCCCTCCTCACCCAGCTTGGCACCGTCAAGCACCAGAACCACCAGGTCGGCCTGCGAAAGTTTTTCGCGACTGCGGTTTACGCCCATCTGTTCCACGGTTTCTGCGGTTTCGCGCAGACCGGCGGTGTCCGTAAGGCGCACGGGCAGGCCGTCAAAAAAGCAGGTTTCTTCCAAAAAATCTCGGGTTGTGCCGGGTATGTCTGTTACCAGCGCCCGTTCGCGGCCAAGCAAGGCATTGAGCAGGCTTGATTTGCCCGCATTAACCCCACCAGCCAGCACAACAAGCGCCCCCTGCTGGGCGATCTGCGCGCGGCGGCTGCCCGCCAGCAACCGGCGCACGGCCAGTATCACGCCGTCCAGCACTTCGCACAGCGCGGCAGGGTCCATGCCTTCCACTTCTTCATCGGGAAAATCCACGGCCAGGCACATCTGAGCCCGCAGCATTTCGAGCTCGTCGCGCAGCTCTACGGTGCGCTGCCCAAGCAGGCCGTCGAGCCGGTTAAAGCCGTAGCGCAGGGCCTCGCGCGAGGGTGCGGCTATGAGCTCGGCAACGGCCTCGGCCTGGCTGAGATCAAGGCGGCCATTAATAAAGGCCCGGCGAGAAAATTCGCCCCTGTCTGCCTGACGCGCGCCGCAGCGGATGGCACTCTCAAGCACTGCCTGCACCAAGAACGCGCCGCCGTGGCTCTGAATTTCAGCCACATCCTCACCGGTAAAGGTGCGCGGCCCAGGCATGAATACGGCCAGGGCATCATCAAGAGCCTCACCGTTCCAGTCAATAACCCGGCCCCGATGCAGATGCCAGGGCGTAAAATTTTCTACCATGGCAGAAAGGGGCAAAAACATGCGTGCCAGCACTTCTTTGGCACGAGGGCCCGAAATCCGCACAATGCCAATACCCCCGGAGCCGGGCGGCGTTGCTATGGCAGCGATGGTATCGTTGCGCTCTGTCTGCATTGCTGTTTCCATTTTTCTGCCATCCTGCCCGGTATGCCTGTAACCTGTGTGCCGCTGTGCCAATATGCTCAGGCCCGATTCGGCCTGTGCCGATCAGGCCTGCGCACTGGCAACGCTGCCTGACCGCAAAAAGCGTTGCCGGAGATATGCCCGAAAGGGCCGTCTCTCCGGCAACGTAACAAGCTTTGTATGGCCGTGCAGGCCGCTTGCGGGGGCGTCATTGAGCGCGTGTGCCGTGAGGCTGAACGCTAGGCGCGCTCTCCCTTTTTGCGCATGATAACCACGCGCTTCATGGGGCCATCGCCCGTGCTGCGGGTCTGCACATCCACCGCTTCCTGCAAGCACACATGCACAATGCGCCTGTGGTAGGAGGACAGGGGACGGGTTGAATACGAACGCCCGCTCTGGCGAACCTTTTCTGCCAGCGCAAGTGCCATTTCGCGCAGTTTTTCATCCTGACGACGCCGGTATTCGCCAGCATCAAGCTGCACGCGCACGGCTGCGTTCATACCCCGCGAGACAATGCGCGAAATCATGTACTGCAATGCCGCCAGGGTCTGGCCCTCGCGGCCAATCAGCAGACCAGAATCCTCATCGCATTCAATACCCACATAAACCCTGCCGCCGCCAATCTTGACGGCAATGCCCACTTCGTCGCCCGTGATGGGGCGAATGAGCTTGCGCACGGTATCGCCCACCAGGGCTTCAAGCTTGGCTGCGTCGAGCTGCTCAAGCGGCGTAACCGGCAGGCCTTCGCCTGCGGCTTCAAAGTCTTCTTCCAAGCCCTCCAGGGCAGCGTCACCCTTGGGAGCGCGCTCTGGGCGCGCACCTTCACGATACGCGGGGCGGGCATCGCCCCTGCCGTTGCCCCTGTTATCAGGGCGGGAATCGTTGCGGCGGCCCCTGGGATCACGGGGGGCTGATTCAGTGGCGACGCCAGCTTCCACAGCCTCGTCACCCTCGGCATTTCTGCTAGGGCGTTCACGGCGGTCGTTTCTGCCGTTTCGCCCCTGGGGCTTGCTGCCGATTCTTTCCTGCTTGCCGTTGCGGTCATTGCGACGCTCAAAGGGCCGATCTGCCGGTTTTTCCATCACGTTGCCATTACAAGCAGCGTCAAGGGCTTCTTCGCTTTCATACGAATCAAGCGACGGGGGCTTGTTGCGGTTACGGCCACGGTTACGGCGGTCGTCCTGCTGCCCGCGCGGGGGCCGGGCTTCCTGCGAACGCGTTTCGTGCGCGCGCGGCTCTTGCCGCTGGCGCTCACGCCCTTCACCCCTTTTCTTTTCTGCCGATGCTTCTGCCGGCTTTTGAGCGGCCACGGCAGAGGGTTCCACTGCTGACGCAGCAGGGGCAGATACGGCCTCTACGGGGGCAGGTCTGCCACCGTTTTTGCGCGGTTCTGCCGCAGGCTGAACGTCATCGGTTCCCGCCTGGCCAGTAGGTTGGCCCGCAGACGGGCCCGCAGCCTGATCAGCACGCTGGCCAGACGCAGCGCCTTCGCCACCCTTTCTGCCCAGAATAGTATCCACAGTTTCGCGCAGCTGCACGCGGCGGGCGCGCACCTTGGCCTTACGCGCCCCTACGATGCCGAAAATGCCGGATTTCGCATCCTGTACAATTTCGATTTCAAGCTTTTCCCGCGCCGTATTGAAGTAGCCGCAGGCTTCCTCTATGGCGCCGTCAAGATCCTTGCCCTGGAATTCCTTAAACCCTTCCATACGAACCCCTTGCTGTGTCACGCGAACCCGCCGGGGCGGCCTACTTCGCTGCGGCTGTAGAGAACTTTTTCGCCATCATCCTCTGCTGCGCAATGGAAAGGATGTTGTTGACCAGCCAGTACACCACCAGACCAGAGGGGAAGCTCAGGAACATGGCGGTAAAGATCAGCGGCAGGAACATCATGATCTTCTGTTGGGTGGGGTCAGAGGCCGGAGGGCTCATCTTTTGCTGAATAAACATGGTCAGGCCCATGATAACAGGCGTGACATAGAAGGGGTCCTTGGCCGAAAGGTCGGCCAGCCACAAGATATCCGTGCCGGGCACATAGGTGATGAAGGGAGCGTGGCGCAGTTCAATAGAAGTGAGCAGCGCCTGGTACAGACCAAAGAACACCGGCATCTGGATAAGAATGGGCACGCAGCCGCTGGCCGGATTGACACCGTAGGTCTTGTAGAGCGCCATGACTTCCTTGTTCATGAGCTCCTTGTCGTCCTTGTACTTCTCGCGAATAGCCACCATGTGGGGCTGAAGCTTCTTCATCTTTTCCATGGAGGCATAGCTCTTGGCCGTAAGGGGCCAGAACAGGGCCTTGATGAAGACCGTCAGCAAAATGATGGCAACGCCCCAGTTGTTGACGTACTTCTGGAAAAATTCGAGCAGCCACAACAGGCCCTTGGCAATAACGTGGAACATGCCAAGGTCGATACTTTTGGAAAGCTGGTCTGAAACAGCGGCAAGCTTGGCGCGTTCCTTGGGTCCAAGCCAGTACGAAACGGTGAGCTCGCGCTCCTGGCCGGGGCCAAGCAGCACTTCGGGCTCTTCAACAGCTGCGCGAAACACGTTCTGCTGCATGCGGCCCTTGACGGTCACGTTGTTGGTGTCGCCGGGCAGCACTGCCGCCAGAAAATAGGTGCTCATGGTACCGGCCCAGTATATCTTGCCGGTAACCTGCGAACCCGTTGTTTCGAGAGTTTTGGAAGATGATTCTTCACCCAGGCTGCCGTCGTTGTCCCAGGCAAGGCGCATGGCGTCATAACGGTCGCCAGCGGCATTGCTGGCATCGGCGGCCACGGTGTAGCTCACGCGCACGCTGCGGGCCTGATCGGTGTTATTCACCACGCGGATTTTTTCGCTGATCAGGTAGGTATCGGCGCTGAAGGTCATCTCACGCACAACACGCAGATTGTCCACCTCGCCGTTAAAACGCAGCACACCCTTCTGGCCCTCAGCAATTTTCAGGCCGTTTTCGGTATTTTCAACAGACCACTGGCCGGTGCTCCACGAGGGCTGGCTGTTTACCACAAGGCCCAGAGGGGCAACCGTGGCGGTCTGTGTATCTACAAGATTGACCAATGGAGAATCTGAAGCGAGGCCGGTCTGGTACTGCTTGAGCTTGAAAGAGCGCAAAGCACCGCCGCCGGTATGAAAAACGGCTTCGTAAAGCGGAGAATCGACCGTAAGGTCGCGTCCGGGGGCGGGGGTAAACACGGGCAAAGCCTGCTGGGCGGCGGCAGCGGCCTGCTGCTGCGCCTGCTGCTGTTGGGCGGCCTGCTGCGTCTGCTGTTGCTGCGCAACCACGGCCGGATCAGGCTTGCGAACCCAGCCCATGTATTCGGACAGGTAACTCCAGCCCACAATAACGACGAGGCACAAAAGAATGGCGATGATCAGATTTTTTCCGTCTTGCATGAGGGCGTTCACTCCTGGGACAGTGGCGGGACGTCACGAGGACGCCTTGGTGGTGGAACAGGGTCGTACCCTGAGCCGCCCCACGGGTGGCAGCGGGCAAGACGCTTGAGCGCAAGCCAGCCCCCCCGGAAAATGCCGTGGGTCATGATGGCCTCTGCGGCATAGGCGGAACAGGTAGGATAATACCGACAGGCGGGGGGAAGCACTGGCGAGATGCAAAGCTGGTAAACGCGTATGGGTAAGATGCACAGGTTACGCAGCAAATGACTCATGGCAGCCCATCCAATGCCGGGCGGCCCGGCTCACGCCGAACCAAACGCCGCATCAGCGGCAAAAGCTCGGCGGCCACGCTGGCCAAATCCAGCGCAGCCTCTCCGGCATGCTTTTTGGCAACGGTAACGATGTCGGCTTCATTGGGCAGATCGCTGCGGTGCAAACGATAAAACTCCCTCAAAAGCCTTTTGACGCGATTGCGCACAACGGCATTGCCAACCTTGCGGGATACGGCCATGCCCGTGCGCGACGCTAGACCGGGACAATTGCCCGACAGCACAAAAACAAGAAAATGCTCGGTGTGCAGACGCCTGCCCCGCTCATAGCACGCTACGAATTCCGCCCTTCGGCGTATCCGCAGATGCTGCGGCAGACCATTCTGATGCATGGGAATACCCATGTAGAACGGGGCAAGCCCGCTCCGCTAGGCGCTCAGAACCTTACGGCCCTTGGCGCGGCGACGACGAATGATGGCGCGCCCGCTGGGGGTGGCCATGCGGGTGCGGAACCCGTGGGTGCGGGCCCTTCTGATTTTGCTCGGCTGATATGTTCTTTTCATGGCAGACTCCTTAAAAAATTTCCGGCTGGGCCTTGGGCCGACCACCGGAGCGATGCGGCACGCCGGGCCTGAGCGGCTTTGGGGCTACCCCCGGCTTTTAAGCGCAGAGAGCAGCATTGCCCTGGCGTTAAAATATATGGAACAAGCTACATACACGCCAGCCCCGGCTCCGTCAAGCGCCAGTTGTCCCAATCAACGCGCGACTATCATGCCCTTGCACGCGCGTACCCGCAAGGGCAATAATGGCCTGATCTCAATATTTTTCGCTTTGTGGGCTGCGGCATGCGGCTGCTCTGGCCAGAACCGGCACAAAATATTTTTTCAGTCCCTGCCGCAATCCCTCAAAAAAGCCGGCCCTGCAACAACACCCGCGCAATACGAAAGTGCAGAATTTTTCCGCCAACTGTGAATGTACGCGCAACTGCCCAATCCGCAACCTTTGCGGCCTGGATTACAATAAACGCACAGCCGACAGGCTTAACCGAGTGCTCTCTGATTGCTAGGGCCTGGCGTTGGCGCGTGGCAGAATATCGTCGGCAGAGATGGCTGGAACCGCCGCACCTTGTCCGGCAGCGGCAGGCGCGCTACCGCTCTGCACGGTGGTGTTGCCCCCCACGCCGCCAACAGGTGATGCGGCAGCGGACGAATAGGGAGAATCCATTCCGGCAACACCGCTGGCAGCCGGAGCGGGGCTTGCACCAGCAGCGCTCAGGGGCGGAATGGCACTTCCGTTACCGGCAGGAGACTTGAGCGAGGTTTTGCCAACGCCCTTGGGTGGGGCGGTGGGAGCATTGCCGGAAGCCTCCGCTGGGGCGGCCTTGGGCGTCTTTGCCTTGCGGGCGTGCCGCACCGGGGCTTTTTTGTCCACGGGCGGGGTCAACGCCAGTTCGGGCACTGCGGCGGGGTCAACAAAATGTGCCCCCTCAAGCGCTATCTGCCGAGGAGCCACCAGCGTGTTCTGATACAGCCGCCCGCCCCCATTGTGCAGCCACACATCAGTAATATTTGTGGCCCCAGACGCAGTGCGCGCGGGAATCTGTGGTGGCAGGGATTCAGCTTCAATGGCTTTTGCCGCTGATACAGGGCAAACCGAAATAGCCAAGACCGCAAGCAACGGCAACATAACTGACTTGCTCATGGAACTCACCTCTACTGTGCTTATCGGCCAAAAGGCGCCCAAAGTTTAGCCCACGGGTGGTAAAACGCGGGGCAACGGTGCAGTAACTTTTGCCCCGGCCCTTTCCGGCAAAGCCCCGCCAAAAATATATTATGGATAAGGCCCCGAGCATCATGCAAAATTCCGCTGGTCATTGACAGGCAGCTTTGGCTTCGGCACATTCAGCCGTATACCATACTACATTGCCGCCGCAGTACCTTGACTGGCACTGCCCGTGGCACGATCTGCTTACAGGCAAAATCAGGAGCCAGCATGCCTACCAAGCCGGAACTAACCGCCGCCCCATCTGCGCCAGCCCCCTGCATAACCCTTATCGGCATGGCCGGAGCGGGCAAGTCTACCGTTGGGTACGCGCTTGCCCAGGAACTTGGATGGGCACTGGTAGACAGCGACCACCTGATTGAAGCGACCTACGGCGCGCGCCTGCAAGATATTACAGACGCCCTCGGCAAGTCGGCCTTTCTGGATACCGAAGCAAAAATAATCGCCGCCATAAAAGCCCACCGCACGGTCATTGCCACGGGCGGAAGCGTCATATACCGCGATGCAGCCATGCAGCATCTTGCGGCACTGGGGCCGATTGTTTTTATTGATGTGCCGTTTCACCTCATAGAGGAGCGCATTGCCCGCAATCCCGAACGCGGCATTGCCATGAATCCCGGCGAAAAACTTGAAGATATTTTTAATGAAAGACTTGCCCTGTACACACAGTACGCAACCCTGTGCTGCCCGGCGGAAGGTAAAAATCCCGCCCAGTGCGCCCGCTGGATACACGCCCATCTGCCCAAGAATTTTTTTCAGGGTGACGGTGCATAAGTCGCAACGGCCCTGATTTTTTCACCCCCCCCAAAAAAACAACAGCCCCCACCGCAAAAAAAAGCGGGGCAAAAGCCCCGCCAAAATTCCTTCACGCCACAGCAGCTGCCAGGCAGATGACACCCGCTCCGGCTACACGCAGTCAGAGGCTGCGCACGGCCAGAGCGGCATCACAACACGCTAGTACTGCCAGGTAGAGCCGTCGTAACGAATCAGTTCGTTAAGGTTACGCGCCTTAACCTGTTCGCACGAAGCTGTGGTGGTGGCTTCCTGCTTGGTCTTGCCACGGCATTCCATCACCTTTTCCTGGTAACGGATAAAGCCTACGTACTGACCGCTGGCGCCGGGCCGCAGCTCGGTGGTCACATTGGATGCGTCCACCTCGATGTAGCTGGCAACAAAACCCTTGCTGTCCTGGCGCACTTCCTTGGATGCCTTGGAAGGCATAACCGTGCGTGCAGCCTGGGCGGCAAGCTTGTTGCCCACCATGGTAAGCTCGGCGGCAACCTGAGCCTCGGTTTTCACAACCTTTTTGGAGGCAGCGGGTTTTGCTTCAGCAGGCTTTTCAGCCTTGGCCTTGGTCTTGCCCTTGCCCTTTACGTCCTTGGCAGGGGCTTCAGGAGCCGGAGCCGGTTCGGGGGCAGCGGTCTGTTCCTGGGGCTGAGCAGGTTTTACTTCTTCAGAAGAAGAACCGCCAAACCAGGCACAACCGCCGGAGGCCAGGCCCATAGTGAGAATAAGTGCCAAAATCTTACGCATGTGCGATGCACCTCATAAAAAGCCGGGCGGCATAGACCACCCGGCTTTTGCTTTAATTCGACTGAAGCGAAGCCCTGCGATTACTCGAAGGACACTTCGGTACGCCGGTTCATGGCGCGACCTTCGTCGGTCTTGTTGTCATACTTGAAGGACTTGCCACGACCAATGGCGGTCATGCGGCTGGAGGGGATGCCCTGCTTCACGAGGTAGTTCTTAACCGCGCTGGCGCGTTCCTGCGAAAGCTTCATGTTGTAGGCATCGGAGCCCACAAAGTCGGTCCAGCCAGAGAGAACAACGCGCTTGTTGGGGTTGTTCTTGATCAGGTTGGCGGCTTCGTTCAGGATGCCCATGGCCTTGCCGTCAAGGGCGTAGGAATTGAAGGCGAAATGCACGCCGCGCAGCACGATGACGTCTTCATCCTTGCAGAACACGGAAAGCACAAAGCGTTCAACAGCGGCGTCGCTGGTGGCGAGCTCTTCAGCACGCACCACAACGGCGTTGGAATTCAGGGCGGCGATCTTTTTGACGTTGGCTTCACCGTTGGGGGTGTCGGCCAGGGAGATCACATGCACAACCAGGTTACGCTGGCTGGCGTACATCTGGCTCACAACCTGCACGAGGTCGGTACCACGGTTGTTGTCACCGTCGGTAACGAGGATCAGGGCGGCGTCACGCTTCATGCTGGAGATGAAGGGTTCATAAGCCTGAAGGCCATTGCCCATGCTGGTCATACGACCAAAAATCTGGAAGTCGCTGCTCAGTTTCTTGAGGCCAGCGGCCATGGCGGCGCGATCCCAGGGGCCCTGGGCGACAATGGCGCCGTTGGGCGAAAGGGTGTGCAAGCCACCGTTGTAGCTCAGAGCGGGAATAGCGGCGTTAACGCGCGTGAGCACATTTTTGGCCACAAGAATCTTGTCCTGCTTGAGCGTGCTGTTCTTCATCATCATGGAACCAGAGTAGTCCACGACGAAGTCGAAGCTTTCAATTTTCTTGTTGCAAGCCGGAGCGGCCGCAGCGGCCACGGCGAAGCTCAGAACAAGAGCGGCCGCAAGAGCAAGAAGACGAAACGATTTCATACTGCCTCCCAAACGTTGTTAGTGTCGTCGATTACCGTACAGCAACAGTAAATCGCGGTGTGCCCGCCACGTTACCGGCTCACTCACAGCCATGGGCCTTGGAGACGGCAACTGCTTTTGACATACCCGCGTTTGGGAAAAACCGCAAGTTGTAAATAGGAAAGACTCTTTCGCTTTTGCATTGGTCTTTAACTGATGCAACCGGGCCGTTTGGCCCATCATTTTTTTGCGCGTCGTCCCCAACTCGTCACACAGCCATGCATCCCCTTGCGCAAACTGCTGCTACCAGCGCTGGACAGCCCGCCGGGGCTGGGGCATACTTTGCCGCGAACCAAGGATTTTCCATGCCTGTACTGACTTTTTCCAAGTGGAGCCCGGGGGGCAACACCACACTGCTTTTTCCCGACAGCGGTCAACACCCCGCCGAGCAGGCGTGGCTTGCGGCTCTGGCGCTTGACCCGGCAATGCTTGGCGGCGAACAGGCGGGCTTTGTGCAACTGGCGCAGGGCAAACTGCGCATGGCCGGTGGCGAATTTTGCGTCAATGCCAGCCGCGCGGTGGGGGCCATGCTGGCCTATGCCGCCCAAAACTCCAGCCCCGAACAGGGCATTCTCAATGGATTTGCCGCAGATCCGACACAGCTCACGAGCTCCGCACCACCCCCGTGCCCGGTGCGCATTGACGAAATCCAGGTTTCTGGCTGGCACAGCCCCGTGCGTCTGCACACAAGGGGCGCGGCTCCGCTCTGGCAGGTAGAGGCCCTGCTGCGGCTGCCCGCCTGCTCCATCACCACGGTGGAAGAAGGCGCGCAACTGGTACGTTTGCCGGGCATCTGCCATTTGCTGCTCGGCGGCCCGGCCCATCCCCTGCCCGAAGATTGTTATGCAGCAGCCGCGCAACTGCGCCAGCGCCATAATCTTGAAAACGAGCCAGCCGCAGGGGTTATCTGGTGGCGCGAATGTCAGGGCCAGCTTGAGATGCTGCCCCTGGTACATGTGCGCGATGCCGACACAACCTTTCTTGAAAATGCCTGTGGCTCAGGCGCGTTGGCCCTGGCCCTGCGCCTTTCGCGTTCAGGAACGCGCCGCGCATTTTCCATCATGCAGCCCGGCGGCTCGGCCCTTGAGGTACGTCTTTTTTCAGAGAACGGCGCAGAAATGGCCGGTGTGGATGGCCTTGTGGCACTTGTGGCCCGTGGCAAAATATGGCTGCCCGACCCAGTGCCGCGTACACGCCCCTGTCGGGCCTGATCCATGCCCAACACTCTGCGCGAGGGCTTTACCACCGGCAGCGCCGCCACTGGAGCTGCCCTGGCCGCACTGCAACTGCTGCGTTACGGCAGTGCGCCAGCCACGGTGCGCGTCCCCCTGCCACCCTTTGCAGCCGCTTTGCAGAGCTCTGGATGCGGGCTGCCTGAACCTCGATGCTGGCTCGTACTGCCTGTCGCAGAATGCCTGCCGGGGCCAGCGCCAGAGCTGGCCGCACGCTGGGCCACCAACAATTTTGAGTACTGCGACCCGCCGCCGCAAAAAATTATTCGTTCGGCCCACGCCAGCATTATTAAGGACGGCGGTGATGATCCCGATGCCACATCGGGCGCGTGCATAACAGCTACGGTTGTCGAAAGCGTTGCACCGGCCCTTGGAACCGAGGTTGCAGATCACGGCAACATCATTATAAAGGGAGGGCCGGGGGTTGGGCGCATCACACTGCCAGGGCTTCCCGTAGCGGTGGGGCAAGCGGCCATAAACCCGGTGCCGCGCCAGCAGATCAGCCTTGCCTTGCGAGCGCAGGAACACGACCAGGCCAGCACACCCACAGGTGCAGCCCAAACGGTACTGACCGTTTTTGTCAGCGTGCCCCAAGGCCTTGAACTGGCACAAAAGACCTTCAATCCCCGCCTGGGCATTGAAGGCGGTATTTCCATTCTGGGAACACAAGGCACGGTGCGCCCGTTCAGCCATGCCGCGTGGAAGGCCACCATTGGGCAAGGGCTGGACGTTGCCGCAGCAACGGGTTGCCGCACGGTTTGCCTTACCACAGGCAGGCGTTCTGAGCGGCTGCTCATGGAGCGCTACCCACATTTGCCCGAACGCGCCTTTGTGCAAGTGGCCGACTTTGCGCAGTTTTCGCTACATGCAGCAGGCACGGCGGGTTTTGAACAGATTGTCTGGGGCTGTTTTTTTGGCAAGCTGGTCAAACTGGCTCAGGGGCACGCGTATACCCACGCCAAGGACTCCACGCTCGACATGTGGGCCTTGGCGCAGCAGGCGCAATCCGCCGATGCGGCCTGTGCAGAAGCGGTTGCCCGCTGCATAACCGCCGCGCACGCGCTGGAGCTGCTGCTGGCCGATGCCGCAGGCCCGCAAGTGCTCAATGCGGTAGCCCAGCAGGCAATGCAGACAGCCAGAACTTTTGCGGGGCAGGCCGTGAGCCTGCACCTTTTTCATACTGACGGCAGGGAATTATTGGCGCTATGAAACAACAGGTCTCACTGCCCGGCTTTGCCGTGCCATCACACACGCCCACGGTTCCAGCAGCGGAACACGCGGCGGGCCCTGCTGCCGATACTGCCCCATCCGCTATGACAGAAGCGGCCTGTGCCCCTGCGCCTGCGGGCCAGTTGGCCGCCCCTGCGGCGGCAACGTCTTTGCATTCGCCATCCGACGAACAGCTTGACGACACCACTGCCGACGCGATGGGCAGAGATGCTGCCACCGCTTCTGCCAGCGCCAGTGAGGAGCCCGCTGACGAAACCAGCAGCCCGCAGGCGCAGGCAACCCAGCCAGAACCCGCACGGGCAGAAGACAGCCCCGCACCTCTGACAGCCGTATGCCCTGTCCCCGTGCCAGATACGGATACCCCCACGGATTTGTCCAGCCCGGCATCCACCCCCAAAGCGCCTGCCAGTGCGACGCGGCCTGCCCACGACCCTGCCCCCGCCCCGGGCCTCGCCCCTGCGGGCGGATTGTCCGATCAGGACGACTGGCCGCCCATGGCCGAGATGTTGCAATCCTTCTTTGTTTTTGAACCCACCATCGCCACCCCGGAACCGATCACGGTCATGGGGCTCGACTGCGCCCGCCCTCGAGGCATGGCCGGCCTGGCCGAAGCCCAGCGCCAGCTTGCGGAGCAGGCCGACGTTATCTGCGCCGGGCGCACCCTGCTTGAAGAATTTTCTGGCCGCAGCCTCGCCCCTGCCGCCGAAGCCGCCGAGAACGAAGCTGCCCACAGAGCGGCGGCCAGCAACGAAGCCGACAATCAGGGCCTCAAGGCGCGCCTGCTGCCCCTGAGCACGCCCCTTGAACCGCTGCTCACCCGCCTGAGCCAGCTGCGCGCCGCAGGCGAGCGCGTGCTGGTGCTGGCAGACGGCGACCCCCTGCTGTTTGGCATTGGCGCAACCCTGGTGCGCCGCCTTGGCCCGGCTGCGGTGCGGCTGCTGCCAGCGGTCAGCTCCTTGCAGCAGGCCTGCGCGCGTCTTTCCTTGCCATGGCACAAGGTTATCTGCCTTTCGCTGCATGGGCGCGACGATCTGCGCCCCCTCAACGTGGCCTGCGGCAAAAATGCTCCGCTCTGCATCCTCACCGACGCGCGCATGTCGCCCGATGTGCTGGCCCGCCATCTGCTTGACAGGGGCGTTGACTGGTTTGACACACACATTTTTGAACGCATGGGCGCAGCCGACGAAACCGTCAGCCATCTGAGCCTGGCCGATGCCGCCAGCCGCGAATTTGGCCCAGCCTGCACCATGATTCTGGTTCCCGCCGCACCCGCCCGCCGCCCGCACCTGGGCCTGGATGCCGACCAGCTTGCGGTTGACCGGGGCCTGATCACCAAAAAGCCGGTACGGGCAGCGGCCCTTGCACTGCTGCGCATAGAGGCCGGGCATGTGGTGTGGGATCTTGGCTCCGGCTCTGGCGCGGTGGCCCTTGAGGCCTCTGTGCTCGCGCACGAGGGCCGGGTTATCGCGGTGGAGCGCTCTGCTGGGCGCGCCATGGGTATTCAGGAAAACCGCCGCCGCTTTGGTGCCGCCAATGTGGAAGTACGCCTTGGGCAAGCCCCGGAATGCCTGCCCGGCTTGCCCGATCCGCAAAGGGTGTTTATCGGCGGCGGCCTTTCCGGTGACGATGGCGACGACATTCTGGGCCATGTGTGCCTGCGGCTGCCCGTGGGGGGCCGCGTGGTGGTCAGTTGTGTGCTGCTCGACAGCTTTAGCCTGTGCCGCCGCTTTTTTGAAGACATGGCCTGGCCCGTAGAAATTTTGCAGATATCCGCAGCCGAGGGCAAAACACTGGGCGGCGATGTACACCTTGCGGCCATGAACCCGGTATTTTTGCTGGCCGCCCAAAAACCTGCGCCTTCGGCCATCCAGTCCGGCGCACAGCCAGAAGACAGGTAAACCATGGATGCCACGCTGCGCACCGGGATTGCACCCGGCACTGTTACATTTGTGGGGGCAGGCCCCGGCGACCCCGACCTCATGACCATCAAGGGGCGCAAAGCCATAGAAGAGGCGGCCCTGGTGCTCTATGCGGGTTCGCTGGTTCCGCGCGAGGTGGTGGCCTGCGCAGCGCCCCAGGCCATGGTTGTGGATTCCGCACCGCTGACGCTCGAACAGTGCCACGCCCTGGTGCGCGCCACAGCCCTAGAGGGACGCCCCGTGGCCCGTGTACACACGGGCGACCCCTCGCTGTACGGCGCACTGCGCGAGCAGGCAGCCCTGCTGGATGCAGACGGCATCCCCTGGCGGGTCATACCGGGCGTTACCGCAGCCTGCGCTGCCGCCGCCGCTGCGGGCATTACCTTTACCGTGCCCGAAGTAACCCAGAGCCTCATCATCAGCAGGCTTGAGGGCCGCACCCCGGTTCCCGCGCGCGAGCATCTGCACCTGCTGGCCCAGCACAAGGCATCCATGGCCGTGTATCTTTCTGCCGCCTCGGCGCAGGCGCTACAGGATGAGCTCTCGCGCAGCCTGCCGCCAGAAACCCCGGTGTTTTGCGCACACATGGTCAGCTGGCCAGAAGAACAGCTGTACTGGACAACTCTGGGCGAGCTTGCCCAGTGCATTACCAGCCACAACCTCACCCGCCAGACTGTCTTTCTCGTGCTGCCGGCAGAAGGCAGCCAAGGCGCGCCCTCGCGCCTCTACGCCGCCGACTTTGCCCACGGCTACAGGCCCGCCCAGGGCTGATTCTTTCCCGCCCATTCTGCTATCAAAACCACCTGCATGCGGGTGGTTTTTGCGTTGCGCAAGTGCGCGCTCAACGGGCTAATGCCGTAATAAAACGAGAGGCGAAGGCCCCACGCCCCCGCTACAGACACACTGGCCGCGAATATTCGCGGCAAAGGCACGAAAAACGCTCGCTTACGGCGCGGCAAAGCCGCAACCGGCTCACGCTTTTCGGTGCTGCCGCAAGCGGCTGCACGAGAGGCGGCTGGCACTGACTGAAAATGGATTGGGCTTGCAAATAAAACGAGAGGCGAAGGCCCCACGCCCCCGCTACAGACAAACAGGCCGCGAATATTCGCGGCAAAGACACGAAAAACGCTCGCTTGCGGCGCGGCAAAGCCGCAACCGGCTCACGCTTTTCGGTGCTGCCGCAGGCGGCAGCACGAGAGGCGGCTGGCACTGACTGAAAATGGATTGGGCTTGCAAATAAAACGAGAGGCGAAGGCCCCACGCCCCCGCCTCTCTTAGGTGGAGAATTCGCTATGGATTGCGGACTGCCATGCCCCCTATCATGTCACGGAAAAGTGATGCTAGTGGTTTGTGTTCTGCACTGCGGGCTTTGCCCTGCACTGCGAACGCATGGTCGTTCTGCTTCCGGGCCGGGGCTCCACTTTGGAGACCGTCCGGTTTACTGTTCGGGCGCGTCGATCACGCGCCTCACAAGAGCCAGGGCCAGCAAGGCCGGAGACATCCTGGGCATTTCGGCTGGTCTGCGCAGCTGGCGCTTTACAAAACCCGCCATGTCCAAAGCCATATCCGCATCAGTCACAGCCGCGCGGCAGGCCTTCTTGTTTTCTTCCAGTACAACAAGATACCGCTCAATCAGCAGCAGGTTCCGACTTCGGGTCGGGTCTTCTGCGGCTTCAGGCGGCGAGGTTCCAGTCTGGAAAACGTCACCGATATGTTGCGACATGACCATTCCTCCATGAATGGATCACTGCTTCCTTGCAAAGGGGTTGGCCCTGTCCGCCTCCTTATTAGTTTGTACCTACTCCCCTTCCCCACCTGTCAAGAGGCTTATCGGTACAATAGGCCGAGGCTTTAGGGCAATACCCCAAAATTACGGCAACAGGCGCGCATTTGTGCAGATTGCACACAAACAATAAATCATATCAGCCATGTAAAAGAATCACAAAAAAACTGTTGCTTGCAAGTAATGTCGCACACAGCTACCATGCACCAACTCACATGCCTGACGAGGAGAACCTATGCCAACACCTATATTGCACAAGGAAAGCCTGATCCCAGGCAAAACCAGCAAACTGGTGCTCCATGCGCCGCAAATCGCGCAAAAAGCGCGGCCCGGCCACTTCGTCATGCTGCGCATGAGCGAACAGGGCGAACGCATTCCGCTCACCATTGCTGATACAGACAAGGACAATGGCACTATCACCATAGTGTATCTGGTCATGGGCAAGAGTACCGCCATGCTTGAAGCCCTTGGTGCCGGAGATGCAATTCTTGATGTCTGCGGCCCCCTGGGTCACCCCACCCATATCGAAAAACGCGGCACGGTTGTGTGCGTAGGCGGCGGCACGGGCATTGCCGCCATGCACCACATTGCCAAGGGCCACGCCCGCATCGGCAACAAGGTTGTGGGCGTTATCGGCGCTCGCAGCAAAGATCTGCTGCTTTTTGAAAACGAACTCAAATCCTTTGTGGACGAGCTGCTCATCTCTACCGATGACGGCAGCTACGGCCACAAGGGTCTGGTTACCGAACTTTTGCGCAACAGGCTTGAAACGGACAAGGACGTGTTTGAAGTGGTTGCCGTGGGCCCCGTGCCCATGATGGCCGCCGTGGCTGAAACCACCCGTCCTTTTGGCGTTAAAACCACGGTCAGCCTCAACCCCATCATGGTTGACGGCATTGGCATGTGCGGCGCCTGCCGCGTCACCGTGGGCGGCAAAACAAAATTTGCCTGCGTGGACGGCCCCGAATTTGACGGTCACGAAGTGGACTTTCCCGAATTGCGCCGCCGTCTGGCCGCATACCGTGAGCAGGAGACCATTTCCATTGAAGAATACCGGAGAGTCAGCCATGGAGAATAGCAAGCCCAAAAAGACCGTGGCTCCCCGCGTGGATATGCCCTGTCAGCCCGCCAAGGTGCGCCGCGCCAACTTTGAAGAAGTTGCACTCGGTTACACCAAGGAAATGGCCAAAGAAGAAGCCAGCCGCTGCCTCCAGTGTAAAAAGCCCCTGTGCGTTACCGGCTGCCCGGTCGAAGTGCCCATCCGCGACTTTATCCATCAGGTGGCCGAGGGCAACATGGATGCGGCCTACCGCATCATCAAGACCACCAACAGCCTGCCTGCCGTGTGTGGCCGCGTGTGCCCGCAGGAACACCAGTGCGAAGGCAAGTGCGTGCTCAAGGCCAAGGGTCAGCCCGTGGCCATTGGCCGCCTTGAACGCTTTGTGGCCGACACCTACATTGCCACCACCGCCTGCGAACAGGTAACCGGCACAAATGCCTGTGCCCTGCCCCTTGGGGCCAAAAAGGTGGCCTGCATCGGCTCTGGCCCCTCGGCCCTGACCTGTGCTGGTGTGTGTGCCACTGCGGGCATCAAGGTGGACGTGTTTGAAGCCCTGCACGAACCCGGCGGCGTGCTCATTTACGGTATTCCCGCCTTCCGTCTGCCCAAGAACGTGGTCGCCACCGAAATCAACGGTCTGCGTCAGGCCGGTGTGGATTTCCACCTCAATTCCGTGGGTGGCCGCACCATTGATATTGCCGACCTGCGCAAGGAATACGACGCCGTGTTCATCGGCGTGGGCGCTGGTCTGCCTATCTTTTTGGGCATTCCCGGCGAGAACCTCGTGGGCGTGTTTTCGGCCAACGAATACCTCACCCGCGTCAACCTTGGCCGCGCCTACAACTTCCCCACCCAGGACACCCCGGCCTACCCCGGCAAGCACGTTACCGTGTTTGGCGCGGGCAACGTGGCCATGGACGCGGCCCGCACGGCCCTGCGCATGGGCGCTGAAAGCGTGCATGTTGTGTACCGCCGCACCCGGGCAGAAATGCCCGCCCGTCTTGAAGAACTGGAACATGCCGAGGAAGAAGGCGTGCAGTTTGCCATGCTCTCCGCACCGTTGCGCTTTAACGGCGATGCGGAAATGCGTTTGCAGTCCGTAACCCTGCAACGCATGGAGCTGGGCGAACCCGACGCCTCTGGCCGCCGCAGGCCCGTGCCGGTGCAAGGATCGGAATACGATCTGCCCACCGACCTTGCCATTGTGGCTTTGGGCACGCGCTCCAACCCCATTCTGCTTGAGGCCACGCCAGAGCTCAAGCTCAACAAGTGGGGCTACATCGAGGCCGACGAAAACACCGGCGAAACCTCCATTCCCAACGTCTTTGCGGGCGGCGACATCGTCACCGGCGCGGCCACGGTCATTCTGGCCATGGGCGCGGGGCGCAAGGCCGGTCAGGAAATCGTCAAAAGAATAGCGGGCTGATCGCAGCCAGCAGCATATCAGGGAGCTTCCAAACGGGAGCTCCCTTTTTTCATACCACGCGCCCAACCGCCGCCTGTGGCTTGCCAGACGTGCGGTTCGCGGTCATACTTGCGCAAAGAGCCAACGCATATTCAGGCATTTTCAGGCATACACAGGCATATTCAGGAAAAAACATGATTCTCGCAGACTTGCACACCCACACCAAGTATTCGCACGGCGGCAACACCCCGGATGAAATGTTTGCTGCGGCCGAGGCCAGGGGGCTGGCCTACATGGGCTTTACCGAGCATTCGCCCCGGCCCGTGGGCTTTGACTATACCCACGAATACCGCGAACAGCTCACCCGGCATCTGCCCGACTACGAACGCGAGGTCTGCGCTCTGCGCGCCGCCCATGCCAACGGCCCCTGCCGCGTGCTCTTTGGCATGGAAATGGACTGGCTTGAAGGGCAGGAAGACTACACGCGCGCCTCGTGCGCGGCCTTTGATTTCGACTATCTGCTGGGCAGCGTGCATTTTATCGGGCACTGGGGTTTTGACGACGGCGCGGAACCTTGGAAGGCATTTTCGCAGGAAGAGTGCGACAAGCAGTACCAGGCCTATTTTGAAGCCTGGGAGCGCATGATTCTTTCCGGCCTGTTCAACATCGCCGCCCATCCCGACCTCATCAAGATTTTCTCGGTGGAGCAGTTCCACATCTGGCTGGCCAGACCCCAGAGTCAGGCGCTTGTGGGGCGTGGGCTTGCCGCCATCAAAAACATGGGCATGAGCATGGAGATATCTTCGGCTGGCATTCGCAAGGCCTGCCGCGAAATTTACCCCGCCCCGCCCATAATGCTGATGGCCGCGCAGATGGGCCTGCCCGTCAGCTTTGCCTCCGATGCCCACGGTACGGAAGATGTGGCCTACGGCTTTGCCCGGCTGGCCTCGTATGCCCGCGCCTTTGGCTTTGCCGAATACACCATTTTTGACCGTGGGCAGCGTATCGTTCTGCCGCTGTAAAGCAACAACCGCCTTTGAACACACGGATTTTTTATGTCCGAAACTATCATATCCATTGACGACGTAAGCCTTTTTCTGCCTGGCGATTCCAGCCAGAAACACATTCTGCACAACATCTGCTGGCAGGTGCGGCGCGGTGCGCACTGCGCACTGCTTGGCCCCAACGGTTCCGGCAAGTCCACCCTGCTACGGCTCATGCGTGGCGAACTGTGGCCCGCCCGTGGCCGTATCCAGTGGCACGGGCCGGACGGCGCGGAAGATTCGCCGCTGGCTGGCCGCGCCATGACAGCCCTTGTTTCGCCAGCCCAGCAGGAAAACTATCAGCGGCAGGCCTGGGATCTCACGGGCCGGGATCTGCTGCTCACAGGCTTTGAAGATACCCCCCTTGTCTATACCGACAGCACAGCCTTCCGGCGGCAGGCGGTGGATGCCATGGCCGCCCGCCTCGATGCGGAAGGCCTGCTTGAACGCACCGTTCCCACTTTTTCGCAGGGGCAGCTACGCCTGCTGCTGCTTGGCCGCGCCCTGCTGCGCGCGCCCACCCTGCTCTTGCTGGACGAATGCGACGAAGGCCTTGACGACCGCTACCGCCAGATATTTTTTGAAACACTGGGCGAATACGCCAACCGCTGCACCGTGGTCATGACCGCGCACCGCTCGGCCAATATTCCCGACTGGTGTACGGGCCGCCGCTATGTGCGCAACGGAAGGCTGCTCACCGCACCGCCTGCGGGCGATCTGCCGGAAGAAACCACGGATGGAACAGACCAGCCCCAGAGCAACCACGCCGCCGCAGACAGTACCGCGCTCGGCAGCAGCCACATCATGCTTGATCTGGATAACGTCACCGTTTTCATCGACAGGCAGGAAGTGCTGCACAACATCAGCTGGTGCATGCATCAGGGTGAAAACTGGCGCATCACCGGGGCCAACGGTTCTGGCAAATCCACCCTGCTGCGCCTGTTGGCGGGCGACGAATTTGTGGCCGCTGGCGGAAGCCTCGACTACTGGCTGCCCAGTCAGGGCGGGCATGTGAATACCCTTGAAGCCGTGCGCAAGGGCGTGAGGCTCGTTTCTGACCTTTCACAGGCTCTTTACGGCTACTCGCTCAACGCGCTCGACATGGTCTGCACCGGCTTTGACAACAGCATTGGCGTGTACCGCCGTTTTTCGGAATCCGAACGCACAGAGGCCAGAAGCCGCATGGCTCTCATGTTTCCCGAAGAATCCGCCGCACGGCTGGATCTGCTGGGGCAACAGTCTATCCGGCATCTTTCCACGGGACAGCTGCGCCGCCTGTTTCTTGCGCGGGCGCTGGTGGGCGGGCCCGACATCCTGCTGCTGGACGAACCCTGCTCCGGCCTTGATACCGCAAGCCGAGCCCAGTATCTGCACCTGCTCGACCAGCTGGCGGCCCAGGGAATCCAGATGATTTTTGTATCGCACCATAATGAAGACGCCCCCCTGTGCATAAACAGGGAGGCGCATATGGAAGGCGGCAGGCTGCGCGTGGTGCTGTAAAAATCAGCCCTTGGGATTGCCCATGCGCGCCCGCACAACTTCTATGGCAACAGGCAGCACAGAAACGACAATGATGCCGTAGACGATCAGGCTAAAGTTTTGCCGCGCCCATTCGAGGTTGCCCAAAAAATACCCGGCAGAAACAAGCCCGCCCACCCACAAGATGCAGCCCGTGATGTTGAACAGAAAAAACGTGGGCGGGTGCATAAGGGCAATGCCCGCCACAAAGGGGGCAAAGGTGCGCACAATGGGCACAAAACGGGCAAGCACAATGGCCTTGCCGCCGTGGCGCTCGTAAAAATCGTGGGCCTTGAGCAGATGGGCCTTTTTGATAAACCTGTTCTCGCGTGAGAATATGGCTGGCCCCACATGCCGCCCGATAAAGTAGTTGACCGCGTCGCCCGATATGCCCGCCGCAAGCAGCACTGCCATGATTTCGCCATAACCCAGCAGCCCGGCCCCGGCCACCACGCCAGAGGCAAAAAGCAGCGAATCACCGGGCAAAAAAGGGGTTACCACAAGCCCTGTTTCGCAAAAAACAATAATAAACAGTATGGCGTACAGCCACAGGCCATACAGGTTGGCCAGCTCAAACAAATGCACGTCTATGTGCAGAATAAAACTCACAAAAGTACTCAACAGTTCCATAAAGGATTTTCTCCCGGTTAGGCGCTGCGCCGCGCCTTGGTGTGCTCTTGTACCCCAAGGCAGCTTGTGGCACAACACAGCCATGCGCGTATTCACCACCCTTGCCCTTCTTGCCCTGCTGCTGGTTACACCCCAGGCCCACGCGGCCGATACCTACATGGTGGGCTTTCGCACACTTGGCCAGTGGTCGCCCGACACAGGGCTGCGCCTGGACGTAAACGTCTGGTATCCTTCATCGCGGCCCCCGCGTGATCTCAACTATGCGCCCTGGGAAATTTCTGCATCGCGTGCTGGCAAGGCCGTGGATGGGCGTTTTCCCCTGCTTCTGCTTTCGCACGATACTGCGGGTACGCGCTTTACGTATCACGATACCGCCGCATGGCTGGCATCGCTGGGCTTTGTGGTGGCCGCGCCCAACCACCCCGGCGACAACATGGACAACATGGACAATCTGCTGACCTGGCAGCAACTTGAAAACCGTGCTCACGAACTTTCTGGCAGTATTGATCTGCTGCTGCACGACCCGGAAGTTGAGCCCAGCGTGGACGCCACGCGCATCGGCGTGGTGGGCTTTGGGGTTGGCGGCGCTTCTGCCCTGCTGCTTGGCGGCGCGCTGCCCGATTGCGAGGGATGGGCAAGCTATTGCACGCGCACAACACCCAAGGACATGTATTGCAACACCTGGGCGCGCGAACGCATGGAGGCGCTGTGCAAGCATCTGCCGCTCACGCGCAGCCTCGCCGATCAGCGCATCCGCGCCATTGCCGCAGTTGCACCGGGCTTTGGCATGCTGTTTTCGCGCCAGTCATTCCACTGGTTTTACCCGCCATTGCTGCTTATGGGCGCGCCCAACGATGTGCTCAATACCCCGGCCCTGCACGCACGGCGAATATATGAGCTCATGGACAAAAAGCCCCGCTGGCTCACCCTGCCCCAGGCAGATACGGGCTCGCTCATGGCTCCTTGCCCAGAATCCCTTGCCCTTGAACTGCCAGAACTCTGCCGCTCTGTTTCCGCAGAAACCCGCACGGCCATTCATAAGCGCATGAACGAAGCTCTGGGCGATTTTTTTCTGCACTATCTTGGCAATGCCCAGAACCTGCCCCAGATTCCGCCACCGCCCGACCTTACGCCGCAGCAGCCCAAGGCCGCCCCTGAACCGGCCACACAGCCTGCGCCAAAACCCAAAAAGCGGCGGCCCGGTTAAGCCCGCAAAGGCATGCAGCTGGCGGCTTTGCAGCAGCCTTGACAATTGTTGCGCCGCTCTCTAAAGGGTTGGGCATAGCGATAGAATTGCACCAAAACGCCGAATTTTTCCTATCCGGAACAGGATACTATGCGGAACACAATATATTTGTTCTGTTTGCTGCTTGCCCTGGCCCCTGTGGCCGCCTGGAGCACCGAAAACCAGGGACAGTCTGACCAGCAGCAAGGTTGGGTTGTCATGCCTGCTGGCGCGCGCCCGGCCTATTTCGGCATTCATGGAGGAACCATGCCCGTGAGCCTGCTGGTTTACGGCGATGGTTCTTCGCTGGTGACCTTTGTGGGCCGCACGGGCAATGATTTTATCGACGTGCTGCGCCGTGCCGAAGTTTCCATGCCTAGCCTGCTCAACGCCACCTCGCAACGTTCGGCAGCGGGCAAATCGACCACGCCCTCTGCCAATGCCACGGCGGTGCTTATGGCGGGTTCATCTTCCAGCAGCCTGCCGGTCTTTAACGTGAGCGGCGAGGGTCTTTCGCGCATGGATGTGCCCCCCGGCCAGCTTCAGCCCTTTGGGCTTTCCGACAAGGCGCTTTCCATTGAAGGCGAAGTTACCGCACCGCAACGCCTTTCTACAGTAAAGCAGTACAGGCTGCTTTTTCAGCCGCAGTATCTGCAACCCCGGCGCAACCAGCGCTAGTCCATACGCTTCTACCTTCCAAAAAATCTCACAACAGAGGCACAAACCCCTGTTGCAGTCTGTCTTTGCGCCCCCGTCCCCATGAGGCTGCAAAGTCTATCACCATTATTCATAATGCAGTTTACAAGCTATGGCCAGCTCTGTTCCAGAGCGGGATTTTTGTAGCCAGCTATTGATTTGAATACATATAAAGGATAAGCTATCTACCAGTTGAACAATTTGCCTCAGGAGCAAGCCATGTCTCTCTCTGACCATCTGGATCGAATTCAACAGGTATGCGCCAAAGCAACACAGCAACACAACGGGCCATTTGAAAATATCTTCCGTTCCGGCCTGCTGGCCATTCAGGAATACCGCGCAGACTACGACCTGATCGTGGACGACCAAAACCCCTTTTATCAGGAATTTACTACGTGTTCTCAGCAGGATGCCATCGGCGTTGACGAGATGTTCAGCCTGTTTGAATGTCTGGTCATCTTCATCCGCATGCGGCAGATGGCCAGCCCCCACATTACGCTCAGCCCTTCTGAACAGAGTGTGCTCGATTATTTTGAAACATGTGGCGAGTGGACAGACCACGACGACACCCTGGTCTGCCAGTGGTACTGGAAACGCCTGCCAAAGAAGTGCTGCGCCCATTAGCGCGCGGTTCGCATGTTCTGACTGCTGCCCGGTGGCTGGCGGGCATGCCTTACCAGGCTTAACCCCTGCCTTGTGATGCAGTCTGCTGGCCACCGGCTGCTTACCGGCAGCTTTCCGGCAGCTTTCCGGCAGTTTATCCCCACACATAATCTACCAAAAAAACAATAGGGCGGCGCATGACAAACATGCACCGCCCTGTTCTATCTTTTCAGCCTGCCTGATTATTTCTTCAGGTTTTCGGCCAGCAGTTCTGCAATGTGATCAACCTTGATCTTCAGACCCTGCTTTTCGGCACCGCCACGGATCTGCATGACGCAGCCGGGGCAGTCAACCACCAGGCGGTCAGCGCCGGTGGCCTTCATGTTGGCAATCTTCTTGTCCAGCAGCTGTGCCGAGATTTCGGGGAACTTCACAGAGTAGCTGCCGCCAAAGCCGCAGCACACTTCTTCTTCCTCGCAGGGCACGTATTCAGCCGCATCGCCGATAAGATCGCGCGGGGCCTTTTTCACACCCAGGCCACGGCACAGGTGGCACGAGGCATGGTAGGTGACCTTTTGGGCAGACTTGTTGAAGTCCTCGGCCTTGAGGCCCAGCACGTCATGCACAAAGGAGCTGAAGTCGATGATCTTGGCTGCAAAGGCCTGGGCTTCCACGGTCGAGAAATCGCTGTCGAGGATTTCGGGATAGTGGTGCTTGAGGTGGCCGGCGCAGCTGGCGCACAGGGTGATGATGTAGTCGTAGTTGCCGCCACGGAAGGCCGCAATATTCTGCTTGGCCACATCCATGGAGGTTTTGCGCTGGCCCATCATTTCGAGGGGCAAACCGCAGCACGACTGTTCCATGGGGAAGTCAACGGCCACATTCTTGGCGGCCAGAATCTTCACGCAGGCTTCCAGCTCTTCAGGATAGATGAAGTCTTGGGCGCAGCCGCTGAAGATGGCCACGCGGTAGCTGGGATTCTGCACCTTGGGAGCCAGTTCGGGCCAGCGGTCGCGGAACGACTTGTTGGCAATGGCGGGCAGAGCCTTGAAGTTGTGCTTGCCAAGGAAGACCGCAGGCAGATGGCGCTGGAACTGCGCGCCACGGGTAAAGGGCTTCTGGGCAAAGCTGGCGAACTTGAGCAGCTTGTGGAACAGCTTGCGGTTCTTCATCACGGCGGAGAGCAGATTGGCCTCAATGGGCGCGCCCTGTTCCACGTTGAGGCGCGAGCGCACTTCGCGGATAAGACGCGGCAGATCAATGCCGCCAGCGCAGACATTGGCGCACGATTCGCAGCCCATGCAGTTCTGGCTGAGGATACGCGCGCGGTCTTTGCCGTGGAAGAAGTAGGTAAGGATCAGGCCGATAGCGCCAATGTAGATGTAGCCCATCTTGTGGCCGCCCACCAGGCGGTACACGGGGCACACGTTGGCGCAAGCGCCGCAACGCACGCAGCGGAAAACCTGCGAGAACAGGGGATCCTTGGCCATTTCGGTGCGGCCGTTATCAAGAAAGATAACGTGCAGAATCTTTTTGTTGTCGGGGTTGGCCGCACAGGGGCCAGCGCCGCACATCCAGGTTACATACGAGGTCAGGCGCTGGGCCGTGGCGTTGCGGGGCAGCACCTGAAGGGCCACCAGGGCATCGTCCAGCTTGGCAACCAGTTTGTCCAGACCGGCAATGGCAACATGCACGCGCGGCAGGGTGGTGACCATGCGGGCGTTACCTTCGTTGGTAACGGTAGAAATGGCGCCGTTTTCGGCCACGGCAAAGTTACAGCCGCTCACGCCCATGTCGGCGGCGATGAACTTGCGGCGCAGCTGCACGCGGGCCACCTTGACCAGACGCTGCACGTCCGAATCCTGCTTGACGCCGGTGGCCTTGGTAAAGTCGTCGGCCACCTGGTAGCGCGAAAGGTGGATGGCGGGCATAACCATGTGCGAAGGACCTTCGTGGCGCAGCTGGATGATCCATTCGCCAAGGTCGGTTTCGTCCACGATCAGGCCATTGCCTTCCAGCGCGGTGTTCAGGCCAATTTCTTCGGCGGTCATGGACTTGGACTTGACCACCTTCTTCACTTTGTTTTCTTTGGCAATACGAACGATCAGGTCGTTGGCTTCTTCGGCGGTGGCGGCACGGTGAACGTGTACGCCGCGCTTTTCGGCCTCGGCCTTAAACTGCGCAAACAGCTCGTCCATGTGCTGACAGGCGTAGTCCTTGGCATCGGCGATCTGCTTGATCAGCGCTTTTTCGTCCACTTCCTTGAACACGGCTTCGCGGTTGGCGCGGTAGGCCACGGCAAAGGTATCAAGGGTGCGGCGCAAAAATTCGTCGTTCAGGGCCTCGTCCAGTTCCTTATGATAGCCCGATGAGCTCTTGAGGGCGTCATGCATGGGTTAGTCCTCCAACAGAATGATATGCAGTTCAAGCGGCCCATGCACGCCCACGGCTGCCACACGCTCGATGTCGGCGGTACGGCTGGGGCCTGTCACCAGGGTGGTGTACGTGGCGGTTCCCTCGTTCATGCGTTCGCGCAGCAGCTGCGCCATGGAAGGCAGATCGGGGTAAATGGTGGACTTGCGCAGCATGAGCACAGAAACTTCAGAGATCATGCCCGTAAGGCGCACATCTTCGCTGTCGGTGTTGAGCATACAGGTGCCGCTGGCGGCAACGCCCAGCTCGGCAGTGGAAAGGCCCACGTCGATACCGGCAAGATAGTTGCGCAGGCCTTCGCGGATGCACAAAAAGCCTTTTTCTTCGCACGCGGCAGCCAGAGTGGCAAAGTCAGCATCGCCAAGCTGCGGTGCGGCCACCACGCGCTGCACGCGGGTGGGAACCTTGTTGGGGCCAAGGGGGCCCTGCTCGGTGCCGGGCTCGTCGGCCAAAAGTTCGGCAGGCGCCTTGTTGGCGCACACGTCCACAACATACTGCAAGGCGGCTGCCATGCTGGGCACTTCCTGAACCACGGCGGTAACAGCCGCAGCCTTGGCGGAAAAGGCTTCTACCAATTCCTGATGTGTCATAAACAACTCCTTTTTCAAAAAACGCCCAGTTCGCACACCATGCAGTAAAGCCACAAAAAAAAGCTATTGCAGCAAACAAAACTCACCCTCAGAGTTTTGTGCTGGTATACCTGCGAACGGCGCGCAGCGCCCACAGCGTAGAAATAAAACCCCACGGTGCTTCATCAGTTGGGCATTCTGGCAGAATAACCGGCGGGTTGGGCAGCGCCGGCGGGGAAACCACAGATCCCCGCCGACGCGCCAAGGCTACTTAAGGCTTTCGGCGTACAGCTCTATGGTGTGTTTGACACGCACAGAATCATGGTTGTGCGAAAGCACGTCTTCAAGCTGCATCATGCACGCGGGGCAGCCAGCGGCCACAATCTTGGCGCCAGAGGCCACCACGTTGTTGCGCTTGCGCTGACCGATCTTGCGCGAGAAGTCATAGTGGAAGAGGTTGAACGAGCCGCCGCAACCACAGCAACGGTCGGCCTCGGCCATTTCCGTAACCTTGTATGCGGGGTTGGCCGCAATGATGGCACGGGGCTGGCTGACCACGCCCAGCGATTTCTTGAGGTGGCAAGAATCGTGGTAGGTCACGCTCACCGCGTTGTCCTGCGCCTGTTCGGCGGGCTGCACCTTGAGCACATCCGCCAGGAAGGCGTTGATGTCCATGGCCTTGGCCGCAATCTCTTCGATCTTGCGTTTTTCAACAGAACCAAGACGGTGCGCGTAGCGGGGCCACAGTTCCTTGACCGTAGACGTGCAGGAACCGCAGGGGCTCAGAATGTAGTCGAAGTCGCCGTTTTTAAGGGCTTCCACGTTTACGCGCATCTGCTCCACCATGCCCTTGGCATCGCCGGACGAAAGGGCCGGAATACCGCAGCAGGTGAGGTTTTTGGGCATAAACACGGCCACATTGTGGTGGCGCAGCACCTTCAGACAGGCCTCGGCCATGTCAATGTACATTTTGTCGCCAACGCAACCGGGGAAGAAGGCCACCTTGAGCCCAGCAGCACGGCGGGGCTCGTCAAGCGCGCCATAGCGGGCGTGCAGCGGCTTCTTTGCCAGGGGGTGAATGTGGCGGTCGCCCAGCATAAAGTTGAGCAGGGGTGCGCACACGGTTCCCTGGGCGTCGTTGCTCGAGCCAAAGATCAGGCCCTGCATGGGCGCGCCCACGCGCATGGCAAAGTTGAACAGGCCGGGCTTGGTCAAGAATGAACGGAAGATCATCTTTTTGACCGGGTGCAGGCCGATAAACTCGTTTACGATTTCGCGGGCTTCCATGAAGACGTCCATAATCTGGACGCCCGGAGGGCAGGATGCCTGACAGGAACCGCACAAAAGGCAGCGGCCCAGTTTGTCGGCAACAGCCTCGGGATCCTTGATCATCTCATGGGCCAGGTTATCAATAAGGGCCAGTTTGCCGCGGGCCACGTCTGCTTCCATGCCAGTGGCACCGAACATGGGGCACACGGCCTGGCACATGCCGCATTTCATGCAGGCAGTGATCCTGTCGTCCAGGGCCATAAGGCGCTGGGCCAGTTCGTGCATAGTACTCATGAAACGCTCCTGGAGCGGTTGAATTTTTGCTCTTGCCCGGCAGCGCCAGCCCTGTGGCCAGCCGCTGCCGAGTGAAACGAGGGCGAGCCCCCGTATCCCTGCAATGCCAGGCTGTGCCTAGATGCCCACCAGCTTGGTGGAATTGAGCAAGCCCTTGGGATCAAGAGCCCGGCGCAACCGCTGCGAGAACAGAATGGTGCCACGGGAGGTTTCTTTTTCCATCCACTTGGACTTGGCGGTACCAATGCCATGCTCGCCCGAAAGCGTGCCCTTCAGCTTGATGGCCGTATCGAACATTTCGTCGATGGCTTCTTCCACGCGCTTGAATTCGTCAGCGTCGCGCTTGTCGCACAGGAAGGTGGGGTGCAGGTTGCCGTCGCCAGCGTGACCAAAGGTACCCACTTCAAGGCGGTACTTGGCGGCGATGTCGCTAACAGCCTTAACCATGGCAGGAATCTGCGAACGCGGCACGGTGGCATCTTCAAGCACGGTGGTGGGACGGGCGCGGGCCAGCACGGGCAGAGCCATGCGGCGGGCTTCCCACAGCTTGAACTTTTCGGCGGCGTCCTTGGGCACGTGAACGGCGGTGGCGTGGTTGGCCTTCAGCACCTTTTCAACGGCTTCGGCGTCGTCGGCAACCTGTGCGGGGTGGCCGTCCACTTCGATCAGCAGAATGGCACCGGCTTCGCGCGGCAGGCCAGCCTTGGTGAAGTCGTCCACGCGCACGATGGTGTTGTTGTCGAGGAATTCAAGCGTACAGGGCACAACGTGGGCGGCAATGATGCCGGCAACGGCGTCGGCGGCATGCTGCACGTCAGCGAACACGGCCATCAGGGCCTTGGAGGCCTTGGGCGGCGGCACAAGCTTGAGGATGGCTTCAGAAATAATGCCCAGCGTGCCTTCGGACTGCACCATCATGCCAGCGAGGTTGTAGCCGGTAACACACTTGACCGTGCGCGAACCAGACTTGACCACTTCGCCCGTGGCGTCGAAAAATTCGATGCCCATGAGGTAATCCTTGGTAACGCCGTACTTGAGGCCGCGCAGGCCACCGGCGTTTTCAGCAATGTTGCCGGCAAGGGTGGACACAGCCTGGGAACCCGGATCGGGGGGGTAGAACAGATTTTTCTTGGCCACGGTGGCGGCAAATTCGGCGGTGATCACGCCGGGTTCAACCACGGCGTACAAGTCGTCGGAATTGATTTCAATGATGCGGTTGAGACCGGTGGTAAGAATAACCACGGTTTCAGACTTGTCGGGAATGGTGCCGCCGGAAAGGTTGGTTCCCGCGCCGCGCACGGTCATGGGGATACCGTTGTCGTACAGTTTTTTCACACACTGGCCGAGCTGTTCCTTGGTAGTGGGACGCACAACCATGGAAGGCATGACCGGGGGCAGAACCGCCGAATCATACGAATAGCTCATGCGGTCGGCTTCGGAACTGAAAACGTTTTCCTTGCCGATCATGTCTTCGAAATCCTTAATCAACGCCTGGCTTGCCATAAGGCCTCCTTTAAAGTCCGTCATCAACGTCTTTATGGTAAGGCACAGACCGCGCGCCCCTTGCGCGGGCCTGATAGTTTCGATTCCCATACGGCTGTTTGAACAGCCGGTCAACTTTTTTACGAGAATGAAGACCTATAGCGTTGTTTGACAAGTTTGCAAAGGGCACAGGCCAAAAAACTTTGGTATCACAGTCTGACCTTTACAAACCTATGCAACGCCCTGTGACAGTTTCCATGCCGCTGCTGCATCCAAAGCAACAAGGCAAACTGAATTGTTACAGCGAGTTAACTATTAGCATGGGAGAGTAAATAAACAGAGGGCCCGTGGTCTTCACAACCAGCAGTCAGAAAGAACTTGTGAAAAAAAAGATGATAGCCGTTACCGCAACAACCAAATACCTATGATCTGGCGGGATTCAAGATAGCACGCCCGTATCGCTAACATACCTGTTGCACAGATATTTTTTTTGCGCCCGCACCAAGGGCATTCCCCCGTCACATTCCCTGTTTTTGTGCAGATGCGGCAAGCCCTGCCAGGCGCAGCATCTGCACAAATATTTTTATCTGGGTGGTTACGATTTTTTTCCTGTATTTTTTTTCCAAAAGAAAAAATGCCCCAGCGCCATGCCGCCGTGTCCCGCAGCATAGGCAAGCAGCAAAACTACAAATATGCCGTGCAGGCTCGCCGCCGCGTGCGATATCTCGCCCATCTGCCACGAGCGGAACAGCCACAGGCCTGTGATCTGGCTCATGGCCAGCGCGCCCATGCCAAGGCCCTGCACCACGCAGGCCAAACCCTTGGGCCTGGGCGCGATGATGAGCTTGCCACTGCGAATGGCGGCCACATCCTTTTTCAGCTGGTCCATGTCACCCCAAAGATAGGGATAGTAGTGGCGCGGCCCACGTGTGCCCAGCCCCAGGGCAATGAGCCCCAGACCCAGCATGCACAGAACAAGGCCAAGAATCGCATGGGTCATGCTCATGCCCGCCAGCCGTGTCAGCACCTGCAACGCCACCAGCAGCACCACGCTTGCGTGCAAAAGGCGCAGCACTGGCGGTTGAAAAAAACCCAAGAAACGCCATAACTGAGCAAACTGTGCTGCAAGCATTGTGGTCACGCCCATGGTGTTGCCCCCTGCATGTTCAGCCAGGCAGTACCGGCGGCGCTGCCGCCTGCCGCATTTTCTGGCGGGTTGAAAAACAAACGCCGCCCCTCGAAAGGGGCGGCGCAAAAGTTCCTAATGGTGGCACGAGCACGAAAGCATGTGTGCCATCTTTTCTTTCTTGGTTCGCAGATAATTTTCGTTTTCGGGGCAGGCTTCCATTTCAATGGGAACCCGCTCCAGAATTTCGATACCGTAGCCCGAAAGCCCCACAATCTTTTTGGGATTGTTGGTGAGCAGGCGAATCTTGTGAATGCCCAGGTCAACCAGCATCTGCGCACCAGTACCATAATCGCGCAGATCGGGGGGAAAGCCCAGCTTACGGTTTGCTTCAACCGTGTCATATCCCTGGTCTTGCAGCGCATAGGCCTTGATCTTGTTGGCAAGGCCGATACCGCGCCCTTCCTGGCGCATATAGAGCAGCGCGCCGCGCCCTTCTTTTTCAATCTGGCGCAGGGCCGCACCAAGCTGGCCGCCGCAGTCGCAACGCAGGGAGCCCAGAGCATCGCCCGTGAGGCATTCGCTGTGAATGCGGGTAAGCACTGGTTCGGATGAGGAAAGATCCCCCTTCACCAGTGCCAGATGCGTGCCGGGTTCGTTTTCGCTCTCGTAGGCGATAACGGTAAACTCGCCAAAACGGGTGGGCAGATGGGCCTGGGCCACTCGGCGCACGGAAACCTGGCCCCTGTCAAGACGGTAGCGGATCAGATCTTTGACAGCCGCAATCTTGAGGCCGTGTTCTTGCGCAAAAATTTCCAGATCGGGCATGCGGGCCATGGTGCCATCGTCGCGCATGATCTCGCAGATGACCGATGCAGGCTTGAGCCCGGCCAGACGGGAAAGGTCAACGCCGCCCTCGGTCTGCCCGGCGCGCGAAAGCACGCCGCCAGCCTTGGCCCGCAGCGGAAAAATGTGGCCGGGGGTGACGATATCGTCGGGGCGCACATTGTCGGCCACGGCAGCAAGAATGGTGGTGGCGCGGTCTGCCGCAGAAATACCAGTGGTTACGCCCTCACGCGCCTCGATGGAAATGGTGAAATTGGTTCCAAAGCGCGAACCATTGCGCTGGGTCATGAGGGGCAGTTGCAGCTTGTCAATAATTTCGGGGGCCATGGGCAGGCAGATAAGCCCTCTGCCAAACTTGGCCATAAAGTTGATGGCTTCCGGAGTCACATGTTCGGCGGCCATGGTGAGGTCGCCTTCATTTTCGCGGCCTTCGTCATCAACGAGAATGATCATCTTGCCCTGCCGGATGTCGGCAATGGCCTCTTCAATACTGCACAGTGGCATGTTGCTTCCTTCATTGCCCACCGAGGGCGTGAATTTTTTTACTTGTTCCAAAGTTAGGTACGCAGGCCTGTTCTGTCAACCACAGGCCTGCCGCAATGTGCGGGCAATGGATTTAAACCCTGCGCCACAGGCCATTATTGCGGGCCAGGCTATCTGCCAGGGGAGGGTTTGAGCCCCACCTCCGCCAGCAGATCCTTTATGGAGCGCCCCAGCAAAAAGGGCAGCATGGCTGCGGGAATGCCGCCCCGCTCCACACAGAGTTCGCGAAATGCCGCGTCGGTGCGGGCGGCTTCGCCCAGTTCGGCCACGGCCTGCTCACGTTCGCGGCCTTCGAGCGGATTTTCGTGCCCGGCGGTGCGTTCCACGGCAAGGCCGTGCCCCTGTGCCGGGTAAAAACCAAGGCGGTCGGCCAGCTCAAGGATTTCGCGCACCGAAACCTGTTCCTCGTGCGCACTCACAAGGTCGGGCAGCACCGCAATAAGCGAGGCGCTCAGACCTTCAAAACCGGGTATGCCCCCTTTCAGGGCATTAAGCGCCGCAAAGCGGCCCATGTGCCTGCCCTTGGACAACAGCTCTTCCAGCGGGCCGGTATCCATGCAGAACAGAGCCGAGCATTGGGCCGGGCGCTGGTGGTAGATGCCGCAGCCCACACCCTCGCGGTAGTACAGGCAACGCCAGGGGTGTACCCTGCCTCCCGGCCCGGCAATCTTGATGCGCTCCCCTTCCAGTGGCCGCAAGGCCTTGCGGGAATCGTCACGCGACCACTCGCCCGCGCGCAGGCACACCAGCGATTCAAGCGTCAGCGTGCCGGAAACAAGCAGGGCCGTATCGCCGACCATCAGGGTGGGGCCGCCCCGCAAACAGCACGTGCCGCAGCGCCTGCACGAGGCGGCTTCGCCGGATTCGGCGGCAGGGGGTGAAAAAGGCTGTTGCTGCATGCTCATGAGGCCTCCAAGCCGGTTCAGTGAGAATTGGGGAGGGGCCGCCCCGTGTCGTCACTCTCGGGCGCTTTCTGCTTGAAGCGCGTACCCCAAAGGCGTCCCAGCCTGCGAGAGAGTTTTTCCATATAATAGTAATACACGGGCGTGATGTAGAGTGTTACCAGCTGCGAAAAACACAGCCCGCCCACCACGGCCAGCCCCAGGGCACGGCGCGCATCTGCGCCAGCGCCCATGCCCACGGCAATGGGCAGGGCCCCCATAAGCGCGGCCACGGTGGTCATCATGATGGGTCTGAAGCGCACATGACAGCCCTGGGTGATGGCATCGAGCGGGTCCAGAGCGGGATTGTTCTTCTGCGCTTCAAGGGCAAAGTCGAGCATCATGATGGCATTCTTTTTTACAATGCCCAGCAGCATGATGATGCCCACAAAGCCATACAGATCAAGCTCCATGCCAAAGAGCCACAGGGTTGCCAGCGCGCCAAAACCCGCAGAGGGCAGCCCCGAAAGAATGGTGAAGGGATGGATGAAGCTTTCGTACAAAATACCCAGCACCAGATAAATGACCACAATGGCCAGCACCAGCAGCCAGCCCATGCCCTTGAGCGAACTCTGAAAGGCCTGGGCCGTGCCCTGGGATTCGGCTGTAACGGTATCGGGCAGCAAGGGACGCGCCGCCGCTTCCACCGCGCCCACGCCCTGACTGAGCGAAACGCCGGGCCGCAGATTGTACGAAATGGTGACAGAAGGAAACTGCCCGTTGTGGTTGACCGCAATGGGGCCAACCCCCGTGGAAAGCTGGGCCAGAGTGTCGAGCGGCACGAGGTCGCCGCCTTTTGAGCGCACATAGAGCCGCGAAAGAGCCGACCTGTCTTTCTGAAAAGGCTTTTGCAATTCCACAAATACCGAATAATCGTCGGTGGGCGCGTAGATGGTCGAAACTTCGCGCGATCCGTAGGCCGATTGCAGGGCCAGCTCTATCTGCTGCGGGGTAACGCCCAGGGCTGCGGCGCGGTTGCGGTCAATGGTAACGCGCAGTTCGGGGTTCTTGAGTTGCAGATCGCTGTTTACATCCTGCAATTCCGGCAGTTTGCGCAGGGATTCTTCGATACGCTGTGCGCTTTCAAACAGCGGCCCCATGTCCGGCCCAAAGAGCGTGTACTGGTACAGAGCCTTGGAGGCGCGGCCACCAATGCTGATGGTGGGCGGCACGCGCACAAATACCCGCATGGAGGGCGACGTGTTGAGATCCTTGCGCAACTGCTGGGCCACGGCCTCGATGCCGGGGCGCTTGTCGTGCCCTGCCAGCCGCATGAGCAGAATGCCGTTGTTCATGCTCTGGCTGCCGCCCACAATACCCACAATGGAGTTGTAGGCCGCCACATAGGTGGACGATTCCAGCGCGGGATCAAGGCTGTGCTGCGCCCGCACCATGCCCTCAAAAGACACACCCTGCTCTGCCTCGGTGCTGGCCTGCAACAGGCCCATGTCTTCAGTGGGCAAAAAGCCCTTGGGAACCACCATGCCCAGCCACCCCGTCAGCCCCAGCAGGGCCAACGATGCAAAGAGCGTGGTTCGCCGGTGGCGCAGCACCACATCGAGCGAACGGGCGTACAGGTCTGCCAGCCGGTCAAAACATCGCTCGAGCGTGCCGTACAGCCCCGCCACGGCAACCTTGTGCCCGGCCATGTTATGCGCCTGAGCCTTGAGAAAGTAGGCGCAGAGCATGGGCGTGAGCGTGAGCGAAACCACACCCGAACTCAGGATGGCAGCGATGATCACCACGGCAAATTCGCGGAACAGCCGCCCCACAATGCCGCCCATGAACAATACGGGAATAAAGACCGCCGCCAGCGACAAGGTCATGGAAACAATGGTGAAGCCTATCTCCGCCGAGCCGTCAAAGGCGGCGGTTTGTGGATCCTTGCCCATTTCCTGATGCCGCACGATGTTTTCAAGCATGACAATGGCGTCGTCCACCACAAAGCCCACGGCCAGGGTAAGGGCCATGAGCGAAAGGTTGTCGAGGCTGTAACCAAGCACCGACATGACGGCGAATGTCGAAATGACCGACATGGGCAGGGCAAGACTGGGAATGATGGTGGCGGGCAGATTGCGCAAAAAAATGAAAATAACCAGCACCACCAGAAAGACCGTGAGCACCAGGGTAAACTTTACGTCGGCCACAGATTCGCGGATAGATTCCGACCGGTCGTAAAAAACCTCCACCCTGGCCGAGGGCGGCAGCTGTTTTTGCAGTGCGGGCAGCAGCGCGCGGATGGAATCCACCACCTGTACCGTATTGGTTCCCGGCTGGCGTTCCACTGCCAGCATGATGCTGGGTGCGCCGCCATTGCTCCAGGTGAGCTGCTTGTCCTGCTTGAAGCTGTCCACCACCTCGCCCAGATCGCGCAGGCGCACGGGCGCGCCGTTGCGGTAGGCCACCACCGCATCGCGAAAGGCCCTGGCGTTCATGAGCTGGCCCGAAGACTTGATGGAATCGGCGTGGTGCGTGCCGTCCAGCGAACCCGTGGGCAGCATGCTGTTGGCGGCGGCCACGGCGTCGGCCACTTCATCAATGCCAAGACCGCGCGTTGCCAGTTCATCGGGGTTCAGCTGCACGCGCACGGCGTACTGCTTCTGCCCATAAATGACCACCTGGGCCACACCGTCCACCATGGAAAGACGCTGGCCAATGAGCGTGTCCGCGTATTCGTTAAGCACATAGAGCGGCAGCGTGGCCGACGAAATGCGCAGTTGCAGAATGGGCAGATCGGCAGGGTTTACCTTGCGGAAGCTTGGCGGCACGGTCATGTTGGTGGGCAGGCGGCGCTGGGCAAGGCCAATGGCCGACTGCACGTCCAGAGCTGCCGCATCAATATTGCGGTCGAGTGCAAACTGTATGGTTATGCGCGTGCGGCCCGTGGAACTGACTGAAGAAATGGAGTCGATGCCCGCAATGGTAAAGAATTCTTTTTCCAGCGGCGTGGCCACAGAAGAAGCCATGGTCTCCGGGTCGGCTCCGGCCAGTTCGGCCTGCACCTGAATGGTGGGAAAATCAACCGTGGGCAACTGGTTGACCGGCAGGTTGCGGTATCCCGCAATGCCAAAAAAAAGCATGCCCAGCATGATCAGCACGGTGGCCACGGGTCTGCGGATAAAAAGCGCGGCAATGTTCATGCGGCTCCCTCTTGGGGTGCGCGTAAGGCACGGTTTTCTTGCAACAGCCAGGGGCAGGGCTTTCAGAACGGGGCAGAAAGCTCTCGAACCAGCAACAGCAATCCCAGCAGACAGCAGATGCCGCCGATCAACGTGCGCAGGGTGGCCGTGGGGGTTCGGCGGGCCAGGGCCACGCCAAGGGCAAATCCTGCGGTTTCAAATACGCACAAGGCTGGCAGTAGCTCAAAATCCACATGCCCGCCCTGTATGTTGCCAACCGTGCCAAACAGGGCAGTCACCACCTGATACGGCATGGCAAGGCCCACCGCCGTCATGGGCGAAACCCCGGCGGCTATCATCCAGGGAATGGAAAGCACGGGCCCGCCCGCACCTGTCATGCCCGCCAAAAAGGCCGTGGCCGCACCGATGAAAAAAAATCCCGCGCGCCCCTGCCAGAATGTGCTGCCCCCGGCCCTGGGTGGCCGCAAAACGCACACTCCCGCAAACAGTATTATGCTCGCCAGCAGTACCACCAGGGGGCTGGCATTGATGCGGGCGTTGATCATGGCGCCCGGCAGGGCCGCCAGCCCGCCCAGCATGTAGGGTACGGCCTGCGACCAGTCCACATGCCCCAGACGGCGGTACATGAAGGTTCCCGCCAACCCCAGGGGCAAAAACGAAGCCAGGGCCGTGCCCATGGCCTCGTGCGGCTCAAGACCGCTCAGCAGAATCAGGGCCGGGGGAATCAAGATGCCCCCCACCCCCGTAAGCCCCACCAGCAAACCCACGGCGAGACCCGTCACACACAATACGGCTAGCAGCATGGCATCCTCAAAAAAAGGGGATTCCGGCCACAGTGGCGCACAGCCACAGTGCCAGCCCCCCACACAAGGCGCTATAGCGCAAGAGCTGGCAAAGCGCCAGCAGGCGGGCATTGCCCCAGGGCGCAGCTTCGCCCTGCTCCGGCCCAAGCCAGGGCTTGGGGGTGAGCGTGCCAAAATAGACGGATGGCCCGCCCATGCGTGCGCCGCACAACCACGCGCAGGCCGTCATGGACCAGCCGGAATTGGGGCTGGGCATGCCCACGGCCTGCCGGGCCACCACGCCCATACCGGGCCAGCGGCCCTGCCACTGCGGCTCTGGCAACAGTCTGGCGGGCAAAAACCGCAGTTTTGCCGCGCACCTGTCTGCAAGCCATGCCGCGCAGGCAGACAGCCGGGCAGGAACAAAGGCCAGCGCATCGTCGCCGCGCGCCCCGGCCCAGCCCAGCCAGCGCCATTTGTCGGTCACATAGCCCCACATGGAATCGGTGGTGCTCACGGCCTTGTAGCACCACATGGCCACGGGGCCGCCCACCAGCAGCCAGAAAAACGGAGCAACAAAGGCATCCGTAAGATTTTCGGAAAGCGTGTCGGCCAGCGTTTTGCGCATGAGCGGGCGGTCCATGGCCGACGTATCGCGGCTGACCAGCCACGACAGCGCAGCCCGTGCTTCCGGCTCATCACAATTTTCCACCCGCCGCAACACCTCACGCCCGGTGCGCAGCAGGCTGCCCATGGCAAGCCCGGCCCAGGCCAGATACAGGGCCAGCAGCCCGCCGAGCACAGGCAGGCACACCAGCCCCCAGACCACAAGGCCAGTACACCCCACAAGTACGGCCAGCGCCACTCCCCCGGCAAAACGGCCACGCAGGCGCTCGGCCTCTGGCCCGCCAGCGCGCATGAAGTTGCGGGCGGGAGCTTCCAGTTTTTCAAGCAGCTTGCCCACAGCGCATACGGGGTGACGCCAGGGCAGATCGGGGTCGCCCAGCCAGAGGTCAAAAATCAGGGCCGCAGGGGCGAGCCACCAGCATTCCCACACGGAATAGGGGAACAGCTGCGCGAGGCTCACGCCCAGTCCTCCATCAGGCCTGTGCGGGCAAGGGCCATGTACAGCACAATGCCCGCCGAGGTGGAAAGATTCAGGCTGCGCACGCGGCCCTCGATCATGGGAATGCGTATGCGGTGGGGCGAAAGATCCAGAATTTCCTGCGGCAGACCGCGCGTTTCCGGCCCGAACACAAGGCAGTCTTCGGGCTCAAAGGCAAACTGGTGGGCCGGGGCGCTCACCTGTCCCTTCTTGGCCGAGGTCAGTACCAGCCGCGCCCCCTCTTGCCCCTGCGCCGCAAAGGCTGCCCAGTCGGGCCACACGCGCAGGCGCACGTTGGGCCAGTAGTCCAGCCCGGCCCGCTTGAGGTAGCGGTCTTCCAGCTTGAAGCCCAGAGGCTCGATGAGGTTGAGCGTGGTGTCGGTGGCGGCGCACAGGCGGGCAATGTTGCCCGTGTTCGGGGGAATTTCCGGCTCGAAAAGAACTACCTGCATGATGGATACGTTTTTACTGCTGGTAAGAATGTTTGTTTATGGGTGCTGCTGCGCGAAATTTTTCTGCCCAATACTTGCGAGAACGGCGAAGAACTTTGCTCTCTGCCGAAATTCTCCATGCCCCCGCGCTTTCGTGAACGGGTACGGCGTGCGATGGATTTTGTTCTCCAGCAAGGAAAAACCGTGCCCGTGGAGGGAGTGTACATTGCGGTACTCGACCGACACCGGGCACTGTTTTGACGCAGCCGGAGGACAAAAGACCCGCTCACCTGACCTGATCTATCCAGGCGGAGAGGCCGGGAACAACCTGACAGACAACCCGTATGTCGCGGCTGCCAAAACCCGCGTCGTCCAGCGTGGCAAAAATGTCGGCCTCGGTCACTTCCACGCGCGCACCCTTTTCGCCCGCCGCCTCCAGCCGCTGGCGCAGCAGATCGCAGGCGCGCTGCCGGGCCTCGTTGAGGCCATAGGATTTGCCGATGCGCTCGCTTATGTCCAGCGCGGGCACGGTCAACACGCAACGCCCGGTATCGGCGTACAGTTCGAGCGCGTCGGTGGGCAGGGTGAGGGCAGCGCCCACGGCATTGGCCACATCGGCGTGCGGCGGCGTTTGCACCGGCATACCGAGGGCCTGTGACAGGCGGCGGGCCACACAGCCCGCAGGGCCGCCCACAAGCCAGGCCTGTGCGGGGCGGGCCTCGCGCAGAGCCTTGAGCGCCGCCAGCGTGTAAATGGGCCGGGCGTTGACGCCCTCGGTCAGGGAGGCAGCAGCATCGGCCACCTGTTGCAGGGCATCGTCCACAGCCATTTGGGCGAAATCATGGGACGACAGACCGTGCCGCGAGGCCAGCGCGGCAATGCCGCTGGCAGAGGCGGGCACATCGCCCGCCACGGCATCAGCACTGCCTGCGGTTGCGGCAGAAAAGTTCAGCACGTTAAGGGCGTCCAGCAGGGTGGGCTGCGTGCCGCCAAAGGCCATGGCGGGGCCATCCCGCAGGGGGCCGACCTTTACGGGTCTGAGCGCGCCGGAATCCGCATCCACGGTAATCAGCGAATCGCCGCCAACACCAATGGATACCGTAGCCAGCGCGCGCACCAGGGTACGCCGTCCTTCAAGCAACATGCCGTCCCTGTCCACAACGGGCGAACCGTCCACAAACAGGGCCATGTCGGTGGTGGTTCCGCCCATGTCGAGCAGCAACGAGCAGCCCTGCCGCATGGCCGCGCTTTCGTGGCACAGGGCCAGCACGCCCATAACGCTGGCCGCAGGGCCGGAAAGGATGGACTGCACCGGCTCGCGGCGCGAGAGTTCCAGCGGCACTGCCCCGCCGTCTGCCTTGAGCAGCCGCACCGAGGCGCATATGCCTGCTGCGGCCAGCGCGGCTTCCACTGCATCCAGAAATTCGCCGTGCAGGCGGGCCACAGCTGCGTTGAAATAGGCTGTGGCCAACCGCCGGGGAAAATTGAGCCTGCCCGAAAGGCGATGGCCTTCGGTTACTGACAGATGCGGGGCTGCATGGCGCACGGCCTCGGCCATGGCCTGCTCGTGCGCGGCATTGCGGGGCGAAAATTTGCCCACGCAGGCCACTGCGGCCACGCCTTCGTTCTGCCAGGCAACCGCCGTTTCATGCAAAACCCGGGTGCGCAGGGGACTGACCTCAACACCTCGGTGGTCGAGCCCGCCGGGCACAACACACACGTGCCTGCCAAGGGTAAACCGGCGCGCATCAAGCCCCGGCCCGGCAGAAACGGCCAGCCCGACACGGTCTGCGCGGTTTTGCACCAGGGCGTTTACGGCAAGGGTTGCCCCAAGCGTCACCCTGCTTATACGGCCAAAATCGCAGTGGGGAGCGGCCCTGCCCAGGGCCTCCAGCACCTCGCGCACAGACCGGGGCAGATCGTCGTGCCGCGTGCGCACCTTGGCGCTGGCCACCAGACTGGCCTGGGCCGCATCGCCAGCAGCGGCGGAGCAGGCAAGCAGCACGGCATCGGTATGCGTACCACCGGCGTCTATGCCCAAAACAAATGTTTCGCTCATAATTTCGGCCTCATAATGCATGTTTGCAGCCCCAAACATACGGCATCGCCCGCCACAGGGCCAGTTCTTTGTTACCCGCCCTGCGGCAGGGCCACGCCCACCCACAGTGGCATACCCGTGCAAATGCAGATATTCTTTTCGCCCACAGGCGCAACTGCTTGCCATATGCGGCCATTTTCAGTAGATTTTTGCTCTTGCGGCAACCACCGGGACTGCCCCTGTGGACCGCGTCTTATACAGCAGGCTACTGCGGAGGAAAGCCATGCCGAATACAAAGTTTATCTGGTTTGACGGAAAAATGCTCCCTTCTGAACAAGCACAGGTTCATGTGCTGACCCACGCCCTGCACTATGGCAGCGCCGTATTTGAAGGCATTCGCGCATACGCCTGCGCCGATGGCACCTCAGCCGTTTTTCGCCTGGAAGACCACTGCAAGCGCCTAATTAACTCCGCTAAGATTATGCGCCTTGAAGTACCCTTCACGCCCGACCAGCTGGTAACCGCCTGTATTGAAACCCTCAAGGCCAACGAGCTGCCCGAAGGTTACGTGCGCCCCCTCTCGTTTGTGGGCCACGGCGAAATGGGCGTCTACCCCGGTCACAACCCGGTGCAGACCATCATCGCCGCCTGGGCCTGGGGCGCGTACCTTGGTGCAGAAGCTCTTGAAAAGGGCATCCGCGTCAAGACCAGCAGCTTTGCCCGCAGCCATGTGAACACCAGCATGTCCAAATCCAAGGCTGCCGGTAACTATATCAATTCCATCCTTGCCAAGGTGGAAGCCAAGGAAGACGGCTACGACGAAGCCGTGATGCTCGACACCAACGGCTACGTTTCCGAAGCCACGGGCGAGAACATCTTTATCGTGCGCAACGGCGTTATCAAAACCACGCCCTGGACGTCCATTCTGGGCGGCCTTACGCGTGATTCAGTGATGACCCTGGCCCGCGACCTTGGCTACACCGTGGAAGAACAGCAGTTCACCCGCGATGAATTCTATATCGCCGACGAAGCGTTCTTCACCGGCACGGCGGCTGAAATCACCCCCATCCGCGAACTTGACCACCGCCAGATCGGCGCGGGTCACGCGGGCCCGGTGACCAAGCATCTGCAGAAGGAATACTTTGCCATCGTGCGGGGCGAAAACCCCAAGTACGAAGGCTGGCTGCACCGCTTCAGCATTAAATAGCAGGCGGCAGGCCGCACGGCCCGCCAGCTCTGACATGTTTTGCCAATAATCCCTGGGCAGTTCCGTTCTTGCGGGGCTGCCCAGGTACACCACCAACCCGTTTTGCCCAAACATGCCCATGAGGGCTGCGTCAAACCGGACAAACTGCCTTTTCTGCGGGTTCGCCACGGCGTAATCCGGGACTGCCCGACAGCCCGTTGGTCACCATTCAAAGGCAACGAGCGCCATGAAACATCTTTCTCTCGCCGCACGATACAGGCCGCAAAACTTCGCCCAGGTAGCTGGTCAGGACATGGTAAAAGCCGTCCTTTCCCGCGCTGCGGCCGAAGACAGGCCCGCAGCCGCCTACCTTTTGAGCGGCACGCGCGGCGTTGGCAAAACAACCATTGCGCGTATTTTTGCCAAGGCGCTCAACTGCCAGCACGCACCGGGGCCAGAGCCCTGCAACCAGTGCGAGCAGTGCCGCAAGATCACACAGGGCGTGCATGTGGATGTGACCGAGATCGACGGCGCTTCCAACAACAGTGTCGAAGACGCCCGCTCGCTGCGCGAAACCATCGGCTACGCGCCCATGGAAGGCCGCTACAAGATTTTTATCATCGACGAAGCCCACATGCTCACCCGCAACGCCTTCAACGCGCTGCTGAAGACGCTGGAAGAACCGCCGGAACGCGTGGTCTTTATTTTTGCCACCACCGAGGCGCACAAGTTTCCCATTACCATTGTGAGCCGCTGCCAGCACTTTGTTTTCCGCCACCTGAGCGAAGAGGCGCTGTACGCCCACCTTACCTCTGTGCTGCGCAAGGAAAATGCCGCCTTTGAAGAAGGCGCTGTGCGCCTTATCGCCCGCCGCGCCGCAGGCAGCGTGCGCGACAGCATGTCGCTGCTCGACCAGACCCTCGCCCTGGGCGGCGAGGAACTTACCGTTGCTGCCACGCGTCAGGTGCTGGGCCTTGCGGGGCAAGAACTTTTTGCCGATCTGTTTGCCGCCCTGCACGGGCAGGACTGCGGCGCTGTGGCAACCCTGTGCGGACAGATTCTGCAACAGGGCGTGGACATAGGCTTTTTTATGCGCGAACTGGCGGGCAATCTGCGCAACCTGTTTTTGCTGCGCCAGAGTGGGCAGGCCATTGTGCCTAGCCTGCGCCTGCCCGCAGACGAGGCCGCCCTATGGCAGGGCATTGCGCCCCGCTTTTCGGCTGCCCATCTGCACGCGGCATGGCAAATGACCCTTGACGCGCAGCGCGGCATAGTGCAAAGCCCCGAACCGGCGGCCGCGCTTGAGCTCTTGCTGCTCAACCTTGCCCTGCTGCCGCAGCTGCTGCCCGTGGGGCAGGCCACGCCCGGCCCTGCCAGCCAGGGTGGCGGCGTACAGGGTGGCGGCACACAGGGCACTGGGCAGGATGCCGCGCCGCAACAGGCGCAAACAGTACCGCCCGCCTCGCAGAGAATGGAAGGCCACCTGGAAGCCCACGCCGCCATGACCGCAAGCGCCCAACCCGTTCAATCGCGCCCCCGCGATGCAGCGACAGGCCAGCACGCCGCCAACGATGCGGATGATGCAGAATCGGACGAGCCCGACGCGGCATCCGGGCACGCAGCACCAACGCACCGGCCATGGCGGGCTGCGCAGCAAAACGTTACAGGGGAACAAACCGTTGGCCGTACCCCGGACAAAACCCCCGACAAGACCCCCGACAAGACCACGGGCAGGGCCCATGCCGGTGGTTTTGGCTCCAGCCCTGTTGCAGCCAGCCCCGGCCAGGACGCGCAGGAGCCCGACGGGCAAAACCGGGACGAACAGTATTTTGCAAAGCAGAATCTGGCCGAGGCCCCCTTTGAGGGTAGCGCCGACGCAGCTTCTGCGATAACAAGGCCTGCGGCTTCTGCCGCGCCGCCAGCCCAACAGGTTCAACCCGTCCAGCACGGGCAGGCTGCCTGCAACTGGGCCACTTTTTGCGATTTTTGCGCAAACAGGCAGGAAGCCGGGCGCGACATGCCCCGCCAGCATCTGCTGCGCAGCGTAAGCGCAACATGGCAGGACGGAGTGCTGCGCCTTGCGCCCAAGGCCGAAACCCAGATGTTTCAGCTTGAACGGGGGCGCGAAGAACTGATCGCCGCACTGGCTGCATACGGCGCAGGCCCGACCCGGCTTGAAATTGTAGCGCCCCGCCCCTACCGCCCAGAGGCGGAACTGATTGACGAATTCAGCCAGAAGCCCGAACTGCGCCACTGCCTCGACGTTTTGAACGCGCGCATCAAGGGCTGCCGCCCGGTTGACCAGTAGGGCCAGCCTGCGGCACACCACAAGGCACAACCTTTCGCGTTTGGCTGGCCCAGCCGCCAAGACCGGAAGCATGCAACATACGCAAGGAGAAACACATGCGGAACATGAATGACATTCTGCGCCAGGCGCAGGTTATGCAGAACAAGATCGCCAAGCTTCAGCAGGATCTGGGCGAACACAGCTACGAAGCCAGCAGCGGCGGCGGCATGGTCAAGGCCGAGGTTTCTGGCAAGCAGGAACTGCGCAAGCTTGTTATCGACCCCAAGGCCCTTGAAGGCAACGATGTTGAAATGCTTCAGGATCTCATTCTGGCTGCCGTAAACGAAGCTGGCCGCATCGCCCGCGAAACCATGGAACGCGAAATGAGCGCCATTTCTGGCGGCATCAAGCTGCCCGGCCTTTTCTAGACCATGCACGAAAGAATTCCCGAACCGCTCAAGGCCCTGGTAGAGCAGCTTTCGCGTCTGCCGGGCCTTGGCCCCAAATCTGCCATGCGCGCGGCCATGGCCCTGCTCAAGTGGCCAGAGGCCGAAACCCGCAGGCTTGGCCGTGGCATTCACGATCTGCGCGACAATCTGCACCTGTGCTCACGCTGCGGGGGGCTTTCCTCCAGCGACCCCTGCGCGGTCTGTTCTGATACCGAGCGCGCCCGCGATACCCTGTGCCTTGTCACCGAGTGGGACAGCATGCTCACCCTTGACGAAGGCGGTTTTTATCACGGTCAGTACATGATTCTTGGCGGTCTGATTGCCCCTCTTGAACGCATGGATTCTGACAGCCTCGACATGGACAGGCTTGTAAAACGCCTTGCTGAGGGCGAAGTGCAGGAGCTTATTCTTGCCCTTGGCGCTACCCTGGAGGCCGAAAACACGGCTTCGTTCATTCGCCAGATGGTGCGCAGGCAGTTTCCTGCCGTGCGCGTATCGCGCCTTGCACAGGGTATTCCCCTTGGGGCCGAGGTCAAATATATGGATAAGGAAACCCTGCGCCAGTCTTTGCAGTTCCGTCAGGATCTGGCCTGAATCTCCCCGCCACAATTCCCATTAGCCCACTCGTCTTTTTTTTCTCCCAGCCATAAATTTTTCGGCAGTTCTGCCGTATGTACTACAACGTTGAATTACCGCGCGTGCGTAACACGGGTGTCACAGGGCCGTGTTTCGCCCGCTTGTGATTTGTGCACATTTGCACAATTCTCTTGTTTTTCCGCGTGCGCACATGTATTATTGATTATATAATATATGCTGCGCGTTTCTGCCAAAAGCGGATTCATCGCAAATCTACAGAAATCTCAATGGGATGGTTTCTGTTGGTGCGCTGTTTTTGCTTCGCACAGGCCAACTGACAGCGCCCAGGCCACATGGTGTTTGCCAGCAAATCAACGGCGCAGGATGAGGTTGCATTTCATGAACATGACTTTAGCCTTCCGCATCATTTTCGTTTTCGTTGTAGGTCTTATTTTTTCATGTATTGTCATGCTGATTGGTTTCAATATGGCTCTAGGCGATGCCCTTACAGGCGCTGCCACATTTAAGGCTCTGCTCATTGGCGGTGGCATTATAGTGCTACTTGCAGTTTCTGGATCATTTTATATTTGCAGCAGGCTTTGCCCCATACGCAAAATAGTGCAATATGCCAGAGCTGTTGCTGCTGGCGATGCCAAGGCTAAACTAGAAATTGACCGCGCCGACTGCCTGGGGCACATGGCCCAGGCTCTGCGTGAAATGGTTGCCAAGCTTGAGGGCCAGGCTCACTGGTACGAAAGCATACTCGACACTCTGCCCCTTTCCATCTCTGTTACAGACAACAACATGGTGTGGACCTTCTGCAACAAGGTCGCCCTGACAAGCATGAACAAATATTGCCAGGCAGATGTGCTGGGCAAGCACTGTTCTGAAAAGCAGGGCAACATCTGCAATACACCCGAATGCGGCATCGAACAGCTGCGCTTGGGCAACAAGCAGGTGATCAACCACATGCCCAATGGCAAGACCATGAAGATCATGCTTGATTTTCTTAAAGACCGCCACGGCAACAACGTGGGCCATGTGGAAATTGGCGAAGACATCAGCGAACGCATCGTGCTTGAAAAGAAGGCCAACGAGGCGGCCCACAAGGCCCGCATGGATACCGTCAACCAGCTTGAGGGCGTGGTGGACACCTTGCAGCACGCGGCCAACACCCTCGACAAGTCGCTCAACGACGTGCGCGATAAATCCGGCACTGTGGCCGACCGCATGGCCGAAACAGCCACCGCCATGGACGAGATGAACTCCACTGTGGTTGAAGTGGCCCACAATGCCGACGGCGCAGCCGACACCGCTACCTCAGTGCAGGGGCACGCGCAGGAAGGCGCGGCCATTGTGCTGCGCACCATCCAGAACATGCAGGACGTGCAGGAAAGGGCCTCTGGCCTCAAGGGCGAAATGGGCACGCTGGACAAGCAGGCCCGCGACATCGGCGCGGTGCTTACGCTTATTCGCGATATTGCCGACCAGACAAACCTGCTGGCACTCAACGCCGCCATTGAGGCCGCACGCGCTGGCGATGCCGGACGCGGTTTTGCCGTGGTGGCTGACGAAGTGCGCAAACTGGCCGAAAAAACCATGAGCGCCACCAGTGAAGTTGAAAAAGCCATTGCCGCCATCCAGGAAGGAACCAACAAAAGCTCCACCACCGTTGACCACACGGTCAACTCCATTGAAGAAGTGGGCCGCATGGCGCAGGAATCGGGCCACTCGCTCGAACTGATAGCTAACCTCGCGGGCGACTCAAGCAGCCGTGTTTCGGCCATTGCCACAGCGGCTACCCAGCAATCTGCCGCTTCGGAAGAAATCAACCGCAACATTGCTGAGGTCAACACGCTGAGTGCCCGCATTGCCGAGGCCACCAACGCGGCAGCAGGCCAGGTGCGCGACCTTTCCGCACAGGTGGGCATTGTAACCGGCATTCTCGACGCCATACGCAAGAGCGACACCAAGGCAGCCCAGTAGGCTCTACCGCCGCCCCTGCTGCAAAAAATCATCAAAACCGCCGGAATCGCTTCCGACGGTTTTTTGTCTTTTTTGGCGAAAAAAGTCTGTTGCAGGCCACGCAAACAACGGCATTAGCAAGTTTTTTGATTTTTTTTGCCCGCCCGCTCTGGACGATAACGGAGAAGGACTTACATATTGTTCGCACCTGACCAATGGTGCTGATTTTCCCGCGCACGCCGCCGTTTGCGGCCCCCCTGAGGTCCCTCGGAGGTGGTAGCGCGAAGCCAGAACGAAGTTTTCCTGAGGAGGATTCAGATATGTCCAAGATCATAGGCATCGACCTGGGTACCACCAACTCCTGCGTCTACGTCATGGAGGGCAAGGACCCCAAATGCATCACCAATCCTGAAGGCGGACGCACCACTCCTTCTGTGGTGGCCTTTACAGATAAGGAACGTCTGGTTGGCGACATCGCCAAGCGCCAGGCTGTTACCAACCCCAAGCGCACGGTGTTCGCCATCAAGCGCCTCATGGGCCGCAAGTTTGAAAGCCCCGAAGTTGGCCGCTGGAAAGAGCATTCGCCCTACGCCATCGTCAAGGCTGCCAATGAAGACGCGGGCGTTGAAGTGGATGGCCGCACCTACAGCGCGCCTGAAGTTTCGGCCATGATTCTGGCCAAGCTCAAGGCCGATGCGGAAGCCTACCTTGGCGAAACTGTTACCGAAGCGGTCATTACCGTGCCCGCCTACTTTAACGATGCCCAGCGCCAGGCCACCAAGGACGCGGGCCGCATTGCCGGTCTTGACGTCAAGCGCATCATCAACGAACCCACGGCAGCCTCGCTGGCCTACGGTGCGGACAAAAAAGCCAACGAAAAGATCGCCGTGTTCGACCTTGGCGGCGGCACGTTTGATATTTCCATTCTCGAAGTGGGCGACAACGTTGTTGAAGTGCGTGCCACCAACGGCGACACCTTCCTCGGCGGCGAAGACTTTGACCAGCGCGTCATCACCTTCCTTGTCGATGAATTCAAGCGCGAAAACGGCATTGATCTCTCCAAGGACAGCATGGCCCTTCAGCGCCTGAAAGAAGCCGCTGAAAAGGCCAAGAAAGACCTTTCCACCTCCATGGAGGCCGAGGTCAACCTGCCCTTTATCACCGCTGACCAGAACGGCCCCAAGCACATGCTCATCAAGATTGGCCGCGCCAAGCTTGAATCGCTGGTAAGCGACCTCGTTGACCGCACCATCGAGCCCTGCAAAAAGGCCCTGGCCGACGCTGGCATGAGCGCCTCGCAGATAGACGAAGTCATCCTCGTGGGTGGCATGACCCGTATGCCTCTGGTGCAGGCTGTTGTGGGCAAGTTTTTTGGCAAGGAACCCAACCGCTCGGTGAACCCCGACGAAGTTGTGGCCATGGGCGCTGCCATTCAGGGCGGCATCCTCACCGGCGACGTCAAGGACGTGCTGCTGCTCGACGTGACCCCGCTCTCCCTTGGTATCGAAACCATGGGCGGCGTGTTCACCAAACTGATCGACCGCAACACCACCATTCCTACGCGTAAAAGCCAGGTGTTCACCACGGCCTCCGACAATCAGCCCTCGGTGTCCATCCACGTGCTTCAGGGTGAGCGCCCCATGGCTCCCGACAACATGACCCTGGCCCGCTTTGACCTGGCCGGCATTCCCCCGGCGCCCCGTGGCGTGCCGCAGATCGAGGTGTCTTTTGACATCGACGCCAACGGCATCGTCAACGTGTCTGCCAAGGACATGGGTACCGGCAAGGAACAGTCCATCAAGATCACGGCTTCTTCCGGCCTGTCTGAAGACGACATCCAGCGTCTGGTGCGCGAGGCTGAAACCCACGCCACAGACGACAAGAAGAAGCAGGAAGTTATCGAGGCGCGCAACCATGCCGACAGCCTGATCTACGGCACAGAAAAATCGCTCACCGACCTTGGCGACAAGGCCGATGCCGCCCTCAAAAGCGACATCGACGGCAAAATTGCTGCCCTGCGCAAGCTTATGGAAGGCGATGATGCCGCAGCCATCAAGGCTGCCACCGAAGATCTGGCCAAGGCCTCGCACAAGCTGGCCGAGCAGCTCTACCAGCAGCAGGCCCAGCAGGCTGGCGGCCAGCCCGGCGCTGATGCCGGTGCCGCTGGTGCAGGCCACCAGCAGCCCCACGGCGGCGACGACGTTGTGGACGCAGACTACACCGAAGTGAAGAAATAAGAGCAGGAGCAGCTCGGCGGCCTACGCCCCGAACTTGCAACCACGCCTGCCCTGTACTAAAAAGGTCTGGTTCACCGAACCAGACCTTTTTTTGCGGCCCGCGCACGGCGGGCCCGCCGGTACTACAACCAGGATACCGCCATGACCATACGCCGCTCTTTCACTGTGCTGGCACGCAATATTTCGCTGCTGGCACTTCTTGGCTGTCTTGCCGCGTGTCAGATGCCCTTTGGCATGGGGCAGAGAGCCCCCGAGCCCAAACCCCAGCCCGTTGCTCCCGCGCCCGCCGCAGGCCCCTGCGTGGTGCTGGCCCTGCCGTCTTCTGGCCCATACGCTGCCATTGCAGGCAAGGTGCGCCACGGCGCGCAGATGGCCCAAAACGAGCTAGCCACTAACGGCATCAAACTGCGCGTGGAAACCATCAACACAGAAGCTCCCGACTGGTTGCAGCGGCTTGACGCCCTGCCCCAGGCCTGCACTGTGGTGGGCGGCCCGCTTCAGGCCCGCAACTATGCCCAGGCCCGCGAGCACGGTTCGCTGGAAAAAAGAGCATTTTTCACCTTTGTGCCCTCCCTTGAACAGGGCGACGAAGGCGCACGCGCATGGCGTTTCTTCCCCAGTCCGCAAGACCAGATCGACACGCTCATCAGCTTTGCCAGCACTGGCCTCAATATCCGCACCTACGGCGCATTCTACCCCACCGATGCCTATGGCGTGCGCATGACCGGCCTTATGGAACAGAGCCTTGCCAGCCAGAACATGCTGCTGCAAAAAGCCTCGTATAATCCCGCAGAGCCCGCCTCGTGGAGTGATGCGGTTGCGCCCCTCATTCGGGCCCAAACGCCGCAGGGCAGCAAAACCCCTGTGCCGCAAACATCCTTTGAAGCGCTCTTTTTGCCCGATTCGTGGAAAAGCATGGAAATGCTGACCACCAGCCTGCTCTACAACGGTGAGGACCGCCTGGTGCTGCTGGGTACAACCCTGTGGGAGCAGAGCCTCTCTGGCAAAACGGTTGCCAATGCCGACAAGTACACACTGGCGGTTTTTCCCGCTGCCTGGAACCAGCCGCAAGCCCCCCGCACCCTTCAGGCCCCCGGCACAGACTTCTGGAATGCCCTGGGCTACGACTTTGTGCGCTTTGCCGCCACCATGGGGCTTGATTCGCGCCTGACCACGCCGCAGATCACCGCGCGCGTTCAGCGTGCCTCCAAGATGATCTGGGGCATGGCCCCCATTTCGTGGGACAATGCCGGTGTTGCGCATCAAAAGCTCTTCCTGTTCGGCGTGACTGCCAACGGCATGACGCCGGTGGATGCTGAGGCCTTTCAGCAGGCGCGCGCACGCGTTCTGCAACAGGCTGCGCTGCGCATGCAGGGCCTGCCGCCCGTAGACGCCACTGGTGCGCCCCTTACCGCCCCGGCCGCCGGAGCAGAGGCCACCCCGGCAGTGCAAACTGGCCAGCCCCAGCCGAGCTCGCCCATCATGAGCAATACCCCCCGCCCCTCGTACAAACTCAGCCTGCCCGCTGCGCGCTGACCGCGCCCGCAGGCATTGACGTAAAAGGATTACACATGGCCGACAACAAAACCATCAACCTTGACGAAGTAAGCCACATGGCCTCGCTTTCGCGGTTGAGCGTCAGTGAAGAGGAAAAGACCCTGTTTGCCCGTCAGATGGGCGACATCCTGGCATATATGGATGTGCTTGCACGGGTGGACACCAATGATGTTGAGCCGCTGTACAGCCCCGCCCAGCACCCCGGCCCCCAGCGCGAAGACGTATCGGCCCGGCGGCGCGAACGCAGCGAAGTGCTTGCCAATGCCCCCGAAGCCGACGGCGAGTACTTTATCGTACCCCGCATCGTATAGCCTGGCCACGGGCTGGTCGCCATGCGCCGCACTGCGGCGGGGCAGCCACCCGCAACCGCACGCACAGCACCGGGCGGCAACGCCGCCGTGCAGAACATATTTGAGAACACCATGACCGATATTTGTTCCCTTTCGCTCACACAGGCGGCCCAGGCCTTGCAAAAAAAGGAATTGAGCGCCCAAGAGGCCGTAACGGCCTGTCTTGCGCGCATGGATGCCACCGAACCCGGCATTGCAGCCATGCTCACCGTGGACAAGGATGGAGCGATTGCCGCTGCCGCTGCGCTGGACAAGCAGGGCCCCGACCCGGCCAAACCTCTGTGGGGTGTGCCGGTAACAGTCAAGGATGCCCTCTCCACCAAGGGGCTGCGCACCACGGCTGGTTCGCGCATACTCGAAAATTACACGCCTTTTTATGATGCCTATGCAGTGCAGCAGTTGCGCGAGGCCGGGGCTGTCATTCTTGGCAAGGCCAACATGGACGAGTTTGCCATGGGCTCTACCACAGAAAACTCCTCCTACCACACCACGCGCAATCCGCACGATACCAGCAAGGTTCCGGGCGGCTCCAGCGGCGGTTCTGCGGCCTCTGTAACCGCTGGCCAATGCTTTGCCTCGCTGGGCACGGATACCGGCGGCTCCATCCGTCAGCCTGCGTCGCTCTGCGGCTGCGTGGGCCTCAAGCCCACCTACGGACGCGTGTCGCGCTATGGCGTTATTGCCTACGGTTCGTCACTTGATCAGGTGGGCCCGCTGACCCGCACGGTGGAAGACTGCGCCCGCGTGCTCGGCGTGATCGCCGGGCATGACCAGCGCGATGGCACCTGCGCCCCGCGCCCTGTGGACGACTATGTTGCCGCACTGGGCAGCAAGGGCCTCAAGGGTGTTCGGCTGGGCATCCCCAAGGAATTTTTTGGCGAAGGCCTTGCCCCCGAAGTGCGCGCCGTGTGCCAGAATGCCATGGGCATTGCCGAGGCGCAGGGCGCAGAACTGGTAGAAGTGAGCCTGCCGCACACCGATGCGGCCATTGCCACCTACTATATTATCGCAATGGCCGAGGCCAGCTCCAACCTTGCCCGTTTTGACGGTGTGCGCTATGGCCGCCGCGCCACCGACATCAAAAATCTCGAAGACCTTTACGTGCGTTCGCGCACCGAGGGTTTCGGGCAGGAAGTCAAGCGCCGCATCATGCTGGGGGCCTATGTGCTTTCTTCCGGCTATTACGATGCCTACTACCGCAAAGCCGCTCAGGTACGCCGCCTGATACGCGACGAATACGTGGCCGCGCTCGACAAGTGCGATGCCCTGTGGGCTCCCGTTTCGCCCGTTACCGCCTGGAACGTGGGCAGCCTGACCGCCGACCCGTTACAGATGTACCTCATGGACGCCTACACGCTTTCGCTCAATCTGGCAGGACTGCCGGGGCTTTCCATGCCCGTGGGCCTTGGAGCGGAAAGCGGCATGCCCGTGGGGATGCAGTTGTTTGGCAAGGCCTTTGCCGAGGGCGAGCTGCTTGCGCTTGGCCATGCCCTGGAGCAGGTATTGCCTGGGGTTGGAGCGCCCCAACTGTAGATTGTTTTTGCCATGGATATGTGAGGGGGCGGGCCGAAGGGCTTGCTCCCTTTTTTGTTGGCATTTTTATGACAGGGACGCCTGCGCGGCGTGCGGCTCTACTTTGGCTGTGTGGCGCACTGTGAACCTTTGATTCTTCTGCCCTGCGGGCACTGCATTTTACCCTTCGGAGATGTTGGGGACGCCTGCGCGGTGTGCGGCCAAATTGTTGTGCGGTGTCGGTCACAGTTACCATGACAGATTTCCCGGCCTTTCAGCGGACGTGATCAAAAGAGGGTCGTGGCGTCGCCTTCCTTAAACTCGCCGCAGCGTCTGCGGAGGCGATGGGAAGTGTTGGGCGAATTTGCAAAATACGCATTTTTCTGGCCTGACAAGGAAAAATCCTGTTTTTGAGCGCAGCGTACTCAAGTACGTGAGCATCAAAAACAGGATTTTAACGCTGTCAAGCCAAAAAAGTCGGGTTTGCGTAAATCAGCCTGACAGGCTCTTGCACCCATTCAGGGTAGAAATTCTTTCTTCTTCGCTGCTGCTTACACCGCAAAGACAAACGGGCAGAGTAAACCAGCCTGAAAGCGATTATCTGCCCTGCGGGCACTGCATTTCGAACTCCGGCGATGTTTGGGGCGCCTGCGCGGCGCGCGGCAAGGTGGGGCCGGTTATGGGGCTTCGCCCCCTGCGCGGCCCCCCTTGCATCCCCCCCGAAGCACCCCCAAAGAGCGTTTTCAATTACCGCAATACGGCGAGGGCACGCGTCTTGTGCTGCGGGAGCTTCCCTCACTCGCTGCGCTCGCTCAGGTGATCTCCCTCCGCGACGCGTAAATGCCATAGCCCGCTGCCGCTCTGGTCAAATTCCGTTTCAGCCCAATTCCATGATGTCGTTCACCCCCTGAATTCCGCGCTTCGACTCCATCCCTCACGCCACATTCTTGCCAACAATTTTATGTTACTCCCACTTCTTGGGTTTTCAGTGCAATCTTTGGATTTTCAGCCGGATGTTTTTGCCATACATGCCTTTTTGCCTTTCAGTGGCGTGACTGCGCGGCGACGGCCTCGCTTACGATGAAGGATTCCCCTGCCTTTCAGCGGGCGTGATCAAAAGCTGGTCGTGGCGTCGCCTTCCTTAAACTCGCCGCAGCGAATGCGGAGGCGATGGGAGGTGTTGGGCGAATTTGCAAAATACGCATTTTTCTGGCCTGACGGCGTTAAAATCCTGTTTTTGAGCGCAGCGTACTCAAGTACGTGAGCATCAAAAACAGGATTTTAACGCCGTCAGGCCAAAAAAGTCGGGTTTGCGTAAATCAGCCTGACAGGCTCTTGCACCCATTCAGGGTAGAAGTTCTTTTTTCTTCACGCCTGCTTACACCGCAAAAAAAAACGGGCAGAGTAAACCAGCCTGACAGGCTTTCGACAAAACCCACGGCAAGTGAAGAGGCGGTGAAGAAAAAGAAGAAATAGCAGGGGTTATTCCAGAATATACCGCATGGGATCAACCGGCACACCATTAAGACGAATCTCGTAGTGCAAATGAGGCCCGGTGGTACGCCCGCTCATGCCCACATAACCCACAATCTCGCCGCGCTTGACCCACTGGCCTTCCTGCACGGCGCACCGCTGCATGTGCCCATACTTGGTGACAATGCCGCTGCCATGGTTGATTTCAACGCTAAAGCCGTATGCGCCGTCACGCCCGGAGAGCGTAACAATGCCCTGGGCAGGCACAATGATGGGCGTGCCGATGCGGTTGGTGATGTCGAGCCCCTTGTGGAACTGCCCCCGGCCCCCAAAGGGCCCGGAACGCCAGCCAAAGCTGGACGAAACAAAACCCACCACCGGCCAGATGGTTGGCATGGAAGAAAGGGCATCGCGGTTTTCGCGCAGGGCCAGCAGCAGATCCTGCTGACGCACTTCTTCAAGCTTTACGGATTCGGAAAGCCGGGTGAGGAATTCGAGCATCTTGCGGGCGGCAAGCTCCTGCCGGTGCAGGGGCAGATAGGTACGCGAAAAATCCCCCGGCCTGTCGCCCACAGAACCGGCCTCGGCGGGGTCTTTTTCCATATTCATCATGATGCGCAGCTTGGAATCGAAGCTCTGCACCCGCTCAAGGTCGCGGCCCACCACAGATATGCGCTCTACGAGATTAACAAGCTGGCGGCGCTGTTCTTCAATGGTTTTGTCGGCATTGCGCAAGTCGTCGCCCAGATGGCGGGTTTCAAGCCAGTTGCGCAGCAGCCATACGTTGCAGGCCACCAGCGCCAGAACCAGCAGGCACGCAATAATACCAAACCAGCCGCGCATGCGCACATTGCGGCTGCCGCTGCGACCTTCGGTGAAGATGACTATGTGATATTTGCCAAACAGCATTGAACCTGTACTTTAGGGCCGGAAAGCAACCCGTGTCAATCTGCGTCCAGATCAGGGGCCTCGTCATCGGGAAGGGGCACTTCTAATGACAAGTCTGTGGACGCGCTGTTTTTTTCAAGCTGCCAGCGGGTCAGGCCATTAAAGATACAGCGGCGCGAATCTTTTGACACGGCATAAAGATGTTCGAGGGTTTCGCTCATGGAGCTGCGTGCCGTATTGCCCGCCGAGGGACAGGCGTTGGCCCAGATGGGCAGCTCCCACTGTTTGGCGGCCTTGAGAATAAACTTTTTTTCTACCAGCAGCAGCGGGCGTATCAGTTGCAGGCTGCCGCCAAAAAAAGGTTCGTTCATGCTCATGCCGTCCACGCGGCCATTGCGGCTCAGATTCATAAAAAATGTCTGCACCAGGTCATCGGCATTATGCCCCAGGGCAAGGTGGGTTATGCCGTACTGGCCGCACAGCTCAAAAAGCCGCTTGCGGCGCAACCACGAGCAGCGAAAACAGGCCGACCGGCGAAGATTTTTTTCCGAATGCGCGTCTGGCCCGAAGGTGGTCATTTCGATATGGCCGGGAATACCCCGCCTTGCCAGCCAGGGCAGCAGGGCCGCATGACTTTTTTCGTCAAAGCCGGGATTCAGATGGATCGCCATGATTTCAAAGTGAAAAGGTACGATTCCTTGACGTATTTTAAGACTTTGCAGCAACACAAAGCTGTCCACCCCGCCAGAAACAGCCACCGCAACGCGGCATCCGGGCCAGAGCATGCCGGTTTTCTGCATGGCCTTGCCTGCGCTTTTAACGCAGGTTTCCTGGGCGAACGATCTTTTTTCTCTACTCATAATTTTTTTGCGTATCCTGTTGGCTGGCAAGAGCCTAACCCCCCACCATACCTGTAGAGCCTTGCTGGCAGCCAAATAATCAGCCTATTGACAGCGCAGCGGACGACATATATCAATTCTTATTTCAGCAGGGTAAACCTGCGCGAAGGCGTATGCACACGCCCGGCCTTTACAATCGGTCGGGCGGTATTATTTATCAACCGGGTTGCCTGTGGTGGCCCGGAATGCGGCGTTTTAGCCGCAACCTACGGAGGCAGCATGGCCCGTATTACCGTTGAAGATTGCCAGGAACGCGTAGACAACCGTTTTCTGCTGGTGCAGATGGCCATCAAGCGCGTGCATCAGTACCGCGAAGGCTACGAACCCCTGGTGGAATCGCGTAACAAAGAGGCCGTGACCGCCCTGCGCGAAATTGCCGCAGGCAAAGTTCTGCCCGATGATGTCAGTCTTTACAACCCCCTGCCTGGCCAGGACATGGCCGCCGCAGAGGAATAGCCCTCTGGAACGGATTGTTCGCGCGGCGGCTTCCCCAGGGAGGCCGCCGCGCTTATGTACAACCTTTAGCACAGGCGCACAAGCCGCACAGTGACCGGAACTACGATGGAGCTCGATTACTACGAAGTGCTGGGCGTTAGCCGCAGCGCCGAAGATGACGAAATCAAACGGGCCTACCGTAAGCTGGCCTTAAAGTATCACCCTGACCACAACCCCAACAATGCCGAGGCCGAGCAAAAATTCAAGGAAGCCGCCGAGGCTTACGATGTCTTGCGCGACCCCGATAAACGTGCGCGTTACGACCGTTTTGGCCGTGCGGGCGTACAGGGCGGCGCTGGCGGTTTTGGCAGCAACGACGATATTTTTGCGCATTTCAGCGACATTTTCGGCGATCTTTTTGGTTTTTCCACTGCCACGCGTGGCCCCCGTCCCATGGCCGGGGCAGACTTGCGCTACAACCTGACCATCACGTTTGCACAGGCGGCCAAGGGCGACGAGATCAGCATATCCCTGCCCAAGCACGTCACCTGTTCCGAATGCAATGGCAGCGGCGCTGCACCCGGCAGCAAGGCAGAAACCTGCCGCCAGTGCAGCGGCACGGGGCAGGTACGCCGCTCGCAGGGATTTTTTCAGATTTCCATGCCGTGCCCCTCATGTCAGGGCACGGGCCGTGTGATCACCAAGCCCTGCCCCAAGTGCAAGGGTGAGGGCATTACCACCGACACCCGCGAACTTGTGGTGCGCGTGCCCGCCGGTGTGGACAGCGGAACCCGCCTGCGCGTGCGCGGCGAGGGCGAACCCGGTGTACACGGCGGCCCTGCCGGCGACCTGTATGTGGTGCTTACCGTCGAACAGGACAAGCGCTGGCAGCGTCAGGGGCAAGACCTCATCTACACCCTTGAAATCAGTTTTGTGCAGGCAGCCCTTGGCCACCGGGCCGAAGTTCCTGGCCTCGACGGCAATCTGCCCCTTGAGATTCCCAAGGGCATCCAGAGCGGCACGCTGCTGCGTATGCCGGGCGAAGGCATGCCCTACCCTGGGCGGCGCAATCGTGGCGATCTGCTGGTAGAAGTCAAGGTGCTCACGCCCACGCGCCTTTCTGCCAAGCAGGAGGAGCTGCTGCGCGAATTTGAAGCAGCTGCGGAAAAAAGCCCGCTGGAGAAAGTTAAGAAGGCCGCCAAAAAAATCACCAAGGCCATGGGCATTGACTAGATTTTTGGGGTCAAATGTAAAAAAGCCGGGGTAGAACCCCGGCTTTTTTGTTGGCGGTGGCCGTGCCAGTGCCTGCGAAAATCAGGAGCAGGCTGCGGCTTGGCCGCGCCGAACGCGACGGATTTTCGTGCCTTTCCGCCCGGCGGGTCGCCCGCCGATGGCGGCGCAAATCCCGCGCAGCGGGGTTTGTCATCAAATCTGGAGCCGGGGTAGAACCCCGGCTTTTTTTATGGGCGGTGGCAACGCCAGCGCCAGCGAAAATCAGGAGCAGGCTGCGACAGACAAACGAGGCAAAAAATATTTGGCCCGGCGGCATCTGTGGTATGCGCCGGGCCAACATTGTCCTGAGCAGTTCCCGCCAGGCGAGGTGGAACAGCAAGGACGCAGAGGCAGGCAAACAGTTCCGCTAAAGGGGCAGCGGATACACAGAAGGGGCTGTGCGTTTGCCGAGGGTTGCCGTCTGTAATTTTTTGCCGTGCGAAAACAGATTCGCTTAAAATTTCTTTTTATACAGGGGAATTATCCACTGTTTGTGCGCTCAATCTAGCACCATGGTTTTTATAATGCAAGTTATTTTTTTCACCACTGACCCCAATATTTAGCACTCTCTTCGCGCGCATTCAACACACAATACCTTTGCATAACCGCATGTTATTTAAAAAAATTGCGCATGACCGGCAGATGTGCGCAGTAAAACCATTCTACCACCCGACCAAAAAACAAAAACCCGGCTTTATAAACAGCCGGGTTTTATAAAAAAGATGTCAAACAGTACTTATTTTTGCGGGGCAGCCTTATCGCCGCAACCGCACGTGGGAGCGGTACTGCCCGCTGCGGGTTCTGCCGCAGGGGACTCGGCTTCCACCGGTTTGAGCGAGTGCATGTTTATCTGCTGCGGCCCATCGGCGCATTGCGGAACCTGCAAGCCCATACGCGCCTCATAGTTGATAACTATGGGCCCAGTAAGGTTGAGCACGGCCTTTTCTGGCGCGCCAGCGGGTATGGATACGGTGACCAGCACCGCAGCCTGATCCAGGCTTTCGATGCTGAGCAGCTGTTTTTCGGCATCGCCCACGAGCGGCTTGTACGATTTGTCAAAAAAGCTGTAGGGGTCAGCCACCAGCAGACCAACCACCGGCGTGTTCACACTTTGCAGGATAAGCAGTGGAGCTTCGGGCCTGATTTGCAGCAGGATAAAATCCCGCTCGTTTTCAAACCCGGCCAACCCACGGGGAAAGTGAATAACTTTATCCGCATCAATACAACGACGTCCAAGACGGGTGTCGATTTCTATTTCTTTGTTTCGTGCCATAGTTCAGCAGCCACCATAAGGTCGTTAGTACTGGTTTCAAGGGCGCGACGGTTTTCTTCAACAACCCGCTTGTACACTTCCTCGCGATAAACCGTGGTGTCATCGGGCACTTCCAGGCCAAGTTTGACCTGTTTGCCCTGCATGCCCAAGATAGTTATGCGTATGTTTTCGCCCAGATATAGGCTCTCTCCTGGGCGTCGCGTCAATATGAGCATAGGTGCTTCCGTTATTATATCGTTGCTTGAACCACACCGGGCAGCTTCTATCGCGGCCCATCGGCGATATAACGGCCAATGGGAACGCTATCGGGCATTACAGATAACTGGACAGACTCATCTGCATGATCTTTGACGAAGACTGAAGCACCGTCTGATACGTCAACTGCTGCCTCGTAAGCTTTGTCAGCAACTCGGTCAGGTCTATATCTTCAGTATAACTCAAACGATCCTGCTGGTCTACCTTTTGAAAGCTGAGTATGTCGCTTGCGGTCGAAACCCGGTTTTCCAGTCCGCCCACGCGGGCTGTCTGCGTAAGAACATTCTGCTGCACGCTGGCAATTTTTGTAAGGGTTTCCTGGCAGCCTTCCTGATTGTTATTTTCGCAATAACTTACAAAATCGCCAACCATGTCAAACAGATTGGTAGACGAAGCAAGAGCTGGTTTACCCTCATAATAGCCGCCAAAAATATCCTTGCCCACGTTGTTAACGGAAATATATGAATCCTTCATTATTTCCAGGTTCAGATCGGCGCGGTCGGGGTGTACCAATATTTGTGTTCCGGCGGTTACCGTGCTGGCTGCCACGCTGGTGGCGTCCATGTCCACATACCCGCTGGGCACGAGCAGGCGCAGCTTCTTTGTGCCGTTGGTGGTGGATGTGGCCGAAATCCAGGTTGAGCCGCTGTCTGTGCTGTACGAATAATTGACCGTGCTGCCCGACGAAGCCAGGTCGGCATCGTTGTCCATTCGCACGAGCACGTTGCCGCCAAAAGCACCGGCGGCAGACGTTGTCAGATTTGCCGGCCCGCCCATGACAGTCATGGTGGGCGGCGGATCGTTGTCGTCACCCTGGTACATGGCTGTGGGCCGAATATATACCAATGTGCCGTTGTGCGAGCCAGCGCCAAGGCTCACGTCGGCAGCCGTAACGGCCATGTCGTTCTTCATTGTTACCGTAACGCCGTTCATCGAAAGAGTGCGGCCTGCGGTTGTTCCCGTGCTCCAGGTTGTACCGCCGTCCGAAGACCAGCGAAAATTCTGCGGGCCGCCGTCCAGCGTGCCCGTGCTGGTGAACTGCACCATCATGGATGTGGTTGCAGCCCCCTGGATGGTATAGTTTCCCGCCTGGATGGCCGTGTTCCAGTTGGTATCGGCACTGGTCAGCCCCAGCCCTTCTTCAAAGGCGTTGCGGTCGTAACGCTGCCCGCCAAAAATGCTGTTGCCCTCGTACTGCGTGTTGGAAAGATTGAGTATCTGCCCAAAAATCTGCCGGGCCTGATAGGCAATCTGCTGGCGGTTTGCCGCAGTATAGGTTCCTGTTGAGGCCTGCTCTGCCAGGCTTTTCAGGCTGGTAAGCGCAGTGCTCAACTGGGTTCCAAGCACGTTGTCGGTCAGCTCTAGCCAGCCCTTGGCTGTATCCACGTTGCTCTGATACTGGTTGGTAGCCTCAATATCATCGCGCGTGGTAAGCACGCGGTAGGTTCCGGCGGGATCGTCCGATGGCCGGTTGATCTTTTTCTGTGTCGAGCCCTGCTCGTTGCTTTCCATGTACGCCGACAGATTCTTCTGCATCTGGGTCGTCATGGTATCGTACATTCTGCTTTGTGTAACGCGAATGCCCATAACCGTCTCCTATTGCTTGAGCCCAAGAAGGGTTTGCAGCATCTGGTCGGCGGTGGTGATAAGCTTGGCCGCTGCCGTGTAGGAGTGCTGAAATTTGATGAGGTTTGCCATTTCTTCATCCAGGTTTACGCCAGAGGCAGAGCTTACCTGTGTATCAAGATCGCTGGTCAGCGTCTTGTGGTACTCTGAATTGGTCTTGGCAAGCCGGGTATCTGCGCCAACAGTGGTAACCAGGCTGGCGTAATACTGCGAGATAGTCTGGTTGGTGGTGTTCTTCCACACTGTGGAAATGGTCACATTGGTGTCAGAGAGCTTGCCAATGGCGGTGGCATTGGCATTGTCGCCCTTGTTGATCTGCTGCTGCCCATTTACCTGCCCTGCGGCAATGTAGTTTACATTGCCGTGCAGCTGGCTGTTTACAGCAAGGGTGCTCGCATCAGTGCCGGTAAAAAATGTATTCATGCCAAGAGCAGCCATCATGCCGGTGCTGTCTGTACCAAGAGCAAATTGCAGATTGCTGCCCGCAGCAGAGTTGACCACAAGCTTGCCATCCTGAATGCTGGCCGAAAGCTCGGTGGGAAACGTATAGTTTATGGCAGCGACCACATCATCCAGCGAATGCACCTTGGGGTCAAAGTTCTGCACGCCGGTAGTTGCGCTGTCAAAATCCAGCTGCCCCGAAGACACATAGTTGCCCGTTGTCTTGTCGTAAAAATAAAAATTGACGTTGCCCGCCTGAATTTTGCCAGCATCGGGCAGTACGGTTTGGGCAGAGCCAAGGGGAACGGTAGTATTGAGCACAGTCTGCTGGCCCTGGGCATAGTCAAACAGCGTGGTTCCCGCACCCTGGCTGTGGATGCGGTTCACTTCCCATATCAGCGACTTGGCTGTGGCATCGAGTTCGTCAAGATATCTGCCGCAGTTGTCGTCGCGAACGCTGAAATAGGTGGTCAGCTTGCCGCCAGACACACGGTTCTGGTTTTCTGTACCGTCAAAAAAGGTCTGCGGCGTAACATTTTGCGGGCCCCGTGTGGGTTCGTTCCAGTACAGCCCAGTTTTGGGCATGATGTCGAACTTGTCGCCAGCCGTAAAATCGGAGATGGAGCTGAAAGAAATTTTGAGGTTCTTTACCTGCACCGGGTCGGTGGTGCTGCCGTTGGAGCTTATCTCGTAGTGCATTTCTGCGCCGTTGTCGTCGCGCAGCCATGTTTTACCGCCGTCGAGCGAGACACGAAACGTGGGGTTGCCGCTTGAACCGGCAACACCCGCATTGCCCCCGGTAAGCACTTCTACCGTGTACTCGTGGCTGTCAGAGCCATCAAACTGCACATTGCCCGCGTAGGCAGAGCCCACAGAAAGCCGGTTTTCGGCGCGGGCAGCAAGAACTTCCAGCGAATTGGTGCTTATGCCCTGCACCAGAGGCTGGCCGGTGGCAAGCGACACCGTAAAATCGCCGTTGCCCCTGTCCACCGTGGTAACATTGACGTAGGTCGCCATTTCGCGCACAAGACCGTCGCGCTGGTCAAGCAGGGCATTGGGGTTGCTTACCCCATCAATGGTATTGGCGTTGATCTGCTTGTTGAGCGAGGCAATGCTCTTGGCCAGTTCATTGACGCGGTCCACGCCCTGGGTGATGGAAACATCCATCTGGCTTTGCAACGATTTGACGCCATCTGCCGTACTGCCGAGCATGTCGCAGAGGTTGTCTGCATACGAAAGCAGGGACTCGCGCGAGGCTGTGTCGCTAGGACGCTGCGCAAGATCCTTCCAGGCAGTAAAAAATTTGTTCAAGGCAGAGCTTACACCCGCCCGGTTGGATTCATTGAAGAGGCTTTCAACCGAACCCATGATATTTTCCTGCTCTTCCCAGCGTGAGGAGTTGCTCGACTGGGTTACGTAGGAACTTTCGAGAAATGAGTTGAAATACCGTAAAATCTGCTGGGCGTTAACGCCCAATCCTTCACCGCCCGGCTTGGTGGTGAGGGTTCCGGCATCGCGCTGATCCACATACCGGCGGGTGTAACCCTCGGTATCGGCATTGGCGATATTGCTGCCCGTGACCGAAATCCAGGCTTGCGCGGCGTTGAGGGCCGTTTGGCCCACATTAAAAAGACCGCTGAGCATGACTACAGCCTCCCGGAAATCAGTGCCGCCTGGGGATGCTGCGTGCGCATGCCGCCACGGCGTCCATAGGTCTCTGCCTTGGGCGGCATGGCCTGACTTGTAAGGGCCTGAAGGGTACGGCTGCTCTGGTCAAGCAGGGCCAGCGAAAGCGTGGTATTGCGCGAAGCCTGCCGCGCAACGCCCTGCTCGCTCACGTCTATGCGGCACAAGGTTTCCAGCAGCGAGGCCGCCAGATCATCGGGGAGCATGCCTGCGTATTCCGCCACGCGCATGCCACCAAGCCGCTTGATGACAAAGGTTTTTTCCAGCGCCAGATGGCGGATCAGCTCCTGAATGGAAAATTCCAGAGACACCACGCCATCGGTATCGCGGCCAATAAGGCAATTGTATTCTTCTTCAAGAAGGTCGCGCAAAAGGCACAGGGCCTTATCCTGACGCGAAAGCGATTCGTAAATGACGTTGTGCATATGTACCTCCGAGGAACTGTTGCTCCCATCCGCGCCTGCCCTGTGACCCGGCGGGATGGCAGAAACTGCCGCCCCGTCTGGATTTAAGCAAATTTCGTGCCTGAAAATTTATTCCCAGCCCATACACGGGAGTGGCAAAAAGTTGCACCTTTCAGCCTGCCCCCCCCGGGCCACGCCATCAGAAAGCTACTGCCTGCCGTATACATCTGTGGCCGTCAGCGGCGGTATGCCCGTTGCAGCTGCCCCACGGCTGTCGGCATTTTTGCCGCTCTGGCGCACAGATATCTGCCCGCCGGTGAGCGGTACGGGGCTGACCATTCCCGGCGCGGTTGCGGGGGTTCCCCCCTGAAGCGGCATGGGTGCTCCCGTTGCTGCGGCCTGGCTGGCCGGCAGGGGGGCCTGCTGGCCTGCTGGCCCCATGGGCAGGGTGCTTACCTGGGCCGTGGGCTGCGCCCCGGCTGCTGCCTGCGCCGCCTGCACGCCGCCGGGCTGGCCCTGCTGGGCCTGCTGGGCGTGGTAGGCTGCTATGCCCGCACCCGCCTTGCTGTTGGGGCCAGTTCCGTCTGTATTCAACGTGCGGATAAGCCCCTGCTTGCCGCCGCGCCCGGCCGGGGGCACATTGGTGGTAAAGTGAACCTTGACTGGTTGGGGCTTGGGCGGCAGCAGCTGACCGGAGCCGCCTGCCGGGGCCTGCCCTTGTGCGGGCTGTGTGGCCGCCTGCATGGCTGTTTGCGAGACGGGCTGCATGGCCGCCTGCGCGCCAAAGCTCTCGCCCGCGAGCGGCGGAATCGCCATGTTGGGCATGGGCGCAAAACCCTGATCCCCACCGGGGCTGCCAGCGGCTTCGTCAACCCCCTGCCCTGTCTGCTGGCCGTTGGCCTGGGTAGTATTACCGGGCCGGCTCTGCTGCTGCGCAAGGCCCATCATCTGCTGCATGGAGGGCCGTACCGTGTTGGCGCCAAGCTTGCTGCCAGCCTCAAACTGGGCCAAGCGGGCCATGTTGAGGCCGGTATTCATGTTGGGAACGTTGGACGTACGCACCACCTTGTGGCGCTCTGGCTGCGCAGAGGCCTGAGCGGCCTGCTGTGCGAGGCGGGCGGCTTCGTCGGGATCCTGCCCGTCTGCGGCGGCCTGATCACCGGTAAGGGTACGCGCCGCCGCAGAGCCGTTGGGCACGAGCCCGGCATCCTGCAAGGGCGAAACCCCATCGTAGACCGAGGCTGCGGAACCGGGCGCACGCCTGTTGCCAGAGGCCGCAGCAGCGCTGCCGCTACGCTCGGCTTCGGCAGCATTGGTAGGCGTGAGCATGGGGGCAGCTTCCGGCGTAAAGGCACGCTGGCCCATGGCAGAGGCATCTGTAGCCGTGCTGCGGCTGGCAGATACCAGCCCGCGCGAAAGCTGGGCGTACATCATGTCGGCCAGGCCAATACCACCGGCCGATGTCATTTTTTTGGCCAGTTCCTGATCGTACATGCCCTGCCAGAACTGCTCCTCCTTGCCGTGCAGCAGGGTGGACTTGGGCAGGGTTTTGCGCATTTCTTCCCACATTTTCTGAATAAATATGGATTCAAAGCCCTCGCACGACTCGCGCAGCTTCTTTTCCTTTTGCGCGGGATCAATTTTTTTGCCGCCCAGATTGCCAAGGCCCGCCAGGCGAGACTGCATTTCGTTGCGGGCAATTTCGCCCGCACCGGCCTCAGGCGGAACAAGCGCGGTTGACATGGGCGTGGTCATTTAGATTACCTCCAGATCCGCATGCAATGAGCCCGAAGCCTGCATTGTCCGTAAGATGGAGATGAGGTCGCGGGGTGTTGCGCCGATGGCATTGAGGCCGTCCACCAGTTCCTGAAGAGTTGCGCCTTCCACCATCATGAGGTGGCGCGCTTCTTCGCGCACGTTGGTTTCTGTTTGCGGGGTAACCACGGTCTGCCCTTGCGAGAAGGGGCCGGGCTGCGAGACCTGTTCGCTTTCCTGCACAGTTATTTGCAGATTGCCGTGGGCCACCGCCGCGCGCGATATGCGCACATCGCGCCCAAGCACCACTGTGCCGGTTTTTTCGTCCACAACCACCTTGGCGGAGGTGTCGGGGCTGACATCCAGATTTTCCACAGAGGCCATGAGCGGAACCAGATTGTTGCGGTACTGGGGCGGCACGTCCATGGTCACGCTGGTGGCGTCCACGGCACGGGCGTAGCGCCCGCCCATGGCTCCGTTAAGGCGCTCAGCTATCTGCTGCGCGGTAGAAAAATCGCCCACACGCAGGTTGAGCGTGAGCTTGTCCTGCTGGTTGAATTCAAAGGGGATGCCGCGTTCCACAATACCGCCGCCGGGAATGATGCCCACGGTGGCGATGTTCTTGGTGGTACTGGCCGCCTTGCCCGAAGCGGAAAAACCGCCCACGGTCAACGCGCCCTGGGCCAGGGAATATACCTTGCCGTCCACGCCCTTGAGGGCCGTTTGCAGCAGCACGCCGCCCATGAGGGAAGATGCATCGCCCACCGATGAGACGGTTACGTCAATCCGCGTACCGGGCTTGGACGAAACAGGCATGCGCGCCGTTACCATGACCGAGGCCACGTTTTTTATCTTCAGGGCCGAGGCGTCCACGCCAACGCCCATGCGGTCCATCATGTTTTTCATGGAGCTCAGGGTGAAGACAGAGTCCTTTTTATCACCCGTTCCCGCCAGACCAACCACCAGCCCGTAACCGATGAGCTGGTTGTCGCGCACGCCCGAAAACGTGGCGATATCCTTGATGCGCACGGCCTGCGCGGGCAAGGCCCAGCAAACCAGCAGTGCGGCGGTGGTTATCCAGAAAATGGGATGGCGCAGTATCGTCAATTTCATGGCGCAGACTCCTTGCCGAAATACCGGCACAAAGGGGTTTGCAGAAAGCATGCCGAACTGCGCACCAGGGGCTGCTGCCCACAGCACATAAAAAAAAGGCGGTCATGGAATTATCCATGACCGCCCGGCGTTGTTATGCTGGTTTGGTATTATCGGAACAGGCCCGGCTCTTCGCGCACAAGGTTGGCGGCAATAAGCTTGCTGTCCGGCTTGTAGGTTCCGTTAGAAACCTGAATACGCAGGGATTCCACCTTTTCGGCCCGCACATCGGGCGTGTTCTGGGCTGTGCGGCGCGCCTCTGTCAACAGCAGGGCGTCCTGCGACACGCTGACAGTATCCCCCTGTGAACCTTCGGTGGAAACCTGGGCAGCGCTGGCCCGGTTCTTCAGTCTGGCTTCGCCGCTTTTGTCGAGGCTGGATGCCGTGCCATAAGGATCGAGAAAATTATTGATCTTTCCCTGAATTTCCATAGTGCTCTCCGCCTGTGCTCCCTGCCGCCCGGTTACCCGGCCGGTGGCTCATCAAGCATGCTTTCGTCAACTTTTTTTCGCGTTACGCGCCACAGGGCGTTGCGCGATGCACGCATTTTTTCATCAGACAAAGGCTCAAGGCCTTCCGGCCCCTGACCCACAATACGCAATCTGCCACCGGGAGGATAGGTGAATTGCACGTCCTGCCCCACCTCGCGTCCCAGCTCCTGGCGGATTTCTTCCACCACGGGGTTGTCGCTGCCGGTATAGAGCAGGGCTTCGTACAGCTCTCGTGCCACCTTTTCGACCATCAGATGCCGTCGGGCAGCGGGATCTGGATCATTGGGATCGTCCCCCGCAGCCATTCTGCGCCGCATCCTCAACCGCGCAAGACGCCGGGCTGCAAGCAGTTGCTGCTCATACCCCTGAAGCATCATGCGCACTTGCGCGGCGGTTACATCGGCCATGGTGTTTTCCGTCCTTCCATCCTTTTCGGCAGGATCGAAAAAAACTTTAGACACACCACAAAAAGCCTTTGGCCTGTAACTTCACAGCATTGCAGGCCATGGCGCTGTTTATCGACGATTTCTGGCAAGGGCGCAGCCCACGGCCAACAGGTTGAGCACGCCAAAAACTATCAGGTCAACGCGCATGGCCCCCATAAACGCATCAATGTTATGCGTTCCTGCTGGTTCGCTGCCAAGATAAAATCCCAGCGTCAGAGTTATCACCGCCATGTTGAACAGTTGCCCACCAGTGCGCACTGCCCCGGTAAGGCCAGCGGCCTGCCCCACGCGGTCACGGCCCGCGCTTTCAAGAATAATGGTGGTATTGGGCAGCGCAAACAGGCTTATGCCCATGCCCAGCAAACACTGGGCCGAAACCAGCACGTACATGGGCGAATCTATGCGCAACAGCCCGCACACAACAAGCCCAAGGCCACACAGGCCTATGCCCGCAGCGCTGACCCTGCCCGGCTCAAATCTGCCGCACAGCCGCGCCGCCACCGGGGTTGTCATGGCCTGCACCACCGACTGCAAGGCAAGAAACAGCCCGGCCTGCTGTACCGACATGCCGCGCCCAAACTGAAGATACAAGCTAAAAAAGAACACTATGCCAAAAAAGGACGTGTAATTGATGAATGCCGCCAGAGAGGACAGGGCAAAAACCCTGTTGCGCGCAAGCAGGCGCAGATCCAGCAGCGGATTGGCGCTTTTGAGCTCCTTGGCGCAAAAAGCGGCCATCAGACCCGCAAAGGCCACCAGCAGACCGCCAGCAATGGCCGGGGCCGCAGCCAGTTCAGAGGCTCCAAAGGTCAGGCATACCATGGCGGCCGCATAGACAAAGCAGCCCGTCCAGTCAAAAGGCTTGCCCTCGGCCCTGCGCCATTCAAGCTTGACGCGATACTTCATCAGAAGCAGCACGGCCACAGAGGCAAGGGCACTGCCCCAAAACAGCCACTGCCAGCCCAGACAACCGGCCACAAAACCCGCCACGGGCGGCCCGCAGGCAATACCGGCATACACCGACGAGCCGCTGTACCCAAGGTAGGAGGCGCGCCGTCCCTCTGGCGCGGCAGAGGCCAGCAGGGCAAGGCCGCAGGCATTGAACATGGCCCCGCCCACACCCTGCACAAAACGCAGCAGCAAAAACAGCGGCACGGAATTGACAAAACCCAGCAGGGCTCCAGCCACGGCAAACAGGGCAATGCCCCACAAAAAAACCCGCCTGTAGCCCCAAATATCGCCCATGCTGCCGCTGGCCAGCTGAAAAACCGCCAGCCCCATGGAATAAAACGCCCCCATCAGGCCCAGCTCACGCGCACTGGCGTGGAGACTTTGCCCCAGCGGCGGCAGCACGGCGTTTACGCCAGCCATCATGAAAGGCATGAAAAACAGGGAAGTACACACGGACACCAGCAACCAGCCGTGCCCTTTTTCGATGGATGAACTCATACCATACACAATAGCGCCGGGGGTGCGGGGCGGTCAATACGCCCCACAGCCCTGGCCTGCGCAGGATTACAGTTTGCCCACGGCCTCGGCCAGCCGCAGGCACATATCGGCCTTGTTCAGTGTATACAGATGTATGCCGGGCGCGCCCGCATCGAGCAGGCTGCGTATCTGCCGCACCGCATAATCCAGCCCCACCTGCCGCACGGCCTCGGCCCCGCCTTCGTTGTGGGCTTTTTCGAGGGCCAGATACAGCTTGCCGGGAATGTTGGCCCCGCACAGGGAAAGCACGCGCCGCAGCGAATCAAAGCTCTGGATGGGCAGAATGCCGGGGATCACCGGGGTGGTGATGCCCTGCCCGCGCAGATGGCTCACCAGGTCTTCGTATTCGCGGGCGTCAAAAAAAAGCTGGGTAAGGGCAAAGTCGGCCCCGGCCCGCAGCTTGTTGGCCGTATGCCGCCGGTCGTCGGCAAAAGTGGGCGATTCCGGGTGTGGGGCAGGATAGGCCGCCACGCCAATGCCCATGCCCGGTTGCTGCTCTCTGGCAAAGGCCACCAGATCAGAAGCATGGCGAAAATGGGCAGTGCTCCAGCTCCATTCCTTGTCGGCGGGCGGGTCGCCGCGCAGGGCCAGCACGTTATTGACCCCCGAAGCGCGCAGATCGCTCAAAAATGCGGCGATGGACTGGGGCTCGGCGCCCACGCAGGTCAAATGCGCCATGGCGGCGATGCCCCGGCGGGCCAGCTCTGCCGTTACGGCCAGCGTATTTTGCTGCCGTGCGCCGCCAGCGCCGTATGTGACCGACGCAAACAGCGGGTTGAGCGCACACAAACGGTCAACCGTTGTGTAAAAATCGGGTAGATGGGCCGTGTCGGAGGGGGGAAAAAACTCCAGCGAATAAAAAGGGGCCGAAAGTTTCCGGATCATTTGACCGATATGCATGGAAAGCTCCTTAACGCGTAATGCCACAGAGATTTGTACTGCGACCTGATAGCTTATGTTTATATCAAGATAAGTTGATATGTCAACAAAAATATGGCAGCACACCTTGCCAAATGGCAAAAGCGGTCGTAATGCAGGGTACGGACATTAAAAATAGACGGCAAGATATGAATACCCGGCAGTATCCTTTTATAGCAGCGGACTCGATCCGGCCCTTGAGACGGACCATCCGCACTCTGCCGAAAACATGGCTGACGGCGCTTGCGCTCGTATGTCTTGCTTTTCTTCCGCATCCCGCCCTCGCGGTACCAGGCCAAATGGACACCCCGCTGCCCGACGCGTGGCTGTTGGCCAGCAATGCGGGCGGTGTTGCAGCCGCAGCGGCCAGCAGCGACGAGGCCGCCGCCCAGCAGCCTCCGCACCAGCAGCCCCCCAGCTTGCCTGCGGCAACCGAACCCACTGCCGATAACGGCCTGGACAACCAGGGCCGTGCCGACTGGCGCGAGCTGGAGCCCGGCCTGCTTTTTGGCGAATTTCAGCTCAACGACGGTGATGCGCGCCTGAGCGTGCTGCGCATTGATCCCGCCCATTTTGACTTTACCCTCTGCGCCCGCTCGCAGGACAGCGGCCCCTCGCGCCCGCTGAGCCAGTGGGGCGAACAGTACAACCTTGCCGCCGCCATCAACGCCAGCATGTATCTGCCCGACGGATCAACCAGCACCGGCTACATGCGCCAGGGCGATCACACCAACAATGGCCGCATCGTGCAGCGGTTTGGCGCGTTTTTTGTGGCCGGGCCCGACGAGCCGGGCCTGCCCCTGGCCGCCATTATCGACCGCGACAACCCCCTGTGGCGGCAGCAGATGGAGCGCTATTCGCTGGTTATCCAGAACTACCGCATGATCAACGCCGACCGGCGCATTCTCTGGTCGCCCGGCGGCCCGCACTATTCCATATCTGCCGTTGCGCAGGATGGAGACGGCCAGATTCTTTTCATGCACTGCCGCCAGCCTGTAGAGGCCTACGCCTTTGCCCAGCAGGTGCTGCATCTGCCGCTTAACGTGCGCACTGTCATGTATGTGGAAGGCGGCGGCCAGGCGGGCCTGCTGGTGCGCTCTGCGGCGCTGACGCGCGAACTGGTGGGCCTGAGCCCAAGCGGCCTGCTGGTTACCGGCGATCTGCGGGCAGTGCTGCCCAACGTGCTTGGGGCCCGCCGCAAGAGCGTACCTGCACAGCCCGACGAAAGCCCCGCACAGGGGCAAGAGCAAGTTACACCCGTTGCAGCTCCGTCAAATGCCGCAGTCAGCCCTCCCGCCACCACTGACGAAACCGCCCCCAACACCGGGGCCGCGCAAAACCAGCCTCAACTTCAGGAACAGGCTGCGCCCCCCGCTGCGCCACTGCCTCTGGCCCCCAGCCATACCTTGTTGCCAGCGCACGTACCCGCTACATCTGCCAGCGACACCGCCGCAGCCCCTCTCACAGAGCCCGGAACCCCGCTTGCGCAACCACCGGCACGTGGTGCGAAACCTGCTGTTCAGCAACCTGATCAGTCGCTCAAAAAATAAAAGTTTTAATACCCTCAAATTCGGCCAGCAGCGCGGCTTTTTTGCGTTTTTTCACCACGTTATTTTAATGGTAATAATTACCAATCTCGAAAAAAAGGCTTTACATCGCTGGGCACTTCTTTCACAATGGCTGCTGGAAAGGGGGCTGATCATGTGTTTCAAGTGTTTCAGCCTGCCCCCCACAAGATAACCAGTCAAAACAAGTGAGGGACTCATGCCCACGCAACTCGAAGTGTATAAGTGCACCCACTGTGGCAATATTGTTGAAGTTCTTCATGGCGGCGGCGCAGACATCGTCTGCTGTGGCGACCCCATGAAGCTGATGGTCGAAGGTGCCACCGACGGTGCCCTTGAAAAGCACGTGCCTGTCATCGAAAAAGTTGACGGCGGCTACATGGTGAAGGTTGGCAGCGTTGCCCACCCCATGGAAGAAAAGCACTTCATCGAATGGATCGAGCTGCTGGCCGACGGCAGGAGCTACACCAAGTTCCTGAAGCCCGGCGATGCGCCCGAGGCCTTTTTTGCCATTGACGCGGCCAAGGTTACTGCCCGTGAATACTGCAATCTGCACGGCCACTGGAAGGCTGAAAACTAGTTTTTCACCCTGTGCCCCTGTGCGTTGCCCGGCATAAAGCCACAATAAAATTTTCAGGAGACAAGCCATGCAAAAGTATGTTTGCGGCGTTTGCGGTTACGAGTACGACCCCGCTGAAAACGACAATGTGCCCTTTGAAGATCTGCCCGAAGACTGGACCTGCCCCGTTTGCGGCGTGGGTAAAGACCAGTTTTCTCCTGCCTAATTTTCCAATTTTCCCGTACTTTCCCCCGCTTTGCCTTGCCCTAAGGCAAGGCGGGGCTTTTTGTAAACGGGAATGCCCCAACACTGCGGAGATTTACCATGCAGCCAGTAGAAATTAAAAAAGATATTTTCTGGGTCGGCCATGTCGATTACGACCACAGGGATTTTCACGGATATTCCCGCTCGCCCGACGGCTCGACCTACAACGCCTACCTGATCAAGGACGAAAAAAACGTTCTGCTCGATACCGTTGCCTCGGGCTGCGAAGGCACCCTGCTGTGCCGCATTGCGCAGGTTCTTGAGCCCGAAAAAATTGACTACATCATCTGCAACCACATGGAACTTGACCACGCTGGCGCGCTTGAAGCCATCATCGAGCGCTGCAAGCCCGAAAAGGTCTTTGTGTCACAGACCGGTCTCAAATCCATGGCTGGCTACTTTGACTGCAAGGATTGGCCCGTGCAGGCTGTCAAAAGCGGCGACAGCATCAATATCGGCAAGCGCACCATCGTGTTTCAGGAAACCCGCATGCTGCACTGGCCCGACAGCATGGTTTCCTATATTCCCGAAGACAAGCTGCTGGTCAGCAACGACATCTTTGGCCAGAACATTGCCAGCTCCGCGCGCTTTGTTGACGAATTCGGCGACGACGGCGAATTTTCGCGCCGCGTCAAGGAATACTACTACAACATCGTGCTGCCCTACTCTCCCATGGTGCTCAAAACCCTGCCCGTGGTGGAAAAGCTCGATATCGACATGATCGCCCCCGACCATGGACTTATCCACCGTGGTGAAAAAGCCGTGCGCAACATCATAGACATGTACCGCAGCATGGCCGAGCAAAAGCCCCAGCAGCGCGCCCTGGTGTTTTACGACACCATGTGGGAATCCACCGAAACCATGGCCTACGCCATTTGCAGCGGCCTTGAAGAAAACGGTGTGCCCACACGCATCATGAGCGTCAAGCAGAACCACCACAGCGCCATCATGACCGAGCTTGCCGACTGCGGCGCGGTCATTGCCGGTTCGCCCACGCACAACAATACCGTGCTGCCCCTCATTGCCGCCCAGCTTACCTACATGAAGGGCCTGCGCCCCCTGAACCGCATTGGCGGTGCGTTTGGCTCATACGGCTGGTCGGGCGAAGGCCCCAAATATCTGCACGAACAGCTGGCCGCCATGAACATGGAAATGCCCGCCGAACCCGTGAAGTGCAACTGGCGGCCCGACCACGAAACCCTCAAGGCCTGCCACCAGATGGGCGCTACCATTGCAGACGCCCTTAAAAAGAAGTGCCAGGGCTAAGAGCACTCTGCCCCAGATAAAAAACAGCAGCGTTCACACAGAACGCTGCTGTTTTTTTATGGTCTGCTGCCTGCCGCACGCTTTTACATGCTGCCCTTGCAATGCCACATTTTAAATTACCCGAAACAGCACCGCCGAGCATCAGTCTGCTGCAGCCCGCCCTTCTCCCTGGGCAGACACGCGCGCGACGCACTGGTAGTGGCCGTGACACTGACCAGCAGTATTGCAAATACCTACTTAACCAGCCCAGCCTTTACAGCAAAGGGATCCCAGGCAGGATCGCGGTGGGGCTCGTATTCCGTAATCTGGGCCACCCAGTCGCTCAGCGGCTGCCCGTAAAGCCGGGCAATCACAGCCACGGTCATGTCCATACCGGCAGAAACCCCGGAAGAGGTCACAACATTGCCGTTATCCACCCAGCGTGCGCTGGCTACCCAGCGCACCTTGGGGCCGGGAGCGATGGAAGCCTTAAAGGCCATCTTGTTGGTTGTGGCGGCCCTGCCATCAAGTAGACCCGCAGCAGCCAGTAACGATGCGCCGTTGCAGACAGACATGGCAAGGGACGTGTTTTTTGCCTGCGCCCGCAGCCAGTTGAGGGTTGCCGGATCGCTGACAAGAGGAGTAACGCCGATGCCGCCGGGCACAAGCAGATAGTCCAGCGCGGGCGCATCGGCATAGTCAAAATCCGCCACGGTTTTGGGCCCCTGGTTCGAAGGCACGGGCCCCTTGGTGGCGGCCACAGTCACCAGGCGGATGCCCACCCTGTCAGATGCCTCCCCCCAGAAACGGTCAGGGGCATGCTTGAGACTGCCCCACATTTCCAGGGGCCCATAGGCATCGAGCATCTCAAAACCGGGAAAAAGCAACACGCCCAAGGTTATTTGCCGGGCGGCGGGTACGGGAACGACATCGTACATGCCGCCGGTTTCTGCGGATGTAGGCTGGCTGGGGGTCTGGGCCTGCACGCCCAAGGGCCATGCCGATGCCAGCAGAACCAGCAAACAGGCCAGAGGTTTCAAACAGTGCTGAAAAATACGGTACATATGCGTCTCCTTTTCTGCGGGTAGCTAACTCCCGCGTGGCACGAATGCACCCAGCCTAGTGCAGATTCCCCCTTGGCAACAATGACAATAAATATGTTTTTTCTGCCACTTTGTGAGCCGTTGCTCACGAGCCAATATAATTTGGCCTGGCCATAAAACAAAAAACCCTCCGCTAGCGGAAGGTTTTTTGTGTAATCCCTGACAACGTGCGGAAACGCTGCCCGGCTTTTTATACTGTGATGTCTTGGCCGCTAGTTGCGCACGTCGTCATCGTTGTCGGCAGAACGCCCACCCTGGGGGCCACGCTGCTGATCGCGCGGGGGACGGCGGTCGTCGCGCGGGCGGCCCATTTCGTCACCACGGGAGCCACGGCGGTCGCCACGGTCTTTGTCGTACTGGGGCTTGCCCATGCGTTCACCCTGTTCGCTGCGATTGTCGTGCCCGCGCTCCATGCGGTTTTCATGACGATTATCGCGACGGTCATCGCGGCGGTCGTCACGACGGTCGTCTCGCTGGTCGCGGCGGTCATCGCGACGGTCATCGCGGCGGTCGTCACGACGGTCCTGCTTGTCCTTGCGGTCGTAATGCTGACCACGGTCATTACCGCGATTTCCGTCACGGTCACTGCGCTGCTTGTAGTTTTGCGTGGCATCCCTGTCGGGGGCTGCCTGCACAACGGGGGTTCCGGCAAACATCAGGCCTGCGGCCAGAACACTCAGCGCCAAAGGTTTCAACACATATTGCATACGCATACATTTCCTCCTTGGGATGGGCATTTTGCCCATTGCCTCCTTACGCCAGCACGCGGCGGGATGCAAGATGGCATCCAAGCTACCGAACACACTGTCAGAAATCCGTTAAGGCCGGGCCTTCTGGTGGGCGTGCCTACAAATCAGCCGCGCGCATTGCGCAGTGCGGGCACGCCAACGCCCTGCTGACGGGCTGCGGCCTCCAGAGCGTCAGCCTCTGGGCGAATGTAGGTCTGGCCTTCGATCACATATTCCTTGGCTGGCAGCATCTGACCCGCCACTTCTGTTGTGGTGGCACGGCGCGGAGCCACCATGCGATCAAGGGTCTGCACGCGCAGCCCCAGGGTGTGGGTGTGGCGCAGCACGGCAGCGGCCACGCACTGGCGCTGCCCCGGCAAACACAAAACCCGCAGCAGCCCCGCCGGGCGGTTCTTTTTGCCAAGGCCCGGCAGCCAGAGCACATCAAGCACCTCTGGCATGGAAGAAAGGGCCGAAAGCGCCATGCCCAGATCTTCACCATTAAGGTGGTCAATGTGGCTCTCCAGCTGGATGACCGGTTCGCATCCGCCATGCGCATGGTCGGCCCCGCCTCCGGCCTGCTCCACCAGCCACGCTCTCAATCCGCCGGCAGGCGATTGCAGGCCGTAGCCCGTACCCAAGGCCTTGAGAGTACCCTGCGGGCCGAGAACAAACTCATCCACCAGGGCATGCAGCAAGGCCGCACCAGTGGGGGTAATAAGCTCATCGCGGGTCTCTGTGGCAAAAACGGGCTTGCCCTGTAGCAAACAGGCTGTGGCGGGCCGTGGCAGAGGAATGCAGCCGTGGGACCCCGACACGCTGCCCGAAAACCAGGGCAAGGCAGAAGCCGTAATCCGCTGCACCCCAAGCACCTCAAGACCGTAGGCCGCTCCAATTATATACATGAGGACACGGGCCTCGTCGTCTCGATCGCCGCTGGTTTCGCCCCCGGATTCCGGCGTGGCAAACCGCACCGCATCCACGGGCATCTGGCCCGCTTGGGCGTAGGCTCCGGCCAACGCACTGGCCACGGCGCACGCGCGCTGCCGCACCCGATGTGGCAGATCAATTTTATCTAAAATTTCTGCAAATTCCTTCAGGCTGCCGGGGTGTTGCGCAGCATCCAGCCAGCGCGCTGCAACGGTCTGCCCCGGCCCGCCGGGCCTGGTTGTTGCCGCCACATCAATCTGGCACGGCAGGCCCACCAGGGCCAAAAGCCTTGTCAGCGGCGTAAAATCCACCCCCAGATGGGCAAGGGCGGCAAGGGTCATGGGGCCGCTTATGCCCGCCCCGCAATCAAGATGTAAAAACATATCGGCCCCTTCAAACTTTGACTGTTCACGCAACTTATAGCTACACACTTGTGCAGTAATGGCACATTGGTATATATAAAACCTGTGCATGGCCGTTTCGACCACGCCGTCATAACCTGAAACATATCCCCCCGGAGGGAAAGCATGCCTGTACAGAACTGGATGACCACCGATGTTGTCAGCGTTGGCCCCGATACATCGCTGCTCAAAGTGGGCAAGCTCATGAAGGATCACCACATCCGCCGCATCCCGGTCGTGGACGAACAGGGTCAGGTCATTGGCATCATCTCTGACCGCGACGTGCGCGATGCCTCTCCCTCCAAGGCCACCACGCTCGACATGTACGAAATGCACTATCTGCTGGCCGAGCTGAAAGCCAAAAACATTATGACGGCCAAGCCCATCACCGTCAAACCGACCGACACAGTAGAACAGGCCGCCCTGATCATGCTGGACAACAAGGTTGGCGGGCTGCCCGTGGTGGACGATGCTGGCAAACTGGTGGGCATCATCTCTGACCACGATGTTTTCAAGGCCATGGTAGACATTACCGGCGCACGCCTGGGCGGGTTGCAATTTGCCGTGGAGCTGCCCGACCAGCCCGGCACGGCGCGCCCCCTGTTTGATCTGCTGCGCGCGCACAACGCCCGCATTCTTTCGGTGCTTACCGTTTCCAACCCCGATGGCAACCGCCACATGTTTGTGCGCGTGCGTGACCTTGAAAATGCACAGTCTGAACAAGAACTTATTGCTGGCGTCAACAAGCTTGGCAAAGTGCTCTACTGCCAGCACTAAATACCTACAATTTAATCATGTTTATGGTATGGCATCCGAATCACTACACAAATGCCCCGTACAAAAATGTACGGTGAGAGCGAAAAAGACGCACAGGACTTGCCATCAAAAATTATTTGTGTCATAAGAGCTCTCGTTGTGA
>NZ_JAYRGM010000002.1:0-140415 GCF_041907885.1 Desulfovibrio sp. | reverse complement strand
ATCCGGTTGTAGCGCCTGGGCGATTCGCCCCGGCGAGATTGAGCAATAGCTGTCCAAGGAGGACACACGCATGGCTGAGATCACCTATAAAGGTAAAAGCTTTGAAGTTGACGAAGACGGTTTCCTTCTGCGTTTTGACGACTGGTGCCCCGAATGGATGGACTATGTGAAGGAATCCGAAGGCATCTCTGAAATCAATGCTGATCATCAGAAGATCCTCGACTTCCTGCAGGACTACTACAAGAAGAACGGCATCGCTCCCATGGTCCGTATTCTTTCCAAGAATACCGGCTACAAGCTGAAGGAAGTGTACGAACTCTTCCCCTCCGGCCCCGGCAAGGGCGCCTGCAAAATGGCCGGCCTGCCCAAGCCCACTGGCTGCGTGTAGTCCAGCCGCAACATTTTGGAAAAAAGCGGAAGGGAAACCTTCCGCTTTTTTTTGATTATGCCGCCCGCCTGCGGCCTGTGCGCCCGCTGTGCCGTGCGGCGTACCCCCAGGGGGGCTTGCCTGTCCGGCAATACATCGTATTTTCTCATAAGCCCTGGCACGGCTCTCATCCCTTTACGCCGGGCCAAAAAAACGGTATCGCCCTGCCATGAAAATTCGTCTGTCCCTTAAAAAATGCGCCCTCTGGTTCATGGGTATCATTATAGTGTGCGGCCTTATGGGCAGCGTAGCTGTGGTCATGCTTTTTTACTGGGCCTCGCGTGATCTGCCCGACCTCAACCGCATTGCAGAATACAAGCAGCCCCAGGCCACTGTTATTCTGGCACGCGACGGGTCCATGCTCGGCACGCTCAACCATGAAAAACGCTTTGTCATCGGCCTCAAAGACATGTCGCGCTATCTGCCCATGTCGTTTCTTGCCGCCGAAGACGATGCCTTTTACCGCCACATGGGCATAGACCCCGTGGCCATCATGCGTGCGGCCATCAACAACTTTCGCAAGGGACGCCAGGGCGAGGGCGGCAGCACCATCACCCAGCAGCTCATCAAGCAGTTGCTGCTCACATCCGAGCGCAGTTACACCCGCAAGATGAAAGAGGCCATTCTGGCCTACCAGCTGGAAAAAAACTTCACCAAGGACCAGATCCTTACCATTTATCTCAACCAGATTTATCTGGGTGAGCATTCTTTTGGCGTGGAATCGGCGGCGCGCACCTATTTTGGCAAGCATGCCTCTGATATCACCCTGGCCGAAAGCGCCGTTATTGCCGGTTTGCCCAAGGCCCCCAGCACGTACAATCCCTTCCGCAGGCCTGATGAGGCCAAGAACCGGCAGATGTACGTTCTTGGCCGCTTGCGCGACCTCAAGTGGATCACCCCGGCGGAATACGACCAGGCCGTGGCCGAGCCGCTGGTGTACTGGAGCATGCCCGAAGGCGTGGGCGGCCCTGCCCAGTGGTATCTTGAAGAAGCCCGCCGCCTGCTGGTGGAATTTTTTACGGAATCGAACCTCCGCGCGCTGGGCATAGAAACCAACAAATCTGGCGCAGACTATGTGTACGAGGCGGGCCTGACCGTGCGCACCGCCATGGACCCCGCCCACCAGAACGCCGCAGGCGCTGCCCTGCGCCGTGGCCTTGAAGAACTGGACAAGCGCCAGGGCTGGCGCGGCCCCGTGGATCAGCTGGATGCCGCCAAACAGAAAGAATTTCTTGCAAAAGCGCCCTTCTCGCCCATTGATCTGGCAGGCGGCGAATGGGTAAAGGCCCTTGTTACCGCTGTGGACAGCAAGGAAGTAAAGGTAGCGCTGGGGCAGGGTTATACGGGTATTGTGCCTGTTACGGCCATGTCGTGGGCGCGCAAACCCAATCCCAAGGTTGCGGCGGCCAATGCCCCGGCCATCAAAGATCCCAAACAGGTGGCCGCGCCCGGTGACGTGATCTGGGTTTCTGCCGATGAAGCCACCGTCACAGAGACCAATGCCAAGGGCAAAAAAGAAACAAAAACCGTGCCTTTTGACGCATCCACGGTCAAAAAGAACACGCCCATCCCCCTGCGCTTGCAGCAGGAACCCCTGGTGCAGGGGGCCATCGCCTCGGTTGAACCGCAATCTGGCGACGTTGTAGCGCTTATTGGCGGCTATCAGTTTGGCGACAGCCACTTTAACCGCGCCACGCAGGCACGCCGCCAGCCGGGCTCCAGCTTCAAGCCTGTGGTCTATTCCACGGCCATGGATTTTGGCTTTACGCCAGCCTCCACAGTGCTGGACGCACCCTTTGTGTATGTAAACCCCTACACAAACGAAGTGTGGCGCCCCTCTAACTACGAGCATAACTACAAGGGCGAGCTGCCCCTGCACACGGCGCTGGCCCTTTCGCGCAATACCTGCACCGTGCGCGTGGCACAACAGGTGGGTGTGGCCAACATTGTGCAAAGGGCCAAGGCCCTGGGCCTCGAACCGCATTTTCCGCAAGAGCTGGCCATCAGCCTTGGCGCGGTGGCGGTGTCCCCCCTCAATCTCACCCAGGCCTACGCCGCCTTTGCCAACCAGGGGCTGGGCGTGAGGCCGCGCATCATCACCTCCATCACCGACGAGCAGGGCCGCGTGCTCTACAAGCAGGAAGTGGAACACTGGCAGGCGGTTTCGCCGCAGAATGCCTACATCATGGACACCCTGCTCAAGGAAGTGGTCAATGCCGGTACGGGCGTACGGGCCAAGATTGATGGCCGCATTATTGCGGGCAAAACCGGCACGACCAACGACGAGCACGATGCGTGGTTCATGGGCTTTTCGCCCTACCTCGTTACGGGCGTCTATGTGGGGTATGATCAGGTGCAGAGCCTTGGCCGCCTTGAACAGGGCGGGCGCACCGCTGCCCCCATATTCCGCTATTACCGTTCCGAAATTGAAGACCGCTACCCCAAGGACGACTTTGTGATGCCAGAGGGCATTGTGATGTCCGATGGCCTTGCCTTCAGAGCCGACCAGCCCATGCAGGGAGCCTCGGCCACCGCAGGGGCAACAGCGCCCGAAGGCGCGCCAGTCGATACCTCTGAAGGCGGCGAAGACCTGATGCGTCAGATGTTTTAGGGCAAACCGCCACGCGCCTGTGCAGATATGGCCGCAGCTGTTACACACCATAGGTAACGGCTGCGGTCAGCGCCCTGCCCGGCGTGTGGCGGCTGGCCCGGACACAGCAGCCAGCATTTTCCAATCACTCGCGCGCACTCCCATGCGTTGAACCCTCAGCCCTCAAGGCCGGAGACTGCCATGAAACACCGTATCGACATGGCCGCAGGAAACGAACCGGCGGATGTGCTTATCATCAACGCACGGGTGGTGGACGTTTTTTCGGGCCTTGTGCGGCAGGATGCCGTGGCCATGGGCGACGGCGTGTTCGTGGGCTTTGGCCAGCGCGAGGCCCGACAGGTGGTGGACGCGCAGGGGGCATATCTTTTGCCCGGCTTTATTGACGCCCACATCCATCTGGAATCAAGCATGGTCACCCCGGCCCGCTTTGCCGAGATGGCCCTGCCCCACGGCACAACATCCGTGGTGGCCGACCCCCACGAGCTGGCCAATGTGTGCGGCACGGCGGCCCTGCGGTTTTTGTTGGCCAGCGCCCAGAGCCTGCCACTGAACATTTTTCTCGCTCTGCCCTCGTGCGTACCGGCCACACCGTTTGAAGACAGCGGCGCGGTCTTGCAGGCTGCCGATCTTGCGCCATTTATGGACGACCCGCACGTGGCTTCGCTGGGCGAAATGATGAACTACCCCGGCGTGCTGCACGCCGACCCCGAAGTGCTGGACAAAATTGCCCTCAGCCGGTCACGCGGCAAGCCCGTTGACGGTCACGCCCCCGCCCTGCTGGGCAGGGAGCTTGATGCCTACCTGAGCACCGGCATTGGCAACACCCACGAATGCACCACCGCAGAAGAATTTCACCAAAATCTCATGCGCGGCTGCCGCATCTTTTTGCGCGATGGCTCGGCTGCCCGCAATCTGCCCGCCCTGGCCCCGCTGGTAACCCCCGGCAACTGCCACCGCTGCGCTTTTTGCTGCGACGACAGGCATGCCTCGGAGCTGCTCACCGCCGGGCACATGGACGAAGTGCTGCGCAAGGCCGTTGCCCTGGGCATGGACCCCGTTACCGCCGTGCGCCTGTGTACGCTCAACGCGGCAGAGGCCGAGGGACTGCACGGCAAGGGGGCCATTGCCCCCGGCTTTGATGCAGACTGCGTGCTGGTTGATGATCTTGCCTCATTCAACGTGCGCATGACTTTTGCGGGCGGCAGACAAATTGCGGCAGAAGGCCGCATGCTCGCCCCGCTGAGCGACCCGCCCCTGGAGGGTCTTACCAATACGGTGCAGATGGCCCCCCTGCCCGCAGATGTGCTGGCCCTGCCCGTGCCCTCTGGCCGTGCGCGGGTTATCCGCCTGCACCCCGGCTCTCTGGTTACGGATGCAGAAGAACACGCCATCACCAGTGTTAACGGGCTTTTCGACCCGCGCAGTAATGCCGGGCTGTGCAAGCTGGCTGTTTTTGAACGCCACAAGGCCACCGGCAAGGTGGGTGTGGGCATTCTTGCGGGTTACGGCCTGCGCGGCGGGGCCGTGGCAACTTCTGTCAGCCACGACTCGCACAATATTGTTGTTTGCGGCGATAACGATGCAGACATGCTGGCGGCTGTACGCCGCGTGGCCGCAATGGGCGGCGGCATTGCCGTTGCGGGCGGCGGCAAGATTCTGGATGAACTGGCCCTGCCGGTGGCGGGCCTCATGACCCCAGAACCGCCGCAAACTGTGGTGCGCGCGCTGGATTCCATCCATGCCCTGCTGCACGACCACGGGGTTCCGGGCAATGTGGCCCCGCTCATGGCCCTCAGTTTTATGGCCCTGCCGGTCATTCCTTCGCTCAAACTTACGGCGCGGGGGCTGTTTTCCGTTGCCGACTGGCGTTTTGTTTCGGTGGATGCGGCAGCGCAGCACTGAGGCACTTTTTCTTACACCTGTGGGAAGCGCCCGTTGCGCAGCCCTGAAGCAGCAACATAAAGGAACCTCATGATTCCCTTCGGTACGCTTGTTGTCTATGTAACCCCCAAGGGCCGCCGCTATGTCAAACGTCTTGTCGAAGGACAGGACTGGCACAGCAACGACGGCACGCTGGTTTCTGCCGAGGTGGCCCAGGCCAACTTTGGCTCTGTGGTGTACACCAACCAGAACATTCCCATCCAGGTGCTCGAAGCGACCCTGTACGACCGCCTCAAGGGCCTCAAACGCCAGACGCAGATCATCTATCCCAAGGATATAGCCTATATCTGCCTGCGTCTTGGGGCCGGGCCGGGCCGCACCATTATTGAAGCGGGCTGCGGTTCTGGCGGCCTCACCACGGGTCTTTCATGGTTTTGCGGCCCCACTGGCCGCGTGGTGAGCCACGAAGCCCGCGAGGAATTCATGAAGCTGGCGCGCCGCAATCTTGAATGGGCCGGCGTGGGCGAAAATGTTGATCTGCACAACCGCGATGTGGCAGAGGGTTTTGCCGTAACCGGCGCGGACGCCCTGTTCCTCGATGTGCGTACCCCCTGGGAATACCTCGACCACGCTCTGGCCGCAGTGCGCCCCGGCGCGAGCTTTGGTTTTTTGCTGCCCACGGTTGATCAGGTGAGCAAACTGCTGCTGGGCCTTGAACGCGGCCCCTTTGCCGATGTGGAAGTGTGCGAGATCCTTATCCGCCGCTGGAAGCCCGTGGCCGACCGCCTGCGCCCCGAAGACCGCATGACCGCCCACACCGGCTTTTTGGTTTTTGCCCGTCAGCAGGACCGCAGCGCCGACTTTGAATCGCGCAAGCCCATGGGCACACGCGAACGCAAGCAGGAGGCCGCCCGTCTGGCCCGCCTGGGCCTCACAGAAGAAGGCGCGGGCGCCAACGAAGCGGATATTGCTGATAACGACGGTGAATAGATTGCGCGGCAGGTATGGCGTGGCCTGAGCCACCGCACCTGCAAACGTATGCATAAAGGCACGGCCCTCCGCATGAGGGCCGTGCCTGTTTAATTTTCGAAGCCTGCGGCCGTAACCGGGAAACCACGGCAGGTTGAACATTGGCAGGCCAGTTTATTTTATGCTGAAGAACCGCAGCCGCAGAGCATTGGTCACTACCGAAACAGACGACAGGGCCATGGCCGTACCCGCCAGCATGGGTGACAGCATGGGGCCGCCAAAGGCGTGCAGCAGGCCCGCCGCCACCGGCAGGCCGAGCACATTGTAACCAAATGCCCAGAACAGATTCTGGCGGATGTTGCGCATGGTCGCGCGCGAGAGCGCCAGCGCAGTAAGCACGGCCTCCATGCCGTCGCGCATCAGCACAATGTCGCCCGCTTCGGCGCTGACATCAACGCCGGTTCCCACGGCCATGCCCACATGGGCTGCGGCCAGCGCCGGGGCATCGTTGATGCCGTCACCCACCATGCCCACCATATGGCCCTCTCCCTGAAGCCGCCGCACATAGGCGGCCTTGTCTGCGGGCAACAGGCCTGCGGCTATTTCGTCCACACCAGCCTGTCGGGCCACGGCCTTTGCCGTGCGCTCGTTGTCACCCGTCAGCATGACCACGCGCACACCCATGGCGCGCAGACGGCTGACCACAGAAGCCGATTCGGGCCGCAGGGCATCGGCAAGGGCCAGAATGCCAGCCAGCCGTGCGCGGCCCTGCTGTTCCACCGCCAGCAACAGGGGGGTCTGGCCCGCCTCGGCCAGCTGGGCCAGCGCAGCCTGCGTTTCTGCTGACACTTCAATCCCGCGTTCGGCCATGAAGGCCGGGTTGCCCACGGCTATTCCCACGGGGCCGCCCTGCGCAACCACCTGACCGGAAATACCCATGCCGGGAGCCACAACAACCTCTTCCACTGGCAACAGGGCAAGAGAACGCGCTCTGGCAGCGCCCACCAGAGCGTGCGCCAGCGGATGCTCCGAGCGCGCCTCCAGCGAGGCAGCCATGCCCAGCAGCGTGTTTTCGTCCATACCGGCGGGGCATTCCAGCAGGGTTATTCCCGTAAGCACAGGCTTGCCTGTGGTGAGCGTGCCTGTTTTGTCCACGGCCAGCACGCTTATGTGCCCGGCCTGCTCAAGAGCTGCGCCATTCTTGATCAGCACCCCCAGCTGCGCGCCCCGGCCCGTGCCCACCATGATGGACATGGGCGTTGCAAGGCCCATGGCGCAGGGGCAGGCCATGACCAGCACGGCCACAAATATGGTCAAAGCCGTGGTAACGGGTTCTGCGCTGAACACAAGCCACGCCAGCCCCGCCGCCACGGCAATGCCCATGACGGCAGGCACGAAATAAAAGCTCACCCGGTCTGCCAGCCGCGCTATGGGAGCCTTGCTGCCCTGGGCCTCGCGCACCAGCCGGATAATACGGGCAAGGCGCGTGTTGCCGCCCACGGCTTCAGCCATAAAGGTCAGCGATCCCTCGCCGTTGACACTGCCAGCAGCCAGCTTGTCGCCGGGAGCCACGGCCACGGGTATGGATTCGCCCGTAAGCAGCGACAGATCAACCGCACTTTTGCCGGTCAGCACCACGCCATCCACCGGCACGCGCCCACCGGGGCGCAACAGCAAATGGTCGCCCACGCGCACCTGATCAAGGGCTATCTGCTCTGGAGCCGCAGCGGGGTCATCGGCATTGAGCCTCAGGGCGTTCTCTGGTGTAAGGCTCATGAGCGCGCCCATGGCATCACCTGCGCGGCGTTTGGCAACAGCCTCCAAAAACTGCCCCAACTCGATCATGGTCAGCAGCACGGCGCACGATTCATAATACAGGTTCATGGCGCGGGTCATGGGTTCACTGCCCGCAAGCCCCAGCAAGGTATTGCCCAGGCTGAACAAAAAGGCAGCGCCCGTACCCACCGCCACCAGGCTGTCCATGGCCGGGGCCTTGCGCAGCAGGGCCGTGATGCCGTCCACATAAAAATGACGCCCCAGCCAGACCACGGGCAGGGTCAGCAGCAGCTGGGCCAGCATAAAGGTATTGGGGGAATGGTGCGGATCAAGAGCCAGCGGCAGGGGCAGGCCCAGCATGTGCCCCATGGAAATGACCAGCAGGGGCACGGCAAAGGCTGCCATGGGCAGCAGGCGGCGCAGGCGTGCATGGATGTCTGCTGCTGCCCTTGCCCTGTTTTCTTCAAACTGAAGGGCAGCATCGTCACTCACTGCGGGCGTGGCCGTAAAACCAAGGGTGGCAACGCGCTCCATTATCTGCTGTTGCAGTTCGGCGGCATCACTCTTGCCCGGCCACACCTCGGCACTGGCAGCGGCCAGGTTGACGCTGATTTTTTCCACCCCTTCCATGCGGCCCACCACCCGCTCGATGCGCGAGGAACAGGCTGCGCAGTGCATGCCGCCGATGTCAAACCGCATGGGGCAGGCTGAAGTGTCGGTATCGGGGGCTGTATTGGTATTCATGGGCTCTCCACTTGTCATTCGGTGTGGCCGGGCGTAGGATGTAGATGAAATTGAAAACGCTTTCCTGATGGAGGATACGATGAAAAGTCTGAAAGTCAATGGCATGCGCTGCGGTCACTGCAAGGCGGCGGTAGAAGAAGCTGCGGCAAAGATTGCAGGCGTTGCCAATCCGCAGGTGAGCCTTGAAGACAAGGAACTGCGCTTTGAAGAATCTGGCCCGGTGGACATGCAGGCCCTGAAAACAGCCATCAGCGACATTGGTTTTGACCCGGAATAGCCACAAAATTCCGGAAACGCCGCGTTAACAATCAGGGGGCGCTGCCAGCATGCCGCGAGCGTGCGCGGCAACGCTCCCTTTTTTTGCAGCAGTGCCACCAGATGCGCTGCCCATCACGGCAGCAGGGCAGCAGCCTCCCTCTTGACATGGCCCCGTACCTTGCCGTTTTCGGTCAAATAGCGTAAATATGGACGGGTAATCACTGCCATCAATCCCATGCACCACCACAGCAACACCACCACAGGCATGCAAACACAACCCACCAAAGTAACTTGTTTTTCTTGCGCGGGCCGCTGGATTTTCCTTTTGTGCTGCCTGTTGGTTGCCACATCTGCCGTGGCGGCTCCCGGCGTGCGTTCACTGGATTTCACCACCATACGGCTTGGTGATGATACGCAGGGAGCAACCGTGCCCGCAGTGGCAGCCCCGGCGGTTCAGAACGCGGACACCGACCAGCCAGCCGAGGCCATCCAGCCGACGGCGGCCAGCACCAAGCCTCTGCCGGTGGTTCTTGTGGTGGGCGGCATTCAGGGTGACGAACCGGGCGGTTTTTCTGCTGCCACCCTGCTGACCACGCACTACACCATCCAGAAAGGTGTTCTGTGGGTTGTGCCCAATCTCAACTTTCCCAGCATCATCATGCGGTCGCGTGGGCTGCACGGTGACATGAACCGAAAGTTTGCCAAGCTCGACAACAATGATCCCGAATTCGGCACAGTGCGCCGCATTCAGGAACTTATCAGCCACCCCCGCGTGGGCCTGGTGCTCAATCTGCACGACGGCAGCGGCTACTACCGCGAATCGTACGAAGACAAACTGCGCAACCCCAACCGATGGGGGCAGTCTGTGATCATAGATCAGGAGGCCCTTTCCGGCGCTTTTATGGGCGCCTTGGGCGATGAGGCCCGCCAGGCCGCCGAAACGGCCAACGGCAGGCTGCTCTCACCACAACACATTCTGCACGTTCACAATACCAAAACCGCCGAGGGCGACCACGAAATGGACAAAAGCCTTTCGTACTACGCCGTGCGGCAGGGAAAGGCGGCCTTTGGGCTTGAGGCCAGCAAGGAATTTTCGGTCGAGGTACGCGCCTACTATCATTTGCTGATGGTCGAATCGTTTCTGGCGCAGGCTGGCGTGACCTTTAAACGTGGATTTGAGCTGAACCCGGCGGGCGTGCGCGGAGCACTGCTGGAAAACCTCGGCGTGTCTTTTGCCGACAACAAGATTTTTCTGCCGCTTGAAGATGTGCGCCCGTCCATCAATCTGCTGCCACTTTCAAAGGATGCTCCAGCCCAGGCTGTGACCTCCAAGCCCATAATGGCCGTACTGCCCTGCGCCAAGGGCGAGGAAGGCCAGTACTGCGTGCATTATGGCAACCGCATGATTACGCTCATCCGCCCCGACTGGCGCGAAATGGATCACAGCATCGGCGGCATGCGCGTGCTTGCAGACGGGCGCGAGGCCCAGGCCCAGTTCGGGCAGATACTCGAAGTATCCAAAAGCCTTGTGGTGCAGCCCAATCAGGGCTACCGGGTCAATGCCATAGGCTACGACAGCGGGCGCAAGGACGAAAGCGGTGAGCTGATGACTCTCAAGGATTTTCAGGCGCGATTTTCTGTTGACCGCCAGGGCAGGCTCTACCGTGTAGAGGTATACAAGGATCAGCGCTTCAGCGGCATGTTTCTGGTGCGCTTTGCCTCTGCCACAAACCGCCTGACCAGCACTGAACCCCAGCCCGTTACCAACGACAGACTGCCCGACAGACCGGGGCAGGAATCTACACTGGGGTTCTGAGCCAGCCATGCCCAATCCCACCATCTGCGTTGCGGGCGGCGGCAGCTGGGGCACAGCCCTGGCGCATCTGCTGGCCGCCAACGGCCATGATACATGCCAGTGGCTGCGCGACGATGTCGTGGCCCAAGCGGTAAATGCCCACCACGAAAACCCGCGCTACCTGCCGGGTTTTGCGCTGCACGACAGCCTGCAAGCCACCACTGCCCCCACGGTGCTGGGCCGCGAAATTGTTGTGCTGGCAGTGCCCTGCCAGCAGCTGCGCGGCTGGCTGACCGCCAATTCAAGCCATTTCTGCACCAATACCGTGCTGGTCAATGCCGCCAAGGGCATTGAAACCACCAATCTGTTGACCTGCGCCGAAATTGTCCAGCAGACCCTGGCCCATCTGCAACCCAGGTACGCGGTGCTCTCCGGGCCTTCCTTTGCAGCTGACGTGCTGCGGGGGCTGCCCACGGCTGTGGTGCTGGCCTCGGCAGATGAAGCCCTTGGGCGCACCCTGGGCCAGATATTTTCTAGTGCCAGCTTTCGCTGTTATTCCAGCACCGACGTGATGGGCGTGGAAATGGGTGGCGCGCTTAAAAATGTCATGGCCATTGCTGCCGGGGTGTGTGACGGACTGGGGCTTGGGCACAACAGCCGCGCGGCCCTCATAACCCGTGGTCTTGCAGAAATGAGCCGCCTGGGCGTGGCACGCGGAGCCCAGCCGCATACCTTTATGGGGCTTTCTGGTCTGGGCGACCTCACGCTGACCTGCACCGGCGACCTTTCCCGCAACCGGCAGGTGGGCCTGCGGCTGGGCCGGGGCGAAAGACTGGACCAGATCACCGCCAGCCTGGGCATGGTTGCCGAAGGTGTTAAAACCACCGCAGCCATCCATGACCTTGCCCGGCAGCTGCACGTTGATGCCCCTCTTACCGACGCTGTGCACAGCATACTTTACGGCGGTTGCGATCCGCACGAGGTGCTGCACAATCTTATGGCGCGCCGCCTGCGCGACGAATAGCCCCTTCGGCCCTTCAGCAGCGATACAACACCCAGTACAACTGACTCCATAACGTTTGTAGCGGCAAACGACACACCGTTGTTGCAGCCGTACAACGACCCCTACGGTCTGGATCAAATATCGGCTATTCGGGGGGCATCTCACTGCCCCCTGCGAGGCAGTTTTGCCTTGCTCCAAAAAAAAATTCTCACTTTTTTTTCGCCGATTTTTTTTGCGCTCGCCACTCAAAAACTGTTGCCACACTGGTAAAATAAATCACAAAAAACCGCGCAGCACGCAATGACTTTTCCTGAAAAATCAGCGTCAGTTTCGCACGTTTTTTAAATTGTTGTTACATCATACTTTGCACGATCTGACAGATATATCGATAGTTCAAAAAATCACATTTTAACGTGTCGTTGTCATTGATTTTCACAATATTGCACAATGCATTAGCGATTTTTTGCACAATTTGTTTGTGCAAACAGTTAAATACAAACTAACATACCGATTTCACAGCCTCCCAAAATCGCGCAAATCATGTGCTCTTTGTTTTACCTATTCATTTTTTACCCATTTTGATACCAAATTTTGCAATCTACCTGATCTTCTTAAAAGAGTTGTTGCTTGCAACGCTTTGCAAAGTGGGCTAAGGCAAAAACACTCTTTAAAAACATTTTTTCACGACATGGTATGGTGGTGATACCATCACACCATTTAGGGAGTGCGGCCCGGACTTGACCGGGCTGATCGCCGGGTTCATCCGAGAGACCCGCAAACCACGGGGCAAACTATGACGGAATCACTGTTTTCGGCTGGCGGCTTTCTTGTGCCGCTTCTCGTGGGCATGGCCCTTATGCTGTACGGCGCGGCCCAGTCCGTGCGACAGCGCAACAATCCCCGCAGCCTGATCCTATGGGGCTCGCTGCACGACGCAGGCATTTTCTGCCTGGGTTTGGGGGCCAGTGGTGGCATCAACAGTACGGGCCTGTGGCTCTTTGTACTGTTCCAGGCAGCCTCACGGCTGTTGGCCTGGACTGCCCTGGCGCGGCTTACGCCCCCGGCGCTTGGTACGCCGGTTCAGTTGCAGGATCTTTGCGCTACTGCTAAGCGCCAACCCTGGACCGCCGCCTGTTTCGGGCTTGGCATGCTGGCCGCAGTGGGCGGCTCGCCGTTCCTTGTGCCTGAAGCTCGCATGTTCATCAGCGCGGGCGTACTGGGCAGCATGCCCGGTGCCATGGCGGCCCTGCTGTGTATGGCCCTGGCCACCACAGTGCTTATCTGGCTGCATGTGGAAGCCGTGCGCATAGCCGTGCTCGACACATCTGCTGACGAAGCCTCCAGCTCCTCTTGGGCGGCCCCTGCGGGCAACGTCTTTTTGATGCTGGGTCTTGCTGCGGTTGTAGCCCTGCTGGGCGTGTTCCGCACACCGCTCACCGGCATGCTGGCATCTGCCTACAATGTGGATCTGCCGCATGCGGTAGCCCACCCGGCGTACTGGTGTTACTACCTTGGCGCCTTTGCCACGGGCATTGCCTTTTTGGTAAAGTTTGACCGCGCTCCCCTTGTGGGTGTGGCCTTTGCCGCGCTGGCCCTGGTATCTACCCTGGCAGCCGAGGCAACCCCCACCGCCAAGCTCTTTCTGATCATGGTCAGCGTTGTGGCCCTGGTGGTCAGCGTATACTCGCTGAGCTACATCCACGAACGCCATGGCCGCTACTGGTTCTTCCTGCTGCTGACCTTCGCCTCGCTGGCGGGCATTGTTTCGTCTGTCGACACGGCGAGCATGTACGGCTACTGGGAACTCATGACCTTCGCCTCCTACTTCCTGGTGGTGCATGAGAACAACCGCAGCGCCTACAATGCCGGTCTCAAATATTATGTAATGTGCGCGGGTGGTGCTCTGTTCATGGTGCCCGGCCTGCTGCTGCTGGCCGATCCCACGCTTTCTTCCGGCCTGCTTCAGGGTGCATTTGTACTTTGCCTTGCCGGTTTTGCCGTCAAGATGGGCCTTGTACCCGTACACTCGTGGCTGCCCGATGCTCACCCGGCCGCACCTTCTTCCGTGTCTGGTCCCCTTTCGGGTATCATCACCAAGATGGGCGTGTTTGGCATAGTTGTGGTGCTGCTCATGCGGCCCATGATTGTGGGCATGCCCGGCCTGTTCGGCCTTTCGTGGCTGGGTACGGGTTTGGTTGCCATGGGCGCTGCCACCCTTGTGTATGGTGAAGTCATGGCCCTGCGCCAGGATGACATCAAACGCATGCTGGCCTACTCGACCCTTGGGCAGATTGGCGAAATCGCCCTTGTGCTCGGCATTGGCACATGGCTCTCGACCACGGGCGCTTTGTGGCACATGCTCAACCACGCCATCATGAAAGACCTGCTCTTCCTTGGCGCGGGCGCTCTCATCATGCGCGCTGGCAGCCGCAAGCTTGCCGATCTGCGCGGCCTTGGCCGCCAGATGCCCGTTACCGTTGCCTGCATGGGCATCGGCCTTGTGAGCATCATGGGCTTGCCGCCCTTTGGCGCTTTTTACAGCAAGTTCATGATGATCCAGGCGGCCACCGCCGCCGGGCACATCTGGCTGGCAGCCCTGATTCTGGGCGGCTCGCTGGTGGGCCTGATCTACTATACGCGCATTCTTAAAACCCTGGTGTTCGAAGAACGCCCCGCCGATCTGCCCACCGTCACCGATGTGCCGCGCAGCATGCAGATTGGCCTAGCAGTTCTGGCCGCAATTTGCGTCATCATGGGCCTTGCCCCGCAACTTGCCATGAACCTTGTGGTTCCTGTGGCCTCCATGTGCTTCACGCCCAACCTCAACGACCCCGACGTGCTGGTTGCCATGAATGTTTCGTGGCCCATCTTTGTGGTTGTGCCGGTGTTTGGCGCACTGATCCCGGCCATGTTCTACCGCGACCGCAAAAAGGCCGGCTGGGCCAGCGTGGGTGTGCTGCTGTTCACCGCGCTGCTGGTGGTCATGTTTGGCCGTGGGCTTGATACGCTTTCGTTCTGCTTTGCCCTGCTGGTTCCTGTACTGGGTGCGGTCAACATGGCCTATGCCCTTGGCTACATGGAGCACAGCCACCGCCAGTGGCGCTTCTACTGCGCCTTTACCGCCATGTGCGGCGGTCTGGTCGGTATGGCGGCAAGCCAGTACATGCTGAGCTTCTTCCTGTTCTGGGAAATCATGAGCTCGTGGACCCTGTACCTGGCCATTGCCCACGAGGGAGACAAGGACTCGCTGCGCGAGGCCTTCAAATACTTTATCTTCAACGTGTTTGGCGCGGGCTTCATCTTCTTGGGCATGTGCCTTGTTGGGCCCTTTACGCCCTTCAACGCCACCCTGCTCACGGGTGCTGCTCCCTACATGCCCCACGGGGCCGCATGGCTCGGCATGGCCCTGCTGGCCGCTGGCTTCCTGATGAAGGCAGCCCAGCTGCCCTTCCGCATTGACTGGCAGATGCACCCGGCACTGGCTCCCACGCCTGTTTCCGGCTACATCTCGTCCGTGCTGCTTAAGAGCGCCATTCTCGGCCTCATCAAGCTGTTCATGCTCATGGGCGGCGGCTTTATGCTGGCTGGCGTGCTGGGCGGCATGGAGCAGAACATCATCACCACCGTTGCCATGTGGGTTGGCGGCATCACCATCATCATGGCTGCCTTGCAGGCCCTGCGTACCAACGTTATCAAGCTTGTGTTCATCTACTCTACGGTGAGCCAGCTGGGTTACATGGTACTGGCGGTTGCCGCAGGCGGCGCACTGGGTTACGCGGGCAGCATGCTGCACGTTGTCAACCACGTGTTCTTTAAAGATCTGCTCTTCCTTGTGTGCGGCGCTGTCATGTTTGCCACCCACCGGGAAACGCTTGACGACCTCGGCGGTATTGGCCGCCAGATGCCCTTTACCCTTGCCATGTTCGCCATAGCCGGGCTTTCGGTGGTGGGCGTGCCGCCTACCAGCGGCTTCTCGTCCAAATGGCTGATCTACCATGCCCTCATGGAAGCGGGCCAGCCCTTCCTTGCCCTGCTTTCCCTGATCGGCAGCGTGCTGACCATGGCCTACATTGCCAAGTTCCTGCACGCGGCCTTTTTGGGCCAGCCCTCGCCCAACCTGCACGATGTACACGAGGCCCCGCTGATCATGCGCGTGCCCATGGGCATTCTGGCTGCCGGTTGCGTGCTTACGGGCGTTTTCCCCGGCCTGGCCCTCGGCCCCATCAACAGCGTACTGCTTGAGTACGGCTTTATGCCGCTCAATGTGGGCCTGTCGGGTGTGCTCTCTGGCCCCGGCGCATGGAACGCCACTGGCATGTTCGTTATGATGGCTCTCGCCTTTGCTGGCGGACGCTGGTTTGTGCTGCGCTTTACCCGCCTGCGCGAAATCGACGTCCACACCTGCGGTCTGCCGGTTGAAACCTCCACCAGCCGCATGAAGCCCTCCAGCATTTACGGGGACATCCTCCGCCTTGTGGGCGGCGAAAAGACCGCCAAGGAGAACCGCTGATGAGCGATACCCTGCTTGCCATACTGCACATGTGCATCTTCCCCGGCGGGGCATTTGCCCTGTTGGTGGCCATGTTCTTCAAAGGACTTGACCGCCGGGTCGAGGCGCGGCTACAGCGCCGCGTCGGCCCCCCGTTGATCCAGCCCTGGCTTGATATTGCCAAGCTGCTGACCAAGGAAACCCTTATCCCCAAAACCGCAGTCCGTTCGGTCTTTTTGATGGCCCCGGTATTCGGTTTTACGGGTATGGCCGTATGCGCGGCCTTTATACCGATTCCCGGCGTGTTCAACGGCCTGTTCAACATGGGCGACCTGCTGGTTATCTTCTACCTCTTGCCCATCCCGGCCATGGCCATCATGCTGGGTGGCTCGGCCTCCAGTTCGCCCTACGGCGCTGTGGGCTTCTCGCGCGAAATGATGCTGATGCTGGCCTATGAAACCCCTCTGCTCATGATCTTGCTTGCGGTTGCCATGCTGACCGGCAAGATGCTGAGCGGCGGCGCCACGGGCGCGGAATTTTCGCTGCTCAAGATTGTTGCCATGCAGCAGCAGGTGGGTTCGTTCGGGTTCAACCCGGTCATGATCCCCGCCTTTTTGGCCTACTTGATCTTTTTACCCGGAACCATGGGCGTTGTGCCCTTTGATATTCCTGAGGCAGAAACCGAACTTATCGAAGGCCCCCTGCTGGAATACGGCGGCCCCCTGCTGGCCATGTTCCAGATTACTTCAGCGTTCAAGACCTTTGTTGTTCTTGGCCTGGGGGTTGCGCTTTTCTTCCCCGGCACCATATCTGATATATGGCTGGTGAATCTGGTGTGGTTCCTGCTCAAGTGCCTTGCGCTCATGCTGGTTTCGCTTACGCTGGTCAAATCGGCCACCGGGCGCTTCCGCATTGATCAGGCGTTCCGCTTTTACATAACGGTGCCCACAGCGCTTGCGCTGTGCAGCCTGATACTGGTCTGGGTGATGTAAGGAGGCCGACGTGTCGCTGGATAACATGCTTAAAAAACTTTCCGTGCGGTCGCCGTGGCTTTTCCGCATCAACGCAGGATCGTGCAACGGCTGTGACGTGGAACTGGCAACCACCGCCTGCATTCCGCGCTACGACGTGGAACGTCTGGGTTGCCGCTACTGCGGCAGCCCCCGCCATGCCGATATTGTGCTTGTCACCGGCCCCCTGACCACCAGGGTGCGTGACCGTGTGCTCAAGGTGTGGAATGAAATTCCCGAACCCAAGGTAACCGTGGCTGTGGGCATCTGCCCCATCTCGGGCGGTGTGTTCCGCGAGGGCTATTCCATCGAAGGCCCCCTCGACCGCTACATTCCCGTAGATGTCAACGTGCCCGGCTGCCCGCCCCGCCCCCAGGCCATTCTTGAGGCTGTGGTGCTGGCGCGCTCCATATGGATGAAAAAACTGGGCTTGGAGGAGTGATATGGCGGGCTTCCTGAAAGTACTGTTCCGCAATTTGCTGGATGGGCCGAGCACCGATCCATTCCCGCTGGGTGAAACCTTCACCCCCGACCGGCTTCGCGGCAAGGCTGTTGTTGATCCCGAACTGTGCATGGGCTGCGGTATCTGCCGTCACTCGTGCGCTGCCGGGGCCATCAACATCTCGCCTCTGCCCGACCGCAAGGGTTTTACCATCACCATTTGGCAAAACTCGTGCTGCCTGTGTGCGTCGTGCCGCCATTACTGCCCCACCGGGGCCATGAGCATCACTACCGACTGGCACACCGCGCACACTGAAGCAGACAAGTTCAACCGCATCGAACAGCAGACCGTACACTACGTGCCCTGCGACGGTTGCGGCGAGCTTATGCGGCCCCTGCCCAAAAAGCTGGCCGACAAGCTCTATGCCTACAATACTGAAATCGACAGAGACCTGACGCGCAGGCTCTGCCCCAAGTGTCGGCAGGTTGAAGACGGCAAGCGCAATGCTTGTGCGCTGCCCGCCGCCTCTGGTGCAGAAGTTGAGAGCAGCGTTACTTCTGCCGCTCCCACCAAGGATTAGCGGATCATACCCGCGGAGAACATATGCAACAGACAATCAACGGCAACGCCAAAGTCATCGAGGGGCTTACGGCCCTGTGTACCGAAGACGACGCCGTACACCACAGCGCAGACAGCTTTGGCAATGCCTTCCACTGGTTCAGGCTCGGTACGCCGCGCATGCTTCAGGAGGCCGCCGCCATCATGCGTGAAGCCAACGCCCGCCTGTGCATGACCACGGCTTACAACCGCCGCCAGCTCAGCGAACCCATGCAGGAAGTTTGCTACCATTTTGAGCTTGACGGCGTGGTTTACAACATGACTGTCACCCTTAACGGCGAGTGGCCCACCGTGCCCTCCATCACCCCGCTTTTTGCCAATGCTGACTGGCACGAACGCGAAATGATGGAACTTTACGGCATTCAGGTTACCGGTCACCCCAATCCCACCCGCCTGTTCCTGGATGAAGAGCTTGACGCAGGCATTCTCAACGAGGCCGTGCCCCTGTCCATCATGATGAACGGGGCCTGCACCACCGACCTCTGGGAACGCATTCTCAATGACAAGGAGCGCAACTCATGAGCAACACCTTCACCATGCCTCTGGGCCCTGTACACGTGGCCCTTGAGGAACCGGTATATTTCCACCTTACGGTGGATGGTGAAACCGTTCGCCACGTTGAGCTCACCTCTGGGCACGTTCACCGTGGCATGGAAGCCATGGCAACCCAGCGCAACCTTATCAAGAACGTCACTCTCACCGAGCGCGTGTGCTCGCTGTGCTCCAACAGCCATTCCTTCACCTACAGCATGGTGGTGGAAAACGTGCTTGGCATCACCATACCCGACCGCGCCTGCTATCTGCGTGTGGTGGCCGAAGAAATCAAGCGTATTGCCTCGCACCTTTTCAACACGGCCATTCAGGCGCATATCATCGGCTTCAAGTCGCTGTTCATGCACGTGATGGAAGTGCGTGAAATGATGCAGGACCTCAAGGAAACCGTGTACGGCAACCGAATGAACCTGGCGGCCAACTGCATCGGCGGCGTAAAATACAATGTTACGCCCGAACTGCTGGACTACATGCTCAAAACGATTGCCAAGGTTGAACCCCATGTGGACGAAATCCGCGAGATTTACGCCACCAACGGCATGGTTCTGGGCCGCACCAAGGGCCTTGGCCTGCTGCCCAAGGAAGACGCCCTGCACCTCGGCGTGGTGGGCCCCGTGGCACGCGGATCTGGTGTTGCCATAGACGTGCGCAAGGATTCGCCCTACGCCGCCTACGGCAAGCTTGATTTCAAGTCCATCACCGAACCTGGCTGCTGCGTCAATTCGCGCACCATGGTGCGGCTGCACGAGATTTTTGAATCGTTCAGCCTCATCCGCCAGTGCATCGAAAGGATGCCCGAAGGCGAGGTTACGGCCCCCATGCGCCAGATCCGTACCGCAGAGGCCTGCGCCCGCACCGAAGCACCGCGCGGCGAAGTGTTTTACTACATCCGCACCAACGGTACGGATATGCCCTCGCGTCTGAAGTGGCGCGTGCCTTCGTACATGAACTGGAAGGCTCTGGGTGTCATGATGCGTGACTGTAAAGTGGCCGATGTGGCACTTATCACCAACAGCATCGACCCCTGCGTTTCCTGCACCGAGCGCTAGGCACAGAGGCTCTGAGGGTTATCTATGCACGAGGCAACGCTGGTCCAGGGATTGCTGGACATGGCCATCAAGGCCGTGAAAGAACACAATACGGCCAATCCGGATTCGCCGGTTGTGCGTATTGAAGAATTCCAGTGTGAACTGGGCCTGCTTGCCTGTGTAGAAGCGCAAACCCTCACCGCCTGCTTTGAACTGCTGGCGGAAGGAACCTTGGCGGAGGGCGCAAAGCTCACTTTGACCAGTGCGCCCCTGGCCTGCAACTGTCATCAGTGCGGGCATGAATTCAGCCTGACGCAACGGCATTTCGTCTGCCCCAGTTGCGGCGGCGAGAACATCCACTTCAACGGGGGCCATGGGATGACCCTTATGGCCCTGCACGTTGCATCCGAGGAAACGGACCATGACTGAACATATCCAGGTCGTACCCGACAAATGCCGCGCCTGCCGCCGCTGTGAAGTGGCCTGCATTGCCGCCCACCACGGCATGAGCTTTAAAGAGGCCATGAAACACCGCGACGAGCTGGTTTCGCGCGTACAGGTTGTTAAGGCCGAAGGCTTTAAAACCACCGTGCGCTGCCACCAGTGCGACCACGCGCCCTGCGCCAATGTGTGCCCCACCGGCGCACTTCAGCAGGATGCCGACGGTCGCATCATCATGCGCGTGCAATACTGCGTAGCCTGTAAGATGTGCATCGCCGCATGCCCTTACGGAACAATCACCCTTGAAACAATCGGCATGCCCTCCGTGGACGGCGACGACGGCGAAACTCTCGCCCAGCGCGCCCGCCGCGAAGTTGCCGTGCGTTGCGACATGTGCCGCGCCTGGCGCATGGAGAACGGCAAACGCATTACCGCCTGCATGGAAGCCTGCCCGGCCCACGCCCTTTCGCTGGTGCTGGCCGACGGCTCTGTGGTGCAGGCCCCCGCGCCGGAAAAGAAAGCCGCTGTTGAAGGTGCTGCCGAAAAGCCCGCCACCCCGGTGGCAGAACCCGGCCCCCGCGCCTCTGTAACGGCCGCCGCCAATGCAGCAGAAGCCCCCAAGGCCGAAGCCGCTGTGGAAGCGGCTGCCCCTGTGGCGGAAGCCAAGGTGGAAGCTCCTGTTGTGGAAGCCCCCGCAGAAGCTCCTGCCGCCCCGGTGGCTGAAGCCCCCGCAGAAGCCCCCGCAGAAGCCCCCAAGGCCGAGCCTGTTGCTGAAGCCGCCCCGGTTGTGGAAGAAGCACCTGCCGCCCCGGTGGCAGAGGCTGCTCCTGCCGAGCCTGTGGCTGCACCAGTTGAAGCTGCCGCTCCGGTGGCAGAAGCCCCCGCCGAGCCTGCCCCTGCGGCTCCTGCTGCCAAGCCTGCTGCTCCCAAGGCGGCGGCCAAGGGCGGCAAAAAGTCCACCAAGAAGGGTGGCAAGAAGTAACAGCTTCTGACAGCAAGCCATTCAGGCCCCGGCATGTGCAATTTTTTTGCGCATGCCGGGGCCTTGCCTTTTGGACACGACGGCATAAAAATATACAAAGATTACGTGCAACCGGCTCAGCAATCCCAGGGCCGACAGAACACAGCCCACAGGGTTGCTGTGTCATATCCACGGTAACAGCCGTACTGCGGCTGACTCCCCAATCATGATTTCCATGGCATTTGCCGCCGCAAAACTTTTTTACGCAATACGCAATAATGTGACCGCCGTCACAGAATTGCACGCCTATTTCTGGTGTACAGCACTTGTACGCAGGCTGATGCGCACCGGGTTCACGCCCGCCAACAGGAGAACCCCGACTGACCATGAGGGAGCAGCCAGCATACGCTGGCGCACACAGCAAATCCCAATCACCCCGCAACGCTGCGGCGGCCAGAATGGAGTACATCGATGGATAACGGCGATCTGCAAACCATCTACGCTGCGTTGCAAGCTGGCCCCTTTGCGGCCATGTCCGAGGCTGAACGCCAAAAACTGGCCCAACATGCCCGCCTGCAACCCTTCAGCCTTGGGGCAACACTTTTCAGAGAAGGCGAGGCCGCCACAGACCCCATGCTGCTGCTTTCTGGCATGGTCAAACTGTGCCGCCATTCCTCGCAGGGCAAGGAATGTGTGTTGCATCTGGTGCGTCCCGGCAGGCTGCTGGATGCCGGAGTGCTGTTTTATGAAGAAGGCCTGCCCGTAACAGCCATTGGCGTGCAGGCGGGCACGGTGCTGCGGATTGAGCGCAAGGCGCTGCTTGAATCACTGCGCACCGAGGCTGCGCTGGGCCTTGCCCTGCTCAATGCCATGAGCCTGCGGCAGCGCCTGTTTATCAACAAGATCGCCGGTTCGCAGGGGCGTATTTCCGTATCTGGCCGGGTTGCCGCATGGCTGCTGCACCGGGCAAAGATGGAAAAAAGCGCCACCCTGAGCATGGGCGTCACCCAGGAAACACTGGCCCGCCAGATGGGCATCAGCCGCGAGAGCCTGAGCCGCGAGCTCAGCGCCCTGGCATCAGCCGGTCTTATTGACCGCGACCGCCGCCGCGTTACCCTGCTTGATGCCGATGCCCTGCGCGAAAGGGCCGAGGCATAGGATCAGCATGAAGGCTTGTATTGTTTACTCATCGTGTACCGGCAATACCCGCAAGGTTGCCGAGGCACTGGCCGATACTTCGGGCATTCCGTGCTTTGCCGTGCGCCATGCCCCCAATCCCGATGATTTTGATCTGCTGGCTCTGGGTTTCTGGGTGCGCAAGGGCTTGCCCGATGCTCGTGCCCAGCGGTATATGGCCCGTGTGCGCGACAAGCACGTATTCTTTTTTGGCACGCTGGGCGCTTGGCCGCATTCGGAACACGCCCGCCGTTGCCTCGTTGCAACCCACGAACTGCTACAGGCTGGGGGCAATACGGTTGTGGATGGATTTTTGTGTCAGGGCAGGGTAAACCCGCAGGTCATAGCCGCATCGCAACGCAAGGGCGGCCATCCCATGAGCGCAGAACGCCGCGCCCGGCTGCTTGAGGCCGAGCGCCACCCAGATGCCGCAGACCTCACGGCGGCACGCCTGCACTGGCAACGCAGCCTGCAAAAATTTGCTCCGTCGGCGCTCCACCCTGCATCAATCCCTTGCTTTGCCACGGGCATCTTGCCCCCGCCGCCATTTATCGGCAACAATTCCGCGCTCTAACCAGCCGCAGACCACACCAGGAGCCGCCCATGCGCAAGCAAGACCGCGAATGCCTCGACCCGGCGTTCTTTGACGAAGTTTTTACCACAGCCGAAGACCTGTGCCTCGCCATGCACGACGGGGATTTCCCTTATGTGATCCCTCTCAATTTCGTGCGCCAGGGCAACAGCATCTACATCCACTGCGCACTTGAAGGCCACAAGCTCGACTGCATCCGCACCAACCCCAACGTGGCCTTTACCCTTGCCGCCGACGTGCGCATCCACAGGGAAAAATCCACCACCTACTACAAGTCTGTGTGCGGCACTGGCCGCGCCCTGCTTGTGGAAGATGCGGCAGAAAAAGGACGCGCCCTGGACGCGCTGGCCAAGCGCTACGCCGCACTTTGCCCCACACCCACGCCAGATGCGGCCCTTGCCCGCACAGGTGTTGTGCGCATTGACATTGTGGATCTGGTGGGCAAGCGCAAGCTGCCCAAGTAACTGATCTCACCTCTCCTTGCAGCGGCGCAACTGCGCCACAACAGGCTGCATTTCAAGGAAGTCTGACATGAGCGGAGCTTCCCGCCTTATCCCCTTGCCTTCGTGCATCTTGCTGCTGCCCGCAGGCGCGCACTTTTGGCGCAGCGGCCAGCCCGGCCTCGCCGCCGCCTGCATTGCGCTGGCCCTGCTGGCATGGAGCCGCGCCGCCTGGGTGCGCCTGCTGCTCCTGCTGGTGCTGCCCCTGCTGGCTGGCCGCTGGATATGGAGCGCAGGCCAGTTTGTGCAGATGCGCATGCTCATGGGCGAGCCATGGCACAGGCTGGCGGCCATTCTGCTCACCGTGGCCCTGCTAACAGCCCTGGCCACATGGCCGCTGCTGCGCGAGGCAGCCCAACAGCGTTACCATCAGGGTGAAACCACTGCGCACACCCAGCTGGCAGCGCTGCTTTTGTGCATGGCCCTGCTGTTGCCCGTATGGATCATGAAACCGCAGTTGATCGCGCTGGAACGTTTTTTCCCGCAGTGGGGCAGTCTGCAACTGGCCCTGGCCGGGGTGTGGGCCGCCTTTGCCGCAGGCTGGCTGAGCAGCAAAAAATCTCCCCAGGCCAGAATGCGGCTGTGGCGGCTGTTTTCCATAGTATTCTTTGCCCAGCTGATTCTTGGACTGCTGCTCGAAAGCCGTTTTCTGCTCAGCGGGCAGCTGCATCTGCCGGTTCCCGGCCTCATTGCCGCAGCACCCATCTACCGGGGCGGCGGCTGGTTCATGCTGGCACTGTTCAGCTTTGCAACCCTGCTGGCGGGCGCGGCGTGGTGCAGCCATTTGTGCTATTTTGGCGTGTGGGACGCCACGGCGGCCAAGGCCTGCGCAGGCAGCCAGCGCGGGATTACCCGTCTGGGCACGAGCGCCAAACCGGGCCCAGGCGAAACAAGCCAGTTCACCCCCCTGGCTGTTGCCCGCCGCGCGCCCGCATGGCTGCCGTATTTGCGCCTGGCCATGCTGGCCCTGACCCTGGGCATTCCCCTGGTGTTGCGCCTTGGCGGCGCACCAACAGAGACGGCTCTGGCCTGTGGGCTGCTGCTTGGCCTGCTGGCCCTGCCCGCCTCGATGCTGGTCAGCCGCAAGGCGGGCTATGCGGCCTACTGCCGGGGGCTCTGCCCGCTGGGGCTGCTGGCGAAATGGCTGGGACGCCTTGCCCCCTGGCGTGTGCGGCGCACGGGTTCCTGCCGCCGCTGCATGGCCTGTGTGCGCGTGTGCCGTCAGGATGCCATGGGCGATCCCGCAACCACCAGCACCCCCAATGCAGACTGCAATCTGTGCCGTGACTGCGTGGCCGTCTGCCCGCAGAAGGCGCTTTCCGTAACGTTTTACGGCCTGCCGGGTTCTCAGAAATGGGCAGGCCCCGCCTTTGTTGCCATATTGGCCGCCCTGCACGCGGCCTTTCTGGCCATGGCCCGCATTTAGGCACGCCGTGGCTTCATAAAGTGTCAAAACCAACTTTACAGCAAACTGCAACACCACTTCGAGGATGCCAATGATGCGTGTTCTGCGCCGCCTGCGTGCGGGAACCATGGCCCCGCCCAGGGCCGACTGGAATGAAATTTTCTGGGCATGGGCGGGCAGCTGCCTTTCCATCATCTGCCTTGCCATGCTGGAACGCCTGAGCGCGCAGGAATGGAATCTGCCCCTGCTCATCGGCTCGTTCGGGGCCTCTGCGGTGCTGGCCTTTGGCGCGCCCCACAGCCCGCTGGCCCAGCCCCGCAACCTTGTGGGCGGGCATGTGCTTTCTGCTCTGGTGGGCGTAACCTGCCAGCTGCTGCTCGGCGACAATCCTGTTCTGGCATCCGGCCTTGCTGTTTCCACCGCCATTGCCCTCATGCATGCGACACAAACCCTGCACCCTCCGGGCGGCGCAACGGCCCTGATTGCCGTTATCGGCGGGCCCGGCATCCACAAGCTCGGCTACTGGTATGTGGTTTTGCCCTGCGCGGCAGGCGCCGTCTGCATGCTGGCCCTGGCCTGTGTGGCAAACAACCTCGCAGCCCGCAAAAGGTATCCGCTGTTTTGGTGGTAGCTGCCGATTGATGCGGCAGTTTACCGCGCGGCAGTGCTTTTCTTTCTGGCCGGGCTGCCGGAAGGCTGCACCCCCAGACTGACGCACTGTAGAACTGCCGCACCGCCGAACACGCCTGCTTCCGGCTGACGGCTTGCCAGCCGGGAGCAAAGGGCGTAGCGTCATTGCCTTACTTTTATCGAGGTTATGACATGTCTGGCATTTCTTCCGCTTCCCCCCTGGCGGAGGGCCTCAGACGCGCGCTGCCCATTGTACTGGGCTATCTGCCCGTGGGCTTCGCGTTTGGGGTTCTTGCGGTCAAAAACAATATCCCCCCGTCACTGGCAGTTGCCATGTCTGTGCTCATGTTTTCCGGCTCCGGGCAGTTTGTCTTTGCCGGCATGTGGGGCGCGGGCGCAAGCGCACTTTCCATCATGGCGGCCGTATTTATTGTAAATCTGCGTTATCTGCTGCAATCTGCCGCAGAATCACCCTGGCTAGCGGGCTTGCCACGCGCACACCGCTTTTTGCTGGGCCTGGGCCTTACGGACGAAACATTTGCCGTACACATTACAGCTTTTCAGAGCGGCTGGCAGCGCAGCCTCACCACACTCTTTGTCTGCAACCACACGGCGCAGCTTGGCTGGGTTGGTGGCGCGGCCATTGGCGCGTTTTGCGGCGAGCTGGTCAGCGATGTGAAGCCCCTTGGCCTTGATTACGCCCTTACGGCCATGTTTCTGGCACTGCTGGTGCCGCAGTGTGTCAGCCGCCTGCACGTGCTGGTGGCACTGTTCACCACGGTGCTCTCCATAAGCCTCAAGGTCGCGGGCATGACCCAGTGGAACATTGCCGTGGCAACGGTGCTGGGAGCCAGCCTTGGCACATGGCTTTTGCTGCGCAAGGCGCAGCAAGAAGGCGCGCCCTGCGACTTTGCAGGCGAAACGCGTACCCCTGCCTGCAAATGCACCGAGGAGGCAGAATCATGAGCACCACCGGATGGTTCAGCACCAACGGCGCACTGCTGCTCTGCCTGCTTGGCAGTGTTGTGGTTACCCTGCTGCCCAAGATTCTGCCCGTCACCTTTTTGAAGGGCGACAGCCTGCCCCCGCTGCTGCGGCACTGGCTCTCGTTTGTGCCGGTTGCTGTCATGGCGGCGCTGGTGGGGCCCGATGTTTTCATTTATGAAGGCCATTTCAATGCGGGGCCGTCCAACCTTTTTCTGATGGTGTCCCTGCCCGCCCTGCTGGTTGCCTGGTGGACAAAGAACTATTTTCTCACCATCGCCTTTGGCCTTGCGCTGGTGATTCTGGCCCGCTTTGCAGGATGGTACTGATGCCAGCCGCCAAAACGCGCGGCGACTGCCCGCCCTCACTGCGCGAACGACGCAAACCGGCCCCGGCCCTGCCGCCGCCCACGCGCAGCGGCAGCCTGCTGGTGCGCATTGCGCCAGAGCACACGGGGCTGTTCCGCTTTTTGCTCGAAGCCTACGACCATGTGGCCTACTTTACCGTGCTTGAAAACAAGACAGCCCTGTTGCGGGTGATTTTTTCGCCCCACCGCGAACGCGAGACGCGCCAGGCCTTGCAGCAGATGGCCCAAAGCCTGTGCTTTAGCGTGCATGAATGGCCCTGAAACGCAGACAACTTCTGTATTTATAGCGAGATACACATATCAAACTATCCCCGCCGGGGACCCTTGCGCAAAAACACTTTGAGCTGCGCCTAATTTCTGTTACAATTTGCCAGTTTTGGGGCGGGGCCAAAAGTCCAGCCCTTTTCCTGCGTCTGGCGCAAGCCCGCAACACCTCAAGCCTTTACCAAGGCGGACCCATGCCCACACTGAAATACAAGCGCGTGCTGCTCAAACTGAGCGGCGAGGCCCTGGCCGGTGAAAACAAGACCGGTATCGACCCTGCAACCGTAGACACCATCTGCCGCGAAATCGGCACTGTGCTCGAAATGGGCGTCGAAATGGCCCTTGTGATTGGCGGGGGCAATATTTTTCGCGGGCTTTCCGGCTCGGCCAAGGGCATGGAGCGCTCGTCTGCCGACTACATGGGCATGCTGGCCACCGTGCTCAACGCCCTTGCAGTGCAGGACATGCTGGAAAAGCTGGGCTACCCCACGCGGGTGCTTTCGGCCATTACCATGCAGGAAGTGTGCGAGCCCTTTATCCGCCGCCGCGCCCTGCGCCATATGGAAAAAGGCCGTGTGGTCATTTGCGCCGCCGGTACGGGCAACCCCTACTTTACCACTGACACCACGGCGGCCCTGCGCGGCATGGAACTGAAGTGCGATGCCATCATCAAGGCCACCAAGGTGGACGGCATCTACGATAAAGACCCCGCCAAATACCCCGATGCCGTCAAGTACGACAGCGTCACCTATGATGAAACACTGGCCCGTCATCTGGGCGTTATGGACGCCACGGCCTTTGCCCTTGTGCGCGACAACAACGTGCCCATCATCGTGTGCCGCATGTTTGGCGGCGACATCTGCCGCGCCGTTAGCGGCGAGGCCGTGGGAACCATCGTTCAGAACTAGAGCCCTCAAGGAGAATACTGATGGATATAGACAGCATCCTTCTGGACGCCGAAGAACGCATGGAAAAAGCCGTTGCCGCACAGGAACGCGACTTTTCCAAACTGCGCACGGGCCGGGCCTCCACCGCCCTGGTGGACGGCATCAAGGCCGACTATTACGGCACGCCCACGCCCATCAGCCAGATGGCTTCCGTGTCCGTGCCCGACAGCCGCACGGTCAGCATCCAGCCCTGGGACAAGGGTGGCATTTCGATAATTGAAAAGGCCATTCTCAAGTCTGACCTGGGCCTTACGCCTGTCAACGACGGCAAGGTTATCCGCATCATGATTCCGCCGCTTACCGAAGACCGCCGCAAGGATCTGGTCAAGGTGGCCCGCAAATACACCGAAGATGCCAAGGTGGCTGTGCGCAACGTGCGCCGTGACGCCAACGACAGCCTTAAAAAGCTCGAAAAAGACAAGGCCATCAGCGAGGACGAACAGAAGAAAGCTTCTGAAGACGTGCAAAAGCTGACGGACAAGTTTGTGGCCGAAGCCGACAAAAAGTGCGTGGCCAAAGAAAAGGAAATTATGGAAATCTAGCCCGTGGCGGGTTATCCGCCGGGGATGCGCGCGCCCCGCAGGCAACTGCGGGGCGCGGCCTTGCTGCAACAGGCCACGCCATGCACAGCAGGGCCGCTGGCCCGCAGGACTTATCACCACAGGCTTTTGCATGACGGACCATCCAGACAAATTGCCCACCCACCTCGCCATCATCATGGACGGCAACGGCAGATGGGCCCAGGCACGCGGCCTGCCCCGCGAGGCTGGCCACCGCGCAGGCGCGGAAACAGTGCGCTCCATCGTAACCGAATGCCGGTCACTGGGCATACGCCACCTCACGCTCTACACCTTTTCCAGCGAAAACTGGAACCGCCCCAAGACCGAGATCAGCGCCCTGTTCAGCCTGTTGATGGAATTTTTAAGCCGCGAGGTTCCGCGCATGGTGGATCAGGGAATCTCCATGCGGGTGCTGGGCGACCTTGATTCCATGCCCCTTGCCCAACGCACGGCCCTGCGCCACGCGATCAGGCGCACCGAGAACGGCACTGACATGGTGCTCAATCTTGCGCTCAATTACGGCGGCAGGGGCGAAATTGTTCGCGCAGTGCAAAACATGCTGCGCCAGGGCCTGCGGCCCGAAGACGTAACCGAGCAAACACTGGCCGACCATCTGTACACCGCAGGGCAGCCAGATCCCGATCTGCTTATCCGCACCAGCGGCGAGCAGCGACTGAGCAACTACCTGCTCTACCAGTGCGCCTACAGCGAGCTGTATTTCACGCCCGTGCCCTGGCCAGACTTCGACGCCGCGCAACTGCGCATGGCCCTGGATGCCTATGCCGCCCGTTCGCGCCGCTTCGGCAAAACACAGGAGCAAATTGATGCCCATTGATCCCTCAACGCAGTCCATCGACATCCGCCGCATTTTCACCGGGCTTGCCCTTGCTGCGGTATTGTTGCTGGCGCTCTGGCTCAGGGGCCTGCCCCTTCTGTTTGTCATTCTGCTGGTCTGCGCCCTTGGCCTGTGGGAATTTTACTCGCTGTTCTGGGGTTCCAGCCGCGTACCCAGCCGCATTTGCGCCATCGTGCTTGGCTGGGGCATGATCTGCCTCACCTGGATGCATCGGCCCCAGGATGCCCTGGTCTTTCTTGGTGCGGGCTTTGTGCTGGCGTCCATGAGTTTTCTGTTCAGGTGGGACGTGCTGGAAGAGGACAATGCCTTTGCCTCCAGCGGCATCTTTATGGCAGGGCTGGCCTACGTGCCCCTGCTGCTGCTCCCTGCCACCTATCTTTCCACCACCAAGCTCATCTTTGTCATCGCTGCCGTGGCCATTTCAGACACCTCGGCCTATTTTGTGGGCACGCGCTTTGGCCACCACAAGCTGTGGCCCCGCGTCAGCCCCAAAAAGAGCTCCGAGGGTGCTGTGGGCAGCCTTGTGGGTTGCGTGATTTTTTGCGCCATCTACGGCTCCATCTACGGCAAGACCGGCTGGTTTTCGTTTGCGCTGCTGGGCATAGCCATCAACGCCTTTGCGCAGCTGGGCGACCTTTTTGAATCTGCCCTCAAGCGCTCGGTCAACATCAAGGATTCCGGCAACATTCTGCCCGGCCACGGTGGCATCCTCGACAGGGCAGACAGCCTGCTGTTTGCCATGCCCATGGTGGCCGTTGTGGACCAGTGGTTCTTTTTCTTTTAGGCCATCTGGCCCCTGGCCGCAGTTTTTGACAGCGGGCGGCGCAGCCGGAAACCCCAACGTTTCCCGGTGCGCCGCCCCTCTGCCCAACTGACGCACGCAACCGCGCGCAAACTGCATCAGCCAAAGCCCCGCCGGGGCGCTTGAATTTTTAGCCGCAGTACCTATCTTATGCGCACACGCGCCGCGAACATCTACGCGCGCCCATAAAAGGATAATCGCACCATGGCGCAACTTTGGCCCGGTCTGGGCGGCCCTTCCATCAATTACATTTCTGGCGCACCCAGCGAAAGCTGGCAGCAAACCTGGCCACGCAGCGTGGTGCTGCTGGGTTCCACCGGCTCCATAGGCCGCAGTACCCTGGCCGTGGCTGCGGCGCACCCGCAGGCATTTCGCATCATGGGCCTTGCCTGCGCGCGCAATGTGCAGCGCCTTGCCGAGCAGGCCCTTGAATGGCGGCCCCCGCATCTGGCCGTGCTGGACGACGAATTTGCCGCAAAACTGCGCCCCCTGCTGCCCGCAGACTACAGGCCGCGCATCCTTGTGGGAAGCAACGGCTATGCGGAGCTGGCATCACTGCCGGAAGCATCCACAGTGCTCTCTGCCCAGGTGGGCGCGGCGGGCCTGGCTGGAACCCTTGCGGCGGCACTGGCTGGCAAGGTTATCTGCCTTGCCAACAAGGAATCACTGGTGCTGGCGGGCGACCTTGTGCGCCGCGTGTGCGCCCGCACGGGGGCCGTGGTGCTGCCCGTTGATTCCGAGCACAATGCCATTTTTCAGTGCCTTGCGGGGCGCGGGCAGGAAGTGGAGCGGCTCATTCTCACGGCTTCGGGCGGGCCCTTCCGTGGCTGGAGCCGCGAAGCCCTGAGCGGGGTGACCATCGAGCAGGCCCTCAATCACCCCAACTGGAGCATGGGTGCCAAGATCACCATCGACTCGGCCACGCTCATGAACAAGGGGCTTGAGGTCATTGAGGCTTTCCACCTCTACGGGCTGCCCGTGGAGCGCATCAAGGTACTGGTGCATCCGCAGTCGGTGGTGCATTCGCTGGTGGAGTTCCACGATGGCAGCCAGCTTGCGCAACTGGGCACGCCCGACATGCGCATGGCCATTGCCGCCTGCCTGCTCTGGCCCCGTTGCGTGCCGGTCAATGTGCCCGCGCTCGACCTTACGGCCAAACCCCTCACCTTCCACGAACCAGACGAATCGGCCTTTCCCTGTCTTGGGCTTGCCAAGCAGGTGCTTGAAAATCGTGGTGGCCGTTGTGTTGTACTCAACGCCGCCAACGAGGCTGCGGTGGACCTGTTTCTTACAGGGCGCTGCGCCTTCATGGACATTCCCCGGCTGATTGAAGCCGCACTGGAGGCGCACGGCGCTTCCAATCCCGGCAATCAGCCCTTTTGCACGCCCCTCGAAGGCGCGGCCCTGTCCGATGATACGGACGCCGCCCTGCAACGGGAGGCGCATACATTGGCGGATCGCATGCAATGCCTTGACCGCCAGAGCCGCGAGCTGGTCTACACACTGGCCCGCGACGGAGGTTCCCTGTGCTGACAACAGTAATTGCCGTAGTGGTCGTTCTGGGCGGCCTGATTTTTTTCCACGAACTGGGGCATTTTTCCGTAGCCCGCTGGCTGGGCATGGGTGTTTCCACCTTTTCACTGGGCTTTGGCCCCAAGATTCTCAAATACCGCAAGGGCAAAACAGAATACGCCCTCTCGCTGGTTCCGCTGGGCGGCTATGTGGCCCTGGTGGGCGAAAGCGATCCCAAGGACATCCCGGATGGCTTTACCGAAAAAGAGAGTTTTGCCCTGCGCCCAGCCTGGCAGCGCCTGCTTGTGGTGGCTGCCGGCCCGGTGGCAAACATTATTCTGGCCTGGCTGCTGTGCTGGGCACTGGCCCTCGGCTGGGGCACGCCCATACTGCTGCCCCAGGTGGGCGGCGTGGTGCAGAACGGCCCGGCAGACAAGGCGGGCATCCAGCCCGGCGATACCATTGTGAGCATCAACGGTGTGGCGGTTGCCAACTGGCAGGCCATGGCCGACACCATTGCCCAGAGCAACGGCAAAACGCTTGATGTCACCCTTTCGCGCCCGGACATGGCCCCGCAGGCAGATAAGGAAACGCAGGCAGACGAAGCCGCTCAGGCAGAACAGGGCATGACCATCAGCGTGGAACTCACGCCCGAACGTTCAACCCGCAAAACCATTTTTGGCGAAGAAGAAAGCGCATGGCTCATCGGCATTCGCAATTCAGGCGCGGTGCGCCTTGAGCGCCACAGCTTCGCTGGCGCAGCCGTTGCCGGTGCGGGGCAGACGGCAGACATGGTTTCGCTGACCTGGCAAAGCTTTGTAAAACTTGCCGAACGCGTGGTTCCGCTGGATCAGGTGGGCGGGCCCATCATGATCATGCAGATGGTGGGCAAGCAGGCCCACGAGGGTCTTGCCGGTCTGCTGGCTCTGGCGGCGCTTATCAGCATCAACCTTGGCATTCTTAACCTTTTGCCCATACCCGTGCTCGACGGCGGGCAGATTGTGTTTTGCCTGTGGGAAATCGTCTTCCGCCGTCCGCCCAACCCGCGTTTTCAGGAATATGCCATGCGTGTGGGCATTGCCCTGCTGGTGGCCCTCATGCTGCTGGCAACCTACAATGACCTGTGGCGTATCATCAAAAATTCCGGCTGGTTCGGGAGCGGCTCATAATGCAGGCTGGCACGGGGCTAGAGCTGGTTCTTAACGCCGCCGAGGGCGCTTTGCAGATCGTTGTGACCGAAGACGAACGGCTGCTCTGCGTGCAGGAATGGCACAAGGCCGACCGGGCAACGGAAATTCTGGCTCCGGCCCTGGCCGAGATTTGCAGCACACTTGGCATTGCGCCTACCGCGTTTAGGCGCATTGCCTGCGTGCGCGGGCCAGGCTCGTTTACCGGCATACGGCTGGTGCTCACCACCGCCGCCGCCCTGCGCCGCGTGGGTCAGGCCCGCCTTGCGGGGCTGGACTACATGCAGGCCCTGGCTACCAGCGCGGTGCTCCAGCGCAACCTTTTTTACGGCACGCCGGTGTGGGTGCTTACCCATGCCCGACGCAACCTAGTGCATTGCCAGCCATTTATGTCCTACGGGCCGCAAATTCCGGCCCAACCAGCCGAGCCGGTTGACCTGTGCTCTCCGCAGGAGGCCCTGCGCCGTTTGGAAGCGGCCCGGCACAACCCCCTGCCGGAAGGTACGGCCCCCCACCGTTACGCCCACGTTTGCGGCAGCGGCCTTGCCCGCAATGCCGAGGTTTTTGCTGATCTGGCGGGTATGCGCATGGTTGTGGCCCCGGAGCAGACAGACATTCTGGCTCTGCCACGGCTGGTCTGCCCCGACTCGGCTTCGCTGTGCCTGCTGGCCCGCCACGGCGACTATTTCGATGCCGACATCGATCCCCTGTACGTGCGGCCCTGCGACGCCGTGGAAAATCTGCCCCAGCTGGCCCCCCGCATGGGCATGACCGGCGATTTTGCCCTGGCGGCCCTCGATTCCATGCTGGAACGCACCCCGCAGAGCGAAATTTGATTCTTTCCACAATGCTGCTGCGCACGCCCCCTCACCGTGATAGACGTCGTCCCGCAGCCATTGTTTCCTGATGATAAACACCAGCGGAGAACCCCATGATCCGTACAATCCGTCATTCGCTTTCCATGTTGTTATCACTGGCAGCGCTGGCACTTGTGCCAGCCAGCCCCTCTGTAACCCACGCTGCGGATAAAGCCGTGCGCATGGAACTGCCCACCCCCGCAAAAAGCGGCGGCATGCCGCTGATGCAAGCCCTGAACGAGCGACACTCCAGCAAGATGAACTACAGCGGCGCGGCCCTTTCGCCACAGCAGCTCAGTGATCTTTTGTGGGCCACCTGGGGCGTGAACCGCCCGGATGGCCGCAGAACAGCCCCCACAGCCATGAACAGGCAGGACGTGCGCCTCTATGTGGCCCTTGAAAACGGCGTGTGGCTGTACGATACGGGCAATGCCCTGATCCGGGTGCTGGAAGGCGACTGGCGGGCCCAGATGGGCGGCGGCTCGCTCACCCTGCTCTACGCCATTCCGCAGGCCAACGAATGGGGCGGAGCCCATGTGGGTTCGCTGTACCAGAATGCCGGGCTCTACTGCGCATCATCCGGGCTGGGCAACTTTGTGCATGTTTCCGGCCTGCACGCGCTCGACGGCAAACTTCCCCTGCCCGATGGCTGGAAAATCTTTATCATCCAGACTGTTGGGCTGCTCAAGTAACCCCCTGAACAACACGCACAAAGCCCCCGTTTGTACCATCTTGGCACGAACGGGGGCTTTTTTTGCGCATTCTGCTGCGGCGCGGGGCATGCCCCGGCTAAAAATCGAGCTCCAGAGGCTGGCGGCCAATAAAGATACGGCTGCGCGCAAATCCGTAGGAGGCGGCGTACTCTGCCAGTGTGTCAAAATGCGAGCCGGTATCCTGAATATTGTGCGCGTCGGAACCAAAACTGATGGTCAGCCCAAGGCCTGCGGCCAGCCGCATGATGGCCGGGCCGGGATACGGCTCGTGAAAAGGCTTGCGCAACCCGGCAGAAGAAACTTCCATGGCCGTATCGGTGGCGCGCATGGCTTCGAGCGCCGCTGCCACACGGTCTGTACTGCCCGGCAGGGCCAGCCAGGCCTGAAAATCCTCGTAGCAACACACCTTGATAAAATCCGGATGGGCCACCACATCAACCATGCCGCTGGCGGCCAGCTCCCGCATGGCTTCATAATAGGCATCATAGCGGGCAAACCGCTGCGGGCGCTCAACTTCTGGCCCCCAACTGCGCGGCGAACCCACCGGCACATCGCCCACAAAGTGCAGGCCGCCGATAATGTAGTCAAAGGGATATCTGCTCACGGCATCGCGCATCCAGGGCATGTTCACGGGCAGCCAGTCCAGCTCCATGCCCAGAAGCACCCGTGGAGCACCCGATTGCCCGCCCCCGGCGTGCCCGGCGGTCTGCTCCCTGAGTGCCATGACCTCGGCAGCATAGGCAGGAAAGGTAACGGCAAGGTCGCCCTTGTACAAAGGGCAGGAGTAGCCGGGAGGCAGGGGCGAATGCTCTGAAAATCCGTACCACGCCAGCTTGCGCGCCTGCGCGGCGGCAAACATTTCACCCACAGTGGCAAGGCCGTGCGAGGCAAGGGTGTGGTTATGGATATCGGCACAGATCATGGTGTTTCCTGCCGCTACAGGCCGGACTAAAAAGCTGCCTGGGCCAGCAGAGCACGCGCGTCTTTTACGTCCTGGGCAATGCGTTGCTTGAGGGCATCCACCGAGGCAAAGCGCTCTTCGCCGCGCACACGGGCCACAAATTCCAGGCGCATCATCTGCCCGTAGAGATTTTTTCCGTCTTCAAGCAAAAAGGTTTCAACGCCAAGCTCGTTGTCACCAAAGGTGGGTTTGCGCCCCACACAGGTAACCGCAGGCCAGGTATGGCCATCAAACGAGGCGCGGGTGGCGTACACGCCCTCAACGGGCAGCACCACCTCTGGCTTGCGCTGGTTGGCAGTGGGAAAACCCAGGCCAGCCCCGCGCCCGTCGCCGTGTACCACCTCGCCGGTGAATCCGTGGAATCGGCCCAGCAGTGTGGCGGCCCGCGCCACATCACCCTGGCCGATGAGCCCGCGCAACGAGGTGGAGCTGACAACCGTGCCGCTCACAAGCACAGGTTCAAGCTGCTCTACGGTAAAGCCAGTGAGCGCGCCCAGCTCGCGCAATACAGAAACCTGCCCGCCACGGTTACGGCCCAGCGTAAAATCGTAGCCCACAACCAGACGGCGCAGATGCATGGGCGCAAGAATGGTCTGCACAAAGGTTCCGGCCTCAAGGGCGGCCAGCTCGCGTGTAAAGGGCAGCTCTAGCACGCAGGCAACGCCCAGCGATTCAAGCAGGGCCAGCCTGTCTTCGCGGGTGGTCAGGGGCATGTGCCCGCGCTCTGGGAAAAGCACCTGGCGCGGATGCGGCCAGAAGGTCATGACCACCGGGGTCAGCCCTTCCTGCGCGGCCACCTCCAGCGTGCGCCGGATAAGCGCCTGATGACCAAGGTGAACGCCGTCAAAATTGCCAATGGTGACGGCTGACCCGGCAAGGGATCCCAGCGCGTCTACTGCGTGGACTATTTTCATTGGATATGTAGGTTCCCGAACAGATAACGCACGCCCGGCCCTAGATAAGCCGGTCGAAAACGAGTTTGTAAATCCTGCGGATATGCAGCACCAGCTTGAGGTTGATGCTTTTGGCCTGATTGGGGTCCTGGGTGGAAAAAGAGCTCAGATGCCGGGCAATTTCACTAAAGTCGGTATCGCCGCGAGGCTCGATCATGGCCCAGTATTCCCTGGCACGGTTCAGCAGATGGGCGCTGCGCTTGTCCCTGTGGGCCTGCGCGTATTCCTGCAAAAAAAGCTCAAACATGCACGTGGCATCCACGGGAAAAGACCGGGCCAGCGCAAGCCGCCACAGGGCTATGTAAAGCCCTGTCAGCTCGGCCTGCATCTGACGGCGGCGCATAAACTGCAAGCGTCTGACACCCAGCAGTTCTAGCTCAAGTGTAAAATCGGCATCTGCCAGCAGTGCCTTGAAATTCTCCAAAGCCGCCCGTGCGGCTTCGTGCGGGGCATTGTCGTGCAATGCCTCCTGTGCGGTGCTGTCTTCACTGTTCTGCATGGCTGTCACACTGTATGGTTACTCGTAAAACCCAAATGCCTAGTTTTCGCCCTCGTGGGACGAACCCTGACCCTGCCCACCGGCAGATTGCCCTGCAGCACCCTCTGTTGCCTGTGCGCCCCGGCTGCGCGATGACCGGCGGCGGCGCTTGCCCGACCGCGAAGGCTGGCCCTCGCCCGAAGCGGCATTGTCTGCGGCTTCGCCCTGCCCGCCTGCGCCGTTACGCGCGCGGGCCTCGCCCTGCGCGGAAGCCTGACCAGCGGCGGCATCATGACCGCGCCCGCCCGATGGCTTGCCGCGCCCGGAGCGCGAACGCCCCTGCCGGGCCTGATCGTGCTGGCCAGCAAGCGCACGGGGCTGCCCATCGGGAAAGCGCGTTTCGCGCAGGCTTTCCTGGTGGCAGGCGTCCAGCAGCATGGCCAGAAGCAGATTGTCTTCCTCATCGTTTTGCGACACAAGATCCCGCGCCAGCTGAGCGTAACGCCCAACCCGCATACGCTCAAGCCCCGTAAGCTTGCGAAACCGCCCTTCAAGAATGGCCGTAAGCCGGGTTCCCGCCACTTTCGCCACATCTTCATCAGTGGGCAGGGGCAGGCACATGATGCCAATCTTGTAGTGCTTGGCTATGCGGTCAAGCTCCATGCGCTGCATGACATCCACCAGCGAAATGACCGTACCGGCAGCGCCAGCGCGGCCCGTGCGTCCGGCACGGTGGATGTAGCTTTCGTGGTCTTCTGGCGGCTCGTAAAGAAATACGTGCGAGAGCTGCGGAATATCAATACCGCGCGCCGCCACATCGGTGGCCACAAGGTACTGTAGCTTGCCCTGGCGTATTTTTTCAAGCACGGCCTCGCGCCGCGACTGCGAAAGATCCGCCGAAAGCTCGTCTGCGCTGTAGCCAAACCCCTGCAACACGCCCGTAACATAGTGTACGTTCGACTTTGTATTGCAAAAAATTATGGCCGAAGCGGGATTTTCAGTTTCCAGCAGACGCACAAGGGCACGGTCTTTGTCCATGGGCTTCACCTCGCAAAAGAGGTGCTGCACTTCTGCCACATGCACTTCTTTTTGCGAAAGCGAAAGCATGGCCGGTTCTGCCATAAATTCGCGCGCCAGCCTGAGCACATGCGGCGGATACGTGGCAGAAAACAAACAGGTGTGGATGCTCTTTTGCGGCAGATAACGCTGAATTTCCTTCATATCGGGATAAAAACCGATAGAGAGCATGCGGTCGGCCTCGTCAAAAACCAGCACGCGAAGATCGCGCAGCTCCATGGTGCGGCGCAGCAGGTGGTCGAGCACACGGCCAGGCGTACCCACAATAACCTGCGCACCGTCGCGCAGGGCATCCATCTGTTTTTTGTAGCCCACGCCGCCGTACACGGCGACAGTGCGGATGCCGGTTTCTGCAAAAATTATCGCTGCCTCGCGCTCAACCTGAACGGCGAGCTCGCGCGTGGGGGCAAGCACCAGGGCCTGCGGGGCCTTGAGCTCGGCTGAAATATGGGGAAGCATGGGCAAAAGGTAGCAGCCGGTTTTGCCGCTGCCGGTGCGTGATTGCACCATAATGTCGCGCCCGGCAAGCAGATAGGGCAAGGCCAGCGACTGCACGGGCATAAGGCTTTGCCAGCCAGCCCGGCGGCAGGCATCCCCCACGGCCTGGGGCAGTTCTTCAAGAGTGACCCTGGGCAGGGAATCTTCGGGTTCGCTGACGGCTATGCCTTGCAGCGCGGCATCGGTTACAGCATCCGCATGTTCATTCACAGAAAAATCGTGTTCTGCCATGTATTTTCCCGGCGGTTCACCCGCCATAACTAAGTGTTTTGCTAACGTGCCAGCATGCCACACCCGCCGCTGATTCGCAAGTTTGGCATGCAAAGCACACCCTGCGTGCCTGTTTAACGCCATGCTTGCGTCCTGCGGCGCTTACAGGTAGATTTAACTGTTTGCGCGGAACAATCCGCGCCAGACCAACCCGTATTTTTTTGCCCTGGTGTAACGCGCAGCATGCCGCGCCACCGACACAACAAAGGAGGCTCCATGCCCTCTTCCCATACTGGCGGCGAGGCCCAGGAAGGCGCCCCCGGCTTTCAGCCCGACTTCAGCAAGGGGCTTTTGCCCGCCATCGCACAGGATTGCGACAGCGGCGAAGTGCTTATGCTGGCCTATATGAATGAAGAAGCCTGGCGCAAAACCCTTGAGACAGGCGAGGCCCATTACTGGAGCCGCAGCCGCAAAGAGCTGTGGCACAAGGGCGGCACATCGGGCAATGTACAAAAAGTACGCTCTGTGCGGCTTGATTGTGACAATGATACCCTACTGCTGCTCATTGAGCAGATTGGCGGCGCGGCCTGTCATACGGGCAAACGCTCCTGCTTTTACAGGGAACTGAAGCAAGGCTCGGTGCGGGAATGCTCCCCGCAGGTTTTTGACCCCAAAAAAGTTTACGGTCGATAGAAGGAAATTCTCATGAGCGCGGATACCATGCCCATTATCAAGCTTGGCGTGCCCAAGGGCTCGCTTGAAGACGCCACCATCAACCTTTTTGAGCGCGCGGGCTGGAAAATCCGCAAGCATACGCGCAACTATTTTCCCGACATCAACGACCCCCAGATTTCCGCATCGCTCTGCCGCGTGCAGGAAATTGGCGAATATATCGAAGCGGGCGTGCTGGACGTGGGCATTACCGGGCTCGACTGGCTGACCGAACGCAACCACGAAGACAAAGTGGTGCAGATTTCTGATCTTGTGTACTCCAAAACATCCAACCGCCCCTGCCGCTGGGTGCTTGCCGTGGCGGGCGATTCGCCCTACCAGACAGCCGCCGACCTTGCTGGCAAGCGCATTGCCACAGAGCTTCAGGGCCTGACGCAGCGCTACTTTGACAAAAAGGGCGTGGACGTGGACGTTTTTTATTCGTGGGGGGCAACCGAGGCCAAGGTGGTCGAAGGCCTGGCCGACGGCATTGTGGAAGTGACCGAAACGGGCACGACCATACGCGCCCACGGCCTGCGCATCATTGATGAGGTCATGGTTTCGTACCCCGTGCTGATCGCCAACAAAAAGGCGTGGGAAGACCCCGCCAAGCGCGCCAAAATCGAGCAGCTCGACCTGCTCCTGCAAGGCGCGCTGAAGGCCGAAAACCTCGTGGCTCTCAAAATGAACGCCCCGGCAGACAATCTGCCCGCCATTCTTGAAATGCTGCCCTCGCTCAATTCGCCCACGGTTTCGCCCCTGCGCGATGGCCGCTGGCTTTCTGTGGAATCTGTGGTGCAGATCAACGTGGTGCGCGACCTCATCCCCCGCCTGCGCGTGGCTGGTGCCGAGGGCATTATTGAATACGCCCTGAACAAGGTTATCTAGGCAATTTGCACAGCCGCGCAGCCCAAACCGGGCTGACCCGCGCGGCCTGCTGCCGCAAAGCACACATCACATACGGCAAGACGGCCTGCGCAAGCGGGCCGTCTTTTGCCCGCGCGGCGGGCATTACCGCTTCCCCCCGCCCCGCGCCGCCGCGCCACGGGCATGAAAACAGGAGTTCCCATGTCATCTGACGCCAGCCGTGAACTGCTTGAAAGCCTGCCAGAACTGAAGCCCGGCGAAACATTCTGCTTTGACTGCAACCCCGATGTGCCCTGTTTCAACCGGTGCTGCGCCGAGCTCACCCTGCCCCTTACTCCCTATGATGTGCTGCGCCTGCGCCACAACCTGGGGCTGGGCAGCGAGGAATTTCTTGCCACATTTACCACCCTGCGCTCCTTTCCTGATACGGGTTTTCCCCTGCCCATGCTGCGCATGCTCGATGGGCCGGACGAACCCTGCCCCTTTGTGACCCCCGCTGGCTGCTCGGTGTACGAAGACCGCCCCGGCGCCTGCCGCTACTACCCCCTGGGGCGCGGCACAAAAATGGCGGCTGACGGTGTATCCGAACGGTTTTTTGTGGTGCGCGAACCGCACTGCCTCGGCTTTGAAAAAGGCACTGTGCGCACGCCGCGCCAGTGGCTTGAAAATGAAGAGCTGCTGCCATTCAATACCTCCAACGACCGCTACATGCGCCTAATGGCCATGGTGCGGGCAACGGGAAAACCACTTGAACCCAAGCTGGTAACCATGCTAGTGCTTTGCCTGTTCCAGCTTGACAAATTCCGTGAGCTCATCACAAACATGCGAATATTCTCGCACGTGAATATTACGGAAGAACGCAAGGCCGCCATTCTTGAAGACAGCCAGAAGGGTGATGAAGCGGCCCTCAATTTTGGCCTCGACTGGATGGAGCTGGTGATATTCGGGCAGAGCGCAGGTTTGGAAAAAAAATAATCTGCCCAATATTTCACAAACTCAGCAAAAAAGCGCCCCCCACAGTCTTGCGCGGGAGCGCTTTTTCATATCCTGCGGGGGTCATTGAGTATTCTTGCATAGCAAAAAACTGGCTAATGACGGCAGTATTTTAAGAAAAATTTATTTTGAGCCCCCTCGCTCGTGATAAATTTCTTTTACAAATCCCCACGATTATGTCAGGATGACTTGGTACAGCATTTTATGAGCTGGAGAAATTTAAAAAAGTACAAAAATTTCAAGCATATCTACTGACAGAACCCAGCTGTGTGTAAGACGCGACACACGGCATTGCCTTAGACGGTTTGTTTGTTTTGGGGCCACGACCTCGGCCATTGGCCGGAACAATCGTATTGGAGGAGAGTATGAGTTTTGGCAGACAGGTGTATGAATTTCTGCTGAGCAGCTCCCAGGCTTACGCCAAATGGGATTTGGAAGTATCCACTTCCATTCTCAAAAACAGGAAGAAGATGCTCATTCTACTGGCGCTTGCAGTGCCGATTCTGGCAGGCTGCCTGGCAGAAGCGTATGAGTATCATGAAATGCTGGGCGGCAAAACCGCTTATGCTCCGGCATTCTACACCAACACAATCTTTCTTGCATCCATTGCAGTGGGCCTTGCAGCCGGTCTGATCACCGGGTGTATCGGTGCTGGCGGCGGTTTTATCATCACGCCGGCCCTTATGGCCGCAGGTGTTAAAGGCATTCTGGCGGTGGGCACTGACCTGTTCCACATTTTCGCCAAGGCCATCATGGGCACCACGGTGCACAAAAAGCTGGGCAACGTCTCCACCAAGCTGGCCATTGCCTTTTTGGTTGGTTCCGGCGTGGGCACGGTAATTGGCGGCGCCATCAACAAGGGCCTGTACAATGCCGACCCCCTGCTTTCCGAACTGTTCATCAGCACCATCTATGCCGTGCTGCTGGGCTTTTTGGGCTTTTACGCGCTGTTTGACTTTTTGAAGAGCTCGCGCGGCGGTGCCGCTGCCAGCCAGGACGCACACGGCGGCAGCGCTGGCATGACCGGCGTGGCCATGAAGCTTCAGGCTCTTGCCGTGCCGCCCATGATTTCTTTTGACGAAGACCTCGTGCCTGGCGGCCGCCGCATTTCCGGCTGGATCGTTGCTGCGGGCGGCGTTATCGTGGGCCTTTTGGCCGCCATCATGGGCGTGGGCGGCGGCTTCGTCACCTTCCCCATGTTTGTGTACATCTTCGGCGTGTCCTCCATGACCACCGTTGGTACGGACATTCTACAGATCATCTTTACCGCCGGTTTTGCCTCCATCGGCCAGTACGCCATTTACGGTTACGTGTTCTACACGCTGGCCATCGGCATGCTGCTGGGCTCTCTGCTGGGCATTCAGGTTGGCGCGCTGACCACCAAGGTGGTCAAGGGCATCCACATTCGCGGTTTTTACGCCATTTCGATCATTGCTGGCTTTATCAACCGCGCCGCCACCCTGCCCAAGAAGCTTGTTGAGCTTGAAGTGCTGAACTGGTCGCCCAGCGTTGTGGGCATTATTGAAGATGTGGGCAACGTGGTATTCTGGGTTGTTGTTGCCTTCTTCGGCATCTGGGTGTTCAGCAAGTTCTTCTTCAACCTCGGCAAGCTCAGAGGGGAGGCCTGATTATGCTTATTCACGCCAAAGCCCCCTTTTTCCGGGGCAGCTTGATGCTCATTTCGTTTCTGGTTCTGTTCGCCGCCCTGCTCATGCCCATCATGCGCGACGAAAACGGCAAACACCTGACCGGCCTTGAATACGCCGATAACGTGTTCAACGAGCTTTCCAAGGGATCCTCATACTTTATCCCCGGCGTTCGCAAAAATGTGCAGAGCGTTGACGGCAAAGTGGTGACGGTTACCGTAAAGCTCAAAAAAGCAGCTCTCGCTCCTGTTGCCGCCATGGCTTTGCAGCAGGCTGGTGCAACCGAAGTGTCGGCCACAGACGGCAAGGTTACCTTTACCGGCGACCTGGGCAAAATTCTTGCCTCTGCCACCGACGATGCCGATGCCCTGTACCACAACGATGCCGCCAAGGTGTCGCAGAAGTACGGTGGCGAAAATGCGCTTAAGGTGGCCGCTGCATGGTGGTACACGCTTTCGCCCAGCATCAAGGAACTGCAAAAGCAGCGCCTGATTGCCGAATCGCAGGTTGTGGACCATGTGCTGCGCCGCGCCGTTGAACCGGGTAACAACTTTTACAGTGTTACCGCTGCCAAGGTGTCCGAGCATGTGCTGCTGATGGCTGGCATGCTTATTTTCTATGTGCTTTATACCCTGTGGTATGGCTTTGCCATCTTTGAACTGTTTGAAGGTATTGGCCTGGCCATGACCAAATCCAAGGTCAAGAAAGAAGGCTAGGAACAGGCCGGAGACGCACATACCTTCCACGCCCGCGTCAGGCAGTCCACAGGATGGCTCGTAATACAGCAACCCTGCGGACAGGAAGTATGCCGGTGTTACCTGGTTGAATCTTAAAAAGGGCCGCTTCGTCGAAGCGGCCCTTTTTTTTAACAATCCATTCTACAAGCCGATAACCAGCGACCAAGCAAAGCAGTATGATCTCCATAGCCCACTGCAATCACAGCATATTTTACCGCCACCGCACGGTTACATTATAGAAAACACTAACGCTTTTTTGACATAGAATTGAGGCAGCTATAGACTCTATATCCAATCTATCAAACAAGGCAAAGTATGTCTTCAGACGCATCGTTCTGCCTCTGGAATTCAAGCTGCCACGAGTTGATCGCGAGCGCTCAGGACAGTGGGGCCAACATACACATGACATGCAGTTTCGTATGGCAAGACGAACCTGCATGTGTGAAGCTTGATGGCCTGCTGCGCGAAGTAAACGGCAGGGAAGCACAGCTTTTTGTGCGTAATATGGCAATGCAGCCCCTGAACCCCAAGGCCGATTTGGGCAGCGGCACGTATTACTTCAGCGTTAAACGCCAGATCGCGGAAGGCGTGGTTGCGCGGGTTGGCGTGTACGGCACGGGCAACATACTTGAAACAGTGATGGGCCCCGGCGGCGAGCTGGTATACCTGAGCCTGCGGTTTTCGCGGCACGTTACGGTGCGGCAGCTGCGCAACGGCAAAAGAATTCCCTGGTGCGACGACTACAACAGAATGTCGAGCGTGCTGCTTGCCCCAGAGCGCCCCGCCACATGCAACGACCTGCGTACCATACTTGGCGCGTACAGCAAGGAAACCGCACCACATACGCGTATCATCGATATTTCCGAAGGCGGCGCGTGCGTGTGCATGCCCGAAGAACTGGCCGTGCCCTCCTTTGGCGGCGATGCCACCTATCTTTTTTTTCTCCACCCAAGCATCCTGCCCGCAACCGTTCCGCCATACGTTTTTCTTGCCAAGCGGGCTGGCTTTGGCAAAACCGTGGATACCGAGGGGATTGCCGTAAGGCTGCGCTTTCAGGAAGAACTGGACTGGAACGCCCGCCGCACCCGCCTGCACTGGATCAACGTAAAGGGGGGCTCCCCCCGCCTGCGCCAATGCCTGCTGCACTATCCCGACCATGTGCAGGATTCGGAAAAATCCGCCTGATACGCAGCCCATGTGCAGCAAAGCCTGTTGCCTACACCAGCCGCCGCCCCTATACCGAGATCAGAGCCCAAGGTTTGTGGCCTTGATTTTGCATGCTTTATGGCATCCATGCCGCAATGCGGAAAATTTGACCCACAGCGGGTCATCAACATAAAGGATGCCGCCATGAACATTTCTGGAATCAACTCAGCCAATTCCTTTGCCTTTCCCACTATTGAAAAAGAAGAAAATGCCGCCCCTGCGGCTCTTTCGCACGATGTGGTGAGCCTCAGCGCCCCCAATCTGCTGGCAGACGACGAGGTGGACGGCGTGCTCAACGACACCATGGGCATGATCGCGCAAGACCCCATGAGCGCGCTTTCCGTACACGGTGGGCTGAGCGCCAGCCGGGTGGCCTCGCTGCTGAGCATGTAGGGCAGGCCGGGATCATTGCGGCACAGTTTGACACTGTCGCCGCCTTGGGGGTATCACTTTCCGTCTGCGCCGCTGCATATTTTTTGCGCGGGCGTTTATACCGAAGCCAGCACAGGGGTATGGGTGATGACGGATATTGACCGCCAAATGGCCACCATCAAGCGCGGCATTGCCGAGCTGATTGACGAAAAAGAACTGCGCAAAAAGCTTGAACGCGGCACACCGCTGCGTATCAAGGTGGGCTTTGACCCCACCGCTCCCGATCTGCACCTTGGGCACACGGTTGTGATGCACAAGATGCGTCATTTTCAGGAGCTGGGGCACCAAGTCATATTTCTTATCGGCGACTTTACGGGCCGCATAGGCGATCCCTCCGGCCGGTCTGAAACCCGCCCGCCCCTCACCGAAGAACAGGTACTCGCCAACGCAGAAACCTACAAAAAGCAGGTCTTCAAGATCCTTGATCCGCAAAAGACCGAGGTAGCCTTCAACTCTGCCTGGCTGGGCAAGATGGACGCCACCGGCTTTATCAAGCTGGCCTCTAGCTACACGGTTGCCCGCATGATGGAGCGCGATGATTTCGAAAAACGCTTCCGCGAGCAGCGCCCCATTTCGATCCATGAATTTTTGTATCCGCTGTGTCAGGGTTATGACTCTGTGGCCCTCAAGAGCGACGTTGAAATGGGCGGCACAGACCAGAAGTTCAATCTGCTGGTGGGGCGCACCCTTCAGGCCCACTACGGCATAGAAAGCCAGTGCATCCTTACCCTGCCCCTGCTTGAGGGAACCGATGGCGTGCGCAAGATGTCAAAATCTTACGGCAACTACATCGGCATTGACGAAGCCCCCGCGCAGATTTTTGGCAAGGTCATGGCCATCTCTGACGAGCTCATGTGGCGCTACTACGAGCTGCTTTCTGCCAAAAGCCTTGAGGACATCGCCGCCCTCAAAACCTCTGTGCAAAACGGCCAGCTGCACCCCAAGGCTGCCAAGGAAAACCTGGCCCACGAAATGGTGAGCCGTTACCACAGCGAAAAAGACGCCGACGAGGCCCGCCAGGGATTCAACGCCGTTTTTGCCGGTGGCGGCGTGCCGGACGACATGCCCGAACACAGCTGCACCTGTGGCGAAGACAGCACCCCCCCGGTGTTTCTTGAAGCCGCTGGCCTTGTCAAAAGCCGTGGCGAAGCCAAACGCCTCATGAAGGAAGGTGCGCTTTCGGTTGACGGTGAGCGCTGTGAAGACGCCGTTACCCCGCTGAACGCTGGCGAATACGTGGTCAAACTGGGCAAAAAGCGCTTTTTGAAGCTTATCGTGCGTTAATAGGCGCGCAGCATACAATCTGAAAAACCGTCTTTGTCTGGCCACATCTGCTGGCCGACAAAGACGGTTTTTTCATTACTTGAGGGGGTTCACGGTACGGAAAAATTTGGCCGTTGCCATGCAGCTTCTCCCTCAGCCGACCAGCACGGATTCAGGCAGATCATCTGCCAGCCGCACGCAGTTTCTGCCGCTGTTCTTGGCCTTATACAGGGCTACGTCTGCCCGCTTCATCATGTCGAGCAGGGGATTTTCGGCGTCAACCCGCAGATCCGCCACGCCAATACTCACCGTAAAGCTGATCTGCGCTTCACCGTAAGCGACAACAATGCCGGATGTTCTGACACGCAGAAGCTCGGCTATCTCCTTGCTGCGCAGGGGCGTAACATTGGTCAGCAGAATGCCAAATTCTTCGCCGCCCAGTCGGCCCACATGGTCGGGGGCGCGCATGGTTTCGCGCAGCAGCGTGCCCACACGCTGCAAAACCCTGTCACCGGCATCGTGCCCGTAGGTGTCGTTGATATTCTTGAAATGGTCGATATCCACCATCAAAAATCCCACCCCCAGCCCGTAACGCCGGGCACGGTCTATTTCGAGCTGCACTTTTTCCAGCAGATTCCGCCGATTATCCAGACCGGTGAGGGCATCTGTGGTTGCCATGGAGTACAGGTCCTCAATACGCTTTTCGAGCTGCAACTGTGTGTGCTTGAGCTCTGTGATGTCAGAGGCAATGACAAAAAATCCCCGCACCCCTAGTCCGTCAGAGTCCGGAATATAACGCGAAAGCACATAGCCCGTTGTGCCGTCGGCCTTGATACGCGGCTGTTCAAAATGCTGGGGCTCACCGCGCATGGTGGCTGCAATGAGCGGTTCGCATTTTTCATACTGCTCGTCGCCCAGCAAGGTGCGCACATCAAGGCCCACAATCTGGGCCTCGCTTTTGCCAAACCAGGCCCTGTACATCTTGTTGGCATAGCGGCATCTGCGCTGCGCATCCCAGTACGAAACCATGATGGGCGCGTGTTCCATGAGCACGCTGATAAATTTGTCACGCTCCTGCACGCTTTCGTGCATCCTTACCGCAGACATTTCAAACTGGCGGCGCGAGCGTGCCTCCACCAGCAGCACCGTGGTGGAAACAATTGCCGCAGCAAGCCATGCCAGCAGTTGAACAAACATATTACTGCGCCAGCGGGTGAGCACCTCTGTGTCGGTCATGACAGTGGCCACAACCAGCGGGCCATCAACCACAAAGGGGGCGGCAACCTGCCGCAACACAAGACGCAGCGGCTCTGCCCCCATGCGGATAAAGCCAATGTTTAACGATGCTGCGTCTGTCGTCATGCCGCGTATGGCCGCAACAAGTGCCTGCTCCTCTTCCTCCGTCATGCGGGCAAAGGGCATCAGCCCCCTGCCAGCCGCAGTGTACACGGCTGCCTGCGCATCAGCGGAGTTAAAGGCAGCAAGGCGCTGCTGCCAAAAATAGCTGGTCAGCGCCAGCGTAACAGTAATGGGCGCGTGGCCGTGCGCCGCACTGCTACGGGTGAACACACCACCCGCTGGCGTTTCCGGCACTGATCCGCTGCCAGCAATGAGGCCAGTACTGTCTGTCAGCACTATTCCGGCCACAAGGGGATGGCTGCGTGCGAGGGCGGCGAGGTGCGCTGCCACGTGAGCCCTGTCGACCCGCCCACCGCCTTCCGGCGTTACGGCCAGGCCTTCCACCGCATTGAGCAGGGCTGTCACGCTGGCCAGCTCTGATTTTACAATACTGGCCGCAATGCTGTTTTCAGAAACCAGCAAGCGCATATCCGCATCCTGAATCTGAAAATAGTCAAAAACCACATTGGCGCAGATGACAACAGCCAGTAAAGCCAGCCATACACTGTGGATGACCCAGTGTGAGCGAGAAGCCAACATCCTGCATATACTCGCAATTTTCATGGCTGTTCCCGGTTGTTAATGTGGGGGAAGTTCATACTAATACCTGGTTTTTTACTAGGCAAGTAGTTCTGCCAGATGAGGGCAGGTTCTTTTGTTTTTTTGGCTTTTCTCCTACCATGCGGCAACGGAGGTCGTATGCAAAAACTTTATGTGGCCATGGTGGGGCTGCCCGCAAGGGGAAAATCCACTCTTGCAAAGCGTATTCGCGACGGGCTGATGACCGAGGGTATCGCCGCCAGGCTGTTCAACAACGGAGACATGCGCCGGGCGCTGATTGGCGCAGAATCCACAGACCCCAATTTTTACGACCCCAACAACAGGCTGGGCCGCGAGGCCCGCGAAATGATCTGTGTGCGCAACATGGAGCAGGCACGCGAATGGCTGGCCCGCGATGGCGAGGTGGCCATTCTGGACGCCACCAACGTGAGCCGCGCACGCAGACACCTTATAGAAACCACGCTCACCGACCACCCTGTGCTGTTTGTGGAATGCGTCAACGAAGACCAGCTGCTGCTCAACGCCTGCATTCGCCGTAAAACAACACTGCCGGAATACGCCTCGTATACAGAAGAAGCGGCTCTCGCCAGCTTTATGAAGCGTATCAGCTACTACGAAACAATCTACGAACCCTTGCAGGACGAAAAATACTGGCTGCGGGTCGATTCCACTGCCAACCGCATTCTGGACGAACGCCCCTGCGAAAGTTCGCCCTACTACCCTGCCATCCGCGAAATGGTGGTGAGCGTATGGATTCAGTGCCTGTATCTGGCCCGTCATGGGCAGACAGAATTCAACCTGCGTGGGCGCATCGGCGGCGACCCGCCGCTCACGGCCACTGGCCGCGCTCAAGCCCAGGCGTTGGCAACCCACCTGCGTGAAAAGCCCATTGAATGGGTTTTTACCTCAACGCGCATCCGCTCGCACGAAACCGCCACTCCGCTGCTCACAGAAAGGCCCGAAGCCCACGCCATGGCCTTTAAGGAGTTTGACGAAATATGGGCTGGCGACTGCGAGGGCATGCTGTACAGCGAGATACGCGAACGCATGCCCGAAGTGACCCAGGGCCGCAATGCCAGCAAGTACACCTACGCATACCCCAATGGCGAAAGCTACGCCCTGCTGCGCGAACGTGTGCAGCGCGGCCTGCGCCGGGCGCTGTTTCTGGCGGGCGACGCCCCCCTGATAATTGTGGGGCATCAGGCCATCAACCGCGTGCTGCTTTCGCTCTTTTTACGCCAGCGCAATGAAGATGTGCCCTTTATCTACATTCCCCAAAACCAGTATTACCACATCAGCCTCACGCCGCGCCGCAAGGTTTTTGAGCGTGTTCCCTACGATGGATCACAGGGAACCAATCTGCTGGAACAGTAAAAAGGCCCGTGCCCCTGGCCGGTTGCGCGTCCATCAAACGCAAGCCCGCACAGGCGCACAGGCCCAGGTTACAGCTGCATAAACCGGGTGCGCCGCGTGGACGCACCCGGTTTTTACTCAGCACTCAAGGCAACCGGCCAGGCGGTTGAAAACCGTGGGCTCTGCATGGCCCACCTGCACATCAAGCACATCGTGCAGCTTGCGTACCTGTTTTACAATCTGCTCTATGCGGCCATCGTCCTTGACCACAAGCCACATGCGGCAGGTGTCGCCGTCGGCCTCTGGCGTAACCAGCACGCCCTCAAGGTTGTAGGCGCGGCCAGCAAAGAGGCCGCAGACGTGCGAAAGCACACCGGGATGATTGTTGACGCTCAAGTGCAAGGTCGTAAGTGCGCTCGTCACGGAACCGTTCATGCGTTAACCCCCTCTATCATCTGGCTGTTTGCCGCTCCTGGCGGCACCATGGGAAATACCTTTTCATCTGCGCTCATGCGCACCTCAAGCAGACACGGGCCCGGATTTTTCAGGGCTTTTTGCAGCACGGCCCTGGGGTCGTGTTCGCTGTTCAGGCTGTAGGCGGGCATGCCAAAACCCTGGGCAATGCGCACAAAGTCTGTTTTTTCCGTAAAGGTCGAGCCAAACAGGTTGCCCCCAAAGAAGAGATCCTGCTGTTGCTGCACAAGCCCAAGCCCCTCGTTGTTGCACAGAATAATCTTGACGTTGGCCTGATTTTCCACCGCTGTGGCCATTTCCTGAATATTCATGAGCAGGCTGCCGTCGCCGGAAAAACAGACCACGGTTTCTTCAGGTTTTGCCAGCGCAGCACCAATGGCTGCGGGCAGGCCAAAACCCATCGTTCCCAGGCCGCCAGAAGTCAGCCACTGGCGGGGCTGCATCATGGGATAGGCCTGTGCAACGCGCATCTGGTGCTGGCCCACATCTGTGGTCACAATGCCCTTGCCGTCCAGAATCTCGGCCACCTGCCTGATGATGCCGTAGGGTGAGCATACCTCGTCCGTGCGGTCAAAACGCAGGCCGTGTTCCGCCTTGCAGGCGGCCACGCGCTCAAGCCAGGGCTCGTGGTTGTTATTGTGCAACAGTGGCAGCAGGGCGTTGAGGGCCTGGGCCGCATCTGCCGTAATGCCCACCTTGCGGTATGCGCAGTTTGCCCACCTCGCAGGCGTCGATATCAATGTGGACAATGCCGGTTTTGGGGCAAAAGCTGTCCAGCCTGCCGGTTGCGCGGTCGCCAAGGCGTGCGCCCACCACCATGAGCAGATCGCATTCTTCGACCAGCAGATTTGAGGCCCGCGCCCCGTGCATGCCCAGCATGCCCACGGCAAGCTCGTGCCCGTGCGGAATGGCCCCAAGCCCGCGCAAGGACATGACTGCGGGTATGCGGCGGGCTTCCATAAAGGCCAGCACGGCCTGCGAAGCTTCGGGAGAAGACGTGCCGCCGCCAAGCAGCAGCAGGGGCCGTTCTGCGCGGTTCATGAGCTCTGCCGCCCGGGCAAGTGCCTTGGCATCCGGCTCTGGCATGGGGGCGGGAGCGCCCGCATGGGGCAGGGCCTGCAATTCGGCCACGGCCACCTGCACATCACGCGGAATATCCACCAGCACAGGGCCCGGCCTGTCGCCCGCCGCAATGGCAAAGGCCTCTGGGATGATGCGCAAAAGTTCTTCTATGGAGCGCACAATAAAGTTGTGCTTGGTGGCCGGGATGGACATGCCGTAGATGTCCACTTCCTGAAAGGCATCCGTGCCGATCATGCTCAGGGGAACCTGCCCGGTGATGCAGACCAGCGGCACGGAATCCATGCGCGCGTCGGCCAGAGCCGTGAGCGTGTTGGTTGCCCCAGGGCCGGAGGTGGCAAAGATCACGCCGGGGCGGCCCGTTACCCTGGCCATGCCCTGGGCGATGAAGCCCGCGCCCTGCTCGTGCCGGGCAAGTATGTGGTGGATTGTTCCCCTGCGCCCAAGGGCGTCGTAAAGGGGAAGATTGAAGCCGCCCGGAATACCCGCAATGTGCGTTACACCCTGGTTTTCCAGCAGGCGGATGGTGAGTTCTGCTCCCGAAAGACGTAACATCGCCGCAAGACTCCTTTTTGATGGTGGGCTTGTCGGCGGCGGTGCGGAATAAAAAAACCCCGCCGACTCGCGCCAGCGGGGTTTAACTATGCTTTCAGACCTTCCCTGCTCAAGACGCGCGCAAATTATGGCACCGTACTACTACGGCGCACATAATGGATAGCAGCGCTACCTGGCGGAAAGAAGATTGCTTGTTCATGCTCATGTGGTAACCCTACGCCTGCACCCTGCAAGCTGTCAACATGTCAGACCAGTTTTACGCAGAGGCCCGGCTACTTTTTTTTCTTGCGGCCATCGCTGTGGGGCAACAGCAGTTTTACGGCCCGCACCTCGTCGATGCGGCGGCGGTCCATGCGGGTTATTTCCAGCTCCCAGCCCTGATACCGCAACCGCGCGCCCTGTTCGGGTATGCGGCCCAGCCGCTCCATAATCAGCCCGCCCAGAGTGGCGCTGAAAAGACGCGGGGGCAGGCTTACCCCAAGCCAGCTGGCAAACAGATCCACAGCCAGACGGCCAGGAAACACCCAGCTGCCGTCGGCCCTGCGGCACACCTCTGGCCCGGCGGGCATGTCGCCCATCTGCCCGGCAAGCATGCTCAGCAGCTCGGCAGGGGTGATAATGCCCACAACACCGCCGTATTCGTCGCGCACAAAGGCCAGCGGGGCCGGATGCGTGCGAAAATCCTCCAGAATGGTCGGCAGGGGCGTGTGCTCGAAGATGGTCGGCGCGGGGCGCACGTAGGTTTTCAAATCCCATTCCTTGCTGCCAATGCCCTGTTGCTCATGCAGCAGAATATCACCGGGGTGTACCACACCCAGCACTTCGTCGGTATCGCGCCGCAGCACGGGCAGCCAGGCAAGACGAGAGGCGGCGGCAAAACGGGTGGCTGTGGCGCGGTCGGCATTGCTGTCGAGCCATTCCACCCTCTGGCGCGGAATCATGATAAACCGCGCCGTGCGCCCGCCAAGGCGGATAACGCGGGCCACCATATCCCTTTCTCTGGGGGCAAAAAGCTGCCCGTTGGCATCGCCCGCCAGCGCTGCGGCCTCAAGCTGCGCCTCGCCGCCACCGGGCACGCCGCCGCCCAGCAGATTAAGGATCACGCGGGCCGTTGATTCGCGCATGTCACGCATGCTGTAGCGCCTGCGCCGGCTGCGCAGGGCCCACTGGTTGCAGGCCTCTACCGCCACGGAAAAGCCGATGGCCGCGTACATGTAGCCCTTGGGAATGTGGTAGCCAAGGCCGTCGGCCAGCAGGCTCAGGCCAATCATCAACAAAAAGCCCAGGCAAAGCACAATGACCGTGGGGTGGCGCTCCACAAATTCCAGCAGGGGCGCAGCGGCCAGAACCATGATGATCATGGCCGCAACCACGGCCAGCATCATGATGAACACGTGGTCCACCATACCCACCGAGGTAATGATGGAATCGAGCGAAAAAACCGCGTCCAGAATGATGATCTGAAAAATCACCTGCCAGTAGCCAACGCGCGGCCCCTCGGTGTTGAAGCGGCCAGCGTGACCCTCCAGCCTGTCGTGCAGCTCCATGGTTCCCTTGAGCAGCAGAAAAACACCGCCCGCCATAAGGATAAGGTCGCGCGCTGAATAGCCGTGCCCACCAAGGGTGAACAGGGGGTCGGTAAGCAAGACCAGCCGCGCCATAAAGGCCAGCAGCACCATACGCATGAGCAGGGCAAGGCCAAGGCCGGTCATGAATGCCTGGCGCTTCCTCTCTTGCGGCAATTTGCCCACAAGAATGGATATGAACACCAGGTTATCCACGCCAAGCACCACCTCAAGCAGTATCAGCGTGCCCAGACCGGCCCAGGCCGAAGGGTCAGTTACCCATGCCAGATCCCACATATTATCTCCTGCGGTCGAGCCGCATTTGCATGAACAGATAAGAAGCCGCAGGCCACCAGATCAGGCCCGCGCACGGAGTTTCAGGCCTTGCTGGTCTGCCACACATGGCGCATGGCACCAGCACCGAATCCCGGTTAACGTAACCAGTGCGGGCGCTGTGCGCAACCGGGGCAAAGGGAAGATACCGTGGCAGCGCAGCAGATCGCCGCTTTTGCAAACGCAAAGGGGGGCCACAAGGCCCCCCCTTAAAAATGCGCTTACCCATGGGCGCGCAGCACTGCCAGCCGGTACTCCGGCGTAGCGGTGTGCCTATTCGGCAGCAAGCTGGATGCGTTCGAAACCGGTGACCGTGATTTCGTCGCCGATGGCCTTGCCCGTTTCGCGCACAACGTCAGCAATAACTTTTTTGTCGTCGCGGATGAAGGGCTGTTCCATCAGGCACACTTCCTTCTGGAACTTCTTCACGGCGCCGTCGGCAATCTTGTCCACGATCTGGGCAGGCTTGCCTTCTTCAATGGCCTTCTGGCGGTAAACTTCGCGTTCACGTTCCACAGCGGCCTGATCAAGGCTGGCAGCGTTGAGGGCCAGGGGGCTGGCGGCGGCAACCTGCATGGAAAGGTTTTTGGCCAGTTCGAGCACTTCGGGCTTGGAGGCGCTTTCGGCCTTGCCGCAGGTCAGGTACACGAGCACGCCGATCTTGCCGTTGGCGTGGATGTACTGGCCCACCACGTCGTTGGCGCCATTCTTGCTGAAGCGGGCAAACTTGCCAAGCTGCATGTTTTCGCCCACAGAGGCGATGAGCTGGGTCACTTCTTCGCCCATGAGGGCTTCAAGAGCTTCGGCGTCGGCAGGGGCCTTATCAAGAATAACCTGGGTCACGCGGGAGGCCATGGCCTGGAACTGTTCGCCACGGGCCACAAAGTCGGTTTCGCAAAGCAGCGAACCCATGGCAATGTGCATGCCGTCGGCGCTGGCGGCCACGGTCACGAGGCCTTCGCTGGTGGCGCGGCCAGACTTTTTGGCAGCCTTGGCCATGCCCTTCTGGCGCAGCCAGTCAACGGCCTTTTCCAGGTCGCCTTCCACTTCCACCAGAGCTTTCTTGCAGTCCATCATGCCCGCGCCGGTCATGTCGCGCAGTTCTTTAACCAATTGTGCAGTGATAGCCATAGTATACTCCACACGATGTCCGGCCCGAAGCCGGAGTTTCATAACTTTTAGTCGGTTGCGCGGCCTCCGCGAAGCGCGGCGCGCAGTCCTTCATCCAGACGGGGGCAGCGCAGCCCTTACAGGTTGCGCCGCCCCCAGGATACGGAATATGGAAAGGCCAGGCTATTCGGCGGCAGCTTCCTGCGCGGACGCGGCGGCTTCGGCCTTCTGCATGGCTTCTTCGGCGTTCACAACTTCGCCCTTGTGGTCCTTGTTCATGGCTTCGCCTTCCATGCAGGCTTCGGCGAAAGCAGCCACAAACAGCTTGATGGCGCGGATGGCGTCGTCGTTGCCGGGAATGATGAAGTCAATGACATCGGGGTCGCAGTTGGTGTCGGTCACGGCCACGATCGGGATACCGAGCTTGCGGCATTCCTTCACGGCGATGTCTTCACGGTGCGGGTCGATGATGAAGGCAAGCTGGGGAATGCGGTCCATGTTCTTGATACCGCCCAGGGTTTCCTCAAGCTTGTTCATTTCGCGTTCCAGAAGCAGAATTTCTTTCTTCTGGTAGCGATTGATGGTGCCGTCGCCAAACATGGCTTCGAGCTTCTTGAGACGGTCAACGCTCTTCTGAATGGTGACAAAGTTGGTGAGCGTGCCGCCCATCCAACGGTTGGTCACATGGTACTGACCAGCGCGGCCAGCCTCGGCGGCCACAGCTTCCTGAGCCTGACGCTTGGTACCGATGAACAGAACCTTGCCGCCCTTGGCAACGGTGTCAACCACCTTGTCGTAGGCAACGCGGAACAGCTTGACGGTCTGCTGCAGGTCGATGATATGGATGCCATTGCGGGCGCCAAAGATGTAAGGACGCATCTTGGGGTTCCAGCGGCGGGTCTGGTGACCGAAATGCACGCCGGTTTCCAGCATTTGCTTCATGCTGACATAAGCCATTGGGATTCCTCCAAAGGGTTAACTTCTTCCACCCATGCCCTGACCCTGCAACCCGATGTTCGCCTCCCCGACAGACAAGCCGCCTTGGACGCAAAAAATGGACGACGCACCACGCGCCGTCCCACCGGGCACCCCGGGCCGCTGCCTTTGGGTGTGCTTGATGGAAAGGGAGTCAATACACCAAGCCCCCGCGAATAGCAAGCACTGATGCGGCATTTTCCGCAAATAGGGCCGATCTGTCCGCAGCCGGATATCCGCAGCCTGCTGCCCGCAGCCGAATATGCTCGCCGCAGCCAACACGATGACGGGCACATGCCACGCGCCCCTTTTCAAATTGCCCGTCAATACTTATAGTTCTTTTTCACGCTGCCCCCGCACGGGCCGCAGCACATCAACTCTTCAGGATTCATCATGAACAATCACGGTTTTACTCTTCTTACCGAACAATACCTGCGCGAAGTGGACGGCACGGCCCGGTTGTGGCGGCACGATGTCACCGGGGCCCAGCTGCTTTCCGTCAGCAATAACGACGAAAACAAGTGCTTTGGCGTGAGCTTTCGCACACCGCCCGCAGATTCCACGGGCGTTGCCCATATTCTTGAGCATTCCGTGCTTTGCGGGTCGGACAAATACCCCGTCAAGGAACCCTTTGTCGAGCTGCTCAAGGGTTCGCTGAACACCTTTCTCAACGCCTTCACCTATCCGGACAAGACCTGCTACCCCATTGCAAGCTGCAATCTGCGCGATTTTTACAATCTGATCGATGTATATATTGATGCCGTGTTTCACCCGCGCATCACAGAAGACATCTTTCGGCAGGAGGGCTGGCACGTGGAGGCCGAAAGCGCCGAAGGGCCGTGGTCGTACAAGGGCGTGGTCTACAATGAGATGAAGGGCGTCTATTCCTCGCCCGATTCCGTGCTCTCGGAACAGAGCCAGCAGGCCCTGTTTCCCGATACGCTGTACAGCCTTGATTCCGGCGGCAACCCCGAAAACATTCCCGACCTCACCTATCAGGCGTTTTGCGATTTTCACAGCAGCTACTACCACCCCAGCAACGCCCGTTTCTTCTTCTGGGGCGACGACCCGGAAGATGAACGCCTGCGCCTGACCGCCGCCGCCCTTGCAGGCTACACGGCCCGCCCGGTCAACTCAGCCGTGCCGCTGCAACCCCGCATCGACACCCCGCGCCAGATTGAGGTGCCCTACGCGGCCTCCAAGGGCGAAAAACGCGCCCTGTTCACGGTCAACTGGCTGCTGGGCGAACGCGGCGATGTGCATCAGGCTCTGCTGATGGAAATGCTCGAGCACATTCTTGAAGGCCTGCCCGGCTCTCCCCTGCGCAAGGCGCTCATCGCCTCTGGCCTTGGCGAAGACACCACGGGCTGCGGGCTCGAAACCGATCTGCGCCAAATGTACTACTCCACCGGCCTCAAGGGCGTGGCCCCGCGCGACGTGCAGCAGGCCGAGCTGCTCATTTTTGACACGCTGGCCCAGCTGGCCGAGGAAGGCATACCGCGCTCTGCCGTGGAAGCCGCCGTTAACAGCGTTGAATTCGCCTACCGCGAAAACAATTCCGGCCGGTTCCCCCGTGGGCTTTCGGCCATGGTGCAGTCGCTCACCACATGGCTGTACGACGGCGACCCGCTGGCAGCGCTGGCGTGGGAAGCGCCGCTCAACGCGCTCAAGGCCCGTATCGAGGCAGGCGAACCCGTATTCGAACAGGCCATCAAGGACTGGTTTCTCAACAACGAGCACCGCGCAACCGTTATTCTATTGCCCGACGCCAAGCTGGGCCAGGTGCGCGAAGATGCGGAAAAAGCCCGCGTGGACGCGGTGCAGGCTGCGGCCAGCCCCGCAGAACGCGTCCATATGGTTGAAGAAACAGCCCGGCTCATGGAAGCTCAGGAAGCCCCCGACAGCCCGGAGGCTCTGGCCACCATTCCGGCCCTCGGCCTGGAAGACCTGCCGCGCGAAAACGCCCTTATCCCGCGTGCGGTGGCAGAACTGCCAGAAACATTTTTGACCCACGAGCTGCCCACACAGGGCATTGCCTACACGGCCCTGCTGCTGCCGCTCTCCAACGTGCCCGACAGGCTTGTGCCCCTGCTGCCGCTTTTTGCCCGCTCCCTCACCGAAACGGGCACAGCGCAACGCGACTTTACCGATCTGGGTGCGCTTATGGCGGCCAAAACCGGCGGCCTTGGGGCAGACTCGCTGATAGGCCTTGTGCGCGGCAGCCGTAAAACCATCGGCTACCTCAGCGTGGCGGGCAAGGCTGTGTACGACAAACTGCCCGATCTCTTTGCCCTGACCCGCGAAATTCTGCTGGAGCCCATCAAGGACGCGGACATACTGCGCGAAAGGCTGCGGCAGATGCTGCTGGAGGCCAAGGCGCGCCTTGAGCACGGTTTGCAGTCTGCGGGCCATGCGGCGGTAAGCTCCCGCCTGCGGGCGCGTTTTAACGGCGCAAGCGCGCTGGCCGAACGCACCAATGGCCTGAGCTACCTTGAAAGTGTACGGGGCCTGCTCGACCGCATGGAGGCAGACGCCCAATCCGTTATTGACGACCTTGAAGAGCTGCGTTCGCGCATCATCGCCCGCCCCGGCGCAATCCTTGACTGCACCGCCGAGGCCCAGGGCCTCACCATGGTTGAGGCAGAGGCCCGCCAGCTGCTGCGCGCCCTCGCCCCCGTGCGGGCGGGCTCAGAAACCGGCTTTGGCAGCACCCCCCTCGATCTGCCCAAGGGGGAGGCCTTTGTTGCCCCGGCCCAGATCAACTACGTGGGCAAGGCCGCCAACATCTATGATCAGGGCTACGTGTACCACGGCTCGGCCAGCGTGATCCTGCGCTATCTGCGCATGGGTTATCTGTGGGAACGCGTGCGCGTGCGCGGCGGGGCCTACGGGGCATTCTGCAATCTCGACCGCCTGGGCGGAACCCTCGTGTGCGCCTCGTACCGCGACCCCAACGTGGAAGACACCCTTGCCGCCTTTGACGGCATGGCCGAATATCTGCGCGGCTTCAGCCCCGACAAGGCCCAGCTTACCCAGGCCATTGTGGGAGCCATTGGCGACATGGACAGCTATCTGCTGCCCGATGCCAAGGGCGCGCAATCCCTTTCGCGCTGGCTTACGGACGACACCGATGCCGCCCGCGCCCTCATACGCGAAGAAATACTCTCCACCACCGACAGACACTTCCGCGAGTTTGCCGAGGTGCTGGCCGAAGCTGCCCGCACAGGTGCCACCTGCGTACTTGGCGGCCCCAAGACCGAAGCAGCAGCCAGCAAACTTGGCTGGAGCAGTACGAAACTGGTGTAATACGCCAAAGCAAAACACCTACAAAGGGGGAGATTTGCCACAAAATCTCCCCCTTTGTATTTTCTGGCACGCCCAGCCCACAGCAGCGCAAGGATTGCCCGCATGCACCATGATTTTGACAACCAGCCCCATCTGCGGCCCGCTGACCCTGCGGCCCGATTTACGGGCCTATTTGCGGGACGTTTTGCTGCGCCCTCCTTTGTGATTCCTGCCGGTGTGGCCGAAAACGCCCGCTTTCTGGCCGGAAAAGTGGACGAGGTGGGCCTGTGCCTGTTTGAAACCCGTGTCTGTCTGGATTACGGCCCCCACGATCTGCCGCCCGACCTCGCCGCCCTGCCCCTGCGCTGGCATGCCCATCTGCCGGTTGATCTGCCCTGGCCCCGCTCGGCAAGCGCCGCCCACCCGGCCCGCACAGCAGCCACACTGGCCCGCAGGGTGCTGGAAAAAACCGCCTTTCTTCAGCCGCGCTGTGCCGTGCTGCATCCGCCCAGGGCTTCTGCGCAAATCCAGCGCCGGTTGCTGGCGGGTTTTGCGCACCACTGGCAAAAACACTGTCATGTTCCGCTGTTGCTCGAAAACATCGCAGAAAGCGACATACACAGCCTCGGCGAAGGCTTTTTGCAGGATCATGGCCTTGGTCTGTGTCTGGACGTAGGGCATCTACTGGGATATGGTCAAAAAAATCTTTTGTTTTCGCCTCTTCCAGAGCAGGCAGCCCTGGTACACTGGAGCGCGCCCGGCGATGGCGACCGGCATCTGCCCCTCACGGCCCTAACCGCGCCGCAGATGCAGACTGCAACGGGCCTGATGGCTCGCTTTGCCGCCACGGCCACACACATGGCCGAGATATTCAACTGGAAGGGACTGGCCTGTTCATTGCCGGTATTGGACGCGCTTTTGCAACCACATCTTGCCCGGTGAACCTGAAGGAGAACCATGGCTGGCGCTACAGACCACATCGCCCTGCTGCAAAAATGGCGGGCAGGTCTTTGCAAGGATGACCGCTGGTGTATCCTCATCAACGCCGACCCCGACGCCCTGGCCTCGGCGCTGGCGCTCAAGCGTATCATGGTTCACAAGGTACACAGCGTCGAAATTGCCCGCATCAACGCGGTAACCAGACCCGACAACCTGGCCATGATCCGCTACCTCAACATTCCCGTTACCGCGTGGAAGCCCGAAAATGCCGGGCAGTACACCCGCTACGCCATGGTCGATTCGCAGCCGCACCACAACAAGGCCTTTCAGGGGCTGCACTTTGACTGCATCATCGACCACCACCCCCTGCCCCGCGTTGTCACCAACATCACGGCCTGCACCATGGCGGGCCCGGCGGATTTTCGCGATATACGCCCCGGCATGGGCGCAACCAGCACCATGATGGCCCGCTACCTCAAGGCCCTGCACATGCGGCCCGGCCCCCGGCTGGCCACGGCCCTGCTGTACGGCATACGCACAGACACCGCCGCCTTTGAACGCTCTGGCGGTGAGGACGATTTTCGCGCGTACCAGTGGCTTTCGCGCCATGCAGACAACAGCCTGCTGCGCCGCATTTTGCGCAGCGAATATCTGCGCGAATGGCTGCCGCTTTTTTCGCGCGCCTTCCGCTCGCTGGCCGACTGCCGTGGCGGCGGGGCCTTTGCCTCGCTCAACGAGGTCAACAGCGCCGATCTGCTGGTGGCCGTGGCAGACTTTTTTACACGGGTACACGGCCTGCGCTGGATTGCCGTGAGCGGCGTGGTGGACAAAACCGTTATCGTGATCTTTCGCGGTGACGGCGGGCGCGACATTGGCCGGCTGGCAGACGCATGTTTTCACGATGTGGGCGTGGCGGGCGGCCACCGCAACCTGGCGCGGGCGGAATTTCCGCTTTCTGCCGTGCCAGAGGGCGTGCGGCCGGGCGAATTTGTGCTCAAAAGGCTTGAAACACGCAAGCTCAGACCCAAAGAAAAAAACGATGAACACCCGGCAGACCCCGCAGAACGGGGCGCAGCCTGAGCCAGCCACTAAATTTACGCAAAAAATCCATTTTCCTGTTGACAGGCTTTTGGATGCCGCGTAGCTTTTGGACAGAAAATTTTAAGGATATTTCAATGCAGCGCATTTCTTCCAACCACACCTCCTCCTACGCCGCCGGCATCTTTAGCTGGTATTTTTTTGCGTATTTTACCGGAGCCTGTGGTCGGGAGCTTTGCTGACGCAAAAAAGTTAGAAAGTTCAACGGGCCGCAGGCAACAAGCCAGCGGCCCTTTTTTTGTATGGGTCGCCGGAAAAGAAGCGGCAAACCCCGCCACATGCGGGTCACCTCAAAGCAGCAGACTGAAAGGAGAGCACCCATGTACCTTGGCAAAAAAATCCGCCTGGAACGTATCATCAACCGCACCAATGGCCGTACAATTGTCGTTCCCATGGACCACGGCGTGACCATTGGGGCCGTTGAAGGCCTGGTGGACATGCGCGACACAGTCAACGACATGGCCACGGGCGGTGCAGACGCAGTGCTCATGCACAAGGGTCTTGTTCGCTGCGGCCACCGCAACGCTGGCAGCGACATTGGTCTGATCATCCATCTTTCTGCCTCTACCGCCCTTTCGCCTCTCGGCAACACCAAAACCCTGGTGGCCACGGTTGAAGAAGCCATCAAGCACGGCGCAGACTGCGTTTCGGTACACGTCAACCTGGGCGACCCCAACGAGCGCCTCATGCTGGCCGACCTGGGCCGCGTGGCCGAATCGTGTGACAACTGGGGTATTCCGCTGCTGGCCATGATGTACGCGCGCGGCCCGCAGATCCAGAACGGCTACGCCAAGGATGTGGTGGCCCACTGTGCCCGCGTGGGTGTGGAACTGGGCGCGGATATCGTCAAGGTTCCCTACACCGGCGATGTGGAAAGCTTCTCTGAAGTGGTGGCCGCCTGTTGCGTGCCCGTGCTGATTGCCGGTGGCGAACGCATGGATTCCACCCGCCAGATTCTCCAGATGGTCAAGGATTCGCTTGATGCGGGCGGCGCTGGCATTTCTGTTGGCCGCAACGTGTTCCAGCATCCCAACCGTGTTGCCCTGGTCAAAGCCCTGCGCGCCATTGTCCACGAAAACGCTTCCGTGGATCAGGCCATGGAAATGGTAGGAGAATAAGCCACATGTCGCGCATCTATTTCAACTGCGTTCCCTTTGACAAGGGTGATGTGACCCTGGCGCTGGAATCTGGCGTGGACGGCGTTATCGTGCCGCGCGAGCATATGGAGCAGGTGGCCGGTCTTTCGCGCTGCCCCGTGTGGGCTGCCGAAGATGTCACCACCATGGCGCTCACCGTAAAGGCCGACGAAGAGGCCGTGCTCGAACGCCTGCATAAAGGCGAGCGTGTGGTGCTGGCTCGCGGCTGGGAGGTTATACCGGTAGAAAACCTTCTGGCCCAGAGCGACAGCGTTCTGGCTGAAGCCGCAACGCTGGACGAGGCCCGCCTTGCCGCAGGAATTCTGGAACGCGGTGTGGCGGGCATTATTGTATCCAGAGAGGCGGTTGCCGACCTCAAAACCATTGTGGCCCAGTGCAAGCTTGCCCAGGGGCGCGAAGAGCTGCTGCCCGCCGTGGTCACGCGCGTGGAATCCGTTGGCCTTGGCCACCGCGTATGCGCCGACACACTTTCCCTGCTGCGCAAGGGGCAGGGCATGCTGGTGGGCAATTCCAGCGCCTTTACCTTTCTGGTGCATGCCGAAACAGAGCGCAACGAATACGTGGCCGCCCGCCCCTTCAGGGTCAATGCGGGGGCCGTACACGCCTATGTGCGCCTGCCCGGCGATAAAACCACCTACCTTGGCGAATTCAAGGCCGGACAGGAAGTGCTTATCGTGGACGCCAACGGCGAAACCAGCCTTGCCACCCTTGGCAGGGTCAAGATTGAAGTGCGCCCCATGCTGCTGGTTGAAGCCCAGGTGACCACCGAAGACGGCGTTAAAACCGGCGCAGTGTTTTTGCAGAATGCCGAAACCATCCGCCTGACCACCCCCGGCGGCGAGCCGGTGAGTGTGGTGGGCCTGAAACCCGGCGACACCGTGCTGTGCCGTCTGGACGAAGCTGGCCGCCATTTTGGCATGCGCATAAGCGAAGACATCCGGGAGATCTAGCATGGACGACAGCAACAGCCACTGGCCCAAGAACCAGGCAGAATCCCAGGTTCCGGCGGCAACTCCCGACGAGGCGGGCGCGCGCCTGGCCGCCATTCGGCACGAAATAGACGCCGTGGATCAGGACTTGCTGGCGCTCTTTAACCAGCGTGCCGCCCTGAGCCTTGAGGTCGGGCGCATCAAGGCCCATGTGCCGGGCATCATCTTTAAGCCCCTGCGCGAAAAAGAAGTGCTCGACAGCCTTGCCAGCCGCAACCCCGGCCCCCTGCCCGACGACCATTTGCGGGCCATCTGGCGCGAAATCTTTTCTTCTTCGCGCTCGTTGCAGCGGCCCCAGAACGTGGCCTACCTGGGCCCGGAAGGCACGTTTTCATACTTTGCGGGCGTGGAATATCTTGGCCACGCCGCCCAGTTCAGGCCGTGCAGCGACATTACCCAGGTGTTTCAGGAAGTGGCCTCCGGCCAGTGCGAGCTGGGCGTTGTGCCGCTCGAAAATTCCCTTCAGGGAACGGTGGGCGTGAGCTTTGATCTGTTTCTGAAGTATGAGGTACATATTCAGGCCGAGCTGTTTTCGCGCATTTCGCACTGTCTGCTGAGCAACGCGCCCTCGCTGGCCGCCGTGCGCACCGTGTATTCGCACCCCCAGCCGCTGGCCCAGTGCGGCGCGTGGCTGCGCGCCCATCTGCCCGGTGCGGGCCTTGTGCCGGTGGAATCTACCGCTGCCGCCGCCCAGTACGCCGCTGGCAAGGAAGATGCCGCCGCCATCGGCCACGGCAAGCTTGCCGACCTCATGGGCATTGGCGTGCTGGCCCGCCGCATTGAGGACGAACCCGGCAACTGGACGCGCTTTGTGATCATCGGCCCCGGCGATGCCCGTTCTGGCAGCCGCACGGGCGGCCCCCAGCCAGGGCACAACGGCGCGGACAAAACCTCGCTGCTGTTCACCACGGCAGACAAGGCCGGTGCGCTTTCAAGCGTGCTCGACCTGCTGGCCGCCAACGGCATCAACATGCGTAAGCTCGAATCGCGCCCCCTGCGCGGCCAGCGCTGGAAGTATGTTTTCTTTGCCGACGTGGAAAGCGACCTTGAAGATCCCCGCTACGCCCCCCTGCTGGAAACACTGCACGAAGTCTGCACCAGCTTCCGCATACTTGGCAGCTACCCCACAGGGCCGCAGCTGGACCGCCTTGACCTCCATTCGGAAACATCGGAGCACCTTGCCTCATGAGCCAGAGCACCCTTGCCGTTTCAGCGGCTGAAGAACAGGCCGTGGTGAGCGTCACCGCGCCCGCCTCCAAATCGGTTTCGCACCGGTATCTTATTGGCGCGGCCCTGGCCCAGGGCGTGTCCACGGTGCGTCATACCCTTGAAAGCCGCGACCTTGAACGCACGCGGGCAATACTGTGCGGCGCAGGGGCCACCATGGAAACCCTGCCCGAAAGCACCCAGCCCTCTGGCGCGTGGCGCGTGACCGGCATGGGCGGCAAGCCGCATGGCGGCACTGCCGGGGCGCCCCTTTCGTGCGATGTGGAAGAATCCGGCACTACATGCAGGCTGCTTACTGCCGTGCTGGCCGCTGGCGAGGGCGAGTTTCGCATCCACGGTGCGCCGCGCATGCACGAGCGGCCCATTGGCGAACTGACGGATGCGCTGCTGCATCTGGGCTGTTCCGCCACATTTGAGGGCAAGCCCGACTGCCCGCCCCTGGTGCTGCACGCCAAGGGCCTCAATCCCGCCCTGTGCGGGGGCGAGGTGACGCTGGGCATGGATATTTCGAGCCAGTATTTTTCCGGCCTGTTGCTGGCAGCGCCCATGGGGCCCGCGCCCCTTTCTGTGTCGCTCGGCGGGCAGAAAGCAGTTTCGTGGCCCTATGTGGGCCTTACCCTGCAATGCCTGACCGACTACGGCATCCGCTTTGAGGTCGAAACCCGCACCCAGGCCGACACAGCGTGGGTACAGCTGCCCCCTGGCGCGTGGCGCGAGCTCAAGGCTGCCCACCCCGGCTGCCTGCGGGTGACAGTACACCCCGGCGCGTATCAGGCTGGCGACTACACGGTTGAAGGCGACTGGTCGGGCGCATCCTACCTGCTGGCCGCTGGCGCTCTGGGCCTGCGCCCCGTGCGCGTGGAAGGCCTGCGCACGGATTCCTTGCAGGGCGACCGCGCCATGCTGGGTATCTTGCAGCGCATGGGCGCACGCATCAGCCTTACCCCCGATTCCGTCACCGTCTATCCCTCGGCCCTGCACGGCGTGGAGCTCGACATGGGCGACTGCCCTGATCTTGTGCCCACCGTGGCGGTGCTGGCGGCCTTTGCGCAGGGCTCCACGCGCGTCAGCAATGTGGCCCATCTGCGCTACAAGGAATCAGACCGTATCAACGCCCCGGCGCAGGAGCTGGCCAAGGCTGGCGTGGTCATCGACCAGCTTTCGGACGGCATGCTCATCCACGGCCTTGCCGGGCGGGGCAACGGCAAGCCCGACTGCCCGCAACTGCCCCAGGGCACGGCACTTTCGGCCCACAACGACCACCGCATTGCCATGTCGCTGGCCTTGCTGGGTTTGCGCCAACCAGAAGTGAATATCCGCGACCTGCTCGACGACCCCATGGTTGTGCGCAAGTCGTTTCCCCAATTCTGGAATATCTGGGAGCATCTTGCATGAACGGTAATGAAAATTGCGCTGGCAACCCCGCCGCACAAAACGGCGGGGAATCCGCAGCGGAGGATGGATTTGACGGATTTACCGGCTTTTGCCCGCGTAATCCCGTAAAAACCGTTATTGTCGGTTCCACGGGGCGCATGGGTGCCATGCTGCTTGGCCGCGCCCGTGCGGCGGGCCTGGCAGTGGAGGGCGTGGACGTGCCCCTGACGCCCGAAACCCTCGCCCCGGCCTGCGCGGGGGCCGATCTGGCTATTATTTGCGTGCCAGCCGCCGTATTCCGGGATGTCATCACCGCAGTCTGCCCGCACCTGCCCCCCACGGCGGTGCTGGCAGACATCACCTCGGTCAAGGAAATTCCCTTGCAGCAGATGGAAGCGGCGTGGCACGGGCCAGTGGTGGGCACACACCCCCTGTTTGGCCCGCAGCCCGACCCGCAGGCCGACCAGCCTGTGGCCATTGTGCCCGGCGCAAAGGCAGCGCAGGAACATGTGGAGCTGACATCGGGATTCTTTACCGCTCTGGGCTGCCGCGTATTTGGCAGCACAGCCGAAAAGCACGACAAGGCCATGGCGCGCATCCAGAACATGAACTTTATCACCAGCCTGGCCTACTTTGCCCTGCTGGCGGGGCAGGACGATCTGCTGCCCTTTGTGACGCCCTCGTTTTTGCGCCGCCAAAACGCGGCCCGCAAAATGCTGACAGAAGACGCGCGCATGTTTGCCGGCCTGTTCGAGGCCAATCCCTATAGTTATGAGGCTGTTCGCCAGTATCGGCAGATGCTCAACCTTGCCGCTGCGGGCGACATAGATCTGCTGTGCCAGCGCGCCCGCTGGTGGTGGCAGAACGATGCCGATACCGAAAAATCATAGTTTTCTGCTGCTGCATTCCGGCTCAGGCAAGCGGGGAATTTACCCCTGCGCGGTCTGAGGCCGCACCCCCGCAGAGCGTTCCCTTTATGCCCGCCAGTTACCTGACGGGCATATTTTTTGCTAATCCCCTGCCAGGCGCTGGCTGCGCCAACAAAGCAACGGGGTAACAGCATGTTCGGTGCGCAACAAGATCCAAGCAGAACAGAAAAAGCAACTCCAAAACGCGTCAACAAACAGCGTGAGGAGGGCAACGTTCCCAAGGCGCCAGAGCTTGGCAAGGCCGTGAGCCTCATGGGCGGCGTTGCCATTCTGTATGCCTGGGTTGGCCCCCTGGCCGACGACATCAAGCGTCTGTTCCGGCACTTTTTGAGCCACTCGTGGGAATTCGATCCCAATCCCGAAAACGTCTACAACCTCAGCATCGAAATTACCATTGAAGTGGCGCGCATGATCATGCCCATATTGCTGACCCTGGCATTTCTGGCGTATCTGGCCCAGCGCCTGCAAGTGGGCAAACTCTGGACAACCAGCGTGCTGCGCCCCAAGTTTCAGCGTTTCAACCTTGTGCAGGGGCTCAAGCAGATGATGCTCTCGCCGCAAACTGCCCTGCGCACCATCAAGAGCCTGCTTTTTTCGCTTATTCTCGGCATCATTCCTGGCTGGATGATCTACAAGGAATACCACAATTTTTTGCCCATGTACTACGCCACCACCGAGGGTGTGGCCGCCTACATGCTGCACATGGCCTTTCGGCTGGCCTGCTACGCTCTTATGCCCATTGCGGCCATTGCCATCTTTGACGTCTGGCAGTCGCGCTTTGCCTACAATGAAGGCATGAAGATGACCAAGTCTGAAGTGAAGGACGAGCAGAAACAGGCCGACGGCGACCCCGTGGTCAAGGGGCAGCAACGCCGCAAAATGATGGAAGTCATGAGCAAGCGCATGCTGGCCGATGTGCCAAAGGCAGACGTGGTGGTTACCAACCCTACCCACATTGCCGTAGCAATCAGCTACAACTCCACCGAAGCCCCTGCGCCCATTGTGCTGGCAAAGGGTGCAGACCACCTGGCCGAAAAAATCAAGGAAGTAGCCCGCGAGCACCGCATCCCCATTCGCGAAAACGTGCCTCTGGCACGAGCTTTGTATAAGTCCACAGATGTGGGCGACATGATTCCTGAAGAGCTTTACAAGGCTGTGGCCTCAGTGCTTGCCAGCATCTGGAAGCTCAAGCCCAAGACGGGAAGACCCTAAAAAGACAGGTCTTTTTTAGAACAAGCCCCAATTTTCAGGGATAAACCCGCATTCGGGAACCAACGCAGAGAGGTGTCATAAAAATGGCTGCCGGAGTACTTCCTCAGATTGACTATAGCCGTTATTCCAAAAACGGCGAACTGTTCCTTGCTGGCGGCGTGGTGACCATCCTGTTCGTCATGCTGGTTCCGCTGCCCACATTCTTTCTCGACATTCTGCTCTGTGTCAGTATTTCCATATCGCTGCTGGTGCTCATAACCACCATGTTCATGACCAGCCCGCTGGAATTTACCATCTTTCCCTCGCTGCTGCTCGTTACAACCCTGCTGCGCCTGGCGCTCAACGTGGCTTCAACCCGCCTTATCCTGCTCAACGGCAACATGGGCGCAAACGCAGCGGGCGAGGTTATCCGCGCGTTTGGCCAGTTTGTGGTGGGCGGTAGCTATGTGGTTGGCGCAGTTATCTTCATGATCCTGTTCATTCTCAACAAGGTTGTTATCACCTCTGGTACTTCGCGCATCGCAGAAGTGGCCGCCCGTTTTACCCTTGATGCCATGCCCGGCAAACAGATGGCTATCGAAGCCGACCTCAACGCGGGCCTTATAGACGAAGAACAGGCCAACGCCCGGCGCGCAGGCCTGCGCAAGGAAGCCGATTTTTACGGCGCCATGGACGGTGCGTGCAAATTTGTTTCGGGCGACGTGAACGCGGGCATGTTCATCACCATGGTGAACCTGATCGGCGGCATCATCATCGGCATGGCCCAAAAAGACATGGACTGGAATACGGCCCTCACCACCTACTCGCTGCTGACCATCGGTGACGGTCTGGTTTCCACCATTCCTTCGATCATTGTTTCCACCGGCACAGGCCTGCTTGTTTCGCGCGCCGCCTCCGAAGCCAAGATGGGCGAGGAATTTCTGGCCCAGCTTACCTTCAACAGCAAGGCGCTCAAGATGGTTTCGGGCGTGCTGCTCCTTTTTGCCCTTGTGCCCGGCCTGCCCACCATCCCCTTTTTGATCATATCGGGCATGATCTTTGCCGTAAGCCGCCTTACCGAAAACAAGGATCAGGACGCCGCCAACAGGGCCAAGGCCGAAGAAAAGAAAAAGAAGAACAGCGGTTCAGGCACGGCAGATACGCCAGAAGAAGTACAGGCCCTGCTGCCGCTCGACACCCTGGAACTTGAGGTGGGCTATGGCCTCATCCCCCTGGTGGATGAGGAACAGAGCGGCAATCTGCTGGCCCGCATACGCTCCATACGCCGCCAGTTTGCGCTGGATAATGGCGTGGTCATTCCCTCGCTGCATCTGCGCGACAATCTGCAACTCAAGCCCGGTCAGTACTCTCTGCTTATCAAGGGCAATCAGGTTGCCTCGGCAGAAATTCTGGTCGACCATTTTCTGGCCATGGATCCCGGCAACGTGACCACCAAGATCAGCGGCATCGAAACCCGTGAACCGGCCTTTAACCTGCCCGCGCTGTGGATTCCCGACAGCCAGCGCGAAGAGGCCATGCTGGCCGGTTACACGGTGGTCGATCCCGCCACGGTTATCGCCACACATCTGACAGAAGTGTTCAAGCGCCACCTGGCCGATTTTCTTGACCGTCAGGCGGTGCAGGGCCTGCTGGATACCGTGGCCAAGCACTCGCCCAAGGCGGTGGAAGACCTGGTTCCCAATGTGCTGCCCCTGGGCGTGGTGCAAAAGGTATTGCAGCTTCTGGTACGCGAAAACGTCAGCGTGCGCGACATGCTGACCATTGTGGAAACCCTGGGCGACTTTGGCGCGGGTGTCAAAAACCCCGAAACCCTGAACGAATACGTGCGCGAAAAGCTTTCGCGGGCCATTGTGAGGCCCTATCTCGACAGCCAGGGCACGCTCTCGGTGCTCACCCTGGCCCCCAATGCCGAAAGGCTGGTGCAGGAGGGCGTTCGCCACGCCGACAACGGCGTCACCTTCCTCTCCATGAACCCGGCTGTGGCACAGCGGCTTGTCAACAACATCAGCGCTGCCGCCGACAATGCGGTCAATGCCGAGGCCCAGCCCGTGCTGCTGGTCACGCCTCTCATCCGCCCGCATCTGGCCCAGATCATCACGCGCTTTCTGCCCACGGTTCCGGTTATTTCGCAGGCAGAAATTCCGCCCGATATCCGCTTGCAGTCGGTGGGCGTGGTGGACGCAGAATAAAACAAGGGTGCATACATGCACGGCGCTGCTGGCTCAAGGCTGGCAGCGCCTTTTTTTATAGGCTGTACAGGCTTGCCCCGCGCAAAAATTGCAATTTGGCCTTGTAGCGGCTATTGTAGGAATGGGGAAAAACCCCTGCGGCAATTTGGCCCTTGAGGAAAAAGAGCGCCTTACAGTTGGCCCCAAATTTGCATTTAACCTGATGTCGTCAAACAAACGGCACACACTAGCCGTTTGGCGATACTGAACCGTCAGGCAAAGGAATGGGCCATGCAGGTAAAGACGTTCACAGGGGCCACATCACAGGAAATTCTGGCCAGAATCAAGGTCGAGATGGGGCCTGACGCCGTTATCCTGGGCAACCGCACCTACCGTAAAAACGGTGTGGTCTGCCACGAAATAACTGCCGGTATTGAGCGCCCCAAGACAGAATCTGCCCAGGGTGCTGGCGCACCCGCCGGCTGGGGAGAATGGCACCGCGACTGGATGCAGCTGAAAGATCAGATTTTCGCACTGATGAAGCCAGCCATCCAGCTTGAGCGCCTCACCCCCCGTCAACGCGTGGCTCTTGAATATTTGCAGCGCGAAGGGGTTTCGGATTCTGTGGCGGTTGATCTTTACAAGCGGCTGCTGGCAGAACCCGGCGCATCGGTGCTTGAATGCCTGTGCGACATGGTCCCCGTAAAAACCTGGGGCGCAGAACACTGGGGGCAGCGCATCCACCTGATGGCCGGGCCGTTTGGCCTGGGCAAAACCACCACGGCCCTGCGCTTTGCCCTGCACCTGCGCAGAAACGACCCGGAAGCGCGCATTGCCTTTATCAACGCCGATTGCCTGCGGGGCAACGGCAGGCTGATTTTGCGCCACTGGGCAGAGCTTTCCAATTTTTCGTACATGGAAGCGCCCGACAAGGCCTCCATGGAGCACGCCCTTGCCGCCACGCGCGAGGCCAGCGCTGTATTTATCGATGTTCCCGGCCTCGACCGCAACGGCAGCCTTGCCAGCTGGAAGGCCGACATGGGGCTTGATGCGGTGGAGGCGGCAACGCACCTTACACTTTCGCCCTTTTTTGACGCCCTGCAAACCCAGGCTTTTTTGCAGCGCTACAAATCAACCGGGCCGGGTTCCATTGTCTGGACCAAGCTGGACGAAGCCGTGAGCTTTGGCAATATTGTTAATGTGGCCTGCCAGGCGGGCCTGCCGGTTTCAGCACTGTCTTTTGGCGCGGAACTCAAGGAAAGCCTTGCCCCGGCCACAGAGCCGCTGGTCTGGCGTCTCATTTTCAAAAGGCAACTTCCCGGTCAGGCCGCCTAGCGCGGTTCGGCCTTAACATGTGGAGCAGACAGATGAGCGGCACTTTCCCCCTGGTTTTTTCCGTCACTTCAGGCAAGGGCGGCGTAGGCAAGACCAATATCTCGGTCAATCTCGCCATCTGCCTTGCGCAGCTGGGCAAGCAGGTAGTGCTTATTGACGCCGACCTTGGCCTGGCCAATGTGGACGTGGTGCTTGGCCTTACTCCGCAAAAAAACATTTTCCATCTGTTTCACGAGGGCGCAACCATAGCCGACATTCTGTTTCCCACGCCCTACGGCTTTTCCATACTGCCCGCATCGTCTGGCATGAGCGAAATGCTCACGCTCTCCACAGGGCAAAAGCTGGAACTGCTGGAAGCCGTGGATGAAATGGAAGACGGCCTCGACTACCTTATTGTCGATACAGGGGCCGGTATCAGCGACAACGTGCTCTATTTCAACATGGCCGCACAGGAAAGGCTGGTGGTGCTCACACCAGAGCCCACATCGCTCACCGATGCCTATGCGCTTATCAAGGTGCTCAAGAACAACCACGGCGTCGAACGTTTCAAGGTGTGCGTGAACATGGCCCCAGACCTGAAGACAGCCAAGGACATGTTTGTGCGGCTGCACCAGGCCTGCGACCATTTTTTGAGCGGCGTTTCACTGGAACTTGTGGGTGTTATTCCGCGCGATACGGGCGTGCGCAAGGCCGTTGTGCAGCAGCTGCCCTTTTGCATCAGCGAGCCGCAAAGCCCGGCCGCCAAGGCCACAATGTCGCTTGCCAAAAATATCAGCGCCTGGGAAGCCCCCGAAAATCTCGACGGCAACATCAAGTTTTTCTGGAAAAAACTGCTTTTCCGCTAGGCGCACAGGCAGCGCACGCTGCCGCTGGCAATAACCACGATCACTAACCTCAACGTGTTGCAAACGCGGCGCTTCCGGCCTTGGCGGGCAGGTGGGGCGCAGCATAACAGGCATGCAGATGCCACGGGGTAGAAGAGGCAGATCCGAAGGAAACCATCATGAAGACCGGCACAGCGCAAGCGCAAGCTCCCTGCCCCTGGGAAGCGCTCGAAACCGGGGCAACCCCTTGGGAGAGCTTTTCACCGGCAGAGCAGGAATCTGTGGTGCGGCATTATGCGCCCAAGATCCGCTTTCTCGCTTTGCGGCTCAAAGCCAAGCTGCCGCGCAGCGTCGAGCTTGGCGAGCTGATCAGCTCTGGCACGCTGGGGCTCATGGAAGCTCTGGGCAAGTTCAGGCCGCAGCTGGGCATACGCTTTGAAACCTATGCCGAAAGCCGTATCAAGGGAGCCATGCTTGATGAATTGCGCCGTCTTGACTGGTTTCCGCGATCGTTGCGCCAGCGTGTCCGCGTGCTTGACGAGGCCATGCGCAAGGTGGAGCACGAGCACGGCAGGCAGGCCACAGAAGACGAACTGCAAAAAATTACCGGGCTTGACATGCGCGACGTGCGCCAGGGCCTTGAAGCACTGCAAAACCAGCTCTGGATTTCTCTTGATGCCATTCAGGACACACTTTCGGGCGAGGGGCCCGAGGGTGGTGGCGAGCCCTTCCGCAATACGGCCCTGCAAGAGCTTGTGGAACGCGTGGCTCCGCTGATCGACCGCTTGACGCCAAGGGAAAAATTGGTACTGTCCCTGTATTACACTGATGAGCTTAATATGCGTGAAACAGCCGAAGTAATGGGCATTACCGAAGGCCGCGTTTCACAATTGCATTCGCAGGCCCTGAACCGCCTTCGCAAAGAGTTTCATAACCTCTATGGCGAAGGTTCCGAAATATAAGCTTACAACAGACAGTGGCGCACGGCTGCAACGTCTGTTGCAAACCGATATAGACGGCGCTCCAAGGAGATTCTCTCATGCCTTACAATCCGAATATGCGTGTTCTTGTGGTTGACGATTTCTCCACCATGCGTCGTATTGTGCGCAATATTCTGCGCCAGCTCGGTTTTCAGAACGTGGTAGAAGCCGACGACGGCACTTCTGCCTGGGATGTGCTTAACCGCGAAAAGATCGACTTTATCGTTTCTGACTGGAACATGCCGCAGATGACCGGCATCGAGCTTTTGCGCAAGGTTCGCTCCAGCGAGCAGTTTGCCAACATCCCCTTTCTGATGGTCACTGCCGAGGCGCAGCAGGAAAATATCATAGAAGCGGTGCAGGCCAAGGTTTCCAACTACATTGTCAAGCCGTTCACTGCCGACACCATGAAGCAGAAGATCGACAAAATTTTTCCCTAGCCTTTGCACAAACATCCCTGGCTTAGACGGCCCGCACCTGGCCGGGGTTAGCGCCACACAGCGCAACCTGGCCGGGGCGGGCCTTTTTTTGCAGGCCCATGGCCAGCAGTGTCGCTGGCCAAGGCAAGGCCGCTGCACGATTGTTGCCCCAAGTCATCCATGGGCAGCCATTGGCGCACTTGGCCGTTTGACCTTACATATCGGGCGTGGCCGTCAGGAGTGACGCGTGGCTGAAAAACAGGATCTCAAGGAAGCCCCCGCCAAGGACGAGCTGCAAGTTGCAGTAAGCCCCGACACAAGCCTGCGCAAGGTAGAGCTTGATCTCGACGACGCGCCCTTTCTCACGGAGCAGGAATCCCCACCACCGGCCAAGAAGGAAGACGCTCCCCTTCAGGTGGCCGCAGACGCCCCCGCACCCAACAAAAAGAAAAAGCTTATTCTCATTGCGGGCGCGGCTGCGCTGGTTGTTGTGCTGGCAGCTGCTGCGGCTGTATGGTGGTTTGTGCTGCGCACACCGCCGCCACCACCGCCAGAGCCCGTCAAACCAGAAGTGATTGTGGTCCCCACACCCAAAACACCCACGGCCAAGCCTGACAGCGTCAAGGAACTGGCCCCCTTTGTCATACCCCGGCAAACGGCCAAGGGAGCCCGCTTTCTTATCTGCAAATTTTCTACTGTCAGCCAGAGCCCCAGGGTGGGCACGGAAATCGACCAAAAACTCATTCCCCTGCGGGATGCCCTGTACTATTACCTGAGCAGCAAGACGGACGCTTTTTTACTTGATCCGGCCAATGCCCCGACAATCAAGAAAGACCTGAGCGGCGTGCTCAACGACTATCTCACGCAGGGACGCATTGATGACATCCTGTTTGAAAGTTATCTGAACGAGTAAGCTGTTCCGCAGGCCGCTGCCAACGACAGAGCGCAGGGCACGCAGATTGAAGCCGAGTGCGCAGGGGGCAATGCAGGCCCATGCTGGCCCGGCAGCCTGCAAACCGGCAACAGGAGGCCGCCATGAGCGTTGACGCCACAATGGCCGTGCTGTATGCCCAGACAAATCTGGCCGCCAATGTGAGCAATGCCGCTGCGGTTGCTCCACAGGCATCTGCCGCCATGTCGCGCGTGCTTGCGGCGGCCATGGCCAAGCAGGAGCAGCAACAGGTGGCGCAGACAGACCCAAGCCACCAGACAGCCCTGACCCCCGATGCAGAAAAACGCGGTCTTCCCCAGTTTGGCAGCCGCCGCAAACGAAGACCCCCACCCAAGCCTGAGCCCGAAACAACCGGAGAACTGGCGCCGCCCCTGGTGGGTAACCTGTTGAACATAAAAGTATGAACGATACCCTGCTGTTTGCCCTGGTTGCTCTTTTTTCGCTGTTCGAGCTTGCCATTCTTGGCGGCGTGTTTGTTTTTTATATGCGCCTGCGGCGCTCCGAGGCCCTGCTCAACGCGCTGCAAGGCAATCAGGAAAGCCTGCTTGCACGCATCGAAATGAACGCACGGCTTGAAAAGGAAATTGTGGCCACCTTTGCGCAACGGCAAGCCGAACTGCGCAATCTTGATGAAAAGCTTGAGGAACGCACGCACGAACTGCGGCGCTTGCTTGAGCAGGCAGAGGGAATCAGCCGATCCCCCCAGTTTTTGCGGGAGCTTATTCTGAACGGAAGGCGCAAGGGGCTGAACAGCCGCCAGATCGCCAAAAATGCAGGCCTCAGTGTTGACGAGGTCGATCTGATCCTGGCGCAGGAAGCGCAATAGTATTTTGCGCCCCACCAGCCACGCAGGCTCTGCGCGTCGAGCGCAATACTCTCGGTGCTGACCAACGTAGCCCGCAGGGCATCTGCCACAGCTTGTCTGCCTTGCTAGCAATATTTGTGAGCTGGTTGTCAGGACGAAACATCCTGCCAGACCGCTGACCGCTACAAAACATGGCTTCCGCCATGCCTTGGGCATAAATCGGTTGGTGCGCCGCGTGCTGGTCGTTTTAAGGAGATTCCCTGCCGCGCCCTCTCCAGAACCCAAGGCGAGAGCAAAGCGGCTAAAAGCCCAGTTTGAACTGCATGCCCATGCCCAGAGCAGATTCGGGCTGTTTGTTGGCCGCCGTGCGTTCGCGTTGTTCGTCCTTGAGAATCAGCTCTGGCCCCACACGGATATTCAGGTCGTCCCCAGCATCCACATCTGCATAAGCGCGCACCACATGGCGGCTCTGCATGGGAATGTTTTCGTCAACAGATTCTGGCTCCATCTGGCTTTTTTTACGCCACGCCGATTCATCCTGCCCCACGCTCACGGCCAGGCCATTCTTGCGGTCTGCCTTGTTCGTCGCCGACTTCAGAGCTGAATTTATGCCAGAAGCCGTGTTGACGGAGTTGTCCTTGGCGGCCTCTTCGCCCACGGCGCGCTTGCGCAACTCACTGGAGCTTGTTCCGTCGCGCCATGCCTCGCGGCTATGCGTGCCGCTGTCAAATGCCCAGGCAGGGGCGTGAATGCCAGCGCCTGTTTTATCCCTGCTCTTACCGGCTGGCCGTTTTGCCTTGCCCGACGCTTCGCCACGCGTGTGGGACTTCTGCGCCTTGTCACTGCGGCCTGCGGCGTCGGCGCTGGTTGGTGCGGCAGATTCCGCCTGCCCACCACCAGATGCAGCGGCTACGGGGGCTGCTGTCGTGGGGCGTTCCTGAGCGCGCACCTCCAGTGGCGCACCCAGCATCTGCTGCGCCACAAAAAATGCAAGAAGAAGCCAGGCCAATTTTTTGTCCATGATTTCCCTTTACGACAGGCAGGCCATGTCTGTAAAGCCCACGGTTTTTACTTGCAAACCGATGGCCGCCATTCGGGCTCTGTATATCCAATGGCACAACGCACAGCGGGGAAAGCGCCGTAACGCCTTCCCCGCTGTGGTATTTGTAGTGGGGCACTGCTGCCACCACAATCAGTCTGCTATTCGGTCTTGCTCACAGGCGCCGCTTTTTTGGCGCTGGTCTGCTCTTGCAACAGCTTTTCTGTATTCACAACAGGGAAGCTGGGGCTTGTGCCCGCATCCTGCCAGCCGCCGCCAAGGGCCATGCACACGCTGACAACGCTGTTGAGTCTGTCACGCAGGGCAGTGGCCAGTTGCAGCTCTGCTGCAAAAAGCTGGCGCTCGGCGTCCAGAACCGTCAGGTAGTCGGTGTAGCCGTTTGTGTATTGCAGGCTTGCAATCTGCACGGCACGCCGCAGGCTCTCAACCTGTACCTGCATGCTGCGCACGATGTGGTCGGCCTCTCGCTGCGAGGTAAGCGATGTGCGAATATCCTCAAAAGCCGACTGCACAGTTTTGCGGTACACGGCAATGGCGGCCTTTTTCTGGGCCTCGGCGTCCTTGAGGTTATACCAGTTGCGGCCAAAATCCAGCAGGGGAATCGTGCCGGTAACGCCGTAGTTCCACGTGCCGGCAGGGCCGGTAAAGAGATTGCCCACCGAGGCGCTCAGGGTTCCCAGCATGCCCGTAAGGGAAATGGAGGGGAAGAACTGGGCACGGGCAACGCCGATATTGGCGTTATAGGCCATAATGGTAAACTCGGCGGCGCGCACGTCGGGACGCCGCTCAAGCAGATCAGAGGGCAGGCCTGCGGGCAGCACGGGCGGCGCTGGCAGCATGTTGATGGCCTGACCGCGCTTCATGGCGCTGTCCATGATGTCACGGGGCGAACGGCCAAGCAGCACGGCCAGGCCGGCTTCGGCCTTGTCCACGGCCACGGTGCTGGTATGCACCTGGGCGCGGGCTGTTTCCACTTCTGCACGGGCGCGCTGCCAGTCAAGCTCGGTTATGTCACCCTGCTTGTAGCGGGCCGTGTAGATGCGGAACGATTCTTCGCGTGACTTGAGGGTACGGCGGGCCGTATCAAGCTGCATGTCCTGCGCCAGCAGGGCAAAGTAGCCCTGTGCCGTCTGCCCGGCCACCGAAAGCCGCAGGGCCTCGTGCCCGATCACCGTGCTCATGAGCACATCGCTCAGCATGGTGTACTGGTTGCGCACCTTACCCCAGAAATCGAGCTCCCACGAGGCGTTCAACGCGCCCTGATAGCCGGTGGAGGAACGCGAGAGCTTGGACTGGTCAAAAGGTACCGTATTGGCGCTTTTTTCCGATGCCCCCTGGGCCATGGCCGCCCCCGAGCCCGAAACAGCAGGCGCAAGGGCTGCCGTGCCAACGCCCACCTGGGCCGCAGCAGATTCGATCTTGGCCATGGATTCGGCCAGATCCTGATTGTTTTTTAACGCCTCATCTACCATTTCTGTCAAAACAGGGTCGTTAAACCTGTTCCACCAGTCGGTATGCAGCGGTGCAGAGCCCATATCCACCGAACGCCACTGCTTGGGCATTTCCTGCTCCGGCCTGTCATAGTGCGGCGCAAAGGAACATGCGGAAAGCAATACCGTCAGCGTCAGCACCAGGGCCGGTGCTTTAAACTTGATGCCTGCTGTCTTGGCCGAAGCGGTCATATGTCTTCCTCCTGGTCTTCCGCAAGGTGATCCCTGCCCGCGTTGGGGTCGGTTTTTCCCTGGAGTTTCAGTGAGAGTTGCATGATGGCCTTAAAAAAGAACGGCACAAACAGCGTGGCTATGCACGTTGCTGCCAGCATGCCGCCAATAACCGCCGTACCGATGGCGTGGCGGCTGTTTGCGCCCGCGCCAGTGCTGATGGCCAACGGCACGCAGCCCAGAATAAAGGCAAGCGAGGTCATCACGATGGGCCGGAAACGCAGTTTCGATGCATGTATGGCCGCCGCATCCAGGCTGCGCCCGGCGCGCCAGGCCTCTACGGCGAATTCAACAATCAGAATGGCGTTTTTGGCCGCCAGACCAACCAGGGTAACCAGCGCCACCTGAAAATAGATGTCGTTGGAAAGCCCCCGGCCCCAGGTTGCCACCAGCGCACCAAACACGCCAAAGGGCACGGCGGTGAGCACCGAAAGCGGCAAGGACCACGATTCATACTGCGCGGCAAGAATCAGGAAAACCATGACAAGCGCCAGCACAAAGATGATGGTGGTATCGGAGCTGGCCAGCTTTTCCTGAAGGGCCGAGCCAACCCAGCCAAGCTGGAAGTCGGACGAAAGCACAACAGCTGCGGCCTTTTCCATTTCCGTAAGGGCCTGACCAGAAGAATAGCCAAGGTTGGGCGACCCCATGATATGCGCAGCCGGGAACACGTTATAACGTTCCACCACCTGCGGGGCCGTGCGGCGTTCAAGGGTCATCACCGCAGTCAGCGGCAGCATTTCGCCCGCGCTGTTGGCCACGTATATATCGTTGAGGCTTTCGGGCAGCACGCGAATATCAGACTCGGCCTGCATACGCACCTGGAAGGTGCGCCCCATCATGTTGAAGTCGTTGACATACGAGCTGCCGAATGTGGCACTCATGGCCGAGTACACATCACTGATGCTGATACCCATGTCCTTGCAGCGTTCGCGGTCAAGGTTGGCATAGAGCTGGGGCGAGCCGGTAGAGAAGAGGTTACGCACCATGCCAATGGACGGATATTTGGGCGATCCATCGGCGTTTTTGGAAGTAACCTCGGCCACCAGTTTGTTGGCGGCGTCTTCCATGTCTTTAAGGCTGCCGCTGCCGCGCATCTGCACATAGCCTTCAAAACCGCCCGTGGTGCTCATGCCGCTGATGGGCGGCGGCGAAAATCCTAGAATAAAGGCTTCGGGCTGCATCACGGTAACCGCGCCCACGGTTCCCACAATGGCGTCGGCAGACAGCTTGGGATCCTTGCGTTCGCCCCAGGGTTTGAGCAGGGCAAAGAAGGTGCCGTAGTTACTCTTGGCAGCCATGGAGGTGATATCCAGGCCAGAGAGAGTACCCACGCTCAGAACAGCAGGGTTTTTGAGCATAAAGTCGGTGAGCACCTGGTTAACCGCGCGGGTGCGGGGCTGGGCTGCGCCGTCGTCGAGGATGGCCAGACCCAGCAGATAGCCCTGATCCTCGTTGGGCACAAGACCACCGGGAACCACGCGGAACAGCCATGCAATGCAGACCAACATGAGCCCGCAGAGGGCAAGGGCCCGCCAGGCAGATGTCTTGATAAAGCGCACCGCGTTCACATAACGGCGGGTAATGCGGCCAAACACGTAGTTGAACCACACAAAGCCCTTGGCAGGCTGCCTGTCGTGCTCGTGCGGCTTGAGCAGCAGCGCGCAGAGCGCCGGGGTAAGGGTAAGCGCCACAATACCCGAAAGCACAACCGACACCGAAATGGTAATGGCAAACTGCTTGTACATCTGCCCCGCAAGGCCGCCCATAAACGAAACAGGGATAAACACGGCGCACAGCACCAGCACAATGGCGATAACCGGGGCCGTCACTTCGTTCATGGCCTTGGCTGTCGCCTCCTTGGGCGGCAGATGCTCCGAACTCATAATACGTTCAACGTTTTCAAGCACAACGATGGCGTCGTCCACAACAATACCGATGGCAAGCACCAGGGCAAACAGCGTAAGCGTGTTGATGGTGTAGCCAAAGGCAAACAGACCCGCAAACGTACCGATAATGGACACCGGCACGGCGATGCAGGGAATGAGCGTTGCGCGCCAGTTTTGCAGAAAGACGTAAACGACGATGAACACCAAAATCATGGCTTCGACCAGGGTGCTCACCACTTCCTTGATGGATTCGATAACAAAGTCGTTGTTATCCACCAGCAGGGTGTAGGCGAGGCCGTCGGGCATGCGCTTGGCTATTTCTTCCAGTTTTGCCTTGACCAGATCGCCGGTGGCGATGGCGTTGGCACCGGGCAGCAGATACACGGCGCCCATACGCGCGCCCATACTGTTGTAGCTGGAAAGAACGCTGTAGTCCTTGCCGCCCAGTTCTATGCGGGCCACGTCCTTGAGCCGCAGCATGGCGCTGTCGGCACCGGCACGGATAATGATTTCGCCAAATTCTTCGGGTGTCACCAGACGGCCCTGGGTGTCGATCTGCCAGGTGAGCTCGGTGCTATTGGCGGTGGGCATGTCACCCAGGCGACCGGGAGCGTACTGCGAGTTCTGCTCCTGAATGGCCGCGCTGACCTGTTTGGCGGTAAGGCCATACTTGGCCAGCTTGTCGGGGTACAGCCAGACGCGCATGGAGTAGTCCATGCTGCCAAACAGCGAGCAGTCGCCCACGCCGTTGAGGCGCTTGAGTTCGTCAACAACGTTTACCTGGGCCCAGTTGTGGATGAACACGTCGCTATAGCGCCCGTCGGGCGAATAGAAACAGAACACCTGCAACATGGCTGGCGAACGCTTGGTAACCGTAACACCCTGGCGACGCACGTCTTCGGGCAGCGTTGCCTGGGCCAGGTTGACCTTGTTGTTCACGTTGACCAGGGCCATGTTGGCATCACTGCCCAGGGTGAAGTAAACGTTGATGCTGCCCGAACCAGAACCCGAGGCGGCGGTGGAAGTCATGTAGAGCATGTTTTCCACACCGTTGATGTTCACTTCAAGAGGAGCAAGAACGGTCGAGGAAATCGTTTCCGCCGACGCGCCGGGGTATGACACGCTCACGTTGACGGTGGGCGGCACAAGGTCGGGGTATTGTGCGATGGGCAGGGCCTTCATGGCCAGAGCGCCCACCATGGTTATGACAATGGATATGACGGCCGAAAGTACCGGCCTACGCAAAAAGAAATTCGGCTTTGTAGAAACAGCCATATGCTACCTACTTCTTGGGCGCGGCATCCTGGGGCTGTTGCCCACCGGCCTGCTGCACGCGCACTTGAGTCCCTGGGCGGGCCTTGATGATGCCTTCGCTGATGATGCGTTCGCCGCCCTTGAGGCCCGAACCCACCAGATATTTGTCACCCACAGCCACTGTCACCGTAACGGGGATGGGATAAACCTTGTCATCCTTGTCCAGCCCCATGACCACCGCACCCTTCTGGGTCATGACCACGCACTTTTGCGGAATGAGAATTGCGTTTTTGAGCACATCACCCTCAACAAACAGGCGTACGTACTGACCGGGCATGATCTGCCCGTCGGCATTGGGAAATACCGCGCGGGCCTTGATAACGCCGGTTGTGGGCTGCACCTGGCTGTCAATAAAGGTTACCTCGCCCTCGGTGGTGTACATGGTTCCATCAAGCAGGCGCAGCCTGGCCTTGTAGCGGTTGCCCTGCGGGAACTGGAGCACGCCGCTGTTCACAAGCTGCTGGCGCATCATGCGCTCTGGCGCGGCAATGGAAAAATCAATGTACATGGGGTCGGTCTGGTTCACCGTGGTGAGCAGCGAATTGTTGCTCACCAGGTTGCCGGGAGTGTAGTTTTCCTTGCTGCTGTAGCCAGAAACAGGGGCAACCACCTGGCAGTAATCCAGATTGATCTTGGCCTGGCGCAGGGCGGCCTTGGCGCTGTCGTAAGCGGCAAGGGCCGAATCGCGGTCTTTCTGCGAAACGGCGTTCTTTTCGTACAGCGGACGAATACGCTTCCACTCGCGGTCAGCGTTTACGTACTGGGCCTGAGCCTGCTGCATCTGCGCCTCGTACTGGTCGCGCTCAAGCTGAAACAGCTGTTGCCCGGCCTTCACAAAATCGCCTTCGTTGTAAAGACGCTTTTCAATAATGCCCTGCACACGGGCACGCACCTCAACGGCGCGCGAGCCCGTGGCCTGGGCCTGAAACTGGCTGGGCCAGGGGGTGTCGGCCACTGTCACCTCTATGGCAGAAACCGGCAAGCGCATGTCGGGCGCGCCTTTTTTATCGCTTTCGCAAGCGACAAGGGCAAGGCAAAGCCCCAGTACAACTGAAATTTTTGCAATAGGTCTGATACTCATGAATAACTCCATATGGGCGTGGCGCACGGCGCTTAAAACACGCACGGCGTAACGGCGGCGGCATGAATTACCACCGAGACGGGTCATCAAAAAAACCTGGTTCCTGGGGGGGATCAGCATGTAAGATTGGGCGCACACAAGCGCCCCATGACGCACGTGGGGACGTCATTCGGCCCCAGCCTGACAACACATCGAAAATTGCGAAAAACCACCCCTCTAAAAAGCACAGTTCACGCCAAAAAGCAATGTTCAGGAAATCTTGTGCCGCCAGAGCGCCCAAATAATAAGCCATGTTATTTCAGCATGTTAGCTTATCGTGGTGCGTTTTTATAACTAGCTGAAATTACAGCATATTTTTTTAGGAGAATTCTCCATCAGATTCGGGGGTTTCATTGCCTTCAAAGTACTCTTTTATGCGCCGGGCATTGTGGCTTGCGTTGTCCAGAAACACGGTCCACCACACCGCATCCTTGAAGAGTTCCATGCGCTTGAACTTGTGCCGCTCGTCGTTCATGCGCAACACGGTAATTTCCAGCTGCTTTTCGTCGCTGGCTTCACTGGCAAAGGTAATGCGCACCCCCGCCCTTTGCATGACCCTCAGATCGGCGGGAGAATAACGGGTAAGAATTCTGCCAGCCACATCGGTGGCTTTAAGAAAGCTGGTGCTCTGGGCAGAAGAAATGCCCACCTCGCGCACTTCGCCGTTAACAAGCAGATCCGCACGCCGTATGTTGGCCAGATTGATACGGCTGCGGTTGATAACCTTGCCGTCGCGCAGCACGCGGTAATAGCAGGCCCCAATTTCTTCCGAAACACCCAAAATAACCGTGGCGTTCACATCGGGGTAAAACACGCCGATGCTGGCAGTCATGCCCGATGATTTGGCTATGTCGCCCTTTTCTTCTGCAATGATGCGCAAATGGCGGGCCGCACGCATCCTGGCATTCAGATAAATGCCCACCAGCACGAGAAAAAGCAGGGCCACAATCGTAAGGGTCATGCAAAACGCCTTGGAAGGGTTAGGGGTGAGGCGGGCCTGAAGGCCGCAGATTCTGCTGTATGTGTGGCAAAAGGCAGACGCTCAGGCGGCGCGGTAACAGGGCAGGCGGTCGGCCAACGAGCTCAACAGGGCTGGTTGTTGCTGGCCCCGCCACACACCGCAGGCACAGCAAACGCACAGGCGCGCGCCAGGCCGCGCCTAGTCGTCGAAGCGCAGTCGCACCAGGGTTCCGGCGCGCGCGGCCAGCAATTCGGCCACAATGGAAACTGCGATCTGCTGCGGGGTTTCCGCCTCTATGGTAAGCCCAATGGGGCAGCACACGGCTGCCAGCTCCGCATCTGGCACCCCCTGCTTGCGCAGGGCTGCATATACCTGTTCACGTTTGGTTTTGCTGCCTATCATGCCCACATACTGCGCATGGCTGGTCAGGGCCTGGGCCAATACCTCGCGGTCAAAACTGTGCCCGCGCGTGATAATGGCCACAAAATGCCTGCGCCCTATGCCGCAGCTCTGCACAAGGTTTTCGTACCCCGGCAGAACCAGACAGTTGCGCGCCATGGGGAAACGCCCGGCATTGGAAAATTCGGCCCGGTCGTCCACAACATCCACAACAAAATCGCAGGCATGGGCCAGACGTGCAACCTCAAGCGAAACGTGCCCACCGCCGCACAACAGCAGCACCGGCGGCGCGGCCAATGGTTCCACATAAAAGACATGGCCCTCGTGCTCTACCAGCCCCGGCTTGTTCTTGCGGGCATCGAGCAGGGGCTGCACGCCCTCCAGTCCAATGCCCACACCCGCAGGCAGCGCGCTTTCTGGCTGGGCCGCATCGGGCAGGGCATCGACATACAGATGACGCACGGGGTTTTCGGTTTCGCCGTGCAGCGAAACGCCGTCGTTGCGCAGCTCCACAAGCCACAGACCCCGGCCACCCTGACGCAACACCTGCGCAGCAAAGGCAAAAAGATCGGCCTGACTGGGCGAAAGCACCTCGCACAGCACTTCCATGCTGCCGCCGCAGATCATGTCGCTGTTAGGTGAAAACCCTGTCATATCAACAGAAACACGGGCAGAAGCGGCGCTGGCAAGACTGCCGCGCGCGGCCTCCATGGCGCGGGCCTCAAGCAGGCCACCGCCCACGGTTCCTTCAAAACCATTGCGGGTTTGCAGGGCGCGCGTACCGGCATCGCGCGGGGCCGAACCGGTACGGCTGACCACGGTGACCAGCACAGAGGGCTCGCCATCTTGCAGCAGTGAGGCCACGCGCGCCTCAAGGGTGTCTTCCCACGGGGTGGTTACCAGTGTTTCTGGCGTACCAGCAGTGTCTGTTCCCGTCAGGGCAAGCCCGGCCTTGTCGCCGTCTTTTTTAGCCATCCTCATCCTCCTTCACGTAGCCACAACCCTTGACCGGACAGATCACTTTTGTGCCGTCGCGACTTTTCTTTTCGACCAGATAGGGGGAATTGCAGCGTGGGCAGGGGCCGGGCACGGGCTTTTCCCACAGCGCAAAATCGCACTGGGGGTACTGGTCGCAGGAGTAGAATATCTTGCCCCGCTTGGTGCTTTTTTCTACCAGCGAGCCCTTGCCGCAGCGTGGGCAGGGCACACCCGTGGAAAGGGGGGCTGCGTGTTTGCAGTCGGGGTAGCCTGTACAGGCAATAAAACTGCTGCCCGTGCGGGATTTTTTGATCACAAGATCCTTGCCGCACTGCGGGCACACGCCCACTTTTTCGTACTGGGGCTTTTCCTGCGCCACGGCCTCGACCTTTCCGTCTTCCGTGCGCTCGAAATTACTGGTGTAACGGCATTCGGGATAGCCGGAACAGGCCAGAAAAGCCCCGGCCTTGCCAAACTTGATGAGCAGATCCTTGCCGCATTCCGGGCAGGGCAGATTGGCGGGCATGCCGCCCTTGAGGCTCTTCATGTTTTTGGAGGCAGCCGCCAGCGTGGGATTGAAATCTTCCGAAAACCGGCGCAGCAGCTCAACCCACTGTTCCTGTCCATCGGCCACCTTGTCCAGATTCTCTTCCATCTGGGCGGTGAACCCCACATCCATCAGCTTGCCAAAATGCTCCACAAGCTGGGTACACACCACACGCCCCAGATCTGTGGGTACAAAGTGGCGCTCCTTGAGGCTCACGTACTCCCTGTCCTGCAAGGTGGAGATAATGGCCGCATAGGTGGATGGCCGCCCGATGCCCAGCTCTTCCAGCTCGCGCACAAGGCTTGCTTCGCTGAAACGGGCCGGGGGCTGGGTGAATTTCTGCTCCTTGTCGAGCTTTTCAAGCGTGAGGGTCTGCCCTGCGGTAAGGGGCGGCAGCTCGGCGTCGGCCTCGTCCTTGCCGCGCGGCATGACCGCGAGAAAACCGGCAAACAGCAGGCGTTCGCCCTTGGACTTCCACAACGTGTGCGCGCAGGAGATGCTGGCCGTGGTATCGTGAAAGCGCGCGCCCGCCATCTGCGAGGCCACAAACCGCGCCCAGATGAGCCTGTAGAGGTTGTACTGCTCTGGCGGCAGATGGGCCTTTACCTCGTCGGGGGTGATATTCACGTCAACGGGGCGTATGGCTTCATGCGCGTCCTGCGCGCCGCCCTTGGCCTTGTAGACCCTGGCCCGCTTGGGCAGATATTCCTTGCCAAAACTGCCTTCAATAAAGGCCTTGGCTGCGTCGCGGGCCTCGTCGGCAATGCGCGTCGAGTCGGTACGCATATAGGTGATAAGGGCTGTAAGCCCCCTGTCGCCGATTTCCACGCCTTCGTAGAGGCGCTGGGCGATATTCATGGTGCGCTTGGCCGTGTACGAAAGACGCTGGTTGGCCGCCTGCTGCAAGGTGGAGGTGATAAAGGGCGGCTGCGGTGCGCGCTCGCGCTCTTTTTCTTCCACGCTTTCGACCACAAAGGGCTTGCCGGCCATGGCGTCCTCAATATCCTGCGCCTGTGCCGCATTGCTGACAACAGCCTTTTTGCCGCCCACCTTGGCAAGCTCGGCCTTGAATGACGGCGGCACGTCGGCGGCCAGCAGGGCCTTGAACAGCCAGTATTCTTCGGGCTTGAAGACCTCGCGGGCCTCCTCGCGCTCCACAATCAGGCGCAGGGCAACAGACTGCACACGCCCGGCAGAAATACCCCGTTTGATGGACTTCCACAGCAGGGGCGAAATCTTGTAGCCCACCAGTCTGTCGAGCACGCGGCGTGCCTGCTGCGCGTCAAAAAGATGCCCGTTGAGCTCGCGCGGATTGGCCAGCGCTTCCTTGACGGCCTTGGCCGTGATTTCGTTGAACTGAATGCGCTTGATATCCTTGGCCTTGTCGCGGATAAGCTCTGCCACATGCCAGGCAATGGCCTCACCCTCACGGTCGGGGTCGGGGGCAAGATAGACGGTGTCGGCCTTGGAGGCCGCAGCGCGCAGCTCGCTGACAACGTTCTTTTTGTTGTCGATAACCTCATAATGCGGCGCAAAATCATTGGCCTCGTCCACTCCAAGCGAGCTGGACGGCAGGTCGCGCACATGGCCCACACTGGCCTGCACCATGTACTGCGGCCCCAAAAACTTCTTGATGGTTTTCACCTTGGCGGGTGATTCCACAATAATAAGCTGTTTGCCCATGCTGCCCCTCGGATTATCTCGTGCTTGCCGGCATAAAAGGCCCGGCCCAGTGTACCGCACACGCGGTATGCGCTGCGGCTGCGGCCCACAGCCACAGCAGGCAGCCTTTTTTGCGCGGCCAAAACGCGGCCCTGCGGCGGTGCTTGCTGTCAGATACGCCGCACCATACGCAAAAAGCCAGAGCGCCCGCCGTTTATCTGGCCGGAACCCACTGCAACGCCATCACTCCCCACCGGGGGCAACGCGCGACACAACCAATAGCGTCAAGTACGAAGCATTTGTCAAGTCCCGGCCCTGCAGCATTCCATTCCTGCGCACTGCTCGCCGGGGGCCCAAAGGGGTAAAACTGGACAGCTTGGCCATTCTGGGCTATTAATGATAGTGTTGTTTAATTTTGCAAGGAAACGTATGCGCGTCTGTTTTCTGCCACTCAAACTTACGGTCATGCTGTGCATGCTGGCACTGTGCGCCCTTGGCGCCGGTTGTGCCGCGCAACAGGAGCAGCCTGCTGCCCCGGTGCCTTCCAGCGGTGCGCCCAATGCTGACGCCCCTTCCGGCAGTGATGCCGGAGCGACAGATTCTCCCCTGCAAAGCGTGCAGATACGCAAGGGGCAGACCGTGCATGTCAAGGTAAACGGCGGCGATTCTGGCTTTAACGCAGACATGGAATCCATGCTCACCAGTTATCTGCAAAGCGAAAAAGACCTCACCCCCGCCGATTCATCCCAAAAAGCCGACCTGCTCATCCGCGTCAAGATAGAAGATATCTACCCGCTTGGTTCGCGCAATGCGCCTGTGAGCGCGGGGCACGCGCTTGGCAGCACCGCCACCGGGGCCATGCTTGGCGCGCTGCTTGGAGGAGCCACCGGCGGCAGGGGCGGCCTGGCCTGGGGCGCGAGCGCTGGCGCTGCGCTGGGGCTTGGCGCTGCGCTGCTCGACAGCTCTGGCAAAAGCAAAGTTTGGGGCATGAAGGCTCTGGTTGGCGTAGGCCGCAATGGCCGCGAACCGGCAGAATCAGACATGCACCGCACAGTTGTGCGCGCCGAAGGGGCCAACATGGGCAAGGATGAAATAGCCCCCGCCCTGGAGGACACCCTGAGCCGCAAGATTCTGGATTCTCTGCGCCCCTGATTCCGCGCCAACACTACCCGCACAGGCAGGCAGCGCCACGCGCCGCCAGCCAGCATGCATGATTTCCCCCCGATAATACCATCCGCGCCGCACAAGCTGCGGCATATACGAGGAGTAGTATGTCCTTTACCCGTTATATTCTGTTGCTCTGCCTGATTTTCGCAACCCTGTGCGGTTGCGTGCGCCAGTCGGCCAATGGCGCGCGCGTGGAAGTGCTGCGTCAGGGCCAGCTGGAACAGCCGGAAAGCGACGCAAACATCCCCCCCGCTGTCTACGTGAACGTGCGCGACAATACCAACAAACTGTCGGGACTGCGCGCCCAGGCCGAATCATGGCTGCAACGCCAGGGCTACACCATTGTGCCCAACCCCAGCGAGGCCGGTTACATACTTCAGGTTGTGGTGCTCGCTGCCGGTGTTGCCGCGCCAGAAAGCGTGCGACAGATGGTGGCTGCGGGCTATGATGCCCCCTCAAAGCTCGACGGCAGGGGCGGCACGGCACTGGTGGCCGACGTGTTGCTGGTGCAGCGCAACGTGCCCAGCGCCAAGCAACCGGCCCGCTCAAAGCTCAAGAGCATCTCGAAGCGCAACGCCGTTGCCAGCAGCCAGATGCGCATTGGCCTGCTGGCCCTTCAGGAATTCAAGGTAGATACGGGTGTGCCGCCCATTTTTGCAGAAACCATGGGCAAGGAACTGGCCACCCATATTCACGGCGCATCTGGTCAGGATGCCCCGGCGCAGCCTGCCAGCCCCCAGTAGTTCTCCATTGCAGCAAAAGCCCACAGTTGTGGGCATGCCTCGGCAGGGGCCGTCCGTAACCGGGCGGCCTTTTTTGTGCCACAGGTGTCAGCATTCCGGCGGCCCTTTGACGACAGGGGCATAACCCGGCGTATTTCTGCGCATATCAGACATTGGCACTGTACTTGCTTTTTCCTCTGTGCGGCGGCAGCAGCCCCCGCAGGAGGAACTCATGGCACTTTCCAATTTTCTGATCCGTCCACCATCAGACGCGCAGCCAGCCCAGGGGGCCATGTCGCGCCGCTCGGCGAGCCCACAGGCCGGAAATTCCGCGTCTTTCGCCAGTATCATGAATGGTCAGACCACCAATGCGGAAACCGCCAGCGCCCCGGAAGCCCAACGCACGAGCCTGCCCGCAGGCGGCATGGGCCTCCAGCACGGCATGGTTCTGGCCGGGCGCTCGCCCAGCGATCTTATGCGAACCCAGGTCTTCAGCAAGGCAGAAACCGACATGCGGCAGACCAAGGCCATCGACAGCCTCATGCAAACCGTATCCGGCGGCAATTCCACCCTTGATCTTGCCCGCAGCATGGGCACGGCGCGGCACCTACGCTCCATGACCAGCGCCATGGACAGCCGCATGAAGGGGCTCAGCATGGGCGACTTTGTGCATTCGCGCCCGCCGGTGCAAAGCCGCACCAAGCCCGCCCACAAGGTGGAAGATGTCGAACTGGGGCAGCTTTCCGCCCGCTTCGAATCGGGCAGCGACGGCATTGCCGCCGTGGGCTACGACCGTGTGGGTGGCACGTCATACGGCAAATACCAGGTTTCGTCCCGCGCGGGCAGCCTGAAGGATTTTCTGGATTTTCTGGATACCGAAGCCCCCGAACTTTCGCGCCGGCTGCGGGCCTCCGGCCCCGGCAATACCGGCAGCCGCAAGGGTGCCATGCCCGACACATGGCGCGCCATCGCCAACGAGCAGCCCGAACGGTTTGAAAATCTTCAGGAGGCATTTGTCCACCAAAGCCACTACAAGCCAGCTCTGGACTCCATTGCGCAGCGCACCGGCCTGAACCCGGACAAGATTTCAACTGCCATGCGCGAGGTTATCTGGAGCACGTCGGTACAGCACGGCCCCTCTGGCGCGGCGCGCATTTTTGAACGCGCCCACGGCATGAGCGGCAGCCCGTCCGATCCGTCATACGAGCGTAACCTCATAAACAACGTGTACAACATCCGCGTGGGCCAGTTTGGCTCGTCCGACAGCAACATTCAGGCAGCGGTTGCCAACCGCTTCAAGCAGGAAAAAGCCCTTGCCCTGAACATGCTGAACGGCGGCAAAAACTCCTCGCTGGCGTAGGACTGCTGACCCATGGACACCACAAATCCTGCGGGTGACACAGCACTGCCGGACAGCGCCCAGAGCGGCGCAGGCGTAACCGTAGTCATCAACCTGACACGGTTTGGCGATCTGCTGCAATGCCAGCCCCTTATTGAAGACCTGCACCGGCAGGGCAACCGCGTGCATCTGGTGTGCCTGGACAACTTTTCCAGCGTGCTGCCCCTGATGCGCCATGTGGAACGCGCCTGGCCCCTGCCCGGCGCGCGCCTTATGGCCGACATGGAAAAGGACTGGCGCAGCGCCGCCGCCCGGCTGCTGGAGTATGCCCACGCCATCCGCGCGGGAGCGGCTCCCGCCTGCGTGGTAAACCTCACCACCACCCTGCCCGCCCGGTTGCTGGCAGGCCTTGTGGGTGGCAACACCGCCGAAATGCGCGGATTTGTTCTTGATGCCCTTGGCTTTGGTCAAAACAGGGGTATCTGGGCAACATTTTTGAACAGTGCCACAGTCAACCGCCAGAGCGCACCGTTTAACCTTGTGGATATCTTCCGCATGGTGGGCGGATCCAGCGCGCACTACGGCGGAGACCAGCAACCGCGCCTGCGGCTCACACCGCCATCGCAACGGGCGCTTGCTGCGGCAGATGCCCTGCTGGCGGCCACTCCGGCAGATGCCACAGGCTTTGTGGCCATGCAGCTGGGAGCCAGCGAACAACGCCGTCAATGGCCCGCAGAATATTTTGCCAGCGTTGGCAACAGCCTGTGGCGCGAGCGCAAGCTCTGCCCCGTGCTGCTGGGCTCGCCAGCCGAAAAACCCCTGGCAGAGGCCTATGCCCGCCATGCGCAAGGCCCTTTTGTAAACGCCGTTGGCAAAACAGATCTCACCCAGCTGGCGGCCCTGCTGTGCCGCTCGCGCCTGCTGCTCACCAACGACACGGGCACGATGCACCTTGCTGCGGGCCTTGGGGTCACGAGTCTGGCCATCTTTCTGGCAACGGCGCAGCCCTGCGATACGGGCCCCTATTTGCCCGGCTGCTGCTGCCTAGAGCCTGCCCTGCCCTGCCACCCCTGCCCCTTTGGACGCCCCTGCCCCAACAATCTTGCCTGCGTGGGCCATATTCGCCCGCAGAGTGTGGAGGCACTTGCCCTTGCATGGCTCGATACGGGCCGCTGGGACACCGCGCCGCTCGAACTCGCCGGGTGCGAGGCCCGCGTGTGGCAGACAGAGCTGGACAAGGACGACTTTATCACCGTGCGCTGTCTTTCTGCGCATGCAGCAGAAGACCGCAGCCAGTGGCTTGCGCAGCAGAGAGACTTCTGGCGTCAGATCCTTGACGATCTGGCCGGTCCCTCTGCCGCCCATTCCAGCACCAACGAGGGGCCGATCAGCCCAGAGCGCCCCTGCCGCGCGCTCAACCTCGCAGATGACCACGCAGCAGGCCACACAGCCGACGGAGGCAACGTCGTTTCGCTCCAGTTTGCGCAGCGCATGTTCGCCACCCTGGATCAGGCCATTCAACTTTTGAATATTCTTACACAACAGGGTCAGATGCTGGGCAAAACTCCCAAGGCGGGACAACTTTTCTTGCGCAACTGCGAGCGCCTTCAAACGGTGCTCGATGCCTGCCCTGAACTGCGTTCACTGGGTGCGTTCTGGCGCGAGCTGCGTCAGGAGCGCGGCGAGCGTCTGGACGATCTGCTGGCACTTACTACCCATCTTGGCGCGCAACTTGTTGATTGGCGTGATAAATACGCAAATGGCACGTCATTTGCTTAATTCGTGGCATACCACATTACGGTAAAATCTTCCCTGCGGGGGAGAGGAGGGGAACTGGAATGATTATCATCGACGGCGCACAAAGCGAAAAAAGCATTACCGCCTTTGCCAACCTTGAGGAACTGCTCAAGGACGTTATGCAGGAAGACAAGATGGTAGACCGTGTAGTGACGGACGTTTTGGTCAACAACGAAGCTTTTTCCGAAATCTACCCGCATCAGGCCGAAGACATTGCCTGCTCTGATATTTCTTCCATCGAGGTGCGTTCCGTACCCGTGGCCGAAATGGCCGTGGAAATGTCGGCCGAGATGGGCAAGGTGGCGAAGATGATGGGCCACGGCGCCCGCGAAGTGGCCCGGCTGTTCCGCGCCGCCTCCGACACCGACGCTCTCGAACTTTTTCAGGATCTGCTGGACGTGACCCGCGATTTCATGGGCATGCTGGGCGAACTGCGCACCCGTTACACCAACGGCGCACTGCCCGACTTTGCCGAAAAAACAGAAAAATTTTCCAACATGCTCTCCGAAATGGGTGATGTGCTGGAAAACGAAGACTGGATTCTGCTGGCCGACCTGCTTGAATACGAATTCATCCCCCTGTGCAACGAATGGTACGAATCCAGCGAAATACTGCACAAACAGGTTGTTGAACACATGGCCCAGTAGGGCCGCAGGAGCTCGTATGAGTCAGGGCGTATGCCTTTTGGATGAAGCGCTTAACCTCGCCCGCCAGGAAATGGCGGCCCTTGAGGACGGCGCATACGACAAGGCTGTCGAGCTTGCCGAAAGGCGGGGCGAAGTGACCAGCATGGCCTGGCATATGCTCGACGACAGCCAGGCCGACGAATACCGGGCGCACCTGATCGAACTGGCCCGTGTGCAGGATCAGCTTACCGAGCTTGCCACCAAGGCGCACGGCGAGATCAGGTCGCAGCTGCAACGCTCACGTCTTGAGGGCCAGCGCATGCGCGGCTACCACAGGGCAGTGGGCCAGGCGCTGCAATAAAGGCCGCCTGTCTTAGGACAAAGATCAAAAGATCAAGGGCACCGCGCGCGAAAGCGTTCGGTGCCCTGTTTTTTTGACAAAAAGCCCTGCAAGCGGGCGTTATCAGCCCACCATGCCCTCACGCATGGCATTGCGCACCGCCTCTACCCTTGCGCGTATGTCGGGCGCGCCCACAAGCTCGCTCACCAGCGAGCAGCAGCGAGCACCGTGGCGCGCCACTTCAGCAATATTGTGCTGCTTGATGCCGCCAATGGCCACAAAGGGCACATCGGCATGCCGCGCCACCCAGTCCAGATATTCATAGCCCACGGGTGCCACCACATCTTCCTTGGTCTTGGTGGCAAATATGGGCCCCACGCCGATGTAGTCTGCACCGAGGGCGCGGGCTTCGCGGGCCTGTTCCGGCATATGGGTTGAAAGGCCAATGATCATGCCCGGCCCCACAAGGCTGCGCACGGCGGGCACGGGCAGATCCTCCTGCCCCACGTGTACGCCGTCGGCCTGCACCATCATGGCAATATCAATGTGATCGTTGACGATAAAGCAGGCTCCGGCCTCGGCAGTCAGCCGCCGCAAGAGGCGGCACTCTTCAAGCATGGCCCCGCCCTTCAGCTTTTTTTCGCGGTATTGCACTATGCGCACACCAGCCCCCAACAGGGCAGAAACCACCTCTTCGAGAGGTCTGCCCAGTGAAAGACCGGCATCGGTGATGGCGTAGATATCTGTTTCTCCTGGGAGAATCTTGGCCATGACAGGCTCCTTGGCTCTTATTTTTTAAACGCCGCAAAAATACGGCGAAAGCAGCTTTGAACAAAACGCGCCGGGTGAAACGACGTGTGCGAAAGCTCGGCAGGCAGCTGAAAACCGGTGGCACAAAAATCTGCCGGGCCGTGCAGAGGAAAGACCGCCTGCGTTCCAGCCGCTGCGCTGCCCCAGGCCTTGCGGCGGCACAGGGCCGCCCCCAGCGGCACTTGCTGCGGAGCCTGCCCCAGCACGGCATACAGGGCCTCGTCCAGGGCAACGGCAGAGGCACTGGCCCCAAGCAGGCCAAGCGCAAAGGGCTTGCCATTGCTCGGCCCGGTAATATGCATGGCCGTGATGCCGTCGGCCACCGCTGCCACGGGGGGCAGCGCGGCCCACAGGGCGGCGAGGCAATCGGCAAAAAACAGGGGGTCGCGCCCCTCACGGGCGTGAGCAACGGCCTTGTGCAAACCGCACACACAGCCAAAACAGTTTTTGACAGAGAGCGTCAGCAGCATCTGGGCGTGGGCCTTGACCCTGGGCACAGAAACGATCAGGTCGCTTTCCATGGCCAAGCGTGCCACGTGAAAACGTGAGCCGCCCGCCTGAAAACCCGCCTTTTGCGCAGCCTCGCCCTCAAGGGGCAATGGCAGGGGCACGGCAGGGCCGATTTCTTCCACGCAAAGCCCCAGAGGCCGCAGGGCAGCCTCCAGCCCCACAGCGCGGGCCACATGCGCAGCACGCCCAAAACCGGGCGAATCGGCCACGCGTACCTTTACGCCCTTGTCCAGAAGCCAGGCGCATACCGCCACCACCACCTCCGGCGAGGCGCAGGCAAGGGGCTTGGCCAGCAGCAGATTGGGTTTGACCAGTACGCACGCGCCGGAATGCAGGGGGTAATATTCTGTCAGGCGGGCCGCGTCCATCACCTGCCCCACGGCCTGTTGCAGACCGGGCCCGGTGTAGGCCTCGTGGCGCAAAAGGGCCACAGGCAAAGGATCACCGGGGTTGGGGCGAACGGCTTTCGACGCGACATCCTTGGGGTTCATGCCAGTTTTCATGCCCGAATTATGCCGCCGGGGCCAGGCATTGTAAAGGCCGCGCCCTTTTCAAACGGGCCGTCTTGACGTATGGAAGGGCTGCTACCGTATCCAAGACAACAGACTGTAATCTGAGGATTCCATGCACGCACCCAATCAGCTGCTCATCGCCTTTTTACTGGCCCTGTGCTGTGCCCTGGCCTCTCCCGCCGCCTACGCAGCGGAAACGACCCCCGCCACCAAACAGGACGCACCCAAAGCGGATGCGGTCAAGCCCGATGCACCCAAGCCGGACGCCGCCAAACCCGACACCTCAAAGCCGGACGCCGCAAAGCCTGACACGGCCAAGCCAGAAGCAACCAAGGCCGATGCGGCCAAGCCGGACGCAGCCAAGGCTGATTCTGGCAAGGCAGATACCGGCAAAAAGGATTCGCCCAAGGCCGACAAGCAGGACAAGCCCGCTGCCAAGCCCGACGCCAAAGCCGACGCCAAGGCTGACGCTAAAGCAGACGCCAAGGCCGACGCTAAAGCAGATGCCAAGCCCGATGCCAAGGCTGACGCCAAGGCCGACGACAAGACTGCCGATCCAAAAGAAGGCGAGGCCCCCATTCCCACCCTGCCCCTGCGCGATCCGTGGGAAATGGTCTGGAGCGGCCAAAAGGCCATGCTCGACGAGATCACCCAGAAGGCCACCGTCATGGGCGATTCCTTTGCCCAGCGCTCAAGCAACCTGAGCGAAAAGGTGCAGCCCTTCATGGAAGAAGCCCGGCGTCTGCTGGTGCTGCTCAATACCTACAAAAACTGGCCCAACCCGGTTGAGGCCGTGAGCCGTCGCATCACCTCCACCGTGCTTGATCTGCGCAAGGTGCTCGACCCGGTCATGGGCGCGCGCACAGAGGTGCAGGCCCTGCTGGAACGTGTGGGCTATCTGGCCGACAGTATGCCCGAAGATCTGCACGACGGCAGCCTCAGCCCCGAAATGCAGGATTATGCCAAAACCATCGTGCTCACCCGCCTGCGGCTCACCGCTGTGATGGCCCAGTACGATTCTGCCCTTGCCCCTGCGCTGGCCCTCATCAAGCGGCTGGAAAAAATGCAGGACGAAATCAACGCCCAGATTCCCCTATTGTGGAAAAACTACTATCTGCAAAGCCCCGTGCCGTGGCTCAGCCCCGATGCCTGGGCCGACTTTGGGCGGCAGATGCACTATTCCGCCCAGGGCATGATTTTGCGCCTGCCGGTAGAAATACCCGTTACCGTGCAGCGTTGGGGCACGGCGGTGCTGCGCTTTGTGGTGTGCCTGCTGTTCACCGGCGTACTCACCACCCTGCTGTACCGCCGCTGGGCCGCTCACGAAACCAATACCACCGTGCGGCATATCTTCAGGGTCAGTCTGCCCTGGCTGTGCGTTGGGCTGGCCCTGCTGGGCAGCTCGGTATCGTCATCTGGCGAGTTTTTTCGCCTGTTTCTGGCCCTTGGCAACCTGTGCCTCATTGTGGCCCAGATACATCTGGCCTGGGATCTGCGTCTGCTGAAATATCCTGAAGTACAGCAGCAGAAACCGCCGTTCTGGACGCTTATCCAGCCCACCCTGTGTTCATACGTACTGCTCTATCTGCCCCTCACCCAGCCGCTGGTGCTGGTTATCTGGCTGGGCATCGTGATTGTTTCCCTCATACGGCAGCACCGCAGGCCCAAGCTTGATCTTGGCCCCATGCATGTGGAAACCAGCGTGATTGAATGCGAGCCCCTGGTGCTGTGGATATGCCTTGTGCTGACCCTGGCCGGGCTGCACATCTACAGCATGGTGCTGTATCTGCTCTTTGTTTCGTGCTCTCTGGCCCTGCAACTCTGCCTGGGCGGCATGGCGCTTGTCAGCACGCTCAACGACAGACTGCCGCAGGAAGGCGTGCGCGCCGCCCTGGCCCACCTTGCCGTGGCGCTTTCTGCGCCTGTGGTGCTGGTGGCGGCCTTTGTGGGTGTTTCCCAGTGGGTGGGCACGCTGCCCGGCGGCATGCACCTTTTGCAGCACTATGTGCTGCGCGGGGTAAACGTGGGCGCAACCCAGTTCAACGTGGTGCATCTGCTGCTTATCATCACCATGTTCTACCTCACCCGCACCGCCGTGGGCATGGGTTCGCGCTTTCTGGCCCGCCTGCCCAAGCAGGGCGTTGCCATCGACGCCACACTCATTCCGCCCATGCAGACAGCCTTTACCTACGCGCTGTGGTGCTGCTTTGGCCTGTTTGCCCTGCGGGCCGTGGGCATGGAGCTCAGCAATCTTGCCATGGTAGCCGGTGGCCTTTCTGTGGGTATCGGTTTTGGCATGCAGACCATCGTCAACAACTTCCTGTCGGGTCTGATACTTATCTTCAGCCGCACCCTTCAGGCTGGTGATGTGGTTGAAGTGGGCGGAACCCAGGGCCGCGTGCGCAAAATCAGCGTGCGCGCCACCATGGTGGAAACCTTTGACAACGCCCTGATCATTGTCCCCAACTCTGAATTTGTGGCCAGCCGCCTCATCAACTGGACGCGCAACAGCCGCACCGTGCGCCGGGAAATCAAGCTGGGCGTGGCCTACGGCTCTGACGCAGACCAGGTCATGAAAATTCTGCTGGCCATGGCCAATGCCAACAGCAACGTGCTCAAGTACCCGCCGCCAAGCGTGGCCTTTGCCGATTTTGGCGCCAGCACGCTCGACTTCAGTCTCAAGTTCTGGGTGCGCGACTACGATGTGGCGGTTTCCACCGCCTCCGATATCCGGCTTGAGATCGAAAGGGAGTTCCGCGAGCACCGCATCGAAATTGCCTTCCCGCAGCTTGATGTGAACATCAAGGAACTGCCGCCGCGCACCAAGGCTCCCCTGCCCTCGGCAGAGCCCCGCGCCAGCAAGCGCCGCGCGCCGCGCCGCCCCCGCAGGGTGCTGCCCGCCGGGGCCAAAGGCGTGAAGCCTGGCGATAAAAAAACCGCCACCCCCGACGACGGGGACGACGACGAAAACAACAGCTAAGCGCCTTCCGCGCCGGTAATCGCCGCAGCAATGCCCGGTTATGGCGCGGGTGTTGCCGGGCGGGCCTTACCACGGAGACTTCTCCGCAGCACAGCTCTAACCGGCGCAGACGCGCCTGAACAACAGGAGACCACCATGATCAACCGCGCAGACGCCCTGGAATGCTTTGAAAAGGAACTTTTCGGCGGGCCGGGCTCAGTCCATTTCACCAAGATTGTCAACGAACACGGCCTTGCCGACAAGGGCCGTCTGTTCAATATCGGCACACTCAAGCCCGGCTGTGCCGTGGGCAACCACAAGCACAACGGCGAGATTGAAATATACTACATTCTTGAAGGCGAAGGCCTGTACAACGACAACGGCGTGGAAGCCACAGTCAAGGCTGGCGACGTGACCGTGTGCAACGATGGCGAAAGCCATGCCCTGCTCAATACCGGCACAACCGATCTCAAGATGGTGGCTCTCATTCTGTTTACCAAGTAAGCAGCACCCGCCCCAAAATGCAGCAAGGCCCCTCCACTGACGGAGGGGCCTTTTTTATGGAGCCTGTGCGCGGTCTTTTGCAGGCCGCGTGCAAAAGGGCTGTTGCGCGCTAATACTGAATGTAGGCCACCTGGGTTTGCAGATATTCCATGAGCCCGTGCTTGCCATCCGCGCCGCCGATGCCGGATTTGCGCCAGCCCGCGTGGAAGCCCTGCATGGCCTCGAAGTTTTCGCGGTTCACGTAGGTTTCACCAAACTTGAGACCGTTTATGGCCGCCATGGCAGTGGACACGTTGGTGGTGTAGATGGACGAGGTGAGGCCGTAGTCGCAGTCGTTGGCAAGTTCCAGGGCTTCGTCCAGATCGTGGAAGGTCAGCATGGGCAGTACGGGGCCAAAAACCTCATTACGCACAATTTCCATATGCTGCTGGCAGCCGCGCAGCAGGGTGGGCTTGTAGAAATAGCCGCTGCCACGCTCGGCAGGGGCACCACCGGTAACCACCTCCGCGCCCTGCTCCTTGGCGCGAACGACCATGCCGTCGATCTTGGCAAGATGCCCGGCGCTGATCTGGCTGCACATGTCTGGTGCGGGCTCGTCAAAGGGATCACCCAGCCGCACGGCTTCAAAGGCTGCGGCCAGCTTTTCCGCAAAGGCATCGGCCACGCTTTCGTGAACATAGAGGCGCTCTGCGCAGTTGCACACCTGCCCGCTGAACACCGTGCGCGAGGCGGTAACGGCCTTGACGGCCAGATCCATATCGGCATCGGCGCAGACAATGGCCGGGGCCTTGCCGCCCAGCTCCAGCGAAACCTTGGTGATATTGTGCGCGCTGGCGGTGATGATGCGCTGCCCCGCCTCCACGCTGCCGGTCAGGCTTACCATGTCGGTCATGGAGCTGGAGGACAGCGTTTCACCCAGGGTGCTGCCGCCGCCTGTCACAAAATTCAGCACGCCTGCGGGCAGATCAATCTCGCGCAGCAGGCTGGCAAAATGCATGACGGTGGCCGGGGCCAGGCTGCTGGGCTTGATAACCGCAGTGCAGCCCACCAGCAGCGAGGGTGCAACCTTGCGCGCCATGACAAAGAAGGGGAAATTCCAGGGGCAGATGCCCACCACCACGCCGATGGGCCTGCGGTAGAGCAGTATGTTTTCGCGCGGGCGGTCGCTCTGGATGATCTCGCCCTCGTATATGCGCGCCCAGCCTGCGTAGTAGTCAAAATACTCTGCTGTCAGGTCAATTTCTATCTGCGCAAGGGGATGGGTTTTGGCCTGCTCCTCGGCCAGAATACGCCCAAGCTCAAGCCTGTGCTTGCGGATCAGGTCGGCCATTTTTTTCAGATACCCGGCCCGCGCCACAGCGGGAAGCGCCGCCCAGGCACTCTGCGCCTTGTGGGCTGCGGCCAGGGCGGCCAGCCCGTCCTCCTTGCCGCCGTTGGGGGTCTGGGCCATTATTTTTCCGGTAGAGGGGTTCTCTACCTCGATAACTGCAAATCCTGTGGGGGAAACCAATTTACCGTTGATAAACTGTTGAAAGGTACGCATGGTTGCTCCTTGGTTTGGTCAACCATAATCACACATGCCGTCAAAGGTAAAGCAACCCCTTTTTTTACAAAACCGGCACGTTGTGTTTCCTTGCCTGATGCAGAAATGGCCAAAAGAAAGGGGCGGCAGCCCTACAGACTTCCGCCCCATAAAAATGTGGCCGCACATGCTGATCGCATGCGCCACCCGCGAACCGTTACATGCGCTCAATCACAGCCAGCGCGCCTTCCATAAAGTGCTCGCCCACGCCTTCTATGGCTCCATGGTCGCAGGCCGTTGCCAGCGCGGGATCAATGGGCAGTCGGGCCAGTACCTTGAGGCCGTGGCGCTGGGCTATGCTATCAATGTGGCTTTCGCCGAATATCTTGTATTCCTTGTTGTTATCCGGGCATTTAAAGTACGAGTAGTTCTCGACCAGCCCAAGAATGGGAACATCCATCTGCCGGGCCATATCAATGGCCTTTTGCACGATCATGCTCACCAGCTCCTGCGGCGAGGTCACAATCACTATGCCGTCCACTGGCAGGGACTGAAACACGGTCAGCGGCACGTCGCCTGTTCCAGGAGGCATGTCCACAAACATGTAGTCCACATCACGCCAGATCACGTCTGACCAGAACTGCTTGACCGCACCGGCAATGATGGGGCCGCGCCACAGCACGGCATCCGAATCGCCGGGCAGCAGCAGATTCATGGACATGATATCCACCCCACCCTTGCTGCGCTCTGGCACAAGGCCGTCGCCTTCCACATGGGCCTTGCCCGTGAGGCCAAACACGCGGGGAATGGACGGGCCGGTAATGTCGGCGTCAAGTATGGAGCAGTGCTTGCCCTGGCGGGTCAGCGCCACGGCCAGCAGCGAGGTTACCAGCGACTTGCCCACGCCGCCCTTGCCGCTCACAACACCTATGACCTTGCCTATGCGGCTTTGCGCATGCGGCTTGACGCGAAAATCCTGCTGGGCTTCACCACGCTCGGCGCAACTTTCGCCGCAGCTTCCACACTGATGGTCGCAATCACTCATGTTCCGCACCCTGATAAAAGTTTTATTCCAACAAGTACGGGGGCCAACCATTTTTTCTCGCCCCTCGTTATTGACATATGTCATTAACAGACATACTCCAGTTATTGACATATGTCAATAACAACTACCAAGGAGCATCGTATGCCTCATTTCGATCACACAGGGCCAGAGGGCATGGGTTCGCGCACAGGGCGCGGCAGGGGCCAATGCATGAACCGGGGCGGCAAGGGCCGCATGGCCGTGCAAGGCAGCAGGGGCAACCCTGCCGAAACGGCGCAGATGCCAGAACAGGCAACGGGCCAGAACATGATTCAGGGCCGCTGCTGCCGCCATGGACAAGGGCAAAACAACAGGATGCGCAACTGCGGCATGAACGATCAGGGTGCAGGCACGGGGCGCGAAATGGGCCGCGGCATGGGCCAAAACATGCGGCAAGGCCAGGGTATGCAGAAAGCCCAGGGCATGGGCCGCAGCATGGCCACCAACCAGCCCGAAAGCTGCGGCACGGTCCCCACGACGGGCAGTGACGGAACAGACAATAACAGCTAATCTGCAAAGATATGAATGAACACGGGCCGCCCGGGCACAGAGCGCTTGTTGCATGCGCCACGCCGGACGGCCCCAGAGAGGATTGCATGCCAAGACCCAAAAAGTGGCGAAAAGTCTGCTGCCTGCCAGAAAACCGCAGTTTCGGGCCTGTGCCGGGATTTGCTCAGTGCGCACCACAGGCAGAACAGCCCGTCATCATGACCGTGGATGAATACGAGGCCGTGCGCCTCATTGATCTGGAAGGCATGAATCAGGAGGCCTGCGCCGAAAAAATGCGCATTGCCCGCACCACAGTGCAGAGCATCTATGCCGAGGCACGCAAAAAGCTGGCCGATTCACTGGTCAACGGCAAGCTGCTGCGCATTGAGGGCGGGGATTATGAGCTGTGCGACGGGCACGGCACACGCTGCGGCATGGGGGCATGTCACAGGCGGCGCGGCGGCAGGGGCGATGGCGGTTTTGGCCAGTAGCCATGCAAAGCCCGGCAAAAATTCCCACGGCGCGGCAGTTCAACAGGTGCAGCGTCCGCAGTATCCGGCACGCTTCGCGGTCCTGAGGCCCGGCGTGCGCCACTGATACTACGGGCACTTTCGCACAAAAATCAGGCTTCGTCGCTCTTGCACACGTCCACCCATGTGCCGCCGGTCACGCGCTCCAGTTCTTCCAGGGTCAGCTTTGCGGCATTGTTGGGCGCGCCCGCTGCCGGGTACACGGGGTCAAACTGCCGCAGGCTCGTATCGAGGTAGACGGCTACGCCTTCTGGCAGGGCAAAGGGGCAAACGCCACCCATGGGATGCCCCACCTGGGCTTCCAGGTCTTCCGGCTTGATAAAGCGGGCCTTGGAGTGGAAGGCATCCTTGAATTTGCGGTTGTCCAGACGGGCCGTGCCCATGACCACCAGCACCATGGGCGTATCGTTCACACTGATGGAAAGACTTTTTGCAATACGCCCCGGTTCGCAGCCAATGGCCTGTGCAGCAAGATCAACCGTGGCACTCGAAACGTCAAATTCGCGATAGGCCTGTTCCAGACCGTGGCGGGCCAGAAACTCCCGCACTGCATCAACACGCATGTTTTTCCCTTCATTTTTGCGGGCAGCGGCATGGGCCGCGCCAGCAGATACACCATCAGCGGCGCGCCACCAGGGCTATGCCCGCCAGCACAAGGGCCAGGCCCAGCATTCTGCGCCAGTCAAAGGGGATGGCGGTGAGGCCAAACCAGCCCTTGTGATCAATGATGGCCCCCATCACAAGGTTGCCAAAAATCATGGCCACAAGTGTGCTCAACACGCCAATGCGCGGCGCAGCCATGGTGGTGGTTACAACCATGAATGCCCCAAGCACCCCGCCCGCCAGTTGCCAGGCGGGAATCTCTGCTACGCGCAGCACACTGCCCCGCCCTGTGAGCAGCACGGCCACAGCCAGAGACAGCGTACCCACGGCAAACGAGATCAGCCCGCTTTCGAGCAGGCCAACAGTGCGGCCCAGCGCCGCGTTGATGGGCGGTTGCAGGGCCACCACGCAGCCCGCAAAGACCACCAGCGCAATGTACAGCATGCTGCCTCCGCCCTAGGCTGTTTCCTCTGCCGATGCCGCCTCGCGCAAAAAAGGCGTGTGGGTGAGGGCCATCAACATGCCCTCCGGGCTTAAAAACCGGGTGACGGTCTGTCCCCAGGGTTCTTCCTTCAGCCGGGTAAGCAGCGCATAGCCGTTCTGCTCAAGAATGCGCGTGGCCGAAGCGATGTCTTCCACATCCAGCTCAAGCCAGGCCTGCGGCACAGGCAGATGCGCAGGCCAGGCAGATTCGCCAAAGCAGGAGAGCGCCGCCTTGTCCAGCGGCCAGAGGGCAAAATGTTTTACCCCCTCCATGCACTGCGAATGCCAGTAGCCCTCGTACCCTTCCTCATGCCGCAGTGGCAGGGCAAGCACCTTGCGGTACAGCTTGTCGCTCTTGGCCCGGTCGGCCACCACAGGCCCGAAACCGGCCACGAACAGAACCCGTATACCATCAGGAAGATTGGTCTGCATGCTGTGCTCCCGGTTTCAGGCCCATGGGTTCCCTGTTTTGCTCTATCTAGTCGAGAATGCCTTCGGGCAGGGGGCCGAATGTTTCTTCATAGCGCTGGCGGAACACCTCTGGCGTGAATACGTGTTCCTGCGTACCCATTTTTTCAAGGCAGAAACTGGCGCTCACCGAACCAAGCTTGGCGGCCTCGGGCATGGAAAGCCCACGCAGCAGGCCCTTGAGCAGGCCAGCGCGGTGGGCGTCGCCCGCGCCGGTGGGGTCGAGAATCTGGCGGGGCGGCACAGGAGGAATACGCGTTTCCGTGCCGTCTGCGCCGCGTATCAGCGCGCCGTCCGCACCAAGGGTGGTTACAAGCCACAGGGTGCGGCCCACAAGCTCATCTTCCGTCTTGCCTGTGGCCTTGCAGATCATGTTCAGTTCGTAGTCGTTGGTAATGCAGGCAAACGACCCTTCAATGGCCGCCAGCAGATCGTTGCCGGTCAGCACGGGCAGCTGCTGACCGGGGTCAAAAATGTAGGGCACGCCCTTTTCGCGGTAAAAACCGGGCAGGCGGCGCATGTCTTCCACGTTGCCGGGCGAAATGATGGCAATGTCTTTATCTGCATCAATGGCGGGAAAATCGTAATCGGCAGAAAGGCTCATGGCCCCGGGGTAAAAGCCGGTGATCTGGTTGCTGTTGAGGTCGGTGGTGATATAGCACAGGGCGGTAAAGATATCTTCCGCACGGCGGATACCCTCAAGCGGCAGGCCCATATTTTCCAGCACAATGGCGTAGGGGCCAAAATCGCGCCCGGCGGCGGCCACAATGGTGGGCTTTTCGCCCAGCAGGCCAAGCGAATAGGCTATGTTGCCCGCGCAACCGCCGCGCCGCTCGTCCATGCCGTCCACCATGAAGCTCACGTTGATCATGTGCAGCTTGTCCATGAGGATATGATCCTGAAAGCTGCCGGGAAAGGTCATGATGCGGTCAAATGCCAACGAACCAGAAACATAGATGGACATAACTTCCTCGTGATGACGTGCGGATGAAGGTTGGTCAGGCCGGATGAGGCAGACTGTTTTCAGCGATCCATTGCAAAAAAGGCTGATGGCCAGCCTCAATGGGCATGGCAACCACGCAGGGAACCTCGTAACTGTGCAGGGCGCGGGCCTTTTCCATAAATTCGGGCAGTGCGGCCCCGCTTACCTGGGCCAGCAGCAGGCATTCGCCCGCCTCGTGAACCGTGCCCTGCCAGCGGTACACCGACCGGGCTGCGGGCAGCATGTTTACCCCGGCGGCCAGCCGCATGCGCACCAGCTCACGGGCCAGATGCAGCGCCTCCTGCTCGGAGGGCGCGGTCATGTAGACCAAAAAAACCTTCTGGTTTTCATTTTGTTCCATACTGGCAGCATACACCCTGCCGCCCAAAAAACAAAGTGCCGCAACGCCAAAAATGGCGGTACAGGCCAGCAGCATAGGCCCACGGCGCGGCCCTGGCTTGCGGGCCTGCCCAGCCTGTGGCATAAAGAGGTATGAGCGTTACATCTACACCAGAGGCAACAGCCCGGCAGGTGCTTGCGGCCCTGCAAGCGCGTTACCCGCACCCGCGCACGCACCTCGACGCCCAGAACGCCTGGGAGCTGCTGGTGGCCACAGTGCTTGCGGCCCAATGCACAGATGCGCGCGTAAACACCGTTACGCCAGAACTTTTTCGCCGCTGGCCAACGCCCGCCGCCCTTGCTGAAGCGCCAATTGAAGAGCTTGAGGGCGTCATTCGCCCCACGGGCTTTTTTCACAGCAAGGCAAAAAATCTGCTGGGCGCGGCACGGCGCGTGTGCGATATTTTTGACGGGCAGATTCCCAAAAGCATTGAAGACCTGATCACCATTCCCGGTGTTGCCCGCAAAACAGCCAATGTGGTGCTGTTTGGCGCGTTTGGCATCAACGAGGGGCTGGCTGTAGACACACATGTAAAACGCATTGCCTATCGGCTGGGGCTTACGGACGAAACCGACCCCGTGCCCATTGAGCGCGACCTCATGAAACTTTTTCCGCGCGAGGAATGGGGCGACGTAAACCACCGCATGGTCTGGTTTGGCCGCGAGGTGTGCGATGCCCGCAAACCCTTGTGCGACGCCTGCGAAATGCGCTCATTCTGCCCTCGCCGCGAGCCGCCAAAGGCGGCAAGGCCAGCAGGCCGCCGCAAATAGGTTTTTGGGCCGGGGCCTTAAGAGAATACATATTCGGCCGATACATCAAAGCAGCAGTTCCCGTAACCGGAACCCACGATCTCGGTGGAAAGCCACGCCTTCCGCAGCACAGGATGGAACGCCATGTCGCAAAACAGCTTGCTGAACGTTAGCAATAACGAACTTGAAATCATTGAATTCATTATCGACGAGAAGCAGCCAGACGGCAAGGTTTACAGCGGGCATTACGGCATCAACGTAGCCAAGGTGCTTGAAATTATCCGCCTGCCCAACATTACCAGCGTGCCCAGCAAGTGCGACCCTTCCGTGCTTGGCACGTTCAATCTGCGCGGCAAGGTGCTGCCCATCCTTAATCTGGCCGCATGGCTGGGCAAGGAAATGGCTACGGAAGAAAACACCAAGGTTATTGTCACCGAATTCAGCGGTGTGCAGGCGGCCTTTATGGTTTCTTCCGTCACCAGCATCCACCGCATGACCTGGGACCGCATTGAACCGCCGAACCAGTACGTGCAAACCTACTCGCGCGAGACCATTACCGGTGTTCTGCGCATTCAGGACCGCGTGCTCTTTATTCTGGATATGGAAAAAATCCTCGCCAGCCTCGACAAGGCGCTCGACATGTCGCAGGTAGAGGTAGACACCAGCCCGGTTGAAGGCGCGGGGCAGTTCCATCTGCTGGTGGCTGACGACTCAAGCTCGCTACGCAACGTGATGCAGTCGTCGCTCGAAAAATCGGGTTTTCAGGTTACCGCCGTGGGCAGTGGCCGCGCTGCCTGGGAATTTTTGCTGCGCACGCGCGAAGAAGCGCAGGCCAAGGGCAAGGAACTGACCGATGTGCTGCACCTGATCATTTCTGACATCGAAATGCCGGAAATGGACGGGCACATGCTCACGGCAAAGATCCGCGAAACCCCCGGCCTCAGCACCTTGCCGGTCATTCTGTTTTCTTCGCTCATTACCGACGCCCTGTACGAAAAAGGCGTCAAAATGGGGGCCGACAGGCAGGTTTCCAAACCCGATCTGCCGGGTCTGAACAAGATTATCCGCGAAGTTATTTCTGAAAAGCTGAACAAGTAATACTTGAGGCACAGCACAGTTCTGCGGCGAAGGGGCATGCCCCTTTGCCGCTTTTTTTTCATAAAGACTGCCCAAACCAGCTACAGACAGCGCATTTTGTTCTGGCCGGGTCAGGGCCTTGTAACCGAGGCAAAGCTGCGTTCGATACCCCGCGTGTAGTGTACGCGCGGGCGGCCAAACAGCACCACCAGCCCCTCACGGCTTTTGTGGACGATGCCGTATCGCTGGCGAAAACGCGCAGCACTGCCGCCCCATTGTATCAGCGGGTGTATGGAGCCGATCATGCAGGTTCCCAGCCCCTGCGCCTCGCCTGCCAGCATGGCCAGGGTGGCGGCAACCACAGGGTCGGCCGGGTCGGCCCAGGGTGAGGCGTAAAAATACATGAGCAGGGGCGCATCGTAGGTGACAATGTTCCTGCCCGCATCCATGGAGGCAGTGAATGCCGCCAGTGCGGGCCGCACAAAGTTGCTGAACAGCTCGTGGTTGGCCCTGCCCCAGAAGGGCCGCATCAGGGTGAGAAACCAGGGCGCGGTGAGCCAGCGCAGGGTTTTGAGGTGCTCGCAAAAATCGCGGACAAAGGCCCTGTTTTTCTCCAGGCTGTCCAGCACGAGCACGTTGACATCCGAGGGCGGCACGCCGGTAGGCGCGGTGCGTGCGGCATCGAGAATGGCCTGAATCTGCTCCTGGGCCACGGGCTCTGGCAAAAATTCGCGCACGCTTCTGCGCCTTTGCAGCAGTGCGTGCAGGCCCGCAAAATCTGCGGCCCCGCCTCTGGGCGGCAGCGAAAACATATCTTTCGGCCCCAGGCTGCGCCCTTGCACGCTTATGGCCCCTGTGGGGCATATTGCCATGCAGTGCCCGCAGCCCACGCAGCCAAAAATCGGCTGTGCCGCAAGGCTGGCCTTGCCCTCGTGCAAACGCAGATAAAAATCCTTGCACACGCTCACGCACAGGCCGCAGCCAGTACACAGCGCATTTTCTATACAGACTGTTGCCGCCTCGTGCGTGCGGGATGTGGGAATGGGCATGCCGCCCCCCTTGTGGATAGTGCGGAAAGGATATGCTATCTCCATTTGCAGCCCGCCCCACGCCAACGATTCCAGAACGTTGTGGACACAGGGCGTCACACCTCTGACAAAAGTCTGGCAACCTTTTTGCAAATCTGACCTTATGGACGTTTACAGCTATAATCCGGCCAGCGTGCTCAGCCTGTTGCTCACCATGATGCGTGTGAGCATTGTGGTGTTCATGCTGCCAGTTTTTTCTACCAACAACATCCCCATGCAAGTCAAGGGGGCCATAACCATTGTGTTTTGCCTTGGTGTATGGCCGCACCTGGCCCTGAACGGCGCAGCGATGCCCGCTCACCCCTTTGATGTGGCCATCATGATGATGGGTGAGGTGGTGCTGGGCATGGTGCTGGGCATGGCTGTCAATTTTCTTTTTATGGGCATTCAGGCGGGCGGCGAGCTGCTGGGCTTTCAGATGGGTTTTACCATGATCAACATTGCAGACCCGCTCACCGGCAACCAGACAGGCGCAACTGCCTTTTTTTTGTGGATGGTTTCCCTGCTGGTTTTTTTGGGGCTGGACGGCCACCTCTACATGATCAAGGGCTTTGTGGCCTCCTTTGATCTTGTGCCGCCCGGGCAGCTCTTTATTGGCCCCATGGTGTTGCGGCAGATCATGTATCTGGCCTCGCAGATGTTTGTGCTGGCCTTGCAGATTGCCGCGCCTGTCATGGTGGCGCTGTTTCTGGTTGAGGTATCACTGGGGCTCATGGCGCGCACCTCGCCGCAGATACCCATTATGGAATTTGGCTTTCCCATCAAGATTGTAGTGGGCTTTTTCTTTTTGGGGCTGCTTATGGTCATCATGTCTGACCGCATCGCCTCCTTTGTGCAGGGGCTCGACGGTCTGTTCGGCAATCTGCTGCGTTCCATGAGCCCCATGTATCAATGACCACGTATTGTTTTGTGGCAGGCTTTGCATTAGGCTCATAACGCGTAACATCCACATGGGCAGCAGCGCCGCAAACGGAGAGCGCCGGTGAAATATTCGATCATCACAGCCGTCTACAACGGCGAAAAATACATTTCCCGTTTGATGGCCTCTGTCTTCAACCAGTCCTACCCCAACATCGAATGGATTGTGCAGGACGGCGGCTCCACCGACGGAACAATGGACAAGCTGCGCCCCCACGCCGACAGGATCAAGCTGGTTTCCGAACGCGATTCCGGCGTGTACGATGCGTGGAACAGGGCGCTTGCCCGCGCCACGGGCGACTGGGCCATTTTTCTTGGTGCGGACGACTTTTTTATCAGCCCGCACAGCATTGCCCAGTGCCACCGCCATCTGCGCGGCATGCCGCCGCACATAGCCATGGCCTACGGGGCGCTGCTCATGGGCAGCAACGGCAAGGCAGAGCATCTGCTCAACCGCACCATGCACCGGGCCTACAATACCTTTCTTTCTGACATGGGGGTTCCCTTTCCCGCCACGTTCACACGCGTGCCCGTGCTGCAAAGGGAGCGTTTTGACCCCTCGTACAAGATCGCGGGCGACTTTGAATTTGCCGCCAGAATACTCACCGGCGAAAACGTGGCGCGGCTGCCCATAATTGTTGCGTACATGGAAATGGGCGGCCTGAGCAGTGATTCGAGCAACTGCACGCTGCTGGAAGAACGCCTGCGCGTCCTGTACTCGCGCATAGCTCCCAAGGCCCGTGAAATAATGGAAACCAGCATCAATCACGTGGTGGACAGCGACGACAGCCTGGAAGCCATGCCGGAATAAACGGCACAGGCAACGGTTTCACACGCCCCAGCAAGGATGCAAAGGCCATGCAGCAGAACGTTATCCCCTTCGCCAACCCCCACGCGGCCTACGCCCTGCGCAGGCAGGCAATCATAGACGCGGTTGTGGGCTCCCTCGATTCCGGCCAGTACATTCTGGGGGCCGAGGTTGCCGCCTTTGAAAGCGGCTTTGCCGCATACCTTGGCGTTGCTGCTGTTGTGGGCTGCGCATCCGGCACAGATGCCATCGAGCTGGCACTGCGCGGGCTGGGGGCCGGGCCAGGCAAGGCGGTGTTTACGGTGTCGCATACGGCTGTTGCCACTGTGGCAGCCATACGCCGCGCCGGGGCGGTTCCCGTGCTTGTGGATATCGAACCTGCCACGCACACCATGTCGCCGCAATCGCTGGCTCAGGCGCTTGAACACGTTCGCACCAGCCAGCCAGAGCTGGAGCCTGCCGTTATTATCCCCGTTCATCTGTACGGCCACCCCTGCGACATGGACCCGATACTGGAACTGGCCCGAAAGTACGCCTGCCATGTGCTCGAAGACTGCGCACAGGCCCACGGCGCACGCTACAAGGGCAGGATGGCTGGCTCCATGGGCACGGCGGCCGCGTTCAGCTTTTATCCCACAAAAAATCTTGGCGCACTGGGCGACGCGGGCGGCGTGGCCACAAATGATCCGCAACTGGCCGAGACCCTCAGGACCCTGCGCCAGTATGGCTGGCAGCAGCGCTATATCAGCGCGGTCGAGGGCATCAACAGCCGCCTTGACCCCGCGCAGGCTGCGATTCTCTCTGTTCAGCTCCAGTTCCTGGATGCAGATAATGCTGCACGCCGCAGCATTGCAGAAATGTATGACCGGGGCCTCGCAGGCTGCGCGCTTGCTTTGCCGCAGGCTGCCCCCTGGGCCGAGGCGGTGTATCATCTCTATGTGGTTCGCTGCTCCCGCAGGGAACATCTGGCTGCGTATCTGAAGGCAAACGGAATCGGCACGGCAATACACTACCCCGCGCCTGTCCACATGCAGCCAGCCTACACAAACTGCATCTGCGCGCCCCATGGCCTGCCCCACACCGAGGCTGCCGCCGCAGAAATTCTGAGCCTGCCCATGTTTCCCCAACTGGACAGAACGTCTGTTGCATTTGTAGTTGAAACCATATGCCGCTGGCAGGCAGAGCCATAAGGACGGCCATGAACTTTACCAACGCCAATATACTTATTACCGGTGGAGCGGGCTTTATCGGCTCGGCACTGGCCCGCCGCCTGGCAAAGCAAGGGGCGCATGTCACCATTGCCGACAGCTTTGTGCCGGAATACGGCGGCAACATGGCCAATATAGAGGATATCCTGCCTGCGGTGCATCTTTCCATCACAGATGTGCGCGACCAGCACTCCATGAACCATCTGGTGCAGGGCAAGGATTTTCTCTTCAACCTCGCGGGGCAGACCAGCCACCTCGATTCCATGACCGCCCCCTTTACGGATCTTGAAATCAATGTTCGCGCCCAGCTTTCCATTCTTGAGGCGTGCAGGCAGTTCAACCCCCGCATAAAAATAGTTTTTGCCGGAACGCGCCAGGTTTATGGCAAACCAGACTACCTGCCCGTGGACGAAAAGCACCCGCTGCGGCCAGTGGATGTCAACGGCATCAACAAGCTTGCCGGCGAGTGGTACCATCTGCTTTACAACAATGTACACGGCATACGTGCAACGGTGCTGCGCCTCACAAACACCTATGGCCCAAGCATGCGCATCAAGGATGCCCGCCAGACCTTTGTGGGTGTGTGGATTCGCAATCTGCTGACAGGCCAGCCGCTTGAGGTGTGGGGCGGCGAGCAGCTGCGCGATTTTACCTATGTGGATGATTGCGTTGAAGCCATGCTGCTGGCAGCCGCAAGCGACGCCGCAAACGGCATGGCCCTCAATCTTGGGGGCGGTGATGCGGTCAGCCTGCGGCAGCTGGCCACCCTGCTCACAGAGCTGCACGGCGGCGGCAGTTATACGATCAGGGAATTTCCCGCTGAGAGAAAAAAAATTGACATCGGTGACTATTATTCGTCGGATACGTTGCTGCGAAGCACGCTTGGCTGGGCCCCCACGGTTTCTTTACGCGAGGGCATGCAGCGCACACTGGATTACTTTTCTTCTCATTTAGAGCGCTATATCTGACAGGGATAAAGGGAAACCATGAATACCCGCTTCTGCACCTATTTTGACCGGCGCTACCTCACACGGGGCATAGCCATGATCGACTCGTTGCTGTCGTTCATGCCGCAGGCAGACATTACCGTTCTGTGTCTTGACCCGCTCACCCAGGTATTGCTGCGGCAAATGTACCCGCAGACGCAGCGGCTGCTGGTTCAGGATCTGGAGGCTGCCTACCCTGACCTGCTCAAGGCCAAGACAGACCGCACAACCCCCGAATACTACTGGACGCTTACCCCCTGCCTTATGGAACTTATGCTGCGGCAGGCAGAACCGGGCGATTCGATTGTCTATCTCGACGCAGACCAGCTGTTTTTCTCATCGCCGCTGCCCATTCTGAACCAGCTGCAACATGTATCTGTGATTATGCAGCCCCACGCCTTTCCGCAACGGCTGGAACAAAAGCTGCTCAAGTTTGGCAAGTTTAATGTGGGCGTGGTGGGCGCACGGCAAACACCCGAAGGAATGAAGGTTATTGGCTGGTGGAAGCAGCGCTGCATTGAATGGTGCCGCTCGCACTATGAGGAACCAGACAGGTTCGGTGACCAGAAATACCTGGACAAGTTTGCTGAAATTTCCGCCGATGTGGCTGTCATGCGGCACCCCGGCGTGGGCGTGGCCCCCTGGAACCACGAAAATGCGCCTTTTTCCACCTCTGCCGCAGGGCAGGTCATGTACGGAAAAGTGCCGCTCGTGGTCTTTCACTACCACTCGTTTGTGATTGTGAATGACGGCATATACCTTCCTGCCCGGCACAACGAGGACTACCAGCTTTCGCTGACCACCATTGAGCACTGCTATATCCCGTACATCAAAGCCCTTGAAGCCGCGCAAAAAAAGGTTCAGACCATCGACGCCAGCTTTGCACCGCAAACGGCAACAAGCGAAATTGAAGCAGGAACCCCGCTGGTTATACGTTCCGCGCTGGCCGATGCCATAGACAGCTCAATGCCCTACAGGATGGGCCGCGAGGTGGACGGCTACCGCATATATATGCCCGATCTAGCCCCAAGCCATAACCTCTGGCAGGGAAGTTACACATCGTGGGAGCAGGCCTGCCAGATGGCGGGCGGCTACGACAGCGAAGAAGTTCTGAATAAAACGCTGCATACATCCCGCCTGGCCAGAGATGGAAAAATCGTTTGCGAACGCGATTCCGTGGCATTACCCCAGCGCGAATATCTTTTGCCAACCCTGGCTGGCATACTGATGGGGGCGGCAAGAAACAATGGCCGCCTGAATCTCATCGACTTTGGCGGCGCACTGGGCAGCACCTACCGCACGTGCCTGCCCTTCTTGCGCCAGCTGACATCTGTAAGCTGGAATGTAATAGAGTTGCCGCAGATTGTTGAGCTTGGAAAACGCGAGTTTGAAGACCAATCACTTCATTTTTACAGCAATATTGATGAGTGCCTTGCGCATGACAGTATTGACGGAATTTTATTCGGCAGCGCCTTGCAATATCTGCCAGACCCCTATGACGTGCTCAATTCGTTGGGCAAGTATAAATTTGACTACCTTATTATAGACAGAACGCCGTTTTCCAACAGTGGCGGTCACAGAATATGTATTCAGCATGTTCCCAAAAATATCTATGACGCCTCCTATCCATGCCATATATTTGACTACAACAATTTTCTTCAATCCATTGCATCTCATTTCTCCCTAGTCGATTCCATACCAGCCCCCGAAGGCATTATTGGCGATATCCGTTTTAAAAGCATTATCGCCACTGCAAAAAAGTGAACTCACAGCAGACTTGCATAACAAAACAAACAATACGTTGAGAATAAAATCTAACCCCAATGTATCTTCAAGGGCAAATCATGCAAACACAACAATGCGCACCTGTAGTTCTTTTTGCATTTAACAGGCCTTCGCATCTGCAAAAAACCCTTGAAGCACTGGCGGCCAACGGCATGGCGGCCAATACCCCCTTGACCATCTATATTGATGGCCCTCGAACGCCAGACGATATTCCCAACATAGTGGCTTGCGCCAAGATTGCGGCGCGCCCCTGGAATTTCGTCAATGTCGAAACCCACGTCCGCGATAGCAACTGGGGGTTGGCCAAGTCTATCATTTCTGGCGTTACCAGCATGCTTGAGCAGCATGAGCGCGTTATCGTTATGGAAGATGACATTGTAACATCAAGATTTTTTCTTCAATACATGAACGAAGGGCTCACCATTTATGAAGATGAACCAAGAGTAGCCAGCCTGCACGGATGGTGCTTTCCGCATGCGGTGCAAGACCCGCCGGAGACGTTCTTTTTGCGTGGTGCAGATTGCTGGGGGTGGGCGACCTGGCGGCGGGCCTGGCGCTATTTTGAGCCCGATTCGGGCATTCTGCTTAAACGGCTTGCCGAGGCAGGGCTGCAATCGGCCTTTGATGTGGGCGACAGCTACCCTTACGTGCGCATGCTACAGGACCAGCACGCGGGCCGCGTCAATTCGTGGGCCATACGCTGGCACGCGGCCACTTTTCTGGAAAACATGTACACGCTGAATCCTGGTCGGCCTCTGGTACACAACATCGGCATTGACGGCAGCGGCACGCACTGCGGCACAACGCACATGCTGGATGTTTCGCTTGCAGACACGCCAGTTCGCCTGGAGCGGCAACCCGTTTTGACCAATATCAGAATGAATGCCGCACACCGCAACTATCTGCGAAGAATAACAGGCAAAACCCCCTGATAACAGAGGACGCAGGCCTCACCGCAAGGCACAACTTGAGGCCAGCCCCGCACAACAGCACCAACAGGGGCACGCGCGAGCGGGCTGCCCCAATTATCCCTGCCGTTACGGATACTGCGCCCCCAAAAAGACCTTGGCCAGCCCCGCTTGTGGCCCCCACAAAAACCGCATTCCACGGTGCTATGCGTGAGGCGGAGATGCTTCGCCCTCAAGCCGGGCTTTGCGCGCCTCCATAAACAGGGAATCAGGCTTGCGCACGCTGCCGTCTGGTTCCGTGTCGAGGTGATAGCTGTCAAAACCATGCCAGCCCGATTCATCGGCGCGCACCACGCGCACGTCTTCAAACCCGCACAGGCGCAACAGCTCTGCAAGAGAAAAAGCGTCGTACATCCAGCGATGCACCTCGCCGCCCATGCGGAACTGCCCCACCTGAAGCGGGTCTGTGACGGCAGGAGAAGGCCTGGGGGGACACTGACGCAAAGAATCAACCAGCGCCCGCCCTTCTGCGCCAATGCGTTGCAGCACAAAATCAAGCTCTGGAACGGGATTTTGCCCAAGGTACGCGAGCATCTCTCCCCCGGTTTGATGCCGCGCCAGCTGGTCAACCAGCTCCAGCACCATCCAGCGGTATCGGTGTTGCGCCCCCGCTTCACCCCGGCGGGCTGCGGCCAGCTGCTCCAGGTATCCTCTTGCAATGCCTTCGAGATCGGGTACGGCCACCCGCATGAGCCCACCGGGCTTGAGCGTGCGCCAGCAACGGCGCATCAGCTCTTTCCCCTCGGCAAAACTCATGTGCTCCAGCATATGCGAGTGGTATGCCATATCAAAAAAATTGTCGGGCAAGGGCCAATCCACGCGCAGATCAACGCTCATAACCTCTGGATGTGGGGAAGAGATGTCCACATTCAGCCATTCTGGGTGCCAATGCGTGCCACAGCCGCAGTTAAGCAGGCGCGGCAGGCGCGGATTTTCGGCGTATGCCCTCAACCGATGGGCCAGCCCGGCACCCGTATCGGCCTGGGCTGCTGGGGCTGCGGCCCCGCGCAAAGCAGGCAGCAGCAAAAAGCTATCGTGCCACGTGCCGCCAAGCGGAACAAGCTTCTCTGCAAGAGCACCCAACAGCTGACGTCTTTCTTTTCTTACCAAAATGCACCCGCCGCGCCCCGCTGCATCCTGCGCGAAACCAGCGGCAAAGGATGGCGCAACCGCGCGGGCGCGTTCCAGCGCATTCTCAAGCGCCACAACATACGGGGCTACAAACATGCGCAGGGCTTCTTTGGGCAGTGGATATGCAGCCAGGGCAGGCGAAACGCAGCCCTCGGCCATGACCGCAAACGAATGGTAGTGGTAAAAGACCACAGGCACTCCGTCTACCAGCGGGGCTCCATCCTGCCCGATGGAAAGCGTGAAGCCATGCACGTTCCACGGGGCAACGCCAACACCCACATGCTCTGCCACCCGCACGCCCTGCGAGATATCCTGAAAATAATCAAGATATTTCTGATCTCCAAATCGGCTAAGACCATCAGGGGTCTGCACGATCTCCCTGCCTGTGTATTCCAGGCAGCGCAACTTCCACCATTCCAGCACCACAGTGGCCTCAGCATTGTTGCGAAAGCCCGTCATCCCCACGTTATATTTACCATAAATGCCGAGGTGCTGCCAGTCTGGCGGAAAATTATGCGCATGAATGTAGACAGAAGCACCAGCCATTTCCTGAAAAACCGGCTCTACATCGCTGTAAAAATACAGATCGGCATCCAGATACACCAGCATGGCATCTTTTGGCACAGCCGAGAGAAGATATTCCAGAATCACAGGTGTCAACGTCCAATAATATTCAACAACACCCCGATTTTTTCTCGCAACTCGCAGTTCTGGATATTTGCGCTCTATGAGCGAAAGGGGCAAGGCCCGCACATGGGGCAGGGCCAGCGCTTCCATGACCTGTAGGGCAAGATTGTCGAGGCAAATGACATAAACCTGCTGCTCCCCGCCATGCTTTTGCAGGGAATCGAGCATGGCAAGGCCTTTCATCAGATAGTTGCTATCAAAATAGGTGCAGTAATAATGCATGAGGCTTTATCCCTCTTGGAAGTATCGAGAATTTTTTGCACATCCTGGCAGCAGCTGCCGATGAAGCCCCGTATTGAGGCAGGACGGCCCCAATTTCAGGCCGGTAGCCTCTGATTCATGTCCATAGCACCTTGGGCATGGCGCACAACCGGGCATGACGTGCCCAAAGAGCGCAGCACGGCGGCCACCTGCATTCGCCCACGGCCATCTGCGCTAACAGGTTTGCACCTTGCCGCCCATAGAGCGCTACAGGCACACGCTTGCCATAATAAAGCTCGTTTCGACCAACGTTGCAGCACACCAGGCAGCATTATGGTATCTGGGCATATGCACAAAACATATGCCCGTCGAATCAACCGTGGCGACGGGCTGTGAACAGCAGGCATCAGACACCCGTGGCATGTCGCACAGCACGGGCTAAAAAACCAGATCTGGAACGACATGGGCCTTCACTGGCCGAAGATTCGCCCAATCACAGGGCGCAGCAGGCATCTGAACTGGTGGCGCTACTTCCAGAGCGCGAGCACCGGCCTTCTTTTTTCGCTGAGGCCGATCACTTCTACCTTACTGAATTTGTCAAACAACAAGACGTCCCTTCTCCACGAGCCATAATAGTTTTTGAGTATCAGGGCCTTGTGCTTATCAAGCGAAGACATCTTGTGCTGCCAAAGCATGTTCTCGTTCCAGTTATAGCGATGCCCCTCGCCGCTGACTTCTATCAATTGGCCTTTGTCATCGTAGAGTTCGTTCCAGAATTCATGATCCTCATAGAATATGACATCAGAGGTCACATCAAAAAGCTTTTTCATCAGCCCTTTTTTGTTTTGAATATGGTGCAATACGGACAAACAGAACGAAACATCGAACTTTTCAACGCCGAGATTATAGAGCTGAAAGGGGAAGGAAACGTTTTCGAGATTGCAGTTCAGAAAATTCACTCCGGCCTGCAAAAAGTTGTTGAACAGGTACGCATACGTAATTGCCTGCCCCATTATGCCTTCGTATTCATAATCGACGCCCAACACCTTGTTGGCGCCAAGCATTTTGGACTGAAAACAGAACCACCCGCTATTGGAACCAATATCGAGCAGATTTTTGTGAGTAAAATCATAATTCGAAACGAACATGTACATTCTGTCAAAGTTGTACCGCTCGCCATAGCCGTGGGGTGTTTTTTCCTTTTGCTCATCGTCATAAATACCAACACCCAAGTTATGATAATTATACACAGACTTGGCAGTATTTACGTATTGATCCCGCAAGGCCGTAAGGGCAGCGCCGCTAATCTGTTCAGGGAGAATGTCGGCAAAGCAGAGAATATTGCAGTCCTGATTGATCCGTGCCCAGTCGAGATTTGGTATATTTGCGCCAATTTTAATGGGCCCGTACTCTGCAAGGGTAAAATCAATAAGCTTTACCATGCCATTTTTTACGATCACATTGCGATCAAGCATGTCATTATGCTTGATGCCAAGCTTGTGCAGCACATATAGAATATTGCGCGACTGCCAAAGATAGTTTTCTCTGGTAATACCGCAATCCGGGCTTAGGGGTGTGCCCGCAAATTCCATAATTATGGCAGTCTTGGTGATGGAATGTAACTTGGGCACAATACCATAGGGCTCAAGCCTTTTCAGAACAGAAGCTTCGTGACAAATCACCGGCGGGATAACCGGATCATCATAAAACTGCTTCAGATAGTCATTCAGCCACCTGATACAGGGAGTATCCATCCTGTATTCTTTTTTGACCAACAGGCCCGATTCTGTTTCAACAACAGAGATATCAGATTCGTAATGCTCGCCAATTATGATATTCATAGTATTTATTCTTTCTGAGTTTTTATGACATAATGACAATCATGTGCGAATTATCTTCGCCCGGGCCAATTATCTTGACATTCTTGCCCTGCTTTTTCAGCATGTAAATCTGCTCTACAGTCGCTGTAACAACTGTGTACTTAACATTTTTAATAACCCAATCATCAAATTTGATTGGAGTATCTTTTTCATCATCACGCAAATCAGCTGAATTCCAACCACGGTAGGTATTGAGCATCAGCAGAACATCAATCTTCTTATCCGGCGCATGGTCAAGAAAATTCTGCAAATAGCCGTAATACAAATCCACACCGTTGTTGATGACCATTTTATGGGTTTCAAACTTGCCCTTAAGACAATCAACACCAGCGCAAAATGCTTCCGGAAAAGACGACTTTACCATGCCGAGAACAATCGCATCACCGCAGCACAGGTCAACGGCGTTAAAATCCGCATCCAGCATTCCCTGCGCTATGAACTTTTGAAGCTGCATAACAATAGAATGCGAGCGCGAACGAGGATTGTTGATATCATAATCGGTGGCGCCAACCCGCTCCAAAATCTTGTCCTGATGATGCGGGGTCATGGGCGTTCGGGGCCACAGGTACAGGCTGTCGAACTTTTCGTGATGCCCGATATTCTCTATCTTGGCCAGAAAACACTTCAGAAAAAGGTGCTTGTCTTTTTCCGAATCGTCTTTAAACGAAACCCGCTGCAAATATTCGTCCGAGGGTACATCGCTTTGCATGGCATCTGCGAACTGCTGCAAGGCATCATCAGTAGAAAAAACTTCATTACTGACAATGGGCTTAATCTTTCCACCAAAGGTAAATACAAACTCATTCCAAAAATCAATTGGCGTCGTGCCCAAGCCATAAACACTGGCAGGAGCAACCGCATAAACGTCTTTTCCCAAGAATGGCGGAATATAAATATGGCTGCCAAAATCGCCGGTAGTAAAAAACACATTCCTGAATGCGTGCTTTATGAGCGTTATCTGCTCTGGAAATGACGTACACGTATAATACAGTATATTATCTATGTTATTCTGTTCGCACGCAGAATAACTGTCATACTTTCTTTGCGTATCAAAATTTATAAAAATTACAGTCGTATCTTCAGATACAAGCTGAAAAAATTTTTCCACATCTACACTGTCTTTAGACCGCACAACAATACTGCGCTGCCTGTTCTGAACAAGAATGTATTTCTTATTCAGATCAAAATGCAGCTCTGCCTCAATTTTTTTACGGATTGCATTATCCGAATAATTTATCACTTCATACTGGTTATCGTGCAAGCCATGCTTGCCATAGATATCAAAATCCTTATCCGTGGCAAAATCATCCTGGTCCAACCCAAAATTGACACCTGAAACAACATTTCTGTCCGAGCTAAAAACAAACCGGGCCTGACCTTCGTCAAATCCAGGCATTTTACTGCGAAGTTCGGCGCAGACAAATGACTTTATGGCCGCCTTTACTTCCTGCAGAAAGACAAAGTTGATGCCAGAGCTGTCGGCAGAAAAATTTTCGCACGCATCAGGGTGGTTGCACAGATACATACTGGCGACACTCTGCTTGAATTCAGGCACGCTTGATATATCAACGTACATATCGGCGCTTTCATACAGCGGATACAAATTCGCCCGACTGCAACAGACAATCTTGTCCGTTTCGTTTTTCATATGGCTAAAACGGCGAACTCGTCCCTGCCAATTAAACAGCTCATAGCCAAATTCACCCAGAAAAATAAATATATATGTCATATTACCTCCAAAACTTTAAAATTTTATCAGCAATATACGCTACATTTTCAGATGTAAGCGCCTGATGCATGGGAATGCACAACGTTTTGAGTGATGCGCTTTCAGCAGACGGAAGGTGATCATTGCACTCGAAATATGGCACCTGATGCAATGGATAATATCTAAAAGTGGTGTATATATCCTGCTTACGCAGATAGTTTGCAAGCGCATTGCGCTCTTCCTCAGATTCCATCTGAATCCAGTACATATAATACGAAGACTCCATGTACTCCTCAAGCTCTGGTGGCACAAGAAAATGCGTATTATTTTTAAATGCATCATTATAAAAAGTATGTATATCTTTGCGAACCTGAATATTTCCAGGAAGCTTCTTCAGCTGTTCAATACCTATGGCAGCAGTTATATCATTGATAATATCCCTTCTGCCAAAGCAATTAATATCAAATTCCCACCACTTGTTATCAACGCTGTTGCTTATTCCACTTTTACTAAGCAGCCCAAGATAAGAATTCTTCAAAAATTTTTCTGCAATAACATCATCTTTTATATGCACCATGCCACCATCGCCAGTGACAAGAATCTTCATGGCATCAAAAGACCACGTACCCGCATCACCCATGGCACCGCAGGCCTTGCCTTTATATACGGAAGCTACGCTAGTGGCAGCATCTTCAATACAAATGATATTTTTTGATTTACAAAGATCTAAAATGGCATCCATCTCACACGGATAGCCACCATAGTGCAAAACAATAACAGCTTTCGTTTTAGGCGTGATTTTTTCTTCAATGCTTTCTACAGTAGCATTGAGCGTTCTTTGATCAACATCGCAAAAAACAGGCTTTGCCCCTGTATGCGCTATTGCATTGGCTGCACCAATAAAGCTCACGGTAGGCAAAATAACTTCATCACCATTTTTAATGTCAAAAATTTCAATCAACTGAAACAAGGCAGACGTGCAGCCATTAATACTATACGTGTTACCGCTGGGATTTTTGAGCCACTCATGAAACTTTTTTTCAAACTCTGCGGTTTTTGCCCCTTTTCCAATCCAGTTTGAAGCAAAAACTTCAGAGATGGCATGCAGCTCTTCGTTTCCAAGTGACGGCTGAAAAATATTTATCATGGCTTTTCCTAATTTTTAAGAAAAGTAAAAAACACTTTTTACAATTCAAAGCGCGCCTTTTACAGGGGGGCGCTAAACCCGAAGCATCTTTTGAAGTTTCTTTTCAGTAACTAATTTATGAAATGCAAAAATTTTTAGCAAGAAGATATTGCCCAACGCCAACGCGTCAAAATCCCTACGCTTCATCTCCAGATGATGAAGACAATCCCCATCACAAAACACATAAGTTTATTCAACAAGTCAACAGAGATAGCAGCAATCGCACTACTGTTTGCGTAACGTTTATGCTCTTGCGACACGACATCTTTCACTAGCAAAAATTGTGCCCACTGCGACAAATTTAGCGCGCCCACCCTGCACCTGAGTGAACAAGGGACACCATGTCGGCACGCACAATACCCGTTTGCGTCACTATTTTTCTGTTGTGGCTGCATGCTGACCATACATCTGCCTGTTCCGTTTGTACCTTGCGCGTGTTCAATCTCTTTCGTGGCTAGCCACTGTCGTATCCAGACAGGTCAAACCTCTACGGCCTGCGCCAGTGCATCAAAAAAAACAACAGGGGCGGAGCATCCCAATAAACTGGATGCTCCGCCCCTGCCATATGTATTGTACGGTGCAGAGGCTGGCCGTGACGCGCATTACCGTCAGGTTACTCCTCTGCACGCGGGCACGCTTGCAGTAAGCAGTTTGCCGCTAGGCCATAGCCCTTTGCAGCCGTGCCAGGGTTTCCTGCTTGCCCAGAAAGGCCATGATTTCATTAAGGTGCGAACCGCCCATAAAGCCCATGAGGGCCGTGCGCAGCGGCGGGGCCACTTCCTTGAATTTCAGGCCGTTGTCGGCCACATAGGCATTGAGGGCAGCCTCGATGGCCTCTGCCGTAAAAGGCTCGCATGCGGCAAACACAGCCGCAAGGGCCTGCAAATGCGCCTTGCCTGCATCCGTAAAATGTTTGGCGGTGTCTTTTTCCACATAGCCAAGCTCGGCGGCAGGCACTACCAGCGGGCGAAAGGCTTCGCCCAGGGTTTTGAGGTTGTTGGCCCGCTCGCGAAACATGACACACAGGGGTTCAAGCTTTTCCTGCGGCAGAGTGCCAAGCCCGGCCTCTTCCACAAAGGGGGCCACCAGAGCGGCCAGCTCCGACAGGGGCAGGGCCCGCATAAAGTGCGCGTTGCACCATTCAAGCTTGGCAGGGTCAAAGGCGGCGGCGGCGGGATTGAGGCTTGTACCGTCAAAAAACTCGATCAGTTCTTCCTTGGTGAACAGTTCCTGATCGCCGTGCGACCAGCCAAGCCGCACAAGGTAGTTGACCAGGGCCTGTGGCAGCAGGCCATCCTGCTGATATTCGATAACAGCCCGTGCGCCGTGGCGCTTGGAGAGCTTTTGCCGGTCGGGGCCAAGAATCATGGGCACGTGCCCAAAGCGCGGCACGGGCAGGCCAAGGGCCTCGTAAATAAGAATCTGGCGCGGAGTGTTGGAAACGTGGTCGTCGCCGCGAACAACATGGGTGATGCCCATTTCGTAGTCGTCCACCACCACGGCCATGTTGTAGGTGGGCATGCCGTCGGCGCGCCGAATGACCATGTCGTCCAGCTCGGTCACGTCCACGGCAATCTTGCCCTTCACCAGATCGTCAAAAACCACCTTGCCCGCCACCGGAGCCTTGAGGCGCACGCAGTGCCCCTCGCCGGGGCCGATATTCCTTTCGCGGCAGCGGCCATTATAGCGCGGCTTGAGACCGTTTTGGCGGGCTTCTTCGCGCATGGCTTCCACTTCTTCGGGGGTACACGAGCACCAGTAGGCGTGGCCCGTTTCCAGCAGTTTGTCCACATAGCGGTTGTACACGTCGGCGCGCTGGGTCTGGTAGGTCAGCTCGCCGTCCCAGTCCAGCCCAAGCCAGCGCATGGAGGCCAGAATGGAGTCGGTATATTCCTGCTTGGAACGCAGAAGGTCTGTATCTTCAATGCGCAGATGAAAACGGCCACCAGAGTGACGGGCCAAAAGCCAGCAAAAAATGGCGGTACGGGCGCCGCCTATGTGCAGATGCCCCGTGGGGCTGGGAGCGAATCGGGTTACCACTTGAGTCATGTTGCTTTCCTTGAAACTGGCGTTGCTGGCAAGTTGGCGCATGGGGGGCGCGGTGTCAAGAGCCGCCTCAACAGCCAGAGGGTGCATCGCCGTCACCAGGAAAACGGCTGCCCGGTTCCTCGCCCTCTGCGGTGTTCTGCACGTCTGCCGGGCGCGGATTAAAAAGTTTGAGGGTGCGGGTCAGGTCCTCAAGGTTCACAGGCTTGGTCAGGTGGGCGTTCATGCCCTCCTGGAGGCTGCGCTCTGCATCGCCGCGCATGGCGTAGGCGGTCATGGCGATGATGGGCACGCTTTGCGCACCGGGCACGTTGCTTGCCCGAATGGCGTGGGTAGCGGTGTAGCCGTCCATAATCGGCATCTGTACATCCATAAGGATAATATCAATCTCCCCACCTCGCAGGGTCCAGAGTTCCACCGCCTCCTGCCCGTTGACCGCAGAAATACACTCAATGCCCATGCCGTCGAGCAGCACTTCCATTATTTCGCGGTTGATATCGCCGTCTTCGGCCACAAGCACGCGCAAGCCATGCAGAGAGCGGGAATCCGTATCCGCGCTGACTTCGTTATTCTGCTGCTCACCCTCTTCGGTGTATGCAGCAAAGGGCAGCTCGACCCGAAAAACGCTGCCCTTGCCGGGCTCGCTTTCAACCGAGATGCGGCCGCCCATCAGGGCCGTCAAATGACGGCACAGCGAAAGCCCAAGCCCCGTACCCCCAAACCGGCGGGTAATGGACGTATCCGCCTGTGAGAAAGGCGTAAAGGCGCGGGCCAGTTCGTCCGCAGACATGCCGATGCCCTCATCGCTCACCACACAGGCCAGCCGCACGCTGTCGCCCGTGTTGCTCAGCAGTTCAAAGGCAATGCGCACGGTTCCGCGTTCTGAAAACTTCAGGGCATTGCCGCCCAGGTTGAGCAGTATCTGGCGCAGACGCAGGGCATCGCCCGATAAAAACTCCGGGATGGCCGGGTCGATATAACTTTCGAGCGTAAAATCCCTGCCCTTGTGCGCGGCCTTGGGCCGCAGCAGCGACATGACGGATTCAAGTTCTTTTTCTGGCTGAAAAGGCAGATCCTCCAGCTCCAGCAGATTGGCCTCGACTTTTGAAAAATCCAGCAGATCATTGATGATATCGAGCAGCGATTCACAGGTTGAGTGGATTTTTTCCACATAGTCGCGCTGCTGGGCGTTCAACGGCGTATTGAGCACAAGGTGGGCCATGCCCATGATGCCGTTCATGGGCGTGCGTATCTCGTGGCTCATGTTCGCCAGAAAAATACTTTTGGCGGCATTGGCGGCCTCGGCGCTTTCCTTGGCCTCTCGCAGAATACGCTCGTGCTGGCGGGTTTCGGTCACGTCGCTGATATAGCCGGTTATACGCAGCACGCCCGGCCCGGTAACCACCTCGTAAGCCAGGGCATACCAGCGCAACCCCTTGCGGGGATGGGCCACGCGCAGTTCCAGATGCTCCTGCCCGCCAGCTGTCCACAGGCCGGGCGAACAGAGCTTGCGCCACTTGGGCCGGTCTTCGGCCACAATGCGCGAGCCCATGCGTTCCAGCCTTTCGGCCATGCTGGCCGAGGCATTGATGCCAAACTGCTCGTAAAAAACATCGTTGCCGGTCAGATCAAGCTCGCCGCTCTCAAGGCGGGCCATCTCAAAACCCCCCAGCCAGCCAAGACGGCAGGCCAGAGAAAGGCGCACAAGCCCCTCGCGCAGGCTTTGGTGCGCCTCGTGCAGTTCTGTCATGTCCTGATGATAGCCAACAATGCGCACCACACTGTCTTCGTCGGCGCTTATGCGCCGCCCGCCGCAGCGCACGGGAACCAGCCCCCAGGTGGGATGGTTGTACAGGTAGCGCACTTCGTGCATGGCCGTGTCGGCAATAAATTCGTCGTGGATGGCCCACAGGTGCTGGCGGGAGCGGGCATCAATCCTGTCTACCCACAGGTTAAAGCAGTCTTCGGGGGTAATTTCTTCGCTGGCGCCCAGCAGACGTAGTGTCACCGGGTTGGCGATCATGCGCACATGGCCGGTGTTGCGGTCTATCTCGATAACCCACAACCCCACATTGGCCGCAGCCAAGGCTTCGCGGTTCCAATCCTCGTTGCGGGACACGTCTTTTCCTGCGCCGTGTGCGGTCATATCTCCCCCATTTACATGCATACACTCATAGCTGTTTTATCCCGGCAACACAATGGCAACCATATTTCTGATTACTTAGCACTCCCCCGCAGCAAACAGAAGAGGCATAAAAACAAAAAATCCATGCAATGCCACGCAGTTGTCACGCACGGCGCTTGCATGGCGGCCCACAGGGTGCTAGCGTTTCATCTGTCATCCAAAACACAAATACAGCGAAAGGTCCGCAGACGAGCGGCCTTTCAGGCTCTACAGCCAGAGGAATACCAGATGAAAGATACCACCGTTGTTATCAAATACGGCGGCCACGCCATGGACAAGCCGGATCTCAGCTCGGCCTTTGCCACCGACCTTGCCCAGCTCTCGGAGCAGGGCATGAAGTTTGTGGTTGTACACGGCGGCGGCCCCCAGATTTCGGGCCTGCTCAAACGCCTGAACATCGAAAGCCACTTTGTCGATGGCCTGCGCGTTACCGATATCGCCACCATGGAAGCCGCCGAAATGGTTTTGTGCGGGCAGGTCAACAAGGCTGTTGTCAATGAATTTGCCCAGCAGGGCGTGCGTGCGGCGGGCATTTCTGGCCGGGACGGCGGCCTGCTGCGCGCCACGGTAAAAAATCCCGCCCTGGGGCTTGTGGGCACGGTAGAGAGCGTCGATCCCGCCCTGCCCCGCTGCCTGCTGGATGCCGGATTTGTGCCCGTGGTGGCCCCCGTGGCCTCCGGCCCGGACGGCAAGGCCCTGAACATCAACGCCGATACGGCTGCTGGCGCGCTGGCCGGGGCCATTGGCGCAGAATATTTTGTGCTGATCAGCGATGTGCCCGGTGTGCTGGACGGCGACGGCAGGCTCATACCCAGCCTCAACCGCAAGGAAATACAGCGCCTGCGCGATGCAGGCGTGATCACCGGCGGCATGATTCCCAAGGTGGGGGCCTGCCTCAACGCTCTGAACGCGGGCTGCCAGCGGGCGCTCATTCTTGATGGCCGCTCGCCCTCAAGCCTGCGCCGCTATCTGCTGGACGACGCCCCACTGGGTACGGTTGTGACCGACTAGGAAGTGGTATGCCGGGGTTGGCTACGGCAAATGCCGGTTCCCAGCCTGTGTTCCCCTCTGTTGCAGAGGCCCCCGCATACAACGGCGGCAAGCGCAGATTTCAAAAAAAGGCCCGATACCGCACGGCGCATAGAAACTGCGCCACCCGGTTTCGGGCCTTTCGTACTTTTGCAAGATCAGTTTTTCAGCGGCCCCGCCGCACCCACCATTCGCGTTCAACCTTGCCATACCACCAGCGGTTGTGGTCTGCGCGCAGCACCGCCTCGGCCACCTGCTGCGCCGCAGGGCTGCGCAGACGCTTGACCGCGCTTTCCAGCCACTGGGCCGCAAAGTCGTTGCCCTTGTCAAGTTCGGCCTTGAGATTGCAGATGAAATCGAGCTGGTCGGCGTCGTGCGCCAGCAGGGCCTCGCGGCTCGATTCTTCTTCCAGCTCGTCCCACAGGGGCAGTACATCCTGTTCCAGCCCGGTTCCTTCCAGGCAGTCTTGCAGCGCCTTGCGGGCCTGGCACTGCGCATAACGGTGGTTCACATAGTTGAGGTCGCCGGTGCGCGCCTCGTGCAGATCGTGGAACATGCACAGATAGGTTACCCGCGCGGGATCCATGCCGCACATGCGGGCCAGCACGTAGCCCATGACGCTCACCCGGTAGGAATGCTCGGCCACATTCTCCTGCCCGGTTCCCAAAAAGGCGTAGCCCGTGCGCGGGGTGTGCCGCAGCATGCCCACTTCGTTAAAAAAATCTGCCAGACGGTCAAGCCGCTCTGCGCTCACGTCCACAGCCGCAAAATCGCCGTTGTTGGTCTTGGACTCGCTCATGCCTGTTCAATACCGATACCGGCGGCGCGTGGCAAGAACGCACCGCAAAAGCGCGGACAGCCGCACAGCCAGGCCGGTTGAGCCGGGCTGGCCACAAGGCGGAATGAACCGCCCGCAGCCTCAGTTGCTGTACAGGGCTTCGCCATCTTTAACTTCAATGGTGACAATCTGTGATGTGGCGGTATTGTTCTGCACGTCTGTCATTTCAAACATGAACATGAACTGCCCGTCGCCCATGTCCGTATCTTCAAAGGTAACTTTTTTACCAAGGGTAAAGCTGTCCACCTCCACCTCCTGAAACTCGCCGTCCTCGTCATCCATCTGCATGGCAAGAAGAATAGTGGTAACCTTGTCGCCCGCCTTGAGCCTGATAAGCGCCTTGTCGGTCATTTCGCCTTCCTGCACACGGCGCGCACCAAGAACCTTGTATTCCTTTTTTGCAAAATCGTAGACGACAATCAGGTTGCAGCGCACCCCGTTCAGCATGATGGGCACAACATAATGGTTTATCCCGTCATCCTGATGCGTGATTTCAAGATACACCAGATGATCGTCCAGAGCTGCCCACCTTCCCTGAAAATTGTCCTTGAACACGCCCTTGGCCCAGTCGGCCTCCATGTCGGCATCCTTGCCCAGCAGCATGATCAGGTTGTCTTCGATACTGTAGTAGGCAAGGTAGAACTGCACGCTGTCCAGAAACTTGACGCGCTCTGGGCCAAGATCGAGCCGCGCCTCACCGCCGTTGCCGATTGTGACCTCAACATCCTCAAGGCTCGTAATATCCAGCGGTTTGAGCGGCACAACAGAGGCGCCCACCGCGCTGGCCGCCTGACCAAGCAGGGCCGCAACACTGCCCACCGAGGGGCCGTCATCCGTCTGCTTGCCAAGCATGGCCGCCAAGCCGGACTGCAAGGGAGCCCACTGGCCTTGTGTGCCCCCCTGCCCCTGCGGGGACGGGGACGCGGGGGAAGGGGCGGGGGAGGGCGGAGCCTGCGCCTGTGGCGAATTTTCTTCACGCTCAAGGGCTGCTGTTATGTCGGTGGAGATGCGCTCAAGGTGCTTTACCGCGCTGTCCGTATCCAGAAAACCCAGCTGAAGCCCGCTGAGAACCAGAAACGTGGTGATGTTCCCGGCCTGCATCATGCTGGAAAATCCCGACTTGCCGCCGTCAAAGGGATAATAGCCCGAAAGGCCAGAGGGCGACCGGTACGGACCATGCACCGAATAGACAACCGCATCGCCCAGGGAATCGAGAAAGTGCTGGGAAAATTCTGGCAGGGTTGTTTTGAGCCTGCGCACCATCGAACCCAGATCCACCATGTTGGAGTATCCCTCTGAGCGCGAATTTACGTAATTTTCAGCAGCCTTGGCCTGCCTGCCGTAGGCGGCGTAAAAGCTGTCGTCATCCATGGCGAGCGAAACAGCTTCAAGCCCCAGGGCGTTGTAGGCCAGATTCACAAAAGGAATCTTGGCAAGGTCGATGAGCGAGAGGGTGGCGTTGCCAGCCGTTTGCGCCTCTTTGCATCCTTCAAGGTAGGTATCGCAGATAATCCTGCCAAGCGCCTCCGGGCTCAGGGCGGTATTCGCCCCCAGCGCATTTGGCCAGGCGGTGTAGTGCCAGCCGTTGGCGGGCTCTACCTCTTGCGAGGCCACCATGTACCTTGCAAAACCGCTTATCGCGCTGGCCGTGTCCAGCGTGGCCATAAGACAGGCATCAAAACCGATGATTTCAAATGGCGGGCGCTCGGCTGAGGCCGTGTAGACCTTTTTGAAGGAATTGTTGATTTCCTTGAGTGTAAGGGCATCAAAATTAAAGTTTTCGTCATTGGCAACACCGCCTATGCTGCCGCCGCCGTGATCCCAAAAAATGAACACCTGGTGGTCTGCGCTGTAGTTTTCTTTGCAAAAGGCAAGAAAGGAGGTCAGCGTTTTTTCATCTCCCATGCTTGCCTGCGGCAGCTTGGCCACCTGCTCAAGCTTGCCCTTGTGGTAGACATAACGGCCAATGTGCTTTGAGCTGATACCCGGCCTGTGCCATTGGCCAGCACCGCCGGTCTGGATGACAACCTTTATATTGTCCGGCAGGCGGGCCTTGAGCAGCTCTGCCAGATCGGCAGAGGCCGCGCCGTCTTCCGTCTCAAGATTGCTGCCGCAGAGATACCAGTACACGGCCCAGGTTTCAGCCGCACGGGCATGATAAGGGCAGAGCAGCGAAATCAGCAGCAAAAAAGGCAAAATGCAGGCTGCGCATCGTTTGGGATAGCGAACAGTTTTGAGCGGCATAATGTGTACTGATTCCTGGCTTGCAGGGTTACGCCGCCAGAAGACAATGGCCCCGGGGCGGTCAATAGGCCTCAAGGGGCCTGCGCGTCAGATCACCCAACCGGGCGGTCTTGCCGTACCAGTAAAGGGCATTTTCCCTGTTTTTGTCCACACCTTTGCCTCCCGGTGTTCCGGGGGGCGGCATGCGCCTTCGCAGCAGGCCCCTGCCGCTTGCCCGCCGCCAATCTATAACAGCAGCAGCGGAATACCCACCTGAAGCAAGACGGCCAGCAGCAAGGCAAGCCAGCGCACAGAGCCGAGCGAGGCCGGGGTAACGCACTGCCGGAGGGACAACAAACCTTGCAGGGTGCGCTTGAGAGTCCACACAAGGTACAGCAGGGTCGAGCCGCACATCAAAACAACAAGAGCCTTGCTGCCGGGAATTGCCCAAAACTGGCGCAGCATTTCCATCGGAGGCTGGTCACCGGCTGAGAGCTCGTCAAGCCTTGCCATGACCGCCGGGTCATTTCCCATCCAGCCTGCCACGCCAACAATTCCCCCAAGCCCCACCACGGCGAGAAGCAGGGCAAGCCAGACCGTGTTCACCTGCCACTGCGCATGGGCGTATTCTGCCTGCATGCCGCATTTGCGGGCCTGTCGGCGCTGGTAATAGCCAAGGGCCAGTGCGGCCAGACCAGCCCACAACAAAAGGCTCCAGTAAAGCGAAAAGGAAAAGAGAAGCAGCAGAGCATAGCCCGCCCAGATCATGCCGCCAACGCGAGTGCCGGAATCGTTCATCGAGAGTTTCTCCATAACGTGATTTTCAACGTGAAGCATGGACACAGAATTCCAGCAGCGTTTTCCTTCAAATTTGCACAAAGCGGTATCACCCAAAGTGACCTTTTATCCAAAAAAATTTCTCATCCCTGCGGGTGACACTGCCGCACCAGCCTCTCGATCTGCACGCAACTGGCAGGCAGGCCGCAGTTTTATGGAGCAGGGGCACGGGCCTCAGCGGGCGGTTATCAACCACATGCCCCAGATGAACACACATGCAACAAGCTTAATTTAATAATTTTTTCATGCCACCCCCACACATCTCACCCCCAGGGGTGAACCGCAAAAGGCAAAATCGAACATTAAGGTGATGTGCAGCGCCCCGCCCGAAGTGTAGGCCTAATCGGGTTGCGAAGGCCATAACAGGGTTATGGCTGTGGGCGTCGGCACAAACGGCATTGCCCCCGTGCTCTGGCGCATCCCACCCGGCATACGAATATCTTCGGATGATTCTGCTTACGCGTAAATATCTAAGGGAGACGGAGGAAATGATGAAGAAGTATCTGTTGGCCGCACTGACCGTTGTTATGCTGGGCGCTGCCCCTTTTGCAGCCCAGGCAGCAGAACAGGACGTGGCCAAAATCACCTGCAAGGACTTTCTGGCCGACAAGCAGAACATCAGCATGATGGTCATGTGGATTGACGGCTACATGAGCGGCAAGAGCGGCAACACCTCCATCAGCGACCAGTGGATGGAAAAGCTGGGAACCCACCTGGGTACGTACTGCGCCAAAAATCCCGCCAAAACCATTATGGACGCCATTGAAGCAGTGCCCGAATAGCACATGCTGCCTATCGCCGCACACGGTTCCCACACATTCAGGACAACACGGAGAACACATATGAGACGCCTTATTCTTTCTTTTGCCGCTGCCCTCATGCTTGTTGGCTTCAGCGCTGGCGCAGCCCTTGCCCAGGAAATTCTCATTGCCAACGGCACGGGCTTCACCATTCAGCGCCTTGGCCTTGCTGATTCCAATGCCAGCGGCAACGCCCAGGATTTGCTCGGCAACGACACTCTTGCCAACGGCGAAGGTCTGAAGATCAACATCAACGGCAGCCCCAAGGGTTGGGAACTCATTGCCGTTGACAACGAGGGCAACCAGGTGAACTGGCAAAACCTTGACCTGACCGGCGTGAAAAAAATTACCCTGCGCGGCGATGGTTCTGCCGACCTTCAGTAAACAGCACCAACCGTCTGTGGGGCAAGCGCGACTGCCCCACAGGTATGCAACCCAAGGCCGCCTGCCCTGCTCTGTTTCGTCTTGCGGCGGTTTTGAAGAGGAAGAAGCCCGAATTCTGTTCGGGCTTCTTTACGTTATGTCTCCATCTGCCCATGAACGTCTGTTGCTGCGTACTGCCGCAATTTGCAGCACAGCTGCTCCGGGCACATACGTGCCAGTTCCATTGTCACGCGCCTCAAACCTGCGCGTCACGCAACACATCAAATAGCAGATATATACTTTTACTGTTGACCGTCATTCAATGTGGTGTTCTTATAGGAAATAATGAATTTGCGACTGAATATCTGATCACAGACGGCACAGATTTTTCGGAGAACCAATGGAATCAGTCAAAAAGGGGCTCCCCCTCCTTTCCGGCATGGGCATTGCCAGCCTGCTGGCAGCCCAGTTTGTACTCTTTCTCGAAGGCCGGGGGCTTGGCATTGTCTCTTTTTCGCTTCAAAACGCGGCTGCCGGTTTTTGCGGAGGCGCCATTCTTGGCGGCCTGCTTTTTTCAAGCTGGCTGCCCAAGCGGTTTGGCCCCCCGTGCGCCGTGGCCCTTACCCTGGTGAGCGTGCTGCTGTGGGCTGGGGGCATATTCCAGAACAATGCCACCTATTCGTATGGTGCGTGTTTTTGGGGTGGCGCGGTTTTGCCGCCCCTTCTCAAGAATTTCTTTTCGCGCAGCGCGTCACCCGGTTTTCATATGGGCATTGCCTTTGCTGCGGGAGATTTTTTCTGGCTGTTTTTATACCTCTTTCCCCTTTCTGCCGGGTCGCTGCAATGGCTTTTGCTCTGCCTTCAGTTTGTCAGCGGCAGCATGGCGGCCCTGTGCCTGCTCCGTGAGCAACCGCCCGTCGAAGGCGTGGAAATCGTGCGCAAGTCAGACCGGCTGACAACCATCTCGCTCAGGTATCTGACTGTCATCGCCTTTATATTTTTTCTGCTCAATGCCTTTGTTGACATCACTTTTTACCGAATTCACAGCCAGGCCTTTCCCATTCCCGCACAGGTACACCTGTATACATGGCTGGCCTACCCCCTTGTGGGCGTGCTGATCGACAAATCCGGCACAGACATGCGCCTGTTACTCGTATGCATTGGCGGAGTTATTCTTTCCCCTACTCTTGTTGTGATCACAGAAGGAACAATTGTCTACTGGATTATCTATGTGATAGATCTGGTCTGCCGTGGCATAGCGCAACTATACTTTTTGCTTGTTTTTGCACAGATAGGCAGACAGTCACCCCGGCGTGGGCTCATTGCGTCTATTCCCTATGTTACAATGCTTGCGGCATTTTTGTGCGTATACCGCGTTGTCGAGCATTACCCCGGCACAGTGCCTGTCGCGTTCTGGTGCCTGTTTCTTACCACGGCCTTCAGCTACGTGAGTTCGCGCATACAGTACGCGCTGACGCTTTCAGGAGTATCAAGAACACCCACCACTGGCGACGGGCGCGTGGCAGAGAGCGCACCGTTTACTCCGCTGGAACCGCACAAAAATGAACATTGCCGCGCAGACGGCATTGCAGATTTTGCCCTGAAATACGGCATTTCCCTGCGCGAACGGGACGTTCTGTGCCTGATTCTCGAAGGGTGCGATACAGCAGCCATCTGCGACCGCCTGCATATTTCTGAAAACACGCTCAAAACCCATATTCGGCAGATATTGCGCAAGACAGAAACGCGCAACAGAAACGCCCTTCTGGTGCTCTTTTTTAATGAGGAAAGCATGGAAAAAGAAGCCGGGGCGCAGCTGGAGAGCTTTTAGCTGCGGCCTGCGGCGCTGCGGGCAAAACCTGCGCTCTGCGGAGGGTTATTTTACTGTTTCGGCAATGATTCCTGCGGCAAAAGAGCAAAATGCAGCTGCCCTGCGGCGTAACGGACATTGACGATGTCTGGCCGCAACCGCCTGAACAGCTTGTAGGCCTGAAGCGCCCTGTAGCCATACTGACAGTGCAAAAGTACCGCTGCGTCCTGCGGAATACTCTTTACCATGTCATTAAAGGCATACAGCGGCATGTTTATGGCATTGGGCAGATGCCCGTCGGCAAATTCCTTTTGGCTGCGCACGTCAACGACAAGCAGCCCCGGCGTGGTACGTATATATCTGCGGGCTTCTTCTGACGACAACGCTGCCGAATGCGCGGCGCTTGTAGCCGCTGGCAGCGCAAACTGGCCGTAAACATACGTTTCAGCGCAGGCAATCACCAGCAGCGCTGCAACAATTTTCAGCAGCCGCAGCCTTCCATCCGTGCCCCAATACTGGGAAAGTCCATTTTCTGCTGTTTCCACTACAAACCTCTGTTGCCAACGCCCTTGCTTAATAAAAAGCGCTTCTGACGCAGCCAGCGTGCAAAAGAATCCCTACCCCATTTTCTTGCGTGATCGGATACATTTTGTGCGCTGGCAAGGAAGAAACGCCTTTTTATGCAGGGAGTGTACTCTGATGGTACTCGACCGGAATAAAAAAGCGATTCTGACGCAGCCAGCGTGCAAAAGAATCCGATCACTCAAGGCCGTATTTGCGAAGCTTGTTATGCAAGGTAGCCCTCGTAATGCCAAGCTGGCGCGCAGCTTCACTTTTGTTGTCGCCGGTCTGGCGCAGGGTTTCCTCGATGGCACGGCGCTCCACGGTATCGAGGGGCAGGCCGGCCAGAGAGGCCTCCACATCGGGCTGGCGCTCACCGGGCTGGGCGGGGCCGGTGACAACGCTGGGCAGCTCGCGCTCGGTGATGAGGTCGCCGTTGCAGAGAATCACCGCCCGTTCCACGGCGTTTTCCAGCTCGCGCACGTTGCCGGGCCAGGCATAGCGCAGCATGCAGGCCAAGGCCTGGGGCGAAAAACCGCGCACACTTTTGCGGTTGCGGCTGGCGAAGCGCTCCAGAAAATGCGCGGCCAGCACGGGGATATCCTCGGCCCTTTCGCGCAGGGGCGGCACTTCTATACAGATGACGTTGAGGCGAAAATAGAGATCCTCGCGAAAGCGCTTTTGGGCTACTTCTTCGCGCAGGTCGCGGTTGGTGGCCGCAATGACGCGCACGTCCACGGTTATGGCGGCGTCGGCCCCCACGCGCTGCACCTCGCCCTGTTGCAGGGCGCGCAAGAGCTTTGATTGCAGGGTAAGGGGCATCTCGCCGATTTCGTCCAGAAAGAGCGTGCCGCCGTTGGCCTGGGCAAAGCGCCCCTCGCGGCGGCGGTCGGCCCCGGTAAAGGAGCCTTTTTCGTGCCCAAAAAGCTCTGATTCCAGCAAATTTTCTGCCAGGGCCGCGCAGTTTACCGTTACCAGCGGCTTTTCCGCCCGCGCGCTTTCGCAGTGCAGGGCGCGGGCCACCAGTTCCTTGCCTGTGCCCGATTCGCCGGTGATGAGCACCGTGGCCTCTGTGGGCGCAACGGTGGCGATGATTTCCTGCATGGCGCGGATGGGCGCGCTGCGGCCAAGAATGCCGGGGCGGGTTGCGGCATCGCTGAGCTGGCGGCGCAGCTCGCGGTTTTCCACACTGAGGCGCGAATGCTCAATGGCTTTTTCAAGCGCGTGCCTGAGCGCCTCAAAATCCAGCGGCTTGACCAGGTAATCGTATGCGCCAAGGCGCAGAGCCTCCACCGCCGTTTCCACAGACGAGTAGGCCGTCATGAGCACCACGGGCAGGGCGGGATTGTACTCCAGAATATTCTTGAGCGCGTGGATACCGTCCATGCGCGCCATACGCACGTCGGTCAGCACGGCATCAAAGGATTTTTCGCGCACCAGGCTCACGGCCTCGTCGCCGTCGGTGGCTTCTTCTACCGCATATCCCCACGAACGCAGCATGGTTCGCAGCATGCCACGGTGGGCATCATCATCGTCTACAACCAGAATGCAGGTGCTCACGGTATCCTCACTTTATGCTTGGCAACAGCCCGAAATCAGTCTGCACGCGTGGCCTGCGCCACGTCGCCCTGCGCCGCGCGCGGCAGCCAGATGCGGAAGGTGGTTTCGCCACGCCGCGCAGCCTGTGCCGGGCGCGAGGTAACGCTGATCTCGCCGTCGTGTGCCTCTACTATCTTGTGTACCATGGCCAGCCCCAGGCCCGTACCCTGCCCCTTGGTGGTGAAGTAGGGATCAAAAATGTGCGGCAGCTGGCCGGGCTCTATGCCTGTGCCGTTGTCGCGCACCATCAGGCACACACGGCCCTTGCGCTCAACAATGGCCAGGGTGAGCTGCCCGCCTTCGGGCATGGCGTCGAGGGCATTGAGGCAGAGATTCAGCAGGGCCTGCCCCATGCGCTCTGGATCTGCCATGGCCAACGGCACGCGCCGGGGAGCGCGGCAAACAATCTTGACCCCACGCTTTTCCGCATCCTGATGCACAAGGCGGGTCACATGATCAACCACAAGCTTGAGATCTGCGGCGTGGGGGCTCACGTCGCTGGGGCGCGAAAGCCCTATAAGATCCATAATGACGCGATTGAGACGGTCAACCTCGTGTACCATGACATTGGCGGCCTCGCGGTCTTCGCTGCCCTCAGGAAAGCGCTGGCCAAAATAGGTGGCGTAGCCCTTGATGGAACTGAGCGGATTGCGAATCTCGTGGGCCACACCGGCGGCCAGATTCCCCACGGCGGCCAGCTTTTCCTTGCGGCGCACCTCTTCCTCGAGGCGGCGCACCTTGCCCTCGGCCATGCGCTGCCGCTGGCGCGATTCGCGCGCGCGTTCGGCATAATACAGGGCCACCAGACAGGCCAGACCCACCAGCAGGGTTACAGCGGCCAGCATGGCCACATAGTCGCGGTTCTGGCTGCGGGTTATTTCAAAGGGTGAAAGATCAAGCCCCAAAAAAATCACCGGCAACGGAAACCCCCTCGGCAGGTCGCGCATGCCGGGAGAAAACTGCCGGTACACCGCAAACACGCGCCGCCCCTCCATACGCATGATACCCCAGTGGGGCAGCATGTCGGGCGCGAGGTCGCGCATGATGCTGTCGTCGGCCTCGTGCCCGCCCACCTGCAATATTTCGCCAAGGCGAGAGGGGTTGCTGTGGGCCACAATGGTTCCGTCGGGCATGGTGACAGCCACAAATACAATGCCGGGGCTGTCGGCCATTTCTTCCAGCAGCACTTGCAGGCGCACGCCCGCCTCGCTGCGCATGCCCGACCGCAAAATGCTCTCAAAGGCGATGATCAGCGACGAACCTTTTTCTGCCAGCAGGCGGGCCATGGCTGCCTCGCTGCGGTCAATGGATATGAGCGTCAGCAGGGTCACCATAAGCGCCAGCACAACTGCCGCTCCGCCCAGCAGCAGGCCCAGGGGGGTACGCGCGGCAACATAGGCGGCCTGTGCCAATTTTGCCGCATCGTCCTGCGCCGCAGTTGCGGAACAGGCACGGGCTGGCTCTGGCGTTTTTTTGTCAGGGGGGGTGTTTTCCATATTCATAGTGATGCTCGGCATTATTTGCGCTGCCCGCAGATGGCGGCCACATCTGGTCAAAAAATTTGCACGCTTCTTGCAAGAATTTTTACATTCCTCGCGCCCACAAGGCCGGGAATCTTGCCACCCCGTTCAGTGATTGGTATGAGAGCGGGACGAGTTTATTTCCAGAAGGTCTTTTATGATGAAACCCCTTCTTTCTCTTTGTGTACTGGCCAGTCTTTGTCTTCCCCAACCCACGGCGGCAGATCAGACCGACTATGCGGAATATACCCCCGCGCCGGGCAGCCCGGCCGGTGTACACGCGGCAGACATGCGCGCGTGGCTGCAACAGCTTTCGCCCTCGCAGAGGGCCAAGGCCCAGGCCGTTATTGACGAATACACGCCAAAGGTAACCGAGCTGCGCAAAAGCATCATGCAAAAAAAGAACGAACTCGCGCACCTGAGCTACAACCAGAACACCTCGCCCGAAACCCTGCCCCGCTTGGGGCACGAGCTGCAACAGCTGCGGGACGAACTGCGTGCCCTTTTGCAACGGGCAGACCAACGCATGGATAACGAGGTGGGCGTTCCCCTTGGCAGCCCGCAAACACGCGGGTGCAGCATGGAATATCCCGGCCTGTCTACTTCTGCCAGCAAATAACGCAACCGCACACTCACATCAGCGCGCGCCCTCCCTAAAAAGGTGGGCGCGTTTTTTATGCCCAGAGCTCAAATACCCTGTAAGAAAATTATGCAGTTGTACAAATTTTATACAGGGATGAATCTTCAATGTATAAAAAACATACGCTTCCCCGGCCCACCACGCAACGCAAAACACAGACCACATCTTAACATATTAAATTTAAAAGATAAAAAACATTTGGCACGGGCATTGCTTTATAGCAAGCAAACGTTGCACGAACAACGAGCCCATATACAAGAATTTCGAATACGAGGTAGCTTTCCATGAAATCCAAAAAAATCGCCATCGCAACCATACTTGCAGCAACCCTGATGGGAAGCGCCATCACTGTTTACAGCCAGCCGGCCCCTGCGGGCGATATGCCTGACGGCATGCGGGAAATGGGCGGCTGCCAGGGCGAAATGCCCTGCCCAGGCATGCAGGGACACGGCATGCACGGCATGATGGGCCGAGGCGCTTATACCCCAGAACAACAGCAGAAATATGATGCAATTGTGGCCGATTTCGCCAAGCAGATGGAACCCGTCAAAGACCAGATGTTTATAAAAAGGCAAGAGCTGCGCGCCCTGCAAAATGCGGCCAACCCCGACATAGCGGCTGTGCGCGCCACTGCGACTGAAATGCTGCAACTCAGAAAGCAGCTTGGTCAACTGCACGAAACCATGACCCAGCGCATTGAAAAAGAAGTGGGCAAGCCTGCGGCAGCCATGCCGAAAAAGGACGCCCCCGCTCACGCCAAACATCAGCACGGCGCGGCCCAATAGCCACTATCCCATATTGCCGCTCCCAACTCGTCCGCCCATGGCGGTGAACATATAAAGCCTCCTACAGCGTAACCTTTCCGTTATGCCCTCTACCCCCAAGGGGGGCATAACGGAGCCTCCAAAAAACCTCCTCCTTAGAACAGAACCTTATAACCATCAACACCCTCCCTCCCTTCTCGGCCGCCGGTTCCCCCCCGGCGGCCGCCTCCTTTTTTACGCCTGAAAAATGCGAACAGCGCAAAACCGGGCTTCAGGCGCGCGGTGGCATCAGCAGCAACTGCGGTTCAATGCCCTCTTCAAAAGCAAGGGCGCGCAGGCCAAGGGCTGCCCACACAGGGCGCAGATCGCCCCCCGCCCCCCAAAAAAATCCCTGCATGGCCCGTGGCAAACGCAGGGCAAAGCCCCCTGCCGACACTCCTTGCTGCTTGGCTGCCAACGACTGCAAGGCCTCGCGCACGGCCAGCACAAGCGCCCGCCCCTTGACCCTGCCGCCCAGCTCCCTGTCCACGGGCCCAGCCAGTATGGCCTCGGCCAAGCCCTGTTCCGGGGCAAGCCCCATGCGTATGACAGGCACGCCCGCACGCATGGCCGCAAGCCAGCCCACGGCCAGGGCGTCGAGTGTTGGCTCCAGTTCCCAGGGCGTATAGAGGCCCTCGCGCCACATGGCGGCAAGGCCCGTGCCCTCCAGCACCAGGCAGGGATAAAAGCGCAGCATGTCTGCACCGGCAGCCAGGGCCGCAGGCACATCATGGGCAAAATGGGCGGGCGTGTGGCCGGGCATGCCGGGCAAGAGCTGCACCCCAAGCTTCAGGCCAGCCTCGCGCACGCTGGCGCAGGCGGCCAGCGCAGTTGCGCCGGTATATCCCCGGCGCGAGGCCGCAAGCGCACTGTCGGCAAAACTTTGAACCCCCAGTTCCACCACACCGCAGCCAGCAGCGCGCAGCCGCCGAAGAACGGGGGCGTCCACCCTGTCGGGCCGTGTGGAACAGCGAAACGAGCTTATCCAGCCCTGCTCCAGAGCCTCGTTGGCCATATCCAGGCAGGCGGCAAGCTCATTTTCTGGCAGGGCCGTGAATGTTCCGCCATAAAATGCCAGCTCAGCCGGGGGCTGCCCGGCCTCGTGCCGCTGGAGCAGATTTTGACGGGCCTCGCGCAGCACCTTTGCAATGCCTGCGCCCGGCTGCCCGGACGAGGATTGCGGGGCGGGCACGCTGGGCTCGGCGCGCTGGAATTCGGGTGGCAAAGGATGGTGGGCATCCGCAAGCCCAGTCTGCACATCCTGCGCGCAAAACACGCAGCGCACAGGGCAGCCGCGAAAAGGCAAAAACACGGGTACAACCGGCAGGCGCGCTGTTCTTTCTTCCCCTTCTGTTTTGGCTGCCCCGCACTGCCAATGGAGCGGCACGACCACCTTGTGCAAAGAAGCACATAAATGTTGCCAATCCCCTGCATTATCGAGCGAATTACTCTGATAAAGGCTTGCACTTGTGCCCTCTGGAGGGTGTGACCAAAACTTTTTTTTGCGGGGCATAGGTGCTCACTGACTGTGAAACGGTATGTGGAGCGCATCACACGGAAATTGGCATGCAGGCTAATTTTTTAAATAAATCTTGCTCTGCTTGTAAGTTGCGTGTATTTTACACAAAAGTTCCGTTCGTGTGAAGCTGACGACCATTGCTGCGGGGCATCAGGAACACGGGGTTCCATTTAGCCATACCAGCGCACTGCGCCGGAGAGCACTATGAAAAAAACACTGACCAAAGCGGACATCGTGGAGGCCATCTACGAAGAAACGGACAAGAACCGCGTAGATGT
>NZ_JAYRGM010000001.1:0-365984 GCF_041907885.1 Desulfovibrio sp. | reverse complement strand
AGCCACGCGCCCCGGTATTTCGCGCAAGTTCGCGGCTTACAGTTGAGACGCTACGGCCTATCGCTTTGGCTATGGCCCTCAGTGACGTTCCACTTTTCACTGCCTGGCAGATGTAGTACCGTTCTTCCCTGGCAAGGTGTGCATAGCCCATACGCCCTTCAATCTTTGGTTGGATGGAGAGGCTAAAGGGCTATACCACCTTGCCTTTTCATTCAACTTTGAGGGTGTTGCACTTGTAAGTTGAATCCGCCCCTTATTATTTTCGACTAATTCTAGAATTACAGGTTGATAACGATAATTTGCTATCGAGCGATATGTTGCTTCCGGCACTCCCAAAATGGCTTCGTCTGTTGATCCTTGCAGAAGTTCCTCATCCGTTTTGTCTGCAATCCCGCAATATTTTTTTAGAAGAGGCGACCAATAGACGGCCACACGACTATACATGCCAACAGCATATTCGGCCCATAGTTTTTTCGCCTGAGTATCACCCTCACAAGCCAGAGCAAGCAATTCGTGTGGATGGACAGAGCCAGCTGCCCTTGCCGCCTTAGTAGTACGTGATGAGAGTTCCCACACTGCCGTTTTTGTGAGGTACTCTTGGGCGACAGGCTCACTGCCAATTCTCACGTCTACTGCGTGCAACCGCGCATCTCCCATTTTACCGTGCTCAATTAGGCCCACTTTTTTGCAGACTTTGAGCCAGCGATCACGAATCAAAGTTTGGTAAGCCTTTGACTCCTTGTCGTTCAATATATGGTCAAAAATTGTCAGCTCGTGGAAATGGGGGTGCCATCCGCTATTCCAACCATACGTCACCTCTTGTGCTCTTATGTAGCCCTTCATGCCAAACTGGGTTTTTACATCGGCCCAGGCTCGGCCCGCGCGAAATAATTTTAAGGCTTTTTGAAGCCGTTCCATATAAACTTGAAGTTTAATGCCTACGCGATGCGGAAACGTCAGCGTGACAAATGCAAATCCGCATCCTTCGCTTTTCAGTACTTCCAAGCCTTCTTTGATCTCTTCACGCCGCCTGGCCATAACTTTAGGGCCGCAAAGTGGGCAAAACCAGGTTGATGCACACCATCGAACCCAAGTCCATACAGTATAAGAAGATTCACCGCCGCCTACTGCGTGGACTTCGGCACCACCAGGAGCGCCAGTCTCACATTTTTCGCCCTTTTTATTGGTAACGTATTTGGGAATGCAGCGATCTCCACATACACGAACAGAATGATTCCTAACCCTGAGTGCTCGTTTCTGACTATTTTTGTCGTTGTCCTTTTTTGCTTCAAAATATAAGTCCATCAAGTAGCCCTGAAACTCATTTGACTTCCACAATTTTTTTTCACGTGAAAGAGCCTTCCAAGCGTTGCGGCGCAACGCTTTTGGGGATTTTTTTTCTGGTGAAATGGAAGAGTCTGTTGAAATTCTCCCAAGAAAGGCAGAAGACGTTTCATTCAGTGAAGCCTCTTCATTTTGAAAAGCCTTTACAGGTAAAGAAACGCCTTCATCCCGCCCCTTCCGGCGCGGCTTTAGAGCCGAGCCTTTCTGAGCGGGTGAAGTAGCTTTTTCTTGAGAAAAGATAGGAGCGCTTGCCATGTTGCAGTTGACATGGAAAGTCGCTTATGCTATGAAGTGGTCACTGTGGCAGTGGTCGCTTCTGGTTTACCTTGTGCAAAGGGTATAGCAGGAGCGGCCTTCCTTTTTTTGTAGGAAGCGCCGCTATGCCTGAGCCGAATCGTGTGATTCAGCCAAGTGTTTTTCAACAAGTTCTGAAGGAAATGCACGGTGCAGCGCACGACTAGGAGTGACAGCCGTTCCTTCAAGGTAATCAAGAACATCCTGCCACTGGTAACGAACCAGCTTGTTGTGCAGACGCCAGTAACGCGGCCCAATCGATTTTAAACGCCAGGCCTGAACGGTTTTGACAGAGATTCCTAAAAGTTCAGCAACTTGCTTTTCGTTGATAAAGCGAGAAATAGACTGTGTAGCAGTAGGCGCGGAAGAAATCGTAGACATATGAAGACCCTTTGACCGAAAAAAGAGCACGGCCCTAGAAAGATTATTTTCCAGAGCCGTAATTTTTCGGAGCATCTTGCAATAACCTTGTCTTCCGACAGCGAAGAAAGTGTTAGTCTTTCATCGCGGCATTGCAGAGATGACGGGTCTCCATTTCGTATAACAAGCAACTTTGCTCTCTGCACAAAATTGACAGGGGCTGTTCTAATCGCCACGGTACGAACAGCCAAGCTCACCGTAGTGCGTCCTTCATATCGACCCAAATCTGCTGTCACTGTAGGCATCGGTGGCAGGGGTAGACCAAAACGACCTGCATGAAAAATCATGCTTTTTTGGCTTTTCTAAATATCTACACTTAGTTACCGTTCTTGTCAAGAAAATTTTCGCTTTCCGTTATTTGTTTACCATTTATATATTTAATGGTGCAGCAAAACGCCGCCATCCGCCGATGGCGTGGCGGAAAGGCAATGTCGCCATCCGCCGATGGCGTGGCGACAAGAAGATTCGCGCATTTTCTTCACCTCTCCAGAGCGGTCAGTCAGTCGCGTGCAAAGGCATAGCACAGCTAAAAAAAACTCAAGACCCACTCGACATTTGCTATTTATTCCTCGAAGAAAGTTAAAAGGCATCAGTACTGGGCTGCGGCATAAACCGCAAATGCCTCGTTTTCCGTCTTGAGTTTTTTTTGTTCGCTGTGCTTTTTGAAGAGCACGCGACTGACACCGACCGGCTCCGGAAAAGAGAAAGATGAAAAAAGAATACTGCTTCATCATGAACATATTCACGCTCTCTCTCCCTCCCTCACCAAAAAAGAGCGGTGGAGAGGAAGGAAAGACCTTCGTTAAAGAAATAAAAACGGGCGTTTTAAGCCCGTTTTTTCTTTTCTTTTCACAACATAGGTTCTCAGGAAGAGAAAGAATCCGTTGCTCCCCCTGCACCTTCCAAATTCATCAAAGAAAAAAATTCTTCTCAAGCGTGTTACCATAGGTGTTACCACAAAAAATTAAGGGGCTATCCATTTAAGGATAACCCCTTGATTTATTTGGTGGGCAGTACAGGACTTGAACCTGTGGCCCCCGCCTTGTAAGGGCGGTGCTCAACCAACTGAGCTAACTGCCCGAAACTGCATAGCGCTGGCGGTTATATGCCCTGTTATCGCGTGCAATGCAAGCGGAATTTTGGGGCAAGTTATATTTTGTCGCCTGTCTGCGCCTGACGGCAGGCATGGCCAGCGTGTCCCTGGTGATTCGTCTACTTGATGCCGTTTATGTAGGTGGCAATGCTCTTGGTCTGTTCCGGGCTCAGGGACTGCAAGGCCTGCTGCATGCGGGCGGCAGCACCAGTGGCATTGCTCATGTTTTTCACCCTGTCCATGCCAGCCAGCAGGGCATCAACTGGTTTGCCCTTAAAGGCGGGGCTGGGAGAATGACAGCCCGCACACAGCTTTGTGTACAGTTCCTGACCAGAATCGGCGCTGTACACCGCCACAGCAGAGCCAGCCACCAGCAGGCCAGCGACAAGCAACAGTTTTACCGAGTTTGTAAACACTGCCATAGAATCCTCCAGTAAGGTACACTGGTTACAGGCAACCCGCCCGCACAGCGCAAGGCAGGGCGCTTTAGCAAGCAGTGTCACTATACTCACGAATGTTGCAGAACCACAATAGATGCAAAAAAGCCCCAGCGGTCGCCATTGGCAGCCGTTGGGGCTTTTTGATTGCCTTGAGCAAAGGGCCCTATTTTATGCCAGCCCGCATAAACGATTGCACAAACTGCCGCTGGAACAGCAAAAAAGCCACCAGCAGCGGGCCGGATGTCATAAGCGTGGCAGCGGTGATGATTGTCCAGTCCACGCCCTGTTCGGTGGAGGAAAATATCTGCAAACCCACGGTCAGCGGGCGGGAATTGACCGAATTGGTAACAATGAGCGGCCAGAGAAAGTTGTTCCAGTGCGTACTGATGGAAACAAGGGCGTATGCCGCGTAGGTGGGTTTGGCCAGCGGCACATACACATGCCACAGCACTTGCAGGGTGTTGGCTCCTTCCACGGCTGCGGCTTCTTCCAGCTCCTTGGGTACGCTTTTAAAGGTCTGGCGCAACAAAAAGATGCCAAAGGCCGAGGCCATGTAGGGCAGGCTGATGGCAAGGGTGGAATCGAGCACGCCGATTTTGGACATGGTGGTGTAGTTTTCTACCACCAGCACATCGGGCATGATCATGAGCTGCATGAGAATAAGCGCAAAGGCAATGCCCTTGCCCTTGAAGTCGTAGCGGGCAAAGGCGTAGGCGGCAAGGGTGCAGAGCACAAGCTGCATGCCGGTTGTCAGTGTAACCAGCATGATGGTGTTGACAAAATACCGGGCAAAGGGCGCGGCCTTCCAGGCATTGGCAAAATTTTCAAGCGTAAGCGGGGCAGTGAGGCTGAAGCGGGTAGAAAACTCTGCCGGGTGAAAGGCTGTCCAGATGGCGTAAAAGAGCGGCAGGGCCCACAAAATGGCAAGCATCCAGGCGGCGGTGGTGTCCAGCACGCGCGAAAAGCCCCGGCTGTCGTACATGTTGCGCTGTTCGTTCATCTGTAGTGAACCTTCTTTTCAATAATCCCAAACTGCACAAATGCGGCAAAACCCAAGAAGGCCAGCAGCACCATTGTTAGTGTTGCGCCGTATCCCGTATCCCAGAATTTGAAGCTTGTTTCGTAAATGTAGTAAAGCAGCAGCGATGTTGCATTGTTTGGGCCGCCCTGGGTGAGCACAAACAGATGATCCACCATGCGGAAGGCATTGATGGTGGCATTGATAAGCACAAAAAGCGTGGTGGGCATGAGCAGAGGAATAACCACGCGGCGGTAATAATAGGCGCGCGAGGCTCCCTCCAGCATGGCCGCCTCTGCAAGGCTGGGCGAAATTTGCTGCAAGGCCGCGAGATAAAAAATCATAAAAAATCCTGCATCCTTCCACACTGCAACGCTTATCACGCAAAACAGGGCGGTTTCTTCACTGCCCAGCCAGTTTATGCCGGTGGTTGCGCCCAGAAAAAAGCGCAGCTGCTCAAGCAGGCCGTAATCGGGCGTGTAAAAAAACAGCCAGATGTTGGCCACGGCGATCATGGGCAGCACTGTTGGCACAAAGTAGCACAGGCGCAAAAAAGCCTGCCCGGACAGCCGTGCATTGACCAGAAAGGCCATGAGCATGGCCAGCGACATGGAGCACGGGATGGTGCAGCAGGCAAAAATGATGTTGTTGCGCAGCGATTTGAGAAAAACCTCGTCATCCAGCAGATAACGGTACTGCTCAAGCCCCACAAACTGGGCAGGCGCTCCCCCCCGGCCATCCATAAAAAAACTGTGGATAAACGTGCTTACAGCAGGAAAATGCGTAAACATCACCACCAGGGCAAAACCGGGAAGCAAAAGCAGCCATGCGTTGATTTGCCGCATGGTTTCGGGTTTTAACATAGGGCTGCTCACTTGGATCTGAGTGAATCTGATTGAAACTGATTGCATATAAAAGCTGCCAGTGGGGCAAGCCCCCCTGGCAGCACAGTGCTTACTTCTGGTAGCGGCGCAGAATGCGGTCGGCTTCGCGCTGGGCATCCTTGAGCGCGTCTTCAGATTTTTTGGAGCCGTTAACGGCGGCCTGAATGGCGTCGTCCAGGGCCTTGGTCACGCGCTGGTTGTCGTGGGTAGAGAGTTCGGGCACGGCATGGGCCAGCTGGTCGCGGGCCACGGCGGCATAGGGAAAGTCCTTGACATAGGCTTCCATGCGGGCGGTTTTCCAGGCATCGGGGCGCACGGCCACGTAGCCGGTGTCTATGCCCCACTGGGCGGCGCGTTCGGCGGTGGTCATCCACTGCACAAACTTGACAGCGGCCTTGCGTTCTTCGGGCGTGGAATTCTTGAAAATGTAGAAGTTGCCGCCGCCGGTGGGCGAACCCAGGCGGGCATTGGCGGGCAGCATGGCTACGCCAAAGGGAAACTTGGCATTGGTGCGCACGTTGGTGAGGTTGCCGGTGGTGGTCCACATGATGGCGGTTTTGCGCTCAAAGAAATCGCGGGGCGTGGTGGACCAGTCGATGGTTCCCTTGGGCGAAACCTCATACTTGTAAGCCAGATCGGTGAGAAACTGAAGGGCTTCGACGTTTTTGGGGTTGTCGAAAAACACCTTGTTGCCCGCATCGTTCATCAGCTCAACGCCGTTGGTGATGGCGAGTGCCTGCAACATCCAGTAGGCATAGCCGGTGCTGGGAATGGCAACGCCCCACTGGCTGACCTTGCCTGATTCGTCCTTTTTGGTAAGCTTTTTGCCCATTTCGACCAGTTCCTGCCAGGTGGCGGGAGCTTTTTCGGGATCAAGGCCAGCTTCCTTGAACATTTCCTTGTTCCAGTACATCACGATGGTCGAGCGCTGAAAAGGAATGCCCCAGGTTTTGCCTTCGGTCTGGCTGTTGCGCATAAAACCGGCAAAGTAATCCTTGGTAAATGCCATGTTTTCCTTGCCCACGATTTCGTCGTAGGAAACGATGGCATTTTCATCAATAAGGGTAAACATGTCGGTAGAGAGCAGCACGGCCACATGCGGCGGTTCACCTCCGCGCTGGGCGGTGAGGGCCTTGGTGAGCGTATCGCGATAATTGCCCGAATACACGGGATTAATCTTGATGTCGGGGTTTTCTTTCATGAATTCCTGGGTCATGCCCTCAACAATCTTGGTGATGGGGCCGCCAACGGAAACAGGAAAGTAGAACGTAAGGCTGGTCTGTGCCGCAAGGGCATTGCCAGCACACAGGCAGAAGCACAAAACTGCAAAAAATAACGAGCGGATACGTTTCATGAAGTTCTCCTCGCAGGGGTTTGGGGGCTGCATCCGTACTATCTCTTGAATGTTACCGATATGGAGCAATCGTGTAACGAAAACAAAAGCTGTAGGTATCTGGCGGCGCGCTGTGGGAAAAAAGGGCAGAAAGGCGCGACAGAGCGGCCTTATGCCCAATCCCTGCGCGCACCGGTTTGTGCCTCAAAGTAGTGCAGGGCAGAATTATCAAAGCTCAGGCGCAGCTTGTGGCCGGGCTTGAAGCCAGGGTTGCCCGCCACCTGCACGGCTATCTGCTGCTGACCCAGGCTGCACGCCAGTACGGAATCCGCACCAAGGTATTCCATGCTCAGCACCTCGGCCTGCCACGGGCCGTCTGGTGTCACCACCACATGTTCAGGGCGTATGCCCAGCGTGCATTCCGCACACACGGGGGCAGGCACAGAGCAGCCCTGGCTGCCCGCAATAACGGGCTGGCCGTTGTCCATGGTCACGTTCAAAAGGTTCATGGGCGGCGTGCCGATAAAACTTGCGGCAAAGGTGGTGGCTGGCTGGGAGTACATGGCAACGGGCGCATCGTTTTGTACAATATGCCCGTGCTGCATCAAGATGATGGTGTCGGCCATGCTCATGGCCTCGGTCTGGTCGTGGGTAACGTAAACCATGGTCATGCCAAGGCGCTGTTGCAGTTCGCGGATTTCGCGGCGCATCTCGAGGCGCAGCTTGGCATCGAGGTTGGAGAGGGGCTCGTCCATCAGGCACACTGCCGCCTCGGCCACCAGAGCACGGCCAAGCGCCACGCGCTGCTGCTGACCGCCGGAAAGGGCAGAGGGTTTTCTGTCCAGCAGGCCGCCAAGGCCCAGAATTTCAACAGCATTGTCAAGGCGGCGCTTTTGGTCGGCCTCGGCCACCTTGCGAACCTTGAGGCCAAAGACAATGTTTTCTCGCACGCTAAGGTGCGGAAAAAGCGCGTATGACTGAAAAACCATGGCAAGACGGCGTTGGGCGGGGGGCAGATTGGTCACATCGCGGTCGCCTATGTAGATGCGTCCGCTGGAAACGCTTTCAAGCCCTGCAATAAGCCGCAGTGTTGTGGATTTGCCGCAGCCCGAAGGCCCAAGCAAGACCAGCAGCGAGCCCTCATTGATCTCAAAGGATACATTTTGCACAGCGTGGGTAGCGCCCCACTGTTTACATACGTTTTCAAGACGTATCGCGGACAATTTTGGCTCCTTGTGTGTCAGTGAAGACCAGCAGAAAACCCAGAGGCGACGCGTGGCCGTATCGCCCTGTCTGAATTAAATTTATTTTAAATTACCACCAATTGCGCGCTGTGGCAAGAACACAGGCATTTGCGATTGTTACATTACAGCCAGATATGTTACAGTTTTGTGACAAACTTTGGTTGACTGCAACTTCCCAAAGCGATTAGAGATATTCGTTAATACAATGACTGGAGGAGCGACATGCTCGTAGCGCAAATATCGGATCTGCACGTGGCAGAAGGGCGCGGGCTGGCATTCAATGTTGCCGATGGTGCGCTGTTGCTTGAAAAGACAGTTGCGCATCTGGCAACGCTGCCGCAACAGCCCGATTGTGTGGTGGTAAGCGGTGATATTTCTGTAAACGGTCAGTCTGGCGGCTATGCCCTTGTGGCCGAAGCGCTGGGCACGCTTGCCATGCCGGTGTTTGTGTTGCCCGGCAACCATGACCGGCGCGAGAATCTTGTGGCAGGCCTCGCCCCTTATTGCCCGGCTGACCCGGCTGTTGCGCCTTATCTGTGCTATACCGTAGAAGATTACCCGCTGCGGCTCGTGTTTTTTGATGCGACCCGCCCCGGCTCACATTCCGGCCATTTTGATGCCCCTGTGGCCGCATGGCTTGAAAAGACGCTGGCAGCGCAGCCCGGCAGACCCACCCTTGTGTTAACGCACCATCCGCCATTTTTGACGGCACTGGGCGTTATGGATGAACCCTACGAGAACGCCGAAGGGCTTGGGCATATCTTGCAGAAGTATCCCAATGTGCGCTTGTGCTGCGGGCATCTGCACCGCCATATGTTTACCGTGTGGCACGGCGTGGCGGCGCTCACGGCCCCGCCAGTATGCATGCACATAGTGCCCGATTTTTGCCCCACTGGCGGCGATGCCTTTACGGATGAAGCCCCGGCATTTTTGCTGCACCACTTTGTGGATGGCCGGGTAAACACCCACTACTGCCGTGTGCCCGGTGATTTTGCCGAGCGTGGGCCCTTCAGTTTTTCTCATCCGCCAAAGCTGGCTTGATGGCCTGATTGTGTTGGATATCTACAGTAAAAAAGGCCGCTTACGCGGCCTTTAAAGTTTAACTTTAACTTTCAGTTTTTCAGCTGTTTCAGCCTCTAGAACAGAAAATCTGTGGAAAGGAAGTTGGATTTTCTGTTGCGCACAATGTCTGAAACCAGCGCCTTGTTGGGGGCAGAGCCCTTGGCCGCCACAAGCGTGCGGATGGAGAAGGCGCGCAGCGCATCGCTGACAGAGAGCGTGCCCTCGGCAGAGTCTTTGCGGCCTGTGAAGGGGAAGGTATCCGGCCCACGCTGGCACTGGCTGTTGATGTTGACGCGGCATACCTGATTGACCATGGGATCGATAAGCGAGGCCACGGCATCGGGATCTGTGCCAAATATGCTGGCCTGCTGGCCGAAAGGCGAGGCGATTACGGCTTCTGCGGCTTCAGACACGTCGTTGTACGAAACCACGGGCACGAGAGGCGCAAACTGCTCCTCGGTGTGCAGGCGCATTTCTGCGGTTATCCCAGCCATGAGGGTGGGGTAGTACAGGGTGCGGTTGCAGGTTCCGCCGTGCGGGTTGGCAATGCGGGCCCCCTTGGCAAGGGCATCATCCACCAGTTCGCGCAACTCGTCCACCTTGCCGGGCACGGGCAGCGGGGTGATCTTGACGCCCGGCATCCACGGCAGGCCCATGGGCAGGGCGGCAATGGCCTGGCTGAACTTTGCCAGAAATTCCTCGATGCGCGAAGCGTGTACATAAAAAATCTTGAGGGCCGTGCAGCGCTGCCCGTTAAAACTCAGCGCGCCCGTTACTGCCTCTGAAACAGTCAGATCCATATCTGCGCAGGGCAGCACAATACCCGCATTTTTTGCGTCCAGCCCAAGCACGCAGCGCAGCCTGTGGGGTGAGGGATGGTGACGGCGCAGGGCATCGGCAGCCTTGCTAGAGCCGATAAAGGCCAGCACGCTGATCTGCCCCGATTCCAGCGCGGGAATGGCCACGCGCCTGTCGCCAAACAGAATGTTCACCACCCCGGCGGGGAAGCATTCTGCAAAGGCCTCAAGCAGAGGCGCATACAGCAGCTTGCCTATGCGCGGCGTTTTGACGATCACCGGGTTGCCCATGATCAGCGCGGGTAAGAGCGTGGTGAAGGTTTCGTTGAGGGGGTAGTTGTATGGCCCCATGCACAGCACCGGCCCAAGCGGGGCGCGGCGTATCTGGGCGTAGATGCCGCTTTCGATCACAAAGCGGGAAGAGGCGCGGTCGAGGTCTTTGAGCGCGTCTACCGTGGCGCGGATGTAGTCCACGGTGCGGTCGAATTCGGCGCGGCAATCGTTGAGCGGCTTGCAGATTTCCCACACCATGAGCCGCACCACTTCTTCGCGCACGGCAGCCATGCGGCGGGCGAATTCTTCCACTCTGGCAATACGGTCTTCAACGCGCATGGTGGGCCACGCGCCACGGCCATTGTCCCAGGCCTTGCTCACGGCTTCCACCGCTGCCAGCGATTCTGCCTCGGTCAGTTCGGGGCACGAGCCGATAACGCGCTGCTCGCCGTTGACATACAGGGGCGAGGTGACCGTGCGCATGGGGCCGTTCCATTCCAGCAGCTGGCCGCCAATGAGGTAACGGCGCTCGTCCAGACGCGCAAGGGCGCAATCATCGGGTACGCTGTCCACATCCGGCGAAAAACCGGCGCTGGGCAGGCTTGATATATCTGTCATGCATTTCTCCTGAACCTTCGCGTGAAGGGGTTGAACTTGATTGTGTGGTGCAAAGGGTATGGAGCCTCGCAGATCATGTCAATGCTGATGGGTGCAACCTACTGGTACAGCTGAATATCCTTCCACACCTCGTACACCCTGTTGTGCGGATTTGATTCCACAGAATTGTTCTGGTCAAAAATATAGGTGAGCCGCCTTGACGGCTCATACAGCGGCCATGCGGGGGTAATGCCTGTGCCGTTGGGGTCGCCCGTTTTGACAAAATTCAGCCACGCCCCGTGCATGGACTGCGTAAGTTCTTTGCGACGCCCCGAAGGCGTAAGCAGCCAGAAAGGATGGTCGTTGGTGGCAAGAGCCGTGGAAATTTCCGTTGAATGGGCCGCGCCCAGCATCAGCAGTTCTGGCAGCAGAGGGGCGTAGTCAAAACGGTACACATAGGTGCTGGCAAAGGCGCTCTGCACATCGGCGCATTTGACCATATCCACCACAAATGCGCGGTCGCCAGCCAGAGAGGTCATTTTTTTCATGCCTTTTTCAGCGGCGTAAAGGTCTGTGACAGCAGGAATACTGGCCGCAGCGCCGTTATCGCGCAGCATTTTTTCCACCTGTTGCCAGTTTTTGGGCAGCAGGCCCAACAGGGCAAACAGTGTGCCCTCGTTGCGGTTTGTACCCAGAATAACCTTTACATCGCGGGCATTGCCCTGCGCCATGGCTTCCCACGGGTGCAGGGGCAGCAGATCATCCTTGACCGGGCCGGGCATGAATATGCCGGGGTGGCGGCGGGGGCCTTCCTTGAGCGTGAATGTGGCCGCCGCAAGCATATCCTGCGCGGGCATATCAAGCAGCTTGTTTATGTCGGTGCGCGGGTTGATGCCAAGCTTTTCAAAAAATATGGCATTGTTCATCTCAACCATGCGCCGGGATTCGGTATTTCCCGTTACGCCGCTTTCTGAAATGGCCTTCTGAAAAAGCCCCCTGGCAGCTGGTGATGCCAGCATGTTGTACACGCCCGTGCCGCCAGCAGATTCGCCAGCAATGGTGACGTTGTCGGGGTCGCCGCCGAATGCGGCAATGTTCTCGCGCACCCATCGCAGGGCGGCAATCTGGTCTGAAACGCCGCAGTTGGATTCAAACCTGCTGCCGTACATGGAAAAATCGTAGAAACCCAGGGGGCCGACGCGGTAGTTGAAATTGACAAAGACCACGCCATCCCTGGCAAACGATGTGCCGTCGTACATGGGGTCGCTGCCTTCGCCCATGTGGTACGCGCCGCCGTAAATCCAGACAAATACGGGCAGTTTGCTGCCCTGTGCGGCAGCCTGCGGAGCCCATACATTGAGGTAAAGGCAGTCTTCGCTGGCGGGTACGCGTGAGCGCTCAAGCCCAAACATGTTCATGTACTGTATGGGTTTGTTGCCAAAGGCTACGCATTTTTTTACGCCCTGCCAGGGCTGCGGCGGCTGGTTGCGCCGAAAGCGCAGCTCGCCCACCGGCGGCGCGGCATAGGGAATGCCAAGCCACGTTTTAACGCCAGAGGCAGCAAAGCCCTGCACCTCGCCATACCTGGTGGATGCAAGGGTATCAGCAGAAATTTCATGCCGGGATACGGGACGGGCGCAGGCACACAAGAGCATTACCACCAGGATGAGGGTGCAGTTTTTCATAGGGGTTTCCAGTTCAACTCAGCCAACTGACACCCTAAACAATGACGCACCCAGGTTCTTATCAGTGATTCACCCATTTCAATTTTCATGAACACTCCTGATATCTGATTGGTCTGTTGCAGAGATTGCCAGCAGGGCAGATCGTTATGGATATTTTGTTTCTATCCATCAAGCATGTAGAAATAGTAAATAATGAAATTGTATATCAGGCAAGTCTATACTGGCCGTGGCTGCAACCATTGGGTTGGTTTGCAGCAAAGGCTCTTGCAGGGCGCATATGAAACATGCTTCTTTTGCCATCATAATATATTAATTATATTGAATTTTTATCCATCAAAATGAAGGTTCCCGGTCTGCGCTGGTGGCGCAAACCGGGAACCTCTCAATGTATCAGATGAATGGTCGGGCTTAGCCTTGCTGCATCTCCTGAATCAGGGCAGCGAGTTTTTTGGCCTGTTCGGTGAGGTCGGCAACTGCTGTTGAGGCCTGGCTCATGGCCTCGGCGGTAAGGCGCGATACCTCGTTGACCTCAACTATGCTGCGGTTGATTTCTTCGCTGGCTGCGGACTGTTCTTCGCTGGCTGCGGCAATGGCATTGACCTGATCCGCCGTGGCGGTGACAACATCAACAATGCCCCGCAGCGCCTCGCCAGATTGCCCGGCAAGGCCCGTTGCAACGCCGATGGAGCCCACGGCGTTTTCAACACCCTTCATGCTCTTGGCGGTGCTGTCCTGAATGGCCTGGATGGCCTTGGCCACATCGCTGGTTGAAACCATGGTTTTTTCTGCCAGCTTGCGCACCTCGTCGGCCACCACAGCAAAGCCACGGCCAGCATCGCCCGCGCGGGCCGCCTCAATGGCGGCATTGAGGGCCAGCAGGTTGGTCTGGTCGGCTATGTCTGAAATAACGCCCATGATCTGGTTGATGGCCTGCGCATGTTCGCTCAGGCGGGTCATGTCTTCCTTGAGCGAAAGCGAGTGATTTTGCACTTCGGTAATGCTGTTTACGGCGTCCTGCACTACCTTTGCGCCTGCCAGGGCCTTGTCGCGGGTTTCCAGCGATGCGCTGGAGGCAAGGCCTGCGTTTCGGGCCACATCCTGCACGGTGGCGTTCATTTCATTCATGGCGGTGGCAGCGCCGGCCAGCCGCTTTGACGATTCCTCGGCGCCTTCGTCCGAGCGCTGAATCTGATGCGAAAGCTCAGAAGAAGCAGCGGAGAGGGCGTGGGCAATGGATTCCAGCTGCTGGGCTGCTGCCAGCATGCCTTCCCGCCGGGCCGATTCTGCCCGCAGCTTGGCCTCTTCGGCTGCTGTCTGGGCCACCTTGGCGTGGGCGAGGGCCTCGTCTGCCTGGCGGGTTTTGTCTGCCGCTTCCTGAATGCGGCCATGCAGATTTTCGATCATCATGCCGAGAGAACTGTTGAGTCTGCGGATTTCAAGCGGACAGGATGCCTTGAGCTGGGGCAGGGCAGCCTCATTGCCCTCGGCGACCTTTTCGGCCTCGGCGGTGATCTGCCGCAAGGGCACGCAGATGATACGCGTGATCAGCCAGGCAAAAGCCAGAATGATGGCGAGCAAACCGCTACAGATGAGCAGCTCCAGGTTGTCGTAATGGTCGTTGCGTTCCGAAACCAGATTGGCAACACGGGTACGCTCGGCCTCTACGCTGTCAATGTACACGCCAGTGCCGATGATAACGTCGGTACCGGGTATCAGACGTGTGTAGGCAAGTTTGGGCTGCACGCCAGCGCCGGGCTTGTCAAAACGGTAGGCCACAAAGCCACCGCCCTTTTTGCCAGCCTCGATGAGCTCGCGTATGAAATAAACACCGTCTGTGTCTTTGAGATCAATAAGATTTTTCCCGTTGCCCGATTTGTTGGTGGGCACATTTACGCGAACGCCGTCTGTCTTGTACGTAAAGAGGTAACCCTCATCATTGGGAAAAAAACGCTGATAGTCTGTATATTTTTCGATGAGGGCGTATTGTTCTTTGGGGTCTGTAACCCCTTTGAGCCTGTCGGCAATATCTTGTGCCGCCACATCAACAACGCTTTTCAGGCCATATTCGTATTTTGACTGTAATGCAGACGACAGCTGCGGGATTGTTACTTCTGTAAAAACAAGTGTGGACATGTGTGTGCTGGTCAAAGAAAGAGTCGCCATACCCACAACAAACACACCGCAAAGGGTTACAAGCCACATCCGGACATTCATGATCTACCTCTCATGGCGATTGACTATACCTTGCCAGTATTCTCACCATATATGCGCTAGATTATTCTGAATTTATTAAGTTCTTTTGGGTGTAGTCTAAATTAAATATCGGCCACTGCTAATATTTTGTTATGGCAATATGGCAAATTTGTAAAAAATTTGTTCGAATAATAATGTTCTGGCAAGTATATATAATTTTCTAGATAAAGAATTTATTCACCACATATTTTCGCACTGCGGTGATGCTGCTGAACTTTTTGCAGGAAATGGACATTTTATTCTTGCCCATCGTAACAGTTTGTAGCAAACTCATTTTCCCCCCTGCGCCAGAGGCCGAACGCAACCGCCAGTGTGGGCCCGCCGGTTGGAGCGCAGAGGCTGTCTTTTTGACAGTCGCTACCGCTTCGGCTTGTGGTGCGTTTTGGCCACGTCTTCTGACAACGCCAAAAGTCTGTCAACTTTGCACCCCAATTATGAGGGTTCAACGCGTCTATTGTAGCCCTGTTTGCGGCTGGTCTTCAACTGACGCATTTTCCTGAGGTTATCAGCTATGTGCAGAATTGGTTCCATCAAGAGCAAGACGCCTGTGCCCCCCTCTATGGCGCTCAATCTAATGCTGCCGCAGCAGGAAGGGCATGACAATTCAGGTTTTGCTATGGTTATGCAGGATCTGGAAGGCGTGTTTAGCCACTACAAGGACAAACCCCTGCTTTCATTGGCCTGTACCCCAGAGGGTGTGCAACTGGTCAACGATTATATGGAAGAAAAGGGTTTTGTTCAGGTGGCTCAGTGGGTCCCTGAGGTGGACAAACGCCCCGGCCTGAAGATTCAGGCCATGCCCCGGTATGTCTTTCGCAACTACGACTACCCTGAAGAATATCGCACCCGTAGTCAGGAAGAACGCGAAGATCTGCTGCTGGACACGCGCCTTGAGTTGAGGGCTTTGCTGGCCGAAAAGCAGAATGGCTTTTGCTATTCCTTCTGGCCCGATGTGCTGACCCTTAAAGAAATTGGCGATCCTGCCGACATAGCTGTCTATTTTCGACTATGGAACAACGATGGCCGCCTGACTGCGCGCAACATCGTTACCCAGTGCCGTCAAAACACTAATTACGCGATTGTGCGTTATGCCGCACACCCCTTCTTTTTGCAGGGATATACCGTGTGCGCCAATGGTGAAAACACGTTTTTTACCAAGAACAAAGAATTTCAAAAGTCGCTGCACAGAGGTTATGTGGGTTTTGAATCTGACTCGCAAAACTTTTTGTACACGCTGCACTACATTTTGCATGAGCTGCGTTGGCCCATCAAGTATTACAAGCACGTTATCACGCCCCTGCCTTTTGTGGAGGCAGAGCAGCGTGCCGACCGCAAGGTGCTGAATCTTATCCGTGAATCCCTTGCGCACCTGGAGATCAACGGCCCCAACACCATCATCGGCCTTCTGCCCGACGGCAAGATGATCACCTGCTGCGACTCAAAAAAGCTGCGGCCCGTTGTTGTGGGCGGAAACTCGGAAATGGTGGCCATCGCCTCCGAGGTCTGCGGTCTGAACGCCATCATGCCCGACCGCGACATCTCTAAAGATATCTACCCCCATGAGCGGGAGATGGTGGTTATTGACAACGATTTGGCGGTGCAGCGATGGAATCAGTAAGAACTCAGGACGTCAGCGTTAACGACCTGCGCTGGAAGATAGAATACCGCCCCGATTTGTGTACCATGTGCGGCTCGTGCGTGGCGGCGTGTACTTTCAACGCTATTGAAGTGGGCATGATGCGCCGCAGCATCACCCTTTCACGCAAGGCCTTTCCCGACCCCACGCAGGAACACTCCGCGCGGCCGGTCATCATGCAGAAGGCCAACATTCCCAGTGCCTGCGTTGGTTGCGGCATGTGCGAAAAAATATGCCCCAACGCGGCCATCAAACCCGTGCGGAACCAGGACACACGCTTTGGCGTGCTGGCGCGTCAGCACGGGCCCATCAAGCGGGGCGGGCGCACCAACCTGAACCCCCCGCGCACGCTCGATTCCATCTTTGTGGGCCGCATCAGCCAGATGACCGACCCCGCGCTGGATTCAGAGCGCCATACCTTTGATATCCGCTCGCCCCTTGGCCGCGTCATGCTTGCCAAGGAGCTGCCCCTGCGTGTGGACGGCGACAGCCTTGTGCTGACCGAGCGCACGCCCCCGGTACACTGGATTTATCCCGCCATCTTCAGCGACATGAGCATTGGCGCGCTTTCTACCCGTGCGTGGGAAGCCATCGCCCTTGCAGCCGCCTATCTTAATGAAAAGTGCGGCATGCCCGTGCGCATGTGCTCTGGCGAGGGCGGCATGCCCATCAAGCTGCTGGAGTCGGATCAGCTCAAGTACATGATCTTGCAGATCGCATCTGGCCACTTTGGCTGGAACCGCATCATCAAGGCCATGCCCCGCATGAAGACCGACCCCGCTGGCGTGCTGATCAAGATCGGCCAGGGTGCAAAACCCGGCGACGGCGGCCTGCTGCCCGCTGCCAAGGTGGCCCCGCACATTCAGGCCATTCGTGGCGTACCCAAGGCAACCCTGCATTCGCCGCCGAACCACCAGGGCCTGTATTCCATTGAAGAATCGGTGCAGAAAATGCACCTTTCGCTCAACGCCGCCTTTGGCTTCCGCGTGCCGGTCGCCATCAAGTGCGCGGCGTCGGCCACCTCTGTTTCCGTTTACAACAACCTGCTGCGCGACCCCTACAAGATCTGCGGCGGTTTCTTCATGGACGGCATTCAGGGCGGCACCGGCGCTGCCAACGAGGTTTCGCTTGAGCACACGGGGCATCCCATTGTTTCAAAGCTGCGCGATTGCTACATGGCGGCCGTGGCCCAGGGTCTTCAGGGGCAGATTCCCCTGTGGGCGGGCGGCGGTATCGGCCTTACCGGCAATGCGGCGGCAGATGCCTTCAAGATGATCTGCCTTGGCGCCAACGGCGTTATCATCGGCAAGATTCTCATTCAGTTGCTGGGCTGCGTCGGCAATGAACATGGCCGCTGCAACGCCTGTAACACCGGCAAATGTCCCACGGGCATATGCACCCAGGATCCGCGTCTGGTCAAAAGGCTTGATGTGGACAGGGGCGCACAGAACATTGTGGACTACATGCTGGCCTTTGACTCCGAACTGCGCAAACTGCTGGCCCCGGTGGGCAACAGCTCGCTGCCGGTTGGGCGTTCTGACGCCCTGGTTACCACGGATAAGGCTGTGGCCGACAAGCTGGATATCCAGTACGCCTGTTAGACATTGGCGAGGAGCAGAACATGCTGCGCGTTAGCACGGTAGACGAACACAAGCGCATGTCCACCCAGGATCTGCTGCTGGCTATTGAAGCCGCAGTTGAGAAGGGTGAGACTGACTTTTATATTGAGGCTTCGGGCCAGCACGATATCGGTGGCCCCCTTTGGAACAAGGAAGGCAAAAAGCTTACCTTCAAGGTTAAAAACCCCGGTCAGCGGGTGGGCTCCATGTGCCTGCCCAATACCGAAATTCTGGTTGAAGGCTCTGCCTCGGCAGACGTGGGCTGGCTGAACGCGGGCGGGCGCATTGTGGTGCGTGGCGACGCGGGCGACACTGCGGCCCACTGCGCTGCGGCGGGTACTGTCTATGTGGGGGGCCGCGCGGGTACGCGTACTGGCTCGCTCATGAAGCACGACCCCCTTTATGAAGCTCCCGAACTGTGGGTGCTCAAGAGCGTGGGCAGCTTTTCGTTCGAGTTCATGGGCGGCGGCAAGGCTGTTGTCTGTGGGCACGACTGCCAGGGCCTTGCCTCTGTTATGGGCGAACGCCCCTGCGTAGGCATGGTGGGCGGTGCGGTTTATTTTCGCGGTGCTGTGGGCCAGCTGCCCAAGGACGTGCGCGTTAATGAACTGGACGAAGAAGACATTGCCTGGCTTGATACTGGCCTTGATGACTTTTTGATGGCCATTGACCAGCCCAGCCTGCGCAACGAGCTGTGTGACTGGAGCCAGTGGCGCAAAATCACCCCCCTCATGTTTGAGGAACGCGGCCAGAAGGAAGTAGTGAGCCTTGGGCAGTTCCGTGGCAAGGAATGGATCGCCAGCGGTATTTTCAGCGATGTTGCCCCCGATGACTTTATGGTCAACGGGCTGGTGGCGCGCGGCGATTACCGCCTGCGTGTGCCCATGTGGCAAAACGCCGCCTTTGCCGCACCTTGCGAATTCAACTGCCCGGCCTCCATTCCCACGCAGCGCAGACTTAACCTTCTGCGTGAAGGGAATGTGGACGCAGCCTACCGCATGGTGCTGGATTACACACCGTTTCCCGGTTCCGTGTGCGGCAGTGTGTGCCCCAACCCCTGCATGCAGAGCTGCACGCGCACCGATCTCGACAGCCCTGTGCAGATCGGCAAGCTTGGCTCGTTCTCTGCCGATATAAAGGTAGAAAAGCCCAAAACCCGTACCGGCAAGCACATTGGTGTTATCGGCGGCGGCGTGGGCGGCCTGACAGCGGCCTGGCAGCTTGCCCGCATGGGACACGACGTAACCGTGTACGAAGCCGATTCCGTCATGGGCGGCAAGCTCGAACAGGTTATTCCCCGTGCGCGTCTCAACCATGACCTTCTGCGCAAGGAACTCAAGCGCATTGAAGACATGGGCGTGACCTTTGTAAACAACTGCCCCGTGGACGCCAAAAAGTTTGCGGAGCTGCGCAAAAAGCATGCTGCCCTGGTGGTTGCCACCGGCGGGCATGTGCCGCGCATCTTCCCCTGGCCGGGACACGAAAAGATCGTGGCCGGTATAGACTTTTTGAAGGCCGTCAACAGGGGCGAAAAGCCCGCCGTGCCCGACAGCGTGATTGTTATCGGCTGCGGCAATGCGGGTATGGACGCCGCTGTGGGCGCATACGCCATGGGTGCCAAGCAGGTGACCTGCATAGACGTGCAGAAGCCCGCTGCCTTTGCCCACGAAATCGAGCATGTTGAAGCCCTTGGCGGCAAGCTTGTCTGGCCTGTGCAGACCAAGGAAGTCACCGACAACGGCATCATCAGCCAGGAAGGCACGCTCATTCCCGGCAAGATGGTCATTATCACCATTGGTGAATCGCCCGACCTTTCCTTCCTGCCCGAAGGGCTGGAAAAGTTCCGCGAATGGATCGTGCCCAAGCCCGATCTCAGCATCATGGACGGTGTGTTTGCCGTTGGTGACGTGATCAAACCCGGCCTGCTCGTGCATGCCATCGGCACTGGCCGCGATGCTGCCCTTGCCGCCGATGCCTGGGTTAAGGGCGAAAGCTATACCCCTGAAAAGAAACAGCTTGTGCCTTCAACCCGGCTGCACACGGCCTATTTTGCCAAGTGCCACGACCGCGATCTGCCCACGCCGCAGGATGAATTCTCCCGTTGCGTGAGCTGTGGTACGTGCCGCGATTGCAAAATGTGCCTCAAATCCTGCCCGGAAAAGGCCATCGACCGCAAGGAAACCGCCGGCGGCGGATTCGAGTACGTCTCTGATCCTGCCCGCTGCATTGGTTGCGGCATTTGCTCTGGCATCTGCCCCTGCGGTATCTGGACCATGTACCCCAACTGGGACATGAGCTAGTATGTAAGCATGCCTGAGCCATCAGGCATCTGGTTACAGCATTCAGCCCCCTTTCACCCGATTGAACCGGGACTGAAAGGGGGCTTTTGTTTGCACCCCGCAACCAGCAGCGCGGCAGATTGAACGCCGATTTTGCGCCGCATCAACCGCAGATGCCCCCCGTGTGTGCCCCAGGGCATTGGGCGCAGCAGAAAGGAGTTTGTTATGGATGTTTTTGAAGCCCTGTTTACACGCCGCAGCATACGCAAGTTTACTGCCGACCCCGTGAGCGATGCAGATTTGCAGCTGGTGCTCAAGGCGGCCATGTGCGCGCCCAGTGCGCACAACAAGCAGCCCTGGCATTTTGTTGTGGTGCGCGAAAAATCCCTGTTGGCTGCCATTGCAGAGCGCCACCCCTATGCCAAAATGGCCGCAGAAGCACCGGTGGTTGTGGTTGTGTGCGCCAACCCCGACGAGGCCAAAACCCCTGATTACTGGCAGCAGGATTGCAGCGCAGCTCTTGAAAATATGCTGATCGCGGCGCGCGGCCTGAATCTTGGTACTGTGTGGTGCGGTATGTATCCCTTTGAAGACCGCGTTGAACCCATACGCGAGCTGCTCAAGGTTCCCGCGCAGATCAACATGCTTGGGCTCGTGGTCATGGGGCATCCGGCACAGCCCTTCAGTGAGGCTGATCGCTTCAACGAGAGCAAGATTCACCTCAACGGCTGGTAGGCCTGGCCTGGCTGCAAGGCAGGGTAAAGTGTGATGAGTACATTATTCCCGGTGTCGGCTGGAGTCAGTACCGCCAAGGTTGTGGTGGAAGACGCACGGCAACAGGATATGGCCGCCGTGCAGGCCATCTATGCCCCGCACGTGTTGCAGGGGCTGGCTACTTTTGAGGAACAGCCGCCGGATGTGGACGAGATGGCCCGGCGGCGCGAGGCCGTGATTTCGCTCGGCTTGCCGTTTTTGGTTGCGCGACAGGGCGGGGCTGTTGTGGGGTACTGCTATGCCGGGCTTTATGGTTCGCGCTCTGCCTTTCGTTACTGCCTTGAGGATTCCATATATGTGGATGCTCACTGTCATGGTCGCGGCATTGGGCATGCCCTGCTGCAAGAGCTTATTGCCCGCTGCGAGCAGGGCCCGTGGCGGCAGATGATTGCGGTGGTTGGGCACAGCGGCAACGCGGGCTCCATAGCCCTGCACGCCAGTTTGGGTTTTCAGCACATGGGTGCGCTGCGCAGTGTTGGCTACAAGCTGGGGCAGTGGGTCGATATCGTGCTTATGCAGCGCCCGCTTGGGCTGGGCGATGCCTCTCGTCCCTGTGATTGATTCTTTCAGCAATGCGGCAGCGCAGATAAAAGCCTGTTGCGTTGGGATGCCGCCTCTTCAGGCATTCCAGCGCAACAGGCTTTTTTGCATGCACCGCTCCGGCGCATGTGCAAGGCAGGCTGTTTACAGGCCCAGGGCAAGCATGGCTTCAGCCACCTTGCGGAAGCCCGCAATATTTGCTCCCATCACAATGTTGCCGGCATGGCCGAATTCGGCGGCGGTAGCTGCGGCATTGTGGTGAATATCATACATGATGTGCCGCAACTGGTTGTCCACCCGCTCAAAGGTCCAGCGCTGCATGCTGGCATTCTGGGCCATTTCAAGCTGGCTTACCGACACACCGCCAGCATTGGCGGCCTTGGCAGGGCCATAGGCAATACCAGCGGCTATAATGGCGTGTACCGCCTCAAGCGTTGAGGGCATGTTTGCGCCTTCGGCAATGCAGGCGCACCCGTTGGCCAGCAGGGTTTGAGCATCGGCAAGGTTCAGCTCGTTTTGTGTCGCGCAGGGAAAGGCCGCAAAGCAGGGCACGTTCCACACGGCATTGCGGCCTTCGGGATAAGCCTTTACGGGCGTGTAGGTCGCTGTAGAAACCAGCTCCGCATAGCGGGTGAGAGGCTTGCGCTCAATTTCTTTCACCTGTTTGAGCACATCAAGCCTGATGCCTTCCGCATCGTAGATCATGCCCGATGAATCGGAAACCGTCACAGGCTTTGCGCCCACCTGAATAAGCTTTTCGCAGCAGTGGATTGCCACGTTGCCCGCGCCGGAAACAGTGCAGACCTTGCCCTCAAGGTTTTGCCCGCCTGCCTCAAGCATGGCCTGGGCGAAATACACCGCGCCGTAGCCCGTAGCTTCGGGCCGGGCCAGCGATCCACCAAAAAGCAGATTTTTACCGGTAAGCACACCTTCGTAGCGGCGGGTGAGGCGTTTGTATTGCCCAAAAAGAAAGCTGATCTCCTGGCTGCCCACGCCAATGTCGCCCGCAGGCACGTCCACCGTGGGGCCAATATGGGTGCAAAGCTCGGTCATGAAGGCCTGACAGAAGCGCATGATTTCCATCTTTGATTTGCCCTTGGGGTTGAAATCAGAGCCGCCCTTTGCGCCGCCGATGGCCAGACCCGTGAGGGAATTTTTGAAAATCTGTTCAAAACCAAGAAATTTCAGCAGGCCCTGGTTCACGCTTGGGTGAAACCGCAGGCCGCCCTTGAATGGGCCAAGGGCCGAGTTGAACTGCACCCTATAGCCACGGTTTACCTGCACTTGCCCGGAGTCGTCCATCCACTGCACGCGGAAGGAAACACAGCGTTCAGGCTCCGTAATCCGCTCAAGAATTTTCATCTTTGCGTATTCCGGCTTTTTACACAGGATAGGTTGCAGACTTTGCAACACTTCTTGTACTGCCTGCAAAAAAACGGGCTCGTGAGGATATGTTTCTTTAAGGTTGTTCAGCACTCGTTCCACATAGGCCATTTTGCTCTCCTGATAGGGGGGATAAGGATTGCACGGAAAAATTTTTGCATAAACCAAACACAAACATTATCATGTTAGACAAGATAGTGCAGTTTGACAAGAATTATACTTGATACTTAATCTGATATGTAAAAATTGGCAAAAGCGAACAAAGCCCCGGTCAGCTTGCGCAGACCGGGGCTTTGCAGGATAGGGCCGAGGGGCAAAATCAGGCGGTAACAACTTCCCTGGGGGCCTCAAGCGCTGCGTGCAGCGCTTCATCAAGGGTTGGGTGGGCAAACATGAAGGCGTGCAGGGCATCGCCATGGTATTGCCCCAAAAGCAAAAGCTGAGCTGCCGTAACAAGGTGCGATACCCCGTGACCCAGCGCAGAAATTCCCGCCAGCGCGCCATTATGCCACACAATTTTCACAAAGCCCGAAGCATCGCCTCCGGCCTGAGCAATGGCGTTGCCCATGAGCTGCGCCCTGGCGACCTCGACCTTGCCGCCGCTGGCCAGGGCCTGCCTTGCGGTAATGCCCACGCGCATGATCTCCAGGCTGCCGTATACGCATGAGGGTATGGGCCCGGAGGCATAGGGGGTCGTTTGCTGGCCAAGAATGTGCCGCGCCACGTAGGCTCCCTGGTGCTCGGCCGCGTGGGCCAGCAGGGTTTGCCCGTTGATATCGCCAATGGCGTACACCGTGGGCGAGGCCATAAGGCACTGGTCAACAGTCACATAACCGCGTGCCTGAAGCGTGCAGCCAGCGCTTTCTGCGCCGAGGCCGTCTGTATTGGGGGTTCTGCCCACGGCCACAAGCGCCTTGGCGGCCGTAAGCTCGCGGCCATCTTCAAGGGCCAGTGTGGCCATGCCATTACTGGTTGTGAGCGATGCAGCCTTGACCCCGGTGATGCCGGTGATGCCGGTCTTGCCAAGCAGTTTGCCCATTTCCAGACCCACATCGGCATCTTCTGTGGGGGCCAGATGCGGGGCGGCTTCAACAATGGTTACCTTGCTGCCCATGGCACTGAAAAAGTCGGCCATTTCAAGGCCAATGGCCCCAGCGCCCACCACAATCAGGCTTTCGGGCACGGCGGCGATGCGCAGCATGTCGGTGCTGTCGAGCACAGCCACATGGTCGGGAGCCATGCCGGGAAAAGCCGCAGATCGCGAACCGCCCGCAAGGATGATGTGCTGCGCGTGCAGGCCCTGGCTGCTGCCATCGGTGCCGGTTACCAGCACTTCGGTGGGGCCGGTGCAGACAGCGCGACCTTCAATAAGGGTAACGCCAAGTTGTTCAAGGCTTTTGCCCAGCGCTTGGGCCGAACCCTTTATAAAGCGCTGAATTCGCTTTTGCAGGGCATCGTAATCCACTTCAATGGATCCCTTTGCCACGCGCTGGCGTTCAAGACCACGCAAAAGCCCCTTGGGCGCGGTAGCCCCAAGCAGAAGCTTGGTGGGGATGCAGCCGCAGTTGAGGCACACGCCACCAAGATGACTGTTTTCAACCAGCGCTACAGATTTTCCACCACGGGCAAGTATGCCTGCGGCCTTGGCACCGCCAGGCCCACCACCGATAACAACAACATCAAATGTATTCATGCTTGCTCCACTATAGGCAAAGAGGCGAACATTATTGGAGAATACCGTGGCCGAGGCAACGGTGAGAGGATGCTGGGCAGTTGCCAATGGCAGGCTGCTGGTTGGCATCCGGCTGGCATGGTACGGTGTCTTCAAAGAATTGTCATCTGGTGCGTTGCTGAACATACCGGCTTGCCTTGTGGCTGCGGGAAAGTTTGCAAAATTTTTCGCAAAATCAAGCTTTTATCACAATAGTGAACATATAACTATCTATAATTAAAGTAAAATTTTAACTTTTTATGTTATGGTGTGTGTGGTTGGTTATTTTTTTGCAGAAATTGTAGGGTCTACTCATGCAATGCGGAGGAATACCTCCCCCCGTGTGTTATGATAATCACTCCGCACAACTTAAGGAGAATAATATGGAAACCAGTGCAAGAAACGTTTTTAGCGGCAAGGTTGTTGCTGTAAATTCTGGTGCAGTAAATGATGAAGTTGAACTTGCCGTTGAAGGTGGTATCAACATTGTTGCTTCCATCACCAAGGTAAGCACCAATAATCTTGGCCTCAAGCCTGGTGCCAGTGCCATAGCTCTCATCAAGGCCAGCTTTGTGCTGCTGATGAATGATGCGGACAAGTATCTGCTCTCTACCCGCAACCAGTTTGTTGGCACAGTGAGCAAGGTTACCCCCGGTGCGGTCAACGCAGAAGTTATCGTTGATCTGGCAGACGGTGCTTCCATTGCATCCATCGTAACCATGGGCAGCATCAAAAATCTTGGCCTTGAAGCTGGCAAAAAGGTTACCGCCATTGTTAAGGCCTCGCAGGTTATTCTTGCTGTGCCCAAATAGTGTGACCAATACGAGTTTGTAAGCAGTCGGCTGGCTCGGCCTGCTTGCTTTTGCGGCCCAACTGTTGCTGTACAGTTGGGCCGTCTTGTATTTTGCATAAAATTGTACTGTTAGTTTTTGGATCGTTGCGTACTCGGCATTGCCAGAAAAAAATTGGCGGCAGTGTATGGCCTCGCGTGGCTCATTCTGTTATTTGAGGCGGCGGCTGACGCTTTGGCAATGAGCCATGGCGCACGGAAATGTCGGGTAATAAATTCATTATTGGAAACATATGAACAAAAAACTTGTGCGTGACTCTTTTATAGTTGGTGCGGCGCTATTTTCCATGTTTTTTGGGGCAGGAAATGTTGTTTTTCCTCTCTATATCGGTCTTACAGCGGGCAATCAGTGGTTTACAGGGTTTTTGTGCTACTATGCAGCAGATGTGGGCCTTGCGCTGCTGACCATCTACGCCATGCTTGCATCTGACTGTATAGATCGCAAGGAAGGCCTGTTGCACAGGCTTGGCGGTTTGCCTGCCATGCTTATGATGAGCGCCATCATTTTGTGCATCGGTCCCTTGCTGGCCATTCCACGTACCGGGGCAACGGCTTTTGCCATCTCTTTTGCACCCTTGGGCTATTCCTCAAAGGGCATCAGTCTGGCCAAAGTTCTGTATTCCATAGTGTTTTTTGGCATCTCTACCATTCTTGCCTACCGTGAATCCAACATGGTGGACGCCATTGCCCGTTATCTTTCCCCCATAAAGATTGGCGGCTTTATTCTGATAGTGATTGCGGCTGTGGCCTGGCCCCTTGGGGAAATCAACCCTTCGGTACACGATGCCAACGTGGCCTGGAACAGCATTCTGGCAGGCTATCAAACCCTTGATGTCATGGCTTCGCTGGTGTTTGGTTTTGTGATTGTGAGCGCCCTGAAAAGCAAGGGCTATACTTCTGGTAGCCAGAAGGTGCTCTCGGTGGGGATATCAAGTCTTGTGGCCGGTGCGTTGCTGTTCGTGATCTACTGCGGGCTGTGCTATCTGGGGGCAACGGGTTCTGCCCTGTATCCGGCAGATACGGAAAAAGGCGCTCTGGCGGCCTATCTGGTGGGCGGGCTGTTTGGCCGTGCCAGTAATGTGGTGCTGGCAGTGGTGATGAGTGTTTCGTGCATGGCAACATCTGTGGGGCTTATTGGTACAACGGGAACCTTTATTTCGCAGTTCAGCAAGGGCCGTTTGAGCTATAAATGCGTGGCCGTGTGTACCGGGCTTTTCAGTATGGTGGTTTCAAATGTGGGCCTGGACAGTATTATTGCCTTTGCCGCACCCATACTCACCTTTTTGTACCCAGGCACTCTGGTTGTTATCGTGCTTTCGCTTTTTGACAGGCACATTCGCAACGACAACATCTTTCGGTTTGCCACAGGGGGCGCATTGCTGTGCAGTGGCATAAGCGTGCTGGAAGGCTTTGGCCTGCCCGTTAAGCTGACCTCTAGCCTGCCATTTGAGTCTGTGGGGCTTGGCTGGATTGTTCCCGCCTGCATATTCGGCTTTGTGGGCTGCTTTGTGCGACGAGGCGGGCAAAAAGTATAGCTATTTGTCGAAGAAAGGGGTTTTTGCAGGGTGTTGCGGGCGGGTGTCTGTTAGGGCACTCGCCCGTTTTATGTTTGTGTTGTCGCTTCGGGCTCGGAAATATTGATTTTGCCAAAACATCTGTCGTCAATCATAATGTGTTGGGCGGTGAGCTCGTAAATCATAAAGTGGAGCAGGGCGGTGAGTTCAGCCCCACCGCGCTGAAATTTGGAAAACAGAATGTTGGTTTTTTCCAGAAGCCGCTGGTGTGACTGCGCGTGCGCTGAAGCGTCGGGATGGCCAATTTTTTCAAGAATGTGTTCTTCATATTTGAAATGCGCAATGGTTTCTTCGAGCAGTGCCTTAACTGTAAGCGCAATGTGCTCCTTATCGGCATTATTGCCGTTCATTTGCAGCAATTCGTTGGCTCGTGCAAACAGGTTACGGTGCTGTTGATCAATTTCTGCGTGTCCACATTCATATGTTTTGCTCCATTGCAAGAGCAATGAGCGCGAAGCTCCGCACATAAAGTTGTCTACGCTGCCTTCCAGGTCTTCAACTTTTACCTGGTTGCGTCCATTGATCTTTGCCCTGTACAGGGCCAGATCGGCCCGTTTGATCCATTCCTCAACGGAATCTGCCGGCCTACAGGCCGCCACGCCAATACTTGTTGTTATGGCAGCGCAAAGGTAAATCTAAGTTTTGAGAGGTGCTCCCGTAGATGCTCTGCCAGGGTTACTGCGTCAAAAAAAGTGGACGAAGGCAAGACAATAATGAATTCCTCGCCGCCCCACCGCCCGGGCACATCGGTGGCCCGTATCTGGGTACACAGCAGTCTGCCAAAGCCGCGCAGTACCTCATCGCCAGCAAGATGGCCATATTGGTCGTTGATCTGCTTGAATTTGTCCAGATCCAGCATCAGCAGTGCTGCCGGGTGACCGTAGCGGCGCAGGCGTGCCATTTCCTGGTGCAGAATTTCTTCAATGCGAACGCGGTTCCAGCAGCCGGTCAGCCCATCAAGCAGGGCTGCCCTGCGCAGAGAGGCGTCCGAGCGTTCCTTTGCCATAAGCGCAAAGCCGTTTGATACCATAATCAGAGAAATAAAGGTGATGATGTACAGGGTGAGTTGCGCTGGTGAGGATAAAAAGATGCTCATTACCTGATCTGGCGTAACTATGGCGGTGAAAAATTTCCATGCAAGAGCCACAAGCGAAAGGGCAATGCCAAAAACCATCAGATTGCGGCCGCGAACAGGAAAATCAAATTTGTGGCTCAACAGCAGCTTTTGCACCAGGTAGCCCTGAGATGCCAGCATCGCATTGACCAGCAGAACACGAACGACTGTGTTATCTATAAAAATAAACACCGCAATGGTTGTAACCAGTGGTGGTGCCCAGAGCAGCCAGCGGCGCCGGGGTTGAATTCCTAAAAAAACATGGATTGCGTAGTAAAAAATGGAATAGGATATGGAAAAAAAAGCGTTTGCGCACACAATGGATAATAAATCTGGAATAAGACCACGCAAGGCAAAGAGAATATAACTGGTAGCATGCACGCAGAGTGCCAGGCCCCATTCACGCAATCCGTCACATGCGTGCCGTTCTGAAGCTGCAAGAGCAGAAACAGCAAGTGTTATACATCCAGCAACAAGCATTACAAAAATTGTTGGAATATGTAATTCCACTCTTGCTCCGTTTGTACAATCGCATTTTTCAGTAAATGAAACGCACGATGCTGCATGTGGATTAGATAGGTATCTGCTGTAATTTATATAATATTTTATTGAACAGCAATATGATTGGTGAATTTTTAATAACAATCAATAGTAATATATATCATTAATTTGCATATTCATAGATGTATTAGATTAATGCGACTGCAACGTAAAAACCGGGTACAAAACTCCTTTACAGGAATTTTGTACCCGGTTTTTATAATACTGGCTTTGGTGCTTGTCAGTCGAGAGTAAATATGGACTTGAAGTCTACATTTTCTTGCCATTCTGGCTGTTCACGCTTGTCAAAAACGATGTCTCCAAGCACAAGAAAGTCCATTTCCGTGCGCATAAAGCATGTGTATGCGTCAAGCGGTGTACACACAATGGGTTCTCCGCGCACGTTAAAACTGGTGTTCACAACCATGGGGCAACCCTGCTCACGCCTGAAGGTATCGATAAGCCCCCAATAGCGGGGATTTGTGCTGCGCGACACGCTTTGTATACGGGCAGATCCGTCCACATGGGTAATGGCCGGAACCGTAGAGCGTTGCAGGTACAGGCGGTCGTAGAGCGGCAACTCACGAGCGTTATCCGGCAGGGGGGTGCGGTGTTTCTGCGCCACCGGGGCGCACACCAGCATGTAGGGTGACATGGGTTCAAGGTCAAACCATTCGGCGCAGTATTCCTCAAGCACAGATGGTGCAAAAGGACGAAATCCCTCACGAAACTTAATCTTGAGATTCAGCTTCTTTTGCATTTCAGGCCTTCTGGGGTCACCCAGAATAGACCTGTCACCCAAGGCACGGGGGCCATATTCCATGCGTCCCTGAAACCAGCCCACAACAGCGCCGTCGGCAAGGTGCTGGGCCACGGTCGAATACAGCTCGTCTGTATTGCCATATTCTTTGTGGGGGGCGTCAAAACGGCGCACGACCCGCATAATATCATTGCGCGAAAATTCCGGGCCAAGGTAGGCCCCCTGCATGGCGTCAACACCCTTGGGTGAGGGTCGTTCATTGCCAGCCCAGATATGCCACGCCGCATAGGCAGCGCCCAGGGCGCCGCCAGAGTCGCCGGACGCGGGTTGAATCCACACATTTTTAAAAATACCCTTGCGGATCAGCAGGCCGTTGGCCACGCAGTTGAGCGCCACGCCGCCAGCCATAACCAGATTGTCACAGCCAGTCAGCTCGCGTGCGGTGCGGGCCAGCCGCAATACTATATCTTCCGTTACCTGCTGGATAGCCAGCGCAAGGGCCATGTATTCCTGTCCGATTTCGCTTTCGGCATCGCGGGGGGGGATACCCAGCAATTTTTCCCACTTGGTACGTTTGTACATGCGCAGGCCGGTGGCGTAATCGAAATACTCCATATTCAGCAACAGGGAGCCGTCTTCACGAATGTCAACCAAGGTGTCACAAATGGCTTTCTTGAGCCGGTCCACAAGTTCCATATCGCCATCGCCGTAAGGTGCAAGGCCCATCAGCTTGTATTCGCCAGAATTCACCTTAAAGCCGCAGTAGGCCGTAAAGGCTGTGTACAGCAGACCCAGGGAATGGGGGAACTGTTGCTCTTTGAGAATGCGAATATGGGAATTTTCGCCAAGCCCGATGGTGGTGGTTGCCCATTCGCCCACGCCGTCAATGGTCAGAATGGCGGCCTTGTCAAAAGGCGAGGGATAAAAGGCACTGGCCGCATGCGACAGATGATGCTCTGGAAAAAGTACCTTGGGTGACCCGGGGCCAAGCTCGGCTATGGCATCGCGCAGCATGGAACGCATGAACAGCTTTTCCTTGATCCACACGGGTATGGCCGAAAGAAAGCTGCGCAGCCCAGCCGGGGCAAAACCGTTGTAGGTTTCGAGCAAACGCTCGAATTTGAGGTATGGCTTGTCGTAAAAAGCAACGGCTTCAAGGTCGGAAATGTTCAGACCGCCCTCGCGCAGTACATAGGCCGCAGCATTGCGCGGAAAGCCAGAATCGTGCTTGATGCGAGAAAACCGCTCTTCGTGGGCGGCTGCCACAATTTTGCCGTCCACCAGCAGGGCAGCGGCAGAATCGTGATAGTAGGCTGATATGCCAAGAATGGCCCTGGGCATTAAAAACTCCATATATCGCAGGCGCGCAACGCGCCGCACAGGCGAAGTTAAAAAACAGAGTAAATAAAGGGAGCTATGGCCGATCCGCTTGTCATTACCACAAGCACGCCAAACAGCAGCAGCACAATAACGAGCGGAAGAAGCCAGAATTTTTTGCGCTGCATAAAAAATTGCAGCATATCCTTAAAAAATTCCATTATATATCTCCTGTGGATATCATCCTAGAAAGGATGTTCCAGGTCTTTTGCTTCAATCAGGCGGTCACGAGAAACAAATGTGGAATCCGTACCCTTTTTCCATGCCTTACGGTGCATGGGGTCATGGCCAAACAGACGCATGATCAGGGCAATGGGGGTTACTATGACCCCAAAAATAATACTCAGCACCAGGCGCGACATGACAGAGCCCAGCAGCAGGGAAATTCCCAGCCAGAGTCTGGCAAGTGGCGAGTAGGCGCGGGGCCACACCATTCCCAGCAGCAGCAAACCAATGGCAAGCGGCAAAAGGGTGAGTGACCGGGTGTACATAGTGGCCAGCAGGCTTATCAAGGTCATGGCCATGGCGGTATCGGCGCATTCCTTGTTGCTCACTTCAGCAGGCAAAAAGCCAAAATACAGTTTGCGTTCTTGCATCAGTTACCTTTTGCAGCGGGGGTAGATTGCAGCGCGGCACGCACGTAGGGTTCCAGAATATCGGCGGCAACGGCATTGCCAAATGCATTCCAGTGCTTGTCGCAGCTAAAGTACAGGTCTGGGTATTTGACTCCCCTGGCGACCATGGCGGGCATAAGATCCACATAGGTCACGCCTGTGCGGTTGGCCAGTTCCCGCAGCTTGCGGGCCAGGGGCGGTTCCTTGCCATCGTAGTGTTCAAAATCCTGGTATGCGGGAATGGTGAACAGTATAACCTTGCGGGAGCCCGCTTCGGCCACAAGCTGTTCAAGCGAATACCGCATTATGTTCCATTCTTCATCGGGTACAGAATAATACATGGAGCCACCGGAAGGGTCACTGACGTTTTCAGGGGCCCAGCGGGGAACAAGCTTCATGTTGTCAATCTTAAAATCGTGCAAATAAATGGCCACACGGTACAGGCAGCTCCATTCCAGCAACGTAAGCTGCAAGCTCTTGCCAAAAGCCTCAATACGTGTGGGATGCGGCAGATTTTTTACAGGATAAAACAGCTTGTAGTCGGGGTATTCGCCCACAAGAAAGGGTCTGTAGTCGTTCGTATCCTGCGTATGATAGAATTCAAGACTGTTGTCTTCAAAATCATTGCGGGGCAAAATTCCCAGCATGACAACATCGTGCTTGAATTGTTTGACCATGTATTTGTATTGCAGCCATTCCTGAATAGTTCCAAAGCCGCCAGAAGTACCAAAATTGAGTACTTCTTTTCCCGTAGATGCTTCCAGAAGATTGGAAAGCCGGTCTTCAGATTGGTTACCCCAGCCTTCGATAAAGGAATCACCCAGCACCACCACACGCTGCTGTTCTGTATCCTTGGTGCGCTCCTTGTCGCGCATGCCATAGGCATTGGAAGCATAGTGCTGCGAAAAACAGGGCTTTTTATGCATGTACGTAGAAGACGGATGATGCCAGACACCGAAGTGCTCGTCGCTGAACGTCCAAAACTTGCTGTTGACGTTTACAAAACTGTAAGAGGGCATTTGGATGTTGGTATTTATACATTTTATATAAAAATACGATGCCAGCTCAAGCATGGCTATAAATACAAACACGAAAGCCAGTAGTTTTTTTAACATAACAATGAGGATTGACTGGGAGTTTCGGGGATCAGATGTTTGGCTGCCTTGCCACGGCAGCCGTAGAACCAGGGCGGGCCTTGAATATAATCTGATACTTCATATATGCCTGCTTGAAAAGCATTTCAAGCGTAGATTTCTGGGGTGGGCGGCATGCCGTTTTCTGTTGCCCTGCAAGACGGCAGACAAAAACAGTAACGCACACGCGGCCCCCGGTTTATTCGGGCAACTGCGTGTGCGGATTAGCTGTTTTGGATATGTACCTTTCTGGCTACCTGATTTCGCGGGTGGTGTGAAAGGTGATTTGAGGCCATTCTTCAATAATACGTGAGAGCTTCCATTCACTGGTAGAAAGTATGGCAAGACAGTCGTCGCCATCGTAGGCAAGGCTTGACTGCTGGTCAGACTTGAATGATTCAAGCGCGGCCCTGTCATTTGAAGTTATCCACCGCGCAGCCGAAATGGGCGAGGGCTCGTACACGGCAATTACGCCGTATTCGGCCTTGAGACGGGCAATGATAACGTCAAACTGAAGCACACCCACAGCACCGAGAATATGCGAGCTGTCAAAAAGGGGCCTGAAAACCTGGATAGCACCTTCTTCAGCAAGTTGTTTAAGCCCCTTTGCCAGCTGTTTGGAACGCAAAGGATCTGCCAGTTGTACGCGGCGAAAATGTTCGGGCGAAAAATTGGGAATACCCGTAAACTTGAGCGGTTCTGAAGTGGTGAGCGTGTCGCCGATTTTGAGCGTGCCGTGGTTGTGCAAGCCAATAATGTCGCCGGGCCACGCGTCTTCCACGCCTTCACGGTCTTGAGCCATAAAGGTAATGGCCCGCGAAAGCTGCACCTCTTTGCCGATACGGTGGTGTTTGACCTTCATGCCGCGCTCAAACCTGCCGGAGCAGATGCGCATAAAGGCGATTCTGTCACGGTGGGCGGGGTCCATATTTGCCTGAATTTTAAATACCACGCCTGAAAAGTCTTCTTCAAGCGGGTTAACAAGGCGTTCGCCCGTTGCGCATTCGGCCATTCTGGGGATGGGGCCGGGCGCAAGGCGTACAAGGGTGTCGAGCAGTTCCTGGACGCCAAAATTGTTGACGGCGCTGCCAAAAAAAACCGGAGTCTGCTTGCCCTTGAGGTACATTTCCTTGTCAAAGGGGTAGCCGGCGCCTTCAAGCAGATCAATTTCGGTGCGCAGCTGTTCGGCGGCGTCTTCGCCAATGAGCTCGACAAGTTGTGGGTCGCTGAGGCCATTGATGGTCAGCGCTTCCTTGGGGCGCGACGATTTTTTGCCATCTTCGGCAAAAAAACGGATAGCCTGCCGCTCAATGTCATACACACCCTGAAAACTCTTGCCCATACCGATGGGCCAGGTCATGGGAGCCGCCTGAATGCCCAGGGTCTGTTCGATATCACTCAGCAGATCAAAGGCATCGCGGCCTTCGCGGTCAAGCTTGTTGATAAAGGTAAGAATGGGCGTGTCGCGCATGCGGCACACTTCCATGAGCTTTCGGGTCTGGGTTTCAACGCCCTTGACCGAGTCGATGACCATGAGGGCAGAGTCCACCGCTGTGAGCACGCGGTAGGTGTCTTCTGAAAAATCCTGATGGCCGGGGGTATCAAGCAGATTGATGATATGGTCGGCGTAGGTAAACTTCATCACCGATGAAGAAACGGAAATGCCGCGTTCGCGTTCCACTTCCATCCAGTCGGAGGTCGCGTGGCGTTGGGCTTTTTTAGCCTTGACAGCCCCCGCCATCTGGATGGCACCACCAAAGAGCAGCAGCTTTTCGGTGAGGGTGGTTTTGCCTGCGTCCGGGTGAGAGATAATGCCAAAAGTGCGGCGCCTGAGAGCTTCGCGGCCTATGGCCGACGATATGTTTGTTTGCATAAAAACTGCCTGAAATTCAAAGGTCTGGTGTGAGCAGCAAGCAAGCTTCGGCTAGCGAAGTGCAAGATTCTGCGTGAGGGCAAAAGAGCTGGCGGCCAGCTGCCGGTACACCGCGCGCTGCCTGAGCGGCTGGTAAGCGCGCCTGGGCAGCAGAGTGGAGCGGGGAGTGCGGTCAAAAAAAGATAAGCCGAGCGTTTGCCAAAACCATAAAATAACCTGTTGCTGTGTGGCAGTCAAATAATTTGGGTATACGGCTGCGTGCTCGGCCATAACGATCACTGCCACAGCTGAGAACGATTGCTGCCCGTATGGCAAAAAAATCAGAGCAGTGCAGCAACAAATCTGTGCAGGCCAGCAAAAAATGCAGCAATCCCAGCGGGCAGACTTACATTAAAAGCACTGGGCAGAGCCAGAACGTGTGCAAACAGCAAGGGCTTATTCAATGCGCAGCATGGCAACCAGATCGCGCAGGCGATCTTTTACCCGTTCAAATGCCGCCACTACCTTGGGATCAAACTGGCTGCCCGTGCCGAGGGCAATTTCGCGGCAGGCTTCATCAAATGTTTTTGCCGCACGGTACGGCCGCGACTGAAGCATGGCCGAAAGGCTGTCTGCCACGGCAATAATGCGCGCCCCAAGCGGTATTTGGCCGCCAGCCAGCCCTTGCGGATAGCCGCTGCCGTCGTAATGCTCGTGGTGTGCCCGCACCATATCCACAATGCCGCATTCGCGCAGGCAGGCAATGGGCGCTAGAATATCTGCCCCAATATCGGGGTGCTTGCGAATTGACAGCCATTCCTTTGTTGTAAGGGCAGCTGTTTTGCTTAAAATTTCATCCGGCACGCCAATTTTGCCAAGGTCGTGCAAATGCCCGGCCACATGAATAAGGTCTGCCATTTGATGGCCAAGGCCCATGGAAAGGGCCAGGGTTTGCGAAATAACCGCTACTTCTTCTGAATGCGCCAGTGTGTACGTATCTTTTGCGTCTATGGCCTTGCCCAGTGATTCAGCAAGTTGGTGGATTATTTCGGTAACTGCGTTGTTGCAGGGCGTGGCACGGTCTTGGCGATGAGCGCATTCGGCAAGATTGAGGCGAGAATTGCACAGCATTTGAACATCCTTACGGCCAGCAGCCAGACACACCGGAGTGGCAAAGATTTACTGAAAAGATTGATGCGTGAAGCGCGAAAATGTTGATTATCAGATTTGAAAGTAAATTTCAATGTCGAAATATTGGCTTATTCATGCCGCAGATTTTTATCAATCAGCTGGCAGACAGGAGAACCCCCAGTTTGCGCTGTGTAGCGCTGGCGTTTTGGGGCAGCAGGGCTTGTGGAGAGAGTGCTTGTGGAAAGTGCAGATCCGGGTCAGGGGTTTTGCCAATACGCTCGCCGCTATAACAAACCCGTCCAATATGCGTATAAAGGGCCGCCCGTGGGCGACCCTTTATATTATTCGAGCCTACGGGCTGGGCTGCAAAGCCCAGCCGTGTTGAGAATTATTCTTCGATCCAGCTTCTGGCGCGTTCAACGGCGCGGTGCCACTGGTGCAGCAGTTCCTGCCGACGGTCTTCGGGCATATTGGGTTCAAAGCGGCGGTCGAGCTTCCACTGGGCGCAGAGCTGTTCTTCGCTTTCCCAGAATCCCACGGCGAGGCCTGCAAGATAGGCAGCGCCAAGGGCAGTGGTTTCCGTAACCGTGGGGCGCTCAACCACAACGCCGGTCAGGTTTGCCTGGCACTGCATGAGCATGTTGTTGCGGCTTGCGCCGCCGTCCACGCGCAGGGTAGTGAGGGGAACGCCGGCATCCTTTTGCATGGCTTCCATGATATCGAGTGTTTGCAGGGCGATGGATTCAATGGCCGCTCTGGCAATATGCCCACGGTTGGTGCCGCGCGTGATACCGACCATGGTTCCTCTGGCATACTGGTCCCAGTAGGGCGCGCCCATGCCCACAAAGGCGGGCACAAGGTAGACGCCGCCGTTGTCGGGCACGGTGATAGCAAGGCTTTCCATTTCGGAAGAATCGCGGATAAAGCCCAGGCCGTCACGCAGCCACTGCACAACCGCACCGCCCACAAACACGCTGCCTTCCAGAGCATAATAGCGGCCCTTGGGGGTTTCCCAGGCCACGGTGGTAAGCATGTTGTTTTTGCTTTCGCGGGCCTTTGTGCCCGTGTTGAGCAGCAGGAAGCAGCCCGTGCCGTAGGTGTTTTTGGCCATGCCTTCGGTCATGCAGGCATTGCCGTAGGTAGCGGCCTGCTGGTCGCCCGCAACACCGGCAATGGGCACTGCCTGACCAAAAAATTCGGCATGCGTGTGGGCCATAACGCTTGACGAAGGTGCAACTTCGGGCAGCATGGCGCGCGGCACGCCCATGATTTCAAGCAGTTCATCATCCCACTGGCCGGTATGGATGTTGAACAGCAGGGTGCGGCTGGCGTTGGAGGGGTCAGTTACGTGCGCGCCACGCTTGCTGAAATTCCAGATCAGCCACGTGTCGATTGTGCCAAAAAGCAGCTCGCCCGCTTCGGCCTTGGCGCGTGCGCCCGGTACGTTGTCGAGAATCCAGCGAACCTTGGTTCCAGAAAAATAGGCATCAAGCACAAGGCCCGTCTTCTGACGGATAATATCGGCCTTGCCCTCGGCACGCAGCTGGTCGCAAAAACCCGCCGTGCGGCGGTCTTGCCACACAATGGCGTTGTACACGGGCGCGCCGGTCGATTTATCCCACACAACGGTGGTTTCGCGCTGGTTGGTAATGCCTACGGCGGCCAGTTCGTTGCCCTGGGCATTGGCATGCTTCAGGCATTCCTTGGCAACGTGCGACTGGGTGTCAAAAATTTCGTTGGGGTTATGCTCGACCCAGCCGGGCTGGGGAAAAATTTGCGTGAATTCGCGCTGGGATACCTGCACGATATTGGCATCGCGGTCAAAAAGAATGGCGCGCGAGCTTGTGGTTCCCTGGTCAAGCGACAGTATGTACTTCTGGGACATAGATTCCTCCAAAGCAGATTGGTGCTTGTTGGTGGGGGGCGGGCAAGCAGCATCTGCTACTTGCCCGTAAAAAACAGGAGTTGCTCAAATTGCGTCGTTTAGATCAAGCCAACAGCCTTGCCCACCACGTAGGCAAGAACCGCGCCCACCATGGGAGCGCATACCGGAATCCATGCATAAGCCCAGTCAGAGGAGCCTTTGCCAGCAATGGGCAGCACTGCATGGGCAATGCGGGGGCCAAGGTCGCGGGCGGGGTTGATGGCGTAACCGGTGGGGCCGCCCAGGCTGAGGCCCAGGGCCCACACAAGAATACCGACAAGGTAGGGGCCAAAACCGGCAGGCAGGGTGCCGTTGTTCTTGTGGAAAATGGCAAAGATGGCAAACAGCAGCATGAAGGTGCCGATAACTTCGCACAAAAAGTTCTGCCCATAGCTGCGGATGGCAGGGCCGGTGCTGAACACGGCCAGTTTGAGGCCTGCGTCTTCAGTGGGCGCCCAGTGGGGCAGATAGGCCAGCCACACAATGGCAGCACCAGTAAATGCGCCGGCCACCTGAGACAGCATGGTGGCAATGGCCTGGGCAACGCCATAGGTGCCAAGCATTGTTTTAGCCAGGGTTACAGCTGGGTTAAGGTCGGCCTGCGGGGCACCCAATGCAACAGAGGTGAAAACACCAAGAATAACACCAAAAGCCCAGCCAGCGGTAATAACAATCCAGCCGCCGCCATTACCTTTGGAATCTTTAAGCAATACGCAGGCTACTACGCCAGCACCAAAGGTGATAAGCATCATTGTTCCAAAAAATTCACCAAGAAGATTTGTCATGGGCAGATCCTTCACAAGTTGATGATATGGTTGCAAGCAGTAAGCTTGCTGCATCAAGTTTCGATTTTTTCTTGTTTATGATAGGGGGGACTGCTTGGCGCAACATTCCTTTCTACTTGGGTGCGAATGACTCATGAGTGCTACTGCTACGGTTGTGCAAACGCGTACACCCGATTCTGGGCGAGCCGGAGCACCACAATTGGTTATAAGTTGCAAGGAATACTAATTCTATATTCGATATATAATGAGATACAAAAAAGATTGCAAGCAGATTGCAATTGTTACAATTAGTAAAAATAATTATTAATATTTTGAGGAGAGGGAAAAGGCAAGCCCACTTTTGAGGTTGCAGAAATGAAAAAGGCCGCCCACTGGACGGCCCTTGCGATCGGCGTTGCGTAGAATCAGCCCTGCTTTTTCATGCTATGTATCAGCCCTTGCAGTGTTGTCGATTGCCGCGAAAGGGCATCCACAGCCTGCGATGCGCTTTCCATGGCCTTAGCTGTTTCGGCAGAAATGGTTGCAACCTGCTCCACAGACCTGTTGATCTCCTCGCTTGTTGCAGACTGCTGCTCGCTGGCTGCGGCGATGGCCTGAATCTGGTCGTTTACATGCTCTACGAACTCAAGAATCTGACGCAAGGAATCACCAGAACGGGCAGAAAGCGAAGTGGCTTCTTCGATCGCCTCTCCCACATCCTCAACGCTATCGATATTTTTTCTCGTACCTTGCTGAATGCCGCTGATGGCTTCGCCCACCTCGCGTGTTGCTGTCATGGTTTTTTCTGCAAGCTTGCGTACTTCGTCGGCCACAACAGCAAAACCCCGCCCAGCGTCACCGGCTCTTGCGGCCTCAATGGCAGCATTGAGCGCCAGCAGATTTGTCTGGTCGGCTATGTCGGCGATGACATTCATTATCTGGCCAATGGCCTCGGCCTGTTTGCCCAGAGCGCCCATATCCTGCTTGATGGCAAGGGATTTTGCATGGATGGATTTGATACCTGCAACCGCGCTGGTCACAATCTGTACGCCTTCAAGTGTCTGCTTTTGGGCGTTTCCCGATACATCGGCGGCAAGCTGGGCGTTTTTGGCAACTTCCAGCACGGTGGCATTCATTTGTTCCATGGCTGTGGCCGTTTCGTGAATACGGCCAGACTGTTCATCCGCACCCCGGCTCGACTGAGTTATCTGTGTTGCCAGCTGCTCGGAGGCCGTTGAAATTATTTCAACTACTGCTTCAAGTTGCTGGGCCGCCTGCAACATGCCCTCAGCCCGTGCCGTTTCAGCCATGTGTTTTGCTTCCGTGGCCTCGGCCACGGCCTTGCTGGCGGCCTCTGCCTGCTGTTCTGCTTCTGCCTGGCGCTCTGTTGCCTTGTCAAAGCTGTTTTTAAGCTCTTCGCGCATTTCGCGCATGGCGGCAAACAGCCCGCAATCTCTGCGGCTGCCGTGCAGGCTCATGTCTACCTCAAGATCACCGCCCGATATCTTGCGTGCCACTTCGGCCACGTCTGAGGGCTCTGCGCCGAGCTGGGTCATGAAAGACCTAATCGTAAACAAAGCGCCAAGTGATCCTGTGATTATGGAAATTGCCGTCAGCACCCATTGCAGCATCAGGCTTGTGGCCAGTTCGTCCTTTAAAGTGCCGAGATTGCGGCTTGTGGCATGCATCTGTTCTTCAATAAAAGGCTCAAGGGCATCTGTCAGCGATTCTGTGGCTTTGTCAAAGTCATCCATAAGCACGTTGCCAGCCTCGACGCCCTGATTGATATATGTATCGGCCATTTTGCGGCCAAGGGCATACATTTCGTCAAATGACTTTACAGTTTCCTGAAGGCGTTCCAACGATTTTTTGTCATTCTCGTTGATAAACTTGTTTTTGAATTTGCTGGCATGCGCGTGGAAAATATCGGCTGCTTCCTGCGCCTCCTTGTATCCATCTGTTCTATGGGTTGCTGATACATCTGAAAGAAACTGTTGCACCTGCACCGTTTGTAATTTCATATCAGCCGCCATCAGGGCCATGGGCAGGCTTTCGTGCCCTGTGGTATCGGCAAGGCTGTCGGCCTGGCTGAGATTGTGGCGCATTATCAAGGTACTGAGCAGCATCAGAAAAAAAATGGAACCAAAGCCCAGCCACAGCCGGGTTGCAACTTTTAACTGCATTCTGTGCCTCCCGTTTATTGGTGAGGTGAACAAGCCGGGCAGTTGAACTGCTACCGAAACCGGCTGTGTCTGTTGCCCGACGTGGTCTCCTGGCAGCTAAGGGAAAATATGTAAGATTATTTGCATCCCCGACATGCTACGCTGTTATTGCGCCGTGGATCTGGCTGACACCGCCAGTACTTGAGCAAACAAGTTGTATTCAGATTAATGCGCCTTACGCTTTGTGTCTATATGTGGACGCAACGATTATGGCAAAAGTGAAATAATGAAGTGCGGTTTAGCAACGGCTTGGGCAGCGCGTGGAAAGCAGCGTTGTAAAAGGTGGCTCATGATTTTATCATAAGCCACCAGAACAACAGAGAATTCACTTAGCCATCCAGCTAGTCATGTAGGCGTGTTGTTAACCCTGAGCTTTCATATCATTGATAAGCCGCTGAAGTACCTGCGCCTGATGGGCCAGGCCATCCACCGCATGGGCGGCATGTTCCATTGTTTGGGCTGTTTCGGCAGAGATGGTTGCTACCTGTACAACGGATCTGCTGATTTCATCGCTGGCGGCAGACTGTTGCTCGCTTGCAGTGGCAATGGACTGTACCTGATCATTGACAAGATGCACATATTCAAGAATCTGCTTTAACGAATCGCCAGAACGTATGGAAAGTTTTGTTGCATTTTCGATGGCAGTGGCGCTCTGTTCCACATTCAGAATGTTTTTTCGCGTACCGTTCTGTATATCGCCAATGGCGCGCCCAACCTCTTGCGTTGCAGTCATGGTTTTTTCTGCCAGTTTGCGTACTTCGTCTGCAACTACGGCAAACCCTCTGCCAGCGTCCCCAGCACGGGCAGCTTCGATGGCGGCATTGAGAGCAAGCAGGTTGGTCTGGTCGGCAATATCGGCAATGACAGCCATGACCTGGCCTATATTTTCGGCCTGTTTGCCAAGTAAATCCATATCTTGCCTGATGGCAAGAGATTGCTCGTGTACAGATTCAATACCCTTGACCGCGCTGTTCACAATCTGCGCACCTTCTTGCGCCTGCTGACGTGCCTGATCGGCAATGCCAGCGGCCTGCTGGGCGTTTTGTGCAACCTCGCGTACAGTTGCGTTCATTTCTTCCATGGCCGTGGCCGTATCGCGCACCCGGCTCGATTGGTCATCGGCACCTCTGCGGGATTGCCCAATTTTTACGGCCAGATCCTGCGATGCGCCGCCAACAATTTCAACCACTGCTTCAAGCTGCTGTGCAGCCTGCAACATGCCATCATTTTTGGTTTTTTCGGCAAGAACCTGCGCCTGACGGGCTTCGTCCAGCGCCCTGGTGGCTTCTTCGCGCTCGTGTTCGGCCTCTGCCTGTGCCCTGGCCGATGATTCACGGTAGGCGGCAATATTGTCTGCCGTATTGTTCAGCGCCAGCGCCAGGGGGCTCAGGCTGGCGCATTTGTGGGCCGCAAGCCGCTGATCAGCTTGCTGTTTGCCCAGATTAGCGGCAAAGGCCAAACATTGGCGCATGGCAAACAGATCGCGGTTGGTTAACAGGTACCCGGCGCAATACACGAGGCAGATGGCAAAAACAAACTCAAACCACATCACCGTGCGCCGCGAGGCTATGTCCTTATTCAGGTCAGCCATGGCGGTTTCGGCCAGGATAGTAATGTTTGCGTCAAATTTTTCAAAATGTTCCCTGAATGCCACGGCATAGGGAGTGGCATCTTTTTCGTATGTTTTGTAGGCGAGATGTCGTTGCTCTACGGGAACCTCAACAAGAGGAGACACAAGACTCTGACCATTGCTCATGAATGCAATAGCGGCTTTGTGGGCCTTCTCTGTCAGATTTTTTGATTCAGCAGGGAGGTTGAGTGAAGAAAGTGTGGCAAAATGTTTTTTTACCGTCATTATTGCGGTGTCTATCTGCTTGAGGTCTTTGCCGATGTCGCTGCCAAGCATGATATTTCTTGTTAATCTGCTGAAGTAATTTATGTTTTTTGTTATATCTAGTGCCAGAATCCGGCCCGCTATGGCGGTGTCTCGGGTTTGGGCGTATTTGAGTTCAATTTGATTAATTGACTGCAATGAAAGAAAAAATAGGCCAGACATGGCGATGGCCCCAATGGACATGGTGAGGAAGAATTTTCCGCGTAGCGTGTGCAATATCTGGCTGATCAAGGCAGTTTCTCCATAAAAATGAAAGTCTGTAGCAGTTTTTTATCTATACAACAGAGAATGACAGCAGTAATATCTGCTACAATTAAATACACATTGCTGTGATCGTGTGGTATCAATTGTGTCATCACTGTTCTGCTAATTTGAATGAATATGGTACAATATGATGGTTTGGAAATATAAATATTTTTTTCACATGTATTTAGTTTTGTTGGTTAGATATTTAAAAAAATAATATATACGATATTGTTTTGCTTTAAAAAAATATCAAATATGCTTCTACATGCAGTGCTCTGTAAAAATATGCGCGAAATCCGCAATCTTAAGCCAACAAATGCTCTAAATCTTACTGTGGAGCCCTTGGCGGCCAAACCTATCTGGCGTATTTTGATGGGCAAGGTGCTATGATTTTTGGGCTGTGCAAATCGCAGGAATAGATCGCAGGGTATGTATCTGGCATGAACATATGGCTAAAAAAGGATGCCGATATTGTTTGCCTATAATGCAACTGGCAGATAACTTTGTAGTGGAGTTGTTTTTGTCTTGCACATACTATTGTTTGAAAATAATTCTAGTTACACGAGCAAGATATGGAAAGATTTAATGTAGTGAATTTTCTCAGGTTTGATACAATTCGTGGGCGTATACGTCTGTACATCATGCTTGTTGTCTGTATTCCGAGCATTGTCGCTGCGCTGTTTTTTTTCTTTTTTCAACGTCAGCAAATTGTTGAAGCTGAAATAATCCAGATTGCAGATGACCTTCACAAAAATAAAAATACTGTCAAAGGCTACGTTGATGTTTGTTTTGAAGATTTGCATTTTTTAATCAGGGGTCGTCTCAGAATTCGGAAAATAAAGCACGCTAGCGGTTGATCTGTCAGGTTGAAGCCTGAGAGGCCGAGCGCAGATCGTCAGAAAAGGCGAAAAACGATCCTAATCTGACGCAACATAGGTGGGGTGCCTGACGCCCGGTTGAGGCGTACTTCAACTGGACACCATTCCAGAAAGACCAAGCATGGCATGGCCTGCCGCTGTCTTACCGTGCTTTATTTCCCGTTTTCTCTATCGACCCCAATCAGGATTCTTCAGTCACACCGTACTGAAATTTCACATGCTTCAGCAGAGTTCAAGGGCTTTATAGCCACACATCCTGGTATTTCTGCAGCAGTATTTGTGGGACGTGATGGAAATTCCATTATAGATACCATGGGGATAACAGGTGTATATGTTGGCGACAGGCATTATTTTACAGAAGCACAAGAAGGAAGGTCTGCAATAACCACGGGCATAAAGGGGCGCATATCAGGTAAACCCATCTGCATTTTTTCCGCACCTGTGTTTGATGCAGAGGGCAGATTTGATGGTGTTGTGTTTATAACCATTCTTGTGGGCGAGCTTGATGCATGGATGCGCGGTTCGTTTATACCAGATATGCAGGGCCTTGTGCTGTGCGATGCAAAAGGGAATATTCTCGCCCCGGCCAGTGCTGTTGCAGATGGCAACAATGGAGTCCTGGCCAAGGTTTCTGCACAGCTTATGGAATTGGACGATTCTGGTCAGACATTCATAAGCAGCGCAGGGGCGCGCATGGTGGGCGCGTCTGTGGATGTGGGAAAGGGCGGCTGGAAGCTGATTTATTTTCAGAGTGTTGATAAAATTCTTGCTGGTTATCGCTGGCAAACCTTGTCGCTGATTCTTGGAGCGCTGTGCGCAGTATTACTGGTAATGCCATTTATACTGCGTTTTTGCCGCAGCATTGAAGGCCCGCTTGAAGAACTTACGGCGTATGCGCTTGAGTTGCGTAAAAATGATTACGCGGTGACTGGCAAGCTGCATTCAAGCAAGAATATGCCTTCCGAGATCAGAATTCTTTTTGATGCCTTTACAATCATGAGCCTCCGAGTAACCAGTAAAATAAAAAAGGCAGAGGCTGAAAGCCTCAATGATGTCCTTACAGGATTGCATAACCGTCGGTTTTTGCAGATCACCGGGGCCGATTTTTTTCAGAATGCCCTGGCTTTTGGTCATCTGTGCTCGTGCCTTATGCTTGATATCGACCATTTTAAAAAAATCAACGATACCTACGGTCATAGAGCGGGTGACATGGTTTTGCAGGGAGTTGCAAAGATTATAAATGCCAGTGTGCGTCAGGCCGACCTGCTTGTGCGCTATGGCGGTGAAGAATTTGTGGTGCTTGCCACCTGTGCAGACGCCGGGCAGGCAGAAGAGCTTGCCCACCGTATACGCCAGGCCATAGCTGCCCATTCTTTCATGCACGAGGGGGTCAAGTTTGCGGTAACAGCAAGCATTGGGGTTGCGGTAAGTGATGCAGATGGCGTGCATGGGCAGTTAGTGTCCGCCGATGATTCGCTCCTGCAGTTGGTAATAAGGGCAGACAAGGCGCTGTATGCCGCCAAGGCGGCAGGTCGCAATGCGGTAATGGTTGCACCCTGACGAAATAGCTGGCGACACCAAGCCCGTTTTTCATGCGGCACACACAAAGGCGATTTTGTTTCAGATAAAATCAAGCCCCAGGTTTTGAGCGAACCTGGGGCTTTGATATTGCAGCTAAACGCTGGTGTACTTGTTTACCAGGCAGCCAGCACTGCCTCGGTTGCCAGACGTATCATGGTTTCGGGCGCTATGCCCAAGGCCAGCACAAGGCCCACAAGGCAAATGCCCGCCATGCGCGCACCAAGGTGCGGCACAATGGCCTGTGTGTCTTCAGAGGCAGCCTCTGTGTACACGGCGCGCACCACCTGCAAATAATAGTAGATGCCGATGGCCGTATTGATGGCCGCAACAATCACAAGGGCCGTGTGCCCTGCCCGCCACGCGCCGGTGAGCAGCATGAACTTGCCCATAAATCCCACAAAGGGCGGAATACCCGCCAGGGCAAACATGCTTACGCCAAGCACAAATGCCAGCAGGGGCGACCGCCGCGAAAGGCCGTTCATATCCTTGATGCTCAGGTTTTGCCCATCAGGCGAAACAACGCACAGCACCAAAAATGCCGCCAGCATCATGAACAGGTAGCCCGTGGCATAGTACAGCGATGTGGCAATGCCCCAGCCCTGAAGGGTGGCCATGCCCATAAGAATGTACCCGGCATGCGCAATGCCCGAAAAACCCAGCATGCGCTTGACGTCTGTCTGTACTAGGGCCGTGAGGTTGCCATAGCACATGGAGGCGATGGAAAGCCCCGTCAGCAGCAGGGCCATATGCCCCTCGCCGGGGAATGCCAGTGCGCAGAAGCGCGCCAGCACCGCCACAGCCACAATCTTGGGCATGGAGGCGATAAAGGCCGTGGTGTCGTTGGATGCGCCCTGGTACACATCGGGCGCCCAAAAGTGGAAGGGAAACACCGCCAGTTTGAAAAACATGCCGCACAGCAGCATGAGCAGTCCCACCAGCGCAGCCGCGTTCAGCCCAGTCGGGTGTGAGAGGGCGGTGCGCATGGCAGGCAGTATCTGTTCAAGGTAGGTGCTGCCAGCAATGCCAAATATCCAGCTCATGCCAAACAGCATGATGCCCGATGCCGTTACGCCAAACAGCAGATACTTGATGGCCGCCTCCATGGGGGCGCGCATGCTGTCCGATGGTGTGCGCATGGGCACGAGCAGATAGAGCGAGTACGACGACAGCTCAAGGGCGATGAACAGGGTGATGAGTTCTACACTGCTTGAAAGCAGGGTAAGCCCCAGCAAACTTGTGAGCAGAAAGAAGTAGTATTCCGGCCGCATGCGCACCGAAATTCCCTTGGTATCTGCGCCAAAAAGCAGCATAAGCGTAAAGCCCACAGACAGCACGCTTTTTACCAGCTGCGAAAACAGGTCTACCCTGTAGGCTCCGTAAAACAGGGTTCCCTTGGCAAAAAGGCAGCCCAGGGAGGAGGCCGCAAAGGCAGCCCCCACACACAGAACCAGCAAACGCAGCGTTTGCGTGCGGGCCTCTGTGAGAGTCATGCAGAATGCCAGCAGGCAGCCCGCAAGAAGAACCAGTTCCGGTGCAAAAAGATATGCGTTCATGCGTAGGCCTTTTGTCCTTGCTTGGGGTTCGGTCAGCGCGCAACAAGTTCCGCAAGGGCCAGCGCGCTTTGGGCGTGGTAGCCTGTCTGCGCAAGCAGATGGTCAAGGCTTGGCCTCATGACGCGCAAAAACGGTTCCGGGGCAAGCCCTATCCAGAAAACAAATACCAGCAGCGGGGCAAGGGTTACAGCCTCGCGCCAGCCCAGATCGTACATGCGCGACTGGTCGGGATTGTTTGTGCCGCCCCAGATCACCCGCTGCAACATGCGCAGCATGTAGGCCGCCGCAAGAATGGCCCCCGGCACGGCGCACACAGCCACAATCTTGTTGTTGAAAAAGGCCCCGGCCAGGATGAGAAACTCGCCCACAAAGCTGTTTGTGCCGGGAAAGGCCAGCGACGACAGCGAAAAAAACGTCAGATACGTCACATAGATGGGCATGAATTTGCCAAGCCCTGCGGCGTCTGAAAGTTCACGGCTGTGCGAGCGTTCGTACACCATGCCCACGCAGAGAAACAGCGCACCGGTGGTCACGCCGTGATTGATCATTTGCAGCAGTGCGCCTTCCAGCCCGCGCTGGTTGAGGGCAAAAATACCCAGAGTGACAAAACCCATATGGCCCACGCTTGAATAGGCGATAAGTTTTTTCATGTCCTGCTGGGCAAGGGCCGTCAGGCCGCCGTAGATGATTCCTGCCACAGAGAGCCACTGCAAGGCTGGCAGCAGGCCAATGGCAGCACCAGGGGTAATGGGCAGGCAAAAGCGCAAAAAGCCGTATGTTCCCATTTTAAGCAGCACCGAGGCCAGTATCACCGAGCCGGCTGTTGGGGCCTCCACGTGGGCCGCAGGCAGCCATGTGTGGAAGGGAAACATGGGAACCTTGATGGCAAAGGCAATGAAAAAGGCCAGAAACACCAGCAGCTGGAAGCGTTCGGAATACTGCTGCCCCATGAGGGCGGGAATGCTGAACGTACCCTGATTGATGTACAGGGCCACAATGGCCACCAGCAGAAAAACCGAGCCCGCCAGCGTGTACAAAAAGAACTTGATGGAGGCATAGCTTTTGCGCGGCCCGCCCCATACGGCGATAAGCAGATACATGGGAATGAGCATTGCTTCCCACAGCACATAAAACAGCACCAGATCCAGCGACATGAAAACGCCCAGCATGGATGTTTCCATGACCAGCAGGCAGATCATGAATTCCTTGACGCGGCTCTGGATATACTTCCACGATCCCAGCACGCACAGCGGCATGATGAGGGTTGTCATCATCACCAGTAGCAGCGAAATGCCGTCCACACCCAGGGTGTAGTTGACATTCAGGCTCTCGATCCAGGGCCGGTGTTCCGCAAACTGGTACAGGGCGTATGTGGGGTCAAACCGCGTAAACAGCGGCAGTGAAACAACGGCGTTGGCCAGGGTGACAAGCAGCGTCCACACCCGCACGCTGTTTTCTCCCGGCAGCAGAGGCACAATGGCGGCCCCTGCCAGCGGCAGAAAAACAAGAATGCTGAGGATGGGATAGCCCAGGGTGTTCATGCTCAGAAAATCCATCGCGGCGATCTCCTTTCTGCGCAGCTCATACAAGAGCCAGCAGCGTGAGCACCAGGGCCACCACTGCGGCCATGGAAATGATGTCGATTTGCAGGCTGCCGCTCTGTACCACTCGCAGCACACCGCCCAGGGCGCGCACGCTGCGGGCCGTGCCGTCAACCACAGTATCTATGCCGTGCCAGTCAAACCACGACCAAAAGCGCGCCGTGCGCATAAGCGGCACAATGCCTTGCCGGTTCCAGGCCTCGCCCACGGTATTATCAGCCGATTGCACGGGCTTGCGCGCAATCCAGTAAAACAGCCTGCCGCCCATGCGGTAAAACCAGTCGAGATCCAGGCTGATGGTGGGCTCTGGCGTGAGCTTTTTGAGCAGCAAAAAGAAACCCACAGCCGTAAACAGCAGTATTTGCAGCGTTTCAGAAATATGCGCCGCGCTGTAGGGGTGGTACTGCGCCGCCACATCGGGGAAGGGCAGCATGTCGTAGAGGTACGGCGTGTAGCAGCCGATAAAGATGCACAAAAACGCCGCCACGGCCATGGCAACCTGCATGTTGCGCGGGGGGTCGCCAGCGCGTTCCCATGTTTCCTGCGAGCAGTTGTTTTTGCCAAACCAGATAAAGTATGGAACCTTCAGGCCGGTGTGCAAAAACGTGCCTGCCGAGGCCAGGGTAAGCAAAAATCCCGCCCAGTAGTTGTGCGCTTCAAATCCGGCAGCCACAATCATGGCCTTGGTTACAAAACCGCTGAACAGCGGGAAGGCAGAAATGGAAAGCCCGCCCACCAGCGTAAACACAAAGGTTTTGGGCATTTTTTTGTACAGCCCGCCCAACTGGGTAAACTTGCTCACGCCAGTCATGTGCAGCACCGAGCCGCAGCCCATGAACAGCAGGCCCTTGTAGAGAATGTGGGCAAAGGCGTGGGCGCAGGCTCCGTTGATGGCCAGCGGCGTGCCTATGCCCACGGCGGCCACCATGTAGCCCACCTGACTGATGATATGGTAGGCCAGCAGGCGGCGGCTGTCGTTTTCAAGCACGGCGTACACAACGCCGTACAGGGCCATGCACACGCCCAGCGGCACAAGAATTTCCATGCCCGCAAAGCTGCGCGCAAGCACATACACGGCTGTTTTGGTGGTAAAGGCGCACATGAATACCGCGCCTGTCACCGTAGCCTCGCCGTAAGCATCGGGCAGCCATGCGTGCAGGGGCGGCACTGCCGCGTTGAGAATGAACCCTGCCATGATCAGGTAAGTGTACAGCTGCGGGTCGGCAACGCCGATGGGCCCAAAGGTAAGGTCGCCCGTGGCGCGGTAGCGCAGCACAAGCCCCGCCAGCAGTAAAAGCCCGCCAGCTGTGTGTACCAGCAGATAGCGGTAGCCTGAGGCCAGCGACTGCTTGCGCCGCCTGAACCACACCAGAAATACGGACGAAAAGGCCATCAGCTCCCAAAACAGGAACAGCGTCAGGTAATCGCCGCAAAAGATAACGCCCAGTGATCCCGCCACATACGTCCAGGCGGCAGAATGCTGTGCGGCTTCCTCCACATGCAGGCCGTAGATGGAGCCTATCACGCACATGAGAGTCATGATGTAGGCAAAGACCATGCTCAGCGCATCAACCTTGCCGAATATGAGCTGCCATTTCATGAAGGGCAGCACGCCGTACACGCCGTTGTGCCCCTGCATGAGCAGCACCGCGCCAAAGGCCAGCACCGGCACAAGCACAATGAATATCCGGCGCACGGCACGCGGCAGCAGCGGCAGAATAACCGCGCCAAGCAACAGAATGGCCGAGGGGTGAATCCATGGTTCAGTCATCGTAATAATCCTCGCGGGTCATGATGCCCAGGTGGCCGAACCACTTGGAAACGATGATAATCACAACGCAGGCCACAAAGCCGAATGCGGCCCAGAATCCGGGTATGCGCTCCACAAAGGTGTGTACGTGTTCCTTGGAGACAAACAGGGCATCCCACACCACCAGCGCCGCCAGCACAACCAGGCTTATGCGTATGGTAGCCTTGAGGCGGGCGCGGAAGAACTCGATAATGTTCACTATCATCCTGTCACCACCTTCACGAAGGACATGATGGCATCTGGGTAAATGCCTATGAACACAGAAACGCCAGCAGCCACAAGTATGGGTATGACCATGCTCAGCGGGGCTTCGCGGATGCCTGTTTCTTCGCCTTCCGGCCTTTTGCCAAAAAAGGCCTTGTAGGTCACAGGCGCAAAGTAGGCCACGTTGAGCAGGGTGCTTGCCAGCAGCACCAGCAGAATGCCCATGGAATGCGTGGGCATTTCCATGGCCCCCACCAGCAGCTTCCACTTGGTGACAAACCCGGCCACGGGCGGCGCGCCGATCATGGAAAGCGAGGCCACAGCAAAGGCCGCAAAGGTAAAGGGCATGGTGCGGCCAAGGCCGCTCATTTCAGAGATGCATTTTTTGTGCGTTGCCACATAGATTGCGCCCGCGCAGAAAAAGAGCGTGATCTTTGAGAAAGCGTGATTGGCGATATGCACAATGCCTCCCTGAATACCGTCTACCGTCAGCAGGGCCACGCCAAGTATGATGTACGAAAGCTGGCTTACAGTGGAGTAGGCCAGCCGCGCCTTGAGGTTGTCCTTGGTCAGGGCGATGATGGAGGCCGCAAGAATGGTAAACGACACAAAATAGGCCGTGGGCACGCCCAGATTCAGGGCCTTCATAAGGTCAGTGCCAAACACAAACAGCATGACGCGTGTGGTGCAAAACACACCCACCTTGACCACCGCCACCGCGTGCAGCAGGGCCGAAACAGGCGTGGGGGCCACCATGGCGCCCGGCAGCCAGTGGTGGAAGGGCATGATGCCGTTCTTGGCAAAACCCAGAATGCAGCACACATACAGCACTGTTGCCAGGGCGTCGCTGGCCCCTGCGGGCAAGATGCCCGTGTGGCTGTTGTGGGCAAAATCAAGATTGCCGGTCAGCACGTAGATGACGATCATGGCGGGCAGCACCAGGCCCTTGGCCGTGGTGGTGAGGTACACAATATACTTGCGCGCGCCGTCATACCCTTCGGCATCCTGATGGTGGGCCACAAGTGGGTAGGTACACACGCTCACCACTTCATAGAAGAGGTAGAGCGTAAACAGGTTGTCGGCAAAGGCCACGCCCATGGCTCCAAAGAGCGTGAGGGCAAAGCAGGCGCTGAAGCGCGTTTGGGCGTGTTCGTTGAGGCCGCGCATGTAGCCTGCGGCGTAAAAAACGGTGATGATCCACAAAAATGAGCCAACCAGCGCAAATACCATGGAAAACGCATCTGCCCGCAGGCTTACCGACAGCCCCGGCAGTATGGCAAAAACCGTAAGATGCAGTGTGTGCCCCTGCCCCATGGGCGCGGGCGCCACCTCGCCGATCATTGAGGCGATGATGCAGAACATGACCACCGCTGTTATGAACGAAACGGTTTCGCGCAGATTGGGGCGACGCCCTGTCAGCATGATGAGGCAAGCGCCTATCAAGGCTGCAAGTATGGCGGCCAGGGGTCTGACGGATTCAACAATGTCCATACGCTGTTCCCCTTAGCCTTTGAGGTCTGACGGAGCGTCTGTTTCAACAGACCGGTACAGCCGGTACACCGCAATGATGATCGAAAGCACAATAACCGCTTCTGCCGCCGCTATTGCCATGACAAACAGGGCGGCGATCTGCCCGGTTATCGTATCGGCCGCGCAGAACCGGCCAAAGGCCATAAAGTTGACCGAAGCACCGCAAAGAATGAGCTCTGAGGCGATAAGCATGCCTATGAACGTGCGGCGCATGGCCATGCCAAACAGCCCCAGGCCGAACAGGGCCGCGCCGATGACAAGGTATGTCTCCAGATTCTGACTCAGGCTGGCGTAGTGCATCACTTGTCCCTCCCGTGGCGGGCCAGCGCAAGCGCCCCCACCATGGCTACCACCAGAACCACCGAAATGAGTTCAAAACTCATGGCATACGTGCTCAGCAGCGCCTGACCAATGCGTTCAATGGTTCCTTCGGTCTGCGCTGGCGGGGTGTCGGGCCAGGGGGCCACTATGGATTGCGCCACCAGCGCAGCCGTAATGGCACAGCTGGCCGTTGCCCCAAGCAACAGGCTGAGTTTGTGACGGCGCGGGGCGCGGTTGGCATCTGATGTTTCTGCCAGCATGATGGCAAATGTTATGGTAACGCACAGCGCGCCCACGTACACAAGCATCTGCATAAAGGCCACAAAGGGGCTCGACAGGTAGTAGTAGATTCCCGCCACACCGGTGAAGCACAGGGCAAGCCCGGCCACGCGGCGTATGAGCGTGCGCGCCGAAACAGCCAGTATTGCGCCGCAAAAGGTCACCAGCACAAAGAACCAGAAGATGCCCTCGGCCAGGGTTTGCATTGTGTCATGACTGTGCATCAGGAACGCTCCTTGAGCCGCCGTACAAGGTCAAAGTGGTACTCTGCCTCGTCAAAACCGGCCAGATTGTAGTCATGAGAAAAGGTAAGCGCGTCGGTGGGGCACGATTCCACACACATGCCGCACAGGCTGCACTTGGTAAAATCCAGTTTGTAGCTGGTAAGGGTTTTCTTTTTGGCTCCTTCCAGCTTTTCGCCAGCAAGCTCTATGCAGCCAGAGGGGCAGGCCTTTTGGCACGATCCGCACACAATGCATCTGTCTGTGCCGGTTTGCGCGTCGTACACAAGGTCAATGTGGCCTCTGTAACGCGGCGTAATGGGCAGCACCTCGTGCGGGTACGATTTGGTGACCACAGGCTTGAAAAAGTAGCGCAGCGTTATGCCCATGCCTACACAGAGGCTCCATCCGCCTGAAAAGATATTCTTGAAGTATGTGTTCATACTACAGCACCTTGAGCAACGCGCTGGTTATGAGAAGATTGACGAGCGCAATGGGTATGAGCACCTTCCACGAGAGGTTAAGCAGGCCGTAGAAGGTGGTGCGCGGAAAGGTCCAGCGAACCCATATGACCGTAAAGATGACCGCGTACAGCTTGATGGCAAACCAGTGCGCCCCCGGCCACAGTCCAAGGGGGCAATCCCACCCGCCAAGAAACAGCAGGGTGAGCAGGCTGGAGCCCACCACCACGTTGGCGTATTCACCCATAAAGTACACGCCAAAACCCATGCCGGAATATTCCGTAAACGCACCGGCGATCAGCTCGCTTTCGGCCTCTGCCATGTCAAAGGGGGCCCGGTTTGTCTCTGCCAGCATGCAGATGAAAAAGATGATGCACGAAACAGGCATGAGCGGGCTTGCAGAGAGGCGGAACACATTCCAGTGCCAGAACCCGCCCGACTGCGTACCCACTATTTCGCTGAGATTGAGCGTGCCCATAACCATCACAAGGCTCACCACAACCAGCAGCATGGGGATTTCGTAGGCCACGTTTTGCGAAACCACGCGCGCGGCAGAAATAACGGCGTATTTGTTGCGCGATCCCCAGGCCCCAAGCAGCAGGCCCAGCACGTTTACCGAGGCAAAGGCATAAATGGCCAGCAGCCCCAGGTTAAGGTTACGCGCCACCAGCCCCTCGGTGTAGGGAATGGTCACAAAGCTCATGAAGGCCGGGGTCATGACCAGTACGGGGCCAAGGCAAAACAGCACGCCGTCGGCGTCCTTGGGAATGAACACCTGTTTGGTCATAAGCTTGAGGCCGTCTGCCAGCGGCTGCAACAGCCCGTAGGGGCCAACCTCCTTGGGGCCAATGCGGCGCTGGATGTGCCCTGCCACCTTGCGCTCAACCCACACAAGGTAGGCCGCGTTAAGCGCCACAAAAACAAGAAACCCCACCAGATACCCAAGAAGACGCAGCATTTCGGAGTAGAACGTCATGGCTGTTCTCCTTAGCGGTCGATATCAGGAATAACCAGATCAAGGCTGCCGAGCAGCGCCAGGGCATCGGGCAGCAGCATGCCCCTGCACGCCTCGCCAAAAACAAGCAGATTTGAAAAGCAGGGCGTGCGCCACTTGAGCCGCCAGGGGGTTCCGCTGCCGTCGCTGACGGCATGGATGCCCAACACACCGCGCGCTGTTTCAACCGCGTGGTAATAGTCGCCCTTGGGCGGCTTGATGGTTTTGGGAACCTTGGCCGCCATAACAGGGCCACCGGGCAGCTGATCCAGCGCCTGTTCGATGATGCGCAGGCTCTGTTCTATTTCATCCATGCGCACGTTGTAGCGCGCCATGCAATCGGCCTCGTGGTACACCGGCACATCAAAGCTGAAGCGGTTGTAAACGCCGTAAGGTTCGTGCTTGCGCACGTCAAAGGCAATACCAGCGCCGCGCGCCACAGGGCCGGTAGCACCGTATTTGCGGCACATTTCGGCATCCACAAAGCCCACTTCCACAAGGCGCTGCTGAATAATCAGGTTTTTTGATACAAGGGAATGGTACATGGGCAGGCGCTTGCGCATGCGCGTAATAAAGGCCCGTGTGCCTGTAACAAAGGCATCGTCGATGTCGTTGTACACGCCGCCAAAGCGGAAATAGCAGTACGTGAGGCGCGAGCCGGTGACAGATTCGAGCAGATCAAGAATCTGTTCGCGGTCGTCAAAGGCGTACAGGAGAGGAGAAAATCCGCCAAGGTCGAGCACAAAGGCTCCAAACCACAGCAGATGGCTTGAAACGCGGTTGAGCTCGTTGGTGATTACGCGGATATACTCGGCGCGTTCCGGCACTTCTATACCCGCAGCCCGCTCAACAACACAGGCATAGCCGTGGTTGTAGGCCAGGGCGTGCAGATAATCCATGCGGCCCGTATTGGGCATAAACTGCGCCCAGGTGCGGTTTTCGGCCATTTTTTCGTGCATGCGGTGGATGTAGCCAAGCACGGGCTCGGCATCCACAATATACTCGCCGTCCATAACCATTTTGACGCGCAAAACACCGTGCGTTGCCGGGTGTTGCGGGCCAAGGTTGAGAACAAACCGCTCGTCTGTGGGACTTTGGGCAAGATAGTTCATGCGCTGTAGTCCTTGAGCAAGGGGTGGTATTCCGCGTCTTCGGGCAGCAGCAAGGGAATAAGGTAGGGATGCCCGACAAAGACGATGCCAAAGAACTCATGAATTTCGCGTTCGTGCCAGTGGGCTATGGGATAGATTTCGGCAATTGTGGCGATTTCCGGGTTGGAGCGCGGCGTGCGTACCCGCAGACATACCCGGTGGCGGGCAGAAAAACGGTTGAAGTCGTACACCACTTCAAGCTCGTCTTCTTGCGGGATTGAAGCTGGGGTAGGGGATTCGGCTGCCGCTGCATTCACAGTATCCGCAGCATCCGCTGCCGTGGGGGCATCCGCCGTGCCTGATGCAGCAGCGCTGGCGGCTGCGGCCAAAGCCTCGGCAGCCTTTTTGGCCTTTGCCTCGGCCTCTTTGCGCAGGGCCTCGCATTCGCCAAACCAGTCAACGCCGGTCATGCCTTCCAAAAAGTATCCGGCTTTATCCATAAGGGTTACTGCTGCAAGCAGGGTGCTTTCTGGCAGCGTCACCGAAAGATCGTAGCCCACAGAGGCGTGCGCGGTTTCGCGCACCTGTACCCCAGGCAGGGCTGCAAGCTGTGCGTTAAGGGTAGTTGTGTTCATGCCTGTTGCCCTCCAGCCGAGTGTCCTTCTGGCGCATGTCCTTCTGGCGCCTGCTCTCGCGTGGCATCAGGGGGGGATTGCGCCGCATCCCCGGCTGCAACTTCAGCTTCAGTCTCGGTTTTGGCCTGTTCTGCTTGAGCCGCCGCCATTGCCGCCACCTGTGCAGCAGCAGGGCCGGGCAGCCCAGGGGGCGTCACCACTGGCCAGCGGCGGGTTCCGGTGAGCTTTTCTTCCAGCTTCAAAATGCCTTCTATAAGCGCTTCGGGCCGGGGAGGGCAGCCGGGTATATACACATCCACAGGAAACAGCTTGCCCACGCCTTCCACCACGCCGTACTGGCCTTCGTACACAAATGGCCCGCCAGATATGGCGCAATTGCCCATGGCGATAACCCATTTGGGTTCTGGCATCTGGTCGTAGAGAATCTGCACAGCCGGGGCCATCTTTTTATTGATGGTGCCACAAACAATCATCACGTCGCTTTGCCGGGGCGACGGGCGAAAAACCTCTGCCCCAAACCGCGCCAGATCAAAACGTGATGCGCCGGTGGCCATCATTTCAATGGCGCAGCAGGCCAGGCCAAATGTCATGGGCCAGAGCGAATTGGCACGGCACATGTCAAACAGGGTATCGAGCCGCGAAAAGTGGACTACCGATCCGAATATATTTTCCGTTGCCATTGGAACACTCCCTTTTTCCACGCATAGACAATGACAAGGGACAAGATGCCCACAAACAGAAAGACTTCTGCGAAGGTTAACAGGTCGCTGACGGGAGAGGCCTTGTTGTAGATGATGGCAACGGGGAAGAGAAAGAGAATGTCGACCGCAAAGGCCAGAAACAGCAGCGAGTACATGTAGTACACAGCGCCGAATTTGATCCAGGCATCGCCAATGGGGTCAATGCCGCATTCGACAATCTGCCGGGTTTTGCCAACCGTGTTGCGTGTGAGGCGGGGGGCGAGAAAAAACACTATTACAAATGGCCCAAGAGCAAAGCTCATGCCGCCAAGGCAAAATGCCATGATATAGACAATATCAACAAGTTCACTGCTGGACATGGATTTTTTCCTTGTTTATAGGAATAAAATTGCAATATCTGACAGCAATAAGACAAAAAAACTGTAACTGCGTTGATTGTGAAATTTTTATTATATTAAATAATACCACCTGTAATATATTGTGTCAATATTTGTTAAAAAAATTACATAGTTCTTATCAAAACTATACAATATAAATACACTCAAAATTAAAAAAATATGAGCAAGATCACATAAATATCATATGCAGGCTCATGTTTTTTATAACACTGCGGTATTATTGGCAGATAATCTGCCAAGAGGTAGACACTTGTTTTTCGTTGGATGATGTTACTTTTTTATAAAACGTAACACAAGGGGGGGTGGCAAAATTAAATCATGACGGCTCGGCCAGTTGCCGAAAAAATCCCAAACCACTAAAAAATGCAGCGGCCTTGCCCTTTGTATCTGTTGGGTATTGCGGTTTGTGCTCCTGCGGCGCGGGCATGCAGAACCAGGTAGATGCTGCGGTGCGGGCATGCAGCGCAGCGGGCCGCCGTGTTTACGTATGGCATGCTGCGTTTTTTGAATACTCAGGTTGGCGAACAGGCCGGGGGGGCTGGCCGGGATCAGGCCGGGGGTCTGGCCGGGTGTCTGGCCGAGTGTCTGGCAGTGACTGAATTTGCGTAAGATTTCTGAGTGCAAAATTGTAGCGCAATTTTTTCAGCACGCTCTGGCATTCGATTTGAGGTGGCCTGACTGGCATTTTTGAATGTATAGTCGCGTTGAGGTGCTTTTTGGGTCTGGGGACAAATATGGGCTGTTTGAGGCATGGGGGTGATTTGGCTGGCAGCAAACCACTTTTTCTGTTGTGGGAACATGCGGCAACGGGAATTTTTTACGCCTGGCTTAACCTCTCTGTTGGCGCTCGGCACGATTACAGAATAGTGGCCCACTGTTGTTTAAAATACTTGCTGGTACATGTGTCTGTCTTGCCTGCACTAATTCAGTGCGCTACACTCACAAAACTATATCAGTTATGTATGGAGTCTTTAATGCGCACTTTTTTATTTAAAGCGGCCCTGCCCGTGTTGCTGCTCGGATTTTCTGTATCCGCACAAGCCGCAGAACCCAAGATCGTTAGCGAAAAGCAGGCCAGTGTTTCCGGCAAGGTTGAAACCCACAGGGAAGCCGCCATGCTCTGGTATGATCTGAACACGGGCAAGGGGGAACCGTTGCTTATTGGCGCTGTGTACGTTTTTACTGGCGCAAACGGCGAATGCCTTGAAAAAGCCGAGGCCTCTGGCGACACCGTTACCATCAGTGGCAAGCTGACCATGTACGATAACGGGACCGGCGGTTTTGATGAGGATAGCGCCCGCTGTTCAGCCGGAGCCACCGCATCCGCCGCCAGCGGCAAGCCGCTCAAGCTTGATGAAAAACTGCACTCGCAACTGTTGCAGGATCAAGGCTACAGGCTGGCAGACTTGCTGCTCAACAGCACATGGAAGCAGGTAAAAGCCAACGTGAGCGAAGAGCAGTACAAGCAGATATTGCAGGAGCAGCGCCAGTGGGCCAGTCTGGGGCGTGATGCCGCAGCCAGCAAATACGCCGCATCCATGCCAGCGGTGGAGGCTTTTATCAAGGCCATGCAGGAGCGCACCGATGCCCTTGTGCGCCTGGTGGCCACCAGGCCGGTGGCCGGTACGTTTGAATCGCAAAATGGCACAATCGCCGTAAAGGTTCAGGATAAAACCGTTTCTGTAGAGGGCGACGCCTACAGGGGCCAGAATACGTGTACCATTGAAGGCAAGGGCACTGCGGGCAATGGCTGGACTGTGATTGAAAATGACATTGCCAAATTTTATGTGCTGTTTACCCGCAAAGGGGCGCAAGTGACCTATATTGAAGACCAGGGCTGCGGGGCTGGCGTGCAGTTTGAAGGCAGCTACATAAAAAAGTAACTGCGCCGGGCCGTGGTGAAATTTGCAGGCCAGTTGGAGAATAGTGAGGTTCCGCGCCGCATTTGCGGATTGCCGTGCAAGAAAAAGCTCGTAATGATTATAAAAGTTGACAGGCGCGGCAGTTCCGCGTAGTTACTCTTTTCGCGTCGGGATGTAGCGCAGCCTGGGAGCGCACTTGAATGGGGTTCAAGGGGTCGAAGGTTCAAATCCTTTCATCCCGACCAGAAATTTAGGGAATTCATGGAAACATGAGTTCCCTTTTTTCGTTTCTGCGGCCTGCCTATCCTACCCTGCCCATCCGCTCATCACAGCCAGCTCCGCAAATTCCATACTGCACCTTCAGGAGCCAGCTTCATCAACTGTTCTTCATCTACTTTTGAGGCATTCACTGAATTAAACTATATTTTACTGCTATTGTTATTAAGATAAAAAAAGATTACTTACATCATAAAGCTGATATCCTGTTTTACCAAAGGAGAACATCATGTTTAAGCGTGCGGTGCTAGCATTGGTTCTGTCTCTGGCGCTTGCCGCCCCAGCGGCGGCAGAAACTACCGGCGTATATGCTGGTCTTAAATTTATTGATTCCATTCAAAGCACGGGGCCTTTCTCGCTCAGCGGGGATGTAAAGGGCATTGGTATCGGCCAGTATTCACAAAATTCTGTGGGTGGCGGCGTATTTGTGGGCTATGATTTTTATCCGCAGTTTCAGGTGCCCATGCGTGCCGAGCTGGAGTATGCGATCAGAAGCAATACCACCAAAACCTGGGATGCCAGAGGTGCTGCTGGCACGGCATCTTTTAAGGGTGAATGGGGAGTGCAAACTCTGTTTGCCAATGCGTATTGGGACTTCCACAACTCCACCGCCTTTACCCCCTACGTTGGGGGTGGTCTTGGCCTCGGCTTTATCAAAACCAAGTACACTGCCGATGTTGACGGCGACGGCGATTCTGGCAGCCTGACGCAGCACAATACAGTTTTTGCCTGGAATCTGGGCGCGGGCTGTTCTTATGCCTTTACGGAAAACCTGTCGGCTGATCTGGCCTACCGCTTTGTGGGGCTGGGGTATACAGATGTCAGCAAGCGTGTTGACGACAACAGGGTTTCTATCGGCAATACCCCGTATGCCAATGAATTCAGCCTTGGCCTGCGTTATACGTTCTAAGCATTGAAAGACAGCGCTCTATTTGCTGCAAGTCTGTGGGCCGGGGATTTCTCCGGCCCTTTTACTTTGCACTGCTCTACAACTGCGCATGAGCAAAACATGCCTGGCACTGAAAATAATGGCTACATTCTGCTGTTTAACGGATTACCAATACTGCATAGCAGAATGAATTTGACAGCATACAACATGTTTTATTCTGTTCAAACGATCTAAAATTAAATTATTCAATCCCTGTATAATAATTTAGGGAATTCATTGTTACATGAATTCCCTAAATTATTATGGCTGTCAGCATAAAAACATGCTGGCGGTAACCCAGACGCCCGGCAGCGGCTTTGGCCCTGCCAGGTGCGTGTACGCTATCGCTTTAGTTTTGCGTTGGCGTGATCAATGTATTCCTGCCTGAAATTACCAATTATTCCATCTCGTCCAAGGTTTTTGTGCCTGTACAGCTTGCCGCTGCCAATCAGCCAGAACAACTTGTCTACGTTGTAAGGTGAAACATTGGCCGCATCAGCAACTTTTACTATGACCTTTTGTATCATATAGGGGCGGTCTTTTTCTCCGCATAAGCCTATGCCAGAAAAAATCTTTATAATATGTACGTCCGGCTTACCATATTCGATAAAGCCAAGCTCCTTAAGAAAATCACAGGCAAGCGGATAGCCAAAGCCCTCAACCTCTTCGCCAATAACCAAAGGCAAAGCTGCCATGGCCTGCCTGTTTGTGTAGAACAGATTTGCCCATTGGTAAAAGTCTTCGCCATTCTTGAACTGGTTAAGAAACAATGCCGCTGACAATATGGTTTTGCAGTACAGCGGCCAGATGCTTTTGGGCTCCTTTCTGATCTCTCCCCGTGGCTTAAGCTTCTTTTCAATGTCGGCCAACAGCTTTTCTGGCTTGCCAGAATATTTTTCCAGAGTCTTGGCTACATCAAAATCGAACAACACCTTTCCAAAATTCTGAACGCTGCCCACGGACTTTCCAATAACGCCAGCCTTCATGCTGGCATTTTGCGCCGAATTCAGCAATCGCTCAAAAAGAAAGGGCATGTCTGCCGGTTCTGTGCTGGAATCTGGCAGATCAAGATAGCTTTGCAGAATTTCTTCCCGCTGTTCTGAAGGTATCTTTTTGAGAAAAAACCGCTTCGCATCATCATAAATGGCCTGCATGGCATTTTTTGGCATAGCTGCACCTTTAATTATACAGTTGGCAGAGTTAGCAGTATTTATGTTTCCAATTTATTGATTATACTACAAAATGCAGCCATAAAAAACAATAATGAGTAAAAAAATGTAAAAATACAAAAAAGATATGAAATAAAGCATCGCAAAAGTGAATGCTCTATTTCTGAGACAGAGCAAAAAGTACAGGGGGGATGATGCAGAATACTTTCTTAAGACAAGCTTAACGGATGCGAGAAGGAAGCTTATCAATCACTTATTTCTTGTAGCAGCAGATCAATTTCCAATCATTACATTCCATCAGAATACCTACAAATAGATTTTATTCACATATCTATCTGAAAATATTCATTAGAACGATTTTAATTGCTCAAACGCATGATCTTGCCGTTACCATATGAAATCGGACATTGGGCCAAATTTTGATTCTAAGGGGATTTTTTACAAATCCTGACCCAACATCATTCCAAGAAAAAAATCGCAGGAGGGCTCAAATTTGACCCAGGGCGAACCCCAGGGCGGGAGATTTTGGGACGGAGGGATTGGAGGGAGGGTCAGGGGGATACCATCAAAAAATTCCACTGGAACAAAAACTCTCTACCCATGAAGCTGTTCAGTGGTAGCCCTGATAAGGCAATACGCTGTAAATATCTTGCTATCATCGGCAACATCAGCAAACGCTTTCAAAATTCCCGTGTCTGTTCAGCCGTGATTCCTTTCACCTCCTTTGTTAAGAAGTTCTTCACAGTAATTCGCATTGACGAAGCTACTTCACATATAGCTGCCATGTGGGCTTCTGTAATCTTCATTCTTTAATTCCTCCAAAGCATATCATGGTAAAACACTATATTTGTATGTATTGAAGGAAATTATCAAAATTGTGAATGATCAAACAAATTACAACAATGCATATGAGATTTCTTAAAAAATTATAGAATATTATTCTATTACAACACAGGTTCTATCTAATGTGTCGACAGTCTGTATAAATCCCTTAGCCTTTATTTTAAGAACAAAAAATATTACCCGTACTAAAAAATTTTGAGCAAATAATAAATTTTTAGTTCCACCAACACAACTATATCCAAGTGGCTCTTCGAGATATATCCCCTCATGAAACACATCGTTGCGGATATTATAAAAGAATTCTTCTGTGATTTGATCTGAGAACTTAACACCAGTTATTTCAGAGATATGTTTTATCCTTTCCTTGTGAGGAATATTTCTTTTTTGTTTAGTGATTATATTCATGTCAAGAAAATGTTTAAAACAGGCATCAATAGCAATATATAGAAACATAAAGCGTTCGAATTGAAGAATCTTATTTGAAGTGCTCATGAAAAGGAGATGAATAACACCGAATATTCGCTTCTTTAACCTAGAGGCATCAACTTCAGCTTTATTGTGCGTTATATCATCCCATAGCATGTTGCAATATGTAAGTCCTTTTTCAATGCTTTCATTTGAAATAAGCAACCCCCAATTATCCCTTATCAATTTAACAGAATCTACATATTCATTGCTTTTTGTAAATAATTTCTGCCCATACAAAAACGAAAGACATTGAACCATAAACTGTCCATGCTCCTCAGAATGAACATTATGCATTGTACAATTTGTTGGTTGGCCAAAAATTTTACTTTTATTTGATGGTGAATAGCACCAAAAATCATTTTTTGCAAGTTCATCTATAAAAGATTGAGAGCAACGTGTTGTAATAGATACAGGAAAATCTCCCTGCAATTCAAAATTCTTCTCAGTAATATAGCCAAAATGTATAATTTTTTGATGATCTATAGGCATATAGCAACTACTTGCTTTGAATTAAAAATCTTAAAATGCAAAGTTTTCTGGACAATGCACATATGTAACTACCTTGCCCACCAAACCTTATTTTAAAAACTAAATTTTGTCATGTCCAAGGCTCAAGTAACATGCTAATTTGTTGCAATTTTTACAACGAAAAAGACCGCCTAGATTTTACATCTAAACGGTCAATTTCATTTGCTTTTTAAAACTGGTCGGGATGAAAGGATTTGAACCTTCGACCCCTTGAACCCCATTCAAGTGCGCTCCCAGGCTGCGCTACATCCCGACGCGAGAGAAGTAACTACGCGGAACAGCCTCACCTGTCAACAGTTTTTCTAAATTATTTTGAATTTTCCAAAACAAGCCCCACGAGCGGCGGCATATACAGGGCAATATCGCCCTCGGCCCGGTCCGGCAGGGGAGCCGTAAAATGCGCCGTTGGCGGGCATTTTACCACAAGATTGCCATGCCCGGCAAAACGCTGTTCATCCGAGCTCAACAGCTCGTCATATTTGCCGGGTCTTACGGCAAAGAGCAGATTTTTCTGCGCCTCAAGCTCATGAAAGTTAAACACAAACAGCAGTTGGCCGCGCTCAAAGGCCAGCAGGCGTTTTTCTTCGTGAATAAACCTAAAGACCGGCGGCTGGGCAAAATCTGGCAGATGCCTCTGCACTAGGGCCATCAGCTCTTTGTCCCAGTCTGCAAGGGCGTGGTATTTGAGCCCGGGGTCATCGGCCAGATGCCATTGCCGGTGGGCGTGCTTTTCCGCATCCAGCCATTCGGGGTGGCCAAATTCGCAGCCCATAAAGTTGAGGTAGCCCGCATCTGCCGTTGCCAGTGTTATAAGCCGCATAAGCCTGTAAAAGGCCAGCCCGCGCGAGATGTTCCAGCTTTCGGCATCCTTGCCCATGTGACGGTACATTTCTTCGCCCAGCAGCCGCCAGATCATGGCATCGCTGCCGTTGATGTGCTGATCGTGGCATTCCACATAACTTATGGTGCGGTCGTAGGGGCGGTGGTTGGTCATTTCGTACCACAGGCTGCCCATGTCGCGCGGCTCGGCAATGCATTTGGCCCAGTAATCGGGTATGCCCATGGCAAAGCGGTAGTCAAAGCCAAGGCCGCCTTGTTCCGGCGGGCAGGTGAGGCCGGGCATGCCCGAAAACTCTTCGGCAATGGTCAGGGCAGGCGGGGATATTTCGTGGGTCAGGGCATTGGCAAGGTTAAGATACAGTTCGCCGTTCACATTGGCGCGCGGCTGGCCCTGCTTGTCGTAAAAGCAGCGCCCCACATGCGAAAAATCGTCGTCCGCACCAAAATCGTGGTACAGAGTGTTGCCAACGGCATCAAACCTAAAGCCATCCACCTGAAATTCTTCAAGCCAGTAGCGGCAGTTTGAGAGCAGAAAACGCCGGGCCATCTCCTGCCCGTAATCAAAGGAGGGCGTGCCCCACTGGTTTTGCTGCTCGGTAAACAGATAGTTGCTGCCGTCGTATCGGGCCAGACCCTGCTCTGTATTGGCGCTGGCGTGGCCGTGCGGTATGTCGAGGATAACGGCCAGACCAAGCCCGTGGGCCGTGTCCACAAGCTCTTTAAAGCCGTCTGGCGTGCCGTAGCGCGAAGATGGCGCAAAATAGCTGCTTACCTGATAACCAAACGAACGGTACAGAGGATGTTCCAGAATGCCCATGAGCTGCACAGTGGTGTAACCGCAGGCCTTGATGCGCGGCAGTATGTGGCGGCAAAAATCGGCATAGCTGCCCACGCTGTTGCCACTGTGAGCCAGAGAGGATTGCGCCATGCCCACATGCACCTCGTAAATGCGAGGAAAGGCCGTGCGCGGCGGGCGCTTGTGCCTGAAGCGGTAGGGCGTTTGCGGCGCCCACAGGCGGGCGCACCATTGTTCTGGCACGGCGGCGTTTTGCTCCACCCAGGTGGCAAAGGCTGGCACACGCTTGAGGGCCTTGGCCGAGCCCGATTTTCCGTTCTGCGACGCACCGTTCTGCGATGCACCGTTTTGCGCTTCAGGGCTGTGGGCGGCAACCAGGCGCAGTTCCACATATGTGCCGTGCTCCAGGGCATCGGGCGGCAGCTCAAGCTCAAAAATATTGTTGGCGCAGCGTTTGAAGCGGTATTTGGCGTGGCGCTGAAAATTCAGCTTGTCGGTTGTCAGCCACAGGCTTTCGGCATTGGGCATGTATTCTCGCCAGCGCCACAGGCTGCCGGAAGGGCCGTCAACGCGTTGTGCGCCAAGGGTGAGGTGCAGATTCGCATAGGCGCGCAGCGACCCGTAATGGGTGCAGATGCGTTCCCTTTCTGCCATAAACGAGCGTATTCTGCGCTGGAGAAAGGGCCGGTAGGGCTCCAGGGCTGGGTCTTCCATTGGGTTGGCTGGCGGGCTGGCTGGAGGGCTGGCTTGACAGCCAGGAGCAATGGCGGGGGGCATGGCGGATCTCCTGTTTGCGGTTGCCCAAATTGGCGGGCTCAGGCTCGTCATGCAATGCTGCCCGCCCGGCGCGTGGCCGGGCAGGCATTAGGCCGCACAGGGCCGTGATTCAAACTATTTGCAGCAGGCGTTCCACTTTTTGGCCGAAAGCTCGGCCAGGCATTCCACCAGCGCCTGGGTTCCCTTGCTGCCCTGGCCTTTGGCCTGCATGGTGCGGTACAGCTGGTCTGCCAGGGTAATGCCGGGCAGCACAAGCTTCATGCGGCGGCATTCTTCAAGGCACAGGCCCAGGTCTTTGATAAAGTGGTCGATGAAAAAGCCGGGGGCAAAGTCACCCTTGAGCATGCGGCGGCCAAGGGTGTTCATGGCAAAGCTGCCGCCAGAGCCAGCAACTACCAGTTCCATCCACTTGGAAACGTCAAGCCCGGCCTCCTGCGCAAAAAGGAAGGATTCGCAGGTGCTGATCATCACGCCAGCAATGGCCGCCTGGTTGGCAAGCTTGCCCTTCTGGCCAAAGCCCGCGCCACCGCAGTGCAGAATGTTGGTGCCCATTTTGTTGAAGCAGGGCAGCACGCGGTCGTAAGCAGCCTGATCGCCGCCCACAAAGATGGAGAGCTTGGCATCGCGCGCGCCCACATCACCGCCCGTAACAGGGGCGTCAAGCGATTCGCAGCCCTGCTGCTTTGCGGCAGCGGCAATGCGCTCGGCCAGCACAGGGCTGGAGGTGCTCATGTCGCACACAATGCCGCCAGCGGCCAGGCCGCGCAGCACGCCGTTTTCGCCCAGGGTCACTTCTTCCACATCGTGGGGGTAACCAACAATGGTAAACACCACGTCAGAGGCTTCGGCCACCGCGCGGGGCGTGTCGGCCCACTTGGCACCCTTGGCGAGCAGGGGTTCGGTTTTGGCCTTGGTGCGGTTATATACGGTCAGCGGCCAGCCAGCAGCCTGAAGGTGTCCCGCCATCGAAAGGCCCATAACACCAGTGCCAATCCAGCCAATACGCATTTTATCAGACATTGATCTACTCCTTTTTTCTACTGAAACCGACGTTCCAGAATGTCTTTCTGCATGGATTCACGCGACAAAAGCTTGTTTTTGCGCATTGCATCTACGTGAAGCCGATACAGTTCTAAATTTTTGTGCATGTTTTCGTTGAACGGGTCCGCACCGCTGAAATCCTTGGTAAGGGATTCGTTGGCGGCTGCCAGCACTTCAGGAGCAAGCAAAGCGCTTTCTTCCACTTTGCTGCGGTAGAAGGTGAGGGATTTTTCCAGGCTGGTATTCAGCATGACCATTCCTCGTTGGGCAGTATCTAATATCTTCTTGAGCTTTTCAAGCTCCGCACCCTTGGCGGCAGCTTTATCTCGCTCCATGATTTCTATCTGCGTTTTTAGCGTGTTACGCCTACTGGCATAGTTGCGTATGGTTTCGATCATGTACACGCCTGTGCGCAGCAGCGATTGCGCCTCCATCTGCTTTTGGCGTTCAAGCATGATATTGTTTTCTTTGATGGTATTGCGCAATTCCTGAAGATTTTTGCGCGATGTATCGTCGGGCGCGGCTGCCAGCAGACGGTCGAGCTCGTCCAGAGGATTGCGCGCCGTCTGACCATCAGCCAGGGGGGCCGGTTTTTCGCCAGCCTTGTTCCATTCTGCTGTCAGTTCCTGTGGCCGTGCGCCGCCAGGGGTGTTGATACCCGATATTACAGGCCGAAAGCCCAGGTCGCGGGCGTGGGCCGGGCCATCGACCATAAAGAAGGGGGTTTCTTCTCTGCGGCCAGGCAAAATTTCGGCATCGCCAGAAAGAAAAGAGCCGCCCTTGCGCACAAATCCGCCCGCAGAGCCGTGCTGCCGCCCCGCCATGGAAAAGCGAAACGTGTCCAGCACCATTTCAGCCGCATTGCCCGCCGTGTCATAAATGCCCAGCGGGTTGGGCTTGCGTGTGCCTATGTTGGCCATGCCCTCGGCGCGCGCCCCCTGTTCGGGCCGGAACACCGCGTAATCTGCCTTGCTTTCTTCGGGCTGCATGGCAAAAAAGTTTTCCTGCAACAGCAGCTGGCTGCCTGCGGTTTGCCCGCCGCGCGCCGCATATTCCCATTCCACTTCTGTGGGCAGGCGTACAAAGCCCACATTGCGCTGGTCACCGGCAAAGCGGGGCAAGGAATCTGGCGCGTTCTGCAACAGCCATGTGGTATAGCGGCGGGTAAAATCCACGGCATCGTACCAGCTTATGTCGGTGACAGGGCGGGCAGCCTCTGCGCCGGGCTGGGCCGTATCCGGGCAGGCATTGTCCATGATGGCGCGCCATTGCAGATTGCTGACCTCGTATTTTGCCACAAGGTAGAAAAAATTCTGCCCCTGAGGAGCCAGCTTGCGCCATGCGGCGGGCAGATCTTCGAGCGTAAAGGATCCCGAAAGGGCGGTATTGAAACGGCGGTCGTAATAGGCCCTTTCCTGATGGGCGCTGTCGTCCACGCCGGGGCGCATGGGCATATCCCACAGCAAACCCTTGGCAGGCACGGCCACCAGCTTGAAAACCATGCTCAAACCGCAAGGCATGGGCAGGATTACGTCTGTATCAGACGGCTTGGGGTTGAAGGCGTCAGCGGTGCTCACATCGGCCTTGCGGGCCAGAGCGGCCAATGCGGGGCGGGATGCGCAGGGGGCAAGCAGCAGGGTGAACATAACGACGAGCATCATGGACAACAACAGGGGGCAGCACGCTGTGGCGGCAAGGCCGCGCAGCAGCGGGGCGCGAAAGAGCGGGCACACGTTATATTTCACGGATAACCTCCGAAGGTTCAATGCGGGCCGCCCTCAGGGCGGGGCCAAGGGCCGCCAGCAGGGCAAGCCCGGCAACGGCGGCAAAGGTGAACAAAAAATGCTGTGGCAGCAACAGGCATACCTGTTCAAGGCCGCTCACGCGGGCGCTGAACAGCGTATTGATGACAAATGCGGCCACCCCGTACACCCCGGCAGCCAGTGCCGTGCCAAAAAGCGCCGTGAGCAGCGACTGCGACAGCGGAAACAGCAAAAGACTGCCGGTGGTAAAACCGTTGAGCCGCAGCAGGCCAAGAATGCGCTGCTTGCGCTTGATGCTGGCAAGCACGCTGCTGGCAGTGGATGCCAGAAAACCGATGGCCGTTGCCGCGCAAATGAGCGCAAATATCATGTTGAGGGCGCGGGCAAGTGCCGTTACCTGTTCGATTTCTTCCGCATGGGTGTAAACATCAAGCTTTTGGGCGGCAAAATTCTGCCGCAGGCGCATGACATCATCAAGGCTGCGGGCATATAGCCGAAAGCCAGGGTAGACACGTGCCTCTTGCGGGCGGGGTTCGCCTGTCCAGCCATTTTGCGCACCCAGCTCGGGCACGGCGCGGCCATCGCGGTAGTCTTCCGTAGCTTCCATGAGCGGCAGCGGCACGTAGGCCACATCCTTCTGCTGTGCGGCCAGGGGCAGCACGGCGGCCACGCGCAGGGGCACGCGGGCTGTCTGCACCTTGTTCTGAAAGCGACGTTCAACCTTTCCATTAAGAGTATCGCCCGCTTTGACGTGCAGCTTTTCAGCCGCAGAGGCAGACAGGGTAACGCCAATGACCTCGGTGGCGGGATTTTGCGGCATGGATGGGGCCGCCGCGCCAAAGCGCAGCAGCAGGGGATCACCCGCTGCCGTGGGTTCCAGCGAGGCAACAAGAAGTGCGCGTCCCTCTCCCTCGCCACGGATCAAGTCCATGGTGGCGGCAATGGAACGCGTGCGCGGCAATACAAAGGCCACATCTGGGTGGGCGGCCAGTTGCGCCAGATATTCCGGCGTGTATCTGCCGCTCACAACGGGTGAAATTTCCAGATTTCTCGGGTCGTTGCGCAGGCGTTCTGTAAGGGTTTGCACCACGCCGAACTTTATGCCGTAAAGCACCAGCAGTGGCGTGAGCACGGCCGCCAGCCCAAGCACGGCACAGGCAGAGAGCAGAAATTCGTGCCAGTAATCCTTGCAGGACAGCCGCAACATGGTTGAAATGGTATTTGCCATGTCAGGCAGCCCCCCCGGCCCAGCGCAACACAGATACACTGCCGCCGGCATCCTGCCCAACAGTAACCTGTGCCAGCGTAAAACCGGCTAGACGGGCCTGATCAAGATTATGGGTGACCATAACCACCGTAATACCCAGCTGGCGGGCCAGCTCGGCAAAAAGACGCAGCACGTTGGCCGCATGCCCGGGGTCGAGGGCGGCTGTGGGTTCGTCAGCCAGCACTACCGAGGGGCCGTGGGCCAGCGCCGACGCAATGGCCACCCGCTGGCGTTCGCCCACAGAAAGCGTTGCCGGGTACTGCCCAAGCAGATGACCGATGCCCAGACGATGTACAACAGTTGCCACGGCATCCTGCCGCTGGGGCAGAATTCCCAGGCTTTTGCAGCGCAGCACGATATTTTCGCGCGCGGATAAAAAAGGCAGCAGACCGCCTGTTTGCAGCACATAGCCCAGATGGTGCAGCCGCAGCCGGGCCAAGGCGTCTGTACCGCCACCGCGCCATGAAGACATGATATCAGTGGGTACGCCTGCGGCAGGGCAGAATACAAAGGTTGGCGAGGCAGAGCCTCCCACGGGCGGTCTGCCCTGGGGTGTTGTGTTGTGGGGCAGGGCAAAGCCCTCTGGTGTCATATCGGGGCTCAAGGCGCAGGCCAGCATGTCGAGCGCGGTGCTTTTGCCACAGCCACTGGGGCCAACAAGGGCAAGCAGGCTGCCCCGCGCAACGTCAAGCTGCTCTATGCGCAGACGAAAGCCCTCATTGCCGGGGCGCGTCTTGGCAATATTGCGCAGCAAAAAAACCATGTCAGTCATTAACACCTCCGGGCAGCGGAGCAAACCCCAGCCCAGATATTGCGATTAGCGTATTTAGGTTTTGAAATGCTCTGGCGTCTGCCTGAGCAGAGCCCGCCGCGCGGGTGTAACGTTGCTTCAGCCCGTGGCGTTTTTTTGCCTTGCGGCATCCGTTTGCCGCATATAAGCGCCAGAAACGGATGGGCGGCTATGGGTGGCGGCAGCGCAGCTGTCTGCTACGCTGCCAAATGCTGAAACGTGCGTGCCGAAAACTTCGAGAATGCCATTCTCAAAGTTGCCCAGTTCTAGGGCAGCATGCTCAGGGGCACGCGGTACACCCAGTCGCCGGGGTTGGACTGGCCAAAGCTCTCCCAGTTGGCGCGGTCTCGGTCGTATTCTTCATACCGGGCAAGGCGCGACTTGAGGCGGTTGATAAAGGCTGTCTGTTCGCCCACGCTCATGCGGTACCAGTCTTCCTCGCGCAGCAGCATAACGTCGCTCTTGTAGGGCAGGCCATCCAGAAATTCGGAGAGCACGCCCAGTTCCGCCAGGTTTTTGCCCTGAGTGGGCATGTTGGGATCGCGGGCCATACGGGTGGAGGCAGAAAGCACGCCCTGGAAAAAGTCGCGCGCATCGGTCTTTTTGGTGCGCTCGGCATTGTCGATGATGGTTTTGATCTGGGTGCTCAGGTCGTTGAGCTGGTTCTTGGTCAGCAGCACGGCCACGTCAACACAGGGGGTTTGCCTGCTCTTGGCGAGCTGGTTCAGATCCATGTCGGCAATCCACGAATTAACCACCGAGGGAGCGGCATTGTCGCGTGTTCTGCCCATGTATTCCAGCTGCATGGCATAGCCGAGTGTGGCGGCCAGGTTGGCGGCCTGATCTTCTGCCGAGGCCGTTTGGGGCTTTTCGTCCTTGGGTCTGGTCATAACCTTGCCCTCGGCGGTGTTTTTAACCATATCCACCATGCCGTTGGCCAGGGTTTTGGTAATGGCGGCAAACTGTTCCGCACCCTTGGTGGGCGTGGGCGCAGCAACCACCAGATAGTTTGAGCGGTTGCCAGAAAGCTTGCTCAGGGCGCGGTAGCTCTGCTCGGCATAGGCGTGGTTGGCGTTGCCGCTGGGGCTCTTGAGGTGCAGGGCGGTGATCCAGATGCCCTTTTGGCGGGCAAAGTCGTTGACCTCGCTCGGCCCCATGTTCACAGAGGCATATTTGTCGCCGCTTTTGAGCGGGCCAGCGTCGGTAATGAGCAGGATAAGACGCGAGGAATAGTCGCTCCAGTTGAGCGCTTCAACGGCCTTGTACACGCCAGCCAGTGAATCTTCGTTGAAATCATGGCTGGAGACCTTGGCCTCCTGCACTTTTGAAAGCTTTTCTTCAAGACTTTTGCGGTCTTTGGCGGTGGCAAAGTCACTCACAACCTGGGTTGTGTATTCCAGACCGGGGGCCGCCTTGGTGCTGCTGCGAAAGGCCACAACGGCAAAGCCCACATTGTCTGCCATGTGGTCTTTTTCAATCTTGTCGTATATGTGGCGCACCACATTGAGGCTCTGGTCGATGTAGGGCTTCATGGAAATTGTGGTGTCGATGACAAGGGCAATACCGGTTTTGGGCGGGCCGTTCTTGCCGTCCTTGGCATTGCCGTTACCGGGGTCGATGGAGGCCACACGCAGAAATTTTACACCGTCAAAGGGGTCCTTCATGTCCAGTATGGGCATGAGATAAAAACGTTTTTCAGAAACAGCGCCCTGAGCGTCAGCCGGTTCGCTGGCGAGAATGGGCATGGTTTCGGGGGCCGGTTCCTTGCTCTGCCGCAGGGCTGCTGCCTGGGCTTCCAGCGCGTCGAGCCTTTTTTCCATATCGGGCGCGGCACACAGCTCGTTCAGCCCTGTTTCTGTTTTGAAAAACAGCACAGGATCACGGCCCGTGCGCGGCGTGAACAGCAAGGTAAGCGACTGGTTCCAGTCCGTTGTCTTGGCGGCTTCCATCCAGCCATCGGCTTGCGCGGTGGATGCGCCAACCTGAATCCAGCCCTCCTTGCGGTCATAAACATACATGACCGTAAAGGGCACAACACTTTTGCGTACCACGGCCCCATCGGCCTTGGGCTCGGCCAGCAGGGCCGCGCCGGGGTGGCTCACCACCCGCTGGAAAAGTGTTTTTTTGCCCTGTTGCAACAGTGGCGCGGCAGATACGGTAGAAAGGCTGCCGTTCAGGCAGGCGCCAAAGCCCAGCATCAGCAGCAATACAAGGCAGCAACGGCGAAGGAAGGGCATGGAATGCATAGCGAACTCCTTGCAGAAAAGGGCAACCTCAGCCTGAGAATGCCCTGGCGGGTGCAGTGCAACACCCGCCACAAAGGCACAAGCGCCCGATTAGTCTGTTTAACCCCAATAAAGCAGCCAGCCTGATGTGCAGGCCTTACTGCCAGTTTTGCAGCAGCGAACGGGCCTCGGCATCGCCCTTGGCCTCAAGGGCGCGGGCGTGTTCCTTGAGCGTGTCGAGCGCTGCCCTGGCCTGGGGCTGCCCCTTTTGCGCGGCCTGATCGTACCAGCGCTTGGCCTGGGCAAGATCGGCGGGGATACTGCCGCGCGGCAGGGTGCTGGCAGGATCATAATACTGCCCCACAAGAAACATGGATTCGGCATCGCCCTTTTGCGCCGCATCTTCAAGCAGCAAAAAGGCGGCATCGCTCTCTTCGGGTGTGGCTTCGGCCTTGCGCAGGGGCTTGGCCATGCCAAGGCTTACATCGGGCAAAGCCTGGCCGCGAAGCTGTTCGCGGGCAGAAGCAAGGGGCGAAAGCGCCGGTTTGGCAGCCTCGGCATCCTTTTGTGGCGCATTGTCAGCAGGCTTGGGTTTTTCCGGCTCTGGAGTCTGCGGTTTTTCTGCATTCTGCTCTTGCGCAGGGGGAGTGGGCAGGGGGGCTTTTTCCGGCTCGCGCAGCAAAAACCACCATGCGGCAGCGCCAGCGGCAAGAAGGGCAAGCACAATCAGCACGATCAGCCATGTCTTGCTGCCGGATTTTTCCGGCTGCTGGCTGTTCATTACAAGCGGATCTTCCTGCTGGGGTGCGGGCTGCGGCTCCTCAAAGGCAAGGGGCGGCTCTGGCGATTCCAGCACGGGTTCCGGCTCTGGCTTGGGCTTTGGCGGTACTGGTGCGGGGGGCGTTAACGGTTTCGCCTCGCCCATACCATCGCCACCAGCGATATGCGAGTACACCAGCGACTTTACAGCCAGTGCGCAGCTGCCCACGCCCCGCAGGCTGATGCGGTAGGCATCGAGGTTATCCACCTCGTCAACCACCGTCGGGCCTACGGCAAGGCGCAGGCTGCCGCCGTCATTATCCCATGCCTCTGGGGTGAGCAGGGTTTCACTTTCCTGCCAGCCGCGAGGGCTGAGGCTTTTGCTGTCCGAGGCGCGCAGCAGGGTAAAACGTGGTTCGCTCACAATGCCCGCGTCAAATATCTCGATGATGCCGTTGCCGGGGCCGCGCCCGGTATCAGCTGAAATGCTGGCACGCATGTGCTATCCTTTAAACGCCTGCAAAATTTCGCGCAGACGGTTATTTTGTTCCGGGTTGAGGCTCTGTTGGCCGTCAAAATCCACGTTGGCCATAACGCTGTAGGCCATGGCGCGCAGCCAGTCCGTATACCACATGCGGTCGTAGGGAGATTCCACCTCGCCAATGGAGGGTTCCCCCTCGATTTCTGGTGGCGGGTTGAACAGGGACACACTTTTGCCCCCAAAAACAACGGTGCGCTGGGGCTGGTCCTTAAAACGGGGGTCAAAGCTCCACCAGTCCACAAAGGCGTTGATGGCATCTGCCGCAAGGCTCACCTGCTTCCACATAAGCCGTTCGCGGGTGATGTTGCTGAATGCCGAGCAGCGCCGCAGCTCGTCCTCAAGGGTATCGCGCAGTTTGCAGCGGGCCGCCGCCTGGGCAAGCTCGTGGCAGAACTGGTCCAGTTCCCTTGCGGGCAGGCCAAGCAGGTTTCTGGTCTCTGCATCGTTGCACAGGTCATGCAGGCGGCCTGTCCAGTGATCCATGACCAGCCCGGCAAAAACCTGGGCATTGTCCATGGTCTGTTCATCCTGCACCGTATCATTTTCAGGCGGGGCAGCAGGGGCATCGCCTCCAAATATGTCGTCCAGAATGTCGTTGGCCAACACGCGTGCGCCCACCACCTGAACAGTGTTGCCGTTCTGGCCATCGCCCTGATTTTGGCGGGCGTTGAGGCAAATTTCGTACAGGTCGAAATCACGCACCTGAAGCCTGCGCAAAAACTCGCCAAACATCTGCCTTTCCGCAACCTTGGCCATCAGCGAAACCAGCAGACGGGATAGCTGTTCCTTTTGCTTGCGCAGTTCTTCCCGGTCGTCTGTGCGGTAAAATGGCGTAAGGCCCGTTTGTATGCGGTCACATTTTTCCGCAAGGCTGCCATTGATCTGCTGGCGTTTGAGATCAGGATTGCACAGGGGGCTCAGGCACTTGCGCAGCAGGCCCACGCCGCCGTCGTTGAGGGTCATGGCCGCCTGCCAAGCCTCTTCGGGGTTGGCCACATGCTTTTGCACCATCTCCGAGCTGAGGAAGGACTGACGCACCTGCTCCACAAAGGCCTGCTGATCCTGACGAATGCCGGTTTCAGTTCTGCCGTTGTAGTCGAATATGGCCTCGCACAAAAAGTTGGGATTGCGCAGCAAAAAGACATTCTTGAAAGGATGTGTGCCGTCCCAGTTTTGAGGCCAGTCGTGCAACTGGCCAAAAAATTTCAGCAGCGATGATTCAAGGCGGATTGACCAGCGGTTTTCGTCTGACGAAGAACCAGCCTTTTTTTCAAACTCCATATCCATCTTGGTGAGCACAAAAAAGAGCGAAGGCGCTTTGCCAGCGCGCATTTCGGGCTTTTCGCCATGGGTGGAGCATATCCATTCGTACACGGCCTGCGGAAGGTCCTGCACTTCCTGAGTGCTGGGCCCGATGCACAGCAACATGCTGGTGAGCTCTTTTTCTTCGCGGTAGCGCTCAAAAAGGTAGGCAACCTTGCCGCGCAAAAAAAGCTGCTTGAGCATGTCCTCTTCGCCAAGCTTGGCCCGCAGATCACCTATTTTGTAGCGGGCACGGTAGCCGGGAAAGTCGAGCAGATCGGTGTGGTCAAAGAAATCGTCCGGCTTTTCAAGCATATGTATGGTGATTTCTGCCGTAAGCGCCGTTACAAGCGCACGCGGCAGATCAGCCTTGCGACCACCAATACCCACAACCGTCAGCAGATCGGTAGAGGGATTGTTAAGCCCCTTGAGCAGTTCAACGTCGATTATGCTGTTGTTGCGCGGAATAAGGGCATCAATACCGCACGTGGCCTCTGCGGGGTTGCCAAGCTGTTGCAGGGCAGCGCCAAGCTGCAAGTACACGGCTTTGAATTCAGGCACGTTGTCCCATATCAGGCTGATGAGGCAGGCGCGGTCTTCCAGCTCAAGACGCGGCGCAAGTTCCATGGCCCGCACCCAAAAGCCGTTTTGAAACATCTGCACCCTGGGGCGCGAAATAAAGTTTTTATTAACGTAATCGCGCAGTTCTTCCACATCGTCCACGGTCAGGCCGCCAGCAACCGGCCCGGCCTTGGCGCGGCCTTCCAGACGTTCCAGCTCCTTGGCCAGGGCCTCGGCATTGGGGGCGTCCTTGTGGTCGCAGTCGGCGTAATAGGTATTGGCCAGCACGCGGGCCACGTCTGTTTCAGAAAGCAGACGCAGACGGATGGGAAAAGCCTCTGTCACGCCTTCGGGCGGGGTAGTGGTAAAGCGCGTGACAAGGCCCGTTGATTCCTTGCCGCCAACGGGGTTTATGTCCTTGATAAAATCAAATGTCTGACCGCAAAAATCGGTCAGAAGCACCTTGTCTGCATTGCTGGCAAGGGTTGAAATAAGGTAGGACTTGCCCGACTGGCTGGGGCCAAAAACACCCACGCACATTTTGCGGCGGGCGGCCTGCTCACATTTGTCAAAAAAGCGGGCCGCGTGGCGCAGATCCTTTTGCAGGGCTGCGCGTTCACTGCCCACAAGCTCGGCATTGTCCTGAAGCCACGCACCAGCGCTACGCGAGTTTTCCGACAGTTCGCGGCAACGCCGCGCCAAATCCATATCCTGTTGCTGCATAACCATCCTCGATTATCCGGCGTCGGTAACAATGCCCGTATCCAGCCAGTAGCCTTCGTCCAGTTTCAGGGTTTGCAGGCGAATTTCAAGGTCACGCGGGTTGACGCTGTTTCCCTTTTCATCGGTAATGGACACGATGCAGAACTCACCTTCGCTGCGCTTGTCCTTGTCCGATTCGCTGCGGATTTCGTCCTTGTCCAGGGCTTCGGCAACGCTCAGGCAAACCTCGACCTTGTAGGGAAGACGCCCCGAAGCACGCGAACGGGCTTCCTCTGTGGCAAACGTGAGCAGATGGTAACGCGTGGTGGGCCAGCGCTCGGCATCCAGCTGCCGATAGCCGATGAACAGGGGCCCGCTAAAAGCCACTATGCGTTCCTTGTCGATGCTGTCCTTGTTTTCCACATCTACGGTAAACCACACCTTGGGCCGCTTGAGCTGGCTGTTGATGTCCATTTCGCCGATATAGCGGGCAGTTGATGTGAGCTTGAGAGAAGCGGAATCAAAGGAGAATCCTTCAAGGTGTCCGTCGGCCAGCGCGCACAGGATTGCCCCCACCACAACCGTGGTTTTCGGGTCGGTAATGCGGCCCTGGGCGTCTGCAAAGGGATACCACGAACCGGCGTGATAGCGCCGCATGGGAATGATCTTGTCTGGCGGCACGGGCAACTTGGCAAGCACGGTTGCGATAACGCCGTTCCACGAGCTGGGCCGCCCGGTGAGCAGCAGTACGTCGCAATCATACATGTGAACCACTTCGCACAGGGCCGAAAGCGTTGGCCCAAGCGTGCTGCGTATGGTTTCTTCCACTGCTGCCTGGTTAACGACAATGGGCACATCCAGAACATTAAAGTTCTGGATGAAGGAAGTGGATCGCCGTACCATGGCCGCCACATCGCGCAAGGTGGCTGGCTGCGGGCGCGGCGCAAGCGTTGCAGGGTGAAAACCGGCCTTGTCTTCTTCCTCTGTATCCTTGGCGGCTTCCTTGCTTATGGCGGCAGCTACCGGATCGGGCTCAAAAAAGTCGCCCAGGGTACAGTTGAAGCTTGTACCGCGCAGATCGGGATTCTCACAGGTGGAAAGCAGGCCCAGGGCAACGGGCACGGCTATCTGCCGCACCAGGCGCACACGGGTGTTGCGGTCTTCCTGCGACATGCCGATGGAGTCGCGCCCAAAGAGCTGCCCAAGCAGCGAACGGGGTTCGGCAAGACCTGCGCGCGACAGCGCCTGGCCAATGGCGGGAATTACATGATTGGCCACCACCTCGCGCAGCACTTCATCGCCCGCAATGTTGAAGCCGTCCCTGAATTCCGTATGGGGCTTTATTCGCGCCGTGTCGCCCTCGCCGCTGGCGAGTTCGAAGGTGGTGATGGAAAGGTCGGTGGTGCCGCCGCCAATATCAATGGATGCCATACGCACGCAGGGGTGCATGTCGCACGATTTACGCGGCTTGCCCATAAGACGGAACAGATGGTGCGCATCGCCGTGCTGTTTGACGGCAAGCTCGTTGTAGAGCAGCACCAGTTGCGAACAGCTGGCCTCGTCCCAATCGCAGCGCACTTGCGGGCTTTGCCGGTAATCGCCCATGAGGGTGCGTCTTTGCTGGCTTGGCGTATGCCACTCGCTCCAGCCCAGGGCATTCCACACCACGCGCACAGCCCAGGTAACCCACCGGCGAAAAATGCGTTTTTCGGCCACGGGCATGGCTGTGGGTACGGTAAAAATGATTCTTCTAAGCCTGCGCGGCAGGTTGGGCAGCTCGCGCCGTGAGCGCGTGGCTGGTGAGTTGATGGTCACAAGCGCCTGGGTCAGTATTTCGCCCAGCATAAAGAGCATGAGCGAAGAGCGCGTGAACAGCGACTCAAAAATGGGCTCGGCCTCCTGCTTGCGCAGGGCCGGGCTCTGTTTGAACAAGGGGTCGTCAAAGCACGAAAGTGGCGTGCCCTGCGGGTTTAACTGGCGGGGAAACAGGCCACGGCTCACCATGGGTTCTGCCTTGCCGCCGGTATTGTAACGCCAGCTCTGTTGCCAGGGGCGCTCGTCCCACAGGTAACGCTTGGGGCTCGACATGCCTGTTGTACCCTCGGCGCACACGGCCTGGGTGGCAAGCCGGGCAGACTCCGGCCCGATACGCACAGCAGAAGGCCAGGCAAAGGCTGGGGTTTGACGGCCAGAACGGCGCGAGAGGGCATCGTTGCCAAAGGCCGCGTCCACAAATTCCACCCGTGTTTCAAAGGGGTCAGAATAAATGTGTTCTGGCTGGCTCAGGTCGCGCAGCTCAAGCAGATAGCTGTCGTTGAGGTTGGTGATGCGCTGGGGCAGTGTTTCAACCAGAATGCCCGTAGTGCGCGAATTGCCGATATCGAGCACAAGGTCAACATCCACCGGTGTGTCGCGGTCGGGGTTGATGACCTGTACGGCCAGATCGTTGAGCGCAAGGCGTACCACATCCAGCCAGGTGAGATAGTTGGCAAGATGCTCAAGCATATAGGGATTGTCATCGCTCCAGGCTCCGCGCTTGTTGTGCTTTGCCTGCTTCCATGCGTCGTAGATGCCGTAGAGCCATTCGTCTACCCAGGCGGCATTGAGAAACCACGAATTGTCACGCACAAGGTGGGCAAGCATAAAATGCCCGTGCGCGGTCACATCCTGGGGAGAAAGCGCGTGGTACTGCTCGCCCTGGGCGGGGCGCTCTTCCACATTGGTGTCAAACATGAGCACCACACGCAGTTGCCCCGGGTGCTTCTCTGACCGCATAACGCGGGCACGCGCCCAGTTGGAAGGCCCGCACTCAAAGCGCTTGCCGCCGTCGGACCAGGGCTGGTCGAGCGTGCGCAAAAAAGGAACGGGCAGCCAGTGGCCCTCCCACAAGCTCAGGGCATTGGCCGGGGCAACCGTGTAGTCTTCTGCGCACTTTTGCCCGGTCAACTGGTCAATATAACCGTCTTCCGATGCTACCAGACAGCGCAGATAATGGGTATAACGCGTCTGATCTTCCGTTTCCTTTTTTCTTTCTTCACGAAAATACCGCGTCATGTTCTTAACGGCATCTTCGGCTATGGCAAAATCAAGAAACTGCGGGCAGCCGCCGGGAATGATGCTTACCGGCGAAAGATAACGGGGTATGACATCCATCATTATTTCCTTTTAAAGCGGGCATCCCACTTGAGATTGGCCCCGCCAAGCTCTCTGCCCTTGCACTGGGTGGAATTTTCCTGGCCGGTGCACTCAACTTTTTGCGGAACATAGGTTCCGCCGCGCGGGCAACGGGCCTGACTGGAATCAAATTGCAGCTGATTGCCCTGAAAACGGGCCGAGGCCGAACCACTGCATACCTGACCGTTGCGCTCGCGCACCATGCGGCGACCCTTGCCGGACTTGTCAAAGCAGTATTCGGCAATAATGGGCTCGTTGGAGGGGTGCGAATACAGGCCGGTTTCGCTTGTCCAGCAACCCTCCAGAAAGGTCAGGTCATTTTTCTTGGCCGCGTCTTCAGGAATGGAAAGCTTGTCATCCTTTTTGGGCTTGGGCTTGGGCGGCTCTTGCTGCTTGGGTTCTTCCACAAGCTGCTGCTTTGGCTCCATTTTGGGCTTGAGCTTGGGGGCTTCGGCCACCTTGGGAGGTTCCACGGGTGTTTCGCCAAGGAAGGGCTCCACCACCTCTGGGTCAGGCAGCTTGGGCTCTTCTTTTTTGGGTTCCTCCCTCTTGGGTTCCTCTTTTTTGGGCTCAACCTTGGGCGGCACAACCGGCGGGGGTACGGGCTTGCACAGGGCGGCTTTTTCCTGCAACTGCCGCCACAGCAAGGCCAGCTGGTCTTCGTTGGCGGCGGCTTTCTGTTTTTCGGCTTCAAGGGCGCTGCGGTCAACAGGCATGCAGCCTGCGGGCAGGGGCGAGGGCAAAAGCCCAAGCGCCGCGCCCAGCAGCCAAAGCAGAAGCAGCAAGAGCAGCAGGGGCAGCAGCCAGGGCAGGCAGCCGCTGCGCTGCACAACAACAACCGGAACCGGCGCAGCAACGGGGGCAGGTACAGGCGCGGTGGGAACAGCAGGCAGCATGCCACCAAGGCGGGTGAGATCCTGCGGCTGGGCACCCACGCTGCCTGGGGCAAAACCCCAGTTTATAATCACTGGCTTGCCGTCAACAGACCAGATATCGGCGTCATCCGGGTGTTGCAGCGCAATGCACAACAGCTGACCCGAAAGAGCCTGCCGTGCCTGGGCATCGGCAGTCATCTCCTTGGCAAGTTTGGCAATGTCTGTTGCCAGAGCGCCCGCCTGGGCACGCAGGGCCTGGGCATCGGGTTCAGAAAGATCGGCCAGCGGGATGGCGGGGCCTGTGCCCTCGGCATACCAGTCTACACTGTTACCCTCTGAATTGTGCTGTGGCTCGGCCAGCAGGGCGGCATGATCTGCCCCAAGTTTCTGTTGCAGGATGGCCTTGAGCTGTTCGTAGCAGTCAGTGGCAAAAATGCCCTGGCTGGCAAGCGCGCGCATCTGGCCGCGCAAACTTACGGCAATGCGGATACTCATTGCTTGCCTCCCGCAGATTCACTGGCCTGCGCCATGGTGATGGAAACCCCCGCCCCGCGTAAAAATGCAGCCAGGCTGGAACATACAATGGCAAGGCTGGACTGGCGGTACGAGGCGTCATCAAGTTTGATAAAAGTATTGATGCCCACCACGTCACCCTTTTCGTTGATCAGCGGCCCACCGCTGTTTCCTTGCGAAACAGTTGCGGTATGCACGATAAGCGGGGGATTACGTTCAAGAATAACGCTCACCACACCCTCGGTGTACACCACTTCGGGGGCTGCGGCCTCATCGCCCTTGAGCAGGGCTGCAAATTTGGGGTCGTCGTTGGTCACCGCACCGGGAAAGCCCCAGGCGCTCACGCGCTCGGTACGGCTCACACTCTGCGCCAGCTTGAGCGGCACAATACCCGAAGTGCCGTCAACGCCCAGCAGGGCAAAATCCTGCCCATTGTCGTGAGCAACTAGGCGCACTGTGGCCGCAAACGGCCTGCCCATGGCCTTGTTGACAACAACCGCCTCTGTGGCATCGCCCACCACATGGGCGTTGGTAACCACATAGCCGGGCGCCACAAAAAAGCCCGTGCCCATGGCAAGGCCTTCTTCTTTCATGGCAAGCACCAGAACGGTTGCCTGCTCCATCAGTTCAGAAACATTGCGGGGAGTCTGCTTTTGCACAGGAACGGGCGGTATCTGCTTTTGGGCATCCGCATTGTTCTGCGCAGGAGCAGGAGGCGTATCTGACCGTCCGGATCCCGATTTATCGGCCAGATCACCGGGTTTCTGAGGCACGGCATCAGACCGGTCTGCTCCCGAAGCCAACGGCGGCCACATCACCCCTGCGGGCGATGTAATGCGGCCAAGCCCCTGCTTTACTTCGCAGGGATCTTTGGCAAGCAGGGCGCGTAGCTGCTGCATGAACGATTCCAGAGCTGCGTTGTGTTCGCGCCACTGTTCTGTCTGCGCGGCCACGGATGCCTTTGTGGCTTCGGCCTGCTGCCATTCTTTCCAGAACAGCCAGCCAGCCAGCAGCAAAAGCCCCAGAAACAGAAGTATTCCCCAAAAGAGAGGACGGCGGTACCAGGGCAGGGCAACCACGCTCACCGCCGCTGCGGCTTCTGGCGCGGCAGCTGTTTGCGGGGTTTCGGGAGGCATGGATTGTTGGTTTTCGTTCATGTATGGCTCCGCGCGGCATGCGGCGCAGTAAAATGCCGCACAGCCACCGCTACAAGGCAGGGCGGCTGCGCGGCGGCAGAGTTATCCAAGCAGATTATTGACGGTTTCTTCGTAGCTCGACATGCGCGAATTCACATCGCGGCGCGTGCTTTCAAGATCTTCGCGGGAGGTCTTCCATTCCGCAGCCTGCGTGGCCACGTTGCTTTCTTCGGGCGAGCGGTTGGTGCTGGCAGTGGGAATGGGCTTGGCTTTGGGCTGGGCGGCTGCGCCCTTCTTGGACTTGCCAGCGCTGGGGGTGGAAACAACAGGTTTTGCCTGGGCCGTGGTATAGGGCTCGGACAAAGCCTCCTGATATTCGGTATCTTTCTTGGCCATGGTGGTGGCGGTATCGTTAAGGATAAACGCCGTTTCCTCAAGGCCGCTGCGAATTTCGTTGTACTTGTCCTGGAATTCTATGCGCGAAATCTGGCCAGCCTTGAACTGGTTGGCGGCGAGCTTGAACTGTTCATCGTAGCACTTGGCCGCAACCTTGGCAGCTGCCGTAGAGCGGTTCATGCTGGCAGCTTCGGTGCCGAGCTGCTGGCTGTACTGCTGCATGTAGGCGGCATCGCGTTCTTTGGCCTTGGATTTGCCGTACACGTTGCCCGCAACCGCACCAGCAGCACCGCCCGCCACTGCGCCAGCAATGGCGCCGCTAGCCTTGCCCGTGGCAAGGCCGCCGATAAGCGCACCCAGCAGGGCGCCGCCCACTGCACCGGCAGCCGTGCTTTTGCCTGTGCTGTTTTCGTCTTGCCGCAGCTGATTAACAGGCTGATAACACTGGGGATAATAGTTGACCTTGGTTTTTTGTGGACCATACTGGCTGGTGCAGCCAGAGACCAAGAGTCCTGCGGTAAGAAAAAGGCACATGGGAATGCTCGCAAGCCTTTGCATAAAAACCGTCTCCTCAATAAAGGTTGAGTCTACGAGCGCCATGGCATGTCTGCCCAGAGCTCACGGCAACCCGTGCAACCACAGCACGGGCTCAACTACCCACTCGCGCATAATGTACCCTGAACATTTCGAATTTACTTCAAAGCGTATCTACTCGGCAAGCCCTATTGCCTGTTCGGTACAGCAATTCCTGTAGTTTCTCGGTGAGCGAATGTTACCAGCCCACAAAAAGATACCTGAGGCAGCACCAACAAAAAAGCCGCCGGTCAGTCAACCGGCGGCTTTGAGTCTGCAATGGCAAGGCGCTAGGCCTTGATGGAGCGCGAAATAAAATCAAGTACGTCTTCGTACAGGTTGGGCACGGCATAGGGCGTAAGCACGCGGGTACGGTTTGAACCGACCATGAGTGATATGATCACCTGAGCGGTGCTTTTGCTGTCTATCTTCTGGATGCTGCCGTCTTCCACACCCTTGGCGATAACCCGTTCAAGCTCGTTGTGTACCTGCGAAAACATGGAATCCATAATATCGCGGTCTGTCTTGGTTTTCATGTCGCTGTAAGGTGAGCAGCGCACAAGCACCAGCCAGTTGGAATCCTTGTCGATAGAAAAATCGAGATATGCCCTGCAAAAACGCATCACACCATCGTAGCCACAGGTGGCTTCGGCGGTGGCAGCGCGCAATCTTACAAGAAAGCGTTCAAGAACATCAAGCCCAGAGGCAAGAAAGAGCTTTTCCTTGTTGCCATAGTGGTGCGTTAGCAAGCCAAGTGCAACGCCTGCTTTGTCAGATATTTTCTTGAAGGTGGTTTCCACATACCCGCATTCGCCAAAAAGGTCTTTGGCCGCCTGCAGCAACGCTTCTTTCTTGTTTTTGTTCATCACGGCTTTTGCTGGGTTAGAGTGAGGCATAAGGATTTTCCCTGCGTTGACCCCTTACATATTAAGAGCATAAAGTCAAGATATGTGTGGGGTTATTAACTTGTTCTTCCGCGTTACGCGCACCTGCGCACGTTGCGGAATTTTATCCTTCCTTGGTCTTTTTGCTGCGCCTAAAGGCATTTTGCGCGTAAGCACCCAACTGTTCAAGCCTGCTGTCAACCATGTCGTACAGGCTGCCCTTGGTAAAGCCGCCATTTTTAAGCCTGCGGCCAATGGCAAGGCCGGTCAGCAGGCTCAGGGCTTCTTCTATGCGCCGCACGGGGTAGATGGCAAACTGTCCATTTTCAACCGCCTTGATAACCGTGGGCGCAAGCATGAGATGGTCAACGTTGTCAAAGGGAATGATAACGCCCTGCGTGCCGGTAAGCCCCTGGCGCGCGCATACGTTGTAAAAACCTTCAATCTTGCGGGTTACGCCGCCCACGGCCATGATCTGCCCGGTCTGGCTGACAGCGCCGGTAAAGGCCAGATCAAGCCGTACCGGCACATCGGCAATGGCCGAGAGCAGGGCTGCCAGCTCGGCACCAGAGGCGCTGTCGCCCTCGATGCCCGCATAGCTCTGCTCGAAATAGAGCGAGCCAGAAAGCACCAGCGGTTTTTTGCGGGCAAAAAGGTCGGTGAGATAGCTCTTAAGGATCATCATGGCCTTGGTGTGGATGGGCCCGCCAAGCTCGGCCTCGCGCTCAAGGTCGATGATACCCTCGTGCCCCACGCCCACGGTACACGAAATACGGTGGGGCAGGCCAAATTCAAAGTCGCCGTGCCACGTCACAGAAAGACCGTTGACCTGCCCAATGGCCTGACCAGAGGTCTGCACCTTGATCATGTTGCGGTCATATTCTTCCATGTAGATTTCTTCCACCAGGTTGGCCCGGTAGACGCGTGCGGCGTAGGCTTCTTCCAGCACGGGGGCGCTGATGTGATCCTGCTTTTTCATGCGGGCCAGGGCCGAGGCCTCGATCATGAGTTCACGCAGTTCGGGAAAGCGCAGCGAGAGGCGGCGCTGATCCTCGCAGATATGCGAACCAAGGTCGATAAGCCACGCCAGGGCAGAGCGGTCAAAGCAGGGCAGCTCTGTTTCCTTGATGATGGTGGCGATATGCCCAAGATAGGCGCGAATATTACCCGCGCTGCGCTCGGTGGTATCGGCCATGTGGGCCTTGATGCGAAAGAGCTTGGAAAACCGGTCGTCGTTGACCAGCAGGCCTTCGTAAAGTTCTTCTTCACCGACCAGCACCACCTTGAGATTCAGGGGCAGGGGTTCGGGGTTGATGCCCTTGGTGCGGATGGGCGTATCCGGCCCTTCGCCAGCATCTTCAATACGCGCCACATTTGAGCGCAGGGCGCGCAGCAGGCCTTCCCAGGCATTGGGATGCTGCAAAAGATCCTCTATGTGCAGCACCAGAAAGCCACCGTTGGCCTTGTGGATGCTGCCCGCGCGGATAAGGGTGAAGTCTGTGACCAGCGCGCCCATTTCGGATTCGCGCTCCACACAGCCCAGCAGATTGACGGCGGTGGGGTGGTCTTCCACAATGATGGGCGCACCCTCAAGGCTGCTGCTGTCAACCAGCAGGTTGGCCTCGTAGCGGTACAGCACGGCATCGACCGCAGGGCCGCCGTGAATATCACCCATGGGGCCCATGCCGCCGTCCCTTTGCAGAAAGGCATCGGTATTTTTAAGAATATCCTCGCGCAGCTCCGCAAAGTAGGCATCAAGCCCCTTGACCTGACAAGCCTTGAGCATGCGCTGCTCAATGGGCGTGAGGTACGAGGTCAGTACCTGGTTCATGGCGTCGCGTTCCAGGCCGCGTTCGTCGTCCTGAAAACTTTCTTCCGCCTTGTTGAGCTGGCGCATAAAGCCAGACATGGCCTGCACAAGGTTGTCGCCCTGGCTTTTGAGGCTCAGGCGCACGTTTGTGTCAAGCTTGTCGAATTCTTCTTCGCTCAGGCGCTTGCCCTCTACCAGCGGGTGCAGGGTAAGGCCGCCGCTTTCGTCCATATCAAGGTTAAAGCCCTTGTCTACGGCCACAGAATTCATTTTGCGCAGCAGGCCCATGCGGGCGTTCTGAAAGTTGTCTACCAGCTTGGCGCGGCGCTTTACAAAGGTGCTGGCCTCAAAACGGCGCGGCAGCTCAACGCGGATGTGCTCAACAAGCTCCTTAAGGTTTTGCTTGAACTTTTTACCCATGCCAGCGGGCAGGGCAAAAAGGTGCGGCCTGTCAGGATCGGAAAAATTGTGCACATATACCAGGTCGTTGGGCGTAGGCAGCTTTTTTGCCTGCGGGCCTAGATAGCTCAGCAGCATGTGGCTGCGGCCAAGGTCGGCCTCGCCAGACAGATAGACATTGTAGCCCTGGGTGTTGATTTGCAGGGCAAGATCAAGTGCCTGCATGGCCCGTGGCTGAAAGGGATTCTGGCGTCCATTGCGCGGCAGCGGAATATCCTTGCTCGAATCCCAGGGAATACGGGCAGGATCAATGGTGGCGTGCAGGCGCGACGCAGACAGAGGAGCGATAGTTGGCATAGTTAGTCGTTATTGTTGATAAAGTTTTTCCAGAATGGCGCGGCCGCCTCTGGCAAGAAGTTTTTCGGCAAGTTCAAGCCCCACCTGTCGGGCCTTGGAAGTATGGCCCTGCTGCGCCTCGCGCAGAATCAGGCTGCCGTCCACCTCTGCCACCAGACCTTCAAGAACAAATGATTCGTCATTCTCAAGCCGGGCATGGCCAGCAATGGGAACCTGGCAACCGCCCTCAAGCCCGGCAAGAAAGCCCCTTTCGGCTTCCACGCACACGCGGGTGGGGGTGTCTTCTATCTCGGCAAGCAGGGTAAAGAGCTCGTAGTCGTCCTCGCGGCATTCAATGCCAATGGCACCCTGGCCCACAGCGGGCAAAAAGGTTTGCGGGTCAAGGGCATGCATGTAAGGCGCGCTGAGGCCCAGGCGGTTCATGCCCGCCGAGGCAAGAATAATGGCATCGTACACGCCCTCGCGCAGTTTGCGCAGGCGCGTGTCCACATTGCCGCGCAGGCTTTCAATGCGCAGGTCAGGGCGCTGAGCCAGCAGCTGTGCCTGACGGCGCAGGCTGCTTGTGCCCACGCAGGCCCCCTGGGGCAAGGCCGCCAGATCGGCATAATGGCACGAAAGCATACAGTCCGTAGGGGCCTCACGCTTGGGGATGCAGCCCAGAATAAGCCCTTCGGGCAGTTCCATGGGCACGTCCTTGATGCTGTGTACGGCAAGGTCGGCGCGGTTTTCAAGCAGGGCTTCTTCAATTTCTTTTACAAAAAGACCCTTGCCCCCCACCTTTGCCAGCGGAACATCCTGAATGATGTCGCCCCTGGTTTTGATGATGGAAAGTTCAACCGACAGTTCGGGATCAAGCGCCAGCAGGCGGCTTTTTACGTGCTCTGCCTGCCACAGGGCCAACTGGCTGCCACGGGTAGCGATAATGAGAGATTTACGCATGCCTGCCCCTAATGCCCACAGCTTGCGCAGTTGCCGCCGGAACATCCCGCACAGCCGCCGCCACCGCCGGTTGAAGCCGCATATTCGCCGCCTTCCGCACCGCTTTTGTGCCGGGCGCAGCACGACATGAGCTTTTGCGTGTCATTGGAGCCGCAATACGGGCACGTGGGCGGGGTTTCGTCAAATACAAGTTCTTCAAAATCCCGTCCGCATTTTTGGCAAGAATACTCGTAGATGGGCATGGTCAAACCTCGGTTGTGTGTCGGCCTTGCAGATAGGGGGTCAGCGCGACAGCATTTTCAAAAAGATAATAGTCGGTCAGCCGGCATAACATGTGCCCGGCTGCAAGGTGCAGCTCGTGTACAAGCGCGGGCTCTGCCTGCGGCGCTTCAATGCGCATGTCGCAGCGGGCCAGGTCGCTCTCTGGGCTGCACAGGCTTACGGCAAGCAGTGCGCCGCGCCTGGCCGCCTCAAGGGCGGCTGTAATGTTGGCGGTGTAGCCGCTGGCAGTGATGGCCAGCAGCAAGTCGCCAGGTCGCCCCAGGGCTTCTACCTGACGCGAAAATATCTGGCTGAAGTCCAGGTCGCCGCCAATGGCCGTGAGCGATGTGGCATCGGCCGACAGCGCCAGGGCGGGCAGGGCAGGCCTGTCCATTGAAAACCTGTTCACAAACTCGGCAGCCATGTGCTGGGCCAGCGCGGCGCTTGCGCCGTTGCCGCAGAGCAGCAGCTTGCCGCCAGCCGCAAGGCAGGCCGCCGCCCGCAGCGCGATGTGGCGCAGATTGTCGCCCTGCGACAAAAAAAAATCCTCGCGCAGGCGTGCGCCATCGTGGGCGTGACGTTCAATAATTTCAAGAGCTGTATCGTTCATGCTGCTCACAAGTGCCGATGCGTGACATGGAAGCCTATTTACTTATGTCAAAGCCCCGCAACTGACAAGCGCCCACAGGCTTGCGGTAACAGCCTTGATAACGTAACTTGCCGAGGTATGCAAAACGCAACAAGCCGACACATTCTTTTGGTTTACAAGGCCCGGCATGACAGGGCCGCCGCCCTTGCCCAAGAGGCCGCCCTGTGGCTGCGCCAAAAAGGCCATGAAGTTACGGCGATCATAAGTGCTGGGGTTGACTCGCCAGTTTACGCAGCAGAACCAATTGATTTTGTTGTTGTTCTTGGCGGTGATGGAACAATGCTTGGCGTGGCACGGCGGCTTGTGGGCCGCAAAGTGCCGGTGCTTGGCATAAACTTTGGCCGTATTGGATTTTTGACCGATGCCCAGCCCGAACAATGGCGCGAAAAGCTGGAAGAATGCCTTACCGGCTCGGAACCTGTGCGCTCGTGCATGGCCTTGAGCTGGTCGCTGGCCCGCAAGGGGCAGCAGATTGCCCAGGGCTGCGCCGTAAACGACGTGGTTTTGAGCCGTGGTTCACTTTCGCGGCTTGTGCTTTTTGATGTTTTTATTGCGGGCGAACGTCTTGGGCCGCTGCGCGGCGATGGCATCATTGTGGCAACCCCGGTGGGCAGCTCTGGCTACAGTGTTTCTGCTGGCGGCTCTCTTTTGCATCCTTCCATGAATGCCCTTGCCATCACGCCCATCTGCCCATTCCTCAACAGTATTTCTCCCATGGTGTTTCCGGGCGATACCGAGTGTACCTTTCAGATTTTGCAGGGCTCGACCGACTGTTTTCTTACCGTTGACGGCCAGGAAGGGCAGCAGCTTGAGCTGGGCGACACAATAACGGTTGCGGGCCTGCCCGAAGCAGTCCATTTTCTTGGCAAGGGAACAACTTTTTTTGAGCGTTTGCGCTCGCGCGGCTTTGTCTTGCAAGGCGCTGAATGCAGCAGAAGCGGGGATAATGCATGAGCAGCGCGATTTCCATTGATTCTGTGCGCGAATTTCGGCTTGGTCAGAACATACGGGTAGATGCCTGGCTTTACAGCATGCTGATGGACAATAATATTGCCTACGGCATGAACCCTGATATTGTTGCAAGCCAGGAACAAATGGCCTTTATGGTAAGCCTTGTGCGTGATCAGGTGTACCTGCCGTGCTCGGATAATACCTTTAAAATGCTGTGCAAAACTACTGTACCAGAAGAATTGCAGCGTCAGTATAACCGCTCGTGGCGTATCATCATGCGTCTTGTGCGTTCTTTTACGCCAGAAGGCGAAAAACGCAGGCGTATTTTGCAGTTTTGCCGGTTTCGCTTTAACCAGTATGTTGCCCAGCATACCCTGATCCCCTCGCGTCTGGTCAAACGCATGACAGACCTTGTGCTTGCCCAGGGCAACCAGCTGGACGATCCCTGGCGGCAGTTGCGCCGTATTTCTGCCAAGCGCCAGCTTGCGATGCTCGGCGAACCCTTTGTACGCGATAATCTGGAGGCCATGCCAGAGAATGTCATGGCCGATTCCATTGCCACGGTGCGGCGCAAGCTTGATTATGTGGAGCTTTCGCGCCTGCTGTGTCTCTCGGCCATGTCGCGGCCCTGGGTAGACGAACAGCCAGATGCCGAAGCAGTACGGCTTGCCATGGAAAAGGCGCGTGAAACCTGCGCCCATCTGCGGTCGTATTTTGAGGCCAGCGCGGGCAAATCGAGCACTGTGCTCTTTTTGTGCGATGCCGACGGCGGCGTTGTTTTTGATCTGGCCGTTGCCAAAAGCCTGATCCGCATGGGGCACAAGGTTATTTTTGCCGTCAAATCGGGCTTCTTTTTTTATTCGCCCACGCTGGAGGATATGGAGCTTGACCCCTCCATAGCGCAGATGATTGGCGGCGGTACGGTGCTGCACGAGCCGCGCATGAGCAAAAACGATCTGCTGCGCCAGTTGCGTGAGCACAGGCTTGTGATTATCGGCGACGGCACACGCGAGCGCATCAATCTGTACAGGGTTTCCGTAACATTTTCGCGGGCGTGGAAGGAGGCCGACCTTGTTCTTGGCAAGGGCTGGCGTGTGGCCGATGTGCTCATGGGCAGCAGCCACCAGTACACCAGAGATGTGGTCTGCTACTGGCAGGATGAAACGGGCTTTCATATCAAGCTGCGGCCCCATGCCCAAAGCGCCCACAAATTCAGCGAAAGCGATATAGCCGCCCAGGCTGCAACCATTATCGCAGGCATGCGCGAGGCCAGGGCTCAGGGCCGCACTGTAATGTTTTACAGCTGTGTAATCGGCAGCATACCCGGCGAAACAGGCACAGCGACCGCTCTTGTGCGCGCCTTTGTGGACAATTTGCGGAAAAAAATGGATAATATCCTGATAATCAACCCCGCCGAACACTTCATTGAAGGTATGGACGGCGATGACCTCATGTATATGTGGGAACAGGTGCAGCGCAGCGGTTTTATCGATGTGTGGCGCTTTCAGACCGTTGAAGACATTGAGGAAAGTTTTGCGCTGCTGGGCCGCAAGGTTCCGCCGCAGTGGTCGGGCAAGGATTCCACCTTTTCCACCGGCTGCACCAAGGAAATGCGCATCGCCCTGGATGTACAGGCAAAAAACAGAGAAATGCAGATTATCGGCCCCGATCCGCAGCGGTTTTTCCGCAGGAGCGAATATGGGGTGGGCAAATATTTTGATGCCAGCATTCCGCACGGACGTTCCGGCGTTTAAAATGGCAGCTTCTGGCTGCCGGATGTCTGGTTTGGTGCGGCTTCATCCTGAAGCTGCCCTTGCTGGCGCTTATGCGCAGAGCGGCGCTTTTGCCGCGCGATTACGGGGCTGAACCCCGCTTGAGGGAGTAATGTGACTATGGCCGCCTATGAAGCCGTGATTGGCCTTGAAGTGCATGTGCAACTTGCCACGGCCTCCAAACTGTTCTGTTCCTGCCCCACAACATTCGGGCAGCCCGCCAACGCCAATGTTTGCGAAGTATGCTCGGGCATGCCCGGCGCATTGCCCGTGCCCAACCGGCAGGCCGTTCATTTTGCCACCCTGGTTGGTCTGGCCACCAATTGCGCCATCAATACACGCTCCATTTTTGCGCGTAAAAACTATTTTTATCCAGATCTGCCCGCTGGCTACCAGATTTCGCAGTTCGAGCTGCCCATCTGCGAGCACGGTCACCTTGAAGTAAATGTGGACGGACGCATCAAGCGCGTGGGCATCACCCGCATCCATATGGAAAATGACGCGGGCAAGAATATTCATGCCCAGGGCGAAAATCTGAGCTACGTTGACCTCAACCGTGCGGGCACGCCCCTGGTAGAAATTGTTTCCGAGCCAGACATGCGCTCTGCTGCCGAGGCCGTGGCCTACCTCAAGGCCCTGTACAGCATTGTGACCTATCTTGGCGTGTGCGACGGCAACATGGAAGAGGGCAGCTTCAGGTGCGATGCCAACGTTTCGCTGCGCCCCGTGGGCACAGAACCCTTTGGAACGCGCACCGAGCTGAAAAACCTCAACTCTTTCCGCAATGTGCAGCGCGCCATTGAATACGAAATTGCGCGCCAGCAGGACGTGCTGGACGACGGCGACAAGGTTGTGCAGGAAACCCGCCTGTACGATGCTGCCAAAAACACCACCGCATCCATGCGCAGCAAGGAAGAAGCCCACGATTACCGCTACTTCCCCGATCCGGACATCTTGCCAATAGATATTTCGGAAGAAGAAATGGCCCGCTGGCGTGCCGAAATGCCAGAGCTGCCCCAACAGCGGCTTGCCCGTTTTGTGGCTTTGGCCGGTCTGCCAGAGGCCGAGGCCGAGGTGCTGGTGCAGAGCAGGGGGCTGGCCGACTTTTTTGAAGCAGCCGCTGCCAAGGCCGACCCCAAAAAGGTTGCCAACTTTGTGCTTGGCCCGCTGCTGCGCGAATGCAACACCCGTGGGCTGAGCGCGGCTGATCCCGCCGCCTGGGCCATGAAGCCAGAGGCTCTGGCCGAGCTGGTTGCCCTTGTTGACGGCGGAACCATCAGCGCCAAGATTGCCAACGATATTTTTGGCGATATTTTTGAACTGGGCGTCATGCCCGCAGCCTATGTGAAGGAAAAAGGCCTGGTGCAGATTTCTGATACCTCAGCTCTTGAGGCTGCGGTTGATGAAGTTATCGCCGCCAACCCCGCAGAGGTTGAAGCCTACCGTGGCGGCAAAACCAAGCTCATCAGCTTTTTTGTGGGGCAGATCATGCGCGCCACCAAGGGCAAGGCCAACCCTGCCATGGTGAACGAGCTGCTGGCCAAAAAACTGTAGTCAGCCCCCCCCACCAAACTGAAAAAACTCAGCGGAGCTTCCGGCAATACCGGTGCTCCGCTGAGTTTTTTGTGGCAAAAATGGCCGCGCTGCTGCTAAACGCTGAGATTCAGGCCAGAAAGCATGGAAAGGCTGCCACTGGAATAATTGCCAAATGAATTGCTGGTGCTGCCTGAATCAGACCACCACGCGGCCATGGATTCCACCTCGATTCGCTTGCGCATGTCTGAAGGCGATATCTGCATGGATTTGCGTGCGTCGTCCAGCCCGGAAAGGGCCTGTATCTGCGCAAACTTTTTTACCAGGGTAGGGTTGTTGTCAAAAAATTTCTGCACGGCTGTCTTTGTGGCGGCATCGGCGCTTTCAACAGACACGCTGCCGTCTTCATTCATCTTGAGGGTAAACTTTGCGTCGCTGCTTACGGCAAGGCTATTCATGCCGGTGTTCAGCGTTTTGCCCAGGCTTGAATTATCAAGCACAGCCTGGATTGCGGTCTTGCTGTCGCTGTCGGTACTGCTGGCTGCGGTGAGTTTGCCGCTGCTGTCAACAGTCATGGAAACAGCTGTGTTGCTGCTTATGCCCGCAGCGGTCATGGCAGTGCGCAAGTCTTTGCCAATGGTGGTATTGCTCTTGAGCCATGCCTGCACATTGGCCTGATCTGTGGCATTGGCGCTGGTGGCGGTCATTGAACCATCCGCAGCCAAAGTGAATGTAACACTTGAAGGGTCACTGACGCCAAGTTTTGACAGCCCATCCTTTACGGCGGTGTTGAATTCTGTATTCAGCTTTTCGCGGTACTTGGTGATCTGGTTAAACGTAACGCGGCTGTCGCTATCAAGACCCATGGCGTCCATGGCGTATTTTGTCAGTTCAACCATGCTTGAAAGCTGGCTGGACATGCTCTTACCGCTAAGCAGCTGGCTAAGAGAGCTGGAGGAGGAGCTGCTGGAACTGGAAGAAGAGCTGCCAGAGGTTGATGTGCTCAGCTTCTGATTCTGCCACTGGTACAGTGCGCTGGTGTAGGTACTGACGCCCGATACGCTGCTCATGATGACTCCTCGGCATTTTTTGCCCGCCATGGTGTGCCGTGGCAGGCTTATTCACTCATTTTCACATGATTATGCATATTTCAGGCCAGATTTTTTTGCCTGCCTGCGGTATTTTGCAGCTTGCTGGTATGAAAATTATCCAGTTACCGAATCCACCAATGGACAGCCACACTGAAATAGGCTAGAGAGCGGCTATGGCAGTACATTCCTCCATGCTTGAGACCGTCGAATTCGACGATCCCGCCTTAGCCAACCAGCTGTTTGGCCCTCACAATGCGCATCTTGAGCTGCTGGCCGCAGCAAGCGGGGCCTCCATAGGCAGCCGTGGCGCCAGTATCCTTATTGAAAGCCCCGACATGAACGTGCGTCAGTTGCTGTGCAACGTGTTTGTGCAGCTCTACGAACTTTTGCGCGGTGGCATCACGCTCAGCCAGCAGGACATCAGCCGCAGCTACGACATGCTGCGAGCCGACCCCGGCCTGAATCTGGAAAAAATTTTCAAGGATGCGGTATTCGTCAATACCCCGCGCAAAACGGTTACGGCCCGCAATGTGGCCCAGCGCACCTATCTTGATCTGCTGCGCCGCAACGAGCTTGTATTTGCCGTGGGCCCCGCCGGTACGGGCAAAACGTATCTGGCCGTGGCCATGGCGCTTTCCATGTTTCAGCAGCACAGGGTCAAGCGCATAGTGCTGACGCGCCCTGCGGTGGAAGCAGGCGAACGTCTGGGTTTTTTACCCGGCGATCTGGCCGACAAGGTAAATCCCTATCTGCGCCCCCTGTATGATGCCCTGCACGACATGATGCCGCAGCCCAAGGTGGCATCCATGCTTGAGGTGGGATCCATTGAAGTAGCGCCGCTGGCCTTCATGCGCGGGCGCACGCTCAATGATGCCTTTATCATTCTGGATGAAGCGCAAAATACCACCCAGGAACAGATGAAGATGTTTCTTACCCGCATGGGCTTTGGCTCACGCATGGTCGTAACGGGCGATACCACCCAGATCGACCTGCCCATGCAGCCCGGCGGCCAGCGCCCTCGTTCTGGTCTCATCCATGCCCTTAATATTCTTGCCAAAGTTCCAACCATCGCCGTACACCACTTCTCCAAGGCTGACGTCGTGCGTCATCCCTTGGTGGGAGCTATTGTAAACGCCTATGATAATGCAGAAAAAAGCGGATCGTCCAGCTAGCATCCCGGCCCTCATCCACATGTTGCGCGCCCGGCACCACTGCGGTCTGGGGCTCTCGGCTCTGGTGCTCACCCTGCTGTTTATCGGTTTGCTGGCTGGGGCCAATTTTGAGGCCGTGCCGCGTGTATATGTGGCGGGGCAGGTGGCAGAAACGGACATCATTGCCGACCGCGATATTCTGATTGAAGATGTGCAGGCCACCAAGGCCCGCCGCAAGCAGGTGCAGCTGTTGCAGCCGCCTGTGTATGATCTGAGTCTTGAACCCTTTACGGCTTTTCAGAACCGTATTGTCGAAATACTGCGCAGCCTTAACAATGGTATAGATTACCATGCCGGGCACGATGGCCCGGTACACCGCCTGGTGGAAGAACTGACCCCGGCGGTGGCCGATGAAATTCTGCCCGAACTCGCCCAGCCCGAAGCGCAAACCTATCTGCTCAAGGTGCTGCTGCCCCAGATACGCGACCACATGTCCGAAGGCCTGGTGGGTGATATACGCTCTGCAAGGGTTGAGCGTTCGGGCGTTATTGTGCGCAATCTCGACACCAGCACCGAAATGCTGCGCCCAGACGTGGCGAATCTGCCCGATGTGCAGTCGTACCTTGCAGAAATTTCTGCCCAGATACGTCAGGTTGCCACACTCAATCCGCAATCGCGGCGCGCCATCAACATTCTGCTTTCTGCAACCATGCCCTCGTCGCTTACGCTGAACAGGGAATCGACCCAAAAGCGCAGCAATGCCGTCATGTCCATGGTTGAACCCGTGTACTATCAGATACAGAAGGGCGAAATTGTTTTGCGCAAGGGCGAGCGTGTAAGCCGTGAACAGCAGATCAAACTGCAAACGCTCTACAAATCTGCCTCTGATCCCATGCGCTGGGATATTGCCGCCGGGGCTTTTTTGTGCTCGCTGGTGCTCTCCATCGGTTTTTTTGTGGCCCCCAGCGGCAAGCCAGGCACGCCCCTGCGCTGCAAGGATATGCTGCTTATCTCGCTGCTTTTGCTGCTTTTCAGCATTGGGGCGAAGGCTGTTTACGTGCTGGGCATGCGCAACGACAGCCTCATGTTTCTCAACACGCTGGCGGTGGGATATCCCGTTGCCGGGGCAGTGGGGCTGGTGGCCATGGTTTTTGCGGCGCGGCGCTACTGCACCATGGCGCTCTTGCTATCATTCTTTACCATGCTCATGTTTCAGGCGCCGTTTTCGCTCTTTCTGCTGCATTTTCTTGGCGGCATGCTTGCCACATGGCTTGTAACAAATGCCCAGAGCCGCCAGGACGTGGTGTGGAGTATTGTACCTCTCACCATCGGGCAATCCATCATCTGGTTTGGCGCAACCCTGCTTGCCCACAGTGCGCCGGGTGTCATGCCCATGCAACTGCTGGCCGTGCTCGTCAACAGTGTACTTTCGCTCATTTTGCTGTTTGCCGTTAGCCCTGTGCTTGAAATTTCGTTTGGCTACAGCACGCGTTTCCGCCTCATGGAGCTCATGAGCCTTGAGCAGCCGCTCATGCAGGAGCTTATGGTTACCGTGCCCGGCACGTATCACCACTCGCTTGTGGTCGCCAACATGGTAGAGGCCGGAGCCAAGGCCATTGGCGCCAACAGCCTGCTGTGCAAGGTTGCGGCCCTGTACCACGACGTTGGCAAGCTTTCGTACCCCGAATACTTTATTGAAAACCAGTTTGGCGGCCCCAACAAGCACGACAAGCTGGCCCCCTCCATGAGCGCGCTCATTCTGCTCTCGCACGTCAAAAAGGGCACAGAGCTGGCCGAACGCTACAAGCTTGGACAGGATATTGCCGATATCATCAGCCAGCACCACGGCACACGGCTTATCCGTTATTTCTATCAGAAGGCCCTGAACCAGGGTGAAAAGCCGCGTGAATCTGACTTCAGCTATCTTGGCCCGCGCCCGCAAACCAAGGAAGCCGCCATCCTCATGCTGGCTGACTCGGTAGAGGCATCAAGCCGCACGCTCAGCGATCCCACGCCCGCGCGCATCAAGACGCACATTGATACCATCATCAAGGGCATTTTTTCAGAAGGCCAGCTGGACGAATCCGAGTTGACTTTCAAGGATCTGCATTTCCTGAGTGAGAATTTCCAGCGTATTCTTACCGGTATTTTCCACCAGCGCATAGCGTATCCCGATGCACGCATTGATGCCGCCAAAGCCGAAGGAAAGACCAACAGCAAAAATGGCAACGGCACGGCGGCGGCCTCTGCTCATGGAGCCACGGTGCTCACGCCTTCGGGACAGGGCAAAACATGCGGGGAAAAATCTTGCGCTGAAAAACTGGGCAATGACAAATCAGTGTCGGGTGCAACAAGGCCAGACGCATCTGCAACAGATAAAACGGGGGCTGAGCAGCTGCCTTCAGAAAAATCCGCAGGCGCGCCCGCCAATATGCCCGCAGATATGCCACATGACATGCCCGCAGACATGCCAACAGCCGAGCAGTCGTCGGCAATTAAATCTCTGCCCGGTGGTATGGCCAGTGCCAAACCCGGCGCGGTTTCGGCTGTGGTTTTGCATCCTGAAGGCAAGGGGCAGGCATAGCCCCATGCAGGCAAGCCCCAAGGCCCAGCCACCGGAAGCCATTAAAATCTTTGTCCGTTATTCTGCTGCCGCATGGCTGTTGCCACTCGACAGGCGCGAGCTCGGCGCGGCACTGTCTGCCATGCTTGCGGCCTGCGGCAAGGCTCATGTTCCCTGTACGCCTCCGGCTGTAGAGCTGCATCTGGTGGACGATGCGGCCATTGGCGTGGCAAACAGGCGTTGCCTTGGCTGCACGGGCCCAACGAATGTCCTTTCTTTTCCCGGCGGTAGCGACAGCCCCGGCACTCTTTTATTTTCGCTGGACACACTGCGCAGGGAGTGCCTGCTGTACGGGCAGGATTACGCAGAACATGCTTTGCGCCTGCTGGCGCACGGCATGGCCCATTTGTGCGGGCTTGATCATGGGGAACAGATGGATATGGCAAGCCAGATTTTTATGGATGCCGCCATGGAAGCTGTGGGCTGAAGCCGAGCAGGGTAGTCAGGCAGCCTGAATTTTGCGCAGAGCCGCCAGGGCCATGCACTGCATTTCTCGCAGCTTTCGGGCCGACTCCTCACCCCGGTTGTGCCATTCTTGCGGCAGCCGCACGGCGGTAATGGCCTCAAGGCTTGGGTAGGCCAACTCACTTATGGGCGAACCGCTGTCGGCATCTGCCAGCTTCCAGAAAGGCTGCGAAAGTCCAAGCTGGTTCACCCGCCAGAGCAGATCGCGGCGCGTACCCGCTCGCAGTGTGGCGAACATGCCCGCCTTCATGTGTTCTTCTGCCGCAAGTGCCCCAGCCCTTGCATACACTGCCGGCAGCCGCAGGCGCTTTGCCAGCTCAAGGGCAAGCGGCACACCACGGGCCTCGTGCCCGTAGTGGTGCGGCAGCAGGGCAGGGTCTGTACCGATTTTTCCGATGTCGTGGCAAAGGGCCATCCATACGGCCATGGCATCACCTGCCAGTTCATCCATAAGCCGCAGGCTGTGCCCCAGCACGCTGTTTGCATGCCACTGCCGGGGGCCAGCGGGAATGTGCCGTGCGCGCTCGTGTTCTTCAAACCAGGGCAGCAGGCAGCCCCCCTGGGCCAGCACCCGAAAAAACCGCGCAGGGCGCGGTGCTGCCAGAGCCTTGAGCATTTCACGCGCGACCCTTTCGGCGGGCAGGGCTGCCAGTTGTGCGGGCGTTGCGGCACGCATCTGTACAAATGCCTCGCGGTCGATGCGCCATTGGGGCCAGCGCGCGGCAAAGCGTGCCAGCCTGAAAATTCTGGTGGGGTCGTCGGCAAAGGCAGTGGGCGATGCTGGGCGCAAAAGGCTGCCGCGCAGATCTTCCAGCGCTTGCGGGTGCATGTGCAGCCGCCCGGCGCTGTCGAGCGCCATGGCATTGATGGTGAGGTCGCGCGCCTCAAAGTCTGAGGCAAGGGTTCCACCGCGCAGGGGCATGCACTCGCGCCCGTGCCACAGGCAGACATTCACGCTTTTGCCCACGCACACGGCATCGGGGTGTGCAGCCAGAAAATCGGCCATGCTTCCGTCAAAGGCAAAATCAAATTCTGTGGGCTTGCGCCCAAGCAAGAGGTCGCGCACCGCGCCGCCAACGAGGTAAAGTTCCATGCCAGTAGTATGCCACAGCCACCAGCCCGAGGGAAGCACTGCCGCTGGAGCTGACGAAAATTTTGTTCCGCGTATCTGGCGTTTCGGTCAGGTAGGCTCGTGCCTGGATACAGCTGCAAACCTGGCCGCCAGGGGTTGGCTTGAACCGTGGGACAGCGTGCAGGTGTACAGCCAGACAGCCGGACGCGGCCAGCTCAGGCGCCAATGGCATTCGCCCGTGGGCAATCTGTATGCGGCCCTGCGCCTGCCGCTCTGCGCCCCTTTTGACAGCACTGCGGCAGCGCCAGCTGTGGGCATGCTGCTGGCCGGGGCGCTGGCGCAGGAAGGCTGGCAGGTGCGGCTTAAGTGGCCCAATGACCTTGTGGTGTGCGGGGCGGGCAGCCAGCCGCAAAAGGTGGCGGGTATTTTGCTTGAAGAACGGGGTGGGGTGCTGCTGGCGGGCATAGGCATTAATGTTTGCTGGGCTCCACCCGCAGAACAGATGCGTGCGGATGCCGCCCTGGAGGCAACCTGCCTTGAAAATCTGCATAAATCGATCTCAATTGTGCATTATACGGCTGAAGCGCTGTGGCAAACCCTTGTAAAGCGCATGTTTTCAGCATATATTGGCTGCCACTCTTTTCCTGAGGGGTGGAGATCACGCGCGGAGTCTCTCTTGCTCTGGCGCGGCGAGAACGTGGAGCTGCGTGACGATGACCATATCGTGCGCGGCTGGCTGGCGGGCTTAGGAACGTCAGGCGGCCTGTGTCTTAACATCAACGGACGGCTTGAGGAATTCATTTGCGGTAGTCTCCGGCTGAGCCCTGCGCAAAAATGATGCGGGATCACGCTCATTTTGGCAGGTTAGGCATGGGGGCATCGCCGCCCAATGCGAAGCACGTGTGCGTGTTTTCGCCGTCTAACGCTGGTGCGTAGGCAGAAATGTACCGGTTGAAAAGGGCTGAAAGGCATGGCCAACAAGACATTCTCGGAAGTACAGGATTTTTTGAAGGGCAAGGTTATACTGGTTGCTAACCGTGGTATTCCGGCCCGTCGTATTTGTCGCTCGATCCGCGAACGTTTTGACGCGGTGGCGGCAATGACTGCGACTGATGTGGACAAAACGGCCCCTGCGGCCTCTACGGCGCAGGAACTGATGCTGCTGGGTACAGACCCCCGTGCGTATCTGGATATTGACCGCATTATCGACAAGGCCAAACAACGTGGCGTAGTCGGCATTCACCCCGGCTGGGGGTTTGCTTCCGAGGACACGCGCTTTCCGCAGCGCTGCAAAGAGGCGGGCATTACCTTTATCGGCGCAACCGCCGAGGCCATGAACCTGTTGGGCAACAAGGTTCAGGCTCGTGAAGTGGCCCGCAAGTTAGGCATTCCTGTTGTGCCCGGCTCTGAAGGAGCCGTGGATATTCCCACCGCCCGCAAGCTTATCAGCGAAATCGGGCTGCCCATCATGCTCAAGGCAGAGGGCGGCGGCGGCGGACGCGGCATTTTTGCCATTCACAACGAAGCCGATCTGGAAGATGCCTTTTTCAAGGCCTCTACCATGGCCCAGGCCTCGTTTGGCAACCCGCGCCTGTTTGTTGAAAAATTCCTTGATGGCGTGCGCCACATTGAAATTCAGGTCATTGCCGACATGTACGGCAACGTGTTCGCCTTTGACGAACGCGATTGCACCGTGCAGCGCAACCACCAGAAACTCATTGAAATCACGCCTTCGCCCTGGCCGGGTATGACCAAGAACCTGCGCGACAGGCTCAAGGATTATTCACGCCGCCTTGTGCGCGCCGTGGGCTACCATTCGCTTGCCACGGTCGAATTCCTCGTTACCCCCGATGGAACGCCCTATCTTATTGAAGTAAATACCCGTTTGCAGGTCGAGCACGGCATTACCGAATGCCGCTACGGCATCGACCTTGTGGAAGAGCAGATTGCCGTGGCCTTTGGCGCGGAACTGCGCTACCGCGAGGAAAGCCAGCGGCCTTCTTACTGGGCCATGCAGGTGCGCATCAACTGCGAAAACCCGCAGGATAACTTTGCTCCCAATTCTGGTCTCATTTCGCGCTATGTGTCGCCCGGCGGCCCTGGCGTGCGCCTTGATTCCAATATCAGCGCCGGTTACGAGTTTCCTGCCAACTACGACTCGGCGGGCGCACTGCTCATTTCGTATGCCACCGACTGGGAAAAGATACTCGGCATCACAGAACGTGCGCTGAGCGAATACGTGATTGGCGGCATCAAAACCACCATTCCTTTCTTCCGTCAGGTGATCAAGCACCCGCTGTTCAAGCAGGGCGACATCAATACCAACTTCATCGCCACGCATCCAGAGCTCATGATCTACACAGATCTTGCGCCTGAAGGCGAGCGCCTTGCCAAGCTGGTGGCCGAAATTTCGGCCAAGGGCTTTAACCCCTATGTGCAGCTTGGTGAATACCGTTCAAGCAGCACGCCATGTCTTGGCCCCTTTGAGCCGGTGTTGCCGCCCATAACCACGGCTGCACGCCGTCAGCCCTCGCCGTACCCGCAGGGCGACCGCATGGCTACGCTTGATTACATCCGCGATTCGGGCATGGTGCATTTTTCCGATACCACCACGCGCGATTTCACGCAGTCCAACTCTGGCAACAGGCTGCGCCTTGCCGAAGACAGGCTCATGGGCCCCTACCTTGACAATGCGGGATTTTTCTCGCTTGAAAACGGCGGTGGGGCGCACTTTCATGTGGCCATGCTGGCCAACATGACCTACCCCTTCACCGAAGCCAGGGAATGGAACCGTTTTGCGCCCAAAACGCTCAAGCAGCTGCTGGTGCGCTCTACCAACGTGCTTGGGTACACGCCCCAGCCGCGTAACCTCATGCTCAAAACCGGCGAGATGATCTGCGACCACTATCAGGTTGTGCGTTGTTTCGACTTTTTGAACCATGTGGAAAACATGCGCCCCATTGCCGAAGTGGTGATGAGCCGCAAGGACGTTATCTTCCAGCCCGCCATTTCCATGTCGTGGGCCAAGGGCTTTGACGTGCCGCACTATCTGGGTGTTACCGAAGCCATGCTGCGCATGGTGGGCGACATCATGGGTGCAACCCCCAAGGAAGCCTCGCGCAACATCATTCTGGGCCTCAAGGACATGGCAGGCGTTTGCCCGCCGCGCTTTATGGACGAACTGGTCAAGGCCCTGCGCAAAGCCTGGCCGGAGCTGGTGCTGCACTACCACAGGCATTACACCGATGGCCTGTTCGTGCCCTCGTGCGGTGCTGCCGCCAAGGCTGGCGCGCACATCATCGACGTGGGCCTGGGCTCTGCGGTGCGTTCTTACGGCCAGGGCGACGTGCTTGCCACCATGGCCTATATTGAAGACGAGCTGGGCCTCAAGTGCAGCCTCGATAAAAACGCCATCCGCGATGCAAACTTTGTCTGCAAGCAGATCATGCCTTATTACGACCGCTACTGCGCGCCGTACTTCCAGGGCATAGACTATGACGTGACGCGTCACGGCATGCCTGGCGGGGCCACTTCTTCTTCGCAGGAAGGAGCCATGAAGCAGGGCTACATTCACCTGTTGCCCTACATGCTCAAGTTCCTCGAAGGCACGCGCCAGATCGTGCGCTATCACGACGTAACCCCCGGTTCGCAGATCACCTGGAACACGGCCTTTTTGGCTGTTACCGGCGCGTGGAAGCGGGGCGGCGAAGACGAAGTGCGCTATCTGCTTGAAGTGCTGGGTCAGGTTACCCGCACCCCCGAAGCCGAACTTACCGACGAGATGCGCCGCGCGCGCCTGAACATCTATCAGGATTGCAACGACGCCTTCCGCAATCTGCTGCAAGGCAAGTTTGGCAAGCTGCCGCTCGGTTTTCCCGCCGACTGGGTTTACCAGAGCGCCTTTGGCTCTGACTGGAAGGGCGCCATGGCGGCCCGCACCGAAGATTCGCCCCTCGAATCGCTGGCAGAGGTCAATCTTGCCGCCGAGGAAAAGGCCTGCGCCGAAATACTCAAGCGCAAGCCCAACGACGAAGAGTTCGTGCTTTACCTCAACCACCCGGCTGATGCGCTCAAAACCATTCAGTTCAAGGCAAAGTTTGGCGACCCCAACAATCTGCCCCTGCACGTGTGGTTTGAAGGCCTGAAAGTGGGGCAGGACCTGTACTTTAACGACAGCAGCGGCAAGCCCCACCACCTGTTGCTGCTCAGCATCTCCAACCCCAACGATGCGGGCATCTCCATTTGCCGCTATGTGCTCGATTCTGAATTCATGAGCTGTGAGGTTCAGGTTCGCCAGCCCTCGGGCAATGGCGCAAAAAGCACGCTCATGGCTGATCCGGCCAACAAGATGCATGTGGCTGCGCCCAGCAATGGCGATTTGTGGGTCATGTATGTACACCCCGGCGATGTGGTCAAGGCGGGCGAAGAGCTCTTTAACGTGTCCATCATGAAGCAGGAAAAAGCCGTGCTGGCCCCTGTGGACGGCATGGTAAAACGCGTGCTCAAAACCGCTGATTTCAAAGAAAACAAGCAAATGGTTTCGGTCAGAGAAGGTGAGCTTATTGTTGAGCTGGGGCCTGTACCGCGTGTGTGCGGCAACGAGGCCTGCGGCCAGCCCATTCCTATGGATAACATTGCCTTCTGTCCCTACTGTGGAGCACGCGTTAGCTAATTAGCACGCACTGTGCTGGAATTTGTGGACAGTTCCTTCATGGCGATATACAATTTCCAAGGTCGTAAAGCTTCTGTTTCCCAAACCGGAGGAAGACATGTCTAAGAGTCCCGCCGCCAAACCTGCGCAGAACAAACCCAAGGTCAACGCGCCTGAGGCAGTTCACAAAAAATTGGTGCTCGACGGTGCCGAAATTGTGCAGATTGGTCCCGAAGCGGAGTTGCTTGTTGGTGGTAAGAACTACAACACTGCTCTGATCAGCCAGATTCAGGGCATTCAGGCGCCCCATTTCCGCGCCATTTCGTCCATTGCCTTTCATCATCTGCTTGATGAAACAAAGGTCAACGGGCGGGTGGTTCGTAGCGTCGTAGACCGTGAATACGGGCGCATTGACTGGAACGACCCGGAAATCAACCAGGATCCGGACTTCTTGCAGAAGTTCGTTCGTCAGCTTGGCAAGCAGATTCAGCAGGCCGCGCTGGCGGAGGGTGAGCAGTCGCACACAAAGCTGCGCACCTTTATAAACAATATAGTAGAAGGCTTCGCCACCTCGCCAGAGGGTATCGACCAGTTGCGCAAGCGCTCGGTTATGGTGCAGGCCGCCATTTTGTCGGTTGAGGTTCCCCAAGAGGTGGCCGAGGCTGTGCGCGGTGCGTACCGCGCCATCTGCCGCGAAAATGAAGACGACATGACCCCCGTGGCCGTGCGTTCTTCTGCTGCGGGCGAAGACTCGCGTAAAAAGGCTTTTGCCGGTCTTCAGGATACCTACCTTAATATGGTGGGCGAAGACAGGGTTGTGGAAGCCTACCACTGGGACTGCTCCTCTGCATACAATCTGCGTTCCATGACCTACCGCCGCGAGGCCATCCTCGATGCGCTGGCCAAGGCCGAAGAAACCGGCGATGAGAGCATTGCAGAAAACGCCAAGCTTGAGTGGGCCATTGAGCACACCTCGCTTTCTGTCTGCATGATGCAGATGATCAACCCTGTCATATCGGGTACGGCCTTCTCGGCTGATACCGCCACGGGCTGCCGTGGTACTGACCGCCGCGAGCTGGTCAGCATCGACGCCAGCTACGGCCTCGGCGAGGCAGTGGTGGGCGGCAAGGTTACCCCCGACAAGCTGTATGTCTTCCAGCGCGACGACGGTGGCGAAGTTGTCATCCGTCAGATGGGCTGCAAGGACATGAAGATCGTCTATGACGAACGGGGCGGAACCCGCGAGGTTGAAGTTTCGGAGCTTGAGGCTCTGCGCTGGGCGCTTTCGCTCAGCCAGGCCGAACGCGTTGCCCAGGGGGTGCGTGCTGTAAGCAAGGCTTACGGCGGCATCATCATGGATACGGAATTCTGCATCGACGCCAACGACAAGCTCTGGTTCGTGCAGGCGCGGCCCGAAACCCGCTGGAACGACGACCTTGAACTTCACCCGCACACCATCTTCATGCGCCGCCGCGAGGTGGACGCCAAGGCCGCAGCCGAAGCAGAAGTTCTGATTGAAGGCAACGGCGCTTCGCGTGGTGCTGGTCAGGGTACGGTGCGTTTTTTGCGCTCTGCCCTTGAACTAAACAAGATCGCCAAGGGCGACGTGCTGGCAGCCGAACGCACCGACCCGGACATGGTTCCCGGCATGCGTGTGGCCTCGGCCATTATGGCCGACGTGGGCGGTGACACCAGCCACGCCGCCATTACCTCGCGCGAGCTTGGTATTGCTGCGGTTATTGGTATTCAGCGTCTTGATGTGCTGCGTGCGCTCGACGGTGCGGAAGTGACCGTTGACGGTACGCGCGGTAAAATATATCGCGGCCTTTTGCCCCTGCACCTTGTGGGCGGCGAAATGGACCTCTCCAAGCTGCCTGCCACCAAAACCAAGGTGGGCCTTGTGCTGGCCGACGTGGGCCAGGCGCTGTTCCTCTCGCGGCTGCGCAACTTTGCGCAGTTTGAGGTGGGTCTGCTGCGTGCGGAATTCATGCTGGGCAACATCAGCATTCATCCGCAGGCTCTTGAGGCCTTTGACAGCGGCGAACTGGAAAATGTGGTTCACAACAAGCTTAAAGAGCTTGAAGACCGCCTTTCCAAGGTACTGCGCGAGCAGATGGCCGCCGGTCTTATTGTGTTCAACTTCAATCTGCGTGAATACGTGGGTGAAGTTACGGGCCTTGCTGCCGAAGTTGAAGCCTTTGCAGAATCAAGCAAAAGCCTCAATGCAGAAGACGTGCTGTTGCAGCACCGTAAAATGCGCGAGCTTGATCACAAGATCGACCAGCACCTTGAAATGGCCTCGCGCCGTATTGAAGTGCTCAAGACCTCCAATGATCTGGCCGACCATGTGCGCATCATCATGGGCTACGACGACGCCCTGGCCCTGCTGAACTCGGCTGACCCCGAAGCTGGCAAGCGTGCGGCTGAAATTGAAGCCTGCGTTGATGAACAGGTACGCCGCATCCGCGAGCTGCCCGCTGTCACCAAGCTGCTTGAGAATATCAACCGCCTGCGTGAAGAAGTGAGCCTGCGTTCTGGTCTGAAAAAAGAAATGGACGACCTGCGCAACCTTACGGACAAAATCCGGGGCATGATCAAGGCCCGTGGTTTCCGTACCGGTAAGGAACACTACGTCCAGACCCTGGCCCAGAACCTTGCGCTCTTTGCCATGGCCTTCTACGGCAAGCCCATCACCTACCGCACCACCGACTTCAAGAGCAACGAATACCGCAATCTGCTTGGCGGCAGCCTCTTTGAACATATGGAAGACAACCCCATGCTTGGCTATCGCGGCGTTTCGCGCAATATCCACGACTGGGAAATTGAAGCCTTCAAGCTGGCACGCGGTGTTTACGGCGGCTCCAATCTGCGCATGATGCTGCCCTTTGTGCGCACCCTGGAAGAAGCCCGCTCCATGCGCAGCTACCTTGAGCAGGTTCACAAGCTCAAGAGCGGTCAGGACGGCCTGAAGATCATCCTCATGTCCGAGCTGCCTTCCAACGCCATTCTGGCCAAGCAGTTCATTACGGAATTCGATGGTTTCTCCATCGGCTCCAACGACATGACCCAGATGGTGCTGGCAACCGACCGCGACAACGCGCGTTTGTCGCACATCTACGACGAAGAAGATCCGGCAGTTGTGTGGGCCATTCTGGTCAGTATCTTTACTGGTCAGAAGTACGCCAAAAAGGTTGGTTTCTGCGGTCAGGGCGTATCCAACAGCATTATCCTGCGCGGTCTGGTGGCCATTGCCGGCATCACCTCCGCCTCGGTTGTGCCCGACACGTACTACCAGACTGTGTTCGACATCGCCGCCGTGGAAGCGGAGAGCCATTCTGCCTCTGATCTTGGCAAATGGCTTGCCGCACAGCACCACAAGCGCCTTGCCGACCTGATGGAAAAAACCGGTTACGGTCATATCCTCAAGAAGTACAAGGAACCCCAGGATATTCAGGAATGGTACGAAGGCGAGTTGCAGCGTCGGCACGAGCAGTTCCGCGAGCACCTCGACACGCCCAAGGAAGGTTTCTACCGTTCCGAACTCCAGAGCTTCCGTTCCACCTTCCACAAGCCTGTGATCTACGCCACCTGGAACTGGGACGAAACGGTGGAGGATGCCCTGCATCACTCTGGTTTCCAGAACTTCGAGGAACAGGCCAAGGCCCTCGAATACTCCCGCACGGTCAACGACTAGTTTAGCTGGTCGAACCCCGCTGATTACTCAAGGCCCGGATCTTCGGATTCGGGCCTTTCAATTTGCCCGGCCAACGGCCACGTGTTATTCTGCCCCCAGGTGTTCACGAACAGTTGAGCACCGCAGGGTAGGGTTGCGAAGCCCCTTTTTTGTCCGACAAACATTGCCTTCATTCAAATACGGGAAGAAAGCCATGCGCATGTGGATGTTGCCCCCGGCGGGCATGTGCCGCAAACATCTGTTGGGTGAGCACGTTGAACTGCATATGCTGCTGGGCAGTTTGCGGCGTGCAAAAAACATTGAGGGTTTTCTTACCGGCGGGCTGGTTGATCCTTCGCAACTTTTTGCCAGACACGAAGAACTGGTCGGTGAGATGACCCGCAGGGGATTCAAGCACAGCTCCCCCATTGATGCACAGGAGTGTACCGCGCTTGCAGCTGGCTATTCTGGCCGCGCGATCATCAATACCGCCGCCAATGCGCACGACCTTTGCAAACGTTGCCCCGATTGCGCGGCCCTCATGGCTGCAAAATAGTACGGCTAATCTTGAATTCTCAACCACACAAAAAGCCGGGCCTGGAAAATCCAGACCCGGCTTCTACAGTTACGGAAGAGGAGCAGCTTACTTGGAGTTCAGGTTCAGCCTGCTCTGCATCTGCTGCACGCTCTTGCTCAACGAAACCATGGCTTCATCAAACTCTTTTTGCAGGCTGTCCATCAGCTCGTGTACAGAGATGATCTTGTTCACGCGGGCCACGTTGGCCCCGCAAAAGGCAAAGCCCCGTTCCAGGTTGCCCTTCATGGCATTGATAAGCGCCTGGGCGATGCAATAGGGCGTTTTTTCCTGCTCGCAGGTGTGTACGCAGTGGAACACGCACTTGAAAGGCTTTTTCTTGCCTTCGCGCGAGGCGGTGATGAATTCGTTGCCAAGGGCGCGTCCAGGCATGCCCACCGGGCTTTTGATAATGGTGATGTCTTCATCACGCGCCGAAAGGTAGCTCTGCTTGAAGCGGTCGTCGGCATCGCATTCGTGGGTGGCCACAAAGCGGGTTCCCATCTGCACGCCCGAAGCGCCCAGTTCCAGAAACTTCATGATATCGGCGCCGGTGTACACGCCACCAGCGGCAATAACAGGCACGGCGCGACCACACTTGTCTTCCATGGCCTTGGCGGCATCAACCACTTGCGGAACCAGGGTTTCAAGCGAGTGGTTGGGGTCTTGCAGCTCTTCGGCCTTAAAGCCTAGGTGGCCGCCAGCCTTGGGGCCTTCGACCACAAAGGCATCGGGCGTGTAGCCAAAGCGCGATGCCCATTTTTTGGCGATTACCGTGGCGGCTCTGGCAGAAGAAACAATGGGAACCAGCTTGGTTTTAAATTCTTCCTTCTTTTCTTCGCACAGTTGCAGCAGATGATGCGGCATGTCGAGAGGAAGGCCAGCGCCAGAAAAAATGATGTCGGCCTTGCTTTCAATGGCAGTGCGCACCATCTGGCTGAAGGTGGTAAGCGCAACCATAAGATTGACGCCGATGATACCGTTGCTGAGTTCGCGGGCTTTGAGTATTTCATTGCGCAGTGCGCGCAGATTGGCGGTAAGGGGATCCTTGGCCACGTCAGGCTCTCTCATGCCTATCATGGCCCCGGCGATAACGCCGATGCCGCCCTGATTGGCAACAGCCGACGCCAAGCCGGAAAGAGAAATACCCACGCCCATGCCGCCCTGTACCACGGGAATTTTGGCCGTGAGATTACCTATCTTGAGTTCGGGAAGAGACATTGCAAGACCTCCGTCCTGTCCGTAAGAGGCATGCCGGTTGAACCATGTGATTTAAGGGGCATACCTGTGTTTGGCAGGAAGCATAGCTGGTAATGCCACAAGACGCAACAGCCTTGTTTAATATATTCATTTCGGCCCATTACCCTGCGCATAGCGAAGTATAAGGACACCAGTCGCAATGTTGGTCTGGCCGCGCCACAAAGGCGGGTGCGTGGTTCATGTGCAGCAGCACGAGCGAAAGCGCCGCATGGCAATAAGCAATGGCATCGTCAAGGTCATCGCCCACGAGCCCGCCAAACAGGGGATATTCCCGACCGGCATCCCGCAGTTCAACCAGGGCGGCGTCGCCCACCGAGCCATACTTGCTGCCCGCCGCCATGCTCACATAACAGGGCAGTTGCAGGCTGGGCAGCCGGGGGCGCATTTCTTCAAACAGGGTTTCCATGTCTTCAACAAGCTGACTGTCGATCGCTGCCGGCTGGGGGGCGCTGGCCAAACCAGCTGCGCCCTGGGCCATGCGCAGGGCCGTAAACAGATTTTCAACCCGCCGGAAAAAAGGAATATCGCCCCACAGGCTGCCATCGTGCTTTTTAAGGCTGCCCGTTTTATAGTCGAGAATGTGTACAAAGCCATCGCGCTCGTCAATGCGGTCCATAATGCCGGTAAAGAAGTATTCGCCGCCCGCCAGCGAGAGTGTTGCGTCCAGCGGATCTTCCAGAGCCAGAATCTTGGTTGATTCTGGCTGGTTATCAAGAAAACGCTGCAAGCGCACAGGGGTGGCTTCTTCCAGCATGAGGCAGCTGTCGGGCGGCAGGCTGCGGCGCAGATCGGCTTTTTCCAGTTCTTCGTAAAAGCACGCAAGCATGGTCGCCTTGCTGATGTCGCCCAGTTGCACCTCTTTGCCTATGTAGGGTGTGTACATGGCCCGCAGGGTATCGTGGATGCACGTACCCACGGCTGCTGGATCATCACCCTCGTTGACCTCCTGCGGCGATTGCAGCCCGCAAAGGTACTGCCAGGCAAAGCGCAGCGGGCACTGCTGGTACACGTCGAGCCGCGTTGGCGAAAGCTTTTTTTGCAGCAGGGCCAGCATTGCCGCATGCAGGGCCGGGGTGCGGGGCAGACTTTTAGGGGCGGCAGGCGCACTGCGCACCACACAGCGGGCAATGCCCAGCGGCTCCTCACCGGGGGTGATCAGGTGGCCACGGCGCTGTTCTTCTTCCCACAGCAGCTGTTCCACAAAACGGCTACGGCTTTTTTTGCCGTCAAACAGGGCAGAGCGGCTGATGCCCTCCTGCCAGAAAAAACGCACTTCACGCGCGCCAGCGCACAACCGGTAGAGTGTGTGCGCCGTGGCACGCTCGCGTCTGCGGGCATCGGGCAGGCCAAGCACCTGGCGGAGCGAATCGGGCAACAGCGGGTCTTGCGCCGGGTTACCGGGCAGCTTGTCGTCTGTGGCGTCCACGATGAGCACGCGGTCAAAGTGGAGCATGCGCGTTTCAAGCATGCCAAGCACCTGCAAGCCTGCCAGCGGCTCTGCTTCAAAGGGTACGCGTTCCTGTTGCAGTACCTGGCGCACAATGCCGTAAAGCACATGTTTGCCAAAGGGCGTCTGCGCAAGGCAGTTTTGCCGCAACACCGGGGCCGCATGGCGGGCAAGCCGGTACATGGCCTCGGCATCCAGCGGAAAATGCCGCCACATGTCGCCGCCGTTGCACAGTAAAAAATCACAGATGTTTTGCAGGCACAGGGCCACGGCCTCTGTGGTTTCGGCCTGCCCAAGCTGATGGATCAGAACATCCACAACCGATTCAAACAGTTGTTTCAGCGCCGCAGGCACGCCAGCCGTAAACTGTTGCACTGCCGCATTCAGATCCACAAAGCGCGCGCCCTTGCGAAGCTCTGCCACCACACGGCGCAGCACGTCGCGCAGATACAGGGGCGATCCACCATCATCCACCCGCAGCAGATTCAGGTAGGGATGGCGCAGGCACTGGAGCAGACTGCGCCAGTAATACCGGCCATCTTCAGTCCTGCCTTCCTGCAATTGCAGCAGGGCTTCGAGCAGGCGGTTGAGGGGCGAACGCTCCAGCGGGTAACCCATGGATACGTTGACATCCTTGTTGGGCAGATGGTGCAAAACGGGCATGAGCACTGCGCTGTCTGTGAGCACCACTGCGGTAGAAAGCCCGCCGGGCGCGGACATGGCGGAATCTGCGGCGGGGGCCGCCATTAATTCTTCATGCAATGCTTTAAGTTGTGAATGCCCGTCGTAGCCAGCAAAAAAAGATATTTTGGGCTTGTGCGCTGCTTCTTCCGATGTGGGTTCCACTGCCAGGCGCGCGCTGGCCTTCCACCGGCGCAGCCATGCGGCCTGTGATTCGCAAGCCCAGTGCGGGGCTGTCCCCTGGGCCAGCGCGGGGTCGGTGTGCAGGCATATCTGGCCGCCAGCCTGCCACAGCCTGTGCAGCAGGGCATCCTCGCTGCCGGTGAGCTGCGAAAACCCGGCCATGATCACGGGCCGGTCTTCACCCGGCACAAAAAACTGTGGAAGGGGGGCATCCTGCTCTGTAACCGCAAAGGCATCAAAGGCGGGGGTTGTCCAGCCGCGATGTGCAAGCTCTGCCACATAGGCCTTGCTTATGCGCCCCAATGCGCCCAGCAGGGCTGCGGCAGGGCCGGAGACTTCCTGCTCCACATGCGCAAGATCCACAGCCGCCACACGCTGCCCCAACATTTCTTCCAGCAGGTTTGAAAGCCGCATGCCCCAGGGCAAAAAGTGCTCCATCTTCATGCTGGCAAAGCGCATGGCAAGCGATTCATCATCCTGAGCCAGCGTTTTAACGCAATCGCGCAGCAGCGCCACCCTGTCGAGCACATTGGCCGTGTGCAGGGGAACCACACTTGTTTGTGAACGCCACGCCGAAATAACATCGGCCAGGGTCATGACCCGTGGCAGCAAACCCTGAAACCCCTCGTCGGCGTACAATTTGGTGAGGTAGCGCCAGGGCCGGTTGTGCGGCACGATCAGCAGGGTTGCGCCGGGCCGCCCCGTGCGGGAAGCTGCAAGAAAATTCTTGAGATCAGGCAGAAACGGGCGCTGCCACGGAAATATCAGAAAGGGCGATGCGCTCATTCTTGCGTCTCCTGCGCGGGCAAAAGGTCGCCGCAGCGTTCGGCAAGGGCCGAAACCCGCTGCGCCTCAACCAGCTGAAAGCGCCGTAAATCAAGGTATACCAGCAGGCCGCGTGCGCTGCCCGGCGCGCAGTTGCCGCTGGCCTCAAGGCAGGCAAGGTAGGTCTGCAACTGGGCCACATGCCCGGCCTCTGGCTGGCCGCTTTTATAATCGAGCACCAGCGGGCCCCAAGGCTCGTGTACAAGAAGGTCAACCCGCAAAAGCTGCCCCTCGGCATCCATAAGCGAATGCTCCGGCCAGCCGGTTTGCAGCCAGCGGGCCGCCTGCGGCTGCGAGGCAAACCATTGCAGGGCTGCGGCCGCATTGTCCCGCAGGGCAATCTCGTTCGGCACTGGCAGCGAAAAATGCCCCAGACCAAAGTTGAGCGCGGCCTGCGCATCCTCTTGCGGATTGCCGGTTATGTGCAGATGCTCAAGGCACAGGTGCAAAAAACTGCCCCGGTCTTCGCCCTTGAAGCTGAAACCCGCAAGCGGATTACGAAAAATCTTGAGGCGCGGCAGCCACTGCATGGGCCGCCAGTCTGGATCAAACGCATTGAGGGCCTGACCCGCAGCAGCACCGGGCAGTTGCGGCGCAACAGGCGGCGCAGCCAGCGCAGGGGCATCCTCACCAAAACCTTGTGCGGCCAGAGAGGCAGATTCGTCAGCGGGCAGATCCATTTGGGGCGCGTGTGCTTCACCCACAGCGTAGGGGGCATTGTACCCGGCCTCGGCCATCAGCAAATCCAGAGCATCGGTGGCAGAGCCGCGCCCGCCACGGGTGCTTGTGCGCAGCACATACAGGGCATCGCGCGCACGGGTAAAGGCCACGTAGAGCAGATGGACGTTTTCGCGGCACTGGCGGGCCATTTCTTCGTGATAGGGCGTGCCCAGGCTTTTTTTGTTGCTCACAACCATGCGCAGGCCATCGCGCTCTACCAGCACGGTGGAGCTGCCCATGCGTGCCCGCAGATCTGTCCACGGTACAATGACCACCGGGGCTTCAAGCCCCTTGGATTTGTGGATGGTCATAACCCGCACGGCATCCATGTTTTCGGGCATGGGCACTTTTTCTTCGCCGCTTTTTGCCCGCCAGTGCTCAAGAAAGGTGGGCAGGGTGGCAAGGCCTTTTTCTTCGGCGCTGTGCAGCACTTCCATAAAACGCCGCAAAAATGTTTCCGCCTCCGGGTAGCGCCGCGCCACATCCATACGGGCATACCATTCAAGCGTCATGTCGTAGGGGGTCATGAGGCCAGACTGGCTGTGAAAGGGCGCGATCAAACGCTGCCAGAGTTGCGGCCAGTGTTTTTTAAAACGCTGGAACACCGGCCCACGCCCCGATGACGCGCACCAGCCTGCAATGTCTTGCTGCGCCAGTTCTGCCGCTTCGGGGTGCTCGCGGAAGATGCTGCCGCACACAAAACTCATAAAGGCAACGTCGTCTTCAGGATTATCGAGAAAGGAGAGCAGGGCCACGGTTTGCACCACAAGGGGGTGGTTGGCAAGCCGCAGGCTGTTCTCTGTAATGACGGGAATATTTTCGTGTATCAGCCTGTCGGCCACCAGAGTGGCCTTGTCATTGCTGCGCACAAGTATGAGCACATGGGCCCAGGGATGGCCGGGCTGGATATCCTCGTGCAGCAGGGAGCACAGGCGTTCAAGCACGTCATCGTTCAGGGCATCCGCATCCAGTGAATGGATGGTTTCAACATGCACAAGCCCGCCCTCAAGGGCGCTCTGCGGGCATTGCTGCTTCGTGCCTTCAAAGGCCCGGGCAAGCCCCCTGGCGGCCTCCTTGCATATTTCTGGCGGTGTGGACGAGGACAGAAGGGCGGTCATGACCTGCAAGGCCACATCCTGCTTTGCCAGCGGGCCAAAGATGCCGTTGTTGTGCTGCACGATCTCGCGGCGGCTGCGCCAGTTGTAGGGCAGATTGTCGCGCTGGCTGTCTGGCGCAAGCGCGGTCAGGCCCTGATCGTCAAACACGCCGTCAAAAAGTTCCGGCTCGCCGCCCCGCCAACCGTAAATGGACTGCTTTACATCACCCACCCAGGTAAGCGAACCGCCACGCGAAAGGGCTTCTTCGAGCAGGGGGCGCAGGGCATGCCACTGTTCGCGGCTGGTATCCTGAAATTCGTCCACCAAAAAGTGCGTGAGGCGCGAGCCCATGCGGCACAGGGCTTCTGGCACGCCGTTTTCGTTTTCGAGTACCTGACGCGCCTTGTGCGGTATGAGCAGGCCGGGCAGGCTGCCCTCTTGCTGCTGGTTTGAGCTGAAAGCCTCTACCAGCATGCGTGCCAGCAACAGCACAGGGGCTAGCCCCAGCGCCTGCCGCAGCATGGTCGCAGTTTCAACCAGCACGCAGGCCGCGCGGGCAAAGGCCTCGTAAGCTTTTTGCACATGGTCGCTGACCACGGGCTTTTTTAAAAACAGTTCTGAGGCACTTTCTTTGCTTAAAAATGCCGAAGATTTGCACTGTTTATTGATAATGGCCGTTACAGCGGCAAGGGCGTTTTTGTTAAAATTCAGCCCCTCTGCAAAGGCAATGCTTTGAAAATTGCTGGCATGGGTTTCAGCCAGGGTTTCCACCTCGTTCAGCCTGTTGCGCAGGCTTTCCTCGGACGAAACATTGTCAAAACGCCCCAGCAGCACATCGTCCAGCAGGCCGCGCAGCTGGTTGAGCAGCTTTTCGCCCGCCAGAAAACCAGAGCTGTTTTCGCGCCACGCAAGGGCCCGGTAAACATCGCGCAGCAGATCGCGCATGACATCGTTGCCCTGCCACGCCTGTTCAAGCAGGGCATCAAGGTAGGGCGTAAGCACTTCTTCTGTGGCAAATACCGGCTGAAAATCAGGGTGCAGATCAAGCTCAAGGGCAGCAGCGCGCACAATGAGGTGCAGCAGGCTGTCGATGGTGCGAATGTTGAGCGCGCCCATGTCGCGCATAATCACATCTACCCAGCGGGCGGCCTGCTCTGGCGAAAGCGGCAAGCCGTCTGTGGCCTGCCCCAGGGCTGTGCCCTTGAGCTGCCGGATAACGCGGTCGCGCATTTCTGCGGCTGCGGCATTGGTAAAGGTGATGGCGAGAATATCGCCCCAACCGCCAGTGCCGCCAGACGAAAGGACGCAGGCCGAGGATGCGGAAGCGCTGAGGGGCGGCCCGCTCTGCACCAGCCTTTGCAGAAAACAGCGTGTCAGTTCATAGGTCTTGCCGGAACCGGCAGAGGCCTTAACCTGTCTGAGGTGCTTCATGCTGCCAGCTTACTCCGGGGGCAGCATGCCTTGCAGCATGCCCTGACCGGTTGATTCAAGCACGGCGCGCCACAAATCCGAATAGATATTGAGCTTGCGGCGCTTGCGGGTAACAAGTTCAAGCGGCAGATGAACATAGCGATCCTGAATTTTGCCCACAACCATGTCGGTGCGGCCAGCCATGGCGGCGTGTACGGCGTACTGGCCCAAAAATCCGCAATAAACCTTGTCGTTGGCATTGGCCGGAATAGAGCGGATAATATAGCTTGGGTCGATATACTTCATGGAATGCTCAATGCCGCGTTTGCCAAGGTAGCTGCTGATATTTTTGCGCAGCAGATCGGCCACATCGCCCAGCACCGGGTTGCCCGAGGCATCCTTGCCCGTGTGGCTTTCCATAAGGTGCTGGCCCGCGCCTTCGGCAGCAACAATAACGGCATGCCCGCGAGAGCGCAGCCTTTCTTCCAGCGCAGGCAGCAGGCCGCCCTCGCCCTCAAAGGCAAAGGGAGCCTCTGGAATCAGCACAAAGTTCACTTCTTTAAGGGCAAGCGCCGCGCGTGCGGCAATAAAGCCCGATTCGCGCCCCATCAGCTTGACCAGCCCTATGCCGTTGGGCACGCCGCAGGCCTCGGTATGGGCGCATTCGATGGCCTCGGTGGCCTTGAATGCGGCAGTTTCAAAACCAAAAGACTGCGGGATGAAGTTGATATCGTTATCAATGGTTTTGGGTATGCCGATAACAGAAATCTTGAGCCCCCGCGACTGCACCTCGCTGCTGATGGCAAGCGCGGCCTTCATGGTGCCATCACCGCCAATGACAAAGAGCACGTTGACATTGCTGCGCTCAAGGGTATCGACAATTTCTTCCGGCGACTGCGGCCCGCGCGACGAGCCAAGCATGGTTCCGCCAAAACGGTGGATATCGGCCACGCTTGAAGGCGTAAGCTCAAAGGGAGCGTGCCCGTACTTGGGAATAAAGCCCTCAAGCCCATAGGCAATGCCCAGAATGGAAGGCACGTTGTAGGCATGGAAGGCTTCCATGACTATGGCGCGGATAACGTCGTTGATGCCGGGGCAGAGGCCGCCGCAGGTAACTATGGCGCACTTGGCCCGCGTGGTGTCGAAATACAGTTTTTTGCGCGGGCCAGCCGCCTCAAGGCACACACTGAAGGGCGCGCCCACTTCTTCCGACAGTTCTTCATCCACAACTATCTGCACGGTCTTGTTGTCGGCCCATGTGCGGTAGGGCAGAACAGAATCAAGCTTGCAGGGGCCAAGTGTGCGAATTTCCGTTTGCAGCGAGCATTCTTGCATGTTGCGCCTCTGGCTATTTGCTTAGACCGAGTTCGGCAGAATGGGTGCGCATGGCCTCGATGGCCAGAGAGAGAAAATCATCAAGTTCAAGCCCGGCTTCGGCGCACTGGCGAATATTATCGCGGCATACGCTGGCGGCAAAGGCTTTGTCCTTCATCTTTTTCTTTATACTTTTTACTTCCATGCCCTCCATGCCGGTGGGCCGCATCAGGGCTGCCGCAGAAATAAGCCCGGTAACGGTTTCGCCGCAGCGCAGGGCGTAATCAAACCGGCAGGACGGAGCGCCTGCGCCGTTCATTTCGGCATTATGGGCGCGAATGGCGGCAAGGGCTTCGTCGGGAAGCTGGCCAGCCAGCATATCAGCGGTATCAAGCCCATGGCGGGCAGGATTTTCGGCAGTGGTGGGGTAGTCGAGATCGTGCAGCAGGCCGGTGAGGCCCCACAGGTCTTCATTTTCGCCAAAGCGCACGGCAAGGGCACGCATGATGGCCTCTGAGGCAAGGGCATGTTGCAGCAGTGAGGGTGGTGTGTTGTTTTCGGCCAGCAGATCAAGGGCCGCTTGACGTTGTATCATGGCAATTACTCCCGTATGCTCAAAAATGTAAATCAGGCAACCCTGCTTTGCAAGCCGCTGTCACAAAAACGTCTCTTCTCCGCGCGGCCCCAGCCGTGGCCGCAGCCGCAGCCCAGTTGACAGCACGGCATTAATGACGGAAAAGAACCTTTTCAGAATTCATTTTCTACTACCTTTGCCGAAGCGACTACTTATGCCCATATATGGCCTCCGTTTCAGAACGCTTGGACAGACAAGCTATTATTGCGGCCTCCCCGGCTTCAAAAGGGGAGATCATGTGCTTATCGAGGCCGAACAGGGGCAAACCCTGGCCGAGATAGTATCTGGCCCGGCAGAACATCTGCCCGGTCAGATGGAACAGGAGCTGCCTTCCATTTTGCGGCACGCCAGTTCCGAAGACATCCACCGTGGCGAAGCCAACGAGCAGATGGCGCGTGAAGCGCAGCAATTCTGCCGTCAGTGCATACGCGACCGCAACCTTGATATGAAGCTTGTGGATGTGGAAGTCTTTTTTGACCGCAGCAAGCTCATCTTTTACTTTACCGCCCCCTCACGCATTGATTTTCGCGACCTTGTCAAAGACCTGGTGCGCGAATACCGCGCCCGTATCGAGCTGCGCCAGATCGGCGTGCGCCACGAAACGCAGATGGTGGGCGCTGTGGGCAACTGCGGCATGGTGTGCTGCTGCCGCCGTTATCTGCGCAAGTTTGCGCCGGTGACCATACGCATGGCAAAAGAGCAGAACCTCTTTTTGAACCCGGCTAAGATTTCGGGCATTTGTGGCCGCCTGCTGTGTTGCCTCTCTTACGAGCAGGACAACTACGACCACTTCCACCGCATGTGCCCCCGCCTTGGAAAAAAATACCAGACAGACAAAGGCCCCATGAAGGTTTTGCGGGCCAACATGTTTCGCAATTCTCTTTCTGTGCTCACAGAAAACAACGAAGAAGTGGAACTGAGTCTCGACGACTGGCAGGCGCTTTCGCCGCACCGGCCAGAAGCTCCCCAGGGTGTGCAGCAAAAGCAGCCGCCCAAGGGACCAGTGGGCGACAGCCTGCTGGTGGTTTCTGCCACGCCAGACACCCTTGATTCTCTTGATTTTATGGATGAATTCCGTCAGGACGAACGCGATGCACAGGCCGACGAACCCGCTGCAGCCGAACCGGGCGAGCGGGGCGCTGGTGCAGATGCTCAGGCAGAGCCTGGCAAAAGCCGCCGCAAACGTCGCCGCAAGTCGCAGCGCCCCGACCACGAGTAGCCAACAAAGCCTACGGAGCCTTGAGTGAACAGCTTTTTCATCACAACGCCCATCTACTACGTTAATGCCAAGCCCCACCTTGGGCATGCCTATACCACTGTGGTTGCCGACGCCATGGCCCGCTACCACAAGCTCATCGGCGAGGATACCATGTTCCTCACCGGCACGGACGAACACGGCGACAAGATTGTTCAGGCTGCGGAAAAGGAAGGCAAGACGCCCAAGGAATTTGTGGACGCCATCAGCGCCCGGTTCCGTGCCCTGTGGCCCCAGCTCGATGTGGCCAACGACCGCTTTGTGCGCACCACCGACCCGGAACATATCAAGGCCGTGCAGGCCTTTTTGCAAAGGGTCTACGACGCGGGCGACATCTATTTTGGCGAATTTGGCGGGCATTACTGCTACGGCTGCGAGCGCTTCTATACAGAAAAAGAGCTGGAAAACGGCCTGTGCCCCCAGCACCTGACCAAGCCTGAATTTATCAGCGAGAAGAACTACTTCTTCCGCATGTCCAAATATCTGCCCTGGCTCAAGCAGCACATTACCGACAATCCCTCATTTATCCGGCCCGAACGCTACCGCAGCGAAGTGCTGGCCATGCTGGAGTCGGGCGCGCTGGAAGACCTGTGCATCTCGCGGCCCAAGTCGCGCCTCACCTGGGGCATTGAGCTGCCTTTTGACAAGGATTACGTGTGTTATGTGTGGTTTGACGCACTGCTCAACTACATAAGCGCCCTGGAATGGCCCGATGGCGATGCCTTTAAAAAATTCTGGCCCGGCGAACACCTGGTGGCCAAGGATATTCTGAAGCCCCACGCCGTATTTTGGCCCACCATGCTCAAATCTGCCGGTCTGCCGCAGTACGAACACCTGAACGTACACGGCTACTGGCTTGTGCGCGACACAAAAATGTCAAAATCACTGGGCAATGTTGTGGAACCCAGCGACATGGCACAGCGTTTTGGGCCCGATGCCTTCCGCTATTTTCTGCTGCGCGAAATGCACTTTGGGTCTGATGCCAGCTTTAGCGACGAGGCCCTTGTGGGGCGCATCAACGCCGACCTTGCCAACGACCTTGGCAACCTGTTCAGCCGGGTGCTTTCCATGACCGCCAAATATTTTGGCAGCCGCGTGCCCATGCCTGCGCAGTTGCAGGAAGACGACAAGGCCATTGCCGACCTGTGTGCAAACTCCATGCGCAATTTTGTGCAGCTTTTTGGCAACGTGCAGTTTGCGCAAGGGCTTGAATCGCTGTGGGAACTTGTGCGTGCGCTCAATAAATATGTGGATACGCAGGCCCCGTGGGCGCTTTACAAGCAGGGCAACATGGAGCGCCTCGCCACAGTCATGTACGTGATGCTTGCGGCCATGCGCAAAACCGCGCTGTGCCTCTGGCCTGTCATGCCCGTGGCTTCGGGCAAAATGCTGGCCCAGCTTGCCCAGCCCGTGCAGGAGGGCATGCCCCCTGTTGGCAATATCGAAGACGAGCTCGGCCATTTTGACGGCCTTGAACCGGGCCTTGTGGTGGCAGAGAGCTCCAACCTGTTTCCGCGCATTGAGGTAAAGAAAGAGGGCGCGCAGGAAAAGGAACCCAAGCCCCAGAAAAAGGCGCAGGAAAAGAAGCCGCAGGAAAAAACCGCCCCCAGCACGGCAGCAAAGCCCGCCGAGGCGGATGCCGCAGCCACCGCAGCCAAGCCCAATGTGGAATTTGACCAGTTCAAGGCTCTGGATCTGCGGGTTGGCACGGTAAAGGTGGCAGAAAAGCACCCCAACGCCGACCGCATTCTGCGGCTTGAAATTGATTTTGGAGAGGGTGAGCTTCGCCAGATTCTTTCTGGTCTGGCAGAGCACTATGCGCCTGAAGATTTGGTGGGCAAAAGGGTGTGCGCTGTGCTCAACCTGGCCCCGCGCAAAATTCGCGGGCTGGTTTCGCACGGTATGGTGCTCACCGCCGGTTCAGACAGCGCGCTGGGCCTTTTGGCCGTAGACCGCGACGTGCCCGACGGCAGCGAAATTGCCTGATTTGTCTAAATAATGCGGCGTCGCGCCTCTTGCTCAAAGAAGCGCGACGTCTGCGCAGGCCCGCAGGCATACTGCGAAGGCAGCCAATGCTGGCTGATCAGTTGGCCTTTGCCTGCTCCTCGCGGAACAAACGCTCAAGAGCGGCTGCGTCAAGCGGGGTAAGGTTAAAACGCATGCCTGCCTCGTCAAGCAGGGCAGCCAGGCTTTTGCCGGGTTGCAAAGCCCGCTGTTCTGCCAAAAAGGCAGCGGCTTTACGCACAAGTTCGCCTTGCGGCATAATGGTTGTCATGGAGATATCCTTTTTTGTTCACCCATAGCCGTTGTGCCGTCTTTTGGCAATGCTGCGCCCTTGCTGGGCAAAACATTCCTCAGTCGGCGACAGCATAGCGGGCCAGAGGGTTTTATGGACAATTTGTTTACTGCGCTGATTCTGAGCATCGTTGAGGGCCTGACGGAGTTTTTGCCCGTTTCATCCTCTGGACACCTGATTCTGGTGGGCGATCTGCTCAATTTTTCGGGTGAAAAGGCCGCCACCTTTGAAGTGGTTATTCAGCTCGGTGCCATCATGGCCGTTGTGGTGCTGTACTGGAAGCGCTTTTGGGGCCTTGTGCGGCCCCAGCCCTACGTGCGCTTTGCGGGCATGCGGGGCATCATGCTGCTTATTCTTACATCGCTGCCCGCCAGTGTGCTGGGGCTTTTGCTGCATTCAACCATCAAAACCTACCTTTTTCGCCCCGTAACGGTTTTGGGCGCTCTGGTGGTGGGTGCCATTGTGATGATTCTGGTTGAACGCCGCAAGTTCAAGCCCTCGTATATTTCGCTTGATGACATGACCCCAAAGCTTGCTCTGGGTATTGGCTGTTTTCAGTGTCTTGCCCTCTGGCCCGGATTCTCGCGCTCGGCATCGACAATCATGGGGGCCATGCTGCTTGGTTCCAAGCGTTCGCTGGCGGCAGAGTATTCGTTTATCGCCGCCGTGCCCATCATGGTTGCCGCCACCGGCTACGACATGCTGAAAAGCTGGCATCTGTTCAGCTCTGCCGATATTCCCTTTTTTGCGGTGGGTATGATCGGCTCGTTTTTGGCGGCCCTGCTGGCTGTTAAGGTTTTTATCCGCCTGATGGGGCGGCTTACGCTGGTACCTTTTGCCATTTACCGGCTGCTGATTGCCCCCTTCGTATATTATTTTATGGTGAACTAAAAAAAATGCTTGCCAAGGTGCGACAAATTTTATAAATAAATCGTCGCGCTAACGAGGCGCAGACACGGCAAGGTAGCTCAGTTGGTCAGAGCATGCGGTTCATACCCGCAGTGTCGGGGGTTCAAATCCCTCCCTTGCTACCAGTAAATACAGCACATAACGTGCTAAATATATAAGGCGCTCATGCTTTCTGTTGATACAGGAATCATGAGCGCCTTTGTTTTGTTTGTCGATGTTTTTGATGCCGCTATGCCGGGACTTTGAGGTAGAGCCCCAAAGAGCCGGTATAGCCCAAAAGGACTTGATGAACAGCTAAACTTGGCATACTATCAGTAAAACAATATAGGAGATAGTATGGAAAAAATACACGGCGCAGTTATCAAGGAACAGGGTGTCACCTTTGCCATCGTTGTTGTCAAAAACCATGTTTTCAACACACCTGGCAGCAGAGATGAAGCTGCCAATGCATTTAGCGTCTACTTTTCCGACATGCCAATTATTCTCATGCGGCAAGATTCACAGGGAACGCCAGAATATTTTGGCCGAAAAGATATTGTTAATTTTTTAAGCAATATCGATCCTGCACGCATCCCCTGGCAAGAGTATACATTCAATAGCTAGCATTCTCGGCATTATTCATAGGGCGGAGGGCAGTCCCCAAGGAGGGGGCTGCCTCCTCTTTTTTCAGAATCCGTGCGTTAAGGACGATTATACAAATCTGGCAGCGCCCGAGAAGTATAAAACCTTGGGTTTTGCGCTCCTGTATTGTTTGTGTCGCATAATGCTCAATTTCCAATCATATTGATAATAATTATGATGCGTGCTAATTTTAGAATCATCCACGTTTGCACTGGGGGCATAAATATGAAAGAAAAAACCGTTTACCGCTGCAAGCGCTGTGGTGATGTTTTTTATTGCCCGACAGGATTTGTGGACGAAGTGATCTTTAAATTCCGCCTGCTTTTTAAATTGCTGTGCTGCCCCAGGTGCGGCAGCACCCTGATTGATGAAGAGCAGTACCTTGAAGAAAAGAAGAAGCGGGATTCTGCGACAAAGGACTGACTGGTCAGTTTTGTGCTGCCGCAGCGGGCCCCAATCATTGTCGTAATACCCTTAAATCAACTTTCATTGCGTTTTTATGCTTTTGTTGCGCAGTGCGCATGGCATAGACGCCTTGTTATTGCCCGGTTGAATACATGCAGTTTATAAGTTTGCCCCACAACGCCAAGCCGGAGCAGTACGACACCTGGCTGCAAGCCGCCCTGCACGGCAGCCATACAGACCCTTTCTGCTGCACGCCATCGTGGCAGCTGGCCTTTCATGATGCTTTTGGCCCCAAAAGACGGCTCTTGATAGCCCAGGCAGAGGGCAGTGTTATTGCCTTTGCCGAAGGCCTTGTTTCAGCTGACGAAATCTACATCACACCGCTTGAGCCTTCGTGGTTTTTTGGCTGCCCCCTGCTGGGTGACGCAGCCCCGCAGCTTTTTGCCGAAGCAGTACATTTTTTTGCAAAAACCTACGCGCCGAACTTTCCCAAAATTCTGGTGGGGGGGCTTGGGCCGGGGCTCACCTATGTGCAGCAGTTGCTGAACAAAACAGGCTTGCAGCTTCAGGCGCATTTGGTAAAGGCCGGTATTCAGGGCTCTGCCTCGCTTGCGGGCGGGCTCGATGGCTTTCTTTCGCGCCGCTCAGCCAATCTGCGCCGCAATCTCAAACGGGCCACCTTAAAAGCGGCAGAACATGGCATCTACTACCAACGTGTGCTGCCCGCCACTGCCGAGGAAGCAAAAAGCACCTACACCCGCATGATCGCCGTGGAGCGCACCAGCTGGAAGGGCATTGACCACTGCGGCATGGCCGAACCCGGCATATGCGATTTTTATGCATTTTTGCTTGAAAGGCTGGCCCCGGAAAAGGGGGCCAGGGTGATCTTTGCCCGCCGCGATGACAAGGACGTGGGTTTTATATTTGGCGGTCTGGCGGGGCAGGTGTACCGTGGGCAGCAATTCAGCTACGCGCACGATTGCCAGGCTTTGTCGCTCGGCAACCTCATGCAGATCGAAAAAATACGCTGGCTTTGCGAGGAAGGCGTGCAACGCTATGACATGGGGCCTCTCGATGGCCCAAAGATGCAATATAAATCGCACTGGACAGAAACGGCCTTTCCTCTCAGAACCTGGCTGATCGAAAAGAGCTAGACGGGCAGGGGGGCGATGCACGGGCAAAAGCGGCCTGCGCTGGATGGTTCAGCAGTTTGGCCAGTTGGCTGGCCGGTAATCTGCCACCTAGTCTGGCCACCTGGTCTGGCCAGCAATCAGCCCTGTGGACAGCCTTTGTTTTGGCCTGATATCTGCCTGATGACTGGCCCCCGATTCTGGCCTGATTCTGACCATAAATCTGGCCACATGTCTGGTTAATCTGGCCCAGTTTTACCGCCCCTGCATGCTGCGCCTATGATCTGGCGCTCCAAAACAGCAGGGCAACCCGCGACTGGCCCTGTTCGCGTATAACTCCATTATTGCTCATGTGACGCAGCCTGTCAGCAATGGCAGTCTGTTGTTCTTCCGTAAGCTGCCCACTATTGTTGAAGTGGCGCGTGTACATCAAGATGGCCTCGTCCAGCGCACATTCAGAATCCCACGAACGTTCCCAATATTCCACTTCGGGATAATACCCCTGAAGCCAGAGAATATTGAAGGCGCAATAAAGCCCCCGGCGTCTCATTTCATCGTGTTTGTCCTCGCCCGCAATGGGCGCAAGCGCGCGCCGTACAGAATTGTCACCCGTCACCTGAGTGAGAAGGCAGCAATGCCCCGCCGAAGCTTCGGTCATTTTATTGAGGGTAGAGCGGTCGTAAATCGCAGGGGTGCGCGAGGCAAATACAAGGTTAAAACGCTTTTTCCAACCCAGTTCTTCCAGATCAGCCGCTGCCCAGTCCAGCACCCTAAAACTGGCATTGCCCACGCTGGCCTCTGCGGCATTGGCAGTGGCGCACTCGATCATGCCGGGGGCGATATCGCAGCCTTCAACGTTACCAGCCAGTTGCGCAAAGTCGAGAGCGTGCCTTCCTGGTCCACAGCCCACATCAAGCACGGCGCTTTGCCCGTCAATACCTGCCCGTTTGGCAATCTTGGCAACAAGGGCCTGCCGGTAGGCGCTTGAATCCGGCTCGTTGCCGTGCGCGTTAAACGAGCTTGCGCGGCGGGTCCAGAAATCTGCCATATCAGAGCGGTCGGGTTGCCTATCTGCCCAGTAAGCGTCAAATATGCTGGTATCCATACATTTTCACCTGCTTGTATTTGCCATGCAGCAAAACACCACTCAGCACATACGCAAGCCTACAGCGAGATGGGGCGAGAATAAAGAAAAATCGCCTGCTGGCGCGTGGCTGACAGACGAATCAGGAGTTGGATTGGTTGGCGGGAATTGAAAAAATCTGCGCCCGCCAGACAATTTTCTACAGGCGGGCACAGATTTTTGAGGGATTTGCTAGGGCTGCACTGCGGGCACAGCCTCACCTGCTTGTTTTTTTTGATCCAGAACCTCGTTGAGCTTACCAGAATCAAGGTTTCCAGTAACTTTTGAGATAAAGATGGTGGCAACGCCGTTGCCTACCAGGTTGGTAAGGGCGCGCGCTTCAGACATGAAGCGGTCGATACCAAAGATAACGGCGATACTTTCGGGCGGGATGCTGCCAACCGAGCTTAGCGTACCGGCAAGCACGATAAAGCCGCCGCCGGTAACAGCCGCCGCACCCTTGGACGAGATAAGCAAGATGCCCAGCAGCACCAGCTGATCACCAAGGGGCATGGGGGTGTTGGTGGCCTGAGCCAGAAAGATGGCGGCCATGGTCAGGTAAATGGCCGTACCGTCCAGGTTGAACGAGTACCCGGCAGGGATGACCAGGTCGACCACGCTCTTGTTGCAACCGGCTTTTTCCATTTTGCGCAGCATGTTGGGCAGCACAGATTCTGAAGAAGAAGTGCCAAGCACAATGAACAGCTCGGAGCGGATATAGCGCAGGAACTTGAAGATATTGAACCCGCAGCTAAAGGCAATACTGCCCAGAATGAACACCACAAACAGAATGCTTGTGACGTAAAAACACACAATAAGCTCACCCAGCACAAGAACAGAGCCAATACCCTCCTTGCCGATGGTAAAGGCCATTGCGCCAAAAGCGCCGATGGGGGCCACATGCATGATGATGCCGATGACCTTGAACAACACTTCAGAAAGGCTCTTGATGAGGTCAAAACACAGCTTGCCCTTTTCGCCGCTGTAATTCAGGGCAAAGGCAAACAGAATAGCCACCAGCAGTACCTGCAAAATCTCGCCACTGGTAAAGGCCGAAACAAAGGTGTTGGGAATAATATTAAGGAAGAAACTGACAATATTATTGTCTTTGGCCTTGCCGGCGTATTGGGCGGCAATGTTCTTGTCGGCGGCGTTGAAGGTGCTTACGTCAACATTCATGCCCGCGCCGGGCTGGGCCAGGTTTACCACCACAAGGCCGATGGCCAAGGCCGTAAGGGTAATAACCGTAAAATAAACAAGGGCCATACCGCCGGTTTTGCCAACAGCCTTGATGTCCTTCATACCGGCAATGCCGGTAACAACTGTTGAGAAAATCAGCGGTGCGATGATCATTTTGATCAGGTTGATGAAACCCTTGCCCAAGGGCTGCATTTTAACGGCCAGTTCAGGATAAAAATGCCCCAAAAGAATGCCTATGAATATGGCAATGAGAACCTGAACATACAAAATATTCAAATACTTCATAGCTGTTATCCTGGCTGTTGGCCTTATAATGTCTTGTTATACAGCATATTCCCTCATAAATTTTTACTAATACTGCTTGAAGCAATATTATAAATATTATTTCCTCCTTTATTGCAGAAAAATATATTTTCTCTGGTTATAAAAAATTTTCTTCTTTTAAAATATAACTACAAGAAAACTTCTTAACAATTGTCAAAAAAATATTTTAATTCATTTATTGCCTACAAATAAATGAATAAGCGTTGTTTAACATAAACTGATTGCTCATTCTACTTGGGAACAACATGCAATATAAAGCATCAGTCGAAAAGTGCTATAGCAAAACATGCGATTAAAAAGCAATAAAATTATTTTTTTAACATATGCTTGTTCATGGTATTGTTTGTTTACACAGTATAATAGAAAATAGTAGCTAACAGTGTGTCATGTAAAATTATAAATATTATTGCATCCAAGCCTTGCCTGAAAACAAGACCTACAGGATGAGTCCACATTTTTTTTGAGCGGTGTGATCAAAAAATATCCACCTGTATAAATTTGATTCAGGGGCCCAGCGGCAGCCTTCAAAAACATGGCTCAAAAAGACAATTGTTTTCCTTGTGCGGATGGCGTAATATAACGGACTTGAGCAATAAGCCCAGCTTGTAAGGAGCAGGAAAACTATGACCGAGGACAAGATCGCAACCTCCATGTCGGAGGAAGGCGCTGAGGATTTTGCCGCCATGCTGGCGGCCCACGAAACCGCATCCAGCCGTTTGCAGCCCGGCCAAAAAGTGACCGGAACTGTAATTGCCATTACCGGCGACAGCGTTTTTGTGGACGTGGGCATCAAGGTTGACGGCATCATTGACCGCAAGGACATTCTTGACGCTGAGGGCAATGAAAGCGTTAAGCCCGGCGATAGCCTCGAAGCGTGGGTGACCGGCGTTTCTTCGCAAGAGATTCGCCTTTCCCGCTCCATGAGCGGCAGCGGCGTGGCCGCGCTTGAAGAAGCCCGCGATGCGGCAGTTCCGGTTGATGGCCGCGTAACCGCCGTGTGCAAGGGCGGCTATACTGTTGACGTGCTTGGCAAATCGGCTTTCTGCCCCGGCAGCCAGATCGGCGTTGCTGCGACAGAAGACGCAACCGCGCTTGTGGGCCGCAGCATGCAGTTTCTGGTTATCCGGGTTGAAAACCGGGGCAGAAATGTTGTGGTTTCGCACCGTGCCATTATTGAACGCGAACGCGCCGAACAACTTGACGCACTGCTTGAAAGCCTCAAGCCCGGCGATACCGTTGAGGGCAAGATCACGCGTTTTGCAGCATTTGGCGCATTTATGGAACTTGCGCCTTCTGTTGAAGGCATGATCCACCTTTCCGAGCTTTCCTGGTCGCGGGTGGGGGCTCCTGACGAAGCCCTGACGCTGGGCGACACCGTGCGCGCCAAGGTTATCTCCATCAGCAAGGACAGCAAGGGCCATGTGCGCATTTCACTTTCGCGCAAGCAGGCCGAGGGCGACCCCTGGCAGGACGTGGCCACACGCCTTGAAGCCGGCGCGGTTGTTTCCGGCAAGGTTGTGCGCCTGGCTCCCTTTGGCGCTTTTGTGGAAGTGCTGCCCGGCATTGAAGGCCTTGTTCACATTTCTGAAATGTCGTGGACCAAGCGCGTGGCCAAGGCCGAAGACGTGCTGACTGCCGGTGATACCGTTTCGGTCAAGGTTAAGGAAATCAACCTTGAAAACCGCCGTATCTCCCTGAGCCTGCGCGATGCCGAAGGTGACCCCTGGAAGGAAGCCGCCCAGCAGTTTGCCGTGGGCTCCACGGTCAACGGCACGGTTGAAAGCCGCACCCCCTATGGCCTGTTTATCACGCTGGCGCCCGGCATCACCGGCCTGCTGCCTGCCGGGGTTATCAAAAACTCCAAGCAGGGCAAGCAGTACAGCAAACTGGACAAGGGCGATGCCGTTACCCTGACTGTACAAAATTTGGACACCGCAGCCCGTCGTATCAGCCTGGCCCCCGAAGGCGAGCAGCCTGCCGAACCGGCTGAAGACAAGGCCTGGAAGCAGCATGCAGCAGCCGGAAGCTCCACCGGCGGCTCTGGAATGAACATCATGGCACAGGCTTTGCAAAAGGCTCTGAAAAATAAGTAACCAGGAGCTTTTCCATGATGATAAAAAAATGTCTTGCAGCCATGCTTGCCGTGACCTTTCTCGCGGCATCGCAGCTTGCCCAGGCAGTTAATCTGCCCGATTTTAGCGATCTTGCGGCCAAAAGCGGCCCGGCGGTCGTGAATATCGGTACGGAAAAGAAGGCCAGCGGCAACAGCCAGGACGATCTCATGGGGGAAATGTTCCGCAATATGCCGCCAGGATTCGACAAGTTTTTTGATCAGTTTGGCGGCAAGCGCGGTGGCAAGCGCCCCCAGTCGAAGCAGAAGTCTCTGGGGTCTGGCTTTATTGTCTCCGCCGATGGCTATATTGTTACCAATAATCATGTGGTTGCCGATGCGGATGTTATTCGCGTAACCCTTGACCAGAGCAACGGCAAGAGCGAACCCGTAACAGCCAAGCTGGTTGGTGCGGACGAAGAAACCGACCTTGCCCTGCTGAAGATTGAAACCAAAAAAACCTTGCCTTTCCTTTCGTTTGGCAATTCTGACGAACTCAAGGTGGGCGAGTGGCTGCTGGCCATTGGCAACCCCTTTGGCCTCGATCATACGGTGACGGCGGGTATTCTTTCGGCCAAAAACCGCAACATACACGCTGGCCCCTTTGATAACTTTCTGCAAACGGATGCGTCCATCAACCCTGGTAACAGCGGCGGCCCGCTGCTCAACATGGCCGGTCAGGTCATAGGCATAAACACGGCCATTCTTGCCAGCGGGCAGGGCCTTGGTTTTGCCATACCCAGCAACATGGCCGCCAAGATTGTTGACCAGATCAAGTCGGGCAAAAAGATCAGCCGTGGCTGGATTGGCGTGGGCATTCAGGATGTGGAAGAAAACACCGCCAAGGCACTGGGCCTCAAGGAAGCCAAGGGCGCACTTGTGGGCAACGTGATGGAAGGCGAGCCTGCCGCAAAGGCTGGCATGAAGGACGGTGACATCATTGTTGCCGTAGACGGCAAGGCCATTGACGATGCCGCAGCCCTGCTGCGTGCCATTGCCGACAAGGCCCCTGGCAGCAAAACGGCTATCACGGTGTGGCGCGATGGCAAGACCACCGACCTTACGGTGACCCTTGGCGAGCGCAAAACCAACCAGTCTGCCGACCAGAATGACAAGGATCAGAAGCAGAAGAATGAAGGTCTGCTGGGTATCTCTGTCCGTCAGCTTACGGATGAAGAACGCCGTGACCTCAAGATAGAAAAGAACGAAGGCCTGCTGATTATTGACGTAAACCCTGACAAACCCGCTGCCGAAGCCGATCTGCGGCCTGGCGACGTGATTCTCAAGGCAAACCTCAAGCCGGTTCGCAGTGCTGCGGAACTGTCCAAGATCGTCAACGACGAGGGCGCTGCGCGCGGTGCCGTGATGCTGCAAATCTCGCGGCGTGGCGATGTGTACTTCCGCACAGTGAGCCTGGGCAAATAACAGGCATCAAACATTCGGGCTGCCTCTCTAGCGGGGGGCAGCCCTTTTTTTTATCCATGAGCTTACGCATACTCTGCATGGGCGCGCCACTGCTGGTTCCCGCCCTCAACCGTCTAGGGCACCGCACGCTTACCGTCCACCCCGGTTCGCACGCGGATTTACCCACCCCACACCCCTATACCGTGCGGCATCTGCTGCAACGCCTTGAGGCTGCCGATTTCAAGCCGGACGCCCTGTTTTACTGTGACGATGGCAACATGCCCCAGCTGCTTGACCCGCAAAATGTGCCGTGGCCTGCGGTGCGCTATTCCATCGATACCTACTGCAATCCCTGGCACATTCCCTATTCCTGGGGTTTCGACGCCACCCTTGTGGCTCAAAAGGAATATGTGGAGCTCTTTTCGCAAGAGGGCATGGCCGCACAGTGGTTTCCGCTTTTTTGCCCGCAGTTTTCGCCCGCCGAATCAGATTTTGACGAGCGCGATATTCCCGTAAGCTTTGTGGGAACCCTGGGGCACAAAAACAATCCTGACCGGGAACCTTTTCTCAAGGCTTTTCGCGCACAGCAACCGCTGGTTATTCTTACCGGCGATTATCGTCCCATTTTTGGGCGCAGCCGCATTGCCCTGAACCAGACCGCAGCCTCCGAAGTGAATTTTCGTTGTTTTGAGGCCATGTCTTGCGGCGCGGCTCTGTTGATGGAAACCTGCGGCAACGGCCTTGAAGAGCTGTTTGCCCCGGAGCAGGAGATTCTGCCCACTTTTCCGCGCAACGATGCGCGAGCGGCGGCAGCCATTGCGGCCAGTGCGCTCGCCCAGCCGCAAATGCTGGCCGATGTGGCCAGTGCGGGCAGCAGGGCAGTGAGGCAGCGGCATACCGACACCGTGCGCGCCGTGCGGCTGACCCAGATTTTGGCCGAGCTGTGCGCAACCCACGCGCACAAAGAACGGCTTGAACAGTCGCTTGAAAAAAGATCTACCCTCATAAGGGCGGCCTACGGCATACTTGCCAGCGAAATTACCGACCCCAATCTGCAACAACACCGCGAATTTTTTAAAAAATTGTGTCTTAACGAAGTCTAGGGCCCGATCTGCGCGAGTACAGCCATTTCTGGGTTGCCCATACCAGCCGCACCGGCAGCAGTGCAGCGTTGCGGCCTCGTACAATTGGGCCTATAGTCTGATCAGCCATCTCTTTTGGAGGAATATCAATGCCGGTTGTGCATAGCGATGCCGGGCATCTGCCCGCGCTGGAAAAGCTGGAGAACATACCCGCGCTCATGAGCGCTTACTACACGGAATTTCCCAATCCGGCGCTTGCGGCCCAGCGGGTTTCATTCGGCACTTCGGGGCATCGTGGCACTTCGGTGCTGTGCAGCTTCAACGAAGAGCACATCTATGCCATCACCCAGGCAGTATGCGATTACCGCGCCGCCAAAGGCATTGATGGCCCTCTGTTTCTGGGCGGCGATACGCACGCTCTTTCCGAGGCGGCCTTTCGCTCTGCGCTTGAAGTACTGGTAGCCAACAACGTTTCTGTGCGCATTGCGCAGGGCGGAACCTACACGGCCACGCCCGCCATTTCGCATGCGGTGCTCAAGTGGAACGCGGGCCGTGTCAACGGCCTTGCCGACGGCATTGTTATCACCCCTTCACACAACCCCCCGCGCGACGGCGGCTTCAAGTACAATCCGCCCCACGGTGGGCCTGCCGAGTCTGAGGTAACCAGCCAGATTGAAAAATGCGCCAATACCTACCTTGAGAACGGCAACAAGGGCGTAAAGCTTACGCATCTGCGCGCCGCGCGCGCATCGTCTCTGGTGGAAGAGTACGACTTTATTGGCAGCTATGTGCAGGATCTGGCCGGGGTGCTGGACATGAAGGCCATTGCCTCATCGGGCTTGCGCATTGGCGTTGACCCGCTGGGCGGCGCAAGCCTGCCCATGTGGGAACCCATTGCCGATGCCTACGGCATTGATCTGGAAGTGGTGAACAGGGCGGTTGATCCCACCTTTCGCTTTGTTCCCTGCGACAAGGACGGCAAAATCCGCATGGATTGTTCCTCGCCCTATGCCATGAGCCGCCTGCTGGATCTGCGCGACCATTTTGACCTCAGCTTTGCCTGCGACCCCGATTCTGACCGCCACGGCGTAGTGACGCGCCAGGAGCTCATGAATCCCAACCACTACCTGAGCGTTGCCGCCTGGTATCTGTTCCGCACCCGCAGGCAGTGGCCCGCGCAGCGCGGTATTGGCAAAACACTGGTTACAAGCGCCATGCTCGACCGGGTAGCCAAGGAGCTTGGCCGCCCGGTGGTGGAAGTGCCCGTGGGCTTCAAGTGGTTTGTGCCCTATCTGCTCAACGGGCGTTGCGGCCTTGGCTGCGAAGAAAGCGCTGGTGCGTCCTTCCTTTGTTTTGACGGCACGCCCTGGAGCACAGACAAAGACGGCCCTCTCATGTGCCTGCTGGCGGCAGAGATGATGGCAGTGGAGCAGTCGTCACCCGGCGAACTCTATGCCAAGCTGACCGAACGCCTGGGTGCGCCCGCCTATCAGCGGCTCGATGCCCCGGCAGACGACCACGTGCGCGCCAAACTGGCGGCACTTACGCCCGAAAGCGTCACTCTCAAAACCCTGGGCGGCTCGCCAGTCACCAGTGTGCTCACCCGCGCACCCGGCAACGATGCTTCCATTGGCGGGGTAAAGGTGGTCAGCGATGATGGCTGGTTTGCCGTGCGGCCCTCTGGCACGGAAGCCATCTGCAAGGTCTACACAGAGAGCTTCAAGGGTGAGGATCACCTTCAGGCCGTGCAAAAGGACGCCATTGATTTTCTGGAGCAGCTGCTGAAAAGCAAGGACTGATTCCCGTGCGGGAAGTCAAGCGCTGGTGACAAAGGCTGACACCGTGACTGTCGAGAGATTTCTTGTATATATTAAGTGATATACCAAAAAAATGATATAGGCGCAGCCGCAATACCGTTAAACCGGGTGCGGCTGCGCTTTTTTTAGGCAAATAACGTGGAGCCGGGCAGGCTGCAACCTATTGGAACACTACACCTAGCGGATGGCGGTCAGGCCTGCGCTTTCGCGCAAGTTGGTAATTTCTGCATCTGTCAGGGGCCGGGCCTTGCCGCTTGCCAGGTTGCCAAGGCGCAAGGCCCCCTGGGCAACGCGGCACAGGCGCAGCACGGTAAGCCCCAAATCGCGGCACATGCGGCGAATCTGGCGGTTAAAGCCCTGACGAAGCACCATTTGCAACAAGGTATTGCCAGCGGCGGGCTGGGCGGTCACATCCACGGGCAGCAGGTCTTCGCCTTCAGCAAGGCGCATGCCGCGCCGCATGGTTTTAAGGGCGTCTTCCGGCACTGCGCCGCGCACCAGCACTTCGTAGGTTTTGGGCTGGTGGTGCCGGGGATGGGTAAGGCGCTGCGCCAGATCGCCATCGTTGGTCAAAAGCAGCATGCCCTCAGAAAAATAATCAAGCCTTCCAACAGGATAAAGACGCAGCCCCTTGAATTCCTGCGGCAGGCAATCCAGCACTGTGGGCCTGCCTTCCGGGTCGCTTACTGTGCAAACCACCTGCACGGGCTTGTTGAGCATAAGATAGGTAAAGGCCTGCGGGCCCGACAAAATTCGGCCATCAACGGCAATACTTTCAAAAGGCAGCACGCGCCGCGCCGGGTTTGATTCGGGTTGGCCGTCAACTCGCACGCGGCCAGCAAGAATAAGCTCGTCCGCATTGCGGCGTGAGCAATGGCCTGTGGCGGCAATGGCCTTGTTGAGACGCACGCCTGCCGGCGCTTCAGGTTCAGCCACAGGTTGGGGCCTGCGCAGAGCAGAACCTTCGGCCCGGGCCTCGCGGCGGCCATGAGGGGCGTTGGCGGGTCGGCCATCAGGCCGGGCAGCATTTTTTTTGTGCGCGCCAGATGAATGATCTCCAGGTTTTCCCCTGGAAATTTCCCTTGAAGAGTCCCGTGTCGAATTCCGCGTCGAATCCCGAACCGGTTCCTTTTTTGATGACCTTGAAGACGAGCTGGTTTGGGGACGATTATTATTTGATGATCCGGCATTGCCGGAATGTTTGGGCGGCACGGTAATTCTCCTTGGCAAGATGCGCACATCGTGCGTGAAGTGGGGCATGCCGTCAAGGGCGGGCGACCTTGGTTGTCACCGAAATTAAGGGATCAAAACCCTTTCCATCTTCAAAAGTTTACATAATTATCATTATGGGACATTTATAAATACACGGCGCAGCGCAACCCTTGCCTCGAAAAAGGGGCAAAGCCACCCTCAGATCGCCACTGGCGAAACCCTTTCTCACGCACTTTTTCATCCAATCTGTCAGCCCGAAACGGGCTTGCATCTGATGAAAAATCTGACAAATTAGTTGTACACTGCGGGAATCTGGCCGCCTTGTAGACCAACCGCACCGCTTGCAGCACGCCTGTGGCATTTGGTGTCGCCATAGCCGCAGCCATTTTTGAGGCCTGGCAGACGGGTTTCCATCATTATAGTAATGAATGATCTGAAAATTCTGCTGCCAGCAATGCTTTCCCCGTCTGCGCGTCTGGTGCGGAAAAACTCGGCCCGGCCACGAACAAGGGCATCTGCCTGCACTTGCCCCCGAAGCGGCTCTGACGTACAACACTGCCAACACAGGTTTTACAAGCAAGGAGTTTACATGGGCTTTGCCAACAGCTCTTGCAGCTTTACACGGTTTCGTATTCTTGATCCCGTTCCGGCCACGCTCTGGCCGCAAATACCGGACAAGCTGAAGCAGTTCGCCATGCGCGACATTGACGATATTCCCGAAATGCAGGCCCAGGGTTGGGCATGCTTTGAGGACATGCTTGATACCGATTGGGTTACTGCCCCGCCCCAAAAAGGCGCGTACATCGTTTTTTCGCTGCGGCTCGATATGCGTCGCATTCCTGCGGGCGTGGTCAAAAAGCATGTGGCCATGGCGCTCAAGGAAGAAAAAGCGCGAATGGCCCAACAGGGCAAAAACTACATTGCCCGCGAACGCAAAAAAGAGCTCAAGGAGCAGGTTCTGCTGCGCCTGCGCTCGCGTTTTTTGCCGGTTCCCGGCGAATTCAACGTGCTGTGGGCCACGGACAAAAACGAAGTCTGGTTCGCATCTACCCAAAACAAGATGATCGACCTCTTCATGGAAGAATTTCTTAAATCCTTCGAACTGCATCTGGAGCAGCTGACTCCTTATAATCTGGCGGTTTCCATGCTGGATGAAGAAAGCCTTATCCGCCTGGATAAGCTGGAACCCACGCAGTTCGCGCCCCTTTCCTGATGACGGCACGGAGCCCCCATGAATATGCCTTATCTTGGTGAATCAACAGACAGTATTCTCGGCAAGGAATTTCTGACCTGGCTTTGGTACCAGAGCGACACCGCCCCCGGCGCGTTTACCGACAAGGACGGCGCGCCCTTTGCCGTTTCGATGGAGCAGCGTATCGTGGTCGAAGGCGGCGAAGGCGATGCCCGCGAAACAGCCTCTGTTTCCGGCTCGCTCTCCCCTCTTCGCGAGGCCCGCTTTGGCCTTGGCAATGGCAAGCAGGTCAGCCGCGCCCTGCTGCGCCTAGAAAAAGAAGAGCTGGCCTTTCAGGTAAGCCTGAAGGCAGAGGATTTTTGCCTCAACAGCCTCAAAACGCCAAAGCTCGACCAGAGTGACAGCGACGACGACCCCGATGCCCTGCTGCTCGAAAAATTCTATCTTATGGAAGTGTGTACCGGTCTGCTGGATTCTCTGTACGCCCGCTTTCTCAAGCTGCGCCTTTCTTCTGGCTGGCAAAAGGAAGTGGACGACATGCGCCAGTGGATGACCCGCACGGAGTAAGCTTTTTTCATGAGCACCCTGCCCCAGCCTGCCGCAAAAAGCCGCCTTTCTGGCCCGCTTCTGCACGTTTTTCACAAAACGCTGTGGATGCTGCTTGTGCTGTGGGGCATTACCATTATCAGTTTTTGGGTCATCCATCTGGCCCCGGGTTCGCCCACAGATCTGGAAACCACGCTCAATCCGCTGGCTGGTGCTGCGGCGCGCCAGCGGCTTGAGGCGCTGTACGGCCTCGATCGCCCGCTGTATGTGCAGTACTGGGACTGGCTGACGCGCATTGTGCAGCTTGATTTTGGCAATTCCATGTCTGCCGATTCGCGCCCGGTGCTGACCAAAATTCTTGAACGGCTGCCGCTTACGGTAGGCATGAACGTTGTTTCGCTGGTGCTGACCCTGCTCATAGCCATTCCCGTGGGCATTGTTTCTGCCTGTCGGCAGAATTCCCTGCTGGATAAGTCGGTTACCGTGCTGGTTTTTTTGGGCTTTGCCATGCCCTCGTTCTGGCTGGCCCTGCTGCTCATGATGTTTTTTGGCATAGAGCTGCAATGGTTGCCCATTTCTGGCCTTACATCCATGAATTACGAACAGTTGAGCGCGTGGGGCAAATTTTGCGATCTGGCACGGCATCTGGCCCTGCCCACCTTGGTATACACGGTTGGCGGCCTGGCGGGCATGTCGCGCTATATGCGGGCCTGCATGCTTGAGGTGCTGCGGCAGGATTATATTCTTACTGCGCGGGCCAAGGGGCTTGGCGCTGGGGCCGTTATCTGGCGGCATGCCCTGCGCAACGCCCTGCTGCCGGTCATCACCCTGCTTGGGCTTTCTGTGCCGGGGCTCATTGGCGGCAGTGTCATCATTGAATCAATCTTTGCCCTGCCCGGCCTGGGCCAGCTTTTTTACGGCGCTGTCATGGCGCGTGACTACACCATGATCATGGGCAACCTGGTGCTGGGGGCTGTGCTTACCCTTGCTGGCAACCTGCTGGCCGATTTTTGCTACGGGCTGGCCGACCCGCGCATACGCAACGCCAAGGACAACGCCTGATGCTGCCCCGTGCTGTCAAAAGGCTGCTTGGCCGCAATCTCATGCTGGCTCTTGGTCTGGTGATTGTGCTTGGCATGTCGCTGGCTGCCCTGCTGGCGCCGTTGATTGCGCCCTTTGACCCCAACGCCCTGCATCTGCAAAATATTCTGGAGCCGCCCTCCTCCCGCTTTTTGCTCGGCACAGACCGGTTGGGGCGCGATGTTTTTTCGCGTCTGCTGTACGGCGGGCGGGTTTCGCTGTGGGTGGGCTTTGTGGCCGTGGGCATTTCGGTGAGCATTGGCACGGTTCTGGGGCTGATAAGCGGTTATTTTCGGCGCTGGGTGGACGAATGCATCATGCGCGTGGTTGATATCATGCTCTGCTTTCCGTCATTCTTTCTTATTCTGGCGGTTATTGCCTTTCTGGAGCCCAATCTTACCAATATAATGGTGGTCATTGGGCTTACCTCGTGGATGGGCGTTACCCGCCTTGTGCGCGCCGAGGCCCTCAGCCTGCGCGAACGTGAATTTGTCGATGCGGCGCGGCTTGCGGGCACTTCTACCGCTGGCATACTGTTTCGGCACATTCTGCCCAATGCCCTTGCCCCGGTGCTGATAACAGCCACCCTTGGCGTTGCCGGGGCAATACTGGTAGAATCAAGCCTCAGCTTTCTTGGCCTTGGCGTGCAGCCGCCTGCGGCAAGCTGGGGCAACATGCTTATGGACGGCAAGGCCGTGATTGAAACTGCGCCCTGGCTGTCGGTGTACCCCGGTTTGGCCATTCTGGTTACTGTTTTGGGCTATAATCTGCTGGGTGAAAGCCTGAGAGATATTTTTGATCCCAGGCTTCGCCAATAGACTGAAATTGAAGAATATTTTTTTGAAAGTTAAAGTTAAACTTTAACATACATAAACCGCCATAACAACACGTTGAAGCCATGCTTGAATACCTGCGCATTCGCAATCTGGCCCTTATTGAAGACATGGAACTGGAATTTTCATCCGGCATGAACGTGCTTACGGGTGAAACCGGGGCGGGCAAGAGCTTTATTCTTAAAGCGCTGGGCTTTTTGCTTGGCGACAAGCTGTCGGCAGACATGGTTCGGGCTGGCGCAGAGCGCGCACAGGTCGAGGCCCTGTTCAGCACCGCCGAGGCCGACATGGTTTTGCGGCGCGAAATTGTGGCAGAAACAGGCCGCAGCCGCCTGTATATCAACGACGAGCTGCGCTCGCAGGACAGCCTGCGCGACCTGCGCAACCGCCTTGTGGCCCACACCAGCCAGCACGCCCAGCAAAAACTGCTTCAATCTGCCTTTCAGGCGCGGCTGCTTGAAAGCGGCATAAGCTGCCCAGAGCAAATTTCCCAGCGGGACGATCTGCTTTCCCGCCTTCAGGCCAACGCGGCGCAACGTGCGGCTCTTGTCAGCAGACAGGCCGGACTTGTGGAACGCCGTGAGCTGCTTGAAATGCAGCAGCAGGAAATAGACAAGGTTTCCCCTGAAGAAGGTGAAGAAGAACGCCTTGAAGAAACCCGCGCCCTGGCCCGCTCCATGGAGCACCAGCAGGAAAATTACGAGCAGGCGCTTGTGTTGCTGCAAGGCGACGAGCAGGAAGGCGTGATCGACCAGCTCGGTCAGCTCGAAAAACTCTTGCTGCGCATGGCCCGCGAGGATGATTCACTTCAGGCCGATGCCGATGCCGTGGGCGCGCTGCGCCAGCAGCTGGCGCACCTGGGCGGCAGGCTGCGCAGGCCCCCGGCCCTGCCGGGGCTGGACGAAATGCCAGATATGGACCATCTGGAAGAACGCCTTTTTGCCCTTGCCCAGCTCAAACGCAAGCTGCACCGCACCCTGCCTGAAATTCTGGCCCTGCGCGAAGAAATTGCAGAGAACCTTTCCTTTCTTGATGTGTGCGCCCTCGACATAACACGCCTGGACAAGGAAGCGGCAGCTCTTGCCGCAGAGCTGGCCGCCGTGACATCCCGCATCATACCGGCGCGCCGCGAGGCCGCAGCTGCCATTGCGTCAAATCTTGAAAACGAACTCCGTCAGTTGGGCTTTTCAGAACAGGTGCGGGTTATTCCCGATTTTACCGCGCAGGAAATCTGGCCCGGCGTACACGATGAACGCGGGCGTATTTTGTGGGCCCCCAACCCTGGCCAGCCCCCGCAGCCGCTCGATAAAATTGCCTCTGGCGGTGAGCTTTCACGCTTTTTGCTGGCGCTTGCCAGCGTGCAGCAGGATGACGAAGGCGCGACCTTTATTTTTGATGAGGTTGACGCTGGCGTGGGCGGCATGACCCTGAACAAGCTGGCAGAAAAGCTCTACGCACTGGCCGAAAAACGCCAGATGCTGCTTATCACCCACTGGCCGCAGCTGGCGGCCCGCGCGCGCAGGCATTTTCAGATCGTCAAGGTTGTGCGCAATGGCGAAACCTTTACCCTCTGCTCTCCCCTCAGCAAGGCAGACCGGCACACAGAGCTGGCCCGCATGGCTGGAGGCGGCGCACAGGGCGAGGCGCTGGCCGCAAGCCTTGAGGCCTGACCTCCGCACCATATACGCAGCCCGGCTCTGCAAAATTTGCCGCCTGACCGTCATTTTGCAAATACATCCTGTTTGTAAAAGGCCGCTCTCACGGCAAATACGGGCGGTGTCCCGGTTTTCACCGACATTTTTTTGACTTTTTCTAAACTTTTTCCCGTTTTTACGGCCTTGAATCATTCTGGCACTCATTTTGCTTATACCCAAGGCAAACAAGGGCAAGGCAAAATTGACCATAGCCACAGGGGGAGCATGTGACTACCGATAATAACAACTGCATAAGCGCCATGCTCCACATGCAATCTGGCGCTACCGAGGCAACCTCGCAAGCACGGCACTATCCCACCACGGGAAAGGCGCTTTCTGGCCTGGACGAAACATCTGTCCGGGCGCTGAACTGCCTGGCCAAGGATGGCGAAGGGCTTGTTACCGCGCTAGAGGCGCGACTGGACGAGCTTCAGGAAGCGTTTATGGACATGCTGAATACGCAGCTTGAAGAGCGCCATCTGCGCCCGGAAGACCGCCTGCATCTGTACCTCTCGCCAGAGGGCAGCTTGATGGTCGAGGGTACAGACAACGACGCCTCCCTGCTGTGTGACATAATCGCCCGCAAGCCAGATTTGCAAAAGAGTTTTAAAGAAATGGCGCAGGTGGCCATGCTTTCGCACGGCGTGGAACTGGCAACCCAGATTCAAAACGACATGCTGGATCAGATGGATGACGCAGCCCCCCTGCTGGAGCACTACCACATGTGCCTCAAAGGGCCGCTGTCACATTTCTACATCCGTTAGTGCTTGCCAAACCGGCATAAGCGACTTATTGTATTGATTGACCCAATGGGGGCGCACTGGTTTCGACGGGGACGTGGAAGCCTTAGCGGCAGGTCGAGGCGCCGCTGGCCTCGTAAAAAGCGGCAACAAAAGTAATTGCCAACAACGATTACGACTACGCTTACGCTGCCTAAAAACAGCGAGGCAACGACCGCCTAGGCGGTCACGTCATTCAGGGCCATGTCTGATAACCCTGAATGGCGACACTTATCAGGCTGGCGGAAATCGGTTCTTACCGGGGTTTTCCGCGAGGAGTTTACCGGCGAGATTGCCGTGATGCGCCCGGTCAGGGGCTACCACCACGGTGAAATTAATTCCTGACATAAACCTGTAGATGCTTCGAGTGGACAGTTCTCGGACGGGGGTTCAACTCCCCCCGCCTCCACCACCCCCACAAATTAAAGTGGCTTATACGCTCTGGATAAGACGTATAAGCCACTTTTTTGTGGCTACTAAGTTAACGGTGTAATTATCCGTGATTAAAATATGTAAAAAAGCAAACTAGCTTAGCAAAATTGCAAAAAAAAACTAGTCGTGATATAAAATTCATATTGTTAATATTATCTACGCAGAATTAAATTAAAATTGTCAAAAATCTTCCACATGGAGGGAGATATGCCAAATATTTTTATAAAAAAAATGATTGAAAGGGTAGATGCGGCTAAGGATAATTCTGATAATGCATATTTTTTTTCTCTCATGTATTATGGAGAGTTACTAACTAAAATTACTCTATTATATGTTGCATCTGTATTGACTAATGGCAAGGAAAGAAATCGTTACCGCATATATCATAAACTTGTTAGATCATCTAGCATCGGAGACTGGTCTTCATGTCTAGAACACATTTTGACCGGTAAACAGTACCTCGATATAATAGATGAAATAAAACCAAAATTGAATGAATTAATTCATAAAGTTAATTCTGGCTCATGGCAGCATCAAGCTCACGTTTTACTACAAGATGTGAGGGGAAATGTTTCAATACCTTCTAGCTATGTGCAAAAAGTATCTTTAATTGATTGGTATAAAGATTTTGCAAACCTCAGAAACAAAACACGAGGACATGGTGCGCAGCTTCCTGAACAATTATCTAATGCTTGCCTCAAGCTGCGTGCATCGATAGACATAATTGCTGAGAATTTAAGTATACTAAAATTTGAATCAGCATTTTTATATAAAAACTTAAACGGGAGCTATCGTGTATCAAAAATTTCTAATAACGCTGATTCTTTTAACTATCTGAAAAATAAAGGCGGATCCCAGAAGTACCCCAATGGCGCATATGTTTTTTGCAATACTCCAAGGGAGTTGGAACTAATCTACACGGATCCTGAATTGTGTGACGTTTTTTTGCCAAATGGTCCATCTGGAAATGGGTTTGAACTGTTATCGTATCTAACAGGTAAAACAAAAATTGAAAGTTACGAAAAATACTCAATTCCACCAGAAGAACTTCCCAAAAGTGAGACATACGGCCTAGATGGATTTGAGGTTCAGGGAAATTTCTTTTCTAACATGCCCCAATTAATGGATGGATATATAAAAAGAAACTCTCTTGAAGAAGAAATTTCAAGAATAATATTAGACAAAAGAAATCCAGTTATCACCCTCTCTGGTAGAGGTGGAATTGGAAAGACAACGATTCTCCTATCTATACTTCATGAAATGTCAAAAATGGATAATCCCCCATTCGATATAACGATTTGGTTTAGTGCTAGAGATATTGACTTAAAAGAAAACGGCCCAAAATCTGTACAAGTAGCTGTTTTAACAAAAAAAGACATCAGCGAACAATACATCAACCTAATGCAACCTGATCAAAACTTAACGACCGTAGAACAAAAAATCGATTATTTTACTAAACAGCTTCGGGAACATTATGAAGGAAAAGGAAAAATATATATATTTGATAACTTCGAAACATTAACAACACCTGAAGATACTTATACATGGCTCAATACAAACATCGAATTGCCTAACAAAGTTATCATTACAACACGTCATAGAAAATTCAAAAGTGATTACCCCATTGAAATTACAGGAATGACTGATTTTGAAGCGAAAGAGTTAATTGAGAGTCACGCAAAAAAACTCAACATATCAAATATTATTACAAAGTCATCAATACAAAACATTATTCAATTTTCTGACGGTCATCCGTATATAATAAAGATTTATCTTGGCCAAGTTGCTAAGGATGGATGCATTGCTAACATTAAGAGAGTCATAGCAGACAGAGAAGACATTCTAGTAGCTCTGTTTGATCGAACATTTTTGCAACTCAGTGCTGCAGCACAGCGAGTATATCTTACTCTTTGCCAATGGAATTCAGACATTCCAGAAGTTGCCATAAAAGCAATTTTGATGCGTTCCGACAGCACACAGATGGATATTGATAATGCAATTGACGAGGTAATAAATTTTTCTTTAATTGAATCTTAAGAGCTAGAAAATGGCTCATTAGTACTTAATGTGCCACTTGCATCACGTGTTTACGGTGAAAAAAAGCTCAAATCCTCACCATATCAATACACTGTTGAAGACGACATTAAACTTCTCCACTTATTGGGAGCCAGACAAAATACTGAAACAGTCCAACAAGCCATAGAACGACTAAAATTAATTGTAAACGGGCTAATTCAAAATGATTCTATGCCATTAGCTGAAAAACAAAATATTATTGAATACATAGGAAAAAAATTCCCCCAGATACTCTTACACGCTGCATTTTTACTTAGAACTAATCACAGAAATATTTCTAAAAATTATTTAGAATTATTTCTTGTGAATGACGATATATGTAGCGAAGATAAATGTTTTGCTTGGGAACTAATGGCATCTATATACCATGAAGAAGGTGATGGAACTAAATATATCCATGCTAAAACACAATTTTCCAAATCATGTTCTAACTTGCATGACATAAGCACTTCAGCAAATGACATAAATAGATATATTACAGAAAATCGAGATATTATTGATACACTAGATAAAAAAAGAATACTTAGTTCGCTTGCTGAGTACATGGAGCAATTTACTAGTTCATGGTCTGCCGATGACTACTCAAGAATTGCATGGTTGTATATGAATTCTGGAAATTTACCAAAAGCTGTCTTTGTTGCGCAAAAAGGTTTAGAAAGTGATCCTGATAATGCACATTGTCGAAAAATTATTGCACGACAAGAAAATTGATAAGTAACAAAAAAATATTTTCTACCTACCCTTGGAAATACCCGCACCAAAGGTTGCACTCAAGGGCAATACCCCCCTTGACCTTTTCAAATTTAGCTATATATTGATAAAAATCGCTAAAAAAATATCATTTATGGCTAAAAATTCATCATCCATCACTGCGTTACCCCCGGCAACTCTGGCAAAGATTGAGGAGCTTGGGCGCAGAATCAAGCTGGCGCGCAAGCGCCGGGGTCTAACCCTGCACGCAATGGCCAAGCTTATGCTGGTTTCTGTGGGCTCGTTGCAAAGGCTAGAGGCAGGCATTCCCGGCACAAGCCTTGGCACGCTGGCCACTGCCCTGCTCACCCTTGGGCTTGAAAATGACATGGACAGTGTAGCAGCCATGGAAACAGACATGATTGGCCTTGCCCACGAACGCAGACGCCTTGAAGGCAAAACTGGCAGCAAGGATAAAATTTCCTACGACTTTTAAGTGAGGCTGCCATGACAACCCGCGTGGCCTATGTGCATATGCACCTTGAAGGGCGCTTTATCGTTGCCGGTCGCCTGCGCTATATTCAGGATGGCAGATTCAGCCAGTGCCTTTTTGAGTATTCCAACCGCTATCTTGAGCGGCCCGATGCCGTGGCCGTTGACCCCGTAGCACTGCCCCTGCAAAGGGAACACACCTATGAAGGGCCGCTGGGCGGCGCGTTATTCAACGGAATTCTCGATTCCTGCCCGGATGATTGGGGCCGCCACATACTTGATATTGCCGCCGAGGGTTACGGGGCAAAGCTCTCTGATTTCGACTACATGCTCTATGCCGGGCCAGACCGCATAGGAGCCCTGGGTTTCAGCAGTGCGCCAGAGGTGCATCCTTTTACAGATGTTCCCAACTGGGCCATGAATCTCCCAGGGGCAGAGCTGGACCTGTCGGGCATGCTTATGGCTACCGATGATGTTGAGCAGGCAGACCAGCTTGAGCCGCAATACAGGCGCTTCTTTGTGCGCGGCTCATCCATTGGCGGCGCAAGGCCCAAGGCCTCTTTTGAGTCTGAGGGGAAATTCTGGATTGCCAAATTCAGCAAGGAGCGCGAGGCGTGGCCCACTTGCCGCATAGAAGATGCAAACATGCGGCTGGCAAGGCTGTGCGGCATAAGCGTTGCTGACACAAAACGGATCACGGTTATGGGCAACCGCGATATTCTGCTGGTTGAGCGGTTTGACAGAAAGCGCAGTAAAAACTCGGTGCTACGCATCCCCTTTGTTTCAGCCATGACACTGACCGGCGCTGCAAGGCTGGAATCACCAGCCAGCTACACAGACATAGCCACGGGCATGCGGCGCGATTTTTATGCGGCATCCGCAATACAGCAGGATATGCGCGAGCTGTACCGCCGCATGGTCTACAATGCCCTGTGCAACAACTCGGACGACCATTTGCGCAATCATGGCTTTCTGTTGCTGCCTGCGCCCAATGGCCGGGCTGGGTGGGCGCTTTCGCCAGCTTATGATGTGGTTCCACAACCAGCAATGGACGACAGCCCCCGCGTTTCGCATCTTGGCATAGGGCCAGAAGGACGCAGAGCAACCGTAAGCAATCTGCTGGCGGCTGGCAGACACTTTGGCATACAGGCTGCTGAAGCACAGGCACTTGTTGACGAAATCAAGGGCACAATCCGGCAAAACTGGGAAGAAACCTTTCTTGCCGCTGGTGTGCCGCAACGCAACATGCAGGATTTGCGAAACTGCTTTGCTCTGGCGCTGTAATCAGTGGGGAATTCCTGATTACGGGGATATCTTCTAGTAAACATTCTTCACCAGCTCGGCCAGCGGCTTGTACATCAGAACCATTGGCCGATTATCTACAAATGTGGCTGCCTGATTATTAGCAGTAATCATTGCAGGCAGACCTCTCCCCCATTGACCGAACACCCCGCATATGCCAGTTTTTATGGCAGCATGAACAGGCCCGCGCCCCGCTCTCCGCATGGCGTAGACTGCGCAATGCGCTGTTTCACGAGCCGCGCTGGCTCCCAACAAATTCAAGGAGTTCATATGAGCACCGGCATTTTGATTGGCATAGGGGCGATCGTGATTGTGTTGGCAGCCATTGCAGCCCTGTACAATGCCCTGGTGCGCGGCAAAAACATGGTGGAAGAAGCCTGGAGCAGCATTGATGTGCAGCTCAAGCGCCGGCACGACCTTGTGCCCAATCTGGTCAGCGCTGTCAGGCAATACGCCAGCCATGAAAAGAACCTGTTTGACGAAATAAGCACCGCGCGCGCCCGCTCGCTCTCTGTGCAGGGTGACGTGGCAGCGCAGGCCAAGGCAGAGGGCACGTTGTCCGGGGCTTTAAGCAGACTGTTTGCCGTTGCCGAGGCCTACCCAGAATTGAAAGCCAGCGAAAACTACCGCCAGTTGCAACTAAGCCTCGCCTCGCTTGAAGACGAAATCCAGATGGCCCGCCGCTACTACAATGGCGCAGCACGCGAGCAGAATGACCGTGTTCGCCAGTTTCCCGGCAACATTGTTGCCGGATTTTTCCACTTTGCGCCTGCGACATATTTTGAGCTTGATTCACCAGCTGAGCGGGCTGTTCCAGATGTAAGCGCGCAATAACGACATGGAACTTTAGAAAAAAATCAGACAAATGTGCAAACAGGGCCTGCCGCAAGGATAACGCCATGCACACGTTCCACATCGCCCGTGTACTGACTTTTCGCATTGCATTTATTGCCTGCACCCTGCTATTTTTCATATCTGTCTTATATAGTGAAACATGCGCACAGGAAAGCATTGAAAGCTTTTCATCTACCATCACAATAAATAAAGATGGCAGCATGCATGTTCGCGAAACAATCGTGGTGCATGCGGAAGGCAATCAGATTAAAAAAGGAATATACCGGGAGATTCCCCTGCTCTATTCCGGGCCAGAGAACTACAACGGCACGGTTCCTTTTACTGTTGCATCTGCAAGCATTGACGGTTCCCCGCTGAAACAGGTTGAAACTGAAACCAGCGATGACAACATACGGGTGCTCATGCGGGGCAAAGGGCCTCTCTCACAGGGGCAGCACCGCTTTGATCTGGAATACGACACATCTCTGCATCTGCGCTTTTACGAATCCAACGGCGAACTCAACTGGAACACCACGGGGGTTTGGGGCTTTCCCATACGCGCTGCCTCGTGCCGCATTGTTCTGCCCCAGGGAGTGGCCGTGCAGCAAACCGCCGCGTGGGCGGGCCTGGCAGGCTCCCAAAATACCGACAGCATCACCATTGCAAGGCCACATGCCAACGAGGCGACCTTTACACTCGCCAGCCCGCTGGAACCAGGGGCGCAGCTGACAGTTGCGGTATCCTTTGACAAAAACAGTATTGCTAACCCTGCACTTGCCTTGTCGCAACAGCAGCAGCGTGAGAACGAGGCTTTTGAAAAAGCCCAGCAGGAGGCAGAACGTGCCATCAAGGCGCGGGGCCTGCTTTTTGAAGTATTGTACGATAACCCCAGTCTGCCCACGCAATGTTTGGCTTTTTGCGCTGTTTTTCTTTATTATTTTCTGCTTTGGCAGCGGCTTGGCATAGACCCGCCCAAGGGGGCCATCATCGCCCGCTACTACCCGCCCCAAACCGCTCAATGGGGCAAAAAATCAGAAGCCGGTGCTGCCCCGCAAACACTTTCTCCACTGGCAGTCGAATTTTTGTACAAATCGGCCCGCATCACCGGCCGGGGGCTTGCCGCCGCATTTCTGGGTCTTGCCTTCAAGGGGCTGTGCCGCATCACCAGGGCGGATGCCAAAACCTACGCGATCGAGCTGACCACAGGCACAAATGAGCGCAGATCTGAGCTTACCGCAGAAGAACAGGCCGTATACCGTGAACTTGCGCGCTGTGCGAGCAATGGTGAAAGATTGGTGCTGCGCCCCAGAGATGAAGAAATCCGCAATATTTTCAGTGCCGCCAAGACAAGCTTGAAGCAAAACTTCAAGGGTGCATGGCAGTTGAACACATGGGTTGCGGTGCTGGGCTGGTTTTTGGTGCTTCCGCTGGCCTTTGCGGCAAGTTTTTGGGAGATGGACCTTTCATTGCTTGCCCCGTCAGGCTCGCAACTGCTGCTTACGGTATTGCTTTTAGGTGTTTGCGCGGCGTTTTGCGCAACGCTGCTGCTCCCCCTGCTGCTCAGGCGTCAGTATCCAATATCCCTCATGGGAATGATGGGGCTTGAGGTTATTCCACTGGCGGGCATGGCCGCGCTGGTTCTTCAGTTTTATTTTTATGATCTTGAATGGCTGTTTCTTCTGCTCATGATCATCACATCCATTGTGTTCACTGCCATAATCAAAGCGCCAAGCCCTGCCGCGCGCGCCGTTCTGGACGAAATCGAAGGGCTTGCCATGTACATGCGCACCGCAGAATTGCCGCGCATGGAGCAGGCTGGCGCGCAGGATGAACAGCCGGAAGACACAGCCGAAGTGTTTCGCCGCCTGCTGCCATACGCGCTGGTGCTGGGCCTGGAGAAAACCTGGTGCAACAGGTTTGCCGACCAGCTACAGGCTGCCGCGCTGGAAGACTGCGGCGTTGATGTCGCCCTGGTGCATGGGCATAACGGCTGGAGCGATTTTTCCAATGGTTTTGGCAGCGCAGTGAGCGCATCTTCCGCTTCTGCCAACACTTCTTCGGCCAGCGGTTTCAGTTCGGGGGGCGGCGGCGCGGGCAGCGGATCTGGCGGGGGCGGAGGCGGCGGCCTGTAGGTCAGCACTGTGCCTGTCTGTTTTTTGCTGTCACCACGCATGCCTGCAAAATTTGCAAAAAAATCGAGGCTTATACGTTCCGCAACGGATGTATAAGCCTCGATTTTTGCAGCTTTCTACGCTAGCGCCACAGGCCGCGCTTTCAGTTTGCAGCAGTGCCCGCTACTTCACAGCCGCTGGTTTGCGTGCAAGGACAATATCCGCAAGGGCTGCATCAAGATTCAGATTCATGGCAAGGGTCAGCCCCTCACTGCCAAGCACAATACGCACGGGTTTATCCGGGTTATCCACACTGCTCACAAACAGGGCTTCAAATGCCTGCCACATCTCATCCTTGGTCTGGGGGCAGTCAACGACTGTGCCCTGCGGGGCCATGGCCGCTCCCTCTGGGCAGAACACACTGGCCTGACCGTTGGCCTCCAGCATAAGGGGCAGCCAGCCGTTATTTTTCAGATCGTCAAAGCCCGCGCCCAAAGTTGTGTTGGCAAAAGGGGCCGACATGGAAACAGTTTCAAGTATCCCCCCAGAACCCACAAACTTCAGGCCGCCCTCTGCAATACTCCAAGACTGGTCTGCAAAGCACACGGCAAACGCACCGGGATCTTTAAGCGTCTCATACCCGGGAAAGGCAAATTCCTTCCAGCGGGTTTGGTCCATGCCCTTGCGCATGAGCTGCACAAGAATAAACATGGGCACGCCCGCCGGTGCCACGTAGGCATCGTTGCCTGGCAGCGTGATCAACATTGATGGATATTTACGGGTTTCGTTCTGGCCAGCTGAATCCAGCGAAAATTCGATTTCCTTGGCCGAGCCCGGTTCGGGATCGTGATAATACTGCCACCCGGCGCCGTTCTGCATGGTTATGCCAATGCGCGTGCATGAATGCTCTGGAAACTTGGCCGCTGCAACAGTTTTGGTAGCACGCTTGGGCAGCCCCTCGACCACAGACAGCCTTTCGCCATTGTTGCCTACGCAAAAGACCGATTTTATGTCAGCATTCATACTGTTTTTTAACACAATACCCGCCGCTTGCCCCGTCGAAGGCATCAGGGGCAGCAGTGCGGCAAGGCATACCGCACAAACCTTTAACATCTGCATTTACTGGCTCCTTATAAGCTGCTATAATAAATCGAAAAAAAATAATTGTGTACACTAGTGCAGTGCTTCCCGCAGTTCTGCGAGGCTGGCATCTTCTTCTGGATAATACATTTCAACAACAGTGTTTGTATCTGTGTTCTGCATTGTTCCCAAGGCCCCTTCGCGCGTCATAAAATCAACCATCCCCTCACCAGTGCTGATATTGATGCCACCAAGCTTGCGGGCAAGCTCTATAAGTGAGGCTCCCCACTGCCCTTCTGGGTCTTTTTTGAGGGGATACAATCCAACGGCAAGCCACACCTTGTCTTCCGTCTTTTCATAGATTGTCCATTGCCCGGCGCGTGTTGTGCGCCAGCCTGCGGGAACGGCCTTTTCCTGCGGCACTGGGGCAGCAGAACCATCACCCAGAGCGGTAAAGTTGGGCATATCGCCCGTGGGGTCTGGCGGCTCGACCACCTTGGCATCGTCAGGGCGCTCACCGGTCGCAAGCCATTTGGCATTTTCGGGGCTGCGCACCACAGTCAGCAGCTTATCAAGCGCATCTGCGCCACTGGCCTTGGCCGAAAGCTTGAGACTCTTGATAATTGGCCCCACCCCAGAGCATTTATGGGCAACGGTCACTTCCATGTATTTGTTATCCAGCAGGCCAACCCAGGATCGGGCCCCCCTGTCTGCAAAAACAACACCCTTGCCCTCGCCCAGCGTGCGCAAATCGTTACCACCAGTCACGTTGGCAGAGGCCTTGGCCAGTAGGTCAAGATCGCCATTAAAGCAGTCCTTCTCCAGCACGGTGATATAGCAGCCTTCCTTGGGCGAGCTAAAGAGCAGCCCACTGCCTTCCTGTTCCGTTTTCCAGCCAGCAGGCAGATCAATACTGAAATCGCCCACGGTGCGTGGCGCAGCAACAGCAGAAATTCCTGGGGTCAGCATAAGGCAGCACAAGCCAAGCATGGCTGTTGCACCCGAGCGCCGTAGCCGCAAAAACGGCAGCCAGCCCGCCTCTGAAACAGAGGCTTGCCAGGTGTTGCAGGGTAAAAAACGTTGAATGCCCATGTCGCACCCCTTGTTGATGATAGTTGCCTGGTCATCTGCCAGTTCTTCAGATTCATAACGTACCTGACAAAAAATGTCTTTGGGAGTTTTATTCGGAAAATGGATAATCACCAAAGCCAAATACTCATATTTTAAAATTGCCCCGCACAAAATAGTAACCCAACAATCATATGTAAAAAAATAAATTATCTGTTGTATAAAAATGCGAGATCAACATGTCGCAATTTACGTTTTTATAAAATTTGTGAACACACAATGCTACGGCACTTCATATTGCATTAAGACATTTTGAAAAATTTTTATTCATTAATTTTACATTAGTAATGGCAATTCAGCTTAATCGACCACAATTGCACATAACAGCACTCATATAACATTTACTTTTTCTGCGCACTGGCTCCAGTGCGAGGCCGTGCGTATTTGTGCGTTGCCTGACCTGGCTGGCTGATCAGTTTAACTGCACAGAACACAGTGATACAAAATAAATTTTAATAACACACAAGCTCGGCTCAAGCTGCGATAGATAAAATCAAAAATACATGAAAGCAATATTTTATAATTTTTTATGTGTTAAACTAGTATGTTGTATTAAAGCAAAACTATGCTAAAAATTATTAGTAAAGTAATATGCTATCATAAAAAAACCTATGCAATTGTGTCATGCACTTGAACATCATAAAAAAATATTTCCATTCCATATAGTTATAATTATTGTTAATGCAAACATAATGTTAGGCACAAATTTATTTATGACGTGGTTGTTATTTGTTTTTTTATGGTATCTGTATCAATAATTCATCTCACTATGTTAAATTTTTTAAAATAAAAGGCCATACATGTTTGTCGTTAACATTAAATAGGACCCCCCCCACCGCCAACGCATAACTTGAGTCAGAAACAATCGTCAGGAGGGCCGCCATGCTTGCAGATCTAAAAATTGCCCGCAAGCTCAGCTTGTTGCTCATTTTGCCGATGGCAACATTTCTGTTTCTTGTAGCTGTTGAGAGCGTTGAACGCTGGAAGGACATAGACGAGCTCAAATTTGTAGAGCGCGCCATGCTTGTGAGTCTTTCTGCTGGTGAACTGATACATGAGGTTCAGAAAGAACGGGGCTATACAGCAGGCTACGTGGGCAGCAAGGGCAAAAAATTTTCCGTTGAACTTCCCGATCAGCAAAAAAAGTCAGACGCGGCATACAAACAGTTTGCCGCTACCCTTGCCGATGCTAACAGCCACGAGAACAACGCATTCAGTCCACTTTTTTCATCTGCCTCTAAAAAATTTGCAGAGCTTGCCGATGTGCGCGCAGCAGCCAGAGATACAAGAATCGACGCACTTCAGGCGATTGCTGCATACGGCAATTGCATCAACGAATTTATAACTGCAATTTCAGGTCTTAACGAACAAAGCCACAAGGCTCTCACATCCATTTTGCAGCTGATGCACGGCAAGGAAATTGCCGGACAGGAGCGGGCCACGCTCAACGCGGCCTTTTCTGCGGGCACGTTCAGCAAGCAGCTGTACCGCGACTGGCTGTACCGAGTGAGCGCGCAAAACACCTATTTGCGCTCGTTTGAAGAGCTTGGTGGCAAAAAAGCCCAGGCTCTGCTGCAAAACAAACTCAAGACCGCCGACGACGATGTAACGCGCTATCGTGATACGGCATACGCAAATCTTGAGAAGTCAAATCTTGAGGTGGAACCACAGGAATGGTTTGCCGCCGCCACCAGGCGCATAGACAACCTCATGGAAGTAGAAAAATCGTGGGGAGCGAATCTGCTTGAAACTGCCAGGGCAGATGTACGCACTGCCCAGCAAAAGCTTGTGGTTGCCTGCTCTGGAGCGCTGGTGGTTGCCTTTTTGACAATTTTGCTGGGCTGGAGAATCTGCATAACCATTGGCAGACCCCTGCGCAGCACCCTGCGTTATGCCCAGGGCGTAACCCAGGGCGATTTTGACGCCGTGCTGACGGTGCATCAGCGTGACGAAATCGGCGGCCTTGCAGACGTGCTGCGCGAAATGGTTGCGCGACTCAAAGAACAGATTCAGGCAGCCCAAAAACAGCAATCCATTGCTGAAGAGAAGGGCAAGGTGGCCGATCAGTGCCGTGTAGCAGCAGAAGAGGCCGAAAAAGCCACCAGTAAGCGTGCAAACACCCTTATGGTGGCAGTGGACAAGATTCAGGGAGTTGTTGAATCGCTCAACATTGCTCTTAATGCTCTTTCTGAACAGGTGCAAACATCCACACAAGGCGCGACAAATCAGTCAAACAGTCTTGAAAGCACCACCGCCGCCATGCAGGAAATGAGCATTACCGTGGTTGAAGTTGCCAAAAATGCTGCGGATGCCGCTCAAACAGCCGACAACTCGCACCAGCAGGCCACAAAAGGCTCGTCTGTTGTTGAAAATGTAATTTCCGCCATTGGTCAGGTGCAAAAGCAGTCTGATGACATGAAGATTGACATGGGCGTGCTTGGTCAGCAGGCCGAGGGCATTGGACAAATATTGAATGTGATCAGTGATATAGCAGACCAGACCAATCTTTTGGCCCTCAATGCTGCCATTGAAGCGGCACGGGCTGGCGATGCAGGCCGGGGTTTTGCCGTTGTGGCCGACGAAGTACGCAAACTGGCCGAAAAGACCATGCTGGCCACAAAGGAGGTAGGGGAAGCCATCCATGCCATTCAGAGCGGCACGCGCAAGCACATTACCCATGTGGAGCAGACAGCAGAAACCATTGGATCTGTCACCGTGCTTGCCCGTCAGTCGGGTGATGCCTTACAGGAACTTGTAAAGCTTGCCAGCGCATCCACAGCCCAGGCCCAGTCCATTGCCACGGCCTCTGAAGAGCAATCCGCATCCAGTGAAACCATCCACAGAAGCCTTGAAGACATCAATCAGCTTGCCCTTATGACCTCAACAGCCATGGATCAGGCAACAGCTGTGCTTGGAGAACTGCGCAAACAGACCGACATTCTCGTTGGTGTCATGAACGACCTGAATAACACAACCACAAAGAAAAGTATTTCGTAATTCCCATAAGCAATAGTGCAGAAAAAACTGCGCATGCGATACGCTGCATTTAAAGGAGTTTATAAGCTTTAGCGGAAAGTTGTGCATTAAAACCCTGCAACAATGTTCTTCTCGAGGTACTTATGGCTCATCTCGAAACTACCGAACAAATCTTGCGTAATCGTGGTGTCAGCCGCCGAGATTTTATGAAGTTCTGTGCGCTTACCGCCGTAGCGCTAGGCCTTGGCCCTGGTGCTGATCTGGCAATCGCCCAGGCTTTGTCCACCAAACCCCGGCTTCCAGTACTCTGGATCAACGGGCTTTCCTGCTCTTGCTGCACAGAATCGTTTTTGCGCACTGCCCACCCGCTGGCAACCGACATTGTGCTTTCAATGATAACAATGGATTATCAGGATACCATCATGGCGGCTGCCGGTGATCAGGCCAATGCCGCATATGAAGAGGCTATCCATAAATACAAGGGGCAGTATATTCTGGCAGTAGAAGGCAACGTGCCGCTCAATGGCCAGGGCATGTACTGCATTGACGGCGGCAAGCCCTTTTACGAAAAGCTCAAGGAAGGCGTGGAACACGCCAAAGCTCTCGTAGCCTGGGGAACCTGCGCCTCGTGGGGCTGCGTGCAGGCTGCCAACCCCAACCCAACGGGCGCAACGCCGCTGCACAAGCTCTTTCCCAACAAACCGCAGATCAAGGTTCCCGGCTGCCCGGCCATCCCCGAGGTCATGAGTTCAATTCTGACCTACATCATTACCTATGACCGCCTTCCCACTCTTGATTCGCAGGGCAGGCCCGAAATGTTTTATGGCAAGCGCGTGCACGACCATTGCTACCGCAGGCCCCACTTTGACGCGGGCGAATATGTGGAATCATGGGACGATGATGGCGCGCGCGCTGGCCTGTGCCTGTACAAGATGGGCTGCAAAGGCCCCACCACCTACAATGCCTGCCCATCCACACGCTGGAATAACGGCGTGTCCTTCCCCATTCAGTCTGGCCACGGCTGCATTGGCTGTTCGGAACAGAACTTCTGGGATCAGGGATCGTTTTATGACCGCATAACCACCATTCCGCACCTGGGCACAAATGCCACGGCAGAAACCGTGGGCGTTGCCGCTGTGGCGGGCGTGGCGGCGGGTGTGGCAGCGCACGGCGTTGCCAGCATGGTGCGCCATGCGGCCTGCAAGAACAGCAAGGGAACCTCTGACACCGACTCCAACAGCTGAGGAAATACCCCATGGCCTACGAATATACTACTTCACAGGGTTATGCCGTTAAGGATTCTGGCCGCCGCGTTGTTGTTGATCCGGTTACCCGCATCGAGGGTCACCTGCGTTGCGAGGTCAACCTTGACGACAACAACATTATCACCAACGCTGTTTCGTGCGGAACCATCTTCCGAGGCATAGAAATCATCCTCAAAGGCCGCGACCCGCGCGACGCCTGGGCCTTTGTGGAACGCATATGCGGCGTGTGTACGGGCACGCACGCCCTTGCCTCGGTGCATGCGGTAGAAGATGCCCTGGGCATTGAAATTCCCGACAATGCCAATATCATCCGCAATATCATGCACCTGTGCCTCATGTACCACGACCACCTGGTACACCTGTACCATCTGGCCGGTCTTGACTGGGTGGATGTGGTTTCTGCCGCCAAGGCAGACCCCAAGGCCACTTCCGAGCTCGCGCAAAAGCTCACGCCCTGGCCCAATTCATCGCCCGGTTACTTCAAGTCCATCAAGGATCGCCTTACCCGTGTTATCGAATCGGGCCAGCTTGGCATTTTCACCAACGGTTACTGGGGGCACCCGGCCTACAAACTGCCGCCAGAAGCCAACCTGATGGTGGTTGCCCACTATCTGGAAGCGCTCGATTTTCAAAAAGACATGGTGCAGATACACACCATTTTTGGCGGCAAAAACCCTCATCCCAACTGGCTTGTGGGCGGTGTGCCCTGCTCGCTCAATCTGGATGCGCACGGCGCGTCTGACGTGATAAATCAGGAAAGGCTGGAGCTGGTCTTGCAGCTTATCGAACGCTGCCGCACCTTTGCCCAGCAGGTGGTTATGCCCGATACCCTTGCGCTGGCCGCTTTTTACGGCGACTGGCTGAACATCGGCGGCGGGCTTTCCAAACTTTCTGTGCTTGCCTACGGCGCAATACCCGACATTGCCAACGATTATTCGGACAAAAGCCTGCTGCTGCCACGCGGGGCCATCATCAACGGCAACTTCAACGAAGTGCTGCCCGTTGATCTGCACAACCCCGAAGAAATTCAGGAAACAGTGGCGCACTCGTGGTACAAACCCTACCCCGGCGGCAAAACCGGCCTGCACCCCTTTGACGGTGTGACCGAGCCCAACTATGCCCCCGGCCCCAACATCAAGGGTACGCCCACCGACCTCAAGCAGGTGGACGAACGCGACCGGTATTCGTGGATTAAAACACCGCTGTGGCGCGGCCATCAGATGGAAGTGGGCCCGCTGGCCCGCCTGCTTGTGGGTTACGCCAAAAAAGACAACGAAATCAATGGCCTCATCGATGATTTTCTTGGCCAGGCCAAGGCCCCGGTTTCTGCCCTGCAATCAACCCTTGGGCGCATTGCCGCCCGCTCGCTTGAGCTTGTGTGGTCGGCAGACAAGATGCGCTATTTTTACGACAAGCTTGTGGCCAACCTCAAGAACGGCAACCGCGCAACAGCCAACACCAAACTGTGGAAGCCCGAAAGCTGGCCCACCACAGCCTTGCGCGGCGTGGGCTTTACCGAGGCTCCCCGTGGCGCGCTGGGCCACTGGATAACCATTAAAGACAGAAAAATCCATAATTACCAGTGTGTTGTTCCCACAACATGGAATGGAGCGCCCCGCAGCCCCGACGGACAGCTCAGCGCTTATGAAGCATCGCTCATGGGCACGCAGATGGCGGTTCCCAATCAGCCGCTTGAAATTCTGCGCACCCTGCACAGCTTTGATCCCTGCCTGGCCTGCTCCACGCACATAATCGGGCCGGATGGGTCAGAGCTCATATCCGTGCGAACAGACAACTGCTTCTAGCGTTCGGGCAATCCGAGCCGGGAATACAAGCCTTCCGCCGGGAGAACGTCATGAGCGAACAACATATGCTGCCGCAAATGCCCATGGGCAAGAGCATCTATGTGTACCAGCTGCCCATCCGCATATGGCACTGGGTTATGGTTGCCTGCGTTTGCGTGCTTATCGTTACTGGCTATATTATTGGCAAACCATGGCTTTCAGTCACTGGCGAGCCGTACAACACTTTTTACATGGGCTATACCCGCATGGCGCATTTTATTGCGGGATTTGTGCTGATCATTTCAACCGTATTGCGCTACATCTATGGCCTTGTGTTGGGCAACCGCTATTCACGCGAGCTCATCATCATACCAGTGTGGAGCAAGGACTGGTGGGCCGACCTGTGGCAGGATGTGCGCTGGTATCTGTTTCTGAACAAGGAATGCGGCGCGCATATCGGCCATAATCCGCTGGCACAGATTGGCATGGGTACGGGCATGATCTTTATGCTTGTTATCATGCTGACGGGCCTTGGCATGTACGCCCAGGACAGCCACGTACCGTTTCTACGCTATTTTGCCTTTGTGCAGGACTGGATAAACAACTGGCTTGGAGGTAACGGGCAAATGACACGCAGCCTGCACCGCCTGGGCATGCTGCTGCTCATCACCTTTGTGACAGTACATCTGTACATGGTCATACGCGAAGAAATCATGGGCAAGACAACTCTGGTTTCGTCCATGTTCAGCGGTTTCCGCCAGCGGCGCAAGCCGTAGCAAGGCCTTTGCACATATCGTAGGGCGTCCCGCTGGGGGCGCCCTCTCCTGAACCGGGAAAGCACATGGAACAGATCATCATTCTTGGTCTTGGCAACATACTGTACGGCGACGAGGGTTTTGGCGTGCTTTTGGCGCAAAGGCTCTACGCCCATTGGGATTTTCCTGAAAATGTGGAAATTGTGGACGGCGGCACACAAGGGCAAACCCTGCTGACATTTGTGGAACGGGCCGACAGGCTGCTGGTGCTGGATGCGGTGGATTTTGGCCTTGAACCAGGCGAAATTTTGCTGCGTGACAACGTGCCCGCCTACGTTACCGCACAGAAAATAGGCCCGCACCAGAACAGCTTTTCGGAAGTAATGGGCCTTGCCGCACTGCGTGGCACAGCACCCAACCACTGCACCCTCATTGGTGTGCAGCCTGCGGCCATGACCCTGGCCGCCCCGCTCTCAACACCTGTGAGCGAAAGCTTTGAGGCAGCCCAGGACAAGGCTTTGGAAGTTTTGCTGCAATGGGGCGTTGCCCCAAGCCTGCGTGCCCAGCCCCGTCACCTTTCAGCGGCGGTGCTTGATACACTGGCCCAAAACTATGCGTAGGGGGTTTGCCATGCAGCTCTGAGCTGACATGACCAGCAAACAGCTCAACCTAATGCTAAACATTAAAGACACGCGGGCTATGTATGTAAGCCCGCGTGTCTTTAATGTTTAGCATTCAAGGCGTATGTTCTGCGCCATCACACACGCGGAGGACATATGGCTCAGGTAAACATATACACGCAGCAGATTGTTGTTGGGCAAGATGACATAGACATGCAGCGGCGAGTCAGCAATCTGCGCTACGTGGCCTGGATGCAGGATGTGGCCGTGGCCCACTCTGCCGCTTGCGGCTGGCCCATGGAGCGCTATGAAAGCATCGGTCAGGGATGGGTGGTGCGCCAGCATACCATCACCTACAAGCGCCCCGCCTTTATGGGGGACGTGATCACTGCCGCCACCTGGATAGCCGCATACGCATCCCGGCGCAGCGTGCGCCGGTACGTTTTTTGGAACACAGCGGCAAAAACCCTGTTGGCCGAGGCCGAAACGCAGTGGGTATTTATTGACATGGCCAGCGGAAGGCCTGTGAGTGTGCCGGAAGAATTGCAGGCATCCTTTCCCATTGTTGAAAAGGATGCCACAGAAATTTTCAAACAGCTTTGCGTCTGAAAATCAGGCAAAACAGAATAAAAAAAGGCCGTGGCGTTTCTGCACCACGGCCTTTTTTGCGTATCAGCAAAATCTATTTGAAAAGCTCCCGCTCTTGCACCTTGCGGTCAATGCGGTCTTCCACCTCCACACCCTTGGGCGCGGTAAAGGTGAAATCAGAGGCCTTGAGCGAGGTATCGGGCTTGAACTGCGTAAAGCGCACGTCGTTGGAATTGCCGTAAAAGTCGATAATGCTGGCCCGGCGAATATAGCCGGTGGCAGGCTCAACCCACAACAGGGCCTCAACCATTTGCGGTGCGGCTTCCTTGGGGTAAAGGTGCAGCTTGGCGAGGCCGTTTTCCGTACCGGCTTCCTTGACGTCAAAATCCTTGGTCAGCGCGGCCTGCCCAGTAATCACCTGAATAATTGTGCGGGAATCGCGCACGAGCTCAAGGGGATAGCGGTAGGCAATTTCTTCATCCGCAAGGTAATCCCAAATTTCCTTGTTGGTCACAACAAGGGTTTCTTCGTGGGGTTTGTCGGTCTGCCAGCGGATGAGCAGGGGCTTCTGAAACAGCAGATTGCCCTGCCGCTTTTCAACAGAGCCGCTTTCCTTGTGGGTGAGGGTTTGCTCAAAAGTGGCAGAAAACGTGCGCAGTTTTTCATACCGCGCCTGAATTGTGGTTGCTATATCTGAAGCCTGGGCAGCAGTTGCCGCCATAAGAACAAGCCCGGCTGCCAGAATATAAATACTTTTTATGCGCATAACACCTCCACGGCAAAAGCCGTCAGTTGTGCCAAATGTTGCAATTACTTGACCACGGCACGCGGCTTGCTGCCGTCGGCCGGGCCGATGATACCGTCGTGTTCAAGCTGTTCAACCAGGCGGGCGGCCCGGTTAAAGCCAATCTTGAAGCGCCGCTGCACAAGCGATATGGATGCGCGGCCCTGATCGCTCACAAAGGCCTGCACCTCGCCGTACAAGGGGTCTTGCGCTGCATCACCCCCGCCGCCAGTGCCACCGCCAGTGCCAGAATCGAGCCCCCACTGGGCAAAATCGACCTTGTACGAGGGGCTGAGCTGGCGCTTCCAGTAGCTCACCACGCACGCCACCTCTTCGTCACTCAGGAAGGGGCCGTGCAAACGCTGCAAACGGCCGCCGCTGGGTTTGAAAAGCATGTCGCCCCTGCCAAGCAGATGCTCCGCACCCACCTGATCAAGAATGGTGCGCGAATCGTGCTTGGAAGTGACCTGAAACGATATACGGCACGGAAAGTTTGCCTTGATCAGCCCTGTCACCACGTCCACACTGGGGCGCTGCGTGGCAAGTATCATGTGAATGCCTGCGGCGCGGGCCAGCTGCGCAAGGCGCACGATGCTGGTTTCCACCTCGCGGGCGGCGGTCATCATGAGGTCTGCCAGTTCGTCGATAACAATAACGAGGTAGGGCAAGGGTTCAAGGTCGGCAAAATCCGGCGGCAGATCATTTTTGCAGGCGGCCAGCTTCTGGTTAAAGCCCGCCACATTGCGCACCCCAAGGCGCGCCATGGCCTCATAGCGCCGGTCCATCTCGTGAACAGCCCAGTCAAGGGCGTTCTTGGCCTCGTTCATTTCCGTGACCACAGGATGCACCAGATGCGGTTCGTCTGCGTACACGGCCATTTCGATACGCTTGGGGTCAATGAGCAGCAGCTGCATATCCTTGGGCTGCGTGCGGTACAGCAGGCTTATGAGAATGCCGTTGAGGCACACGCTTTTGCCCGCGCCCGTTGCGCCCGCCACAAGCAGGTGCGGCATGCGGGTAAGATCGGCCATGATGGGCTTGCCCGCAATGTCCTTGCCCAAAATCATGGTCAGAGGGCCGCAGCCCTTGCGGAAAGGTTCGCTGGCTGCCAGCTCCCTGAAATTGACGGTTTCGCGGTTATCGTTGGGTATTTCAATGCCCACGGTATCCGTACCGGGAATGGGTGCCTGAATGCGCACTGCCACGGCCTTGAGCGCCAGCGCCAGATCATCGCTGAGGTTGGCTATGCGGCTCACCCGGATGCCGGGAGCTGGCCGTACCTCGTACATGGTAACCACAGGCCCTGGCGTGACATGCACAAGCTCGCTCTGAATGTCAAAATCGCGCAGGCAGGCAATGAGGGCCTTGCCCCTTGCCTCGCGGTCTTCCTTGTTGGAATTGCCAGCCACCTTTACGGGCGGCGCAAGCAAATCGAGCCCAGGCAGCGGTATGGCAGCCTTGCGGCCTGCCATGCCAGAGAGCAGCCCCGTCAGGCCGCCCTGTTTCTTGGGAGCATCGGCTGCACCAGCAGGGGCGGCAGCACGGGGCTTTTCAACCGTGCGCTGTGCGGCTGGGGCTTGCTGGGCCTCGTAGTCTGCCGTTTCAGTCTGCTCATCCGCTTCAGCAGGGGAAGCATCCTGCGGGGCGGGATTTTCAGCCCCATCCAGCACAGGCGAAATGGTCACGCCGTTGAGGTCGTGAGCCACGGCAAAAGGGTCATCCGCATCAACCTGATGCGCACGGCTGCTTTCTGACCTGTCCTGACCAGAGCGAGATTTTTTTTCTTCAAACACTTCTGGCAGCGAATCTGCCGTGGGCTGAATGTTGCCCAGACGGTCGCGCCAACGTGTCCAGAATTCCATGGAAGGCAAACGCAGATTGCGCCACGACCAGGAGCGTTCGCCACCGGCTTGTTCGGGCTGCCGTTCGTTTACCGGTGCAGACTGCGCAGATTGGCCCTGATGTGCGGCCAGCCGCGCCTGTGCCCATTGCAGCACGCGGGCAACCACATTGAACCATGATATATTGCCGGCAAGCTGCATGCCCACAAGTGCAACAAAAAGCCACACCAAGGCCGAACCGCCGGGGCTCAAAAACCGGCTGGCATTGATGTGCAGGGCATTGCCAACCATACCACCGCCCCACATGTCACCCACGGTGATATCTGCGGCAGCGCCAATGACAAGCAGACAGATGGTGAGCAGAAAAAAGCCAAGCCAGCGCGACCAATGCAGGCTGTACGAGGGAGAAACGTAGGCCGCCCCCAGCGCACCGAAAATCAGTGGGCAGAGATAGGCGGCCACGCCAAACACGTCGTTCAGAAAACCCGCAGTGTACGCGCCGAAGAGGCCAGCCTTGTTCTTTATCTTGACTGCGCCGCTGACCACATGGTTAAGACTGGGGTCGTTGGCGTCAAAACTGAGCAGGCTGAGCAAGAGCAACAGCGCCCAGAAGATAAGAAAAAGGCCAAAAAGCTCGCGGCCAAATTTATGGGCGTCCGTAGGGCTACCCTCCCGACCCGGTCATCATTCCCGGCCCAGGTATTCCTTGGTGCGGGTGTCAACCTTGATGCGATCACCTTCGTTGACAAAAATCGGCACCTGAACCGAAATACCGGTTTCAAGCTTGGCAGCCTTGGTGACGTTGCTTACGGTGTCACCCTTGGCGCCGGGCTCGGTTTCAACAACGGCCAGCACCAGGCTCAAAGGAATATCAATATCAAGGGGGCTGCCCTTGTAAAGAAGCACGCGGCATTCCTGACCGTCTTTAAGGAAGCCTTCCTTGCCGTCGGTGGTGGTGATGTGCATTTGCAGCTGTTCGTAGGTGGTCATATCCATGAAGATAAGGTCGTCTTCCTGACGATACAGAAACTGCATGTCGCGGGTTTCAAGGTCGGGCTTGCCGACTTTTTCACCAGAACGGAAGGTTATATCCTGCATACGGCCCGTAAGGATATTACGCAGCTTGGTGCGCACCATGGCGCCACCCTTGCCGGGCTTGAAGTGCTGAAAATCAACGATTTCGAAAGGGGTTCCTTCAACTTCGATCTTCAGACCCTTACGAAAGTCTGTGGTAGAAAACATTTGTCCTCCTACATGTCGCCGCAAACCGGCGCTGGCTGGCAGTAAGGCCGGTCATTTGCCAACTGCGGCAAGAGCGGCTACCTTATACGGAAGTTTGGCTGAAAGCTTCAGCCCCGAATTGAAAATATTTGCTGAAACAAGCTTGCTTGTCAAGGTACAAAGTTAAAGTATCACATGAGGTTTACCATGAATCCCGTTCTCACCCTAGAAACTACAGCCTATACGCTTGAGCAGCTCATATCTATGCCCGAGGCGCAGATAGCCCTTGCGGGACGTTCAAATGTGGGCAAATCATCGCTCATCAACGCCCTGGCTGGCCGCAAAAAACTGGCCAAGGTCAGCTCTACCCCCGGCAAAACCCGCTCGGTAAATTATTACAAGGTTACGCCCCACAATTTCTATCTGGTTGATCTACCGGGCTATGGCTATGCCCGTGCCAGCCATTCAGAACGCGAAAAGTGGGCACGCCTGCTTGAACGGTATCTGGTGGAATGCAGCAGCCTCAAAGCGCTTGCCCTGCTGCTCGACAGCCGCCTTGAACCCCAGATGCTCGATAAAAATCTCGCATCCTTTGCACGCACCAATGGCCTGAATATTGTGCCAGTGCTGACCAAGGCCGACAAATGCAGCCAGCGCGAACGCGCCAACCGCCAGAACGAATGGCAGGAGCTGCTGGGTACGCGCCCTGTGGTCACCTCATCCAGCAACCGCTATGGCATAGACAATCTGTGGCGTGTACTGGTTGAAACAGCCGTGCCTCAACGTGCGGCCCCGGACACAGCTGATGTCACCGGACAGGAAGAACAGCAGGACGCAGAAAACAGCGATTAACAGCTGATAGCGGCCCTGCCTGGTGCTGTGCCGTATCCAGGCAAATCTCGCAAAGCAAACATGGCGGCTGTGGGTTTACTGCGTCCACTCTTACCCACGCCGCTTTGCGGTCAGTATGCCCGGCTATGAGCAGGCTGCAAGCCCAGGCACGCACGTGAGCTGCAATCACATAACACTGGCGCGGCACTGGACTGGCACTGGACTGGCAACGGGTTGGCAACGTTTTATTGCTGCCAGCCAGCAAGACAGCCGAATTTGACGGGGCTGAAAGGATCACGCCATAAAGCCGCCCACGATCAGGCTGGCTGGCCCTTGCAGCTGGTGTCTGTAACCACTGCTGGCTCCATATGTATGCTCAGGCGCCCAAGCTGTGGCACTGCGGCCCGAATGCGTTTTTCAAGCCGTGTGCAGACATTGTGCGCTTCTTCCACCGACAAGCCCACACTGACATTGCAGTGAAACGAAATACAGACCCCCTGCTCTGGCAGCACATAGGTAGAAAACTTGTGCGGTTTGCCAGCCAGGGGTTCGCTTTCTACTGCGGCCTGAATCTCACGCCATGCCATTTCTGAAAAAGGCACAGAAACAGATGCCCCTGGCTCAAGAGCCGCACTGGGGGCCTTGGGTTCCATATGGCTTACAATTTCAACCCCAGGCAAAGATTCGCGCAGGGTGTCCTCAAAGGCCTTTACGCGCGCGTAGGCACGGTCAAAAGGCATCTGGCCGGGCAATTCGACATGCAACTCAATATGACAGGCCGTGTCGGCGCTCAGTACATGCACATCGTGAACAGCAAGCCCGTGCTCAGAGGCCACAAGCTGCACAAGCGCAAAAGGATTGTTCTCGTCAATGCGGCACGACTTGCGGGGCTCAACATGCACAGTCACGTCAGCACCGGGTAAAATCGCTGCCACAGCTTCTTCTGCCTCATGGGCCAGCCTGTGCCCGTCGCTGACCTTGAGGCCCGGCGCAACACCAACCGTAAGATCAACAAAGCTCTGCGGGCCACTGGTGCGCACTCGCACCCGTCTGACCTCAGATATACCCGCAATGCTCTTAACACCCGACACAATGGCCTCGCTGGCGTGCGATGAGCCGGTATCCATAAGCATGTCAACCGCATCAGAAGCCATATGCATGCTGGCCCTGAAAATAATGGCCGCCACAAGCAGGGCCGCAACCGTATCTGCCTGCGAAAGCACCCTGCTCAAGGGTTCGGGCAGATTCAAGGCCTGGGCAAGCCAAACGGCAAGCACACCCACAAGTACTACGGCTGAAGAAAGAATGTCGGTAGAAAAATGCAACGCGTCGGCTTCCAGAGCCTGACTGTTGAAAGTTTTTGCCACACGCCGCAAAACGCGCACCCGGTTGATGTCAACGGCCATGGAAAACGCCATGACCCCCACACCCCAGAGCGATGGCACAACAGGGCTGCCGCCAGAGGTCAGGCGGTGTACACCCTCGTACACCACCCAGGCGCATGTGCCAAACAGCAGCAATGTTTGCGCCAGTGCAGAAAGATTTTCTGCCTTGCCGTGCCCGTATGGGTGGCGTGAATCTGCGGGTTTGGACGAAATCTTGACCGCAAACAGGGTAAGGGCCGCAGCCAGAAGATCAAGGCCGCTGTGCAAGGCCTCGGACAACACACCAAGACTGTTGGTGTACAGCCCAACAGCAAGCTTGACGCTGGTGAGAGCCAAGGCTGCTAGCAAAGAATACATGGCGGCGCGGCTCTTTTCATCTGTACCACTGGCATGCATATCCATAACGCACCCTGTTTTGCGACTTTATTGTGAAAAAAAAGACTGGTAATGGCAGAGCTGCCAGGCGCAGATTTTCTGCTCAAGAATTGCCCGAAGCGCGATACGTTAAGTTGCACATATATCACAGCATACCATATGTATGCTGTGCCCCAATGCGACACAAACCGGCTGTTTTTTGCAAAACAGCCGGTTTGTAATTTTTAGAGCAACTTCAGTAACGTCTGCTGCGAAATCTTACAGCCAGGTAAACCACTTCTTCCAGCTGCCCTCACGGTTTTCGCGCACTTCCACCGACTGGGCTTCGCGGTAGTTATGGTAGGCAGCCAAGCTCTTTTCCTTGGCATGCTCTGCCACTTCAGGCACATCCTTGAAGTTGGCCATTACGTATTCGTAACGATGCCAGGCAGGGCCGAATTTTTTCATGTGCCAGAACACGTCGGCAATATACAGCTCGTGCTCGGCCATCAGCTGACGGCATACGCGCATGTGCTCTTCCGCGCTCTTGGAATAGGGCGAGTCGGGGAAGGTCTGACGCAAGCGGTCAAAGTAGTCGTAAGCTTCCTTAAGTTCTGTGGTGGCCCTGTCGATGGAGCGGAACTGCTTCATCAGCGACATGCCAGTTTGGTACAGAACATAGGGAATAGCTTCGTGACGGGGATGCAGCGATTCGAAATCCTTGTAGGTTTCGGCTGCGAGTTCGTATTCCTCGTCAAGGTAGTAGGCATCTGCCAGCGACAGTTCCGCATCAACCGTGTAGGGGCTGAAGGGGTAGGTATCGCGAAGTTTGTTGTACAGCTCCACGGCGCGCACGAAGTTTTTCTCACTCATGGCGTCATTGGCGGCTTCAAAAACCTCCTGGGCGGTATCTTCCGCCGGCGGCAGGTATATCATATCAATGATGCCGCAACCGGAAACCGCAAACATGCTTATTACAAGCAAAAGGGAGCGAAGCAGTTTTTTATGCATGGAGCTGTTCCAAAAAGACAAACGCCGCCTGCGCGGCAGTTGCGCCGTCACCGGCGGCAGTGATTACCTGACGGCAAAGCTTGGAACGAATATCACCAGCTGCAAAAATGCCCGAAACATTGGTGCGCATTTCTGTGTCGGTGATAATAAAGCCTTGCTCGTCACGTATGACCTCTGCGGGCAAAAAGCCGGTGGAAGGCTCATAACCTACGTAGACGAAAAGTCCGTCTACAGGCAAATGGCGTTCCTGACCGGTCTTCAGTTCCTTAACCGTAAGACCTGTGAGCTCGTTATCGCCGTGCAACCGGCTAACAACACTGCTGCGCAGAATCTCGATCTTGTCGCCATGGGCGTCAAGCTTATCCTGATAAATCTTGTGCCCGCGGAATTCATCGCGGCGATGGATAAGATAGAGCTTTCCTACAATCTTTGCAAGGTAAAGCGACTCTTCCAGCGCAGAATTTCCGCCGCCTACTACCGCCACTGTCTGGTTACGAAAAAAATTGCCGTCGCAGATGGCGCAATACGACACGCCGTGCCCACGCAGTCTGTCTTCGTTTTCCAGCCCCAGCGGCTTATGATGCGCGCCAGAACAAACTATAACCGTTTTGGCTGCGTAATCCACACCACCGGCGCAAACCACAAAATGCCCAGCAGAACCGGTTACAGATTCTACTGATGCGGCCGGCCGGTCTACAGCTAGACCGGCCAGGTGCGCATCAAAAAGATCCGCCAGCTCATAGCCCTTGATGCCCTTGGGAAAACCGGGATAGTTTTCCATGGCTTCAGTTTGCAGAATCTGGCCGCCTGCTGCCAATTGCTCAGGCATGAGCACAGAGCACCCAGAGCGGGCCAGATACATTGAGGCCGTAATACCAGCAGGGCCGCTGCCTATGACAACGGCATCATATTCATTCATGCCAGAGCCTTTGAATCGATAAGGTCTTTAAGGGCAGCCTTGGTGACGGCCCCGGTTACCTGCTCAACCGTTTCGCCTTTTTTGAAAAGGACAAGAGTCGGGATAGCGCGAATGCCAAACTTGGTGGGCGTGGCCGGATTTTCGTCCACGTTCATTTTTACAACGCGCACCTTTCCGTCGTACTCGGTTGCCAGTTCGTCAATGATCGGGCCTACTGCACGGCAGGGACCGCACCAGGGAGCCCAAAAATCGAGCAGAACCGGAAGATCAGACTTGAGCACAACGCTTTCAAAGGTGGCGTCAGTGACCTGTTCAGCCATAACTATCTCCTTACGTTGCTTTGTGTCGCGCCACGACCACATTAACCCGTGACGCGAACAGAAGAGCATTTAAAGTGTATGCTTCTGTATTGAGTAAGAGTAGATACCAATGTGCCCTCTGTCAAGACAATCTCTTGTTTTGCATGGTTTCTTGACCATTTCAGCACAAGCTGCACAGCATATCGTTTGGTATGGCCTTGCCACGGGGTATGGTTTCCATATTCAGCTTGTGGCTGTAACCGTTACGCCCCAAAAGCCATGCCGCATGTGCAATCATGGCAGCATTGTCAGTGCATAATTGGCCGCTGGGAATAAAGGCACGACCTCCCCTGCCCGACATGAGCTGCCCAATACTGTCGCGCAACAAAGAATTGCAGGCCACACCACCTGCCATTATCAGATTTTCAAGATCAGGGTTGCGGTCAAGCGCGCGTTTTGTTTTAGCGCACAGAGTCTCGACAACCGCAAGGTTAAACGAGGCGCAGTAGTCCTTTAAGGCCTGGGGCGCATGGTCAATACTGGTCAGGGGCCGTGGCCATTCCTGCCCAGCCAGCAACTGCGCAGCCTGCCCTGTGGCAGCGGTTTTTAGACCACTGAAGCTGAAATCAAGATTGTCATTATCAAGATATGGACGGGGAAACAGCTTGCTCTGTGCAGTACCCGCCCGCGCCAGAGCATCCATGAGCCTGCCGCCCGGATAGGCAAGTCCAAGAAACTTGCCCACCTTGTCAAAGGCCTCGCCAGCCGCATCATCAAGTGTGCGGCCTAGCAAACGGCAATCCCAGGGCGATTCCATACGGTACAGATGTGTATGCCCGCCTGAAACCAGCAGCCCCAATGACGGAAAGCGCAGTTCGTGCTCGAGCCCCACTGCCAGAAGGTGGGCATGCAGATGGTTGACCCCAAGAAAGGGTTTGCCCAGACCAAGAGCCAGCCCTTTGGCAAAGGCCACCCCCACAAGCAGGCTGCCAAGCAGACCAGGACCACGGGCGGCCGCAATGAGGTCAATCTCGGTATTGGCCCTGCCACTGCGCTGCATCAGCTCATCGAAAAGCGCACCTACAAAACGGTAGTGCTCGCGAGAGGCAAGCTCTGGCACTACCCCGCCAAACAGGGCATGCACATCTGCCTGACTTGCCAGCACGGCTTCAACCAGCCTGCCGTCTTCCACCAGGGCCAGGGCCGTTTCATCACAAGAACTTTCAATTCCAAGGCACAGCATTCATTTCGCCATTTTCGGCACAAGGCCGGTACAAGAAGGCAGCCGCCGCAACAGTGCGAGGGCTGCCAGAAATCTTACCTGCCCGCATGCCGCGCGTAAATTTTTTCCACTGCTTCGACATCCAGTGAAGACCCGATGTAGAGCGGCGTGCGCGCGTGCAGCTTGTCCGGCACACGCTCAAGTATGCGCCCATGCCCGTCGCTTGCCTTGCCACCAGCCTGCTCTGCCAAAAAAGCCAAGGGATTGGCTTCGCACATAAGGCGCAGCTTGCCGTTGGGTTTGTTGGCATCGGGCGGGTACATGTAGATGCCGCCATTGATGAGCGTGCGGTGAAAATCGGCCACAAGGGCACCAACATACCGCGAAGAATAGGGCTTGCCGTCAGAAGTTTCACAACCATGAAACCACGTCACGGCCTCGCGGGCGGGAGCGTCCCAGTTTTTCCAGTTGCCCTCGTTGACGGAATAGATATGCCCCTGCTCAGGAATGCGCATGTCAGGATGGGAGAGCAAAAACTCGCCCACGCCCGGATCAAGGGTAAATCCGTGTACCCCCTGCCCTGTGCTGAGCACCAGCATGGTGGAGGGGCCGTACAGAATATAACCGGCCGCAACCTGCTTTACTCCGGGTTGCAGAACCTCATCAATGCTCACCTCGCCGGTGTGGCCCTCTGGCCTGCGCAGAATGGAAAAAATGGTACCGACATTGATATTCACATCAATATTGGTCGATCCGTCCAGCGGATCAAAAATGAGAATATAGTCGCCGCGTGGAAATTCCTGGCTCACGCGGACAAGGTCGGCTTCTTCCTCCGAACTCATGGCGCAAAGAGCACCGCACCGCTCCATGCGGTAAAGCATGATACGGTTGGCGATGGAATCCATCTTCTGCACATTTTCGCCCTGAACGTTCACCTCGCCGGTTCCGCCGAGAATGTCGAGCAGGCCAGCCTTTGCAATACGCCGCGAAATGCTTTTGCCTGAAAGAATCAGGTCGTACAGAAGACCAGTGAACTGGCCCGTTGCCTGGGGGGTACGCTTCTGGTGCAGCAGCAGGTGTTCCGTAACCGTGATGTCAGCCATTGGGGGCTCCTTACAACATCCAGAAAATTGAGAGGAACAGTTGAACATTTAGCCCTGAAAGTAACCATCGGTTGCAAAGAGCAGCCAGAGGTCTGCGCGCCGCAATCTGCTTGCCCGGCAAAATGCTTTGCCAGGACTGTGCGCTTCAGGGAAACACATTTCAAAAGACTTGCGCCGCCCCGGGGCGGCGCAAGTTTAAGCTTGAGTGCGTCAGTTCCGTGGGCCAAAGGGGCTTGGCCGCCCGCCCGGCAATGCTGCCGGTTCACTGCCTGCGCTGCCCGAATCAGGCTTGGCTTCCGCAGGCTTTGCGGTGCTCTCCGCAGGCTTTGCAGGGCTATCAGCAGGGCTATCGGCAGCCTCACCATCCTTGGGACCAAAGGGGCTGGGACGCCCACCGGGCAAGGTAGAGGTATCAGCATCGGGGGCTATGCCAAGGCCCGTGGGCGGGGTTTCCTTCTTGCTCTTGGCCGGGCGTGGCGCACGGTCAACAGAGGTGTTTTCACCTTCAAGCTGACGTTCCTGCACCTTGTGGCGCTCGGCATTTTTACGCCGAAGCAGCATGCTGTCCTTGCTGCCGGGCTGAATATCAGCACCGCCAGTGGGCTTGCCAGAGGCCTGGGCAGGAGCGCCGGTGGCCTGTTCGGGCGTAACGTCCACGTTCTGGCTTTCTTCAAAGCGGTTTTTGTTCTTGCGTTCAACATGCGGCGGCGGGGGAAGCTTGGGGCGTTCCTTGGGGAAGAAGGTGAGGCCCTGATCAACACTGCCATTGCCCTGCGGGAAGTTGCCCGACTCTGCCACCGCAAAGATCAGGGGGACATTACCGAGATACCGAACATTATAGTAGAACTTGCCGTTCACGTTTGAGCAGGTACCCGACGAACTCTTGGTAACAACTTCGTCCCAGTTCACACCAGCAAGGGGCGTTGAGGCAAAGTCGTACTTTCCGGGCCAGAGCAGGGCCTGGGGCGAAAGAATTACCACTTCCTGCGGCGTATGCGAATACTGCATGAGCGAACGCATATCAAAGTTGGCTACAACCACACCCAGGAAGTCCACACCGTCATACAACGGCGAGGCAAGCAGCACTTCAGGCCCGTAGGGCGAATTTTGCACATCGGCACGCAGGGCGCGGGTGCTCTGCTTTTTGTCTTCATAGAGCAGCGGGATGAAATCAAGCGGCTTCGTGGGATTGGCGGGTTCCTGTCCAAGGATGGTTCCGTCGTACTTCACGCCGGCAAAACCGCTGATCCAGGGGAACGAACCAAGGAACGACGTAAGCCATTCACGCGTCGGGGGCTTGTCGGCATTGAGCATGACCCGCTCAAGGCGCGTCAGCTCAACGTCAATCCCCATCATGCTGTGCGTGAGGGAAAGCGCCTGGGGCGAAAGGTTGCCTTTTTCATCAAAATCCACAGTGGCCGGGGGGCTCACGTAAGTGTTCCAAAACGACTTTGTGGATTTCCAGACGTTTTTGGTAGGCTGATATGAACTGCAACCCGTTACAAGCGATGCAGCAAATACCAGCAAAAAGATATAACGCACATATGATTTCAACACAGTGATCTCCCTCATTAACTGTGCGCTCTGGCTTCAACACGTTCTGCCAAAGCTTCAAGCATGCTTATGAGCTTGTCCTTTCCGCTGGCCTGTTCTGCCGAAGCTGCGGGTTGGACGGCGTCCACCGTCTGGACATTGCCCAGGCGGGCAGTCAACGTAGCTATGCGCTGGCGCAGATCGGCGCTTTCTTCAGAATGCACCGCTGCGGCTGCAAGTTCATGATAAATATCAAGCGCGCCCTTGATATCGCCCTGTTCGGCCAATACTTCTGCCATGGAACGCGTGCGCAGCGAAAAACGCTCTTCGGCTTCGTCCGCTTCATCCACAACCACAGCCTCGGTCTGCGTAACCGGAGCAGCATAGGCGGCGTAGGCATCTGCCCCACGGGCCACCATGGGGGAAACGCCCTCATCGGCCTCAGACGGCAGCGCGTCATCATCGGCCATGGCGAGATCAGGATCAAAATCAATGGAATCGTGAAGAATCTCATGATCGGCCGCGCCCAGAGCGCTTTCAGCATCGTACACAGCGCCGGGGCCAGCAGCAACAGCATCAGCTGCGTATTCGGCTGCAACATGCCCTGCAAGAGCGGCAGCCGCCACCGAAGCAACCGGTGCTACATCTGCAATTTCCGTCACGGCATCGCTGCTGGCCGGTGATTGCGGCTGGACATTCTGCAAACCTTCTGGCTGCAAACCTTCTGGCTGCAAACTCACTGGCTGCGAAAGTACGGGTTCGGCATCCACAGGCTGCGCTGGCGCACACGGCTGCGCCGGGGCTTGCACCCCACCTCCAGCCATGGACGCAAGCCCCTGGTTGATCACATCGTGCAGAGAAACCGGGCCCCTCGAAAAATTGAGAGCCAGAAAACGCAGCACAGCCGCCGTATCCGGGGCATCGCCAGCGGCATTGATGCACGCGGCCCACGCCTGCCAGAAACCGGCATAGGTAGAAAACATTTTTGTCAGCCGACCAACCTGTTTCTCGCAGGCTTCCAGCTTGTTGGCAGAATGCAGCAGTTCTATAAGGTACAGCCTGGCTTCAAGAAATTCCTCGTGGCGGGCGAGGCCCTGCTCCAGAATTTCAACTGCCTCGTCAATGCGCTTGGCATCTGCCAGCAGACGGGCCAACGGAAAAAAGACCTTGGAATTGGGCTCAAGCTCCAGGACTTCTTTGTACCATTCAATTTTTTCCGTCATGGTTTCTGCTCCCGCCCCGGTTTCGCCACATCGCCAAAAAGATAGAGCACCTCGTTGTCGCGAACATAGTGGAGGCGCTGACGAATGACCTTTTCCATATACTGGCTGTCTGACTGCAAAAGGCGAATTTCGCGGCTCAGAGAGAGGTTTTCCGCATCAAGTGCTGCAATCTGCTTATCAAGCTCGGCATACTGCTGCTTGAGCTCGCGGTATTCGATAAGCCCGGTGGGGCCCCAAACCATGCGTGCAAACAGCACCACATTCACAAGGCCCAGCACAACCAGAATAAACGTGCGCCAGAACATTACTGTAACAGCCGCTGTGGTTGTGCGCCATCGCCATTCGAAAGCCGCAATTCGGCCAAAAATGTGGCCGTGGCTTTTTCCAGCCGCGTAACATCCTCCTCTGCCAGATTCATCTGATCTACCTGATGCAGATAATCCTTGAGAGTGCTCAGTTCTTCATCAAAATGACGGCCCCAGACCCCGGCGCGCATGTCGGGTTCCAGTTCCAGAATGGTCTGGATGCAGTTTTTGAGACGGATCTGCAACGTGCTCATGCGTTGTACCCGTTAGCCTGCCTGTTTACGCGTATTGCGGTAAAAATCATAGCAATAATTGGAACCTGAAACAACGGCCAGCACCAGGGCCACATACAGCAGCGCCAACCCCAGGGGCTGCAAATCCATACCCCACAGCGGGTAGTGCAGCGCAAGCGGCACAATGGCAAAAATCTGAAGCACTGTTTTTGCCTTGCCGAACTTGTCGGCGGCAAGAACAATGCCCTCGTCAATGGCTATGGCGCGCAGGCCGGTAACCACAAGCTCACGGCACACAATAATGATAACAACCCAGGCAGGAGCCCAGCCAAGTTTGACAAACATGATCAGCACCGAACAGATCAGCACCTTGTCGGCCAGCGGATCAAGAAACTTGCCCATGCTGGTTACCATGTTGGAACGGCGGGCAATATATCCATCGGCCCAGTCGGTGAGCGAGGCAAAAATAAAGGCCAGTGTGGCCAAAATACAGGCAACAGGGCCTTCAAAATAGAGCAGCAGAACCACAAGAGGGGTCATTAAAATGCGTAACAGTGTAATTTTATTAGCAAGATTAAGCATTCTTCCTCTCAGGCGCTCCGTGCGAATTTTTTAAAGCGTTACCATAAAAGAATACGAGAGAAAAGGAGAAAAAAAGCTCCCCCGGCGACCGGTCCCGACCGCCAGGGAAGCCTGCATTTCTACCGAGCCATGCTCGCCATGCCTTTAGCGGTGGGTGCTGGCAAGTGCTTCGAGGCTGCCATCGGCAGCGGAGGCAATGGAATCTGCCAGTTTGAGAAAGGCCTCCTTGGCCGCACTCTCCGCATCAAGGTACACCACGGGAATACCTTTGTCAGCCGCAACCACCGTGGTGGGATCAAGCGGCACAGCGCCAAGAAACTTGAGGCCGTAGCGCTTGGCCAGCTCTTCTCCGCCGCCCTTTTTGAACAGGTCAATTTCTGCGTGGCAGTGGGGGCACACAAGGCCGCTCATGTTTTCCACCACGCCAAGCACGTTGGAATTGGTGTACTGCAAAAAGTTGATGGCCTTGCGCACGTCTGCCAGCGAAATTTCCTGCGGGGTGGTCACCACCACGCACAGGGCATCAGGAATGGACTGCATGACAGTCATGTGCTCGTCGCCGGTTCCTGGAGGGGAGTCGATGAGCAAAAAGTCCAGATTGCCCCACTTTACGTCTGCAATAAACTGGCGGATAGCCGAAGTTTTTTTGGGGCCACGCCACAGAATGGCCTGGTCTTTGTCTTGCAAAAACGTATCCATCGAGATGACCGACAGATTTTCGTTGTACGCAGCCGGAATCATCAGCTGGGTGGGCTCGTCGATTTCAACAGTGCTGGTCAGGCCCAGCAGATTGGGCACGCTGGGGCCGTGGATATCGACATCAAGAATGCCAACCTTGAATCCGCGCCGTGCCAGCGCTGCGGCGGTATTGACGGTCACAGAGCTTTTGCCCACGCCGCCCTTGCCGCTCATGACAAATATCTTGTGGCGAATATGGCCCAGGCAGTCGGCTATTGCGCGGTCTTGCTTGGCCATAGGGTCATTACATTCCCCGTTGCCGCCATTGCCCTTTGCACTGGAGCAAGATGACGCAGAAGAACAGGATGAACAGGATCCCATGACATCTCCTTCAATTATGGCGGGTTTGGCAACGGTCTGTCTACCAGCCGTGGTCACCCACCAGATCCACAAAAACTACCGGCCCCAGGTCGTCGCTGCTAACGCGTCCCTGTTCCTTGCGCACGCGCACAAGGCGCTGCGTGCGAGGCTTGGCCCCTACGGGAATAAGCATTATACCGCCCTCGTCAAGCTGCTCAACAAGGGGGCGCGGCACTTCCGGCCCGCCAGCGGTAACAATTATACGGTCAAATGGAGCGGCTTCGGGCATGCCCAGCGTGCCATCACGCCGCTGCATGTGGATACCCCTAAGTCCCATTTGCCGCAAGAGGCCAGAGGTGTTTTGATAAAGCTCGCGCATGCGTTCAACGGTAAACACGGTGCAGCCAAGGGTGGCCAGCACTGCGGCCTGATAGCCGGAGCCCGTGCCGATTTCAAGCACACGCATGCCCCGCTGCACTTCAAGCAGCTGTGTCATCAGGGCTACAATATATGGCTGTGAAATGGTCTGCCCGTAACCGATGGGCAGGGGGGTGTCTTCATAGGCCTGCGAGCGCAGCGCTTCCTGCACAAAAAGATGGCGCGGCACGGCAAGCATTGCCCCAAGCACCGCCGGATCGCTTATGCCGCGCGCTTCGAGCTGTTCGCGCACCATACGACGCCGTAGACGTTTGGGATCCACGGAAGGAGAAGGCTCACGGGGAACACCCCCAGCCGCAGAATATTTACCGTACTGCATACTGCGGAAGTGAAAACAGATTTTTTACGCCAAGTCAATGCGCGCCGTTGCGTGTTTTGGACAGATCAAGAGAAGTTCCAGACTTTTCCTTGAAACTTGCCTTTCTTTATGCAACCCTTCGGGCAGCGAGATTGAGGAGTCGGCAATGCGCAAAAGAAGTCTGTTTTCATCGGTACTGGGTATTTTGGTGGTCGCCCTGCTTGTGCTGGGTGGCTATGTCTTTTTTAAGGATCTGGACGGCCCGGTTGTAGAAGTAACGCCCAACACCGGCAAGGTTTCGCCCGCAAGCGTGCTCAAGGTACGCATGAAGGACCCTTCCGGCATCCGTTCCATTTCGGTGGGCGTGCGCAAGAACAACGTTCTCAATGTGATCTACAGCAAGCACTTTGACAAATATGTTGAAGAGCGCGAGGTGGACGTTCCCATGAAGGACGCCAACCTGCGCGAGGGCGCGTTTGAGCTTGAAATTCGCGCCACAGACGGCTCGCTTGCCGGATTTGGCCAGGGCAATACCCGCACCATCCAGCTGCCCATGCGCCTTGATACGCAACCGCCGCGCATTTCTGTCAAAACCCTGCCCCCCAACGTTCGCCGGGGCGGCACTGCCGTGGTGCGCTACACCATTGACGAAGAAGTATCCAGCAGCGGTGTACTGGTGGCTGGCTATTTTGTACCCGGCTATCTGCAAAAAGACGGCAGCTATATCTGCTTTTTCCCGTTTCCCTATACCATGACGGCGCGTGATTATAAGAACAGCGTCGAAATTACCGCCACAGACCTTGCTGGCAACGTTACCAAAAGTCATCTGACAGTCATGACATTTGAACGTGTGTTCAAGAGCGACAGCATTGAAGTGACAGACAACTTTTTGCTGGCAGTAGAAAGCAAGCTGCGCGATCTGGCCCCAGATGCCACCAACCCGCTTGAATGCTACCTGTATATCAACAATCAGGTGCGCAATGCCAATGTGCAGACCCTGCGCGAGATAGGCCGCGACACGGCCTCGGCCATGCTGTGGAGCGGCGTGTTTGAACGCCTGCCCCGCTCTGCCCCGCGCGCCGGTTTTGGCGACCACCGTTTCTTCAGCTATCAGGGCAAGCCCGTGGGCGAATCTTACCACCTGGGCTTTGACCTTGCCTCTGTGCGCAATGCCGAAGTGCCCGCCGCCAACAGCGGTCGCGTGGTATTTTGCGGCAACCTGGGCATTTACGGCAACCTGATTGTTATCGACCACGGCCTTGGGCTCATGTCGCTGTATTCACACCTCAACGACCAGCTCGTCAAAGTGGGTGACGTGGTGCAGAAAGGCCAGACCATAGCCCATACCGGCAGCACGGGCCTTGCCTTTGGCGACCATCTGCATTTTGGCATTCTGGTGGGCGGTGTGGAAGTAACCCCGCTGGAATGGCTTGATCCCAAGTGGATTCGCGACAACATCACCGGGCGCATTGATGCCTCGATGACCCAGCAATAGGTGCAATACTGCTAATGCCAGTGCGGTAAATCCCGCTCTCCGGCCTGTAATTCACGGCCTGTGCAACGATACGCTTCCTTTGGAAACTGATCAGTTGCACAGGCCTTTCTTTTTTGCAAAGAAGGGCTTGTGTTTTAGACACGTTCAAGTATAGCCTGAATCTATGAAAGAATGCCAATGATCTCTGACATGGCTTTCACGAAGACATCAGGCCCGAATCACATACACCTGTATCATGTGAGGACTTGTACGTGTCTCCACCACTATTTTATCTTGGTCTGGACATCGGTTCCACCACAGTCAAACTGGCGCTGCTGCACGCAGACGGCACAGTTGCCGAAACACGCTACTGCCGTCACGGCACGGCGGTTCGCGCCACCCTGGCAAATCTGCTTGCCGAGGTTTCACAGCTCTACCCCTCCGCCACCGTGCGTTGCGCCATGACAGGCTCCGGCGCTCTAGATCTCAGCAATCAGCTCTCCATTCTTTTTGTACAAGAACTGCTGGCAACGGCCCGCGCCATTGCACACGGCGCGCCCGATACTTCGGTTGCGGTCGAGCTTGGCGGCGAAGACGCAAAACTGCTCTACCTTGGGCAGGATGTGGAACTGCGCATGAACGAATCGTGCGCTGGCGGAACCGGGGCATTCATCGACCAGATGGCCCGCCTGCTCAGCACCGATGCTGGCGGCCTCAACGATCTGGCCTCGCGCCACACAACCCTGTACCCCATTGCTTCGCGTTGCGGCGTTTTTGCCAAAACAGATATCGTGCCCCTGCTCAACGGCGGTGTTTCTCGCGAAGATATCGCGGCATCCATCTTTCAGGCAGTGGTTGAACAAACCATCGGCGGGCTTGCCTGCGGCAGACCCATTACGGGCAAGGTGGCTTTTTTGGGCGGGCCGCTGCACTTTTTGCCAGAGCTGAAAAAGCTGTTTGTCAACAATCTCGACCTTGCACCCCAGCACATTGCCCACCTGCCACATGCGCAGTGTACGGCTGCCATTGGCGCTGCCCACTGCGCCATATCAGCCGAAGATTCAGCCCTGCCGCACAATCTTGCCGATCTGGCAGTGCTGGCGGGCAGCCTTTCGCACACCCCCAGGGTGAGCGCAGACAAGATATTGCCCGGCATGTTTGCCGATAACGACGAATACGCCCGGTTTTGCCAGCGGCACGCCACCACAAGCGTGCTGCCCAGCGCGGATATATGCACGGCTCGCGGCCCGCTCTTTCTTGGGCTCGACCTGGGCTCAACAACGGTCAAGGCCGTGCTGGTTGATGACGAGCAGCGCGTTCTTGATTCGTGCTATGCCTCCAACGGTGGCAACCCCCTGCAAACCCTGCTGCCGCCCCTGGCCGACATGCTCGACCGCATCCCAGAAGGGGCGTGGCTTTCTTCTTCCGGGGCAACCGGATACGGGGCGCACCTTGCAGAATCTGCCCTCGGGGTGGACAGCGTGCTGGTGGAAACCCTGGCCCATTTCAAGGCGGCCACTCGGCTGGTTCCCGAAGTGAGCTATGTTATTGATATTGGCGGCCAGGACATGAAGTGCCTCAAGATCGATAACGGCGTCATCAGCGACGTGAGCCTCAACGAAGCCTGCTCTGCCGGGTGCGGTGCGTTTCTGGAAAGTTTTGCCCGTGGCCTTGGGCTGAGCATGCAGGAATTTGTTGCCATTTCGCTCTACGCGGCCCACCCGGCTGATCTTGGCTCGCGCTGCACGGTATTCATGAATTCCCGCGTCACCCAGGCACAAAAAGACGGCCTGCCCATTGCCGACATTGCCGCAGGCCTGTGCTATTCTGTGGTGCGTAATGCTCTCGACAAGGTGCTGCGCATCAAGAACACAGCAGAACTGGGCGAGCATGTGGTGGTTCAGGGCGGAGCTTTTCTCAACGATGCCCTGCTCTGCGCCATGGAGCGCACCCTTGGCCGTCATGTACACCGGCCTGCCTCGTCCGGCCTTATGGGAGCCTACGGAGCAGCGCTTGAGGCCCGCAACAAGGCTGAATGCACAAGCCTGCGTTCGTCCATCACGGCTTCGCACATACGCGGCCTGGCCATGCGCACGCGCAGCTTTCGCTGCCGCGACTGCGGCAACAACTGCCTGCTCACCGAAACGCGCTTCTCGCACGGTTCGCGCCACATTGCGGGCAACAGGTGCGACAGGTTCAGCGAATCGCGGCGCGGCGCAACAGTCACCGCCCCCAACCTTGTTGCCTGGAAAAACCAGCGGCTTTTCCGTTACGAGCCGCTGCCGCTCGAATCCGCCCCACGTGGCAGGCTGGGCATACCCAGGGTGCTCAACGTCTACGCCCACTATCCTTTCTGGTTCACCCTGTTCACCTCGCTGGGCTTCAGGGTTGAGGTTTCACCGCCCACCAGCCGGGCCCTGTTTGCGGCGGGCCTGTCTTCTGTTCCCTCGCAGAGTGTCTGCTATCCGGCCAAACTGGCGCACGGCCATGTGCTGGCTCTGCTGGAAAGCGGCATCAAGAGCATATTCTTTCCCTGCATACCCCGCGAGGCGCAGGAATTTGCCGAAATGTGCGATTCATTCTCCTGCCCGGTGGCCTGCGGCTACCCGCAGGTGGTGCGCGAGAATCTGCCAGAAATCAAGGATGCTGGAGCTGTGCTGCACGCGCCCTTTGTTAACCTCACCCACACGGCGTCGCTTGTGCGCAACCTGTGCCGCGAATTCAACCTGCCCAGGGGAGAAGTGCGCGCCGCCGTGCGCGCCGCACGGCATGAGCAGGCACACTATCTGCGTGAGCTGCGTGCCGAGGCAGAGCACATCTACAGCGAAACCCTGCGAAACAGGGGCACAATGGTGGTGCTTGCCGGGCGTCCCTACCACACCGACCCGCAGGTACACCACGGCCTGCCCGACTTTATCGCCTCGCTAGGTACTGCCGTGGTGAGCGAGGACGCCCTGCCGCGCAGCTGGATAGCACACCGCATGGCCTTTACCCTGCGGGCGCGCAACCAGTGGACCTACGCGGCGCGGCTCTACCGGGCGGGCCTGTGGGCCTGCGAGGCCGACCACGGCAATGCCCGTGTGGAGCTTGTGCAGCTCACCTCGTTTGGCTGCGGCATTGATGCCATCACCGCCGACCAGATGCGCGAACTCATGCGCGCCCACGGCAAGCTGTACACGCTCATCAAGATGGACGAGGGCAACGCCCTGGCTTCGGCACGCATCCGCATCCGCTCACTGCTGGCGGTGAGCACTGCCGATCGGGCAAAAAACTGCGCACCCACGCCCGGCGTGCCGGTGTTCAGCAAGCGCGATGCTGGCACGCACACCATTCTTGTGCCGCAAATGGCCCCACTGCATCTGCCCTTCATAACCGAGGCCATCGCTGGCAACAGCCATACCGTGCGTTTGCTGCCCACCGTAAGTACCGAGGCGGTAAGCCTTGGGCAGGCCTATGTAAACAACGATGCCTGCTACCCTGCCATTGTGGCCATTGGACAACTGCTGCATGCCCTGCGCAGTGGCGGGCTCGACCCGCGCCGCACGGCTCTGCTGCTTTCGCAAACCTGCGGGCCCTGCCGGGCGAGCAACTACCCGGCCCTGCTGCGCAAGGCCCTGCTGGAATGCGGTTACGACCCCATTCCCGTGCTCACCATCAATTCTTCCGGCACAGAAAGCCAGCCGGGCCTGCGGCCAGACAAGGCCATGCTCTGGCGCATGCTGCTTGGCATGCTTGCGGGCGACATGCTGCAAAGGCTTTCGCTGTTTACGGGAACATACGAATGCACCGCCGGTCAGACAGAAGACCGCGTGCAGCACTGGCTGCAAACCATCTCGCCAATAATCCGCAAGGGAGACGAATCCGCCCTGCGACAACTTCTGCCCCGGCTGGTGCGTGACTTTGCCAGCATACACACCCAGCTGACCCCGCGTCCCCGCGTTGCCGTGGTGGGTGAAATTCTGCTTACCTACCATGCTGACGCCAACAACCATATTGTGGAACAGATCAGACAGGAGGGAGGCGAACCCCTGCTGCCAGATTTTACCAACTTTATGCTCTACTGCCTGCGCGACGCGGTGTACGACTGGCGGTATCAGGGCGGCAGCGCCTGGGCGGCTCTTGGCAACAGCCTTGTGATGCGGCGTATTGAAGGAGTGCGGCGATACATGCGCGGCGCGCTCAACACCTCGCCGCTGAGCGCCCACGTTATGCCCGTGGCCCACATAGACGACCTGGCCCGCCTGGGCCAAAGCGTTATGTCGCTTGGCAACAGCGCTGGCGAGGGCTGGCTGCTGCCAGCCGAAATGCTGGAATTTCTGGAACACGGAACCAGCAATATTCTGTGTCTGCAACCCTTTGGCTGCCTGCCAAACCATGTGGTGGGGCGCGGAGCGTTCAAGGCCGTGCGCCGCCAGCGTTCAGAGGCCAACATAATGGCACTCGACTACGACCCCGGCAGCAGCGAGGCCAACCAGCTCAACCGCATTCGGCTGTTCATGGCCATTGCGAGAGAAAAGGAAAAAGAAAGGGAAGAAGCCGCCCGCCATGCACGCCACACCTACAGCGGCGCGGGAGGATACAGCCCTGGGGATTACTGGCAATAAGGCAAAAGCGGCAAATCAAGGGTCAGCTGTGGGTACCCTTGATTTGCCGCTTGATATACGCGCATTTTGCCCGGTCAGCACGCTATGACGCGCCAGACTAGCCAGCCAGTCTGCCCCGGCCAGCTCACAGAAGCATAACAGGAACAACAGACGATGGGGGCGGGCTGTTTTGTGGTGAGAAAAAACTATTCTTCGCGCGGGGGCAGTTCGCGGCCACCTTCCTGAAGGCGCTGCAAAAACTTGTCGCGGCATTCGTAGCTGCAAAAACGGTGTACCGTTTCGCCGTCACGCACGGTAATAGAACCGTCCACGGCAACATATGCGCCGCATTCCGGGTCTTTCACCAGCTCACCGGCAGCAACTTTGCGCTCGGTTTCTGCGGCGCTTTCCTGCTTGCTTTCCTTTTTCTTCTTGATCAAATCATTGGCAAAAAGGCGATATAGGGCGTAGCCCGCCAAAATCAGAATAAGCCACTTTACCATCTGTTATGCTCCTTGATCCCGTGGCACGGGTCGCATGCGGCTGGGGTGCAGCCCTTTAAGGCATCTGTAAAAGCCGTGGAAGACAATATCATAGAGGGCAACACGCGTCACTGAAAAATTCTGTCCCCTTCCACGCGGCAGTCAAGCCGCTCCAACCATTGGCTGACGGGCAAGCCATCAACCACAAGCCGGGGGGCCACGTCAAGCAGCGGGCGCAGGGCAAAGGCCCTGGCAGTGAGGCGCGGATGCGGCACAATGCAGTGCGGGTCTGTGCTGCGCACCTGCCCAAAAACCAGCAGATCGGCATCAATCACACGCGGCCCGTACCGAAGGGCCGGGTCTGCGCTGCGCACCCGACCAAGCCGGACCTCCAGCTCCAGCAGGGCATCCACAAGACTGCACGGCTGCCAGACTTCAGCCGGAAAAAGCTCAACCACCTGATTAAGAAACCAGGGCTGGTCGGCGTATTCCTGCGGTTCAGTGCGGTAAACTGGTGAAACTGCGCCCAACAGCATATGGGGCAAGGCCGCCAGGGCGGCGCGCGCTTCCTCAAGCATGGCCGCCGCTGACTCGCAGTTGGAGCCAAGGCTCACATAGGCCCGTAAAACCGGCTGGTCTGCCATCATATTCCCGCGCTGTTGCTGAATTGTTAGTCCTTATCCGCAAATTATACCTTTTTTGTCTGCAAGGATAAAGCCCCAACAGCCAGCGCCCGATTACGAAATATTCTGGCGGGTTCCCCTGCCCACATTCAGGGCAAAGCACTTGCCCCATTGTGCCAAGGCGGCTAGCATGATCGCATGGCACAACCACGCACCAAAACCCTTGCCCTGGCAAGCCTGCTGCCCATATGGCAAGATTTTTTGCTGGCCCAGCGCGGGCTGTCTTCTAACACCGTAGAGGCCTACGGGCAGGATCTTGAAAGCTTTTTTCTGTATCGTCAGGAACTTGCGCAAGGTTCAGACCCAGAATCCCTGCGTGACCCCGACGAACAGGAAATCTTTTTGTACCTCGCCTGGCTGCGGGCGCGGCAAAACACCGGGCGCACCCTGGCCCGAAGGCTCTCGGCCCTGCGGGCATTTTTTGCCTTTGCCGTAGACGAAGGAAGACTGAAAAAAAATCCGGCAGAGCTGCTTGAAAACCCCAAGCTGCCCCAGCACCTGCCAGAGGTGCTCACCAGAGACGAAATGGATTCCCTGCTTGCCCAGCCAGACCTGCGCGACAAGTGCGGCAAGCGCGACCGCTGCATGCTTGAGCTTTTATACGCTGCCGGACTGCGCGTTTCAGAGCTGTGCGCCATGTGCGTGCCCGATCTGGACATGCAGCGCGGTCTGGTGCGCGTATTTGGCAAGGGTTCCAAAGAAAGGCTTGTGCCGCTGCACGACCAGATGCAGCAAATGCTGGCCCAGTACCTTGCCACATGCAGGCCCGAATTTACGCCTACGGGCAACCAGCTGTTTGTAAACCGCTCTGGCCGGGGGCTCACGCGACAATACGTATGGAAGATGGTCAAAAAATACGCTCTTGAGGCGGGAATTCGCCGGGCCATTTCGCCGCACACCTTCAGGCATTCGTTTGCCACGCACCTGCTTGAAGGCGGCGCAGATCTGCGTGCCGTACAGATGCTTCTGGGTCATGCCGACATCAGCGCCACAGAAATTTACACCCACGTGCAGGCAGACCGCCTGCGGGGCATACACCACCAATTCCATCCCCGGAGCCGCCAGTGATTCCCGCGCCGGAAACTCCGCCACAGGCGGCAACTTCTTCAGCTTCCTCTGCTACCGAGGTTCCCACCCAGCAGAATGCAGAGGGCATTACCCTTGTCACATGCCACGCCAACGCAGATTTTGACGCTTTTGCCGGCATGCTGGCCGCGCGCTTTTTGTACGCGCCCCACGTGCTGCTCTTTCCCGGCACGCAGGAGCGCGGTCTGCAAAAACTGGTTGCCGGGCTGGATCTGCCAGCGCTGGGCATTGTGGAAACAGCGGCTATTCCGTGGAAGGACATAACGCGTCTGGTGGTTGTGGATACCCGCCAGCGCGGGCGCATCAGCCATGTTGCCCAGCTGCTCGACAGGGATGACGTGACCGTTGAACTGTGGGATCACCACCCCGACTCCACCGACGACATCACAAGCCCGCACACCCACATGGCCCACATTGGCTCGGTTACCAGCCTCATCGTGCAGGCCATTGCCGGGCGCGGCCTGAGCCTGAGCGCAGACGACGCCACCCTGTTGGGCCTTGGCATTTACGGCGATACGGGCTCGTTTACCTATTCTTCCACCACGCAGGCCGATTTTCAGGCTGCCGCCTGGCTGCTGGGCATGGGCATGGATGTGAACCGCATCGACGCACTTGCCGCCCACGAGCTGACAAGCCTGCACATTCAGGCGCTCAACAGCCTGCTTGAATCCACCCAGACATACAGCATCAACAATGTTCAGGTTACGCTTTCTGAAGCGGCCATGGAACATTATCTGGGTGATTTTGCCTATCTGGCGCACCGCCTCATGGAAATGGAAAAATTTCCCGTGCTCTTTGCCATCGGCCTTATGGACGACCGCATTCAGGTGGTGGCTCGCAGCCGCAACGAATCCATCAACGTGGGCGACATCTGCGCGGCCCTTGGCGGCGGCGGGCATGCCTACGCGGCCTCGGCCTCTGTGCGCACCATGACCGTACACGAAGTGCGCGACGTGATTCTGCGGCATCTGTACGCCCAGGCCTACCCCGACAAGACCGCGCGTGAATACATGTCGTCACCGGCAGTGGGTGTCGAGGCCAGCGCCACCATTCACGAAGCCGACGAGCTCATGCTGCATTTTGGGCTCAAGGCAGTGCCGGTGTTCGAACCCGGCACACGCCAGTGCGTGGGCCTGCTCGATGCCCTTACGGCCTCGCGCGCCAGCGCCCACGGCCTTGGGGCTGCCACGGTAGAAGACTACATGACCCGCCGCATAACCACCCTGCCCCCCGAGGCAACGCTCAAGGATCTTACAAGCACCATTGTGGGCGGCCGCCAGCGGCTTGTACCCATTGTGGACGGCAGCAGGGTCATCGGCGTGGTTACGCGCACCGACCTTATCAACGTATTTGCCCAGGAACCGGGCCACATGCCCGAACCGCGCACCACTGGCAGCAAGGAACGCAACCTCGGCAAAATCATACAGGACAGGCTGCCCCGCGCCAGCCGCGATCTGCTGCATCTTGCGGGCAGGCTTGGCCGGCAGCTCGGCCTGCCGGTGTACACTGTTGGCGGCTTTGTACGCGACCTTTTGCTGCAACGCCCCAATCAGGATATTGATCTGGTGGTTGAGGGCAATGGCATCACGCTGGCACGGGCGCTGGCCAAGGAACTCAATGGCCGGGTGCGCGAACACCAGAAATTTCTGACCTCGGTGGTCATCTACAAGGACGAAAACGGGGCAGAGGCACGCATAGACGTAGCCACGGCCCGGCTGGAATATTACGAATACCCGGCAGCCCTGCCCACGGTGGAGCTTTCGTCCATCAAAATGGATCTTTTTCGGCGCGATTTTGCCATCAACGCGCTGGCCGTGCGGCTTGACTGCGAGCCCTTTGGCCAGCTGGTGGATTTTTTTGGCGGGCAGCGCGACATAAAAGAGCGGATCATACGTGTTCTGCACACCCTGAGCTTTGTTGAAGACCCCACCCGCTGCCTGCGTGCCGTGCGTTTTGAGCAGCGCTACAACTTCCATATCGGGACAGGCACGGAAAAGCTCATCAAAAACGCCCTCAAGCTCAATCTCATGGACAAGCTCTCTGGTTTTAGGCTGTTCCACGAATTTCAGCACATCTGTGACGAGGATGACCCCACGGCCTGCATTGCACGGCTCGACCAGCTTGGCGTGCTTGAGGCAATCTCCCCCCTGCTTTCACTCAACCCTACCAAAAAGAGCCTGTTGCTGCGGCTTCAGGAGACTCTTACCTGGTACAGGCTGCTGTATTTTGAGCAGGCCGCGCAGCCGTGGCTGGCCTATTTTCTGGCCCTCAACCACAATATGAGCTATGCCGATACCGCCAACCACTACCAGCGCATGGGCCTGCCAGAACCCCAGCGGGCAGAGGTTTTCAGGCAGCGAGAGCACATGCGCAATCTGCGGGGCAAACTTGAATCGTGGCAAAAAGACCACGATGCCACACAGGAAAAAATCAGCACCCTTTGCGCCATGCTGCGGCCACTTTCGCTCGAATTTCTGCTCTACCTCATGGCCGACGTAAGCGATGCCGCGCTGCAAAAAAACATATCGCGCTACATCACCCAGTGGCGCAGGGAAAAAGCCAATGTAAGCGGCGAAGATCTGCGCGCCATGGGCCTGCAACCCGGGCCTGCCTTTGGCCGTATTCTTGAGGCCGTGCTGGCGGCAAAGCTTGACGGTCAGGCCACAAGCCAGGAGCAGCAGCTGGCGCTTGCCCGCAATCTGGTGGTGACAGAAACGGCAGATGCCGCAAAAAACGAAATATCAGCCACTGGCAATGAAGAACAAACCAGTCGGAATTCTTCACTTGCCCAGCGTTTATAAGAGGTGTATAGAAAACAACTATGAAACAACTTTGGGCTCCATGGCGCATCGAATATATTCTTGGCCCCAAGCCGGATTCCTGCGTGTTCTGCCTGCCAGACCATACGGCAGAGGACGAACAAAGGCTGGTCTTGCACCGGGGGCAAAGGGCCTTTGTAATCATGAACAAGTTCCCGTATAATAACGGGCACATCATGGTTTGCCCTTACAGGCATGTAATGATGCTGGCAGACCTGAAGCCGGAGGAAACCCATGAAATCATGGATCTTCTTCAACTTTGCACCACAATCTTAAAGCAACACTTTAACTGTGAAGGCATAAACATCGGCCTCAACCAGGGGCAGGCTGCGGGCGCGGGTATACGCGAGCATCTGCATTTTCACCTGGTTCCGCGATGGAACGGCGATTCTTCATTTATGGCAGTATTTGATGAAGTGCGCACCATGCCCGAACATTTGAGCCGAACCTACTCGGTAATGAAACCGTATTTCACGAATGGCGCGGCTATCGGCAACCGCGCTGGTTCCACGCCGGGGCAGGAAGGCAGCGGCACATAACGTGCGGCTTGACCCTGTGGCGGGGATTGTCTTTTTCGCTGGGGGCGACAAAGACCGGCTGGAGAGCGCGATGCTGTGCCCTCTTGGGCGATGCGGCATTCTCAAAAAGCCCGTGAAGTTTTTTTGAGATAGCTTTATTTAGCCTGAGGAGTATGTCTATGCGGTATATCAAGGTATTATTGCTCGCGGTCGTGTTCTTTCTTGCGCTCGTGTTCTTTTTTCAGAACCAGGGTGCCCTTTCACAGAGCATGGTGCTCACGCTCAACCTGTTCTTTGTTCCCGCCATGTCTTCCATCGCGCTGCCCTTCTATTTTCTGGTCATTGCGGCTTTCGCCTGTGGCGCGCTGATGACCCTGGGCTTTCTGGTGTGGGACAAGGTCAACCTTACTGCCCGCCTGATGAAGCAGAAGTGGCAGATCAGCAGCCTTGAACGCGAGCTGGAAAAAACCAAGAAAAAGCTTGGTGCAGACACGGCCCGTGCCCAGTTTTTGAGCAAGAACGGCAAGGCCGAAGCTGCGGCCCCCGTTGCTGTTGCTGCCGCTGCCGAAGAATCCCTGGCTCCCGATCCGGACAAGCACTAGTTTTTTTGCAATCGGTTTTGTGGCGCTGTTCGGCTGATGTCTGGGCAGCGCCACCATTTTTTTGTGGCCGCAACTGTGCGGCCTTCACCGTCACCCCCACAAATCCATATGTCTGAAGCTCCCGCAAAGCTGACCCCCATGTTTGAGCAGTACATGCGCATCAAGGCAGAGCATCCCGATGCCCTGCTGTTTTACCGCATGGGCGACTTTTATGAACTGTTTCTCGACGACGCCAAGGTGGCGGCGCGTGAACTTCAGATTGCCCTTACCAGCCGCAGCAAGGATACGGAAAACCCCATTCCCATGTGCGGTGTGCCGTGGCATGCCGTCGAGGGCTATGTGGCCCAGCTCATCGACAAGGGCTACCATGTGGCCATCTGCGACCAGACAGAAGACCCCAAGGCGGCAAAGGGGCTGGTAAAGCGGGCTGTCACCCGCGTGATCACCCCCGGCACAGTGCTGGAAGACGCCAATCTGGCCAGCAAAAGCCACAACTATCTTGCGGCCATGTGCCCTTCGTCCACCGGGGGGGCTGGCGGGCTGGCCTGGGCCGATATTTCGACCGGCCAGTGGTCGGGGGTTGAATTCAGACGCGAGGCCGAATTGTGGCAGTGGGCGCAAAAACTGGCCCCCCGCGAGCTACTGGTTCCTGAAGGCACAGAATTGCCCCCTCGCTGCATTCTTGAGGGCATACGCCTTGTGCGCATGCCAGCAGCCCATTTTGAGCTCAAACGCGCCACAGAGCGCGTTGTGGCGGCTCAGGGTGTGCGCGAGGCGGGGGCGCTGGGCCTTGAGGGCAAGCCAGAGCTCATGCGCGCCTGCGGGGCCTTGCTTGCCTACCTGGGCCAGACCCAGATGCGCAATCCCGACCACCTCATGCCTTTTGCCCCCCTTGACCTTGGCCGCCGCCTGATCATTGACGACGTTACCGAGCGCAACCTCGAAATTTTTGCCCGGCTTAACGGACGCAAGGGCAAGGGAACCCTGCGCCACGCGCTTGACGACACCATGACCCCCATGGGCGGCAGGCTGCTCGAAGACATGCTGCGCCACCCCTGGCGCGAGCTTGGCCCCATCACGCGCATACAGGACGCGGTGGCGTATTTTCATGCCGATGATGCCCGCCGCGCCGCCCTGCGCGAGGCCCTTAAAAATGTTTATGATCTGGAGCGCCTCTCCACCCGCATCAGCCTGAATCAGGGCGCACCCCGCGATTTCATCGCCCTGCGCAACAGTCTGGCTGCCCTGCCGGACGTATTCAGCGCGCTGACCAGTACAGGCGCAACCAGCGCGGCAGCCGACCAGCCCAAAAGCCTCGCCGAGGTGCTCAAATCGTGGGACAATATGGACGACTGCGCGGCCCTTTTGCAAAGCGCCCTTGTGGACAGCCCGCCAGCAGTCATCACAGACGGCGGCCTGTTCAAAAACGGCTATAATGCAGAGCTCGACCGCCTGCTTGACCTGGCCGAACACGGCGAACAAAAGCTGCAAGCCATGCTGGCCGACGAACAGGCCAAAACGGGCATCAGCAAGCTCAAGCTGGGCTACAACCGCGTGTTTGGCTATTATTACGAGGTTACGCGTGCGGCCCACAGCGGAGCCCTGCCCTTCCATTTCATCCGCAGGCAGAGCCTTGCCAACGCAGAGCGCTTTACCACCGTGGAGCTCAAGGAGCTGGAAGAAGAGCTGCTGTCTGCATCGGACAAGCGCAAAAGCCTTGAGTACACGCTGTTTCAGGAGCTGCGCAGCCACATGGCCAGCCAGCGCGAGCGTATCATTCATGCTGCCGACATGGTGGCCCAGCTCGACTACTGGCAAAGCCTTGCCCAGGTGGGCCGCAACAACAACTGGTGCAGACCCGAACTTGACCAAGAGGCCAACCTCGACATCCGCGAGGGGCGGCATCCTGTGGTTGAGGCCATGCTGGGGCGGGCCAACTTTGTGCCCAACGATTTCAGGCTTGATGCCGGGCGTCGCCTGTGCCTGCTCACCGGCCCCAACATGGCTGGCAAATCAACCGTGCTGCGACAGGTGGCCATAATCTGCCTGCTGGCGCAGATGGGCTCCATGGTTCCGGCCAGCGCCGCCCGTCTGGGGCTGGTAGACCGCCTGTTTTCACGCGTGGGCGCCTCGGACAACCTTGCCCAGGGCCAGAGCACCTTTATGGTTGAAATGATGGAAACGGCCCGCATCCTGCGTCAGGCCACCCGCAGAAGCCTTGTGATCCTGGACGAAATCGGGCGCGGAACCAGCACCTACGACGGCGTGGCCCTTGCCTGGGCCGTGGTGGAAGACCTTGCAAAACGCGCTGGCGGCGAACTGCGCACGCTCTTTGCCACCCACTACCACGAGCTCACCGCGCTCGAAGGCCGCATTGCCGGCGTGTTTACCATGAACATTGCCATACGCGAGTACAACAACGACATTCTCTTTTTGCACAAGCTGGTTCCCGGCCCTTCAGACCGCAGCTACGGCGTGGAAGTGGCGCGCCTTGCCGGTGTTCCCGGCCCGGTGGTGCAGCGGGCCAGAGCCATCCTGCAGGGGCTGGAACGTGGACGCGAGAGCGCGCGCAAAACCGTGGTTTCTGCGGTTTCCCTGCCCGGCCTGAATCTGCCAGAACCCGCCAAGAAAGAACCTGAGCTACCAGAAATTGCCGCCGCACCGCCGCGATCTGAGCATCCGCTGGTCTTGCTGCTGCGCAATCTCAACCCCGACGAGCTCAGCCCCCTGGACGCGCTGCGCCTGCTTATGGAATGGAAAAAACTGTGGAGCGACAGCCCCGACGCTGTGCCCCAGATACTGCCAGAAGACATGCAGGACGGGAACAACCATGAGTGAAGCCAATCCCTGGTCTGTAATCCAGCTTGTGGCAGAGCGCCGCATTGAGGAAGCCCAGTCGCAGGGTGCTTTTGACAATCTGCCCGGTGCTGGCAGGCCGCTGGAGCTTGAAGACCTCAGCCACGTGCCCGAAGACATGCGCATGGCCTACAAAATTCTGCGCAATGCTGGCTGCCTGCCCCCAGAGCTTGCAGAACGCAAGGAAATCAACCGGCTGGTTGACCTGCTCGAACACTGCGAGGACGAACAGGAGCGCGTGCGCCAGATGCAAAGAGTGCGCTTTATGGTCACGCAGGCCAAGGTTCGCTTTCAGCGCCCCATTCATCTGGAACAGGACGACCCCTACTACGACCGCCTGCTGGACAGGCTTTCTGACATTTCGCGCAAAATGGGCTGACCGGCAGCACTGCCGCCGCCTGCCCCTCAAAAACACAAAATGGCCGGGAAAACCGGCCATTTTTATCGTCAATTAGTACAGATCAGAATCTGCGGGCATTCTTTCCCAGTAAATGCGGCCCTTTTTGCGGTATTTGCGCAGCAGCACATACACGCTGCCGGGGCCGCCATCGTGCGGCTGGGCCGTACAGAAGGCCAGCACCACCCGCTTGAAAGGATCCTGGGTCAGCCAGCTTTGCAGCTTTTCGCGCAGAATGCCAAAGCCGTCGGGCGAATTGCGGCCACGCCCCGGCACAACCAGCACCGTGCGCAGCCCCTTGTACCAGCTGCCCTTGAAAAAGCCGCGCAGGGCTTCAAAGGCCTGCATGGCGTTGAGCCCGTGCAGGTCAAGGTGGGCCTCTGGGCTCAGGCCTCCGGCGCGCAACTTGTTCAAAATCATCTGGTCAAGTCCCACCACATGGCCCTCAAGGTATTCATCCGTAAAGCTGAGGGCAAATTCCAGCTTGCCATCCAAAAAATCTTGCAGGCTTGTATCCGCATGCGGCGGCGGTGTGCCCGGCTCTGGCGCAGGAACAATATCGCGCCCGCTGCCAGTAAGCGGGCTTACCGAACCCATGGCAGTCAAAAAGGCGGCGGCATCCTCGTCCATATCCTGCTGGGCGGCATTGGCAAAATATTCTTCGGGGGTAGAGGGCGCTGCCTGCACGCGTGGGGGCTGCTTGCCCTGCGCGCCAGCCAGCACCTTGCCCTGGGTGGCAACAGCAACCTTGGGCGCGGCAGAGCCTTGCCTGCCCTTTGCAGCGTCCTTGGGTTTGCCGCGTTCTTCGCCCAGGGCATCGGCCATGCTGGTCAGCGCACCACGTTCTTCAAGCGAAAAGCCTGTGCCTGACGATGCGGATTTTTTGGAAGCCGCACCCTTTGTCGGTTTGACACTGCTTACGGCGTTCAAAAAAAGCTCGCTGTCTTCATCCGAAACTTCCACATTCTGCCCAGGGGCTGGCGCGGCAATCACACGTTTGCCATGGCCCTGGTGCGCGGGCTTGCGCGGCGCGCCGCCCTGTTTCTGCTTTTCAGGAAACTGCTTGGCATTGAGCGTGCGGAACGGATTTGCACCAAAAGCGTCTGCATCAGACATAACAGCCCCACCCTTCGGTTAAGCTAATAAAAAAAGCCGCAGCACAGGCCGCGGCTTTAACAGTAAACGAAGCTGCCGTTATTGGGCCGCAGGCGCCGGTGCTTTCTGCTCGGCAGGAGCGACAGGGGCAGCAGGAGCAGCCACAGGGGCCTGGGTTGCATCCGCGCCGGGCTTAACGGCCGGGGCTGCGGGCCGGGGAGCAGCAGGCTCTTCAATCTTCACGTCAAGAATCGTAGACTGACTGGAAGGACGCGAGCTGGTCACAAGGGTGTAGCTGATAGAGGTGACGACAAAAATCACGGCCATCAGGGCTGTGAGCTTGGCAAGAATGCTGCCCGCGCCGCCGCTGCCAAACACAGAGCTGTTGCCACCGCCAAAAATCACGCCCATGCCTTCCTTGCCCGCCTGAAGCAGCACAAGAATCACCAGCAACACGCACACAATGATATGCAGCGTAAGAATGAGAGTCTGCACGAATTCCTCCTCGCCGTCCGGCCACTGCCCGATGGCGCGCCCGAAGTGGGGTTTAGGCCCCGATAATTTGTAAGAAGCTTTGTGCTTCTAAAGACGCTCCACCTACCAGAAGGCCATCCACATTGTCAAGGGCCATGAGCCCAGCGGCATTGTTCGGCTTGACGCTGCCGCCATACAGAATGGGCAGCCTGTTTGCTGTTTCACCCACAAGTTTTTGCAGCAGGGCACGCGTTACAGTGTGGGCATCCAGCACTTCCTGCGGCCCGGCGACCTTGCCCGTGCCTATGGCCCACACGGGTTCATAGCCCACGGCCAGCCTGCCCACAAGGGCAGCACCGCGCAGGTTTTCTGGCATGGCCGAAAAAACGGCAGAAAGCTGTTTTTCAAGCACGGCATTGAGTTTGCCAGCCTCGCGCTCGTCGAGGGTTTCGCCAATGCACAGCAGCACGTTGAGGCCGTGTTCCAGGGCAAAAATGGTTTTACGGGCCACAAGCGCGTCGTCTTCGCCCATGATGTGCCTGCGCTCGGAATGCCCGGTCAGCACCCAGCTTGCGCCAGCGTCGCGCAGCATGGCGGGCGAGGTTTCACCCGTAAATGCGCCTTCTTCCGCCGGGTAGCAGTTTTGCCCGCCGGCTGAGAGCGCGGGCTTGCCGTTAAAGGCATCGGCCACGCAGCTGATGGAGGTAAATGGAGCAAAAACAACAACTTCGTGCCCGGCTGGCAACTGGCCAAGGCCATTGGCCAGTTCACCTGCGCTCTGGCTGGCCTGGGCGCGGGTTTTATACATCTTCCAGTTGGCGGCAAATATCTTTTGCATGGCTTCCTCGAAAATCAGATGGAACAAAGATAGATAAGAGCGTCTTCGCCGGTATCGGTATAATACTTTTTGCGCACGCCCTCTCGCCTGAAGCCGCAGCTTTCATACAGACAAATGGCGGGCTTGTTGCCCACCCTGACTTCAAGCAAGATTTTATTTATAGCCATTTTACGCGCAAGGCGCAAGACCACGCCCAAAATACGCCGCCCATGCCCCCGCCGCCGCTCGTGCGGCAAAACGGCCAGGTTGAGTATTTCCAGTTCGTCCAGCGTGTGGTACACTGATATATAGCCAATCAGCGCCTCGTTGCGAAACAGCCCAAGCGCGGAAAAAGCCTTTTGTCCAAAGGCCGCCGCGCACTGCTCTATGGACCAGGGCAAGGGAAAGCACTGGCGCTCAATTTCATACATGGCGGCGGCATGCTGCGGCCCTAGCACCTGAAGGCGTTCGTCGCGCTCTGTGGAAGCTCTCATGCAAATCAGCCTTTATCCTTCATTAAGCAACACTCCAGACCTGCTGGAGGTTGTGGACAAAAACAACACGCCCCTGTGTGTCATGGGCAAGGAGGATGTGCTGCGGCAGGGCCTGCACCATCGGGCCGTGGGCCTGCTAGTGCGCGACCGCCTTGGCCGCGCCCTACTCACCCACAGGCCAGGGCTTGGCTGGGGCCTGTCGTCCTTTGGACGCCTGCCCGCTGGCCAATCGAGCGAACGCAAGGCACAGCAGCTTTTTTTTGACGACTGGGGCCACGATGGCCGCATTCTGCCGCTGGGCCTTTCCCCGCCGGGGCCAGAAAGCTTTAATGCTTTTGTTGAACTTTACGAAGGCCGCATGCCAGTATCGCTGGCGTCTACAGCCGTGCGCGATCCCGACCTGCACATGCTGGTTGACTACGACGAGCTGCGGGGCATGGGCACGCATTTTGGCGAACTGCTGTCGCCTTTTTTGCGCACGGTTTTGCAGGCAGGGCTGATGCGCCCGCGCTGACAGTGCGGGCCGTGCGGCAGCCTACAAAACGTCTGTGGGGCCAAGCAGCTCCACGGCCTCAGCGTGTACCAGACCGTTGGAGGCCAGCAGCACATCGCCAAATCGCAGGGGCTCGCCGCGCATGTTGGTAACCCTGCCCCCGGCTTCTTCCACCAGCAGCAGACCAGCGGCAAAATCCCAGGGCTTCAGGCCTTCTTCATAAAACATGTCTACCCTGCCGCAGGCCACGTAGGCCATGTCCACAGCCGCAGCACCCATGCGCCGCATGCCCTGGCTCTTGGGCAGCATGATGGCAAGGCGCTCTAGTATTCTTTCGAGCCGACCTGTGAAGTCGTAGGGAAACCCCGTGGACACCAGGGCATCACCAATGGATTCTGCCCGGCTTACCGCAATGGGAGCGCCATTCAAAAAAGCCCCCTGCCCGCGCCGGGCGCAGAAGCATTCACCCATCATGGGAATGTTGACCACGCCCAGTTCCACATGATCCTTGTTCCACAAGGCCACAGAGGTAGCCACCTGCGGAATACGGTGAACAAAATTTGTTGTGCCGTCCACTGGGTCGATGATCCAGCACAGGCCGTCTGGCTCGCGCTCGCTCTGGCTGCTCTCCTCTGCCATAAAGGCCGCACCGGGAACAAGATCAGCCAGTTTTTCCTTCAAAAAAGCTTCCACGGCCAGATCGGTCTGGGTAACCAGATCAATGCGCCCCTTGTGCCGCACGTTGCTGGGTTTGGCCCAGTGCTCGCGTATGATGTCGCCGCTCTGGCGCACAATTTCCATGCAGCCTTGCAAAATATCCTGTGATGCAAACATGTCTGTTCCTTTATGTGCGGCAGCACTGCTGCAACGCGCAGAAGCCGCAGGGCTGTTGCCCCGCAGCGCGTAGGGTTCTAAGTTGGGATTGACGCGGCCTGTTGCAGATGCCCGTGGCAAGACCTGAAATTCAATGTTCAGGGAAGCTGGTTTTACGGTGTCGTTCTGTTTTCTGGCACAACAGACATGCCATTTTGCACGGGGGCAAACCCAGCGGCCCTCTGGCAGGGCAACAAGGCATTCTACCGCTGCCGAAAGACAAAAAACACCATAAAACAGAGCTAGTTGATAAATACAGAGTGGTAGAGCTGCCTGTCCAGCATGGCCCGCGCAGTGCCGCGCAACACGGTTGTGAGCGGGTCTTTGTCCACAAATACCTTGAGGCGCGTTTCTCTGGCAATAAACTGGTCAAGGCCCTTCAGCAGCGAACCGCCGCCCGCCATGAGCATGCCGTTACGATAAATATCTGCCGCCAGCTCGGGTGGGGTCTTTTCAAGAGCGCGCATCACTGCGCCCAGAATGGCAAGCACAGGTTCGCGCAGGGCCTCGCGCACGTGGCCTTCTGTAACCTTTACCACCCGGGGTGCGCCGCGCACCAGATCCTTGCCCGAAACCTCAAGCACGGGCGCGTTGGGCATGGGCATGGCGGAACCAAGTATTTTCTTTACATTTTCTGCCGTGTTGTCGCCAACTTCCATACGAAAAACATCGCGCATGTACCGCTGCACGGCCATGTTCATGGCATCGCCCGCCACACGCACAGACTGGGCATTGGCAATGCCCGCCAGGGTGATAACGGCCACCTCGCTTGTGCCGCCGCCAATATCAAGCACCAGGTTGCCCAGGGGCTCGTGAATGGGCAGATCAGCCCCAATGGCCGCAGCCATGGGTTCCTCAACCATGGCCACATCTGCCGCGCCCGCCATGATGGCCGAGTCGATGACCGCGCGCTTTTCCACCTGGGTGATGCCCGTGGGAATGCAGATAACCATGGAAGGCTTGACCAGACGCATACCGGTGATGGCCTTGCGCACAAAGTACGAGATCATCTCGCGGGTGATATCAAAGTCGGCGATGACGCCGTCCTTCATGGGGCGCACGGCCTTGATGCGCTGGGGCGTGCGGCCAAGGTATTCCTTGGCGGAAGCGCCTACGGCGAGAACAGAATTCTTGTGCGTATCAATGGCCACCACCGATGGCTCATTGATCACTATGCCATGCGCCCTGGTGTAAAGCAGGGTGTTGGCAGTGCCAAGATCCATGGCGATGTCTTTTGACAAGAATCTGAAAAAACGCCGTAATATCATACTTAATATTCTTTTGAAGAAGGCGGCACGGGAGCGGTGTCGGGATCAAAAGCCTTGGGGCCCTCGCTGTGTACCCGCGCTCTGGGCAGCATGGTTCTAAGCCGCATCTTGAGATACAGGTTTTCCAAAAACAGGGCCAGATGGTCAACAGATTGACGCACAAAGCTGCGCAATGATTCGTCTATCTGGCGGGGGCTTGTGTGCGCAAGGCAAAGTACGCCGCGTGTGCTTTTGTTGACCATAACAGGCATGCAGATGGCCGCCTGAAAATCGGGCATGTCGGGCAGTTTGCCAAACAGCACAGCAGCGGGGGCACCTTCTATGCCCTCTGCTATCACGGGCTGGTCGTTGCGAAACACCCAGCCGGTAATGCCGCTGCCCATGGGCAGAATCAGCGGTTCCTCGCCTGTCAGCAGCAGGCGGGCAGATTCGCTTTCGACACAATAGGTTTCGCCTGGCTCGTCCACCGAGGCAAACGCGCAATAGTCAAAACCTGTGGCCTCAACCATGATGCGCAGATAATTTTGCACAAACTGCGGCCAGCGCTTGTAGCGAAAGCGCAGATCCTGAATAACGGACAGCTCGGCAAAATAGCGCGGAATATCACCAGCAAGCTCCTGCCGCCCCGCAGAACCCTGCTGGCGCGAAATGAGCTCTGCAAACATCTGCAGAATCTTGTGGTCTTTGTCCGAAAATGAATACTGCCGCTTGCTGTCAACGCACAGCGCGCCGCCCGTGGGAACGGGGCAGCCCATAAAGGCCTTGATATTGGCCTCTTCGCCGCCGCTGTAATAGCCAAGGTTGCTTTGCCGCTGATCAAAATTGGGCACGAGCAGCGGTTGCCGGTTGCGGATAATCCAGCCTACAAGGCCCTTGCCGGGCAGCACCGATGCGTTGGGGGTAATTTTTTCGCCCAGGCTGAAGGCAGCCGCAAGGTGGTGGGCCTCGCCTTCTTCATCCGGCAAAAAAAGAACCACAGAATAGGCGTCAAAAACGCTGCAAACGATGCTCAGAATATGCTTTTCAACAGAGTTGGCGGTCATGGGCACATGGGGTTGATGGTGAGGCCGCCCACCAGCGTGACGGCTCTTGGGTAACGCATTTCTTGTAGCAAAGGGCATGCGTCGCCGCAACTTCTTTTGCACCGCTGTTTGCTCCATACCCTGCACCCCCAAACAGTACGGCAGGGCAACACCCATCCCCCAAAAACCACAGCAGCCGCTGCTGATGCCGCTTTTGCGGATACCCCCTGTATTGGCACTGGAAAAATTTCTAAAAAGCGGGTAGTAAATAACAAATTACCATAAGGAAAAAACTGATGATCAAATGGCAAGAGGTATTCAGCAAGGACGGCCTGCCCTGGCAGGACGCTACCCAGTTGTCCTCTTCTATTGCCGTCAGCGACCTCAACGCTCTCAAAAATCTGCTTGATGCCGTGCATATTCGGCTGTGCCTCGTCAAGCCGTATCAGGAAAACAAAAACTATCCCCTGGTCGAAGCCCGCGAGCTGCTGCCCTCGTTTGACAACGACATGTTTGAATACAAAGAGCTGCCGGGTTTTGCCATGGTGGCCTTTGCCCGTCAGCTCGACTATTTTTCGGAAATTTTTCAGTTCGACAGCCTGCACCCGGTTATTACCGAGGGCGACGGCGCATGCTGCCCGCTTGAAAACCAGGTGATGGTGCAGAATCTGCAAACCCTGGCATCGCGGCTGCCCCGCGTGCATCAGGATATTTTTCGCCAGCAGTTCCGTTCTACCGACACGGTGCTGCTCGAAACCTATCCCTCGCTCATGCCCTACCTGCTCAGCATGGACAGGGCCCACGTGCTGGCCTGGGGGGCAGACAGGCAGTTTCACCTGGCTGGCATTTTTGCCTCGTTTCCTTCGGATATCGACAGCGAGCTCAAGCGTTTTGGCATTCGCATAGGCAAGTTTGTATACGGCGACAGCGATATTTACGAACGCAACCGCATGTTTGTGTATCAGTATCTTATGGAGCTGTACGGCTTTCCCATTGTTTCCGAGCGCCGCACCTCAAGCGCCCTGTTTGCCCGCAAGCTGCACAAGATGGGCGAGCGCTTTTTGCTGCGCGTGCTTGGGCAGACAGACAGAACCATCACCACCTACATGGCCAATGGCGAAAACACGCGTTACCCCCTGCTGGAAAAAGTGGCGCTTGTGGCGGTGGATGCCGACCAGGACGAAGTGCTGAGCTGCATCGACCGCGACGGGTTCTTTCTCGACAAGCCGCGCCGGGTGGTCATTTTGCGCATCAAGTACCGCCAGCACACCTTTGACCCCAGCAACGTGCGGCAAGACCGTGCCCTCTCGGTTGTGGCCCAGGAGGTTTTGCACCCCATTACGGGCAAGGCGCTCACCGGGCTCAACATCATCAAGGACACCTCCAACATGTTCCTGCGCCTCAACGATATTGTGCGCGGCGAATACACGGGGCGCATCATCTACAAGCGCACCGAGGTGGTGGAAAACACGGGCACGCACGAAAAAAGGCTCAAGTTCCTCTATAGCTGGCTTACCAAGCACCAGCGGCGCATGATCAGCTACAGCGACGAATTTTTCTCAAACGTCAGCAAGGTGCTGAGCAATTATCTGTTCTCGCCCGACAACGACGAGGCCTTCGAGAATCTGCGTGAACTGTATCAGGAGGTCTGCACGCGGTTCAGCTACATTCAGCAGGCCCGGCGCGTGCGCATTCTCGAAGACCTGTGCCAGCGCACCTTCAAGGGTGCGCGCATCACCTATCAGCAGATGTTTCGTGAGGCGCTCAATCTGCTTAACGAACTGAAATTTGAAATAGTCAGTTTTTTCCCCGGTCTGGTTGACGCGGTCATTGACTGTGTGGAAAGAATCCTGCGCGACAGCTACCTGCAACGCAAATATGTGGAACCGCCGGAAGACTCGCTTACCCCGGCCGGGCAGGAAATTCGCAAAAATTACAGGCGTCTTGTTTCACTGCAAGACGGGTTCAAGGCTGTGCGCAAGGCGCGCAGCAGCAAGGAAAATGTGGGATCATGAGCGTAGCGTTTTTTTATCTGGCCCCTGAATTCTGGGGGCCTACGGCCAATCTTGAAGGGCAGGAAGCCCGCCACCTCGGCCAGGTTCTGCGGGCAGAACCCGGCACGGAAGTTGGCCTGCTCGACGGCAGAGGCCGTTCGGGAATTTTTGTGGTGCGCAAGGTTGGCAAAAAAAACGTGCAGCTTGAGCGTGTTTCTGAAACCGTCACCCCTGCCCCGCAAGCGCAGGCCGTGGTGGCGCTGGCCTACAGCAAGGCTGTGCGGCGCGGCTTTTTTATGGAAAAGGCCGTTGAGCTTGGCGCGCACGGCGTGTGGCTTTGGCAGGGCGACCACAGCCAGGGCAAGCTTTCTGCCACGGCAGAAGAAGCCTGTCTGGGCCAGATGATTGCCGGGGCCAAGCAGAGCGGCAACCCCTGGCTGCCAGAGGTTCGCGCCCTTTCCGGCGGTGTGGATCAGCTCATCCATCTTTCGCACGCAGCCGATCACCGCATTCTGCCCTGGGAACTTCAGGACGGCGTACACATGCTCACCCCTGAAATGGCGGGCCAGCCAGGCCTTACCGTCTATGTGGTTGGGCCAGAGGGCGGTTTTTCGCAACGTGAGCTGGCGGCCCTGCAAGCCGCTGCCTTTACCCCTGTAAGCCTCGGCGCACGCGTGCTGCGGTGTGAAACCGCCGCCACCCTCTGCCTTGGCGTACACTGGTGGGCCTCACAGCTTGCCGGTAAGGTTGATGCCGCCCCAGGGAGCGTAAGGTGACGGTAAGCAAGCCGCTGCCAGAGCGCATGCGCCCCGATGACCTCGCGCTTTTTTTGGGGCAGAGCCACCTTGCCGACCGGCTGCGCTCGATCATGAAGTCTGGGCGCTTGCCCAGCCTGCTTTTGTTTGGCCCGCCCGGCTGCGGCAAATCAACCCTTGCCCTGCTGCTGGCCAAATCAACCGGCAAGCCCTATCTGCGACTCAGCGCGCCAGAGGCCGGTTTGCAGCATTTGCGGCGTTCGCTGACCGGGGTGGAAATTTTGGTGCTGGACGAACTGCACCGATTTTCAAAGGCGCAACAAGACTTTTTTTTGCCGCTGGTGGAATCGGGCGAGCTTACCCTGCTGGCCACAACCACAGAAAATCCTTCGTTCAGCGTAACGCGCCAGCTGCTCTCGCGCCTGCATGTGCTGCGGCTGCGGCCTCTTGGCCGCACAGAGCTGATGGAACTGGCCCGGCGCGGCGCAAACGATCTGCAACTGCAAATGACAGACGAGGTGGCAGATTTGCTGGCTGGCGTATCGCACGGCGATGCCCGCACACTGCTGAACCTTGTGGAATACGTGGGCGCCCTGCCCGAAGACAGGCGCGATCTGGAGCACATCAAGGCGGCGCTGCCCGAGGTGCTCATTCGGCATGACAAGGACGGCGACAACCATTACGAGCTGGCCTCGGCCCTCATCAAATCCATTCGCGGCAGCGATGTGGATGCGGCCCTGTACTACCTTGCCTGTCTGCTTGAGGGCGGCGAAGACCCGCGTTTTGTGTGCCGCAGGCTGATACTTTCCGCCTCTGAAGATGTTGGCCTGGCTGACCCCAACGCCCTGGGGCTGGCAGTGGCCTGCCAGCAGTCGGTGGAATTTGTGGGCATGCCCGAAGGCTTCATTCCGCTGGCAGAAACTGTTACCTATCTGGCCCTGGCCAAAAAAAGCAACACATCCTATGCCGCCTACCTTAATGCAGCACGTGAGGTTAAGCTTAACGGCGCACGGCCCGTGCCGCTGCACCTGCGCAACCCCTCCACACAATTGCAAAAGGAATGGGGCTACGGCAAGGAATACAAGTATCCCCACAACTACCCGGAATCGTGGATAGAACAATCGTATCTGCCGCAGGAGCTGGAGGGCAGAAGGTTCTATCAGCCGCGCGACAACGGCGATGAACCTCGCCTCAGTCAATGGTGGCGCAAACTGCACAAAATCAAAAAAACGGAAGAATAGGCATGAATCCCTTTGTTGACGGCGCATTTGAAGCCAAGTTTCTTACGGGCGACACATACAGCAGCCAACATGCCAGTGCGGGCTTTTTCAGCCGCATGATGCCCTCGCTCAGCTTTTACAGCCGCCTTTTTCTCGGCCCGGTGCGCTGGCTGTGCGCGCGTGCCTCCAAGGGGCAGTGCGACGATACCGCATGGGTTTATGCCAGTGCCTGGGTTTCAGACCTCATTGAGCGCATGGGCTGCCCCATCGAGGTGGAAGGAATGGATGCCATTGAAGCGGTGGACGGCCCCTGCCTGTTTGTGGCCAACCACATGAGCACGCTGGAAACATTCATGCTGCCCGCCATGATTCGTCCCCGCCGCCCCGTGACCTTTGTGGTCAAAAAAAGCCTTACCACCATGCCGCTGTTTGGCCCGGTAATGTGCTCGCGCGACCCCATTGTAGTTGGCCGCACCAACCCGCGCGAAGACCTCGCCGCTGTGCTTGAGGGCGGCCTGGAACGCCTGAAAAAGGGCATCTCCATCATAGTGTTTCCGCAGCACACCCGCTCGCGCGAGTTTAACCCGCAGATGTTCAACTCCATCGGCGTCAAGCTTGCAAAAAAGGCAGGGGTTCCCATTGTGCCGCTTGCGCTTAAAACCGACGCCTGGGGCCAGGGCAAAAAAATCAAGGAACTGGGCCCGGTAAAGGTTGGCATGGCCATACGCTACAATTTTGCAAGCCCCATAAGCATTACAGGCCAGGGCAGGGACGAACAGGCGGCGATTTGTCAACATATTGAAAGCCACCTCGCCAAATGGCAGCAAATGGACGGCAGCAACGCCTAGCGCGGCCACAGGCATGCAGACTGCAAAGGGCGGAGTTTAACCCCGCCCTTATTTTTTGCCCGATCTGCTGAACGGCTGTGCCTAAACTGCCAGAGCCAAAGGCCCTTTTGCCGCATCGGCGATATACTGTTCAAAATCCTTTGCCGAAAGCGCCGGGCTGAAAAGGTAGCCCTGAAATGTCTTGCAGCCCATTTCGAGCAGGGCATTGTACTGTTCGCGTGATTCCACGCATTCGGCCACAGTAGTGAAGCCAAGGCTCTGCGAGAGCGCAATGATGGTTCCGGCTATGGCCGCATCGTTGGAATCGGTAAGCAGGTCGCGGATAAACGAGCCGTCGATCTTGAGCTGATCGAGAGGCAGCAGTTTGAGATAGGTCATGGAAGAATAGCCCTTGCCAAAATCATCCAGCGAAAAACGTATGCCAAGGTTGCCCAGCTCAACCATGGTTGAGATAATTTCTTCCATGTTGAGCGCCAGTTGGCTTTCGGTTATTTCCAGCTTGAGCAGGCTGGGATCAATGCCGTTTTGGCGTACAGCCGCGATCACATCCCTTACAAATCCGCTTTCACGAAACTGCCTTACGCTCACGTTTACCGCCAGAGAAAGCCCGCAAAATTCTGGCTGCTCGGCCCAGTTTGCCAGCTGGGCGCAGGCCTGGCGCAGCACCCAGTTGCCGATACGCACGATCATGCCGTTTTCTTCTGCCTGAGGAATAAACTCTGCAGGGCCTATCAGGCCTCGCGTGGGGTGCTGCCACCGTATGAGGGCCTCTGCCCCAACCACCTGATTGGCCTCGTTGACCTGTGGCTGATAGTGTACCACAAACTGCTCAAGCCCAATGGCGTCTTCGAGCTCGCGCTCAAGGGCAATGCGCTCCAAAACAACCATCTGCATCTGCGGGTCATAAAACCGCACGGTGTTTCTGCCTGCATCCTTGGCCTGATACATGGCAAGATCTGCCTGCTTGAGCAGCTCTTCGGGCGTAATGCCCTGAGAGCCAAACAACGCCACCCCCACACTGGCAGTACAGTGACAAGTAACACCGTTTACCACAATGGGCGACCGTACCGAGCTCAACACCTTGCGACTGATAAAGGCAACTTTTTTTACCGCTTCATCGCGGCTGTCAGAAACGCCTTGCAACAGCAGCACAAATTCATCACCGCCAAAACGGGCCACGGTGTCCTCTGCCTGCACAAGCGCCAGCAAGCGCTTGCCCACGTGTTGCAGCAGGGTGTCACCCTGATCATGGCCCAATGTGTCGTTGATGGTTTTGAAACTGTCCAGATCAATAAACAGCAGGGCGTTGTACTGATTGCTGTGCATACCAGCTGCCACGGCCAGCCGGATGCGCTCGGTAAGCAAGGGGCGGTTGGCAAGGCCGGTAAGCTGATCATAAAAGGCAAGCTCGTTGATTCTGGCCTCGTTGCGGCGGCGTTCTTCTTCCCAGGCAAAATTATCAAGGGCAAAGCTGAGGTTGGTGGCCATTTCGCCCAGCAACTCGCGCACTTCGGGATCAAAGGCTCCCGCTTCCATGGCGTAGAGGGTCAGGTTGCCCACGACCTCTCCCCTCTGGCGCAAGGGCAAGGCCCCCACTGAAAGAAAGCCGGTTTTTTGCACCAGCTGCCACCACGGCACAAGGCGCGGGTCGGCCGTGGAATTGTTTGACCAGATGGCCTCGTTGTTTCTGATGGCGCAGCCGGTGGGGCCAGAGCCGTAGGGGTCTGATTCCCAGACTGACACATGGAGCCGGCGCAGATCATCGGCATTGAGTCCAAACGAGCTTGTGGGGTTTACCTTGCCTGTCTGGCTGTCCACAAGCCCTATCCAGGCCCCCTTCATGCCGCCAGCTTCCACTGCTGCCCGGCATATGTCTGCAAACAGCTCTTCGCGTGTAGAGCAGCGCACAATGGCCTGGTTGCATCTGCTCAGGGCCGCATACATTTGCGAAACACGGCTGGCGCGCGCCTGGGCAAACTTGCTTTCGCTTACATCAATGCACATGATGGCAATTTTGCCCGCTTCGGGACGGTAGGCCACCACGTCTATCCACAGGTTGTTGCCTTCAAGAAAAAAATCAAAACGAGCTGGTTCGCCGGTTTCGGCCGTATTGATGAGTGGGTTGAGCCACTGCGCGGCATTGCTGGTTTTGCCAGCAATTCTGTGCAGCAGGGTTTTTCCGATTACATCTTCCTGATTCGCCCTGAATATGGTGCAGTAGGCTTTGTTGATCTCAACATACCTGAAATCGCAAATGGCACCGGAATGCAAAAAAACCGGTTCAAACAGGGCCAGGCCCGCATGCATGTTGTTAAAAAGGCCTTTGTAGCGCTTTTCGCCCACGGCCAGGGCGTTAACATGCCGCGAGTAGGCAATGCCGCCCCAAAATGAAATGAACAAACACACCAGCCCCAGGAAACCCAATGAAAAAACTTCCTGACGCCACTTTACCAGTATGTCCTGCTCAAATATGCCTATGGAAAGATACAACGGCCACTGGCTGAGCTTGCGAAAAAAGGCAATTCTGTTTTTATTATCAAAATCCGAACGGTTATGGTGATAAATGGTGGGTGGGGCATCCTGCTCAATAAGTTTGCGCAACGGGGGCGAAGGCTTGGAAGCAAGATAAAACTGCCCTTCCGGGTGCTGAATTATCAGACCAAGCTTGTTATCCCACAGCGTGGCCATGGCAGAGGGGCCCACAATATCCACCGAACTCAACACGGCTGAAAACATGTTTATGGAGACAGCGCAGGCAACAATACCACCAAACTCGCCGCTGGGCTGCGTGTAGCGCATGGAGAGCACAATGATGGGGTGCGGCCACGCATGACCATAAAAGGGTTTGGATATGGCAAGCCTCTGCAAGGGATTGTTGCGCAGCTGAATAAAATGCTCATCATTGGCAACAGATATATCACCCGTGAGGGCACGCGGCGAGGCATAGATAACCCGCCCCAGGCTATCGGTAAGCAAAAACCCCAAGGTTTCTGGCAGTCTTTCGTCCAGGGTGCGGCCAAAGCCCTCCAGACTGTCCCAGCTAACGCTGCCATTGTGCGCCTGCTTCTCCACCTCGTCTACAGTGCTAAGAAGCGCCAGGTGAATTTTTTCAAACCGCCAGGAAAGAATGTCGTCAATGGAGCGGGAGACATTTTCAAGGGTGTTGGCTGCTGTTTCAAAGTCGCGTTCACGGCTTATTGAGAGAGCAAAGAGGATGATTCCCAGCACAAGCAGATCAATCAGGGCAATAACCCATAAGGGCTTGTACGATTGAAGCCATGAGGGAACGTTGATGGATGTTTGTGGGCGAAAGCTTGGATGGGCCTCTGACATATGAACCCCGCAGCATCAGAATGCGTGTGGTGCAAAAAAGGCAGAACAGCAGAAACACATTGATGCAGCAAGCAATATAGACAACAAGATAAAGCCGATAGCTATTGAATGCGGCTCATGTAGCGCGTAAATTAGTAAAAAAATAACTCAAAACAGGAATACAGGCAAGTGTAGCAACAAATAATCTGAGTACACAATCAGTTTATTTACTATTCGATAATAAATAATTGCTCTTCTTCCAAAGCAACCCTGTCCTTGCCAGCCTTCTTTGCACTGTACAGCGCAGTATCTGCCCGATGAACAAGGGTATCTGGCGTATCACCATGCCGCATTTCTGCCACGCCAATACTTATGGTGCAGTGCAGATCAGCAGCAAACATATGCGTAGCAACCTTGTTACGCAGATTTTCTGCCAGCTCTACTGCCTTTTCGGCTCCTGTTTCTGGCAAAAGGACAAGAAATTCCTCTCCTCCCCAGCGGCCAGCCGTATCCTGCACACGCAACTCTTTGACGATAATGGCGCTCAACGCCCGCAAAACGGCGTCGCCTGCCAGATGTCCATACGTGTCATTGACGTTTTTGAAATTATCCACATCAAGCAGCAGCACTGAAAAAGGCAGATCAAACTGGTGCGAGCGTATCATTGCTTCGGCCATGCAGCTCGACAGTTTCTGCCTGTTGGCAAGGCCGGTCAGGCTGTCGGTATTGGAAAGGTGCAACAGGGCGGCATTGAGCTTGCGAAGCCGGTATGTCCAGTATCCCCACAGGGCTGCAATAATTGCCGCCAGACCGCCGCCAGCAAAAAACCAGCGGGGATCAAGCACGGTCTGCACGTTGATTGCCACATGCTGGTTGACCACCCGCCCCTTTTCTTGCGGGCTTATGGATTGCACACCTTTATCGAGAATATTGCGCAGCACCCCCTCGCTTTTGCTCACGCCAATGCGCAGGTGATTGGTATACATGGGCAGCTGCCCGGCAATTTTAAGGTTGAACAGACCGTCCTTGCGTATGGTGTACGCCGCAACAATCAGCGAGCGCATGGTCATGGAACTGCGCCTGGCAGAAACCATTTCCAGGGCTTCGTTTTCTGACTTGGCAAGCTTGATCTCAAGGTTTGGGTAACGCTCTCTGACCATACCCTCCATGGCCGTACCCTCTGGGAAGACAATGGATTCGTTTTCCAGCGCGGCAGGGTCAGAAATAAAGGGATGCTCTTCACGCGTGATGAATACGTTTGGATCACTGAAGAGTGGCGATGTAAAAATAAGCCACTCGCTGCGCTCTGTACTCTGATTCAGAAAACTCAAAACCTGGCACTGGCCTGTTTTGGAAAAATTCAGGCTTTCGTTCCAGTCGTGTGTGGGCACAAGCTCAAACTCGATGCCCGTTCGGGCAGAAACCAGCGACAAAAGGTCGGCGGCAATGCCCACATGTCTGCCGACCGCGTCTATGCGCTCATAGGGAACCCAGTCAGGATCAACGCAGAGGGTAACTTTTTTGTGATCTTTAATGTAGGCACGCTCTGCGGATGTGAGCACCACCGTATCCTGCTGCACACCAACGGTATCAAAGGCGCATGCATGGCCAGACAACAGCATGCTTGCCAGTACACAGACCAGCACACAAAGGCGGTTATTTGTTGCAACATGCTGAATAGGCATTTTTTCTCCGCAAATTGTAACAGAGCTGTGCGCGCACGGTCATGTGCCACACAGGCAAGTACGACACCATTCACGCCAGAGCTGCCGCAATCTGCAAGGCTGTAGCGCCGAGTTTTCCCAATGGGTAATATGAATAATTTTGTGGTATTCTGCAATGAAATACAGCAAAACCGGCACACCACAAAAAAGGCCCGTGTGCCCTTCTGTGTTATTAGACACTTACGGACAAAACGGGCCTTATTACGGCGCACTTTAAATAACTGTCAGCGGGTGCGGCCCTTGGCCAATGCCGCGCCCTTGCTCTTTTTGACATAGGGCACATACTGCGCGTCCATGCCCATAATATGCTTGACCAGCCAGTCTTTAAGAAACGACAGCAAGTCCATGCTCAATGTAATAGTGCCTTCTTTGATGCCGCGCTCCACTTCATCAACCTTGGCTTCAAATTCCCTGTGGATCTGAAGGTGATCCTTGACTGTGGGGTAATCGGTGTGAACGAAATGCTTTTCTTCATCCCTGAAGTGCGTGCTGGTATAATCGCGCAGCTTGTGCAGAATTTCGAGCAACTCGCGCGCGCTGCGGTGGTTGGACATGGCGCTGTGCAGATCATTGATATAGTCAACAAGCATGCGGTGCTGGCGGTCAATTTCGCCGATTCCCAGATCCATGCTTGATGTCCACTGCACAAACTTGCTGGAAGCTGCCCGCTCATAGTCACCGCTGACCATGGCATTAACAATCATATCAAGCTCTTCCATGCCACCCTGAAAGGTCAGCAAGGCTGCGGTAAACACCTGCATGTTGCCAGATGTCTGCTCTGCCACAACGCGTATTTCATCCAGAGCCTTGTTGGCATCTTCAATATTGTCAGACTGCACGCCTGTCGTAGCCGCCACAGCGTGCAGATGCTGCGCCGTACCAGACATGGCTTCAAGAATTTCGCCAAGGCGGCCACCAGCCAGGGATGCGGAATTGGCCCCCTCAAGGCTGAGTTGCGAAGCCGTCTCTACCGTGTCGGCATTGCGCCGCGTTTCTTGCTGTATTGCTTTAACGGCTTCTTCCACCTCTCTGGTGGCTCCCATGGTCTTTTCGGCCAGTTTACGCACCTCATCGGCCACAACCGCAAAACCCCGTCCGGCTTCGCCCGCACGGGCGGCCTCAATGGCGGCATTGAGAGCAAGCAGGTTTGTCTGGTCGGCCACTTCATTAATGACGGCCATTACCTTGCCGATATTGCTGGCTTTTTCACCCAGTCCAGCCATGGCCTCCTTAAGAAGCACGATGGTGTCTTTGAGCTTGCCGATGGAATCAACAGCCCCGTCTACGTCCTGCTTGCTGGCCGAGGCACTGGCGCTGGCCAACTGGGCATTTTCAGAAAGTTCACGCACACGCATGGAAGATTCCTGAGCGCCCTGCGAAACCGTATCCATGGCTCCGCCGGTTTCGTGCAGGCGGTCGCGTTGAACAGCAACCCCCTGGTTTACTTCAGAAACGAGTGTCGCAAGATTTTTTGCCTCGGCAGAAAGCTTGGCGCAAACCGTGTGTGCCTTGTGCAACACAGATTCCCCACGCTCAAATTTGTCAACCAGTGAGGCATTTTCAGCCTGCGCCGCTTGCAGTTTTTGTTGTAGATCGGCACGGCTTGCATCAAGCTCTGCGGTGCGTTGGCGCTCGGCCTCAAGCTGCTTATCTGCACGGCCCATGTGTTCAAGACACGAACCAAGCATTTCCGCAAGGCTTGTGCCTGCTGCGCCACCGCCGGTCGCCTGTTGCATCTGCTGGCGCATCTGCCCAGAGGTTGCCAGAGTACGCACCCACACCACCGCATCTGCCGCCAGGCATAAGGCCACACCCACCCAAGCCAGCCACCAGAAACCGTCAATCTTGCCTGCAACAGCCAACGAAATCAGCAAAGCTACAGCAATCGCATGGGAAACAAATACCATAAACCCATCCTTTAAAAAGCGAACTCCAGGGGGAGGGCAAAAAACTGTCAAAACGGCATTAACCGAGTTGTTTAGTCATATTATTCTTTATCGGACAACACAAGCCAACCCAATAGCACAAAACCAAAAAAAATTGCATTCAGCCCCTGCCTCTTCCATATTTCAGCAGCGCTCAACCGGCGTACAGCAACGAGCTTATTGACAGCATGCCCAAGATTTATAATGATGACGAGGTATTTTAACGAAAATTCTGCTGTATGTATTTCGCCGCCACATAACTGCTTGTGGTTCATGTACTCTGGCACAGTGCAGAGGCGCCTTCCCCCCCCAAGGCACCAATCAGCGACGGGCCATGGGCCGCCAAACGGCTCTGGTGGTTTTGCAGTATTTTTCTTTGCTGATTGATGTCTTATCGTTTACAGTGGCGTGATTCGGCGTGCGCTATATTGCTTGCGCACCCGGCGTGTTTGGCTGCCCCTACAGGCCATGCCATGTGTGCAGCCATTATACTCTGGCAGGAGAACCGGGAAAAGCTGGTTACCTGAATGCCCGCCCGTGTGCGGCGTTCACCCATCAGAATGGTATGTGTTGACACATGCTTCTGACGGCGCTGGGTAAAGTTTTTGCTGAACATTCCTTGCGCGGCGCTTTGTTTGGCAACAGTGGCGTCGCCTTCCGTAAATGCCATTCCAGGAGGAAACCATGGCGCTGAAGAAATCCATTTTGTCCGCTTTGGCGGCTCTGCTTCTTCTGACCTCTGTTCAGGGCGGTCAGGCGCAGGCAGAAGAGCTCACCGGTACCTTGAAAAAAATCAAGGAAACGGGCGTTATTGTGGTGGGTCACCGTGAATCTTCCGTGCCTTTTTCCTACTATGACCTTCAGCAGAATGTCATCGGTTATGCTCAGGATTACTCCAACAAGATTGTTGATGCTGTAAAAAAAGAACTGAACATGCCCAACTTGCAGGTTCGCTACGTGCCCATCACTTCGCAGAACCGCATTCCCCTGATCCAGAACGGCACGTTTGACTTTGAATGCGGCTCGACCACCAATAACCTGGAACGTCAGCAGCAGGTTGACTTCTCCAACACCTTCTTCATCATCGGCACCCGCCTGCTGGTCAACAAAGATTCTGGCATCAAGGACTTTGACGACCTGAAGGGCAAAAACGTGGCCGTGACCGCCGGTACGACCTCTGAAAAGCTGCTGAACAAGATGAACGACGAGAAGGGCCTTGCCGTCAACATCATCAGCGTGAAAGACCACGGCGATGCCTTCCGCACTGTGGAATCTGGCCGCGCTGTGGCCTTCTTTATGGATGACGCCCTGCTTGCCGGTGAACGCGCCAAGGCCAAAAAGCCCGCCGACTGGATCATTGTTGGCACGCCGCAGAGCTTTGAAGCTTACGGCTGCATGGTGCGCAAGGGCGACGCCCAGTTCAAGAAGCTGGTTGACGCCAGCATTGCTGCCGAACAGGGCAACGGCAATGCCGAAAAGTCTTTCAACCGCTGGTTCATGCAGCCCATTCCGCCCAAGAACATGAACATGAACTTTGAAATGTCCAATGAAATGAAGGCTCTCTTCAAGGCCCCCAACGACAAGGCCCTGAACTGATTTTGGTGTGCTCTGGCGCGCTGCACGCAGCGCGCCAGAGCATGCGGTTAAGCCCGCAGCACATGATATACGCTTACTACACAGGGATGGAACCAACGAATGCAGGCTAACTGGAACTGGGGCATATTTTTTGAACAGGCGCCGTTTGGAAACGTCACCTACTTCAGCTGGCTGGTGGATGGCTTTCTGACAACAGTGGCCCTGTCTGTCTGCGCCTGGATTCTGGCTTTTGTTCTGGGCTCTCTATTTGGCATTTTGCGCACGCTGCCCAACAAGATTCTCAGCACCATTGGCGCAACCTATGTGACCATTTTTCGCAACATTCCTCTTATTGTTCAGTTTTTTATCTGGTATCTCGCAGCACCCGACCTTTTGCCCTACAAGGCCAGTGTGTGGTTTAAAGCAGAGCTGAACCCCAACATACAATTTTTTATCATATCCACATGCGCGCTGGGATTTTTTACAGGCGCGCGCGTCTGTGAGCAGGTCAGGTCTGGCATTCAGGCGCTTTCGCACGGTCAGCGCTATGCCGCCCTGGCCCTTGGCCTTACCCTGCCGCAAACATACCGGCATGTTCTGTTGCCCAACGCCTACCGCATCATTATTCCGCCGTTGACCTCTGAGATGCTCAACATGGTCAAGAACTCGGCTGTTGCGTCTACCGTCGGTCTTATCGAGCTCACAGCCCAGGCCAACCGCCTGCTGGAATTTTCGGGCTATGCCTACGAATCATTTATCGCGGTTACGCTGGCCTACGCCTTGCTGAACTTTGTGGTGATGCGTTCCATGAAACTGCTGGAGAACAAGATGCGTTTGCCCTCCACGAGTACAGGAGGCAAAAATGTTTAGCTTTGACTGGAGCATTCTTCAGCAGAGCCTGCCCCTGCTCGGCCAGGGTGCAATGGTTACGCTTAAAATCACCGTTACGGCCATTGCGCTGGGCATGGTGCTGGGCACGCTTCTGGCTGTGGCGCGCATCTCTGTGTACGCCCCCATGCGCTGGCTTTCTGCCGCATACGTAAACTGCTTTCGCTCCATCCCCCTTGTGATGGTACTGCTGTGGTTCTACCTTATTGTGCCGCAGTTTTTGAGCTCGTTTTTCAACCTTTCGCCGCAAACCGACATACGGCTTGTTTCTGCCATTGTGGCCTTTACCGCCTTTGAGGCGGCCTACTATGCAGAGATTGTGCGTGCGGGCATGCGCAGCGTTTCCAGTGGGCAGTATTCCGCAGCACTTGCGCTTGGCATGACCAAGTCGCAAACGCTCATCTATGTGATTCTGCCCCAGGCGTTCCGCGTCATGACTCCCCTGCTGATGACCCAGGGCATGATTCTGTTTCAGGATACGGCTCTGGTCTATATCATCGGCCTGGCGGATTTTTTCCGCACTGCTTCAAACATTGGCAAAACGACCGGCTACGAAATCGATATGGTGCTGCTTGCAGGATCGGGCTATTTTATAGTGTGCTTCTGTGTTTCAGTCACCGTAACCATGGTAAAAAAGAGACTCAAGCTATGATCAATCCCACCGATGAAGCCATGATTATTCAGGAAAACGTATCCAAGTGGTACGGTGACTTCAACGTGCTCAGCCACTGTAGCACTCGCATACACAAGGGCGAGGTCGTAGTGGTGTGTGGCCCTTCCGGTTCGGGAAAGTCCACGCTTATCAAAACCGTAAACGGCCTTGAGCCTGTGCAGTCTGGTCAGATTTTTGTTAATGGCACAGAGGTGACCAACAAAAAAACCAATCTCGCCCGTTTGCGCAGCCATGTGGGCATGGTTTTTCAACACTTTGAGCTTTTTCCGCATCTGAGCATTATCCACAACCTCGTACTGGCGCAGGAAAAAGTGCTCAAGCGCAGCCGTGACGAAGCCATGGAAAAGGGCCTTATGCTGCTCAAACGCGTGGGCCTTGAACCGCAGACAGACAAGTTCCCCTCGCAGCTTTCGGGCGGCCAGCAGCAGCGCGTGGCCATTGCCCGTGCCCTGTGCATGGACCCTGTTGCCATGCTGTTTGATGAACCCACCTCAGCCCTTGACCCCGAAATGATCAACGAAGTGCTGGACGTTATGGTTGAACTGGCCTACGAGGGCATGACCATGATGGTTGTTACCCACGAAATGGGCTTTGCCCGCAAGGTGGCCAACAGGGTGTTGTTTATGGAGAACGGCTCTATCCTTGAAGATTCCTCCAAGGACAAGTTCTTCGACAACCCCGCCACCCAGCGCGCCAAGGATTTTCTGGCCAACATCATTCCCCACTAGCGCATACGCCGCATAAAATTCAGCCCCGGTCTGAACCTCTCCATGCACATGGTAGGTCAGGCCGGGGCTTTGACGTTGTTATGCACCCAACTGAGGATTTTGGCACATCTGCCCACCACTGGCACGGCCTCCTCTGCGCAGGCAGTGAGTAGTGAGTAGTGTCCAGAATTATTGGTAGTTTCCAGAATTTTTCGCATATTTTGCGGCAGCCAGTCGGCAAAGCATGGTTTCGTACCGTGCCACGACTCTCTGATTCAAGCCGATATCTCTTGGCACATGTTCATACACCGTTGTGTGCCCCACTTTTGCCCAGCCATATGTCGCAGCCGCTGGCAGCCTGGTGGCCCCCAATTTATGCCTTTGCCAGAATATTGAGCGCCTTGTGATACTGTCAAAAATTCCTTCTTGCCGCAGGAAAAATTTTCCCCTTTATTTTTTGTAAATATAACACACTGTAAAATTTGAATATTTTTTATTGGCACATGGATTGCATCTCGGCGAGTACAGCTTAGTAACCACCAGGAGGTGTCCCATGTCTTTGGTCATTAACCATAATATGATGGCCGCCAACACGGCCAGAAATTTAAATTCGCATTACGCGGCATTGGGCAAGTCAACACAGCGCCTTTCATCGGGCCTTCGTGTAAACAGTGCCGCCGATGATGCTGCTGGCCTGGCAATTCGCGAATTGCAGCGTGCAGATATTACCACTCTGCATCAGGGCGCGCGTAACGCCAACGACGCCATCTCAATGATCCAGACCGCCGACGGCGCGTTGGGTATCATTGACGAAAAGCTCACCCGCATGAAGGAGCTGGCAGAACAGGCCGCTACCGGCACGTATGATTCTACGCAGCGCCTGATGATCGAATCGGAATATCAGGCCATGGCTTCGGAAATTACCCGAATCGCCACTGCCACCGACTTCAACGGCATCCATCTGTTGAACGGTACGCTTTCTTCGGGCACGCACGATGGCAGCGGCATGACATCGGCTGGCAAGCTGAAGGTACACTTTGGCACCGGCAACGACTCTGCCGAAGACTACTATTACATCACCATCGGCAGCACCACGGCATCGTCGCTGGGCGTGGGCAACCAGGCCCTGGATGACGCGGGCGGCATGCGCGATGGTGCTACGGTTTCCACTCAGGATGCCGCGCAAAAGTCCCTTGAGGCCATCACCCTGGCCATTGTTTCCAAGGACAAAATCCGCGCCCACCTTGGTGCCATGCAAAACCGCCTGGAAAACACCATCACCAACCTGAATACTCAGGCTGAAAATCTCCAGGCTGCTGAATCCCGTATTTCTGACGTGGACGTGTCTGCGGAAATGACGCAGTTCGTGCGGCAACAAATTTTGACACAGTCGGCGGTGGCCATGCTTTCGCAGGCTAACCAGCTGCCGCAGATGGCCATGAAGCTTATCGGCGGTTAGGCCATCATAAACTAGGCTGTGGTGGACCAAAGATGGGAGGTCCGGGGGCTGTGCCCCCGGACCGGGACATTCCCGAATATGCCCGCTCTGCGCTGGCATGTTGGGGAATGTGTCAGCATTTTTGGGTGTTCTTGATCTCTTCAAGCTTGGCAAGTGCCTGCTGGGCGGCATTTTGTTCCGCCTTTTTGCAGCTGCTGCCGGTCGCCACAAATTCTGTTCCATCGGGCAGTTTCAGCCCAATTTCAAATACCTTTGCGTGCTCAGGCCCCCGGCTGCCCAGCCGGGTATAAAGAGGGGCCTGGCCAAATAGCTGCTGCGAGGCTTCCTGAAGCCTTGTTTTGTAATCCTTGGGCATGGTCTTGCTTGCCGCAGTGGGCCACCGGTCGGCAAAAAGCCGGGCCACAACCCCCTGCGCCGCTGCAAAGCCGCCGTCTTCGTATACAGCAGCCAGCATGGCCTCAAAGGCATCGCTCAGCACGCCGTCGCGGGTGCGCCCGCCCTGGCTTTCTTCACCCCTGCCAAGCTTCAGCATGGTGTCCAGCCCGATTTTTCTGGCTCTTTCTGCCAGGCTCACCGTGCTTACCAGATGCGCCCGCATTTTGGTAAGCTCGCCCTCGCGCGCATCAGGAAAACGGCTGTACAGTTGTGCCGAAACACAAATTTCAAGCACCGCGTCGCCCAGAAATTCAAGCCTTTCATTATGATTTTGCCCTGTACCGCATTCGTTGGCCCATGAGCTGTGCGTTAGCGCAAGATCAAGAAGCTCTGGCTTTGCAAAGGTATGCCCCAGCACAGGTTCCAGCAATTTTGCCACGGCCTTGGGTGGCATATTTTGTGTAGCGTCAAAATTTTGCATAGCTGTACTGTAGTCATTTCATGACCGATGGCAACATAAAATACCTTGACATGCGCTTCGGCAGTGCCTAGGTAAAACCAACGACTACCGAGGAGTTGAGCATGGCTTATGATATCCGTTTGATGAAGCTGGTGACGGGCGAACTGATCATCGGCAAGTACGATGCCGAAAAGGACTGCCTGAACGAGGTTGCCACCCTTCAGACCGTTCCTACCCAGCAGGGCGTGCAGATGATGCTGCTGCCCTACGGCTATCCTTTTGAACCTGACTTTACGGGCAGCATCGAGGGCAAAAATTTCCTCTATCGCTATGCCAACACCCCCCAGGAACTGCAAGACAAGTACATCGAAGCTTGCACCAATCTGACCGTGGCCGGCGGCCTTGGCAGAATGCAGTTCAGCTCCGAACCCTTTGGCGGTTCTGGCAGCGGCCTTATCAAGTAACAACTGAAAAGCCATCGCAGATAGCCCGTTTGCAAGGCAGATCTGCCCCAGCGGCAGCCGCATGCGCGGGATAAAAATTTGATGTTTCGGTTTTTCTGCTACTTCAGGGGCGGCGTTTTGCGCCGCCCTTTTTGCACCCATCGCCTTTTCTCAAACCCACACAAGGATAGACATGCGCTCACTGCTGCCCCTATTGCCCAAACCAAGCCGTTATGCGGGCATCGAGGACAACGCCTGCCGTAAAAACCCCGAAGAAGTGCGTTTGCGCGTGGCCCTGGCCTTTCCTGATACCTACGATGTGGGCATGTCCTATCTTGGGCAAAAAATTCTTTACAATATTGTCAACAGCGAGCCGCGCTGGTGGGCAGAGCGCGTCATGGCCCCCGAAAAAGAGGCGGCAGAAATTTTGCGCGCCCACAACACTCCTCTGTCCACGCTGGAATCAGATACGCCGCTCGCCAGCATGCACTGCCTGAGCTTTTCCATCACGCACGAGCTTTGCTACACCAATGTGCTCTACATGCTTGATCTGGCGAGCATACCGCTGCGTATGGAAGACAGGCCGCAGAGCCTCACCGAATGCCCGCTTGTCATTGCGGGCGGCGGTGCGCTGCTCAGCGCCGAACCATTGACCCCCTTTGTGGACATAATGGTTCTTGGCGATGGCGAGGAAAGCCTGCCAGACGTGCTGCGCATGCTTGAAAAAGCGCTGGATGAAGGCTGGACCCGCAGCGAAATGCTGCTGCAATCGCGCACAATTCCCGGTGTGTATGTGCCCTCGCTGTTCCGGCAGGAATACGATGCAGAAGGCAGCCCTGTTTTCCCCCTCAAGCCCCTGCTTGAAGACTATCAGCGCCCCACACGCCGCATTGTGGCCGATATCAACAATGCCGCCTACCCCACGCGGCAGGTTGTTCCTGTGGGTGCGGTACACAACCGCCTTTCGCTCGAAATCGCCCGTGGCTGCACGCGTGGCTGCCGTTTTTGCCACGCGGGCATGGTTTACCGCCCGGTACGCGAGCGCTCGCTCGATAATATCAATGATCTGCTGACCAAATGCCTCAACGAAACAGGTTTTGACGAAATTTCATTTCTCTCGCTGAGCACGGGCGACTTTTCTGCCCTCAAAACCCTGAGCTTTGGCGTGCTTGACCGCTGCGCCCGCGAGCAGATTGGCCTTTCGCTGCCCTCGCTGCGCGTGGGCTCCATTGATGACGAAATCATCGAGCGCATGGCCGACCTGCGCCGCACGGGCGTTACCCTTGCGCCAGAGGCTGGCAGCCAGCGCCTGCGCGATGTCATCAACAAGGGCGTTACAGAAGAAGGCCTGCTGCTGCACGCCCAAAAACTGCTCGAGCACGGCTGGCGGCTGGTCAAACTCTATTTCATGATCGGCCTGCCCACCGAAACGGACGCCGACCTTGAGGCCATTGCCGATATCTGCCGCAAGGTGCGCGATGCCGCAGGCAGGGGCGGCCCCCGCCTTCAGGTAACGGCGGCCCTTTCGCCCTTTGTGCCCAAGCCCTTCACGCCCTTCCAGTGGGTTCCGCAGATCAGCCAGGAAGAAATGCAGCGCCGCGTCAACCTGGTGCGCACGCAGTTCAAGGGACAAAAATTTCTCAAGCTTCGCTGGCACGAACCCGCCATGAGCCACCTTGAAGGCATTCTGTCGCGCGCAGACCGCAGCATGGCCGATGTGCTCGAAAAAGCCTACCGCAAGGGCTCTGTATTCACGAGCTGGATGGAGCATTTTTCGCTGCCGCCGTGGATTGAAGCGCTGGAAGAATGCGGCATCAGTGCCGAGCAGTGTACAGGCCCCCGCGAACCCGGCTCTGCACTGCCCTGGAGCCACCTGGAAGCCGGTATTTCTGAGGAATTTCTGCTCCGCGAACGTGAACGGGCGCTGGAGGAAAAAATTACCGACGACTGCCGCTACGGTGCATGCCGCCAGTGCGGCGCATGCGATACCAAGGTTGCGCCCTCGCGCATGCAGCACGCCTCTGCCCCCACGGCAGGCGACGAGCCGGGTCAGCCACTGCACCGCAACAGGCTTGTTTTGCCCCAGCGCGACCAGATGGCCCATGCCCCCACCCGCGACGAAGAAGGCCGCCTTGTGTGCCGCCCGCAAACCAGCCGCCCGCCCAAAATTACGCCAGAGCTGACCATCAAGGCTGCGCAGTACCGCATATGGCACAGCAAGGCCGGGGGCAGCGCCTACCTGAGCCAGCTTGAACTTCAGGCGGTGCTCGACCGCGCCCTGCGCCGTGCCGCCATGCCGCTGGCCTTTTCGCAGGGTTTCCACCCCATGCCGCTGCTCTCCTTTGGCCGTGCCCTGCCCGTTGGGGTAGAAAGCCGGGCCGAATGGTTTGCCCTCACCCTGCACAAGGATCTGCCCCCGCAAGAGGTGGCAGAGCGCCTTACCCCGCTGCTGCCCCCAGGTATGGACGTGCTGCGCATAGAACCAGTGGAAAAAAGCCGTCGCACCGAGCAGGCCGTTGCAGAGGCCTTTACCCTGCGCATGCCCACGGCAGAAGAAACCGAAGCCGCTGCCCGCTGCTTTGCCGAGTTTGCCGCACTGCCAGAGCGCATGTTTACGCGAGAAACCAAAAAAGGCCCCCGCACTGCCGACATTCGGCTGATGCTTGGCAACTGGTCTGCGCAACACAACGACGACGGGACAGTGGAAGCCGTGACATTTGTGGCAGACTGGGGTAACGGTTATCTCTCTCCCATGCTTTTGTGTATGGCAATTCTTGAAACCCTGGGAGAGCCGGAAGTTCTGCGCCAACGCATAGGCCTGTTCAAAACTGCGCAGATATTTACAGACGGGCAGTCGTATCCAGAGTAGCCAATGCCGCACACCACATCAGCCTGGTTCTTTTTTGGCGATTCGCTGACACAGGGTGTCAACGATGCCCACATGCCGGGTGGCTGGGTGAGCCGTTTGGCGGTGCAGGCACACGAGGCCGGGCTTTGCCCCATACCGCGCGCCACTTTTTACAATCTTGGCGCACGGCGGCACAGCACGGCAAAAATAGCCGCCCGCTGGCGCTCCGAGCTGGAAAACAGGCTCATACCGGGCATGGTTACGCGCCTTGTATTTTGCACCGGCGTGGTTGATATGGCTGCCCCCGGCGGCGGCCAGCCAGCTGATCCGCAACAGGCGGCAACCCTTATGGATCAGCTGCTTGCAGAAGCGGCAATTGTCGCGCCAACCCTGGTCATCAGCCCGCCGCCGATCAAGGATGCCGCAGCAAATGCCCGCATAGGGCAGCTTGGCAAATTGCAGCAGCAACTGTGCGCCAAGCGCGGCATAGCCTTTGCCCAGGTGTATGATTTTTTGGCTGATGCCAATGACTATATGAATGATCTGAGCGACGGGCTGCACCCTGGTTCGCAGGGCTGCGCCCTTATGGCGCAAACGCTTATGGCGCAGGAATGTGTACGCGCCTTCATGCGTGCAGCACAGTAGGAGAACACAATGGGTTCATGTATCCCCTTTATTGACGAACAGCCCTTTGCAGAACGTGTCAAAACTTTGGCAGACGACGAACTGCTTGAAATCTGGGAAGAAACCCAGCAGCTCGAAAGCATGCTTTGCAGCGCTCTGCATACCGATCTGGCCCTTGCGCCCGATTACGAAAAGGTCATTGTGGAAGAGCTGTTTTTGCGATCAAGCCGCCGCGTGAACCAGCCTGCCATGAGCAAGCTGTAAAGCCACACAGCAAAACAGATCAGACAGCCCCCCCAATATGCCTGCTATAGTCTGTGCGGCTTGCCTGCGGGTTTTGGCTGGCTGATTTGGCAGGGGCATATTGGCTGCGGATTTTCATGCCCAACCCCGCCTGCTGATAATTTTTCTCTGAAGGTTTGTTTTTTGCCTGTAGTGCAGAATAACAGACCCTTCTGTGCTTTTGGGCTGTTTTGGCATGCCCCCCCTAATTGCATCTGCCCGGCTGGCCAATCCATTGGCCGGGCTGCCTCCTGATTATCTGGGTGGCAAGCGCAAAGCTGGCATCTGGCCTGCTCTGGCATCTGGCCACCAAGGCGTGTTACCCAGACTGATGCAAACGGCGTAACCAGGAAAGCATGGCACGGGGCATACGCGCACGTACACGCTCCGCCAGCTGGCGCATTTTCCCTCGCCTCTGTCCCTTGCCACCAGCCCTGGGTGCGTCCACGCCTCTCCCAAACAGATTTTGCAGCCCAAACGCAGACAGGCCGGGAACAACCGGCCTGTCTGTTAAATACCCTTCGGCTTACCGTGCTTCAACGCGCCTTTTCCGCAGGCCGTACCGCATCATACGGTCGGGCCTGCTCAGCGCATAAAGCCAGCTTGCGGACGACACCAGAGATTCCTGGCGTCAGCATGCAACTGTCACATGCAACCGCAGGTTTGCCAAAGCTTGTGCGAACCATGGGCTACACGGCCGTCAACATCTCCAGATCGTCGCCAGAAAGCAGCTTATCAAGGTCAAGCATGATAAGCAGGCGATCCTGCAACTTGCCCACGCCGCTGATGTAGTCCGAGTCCACCCCGGCAACCACCGGCGGCGGCGGTTCCACCGTGCTCGCGGGTATGCGCAATACCTCGGAAACGGCATCGACAACAAAACCCACGATAATATTGTTAATTTCAATGACGATAATCCGCGTGTTCTTGTCATGCCCCTTGGGGGCAAGACCAAAGCGCCGACGCAGATCAATGATCGGGATAACCTTGCCGCGCAGATTGATGACGCCTTCCACAAATTCCGGAGCGCGGGGCACCTTGGTAATTTCCATGGTGCGGATGATTTCCTGAACCTTCAGGATGTTCACCCCGAACTCTTCTTCACCGATGCTGAACGTCACCAGTTGCAGAAGTTCGTCTTCCTGTTTTTTTTGACTCAGATCCATGTCTGCTCCCTTGTCGCAAGTAGGCCGCAGTCGTGTGCCCAAAAATCAAACGAGTTGATGCCACAAGGCCACTGGTCTCTTTTGCATCTCAAGCACTGCTGTATGCTCACACATTAGACAATATCGGCAGTACAGTAAAGAACCATAGGGCAGGCTGCAAAAAAGAGCATTATTTTTCATACGCTTCGTTCAGGGCCTGCTCAAGCGTGCGGGCGCTGTACACATCGCGCAGCACCAACGGCTGATTGGCCTCATCGCCAGCAGGAAAAAGCGCAGTAAGCGGAATACTTTTGCTGCCCAGGGCGTCCAGCAAACGCACTGCGTATGCATTGGCATTGGTCAGATCCACGCGCACCAGTTCCATACCGTAACGCGCCTGCAATTTGCGCATACGCTCGTCTGTCAGCACAGTGGCTTCCATAAACTTGCAGTTGGGGCACCAGTTGGCGGTAAATTCAAGCAGCATGGGCTTTTTGCCCAGGGTTGCCTCAAATGCCTCTGGCGAAAACTGCCGCCACTGGGGCAGCGGCGCAACAGGGCGCAGCACCCAGAAAACAGAGGCCACCAGCAGGCCCACGCCAATGACGCTCATGATCTTGCGGCGCAACGGGGGCGCGGTAATGCCGCAATACTGGCCCCACAGCCACGCGCAGAGCGAAAGCACCAGCAGCACGGTCAGCACCTGCATGTGCCGCTCAACCGGCAGCACAGAGAGCAGATACAGCGCCGTACCCATGAGCATAAAGCCCACAATGCGCTCAAAAACATGCATCCATGCGCCGGGCTTGGGCAATATGCGCGCAAAATCTGGCCAGATGCAAAACATTATGTATGGCAGGGCCATGCCAAGCCCCACAGCCCAAAACACCACCATCACAATGATGAGCGGCTGCGTAAAGGCCCAGCCCAGCACGCCGCCAAGCAGCGGCCCACTGCACGGTGTTGCCAGAAATGTGGAAACAAGGCCTGTAAAATACGCTTGCAGACAAGGATTTTTGCTGTTTGCCCCGGTTTTGAGGTCAATAACCGGCAGGCTGAACACGCCAAGCGTGGAAAGCCCCATAAGAAACACAACAAGCAGCATTACCATGAGCACGGCCTGATTCTGGTACAGCTGCCCCCACATGAGGTCTGCAAGCCCCAGCACAAGGGCCAGCGCGCTAAACAGAGTCATTACCCCCGCTGCAAAGCACAGGTTATGCTGCCTGAAGCGTTTTAACCCGGCAGCATCCCGCCCTCCTACCATCAGCAGCCCGCTTACCTTGAAGGTAAGCACCGGCAGCACGCAGGGCATGGCATTGAGCAGCAGACCGGCAAGGATGCCAAACAGCAAGGCCTTGCCCAGCCCGGAAATTTCAAGCGCATCATCCAGAAACCGTGGAGAAAGGCGCACGTCAAAGCCATCTGGGGGCGGCAGCTTGTTTACAATATCATCTGCCCATACGCCATTGGGCTGGGCATTTTCGTTGGCCCATATTTCGTCCGAAATATCGTCGCTGCCGCTCTCTTCCTGAGTGGCGTCCGTGTGCGCAGCAGAGGCCACAATGGGTGGCTGCTGCCGCATTTCATGCCATTGCGCCAGCCAGGGCATTTTGTTTATCGGTGGCGATTCTCGGGGGATAACCCCCGTAAACTGCTCGTTAACAGGCATGCACTTGCGGTTTGAGCACAAGAGCATGCTGATATCGGCCACAAAGGGCTTGCCCGCCGCATCTGCGGGCAGCGTGGCGTAAAAGGCCACATTGCCCTCATAAACGTTTACCGTGGCTGTAGGGTCGTAAAAATCGCGCTGCACCGCCCCCTCAGGATAATGCACGGCCAGTGGGCGGCCACCGTCCACAGAAAGCGCCACCGTGGTGGGCCTGCCCGCCTCGCCCGGTTCATGCCCGTAAGCATGAAACTCGGCAGGAATTACAATGTGCAGTGCGGCAATCAGGCTTTGTCCGTCCACGGCGGTTTCCAGCCGGGGGTGCAGGTCTTCTGCCTGCGCGGTGGCACAAAGAACAACAATGGCAACCAGAGCGGCAATGCCAGCGCAAAGGACGTGCCAGCACCGACCGCCTGCCAGTCGCACAGACAAGAATGCGGATGCAGACAATTGGGCATATTTCAAAGTGATATCTCTTTTTTGCTGTTTTTTTTCAAATTACTTGACAGGGAGGGCCGCTTAAGCGTAAACACCTCTTCACGCAATGCGGGTCATTAGCTCAATTGGTAGAGCAGCTGACTCTTAATCAGTTGGTTCGGGGTTCGAGTCCCTGATGGCCCACCAGAAAATTCAGGTTCGTGGTTCAACCACGAACCTTTTTTTATTGTCGCTTTATGGTTTTCCATGGCGTTCATCTGTCCCAAGACAATATCCGCTCGTCTAGAACAAGTCCAGACTCTACCCTGCCTTCTCCCGATCTTGTGAAATCGGCAACTTTCTGCTTTTTCCAGCAAAGGCCAATGGCAACAGCAGGCCAATTTGAGGCATGGTCAGAAATGGCAGGGCATGAGGGCTGCTCCCGGTCTTGCCACCATCTCTTCTGACCCTGTTCTTGCGCTGTCGCCCTCTGCCCCGAATACAATCCGCAGTTGCCCCTCTGATAGCCGTGCGCGGCAAAATGTTATCCAAGCCTGCCTGCAAAAGAATTATACCACAAACCCCGTGCTGCACGTACTGGCATTTACCGCCGCTACGGAATGCTCACGCGCCTGCCGCATGCCCAAAACAAACCCGCGTGGCCCGCACGGCATACACCGTGCAGGCCACGCGGGCCAAATTTCAATCGTGGTCAGCCCGATGCGCTGCTAGGCGCGTGGGGGCAGATGTTTGGTCTGTTTCTTGAGCCTGTAGCCCACCCACACAAAGGCGATCCAGATGGGGGCAAGCATTACCGCAAGGCTTTCGCCAATGATCACAAGCACGACGAGAACCATGCACATGACCAGCAGGCAAAGATAGTTGGTAAAAGGATACCAGAACGACTTGAAATGGATCAGTTCGCCAGCCCGGTTCATGGCCGCACGAAACTTCAGGTGTGTCAGGCTGATCATGGCCCAGTTGATGACAAGGGCGGCCACCACCAGCGACATGAGCATGCCAAGGGCCTTGCCGGGCATGGCATAGTTGATGATCACGCAGATCAGCGTGGCAAGCGACGAGATCAGCAGGGCGTACACCGGCACGCCACGGGCGCTGACAGTGCCAAGAGCCTTGGGAGCGTTGCCCTGAAGGGCCAGGCCGTACAGCATGCGGCTGTTGCAGTAAACGCAGCCGTTATAAACCGAAAGTGCTGCCGTAAGCACAACAAAATTGAGCACATGGGCAGCAGAAGGAATGCCGATAAGGTCAAAAATCTGCACAAAGGGGCTTGCCACCATGGCCTGGGCCCAATGGCTTTTATCCACAGGAGCGCCAAGCTGGCTCCAGGGGTGCAGGGTCAGCAGCACAAGCAGCGCACCGATGTAAAAAATAAGAATACGGTAGATGATCTGGTTCACAGCCTTGGGAATGGTCACGCGGGGGTTATCGGTCTCTGCCGCCGCAATGCCCACAAGTTCAAGGCCGCCAAACGAAAAGGCCACCACCGCCAGCGCGGTAAACACGCCTTCCCAGCCGTGCGGCAAAAAGCCGCCGTGCGCCCACAGGTTGCTCACCGCCGCATCGGGGCCAGCATGGCCGCTGAACAGCAAAAACGAACCCAGCAGAATCATGGAAACAATGGCAAAAATCTTGATGGAAGCAAACCAGAATTCCAGTTCACCAAACAGGCTCACATGACACAGGTTGACGCCCGTAATCAGCAAAAAGAAAAATGCCGTTGTCTGCCACGGCTCAATGCTGGGAAACCAGTACTGCACGTAAACTGCCACGGCAGACAATTCGGACATGCCCACCAGTACATAAAGAATCCAGTAATTCCAGCCAGAAAGAAGACCAGGAAAATCGCCCCAGTACTTGTGGGCAAGGTTGCTGAAAGAACCGGCAATGGGTTCCTGCGCCATCATTTCGCCAAGCTGACGCATGATCATAAAGGCAATGAAACCGCCAAGGCTATAGCTCAGCAAAACTGCCGGGCCTGCCATCTGAATGGTTCCTGCCGAGCCCAAAAAAAGGCCGGTACCAATGGCACCGCCCAGTGCTATGAGCTGTACATGCCTGTTTTTCAAGGCTCTTTTCAATTCAGGTGTGTTGTTGTTTTTCATTTGCAGCAAATTGGCTGTGGCTACCCCCGCAAGGGTCGCCCTGTTGCATAAAACCCGGTATGCGGCCGGTTTCTCCCATTGCCCTTGCGTTGCGACCACAGGCGCGCAACCCCCCAAGGGCAGACAAAACCTTTTTCTGCCAGCTGTGGTACAGCCAGCATCCCTCAAAAATACAAAACCACACCAGCAGCAAACAGCAGTGCGGCCTCTAGCCGGTATACCCGGCCCAGATGTGAAGTGTAAGGCACAACAAACCCCGATTGCCAAACGCGTTTGAGCGTCAGCAACCGGGGTTTGCTTTAACTATTTAGGCTGTTCGGAACTGCCCGCAGCCGGGGCAGCAGGCGCTGCGGCTGGCGCAGCAGGGGCGGCCTGTTCTGGCACATCCCTGGCATCAATGATCCTCACGCCAAATTCAGCCACACCTTCGGGCGGAGCGTAAAATAGCACCATAAAGGGTACTTCGCCGCCACGCAGCACATTGGTGTTGTTGGTGAGAATCTCCACCTTGTTGTTGAGGAAGGATTCCATTTCCTTCTCACTCAACACCTGAAGCTGAAAAAGTGAAAGCTGCACGCCGCCCAGCTGTTTTTTGACAGCCAGAGGTTTTTTGTCCTTGTCGTAAATGGCCGCCTCAATGGTGATGAGTTCCTTTGGCTGCGGAAACTCGTTAACCACCCGGCCCTCAACCACAAAAACCTTGCCCACTTTTTCGTTATCCACATAGTACTGCCGCACATTACGCATGGTCAGCAGTTCTACCTGTTTTGCAATGTCTTGCTCGCTCTGCTGCTTTGCCGCACCCTTGGAGGTATAATACCACCAGCCGCCGCCCGCGCATGCCAGCACCAGCACAAGAGCCAGCGCAATCTTTACAAGCGGCAGCTTCTTTTTGATGGGCATATCGGGCAGTGGGCCCTGCTCTGCCAGAGGCACCTCGGGCTCATAGGTAAAAACCGTTTTGCACACCGAGCAGCGCAGCTTGACGCCCGGCTTGGCAAGCTGATCTGGCAAATTAAAGCGGCTAGCGCAATTGGGACATTTTATTTCCATGCCTTTACTCCAAAACCTACCGGCTGCCGGAGCCGGGAAAAGCCTATTCGGGAATAACTTCAAACACGCCGGGCAGCATACGGTAATGCTCGGCGTAGTCCAGGCCGTAACCCACAATAAAACCCTGGTTCAGCTTAAAGCCCGCAAAATCAACCTTAACGTCAACTTCACGGCGCTCGTCCTTGTCTACCAGGGCGGCCAGGCGCAGGCTACGTGCCTTGCGCGCGGCAAACTGGCCAAGCAAAAAGCGCATGCTGTGGCCGCTGTCCACAATATCTTCAACAATCAGCACATGCTTGCCGCAAATGTCAATCTCTACATCCTTGCTAAAGATCACATGCTTTGAGCTGGTGGAACCCTTGCCGTAGCTGGAAAGGCGAACAAAATCCAGTTCCAGGTTTTTGTTATGCAAAAACCTGACCAGATCGCTGAAAAACATAAAGCCACCCTTGAGCACGCAAACCGCCACAACCGGTTCGTCGCCGTAAACTGCATTGATCTCGCTGGCCAGCTCCTGGATTCGGGCTGCAATCTGTTCCGGCGTAAACACCGGTTTCAGTTCTTTAACCTTGATATCTTTAGCCTTGGACATGTGCTTCTCCTGCTTCCTGTGCAGCGGAATCCAGTTCAAAATAAACGGCAGTTTCATCGCAGTTGGGATACTTGGCGCAGTGTACGCAATCAGCCCATATTTTTTGCGGCAAAACGCTCTTGTCCACAACCTTGAAACCCAGGCGGTCAAAAAAGGCCTCCTGGTATGTGAGAGCAAACACCTTATTAATGTGCAGGCTCTGGCACTCTGCCAGACAGGCATGCACAAGCTCCCTGCCAGCGCCAGCACGGCGCACGTCTTCACGCACAACAAGCGAGCATATTTCGGCCAGGTCTTCCCACACGGGTGCCAGGGCGCAGCAGCCCACAATTTCGCCTTCTGCGTTCTCGGCAACCATAAAATTGCGCACGTGCCCGTAAAGATGAATAAGGGCACGGGGCAGCAACAGCCCTTTCTGGGCGCATTGCAGCAAAAGCCCATGCATGGACTTTACATCGTCCATGTGGGCCTTGCGCACCACAAGGGTATTTTCCATTATTTCTGTTCCAGCAACTTTTTAAAGACCATTTCGACCATTTCGGCATCAGCCATGCCAGGCTCGGAGAGAATCAGCTGGCCGTCCCTGCTGTAAAAGGCATTGTGCGGGATCTGCGAAATCTTGAACGCCTTGGCGATATCGCGGTCTGCCATAAAGACGGGGTAGGTCATCTTCATTTTTTCCACAAAGGGCGGCACTACCTTGGCGTCTTCATCAAGCGAAAGGCTGATGATAAGAACGTCTTTTTCCGCATACTTTTTGCGCACACTCACAAGCTCTGGAATTTCAACGCGGCACGGAGGGCACCATGTGGCGAAGAAATTGAGCATGATAACCTTGCCCTTGTTCTTGGCCAGCATATCCGTAAGCCCGACCAGATTCAGGCTGGGAACCGACGGGGCCGCCAGTGACGAACACGGCAAGGCAAGACACAGCAATAAGGCCAGGATGACTTTCTTCATAATTTACCCGAAGTTTTTAAGGGTAGAAGCAAGACCACGCAGGGCGCGGCTACACAAACTGCTTGGCGGCCTTTACCGCACCTACGGCGTCAGCGCAATATGCATCTGCGCCAATGGCATCGGCAAAAGCCTGGGTAACAGCCGCCCCACCCACCAAAACCTTGATGGGCAAACCGCGTTCCCTGACAATCTTGATGGTGTCTTCCATACGCACCATGGTGGTGGTCATCAAGGCCGACAGGCCGACAATACGCGCGTTGTGCTTAAGTGCGCAAGCAACAATGGCCTCAGCCGGAACATCCTTGCCCGCATCCACCACATCAAAACCGTGGTTGCCCAAAAGCAGCGAAACAATATTTTTGCCAATGTCGTGAATATCGCCCTCAACCGTGGCCATGACCACCACCGGGCGCTCTTCTGCGCCGCGCGATGCTTCAAGCAGCGGTTTAAGGTGGGCAAAGGCGGTCTGCATGGTTTCGGCGGCACGTATAAGTTGGGGCAAAAAGTATTCGCGCCGCTCATAGCGCGCGCCCACCTCGGTGATGGCGGGAATCAGCTTCTCCTGCACCAGGCTGAAGGGGTCGGCCCCTTTTTCAAGTTCTGCTTCAAGCAGGGGCAACACGTTTTCCTTGTCGCCGCTGAGCACGGCCTCGGCAAGGGTTTTGGCTGCCGCGCTGCCGCCCTGCCGCACCTGCACAGAGCCCTCACCGGGCTTCCAGCCAGAATAGGAGGCAATAAACGAAGACGCGTGCGCATCGTGGTTGCACAAAACCTTGAGTGCGTCTGCCGCTTCGCGCAGGCGCTGCGCAGACGGATTGGCGATACACGAGGTAAGGCCAGCACCCGCCGCCAGCGAAAGAAAGGTGGCGTTGAGCAGCTCGCGGGCGGGCAGACCAAACGAAAGATTTGAAAGCCCAAGAGTGGTGGGCAGGCCGTTGGCCGCGCACCAGCGTGTCATTTCAAGGCACTGCAAGGCACTGTCGGCACTGGAAGAAACCGCAAGCGCCAGAATGTCCACCATCATCAGCCGCCGCGAAATACCCATGGCCTCGGCTTTTTCGATCAGGCTTTCAACGGTGCGGATGCGCTCTGCGGCTTTTTCCGGCAAATGGGCCCCTTGCAGAGGCAGCAGAATAAAGGGCGCGCCAAAATCACGGCACAGGGGGCCAAGTTGTTCCATACGCCCTGCTTCGCCGCTGATGGAATTGACCAGAAACGAACCGGGGCAGTACGGCAGGGCATTGGCTATGGCCGTGGCGTTGGAAGAGTCGAGGGAAAGCGGCATGGGCAGCCGCCCCACAAGGCGCTGAACCAGTTCGGGCAAAAGCTGTGTTTCATCCACAAGGGGCGCGCCCACGTTGACGTCAAGCACGGCAGCGCCCGCGTCCACCTGAGCGTCGGCCAGCTGCATGGCCACGTCAAAAAGCCCGGCCTGAAGCTCCTGGGTAAGCGCTTTTTTGCCTGTGGGATTGATGCGCTCGCCAATGATGGTCAGTGGCTCGCCCACGGCAATGCGCACCATCTGCGAACGGTTGGTCAGGCAGATGCCCCTGCGCGAAACACGGGGCGGCGTGATGTTCTCCACCCCGCGCAAGGCCTGCGCAAGTGCCGCCAGGTGCGCCGGGGTTGTGCCGCAGCAGCCGCCAAGCACCCGTGCGCCCATGTGGGCAAAGGGTGCGGTTTTTTGCGCAAAATCTTCCGGCCCCAGCGGAAACACCGTCACGTTGTCGCGCAGTTCGGGCAGGCCCGCATTGGGCTCGGCCATAACAGGGCATTCACAGGCATTGAGCAGTTCCTGCACCACGGGCAGCATCTGGTCGGGCCCAAGGCTACAGTTGGTGCCCACCACGTCCACGCCCATGTTCTGCATGGTTTCGGCAAAAATGGTGGGGGTAGAGCCGGTGAGGCTCACGCCCTGCTCAAAGGTCATGGAAACCATGATGGGCAGGTCACATTCCTGCCGGGCAGCGGCCACCGCCGCCCGCGCCTCGGCCAGGTCAAACTGGGTTTCTATAAAGATAAGGTCGGCCCCGCCCGCCACAAGCCCGCGAATCTGCAAGGCAAAGGCGGCGATAAGGTCGCGCGGCTCCACCGGCCCCAGGGGCTTGGCAAAGTGCCCGGTGGGGCCCACGTTGCCCGCCACAAATACGGGACGGCCCGCCTGTGCGGCGGCCTCTTTGGCAATTTCAACCATGCGGCGGTTAAACGATAAAACATCCAGACTTTTTGGCAGCTTGTAAATATTGCCGCCAAAGGTACACGAGGTAAGCAGGTCAACGCCTGCGTCCAGGTAGGCCTTGTGGATGCCGCGCAGGGTATCGGGATTCTCCATGCAGAATTCTTCAGGGGTAGCGCCTGCGGGCATGCCCGAGGCCTGAAGCATGGTTCCCATGGCCCCGTCGAGCAAAAGAGGCCTGCCAAGGCCGAGGGCTTGTCTGAATGTCATCGTGATCTCGCTGTGTTCCCAGCACACCTGCCGCTGGCAAAAGAGCACCTTTGCCTTCCGCCTGCATTACCTGTATGATGGGGCTTCGGTTGTTTGCGGCCGCAGGCCCGACAATTTTTACGGGCAGCAACGCGCAAGCCGGAGCCGGGGCTGTACGCCGCCGGAGCCAACAAAATAAGCCGTGCCGTAGAATCTGGGTAGACCCCGGCAGGCCTTTTACTACTGAAAAACATTGAAAAGAACAAATCAAAACTATAGCATCAAACATTGCAGCCGGTTACTGGCCGCGATGGTCAAGCATAAATATCATGAAAAAAGATAGTCCGATAGTTCCCCCAAGCCCGCGCCGCGCCAAAAAGGCGGATGAATCCGAAATTTCCACCCCAGAGGTGGAAATTCTGGATGCCCCCAAAGCGCGCAAACGGCCCGCTTCCGGCACTGGCGGCACGCGTGGCGCTGCCTCTGCCCCGCGTTCACGCTCTGCCGGAAAAAAAACGGCAGATAAGAATATTCTCGATATTGACGGCGCACAGGTCAGGGAAGTGCCCGCAGACTCTGTGGATGACGAGCAGGAAGATGAGGATTCGCTGGTTGACGCCACCTCTGATGACGACATTGACCTTGAAGCAGACGACCACGGCATCGACCCCCTTGTGCTGGACGACGACGCACACGAAGGCCTGCCCGCGCCGTCTACGGCCCGCCTGCCCGCTGTTGGCCCACGCGACAGCCTGCACCTGTATCTGCGCGAGGTGAGCCGCTTTCCGCTGCTCAAACCCGACGAAGAGCACGAGCTGGCCCTGCGCGTGCGCGACCACAATGATGCGGATGCCGCCTTTCGGCTGGTATCGTCGCACCTTCGCCTTGTGGTTCGCATTGCCATGGATTTTCAGCGCCGCTGGATGCAGAACGTGCTTGATCTAGTTCAGGAAGGCAACGTGGGGCTCATGCGCGCGGTCAACAAGTTTGACCCCGACAAGGGCATCAAGTTTTCGTACTACGCCTCGTTCTGGATCAAGGCCTACATTCTCAAGTTCATCATGGACAACTGGCGCATGGTCAAGATAGGCACCACCCAGGTGCAGCGCAAACTGTTCTACAATCTGAACCGCGAACGGCAAAAGCTTATTGTGCAGGGCTTTGACCCCGATGCGGCCATGCTTTCAGAACGCCTGGGCGTGACCGAAGACCAGATCAACGAAATGGACCAGCGGCTGGCATCCACAGACATGTCGCTCAACGTGCCCGTGGGCGAAGACGCTGGCGGCGCAACACGCATGGACTTTTTGCCCGCCCTTGGCCCCGGCATAGAAGACACCCTTGCCAGCGACGAAATCGCCGGGCTCGTGCGCAGCAAGCTCAAGACCATACTGCCCAAACTGAACGAAAAAGAGCTGTACATTCTGCACAACCGCCTGCTCACGGACGAGCCTGTAACCTTGCGTGAGATAGGCGAACGGTATAACGTCACGCGCGAACGCGTTCGCCAGCTGGAGGCGCGGCTGCTGGAAAAAATCCGGCAGCATCTTGCTGTGGATATCAAGGACTTTTCAGACACATGGATACAATCCTGATATGAAACGTAACCACGTTGCGCTGCTGTGCGCCCTGGCCCTTACCGCCGCCACTTCGTTTTCTCTGCTTGGGTGCGGCGGCTGTTCTGGCGCGCGCCATCAGGCTGCCGACAAATCGGATGAACCAGCAGCAGAGTCTGCCGCTCCCGCTGCCACGGCAAAAGCCCAGAAGTTTGATCTCAAGGGTGTGTCGTTGCGTTCGGTGGAGACAGAGCTTTCGCCCAATGCGCTCAATACCTATGCTTTTCTGGTTTTTGCGCAGGCCCTGAACAACGAGGACGAAAACGCCCTTGCCGCAGCATCTTCACTGTTGGCCAAGGCGCACATGCCCATCAATATCTGGCTTGAAGGCGGCGTGTGGCTGCTGAGCCGCAAGTCGCCCCATACTGCCACGGTGATGGAACAGGCGCTCAGCGTCTGGCCGGACGATATTTCGCTCAATCTGCTCTACGCCGAAGCCCTAATGGAAAAGGGCACCCCCGAACAGGGCGTCAAGCTCATGCGCGAATACCTCAAGAAGCATCCCGATTCAGTGGATGCCCGCATGGAGCTGGCCCTGCTGCTGGTCAAAAGCAAGCAGTACCCCGAGGCAGAAAAGCTGCTCAACAGCGTTAGCGGCAAGCAGCGTACCCCTCTTGTGGACTACTACCACGCGCGGGCGCTCATAGGCATGGACAGGCCCAACGAGGCCGTGGCCTTTTTGCAGCGTGCCATCAAGGAAATGCCCGATTTTGTGGAAGCCATGGCCGAACTGGCCTTTATTTATGAGCAAAAGCCAGATCTCAAGGCCGCGCGCGGCATGTACGAAAAACTGCTCAAGCTCAACTTCTCTTCGCAGGATGTGCTGCTGCGCCTCGTAAACATTTCGCTGCGCATGGGCCAGCCCGAAAAGGCGCTCAAGTACATGCAGCAGGGGCCAGACAATACGCCCTTCCGCCTTACTGTTGCCAGTATGTTTATGGAATCACGCCACTTTTTGCAGGCAGAAACCCTGCTCAAGCAGATTGTGGCCCAGGGTGACGCACCCATGGATGTGTATCTGCTGCTGGCAGAGCTGGCCTACGACCAGCGCCGCGACCTTGATCTGGCTTTTTCGTGGCTCGATAAAATTCCCGCCACCAGCAAGGCGGCAGTGCGCGGCGAGCTGCTGCGCGTGCAGCTGCTGACCGAGGCCGGGCGCGATGCCGAGGCGCTTGCTGCGGTGCGCAAGGCCAGTCAGACCAGCCCCGATTCCTCAGAGCTGGTCGAGGTTGAAGTGCGTTTGCTGGCCCGTCAAAAGCAGATGAAGCAGGCGCTTGAAACAGCTCAAAAAGCCGCCAAGCACTGGCCCAACAATGCCGAAGTGTTCTTTTTGCTCGGCTCGTTGCAGGACGAAACCGGCGATAAAAAAGCCGCCTTCAAAACCATGGAACAGCTCATCGCCCTGCACCCCGACAACTATCAGGCCCTCAACTATGTGGGCTATACCCTTGCCGAGGAAAACCGCGATCTCGACCGGGCCATGACCCTGCTTGTGCGTGCCAATGAAATTGCGCCCAACCAGTCCTATATTGTTGATTCGCTTGCCTGGGCCTACTACAAGGCCGGAAAGATTGATGATGCCCTGAAAGAAATCCGCCGCGCCGTCACGCTGGACGAGCACACGGATGCCTCCATATGGGAACACTATGGCGATATCGCCGCTCGGGCTGGTCATAAGGACGAGGCCCGTACCGCCTATCAAAAAGCTATGGAACTCAAACCCGACGATGCGGAAGCATTGCGGCAGCGGCTTTCAAATCTATGAAAAAATTCGTTATCTTCTGTTGCCTGGCGCTGCTCTGCGCGTGCGCCCGTCAGCCCGTGCTGGAAACCTCACCTGAAAACCGTGCGGCCCTTGAACAGCGCTGGCAAAAATTTGCCGCCATTGGTGCTGTTGAAAAGGCAGAGCCCTACCGCCTGCAACTGAGCCTGCGTTTTGGCACAGAGGGTGACACCAGGCGTGTCACGGCTCTGTTCTGGGGCAACAGCCAGCGCCAGTTGCGCCTGGATGTGATGGCCGGCGTGGGTACAACCGTTGCCAAAATTCTTGAAGACGGCCAGCACTTCCTTGTGTACAGCCCAAGCGAGAACAAGGCCTACTTCTATCAGGGGGCAACCAAGCCCCTGCTTCAGGTGGGTGTGCCTGTTCCCTTCAACCTTGTACACCTGGCCGATCTGCTCAACGGCAGATACGCCGCCGTGTTTGGCAAGCAGTTTGAAAAATCTGCCCTCACCACAGACGGCAAGTCCGTGTACGACCTTAACGGTCAGCCCGGCGGCCGCGTGACCATTAACGAGCAGGGCCTGCCCACCGAATGGCAGGAACAGCCCAACGGCAAGGGCTGGAGCATGGAGATTCTGTATTCTGATGATCCCACGCCGCTGCCCCGCCGCCTGAACCTTGCACACAGCAATGGCAAACGCGCCATTGTGCTTATCAAGGAAAGGGAAAAAGTTTCTCAGCCCTTTACAAAAGAGCAGATGGCCTTACCCCTTCCGGAAGCCGCCCCTCTGCTGCCCCTTGCCAAGTTCAAGCAGCAGCAATAGCTTCTGCCCTTTTGCCAAGCCCTTTTTTGGTGCAGACGGCATCAGGGCAGTCTGCCTACAGACACTACGCGGTGCGTTCGGCCAGTCCGGACGCACCGCCCGCAACTTTTCAGGAGCACGTATGCAAACCATCCACATTGCCTCAGACCACGCGGGCTACGCGCTGAAAACACACCTTGTGCAGTTTCTTACCCAAAAGGGTATCAACGTGGTGGACGACGGAACCAACTCCACCGACAGCTGCGACTACCCCGTGCTGGCCCACAAGCTGTGCAGCGCGGTTGAAAATGAACAGGGCATGGGCATTCTTATCTGCGGCACGGGCATAGGCATCTCCATTGCCGCCAACCGCCATGCGGGCATACGCGCTGCCCTGTGCGCCACAGAGCTGCAAGCGCGTCTTTCGCGCCAGCACAACAATGCCAACGTGCTTTGCCTTGGTGCGCGCATTATCGGTGTGGAGCTGGCCCAGGCCATTGTTGATGCTTTTCTGGAAGGTTCGTTTGAGGGCGGCAGGCATCAGCGCCGCATCGACATGATCAATCTTCCCGGCCAGGCCGGGTAAGGGACATACATGCTGATCTACAACACACTGGGCCGCAAAAAGGAAGAATTCGTTCCCGTTCACGCGGGCAAGGCAAACATGTATGTTTGCGGCATCACGGCCTATGATCTTTGCCACATTGGCCACGCCCGCTCGGCCCTTGTTTTTGACGTGCTTTCGCGGCAACTGCGCCACATGGGCCTTGAGGTGCGCTTTGTGCGCAACTTTACCGATGTGGATGACAAGATCATCAACCGCGCCAACAAGGAAGGCCGCGACTGGCGCGAGGTGGCCCAAACCTATATTACCGCCTTCCATGAAGACATGGACCGCCTTGGCGTGCTGCGGGCGGATGAAGAACCACGCGCCACCGATTATATTCCGCAGATTCAGGCCATCTGCTCAACCCTTATCGAGTCGGGCAAGGCCTACCCCACGCCATCGGGCGACGTGTATTTTCGTGTGCGGGCCTACGAGCCCTATGGCAAACTTTCTGGCCGCAGCCTCGACGACCTGCTTTCGGGTGCGCGCGTGGCCCCCGGTGAAGAAAAGGAAGACCCCCTCGATTTCGCCCTGTGGAAGGCCGCCAAACCCGGCGAACCTTTCTGGGAAAGCCCCTGGGGCAAGGGGCGCCCCGGCTGGCACATCGAGTGCTCGGCCATGAGCCAGCCCTATCTGCCGCTGGATATCCACGGCGGCGGGCAGGATCTTGTTTTTCCACACCACGAAAACGAAATTGCCCAGTCAGAAGCCGCCTGCGCCTGTTCGCTGGCCCGCTACTGGGTACACAACGGCTTTGTGCAGGTAAATGCCGAAAAGATGTCCAAATCACTGGGCAACTTCAAGACCATACGCGATATTCTTGAAAACTATCTGCCTGAAACCCTGCGCTTTTTCCTGCTGGGCAAGCACTACCGCAGCCCCATCGACTTTACCGCCGACAGCATGGACGAAGCGGAAAAAGCCCAGCACCGCGTGTACACGGCCCTGCACGAGGCCCAAAAGGCCCTTGCCCGCGACAAGTGGAAAAAGACCCCCCTGCCCCCGGAAATGGCCGAGGAATGGGCTGCCCTGCCCAAGGCTTTTGATGCCGCTCTTGAAGACGACATCAATACCGCCCAGGCACTGGGCCAGGTTTTTGCCCAGGTGCGCCTTGTGAACCGCCTGCTTGAAGACAAGGGCCTGCGCGCTGGCGAAGCCGGTCGCGATCTGTTGCAGGATTTTCTTGCCCGTGCGCAGGAGTGGAACAAACGCCTTGGCCTCTTTGGCCTGCCCCCGCAGGCTTTTCTGGCCGATCTGCGCAGCCAGCGTGCCCGCCGTGCAAATATTGACGTTGCCCGTGTGGAAGAGCTCATGCTTGCCCGGCAGGAAGCCCGCGTCAGCAAAGACTTTGCCCGCTCGGATTCACTGCGTCAGGAGATTGCCGACCTGGGCGTAAGCGTGCGCGATACCCCCGAAGGTCAGGTTTGGGATCTGGAGTAAACCGTGGCCCGCGTCGGTCTTCGGCGCGGGCTTTTTTTACTGCGGCCCAGTGAGGATGACATGTTGCACCGTATTGCCGTGCGCCGGGTTCTGGCGCTGTTGGTCATGCTGTCGTTTCTGGCAGCCCAGCTTGTGGCAGTGCCTGCCCAGGCCTTCTTTTTCGGCGGTGTCACCATCAAGGACGAAAAGGAGATGGGCCACAAGTTTGACGTAATGGTTCGCTCAAATATGGGGATTGTTGAAGACCCGGAAGTGAGCCTGTACGTCAACCAGATCGTGGAACGCCTTGTTAAAACCCTTCCGCCGCAGCCGTTCAATTTCAAGGCGGCTGTTATTCTGCACAATTCGCTCAACGCCTTTGCCGTGCCCGGTGGCTACGTTTACGTGTTCACCGGCCTGATCATGAATCTGGATAAAGAGGAAGACCTGGCAGGCGTACTGGCTCACGAGCTTGCGCACGTAACCCAGCACCACGTGGCCTCGCGCCTTGAGCGCGCCCAGTTTGTGACCATTGGTTCACTGCTGCTGGCCATTGCGGGTGTTGCGGTGGGCGGTTCCAGCGGCGGCGCGCTTGCAGTGGGCGCACTGGGTGCCGGGCAGTCGGCCATGCTCAACTACAGCCGCATTGACGAAACAGAGGCCGACCAGATAGGCCTGCAATACCTTGTTGCAGCGGGCTACCCGCCCCAGGGCATGGTGGACGGCTTCAAGGTGCTGCGCCAGAAAAGCTGGATGAGCGGCACCAACGTGCCCACCTACCTTTCCACCCACCCCGCCATTGGCGACCGCATCAACGGGCTACAGGCCCGCATCCAGGGCATGGGCAAGGCCGTACAGGGCCGCACACAGGACAACAAACGCTTTACGCGTGTCAAAACCCTTTTGTGGGCCCGCTATGGCGACGAGCAGGCCGCACAGCAGCGCTTTGCGGGCAAGGACGGCCTTTCGTGCATGGGGCGCGGCATTGTGCTGGCCAGAATCAACCGCGTCAACGAGGCCAACAAGGCCTTTGACGATGCCCTTGCCGCCTCGCCCAACGATCCCCTCATACTGCGCGAGGCCGGAGCCTTCCACTATCGCAAGGGCGACATGAGCCGCGCCGATGGCTTGCTGCGTCAGGCCATGCGCCTTGATCCACGCGATTACATGGCATCATTTTTTTACGCGCGCATGCTCGATGAAACCGGCAGGCAGGCGCAAGCCGCTCAGTATTATAAAGAAGTGCTGCGCTATGTGCCCGAAGACGCAGAAGTTCACGAAGCCTATGCCCGCTCTCTGGGCAAGGCTGGCGACTCTGCCGGGGCCTACATTCACATGGCGTACAGCGCACTGTATTCCAACAATAAAAAACAGGCCGAGCGCTATTTTAACCAGGCCAAGGCCTTGTCTGGCAAGGCAGCCAACCCGCGCGATTTTCAGCGGCTTGAGGCGGCCTATAAAGAGCGCAAGGAAATATGGGATAAAAACTGATGATGGAAACACACGCCACAACCATACTGGCAGTCAGAAAAAATGGCCGCGTGGCCATTGCTGGCGACGGACAGGTAACCCTGGGCCAGAGCATGATCATGAAGCACGGCGCGCAAAAGGTGCGGCGCTTGCATGAGGGCAAGATTCTGGCGGGTTTTGCCGGTGCCACTGCCGATGCCTTTACCCTGTTTGAACTTTTTGAGGCCAAACTCAAGGAACTGCGCGGCAACATGGTGCGCGCCGCCGTTGAAATGACCAAGGATTGGCGCAAGGACAAATATCTGCGCAAGCTTGAGGCCATGCTGCTGCTGGCCGACACGGAACACATTCTTATGCTCTCTGGCACGGGCGACGTGATTGAGCCCGACGACGAAGTTGCGGCCATTGGCAGCGGTGGGCCCTACGCCCTTGCTGCGGCGCGCGCCCTGGTGCGGCACACCGATATGGATGCAGAAGCCATTGCCCGCGAGGCCATGCGCATTGCTGCCGAAATATGCGTGTTCACCAACGGCAACCTGACGGTTGAAACCCTGTAATCATCAATCAGGTATAAGCCCATGAGCGTAGTTGTTGCTGGCTGCAAGGTGAATCTTGGTCTGCGCATTACAGGCATACGGGATAACGGCTACCACGAACTCGATTCGCTTTTCTGGCCCCTGCCCCGCCCCTGCGACCGGCTGCACATCAGCGAAACCGGCACAAGCGGCATTGTGGTGCGCTGCGACACGCCGGGCATTGACCTTGAGCACAACACCCTCACCAGGGCCTACGCGGCCCTTGCCGGGCGCGTGCCAGATCTGCCGGGCATTGAGGTGCGGCTAGTCAAGGGCATCCCCACAGGGGCCGGGCTTGGCGGCGGCAGCAGCGATGCTGCGGCCCTGCTGCAATGGCTCAACAAAAAACTGCCAGACCCGCTCAGTGAACAGGAACTGGCAGCAGTTGCCCTTGCTGTTGGTGCAGATACTCCCTTTTTTCTCAAAAACGCGCCCTGCCGCGTGCGGGGTATTGGCGAAATAATTGAGCCATGTGGGCCTGATGCGCTTGCGGGAATGCACCTTGTTCTGGTATGTCCTGATATTCATGCTTCAACCCCGCAGGCATATGCTGATTATGACGCCGCCGTACAGGCTTCAAACACTATTCCTGGGCAAAATTGCTTGACAAAGCCTGAAAGCAAGGCTAATGGAACTTTTCTCTCCGGGGTGCGGATTGATCTGGACATGCACAACGACCTTGAGGCCGTTGTGTTTGCACGCCATCCGCAGCTTGCAGAAATCAAGGCGAACTTGCTGCGCCTTGGAGCAGGAGCCGTGGCCATGAGTGGTAGCGGTTCGAGCATTGTGGCGCTTTTTGCACGCGAATTTCATGTGGAATCGCAGGCAGTGGCAGCCATGCTGCAAGGAGAGAACAGGCGCGTTTACGCGCATGTGCTGTAAGTATTGGGATGTAGCCAAGTGGTAAGGCAACGGACTTTGACTCCGTCATTCGAAGGTTCGAACCCTTCCATCCCAGCCACGCACTGCTGCTTCGCGCCTTGGGCGTATAACTGCGCCTTCCGTCGGCTTTCGGCGGCCTGGCAATAAAGCGCCGCCTTTCTCCCGGCGACGGCAGCAAGGATGTATAACCGTAAGTGCTCTTTGGCGCGCAAGGCAGGGCGGTTCATGTACAGCGATCTCAAGATCGTCACCGGGTCATCCAATCCGGATTTGGCCAAGGCCATCTGCAACCATCTGGGGTGTCAGCTGACACCCACGCTGGCTACCACGTTCAGCGACGGCGAGTTGCGGATAGAAATAGGCGACAATGTTCGCGGTGATGACGTTTTTGTGGTGCAGCCCACCTGCCCGCCAAGCATCAACCGTAACCTGATGCAGCTCTGCCTTATGCTTGATGCCCTCAAAAGGGCCAGCGCTGGCAGAATAACGGCTGTTATTCCCTATTACGGCTATGCCCGCCAGGATCGCAAGGTCAGCCCCCGTGCGCCTATCAGCGCAAAAATGGTGGCAGATTTTATCAGCGTTGCCGGTGCAGAGCGTGTGGTTACCATTGATCTGCACGCTGGGCAGATTCAGGGGTATTTTGACTGTCCGGTGGACAACCTGTTTGCCGTGCCGGTCATGCTTGAAGCCCTGCGCCGCCTGCATGATGACAACATCGTTATTGTTTCGCCCGACGCGGGCGGTGTTGAAAGAGCGCGTGCCTACGCCAAGCGCCTCAATGCGCCCCTGGCTATCGTGGACAAACGCCGCGACAAGCCCAATCAGGCTCAGGCCATGCACGTTATTGGTGACGTGAAGGGCCGCCTTGCCATTGTGGTGGACGACATGATCGACACCGCTGGCACCCTGTGCGCCGGCGCTGATGTGCTGCTGAAAAACGGTGCCACCAAGATTGTGGCCTGTGCCACGCACGCCGTGCTGTCTGGCCCCGCCATTGACCGCATCAACAGCACAGAGGCCCTTTCGCAGGTATTTGTCACAGACACCATCCCCCTTGGCGACAAGCTCGAACGCTGCTCCAAGCTTGAGGTTGTTTCTGTGGCTGCCCTTTTGGGCAAAACCATTCACAACATCCATACCGGTTCGTCGGTAAGCGTGTTGTTTGTTTAGTCCCTCTGGGGCGGCAGGTGTTTAGACCCAAACCAGCCTACCAGGCCGGTTCCATAATAACAGAACTTTTTCCGCACGTTTCGGCGGCGGTAAGCCAAGGAGCAGGACATGAAGATTGAAAAAACGTTGAGCGTGCAGAAGCGCGAAGGTAGCGGCAAAGGCGCGAGTGGCCGCCTGCGTTCCGAAGATCTGATCCCCGGCGTGTTCTACACCGCCAAGGGTGACAATATCTCTGTGCAGGCCCCTGCCCTGCCGCTGGAAAAGATTTTTGCCGAAGCGGGCCGCACCTCTGTGTTTGACCTCGAAATCGACGACAACGGCACCAAGACTGTGCATCCTGTCATCATTTGGGACGTGCAGTACCACCCCTACAAAAAAGAATTCAGCCACATCGACTACTACGGTGTGGATATTGAAAAGCCCATCACCGTTGATGTGCCCGTTGAATTCGTGGGCGTGTCCCGTGGCGTGAAGCTTGGCGGCCAGCTTGAAACCTACCGCGAAATCGTTCGCCTGAGCAGCAAGCCCCTCGAAATGCCCAAGAAGATTGTGGTTGACATCTCCTCCATGGACATCAACACCACCATCTGCGTGGCCGACCTTGAGCTGCCCGAAAACGTCAAGGCTGTGTACGACCACAACTTTGCCATCATCAGCGTCATTTCCAAGGCCAAGGAAGCCGCTGAGGCTGCCAGCTAATACTGTTTGCCCTGGGCCGGTTTTTTCCGGCCTTCGTGCGACTGTTCTGGCCGGTTCCGCGAGGAACCGGCCTCATTTTTATGCGCGCGGTTCTATGCACAACTTTACCATTGTCACCCGCAAGCTGCCTTCCCGCAACCGGGAGCTACAGCTCGAAATCTGGCCCAACCACGGGGCTGGCGTTGTGCTGTTCTATCCCGGCACCATGCTGTCGCCATTCCAGTACCGGCCCATGCTCGCTGCACTGCGGCAAGCTGGCTTTGCCGTGGCGGCTCTGCACCTGACCGGCCACGGGTTAAACCGGCACAATACCGGCTTTACCTTTGATGATCTGCTGCAAAACGGTCTGGATGCGGAAAACTGGCTGCGCCAGTCGGGCTACAGCAAAATTGCCGTATGCGGGCACAGCCAGGGGGGCATACTTTCGCTGGCGCATGCGGCGGCATCGTCTGGCATTGTGGCGGCTTTTCCCATAACCGGGGTGCTGCCGCAGATGCGCGAGGCCGTGTATCTTACACGATTTGCTGCTCTGGCTGACAACAGGCAGAAAATTGAAAAAGCCTTCAGCACGCTGGCCCGCTGGTTGCCAAGGCTGCCCCTGCCGCTGCACGCATACCTTGCCCCGCACAGAATTCTGGCCGGGGCTCGGCGCACGGTTTCAAACCGCCGCAGGGCACGGTTTTCGTATCCCCTGCAATTTTTGGCCAGCCTGTTCAACGCGCATCTGCCAACCCGGCTGCGCTGCCCGGTGTGCATGTTCAGTGCCCGCAACGACGCCCTGTTCACCCCTGCCATCATCCAGGCCACGTATGACAGCCTGGAGGCCCCGGCCAAGAAGCTGGTGTGGCTTGCCGGGGGCGGGCATCTGGCAGCCATGAACCCACCGCTCTGCCGGTTTACGGCCCGCACCGCCGCAGCCTTTTGCGCAGGCCTGGGCCTGCCGCTGCGCCTTGAAAGCAGCGAAGTAATGTCTGGAGACGCACCCCATGGACTATAAAGGCATTGTTGTTGGCCTGGGAAACCCCGGAGCCAAATATGACCATACCCGGCACAATTGCGGGTTTGATTTTGTTTCGTACCTTGTTGACCTTGCGGGCAGAGAGGGTGAGGTCAGCCAGCAGAATGGCGGCAAGTTTTCGTGCGAGCTGTGGCGGCTGCGCCTGCCCAAACTTGGGGGTTGCTGGCTTGCGGCCAAGCCGCAAACCTTTATGAACCTGAGCGGCCAGTGTGTGCAGCCCCTGCTTGCCTGGCACAAACTCAAGCCTCAGGATCTTGTGGTTGTACACGACGAACTTGATATTCCTGCTGGTGAACTGCGCTTCAAGCTTGGCGGCGGCAATGCCGGGCACAACGGGCTTAAATCCATCACCGAACTGCTGGGCACGCCCGATTTTTACCGTTTGCGCATGGGCATAGGCCGCCCCCCGCACAAGGGAGATGTTACCAACTGGGTTCTGGGCCGCCCCGATGGGGAAGATGCCAGGAACATAGAAGCTGCAATGGCCCTCGCCGCCGACACTCTTTTTACGTTTGCAGATAAAGGCCTGGAAAGTGCCGTAAGGGCCTCCAGAAAAGCCTCTTAGGGGATTTTGCCAGTAAAGGCGGGCGTAGTAGGCCGTGCGCCTACGCCCTACAAGATTTGCTGGCAAATTGGTGCGGCGAGGCTGCACCAACAACACCAGGCATTTCTGCGCGCTGCTCTTATTTTTGCCAAATACATGAATACGAGCAAAATACTTTTTCAACTGGACTCTTACTCCTTCTTGGACTAAGCTGTTTGAAGAGTTGGTTTCAGACTCTTCTTTATATTCACTTAATTCGCGACTTCCAGCTAAATCGCTTCTGGTCTCGTTATTTGCGCCCTGAACGGGCGTGTTGGTGGCATCATGTTCACTTCGGACGATCTCGTTGTTTACCCAGCCCAAGGTGTGGGCAAAATAGAACGCATAGACAGCAAAACCGTTGGGGGGCTTGTCTGTGAGCTCTATATTGTGCGCATTCGGGCGAACAACGTCACACTTATGGTTCCGGTGAACAATGCCGCCCATGTGGGTTTGCGCACGCTAACCCCCAAGGACGAAGCAGTCACCATACTTGAATCGCTGCGCAACGAATCGGGCAAGGCCGTTTACACCGGCCAGAACTGGAACCGCCGTTTTCGCGAATATTCCGAACGCCTTAAAAGTCCCAGCCTGGCCATTGTTGCCGAGGTTCTGCGCGAGCTGCTGCTCATTGGCCGCAGCAAGGAACTGTCGTTTGGGGAACGACGGTTGCAGGAACAGGCTATGAGCCTTGTCACGGGCGAGCTTTCGGAAGTGCTGGAAGTTGAAGAAGATAAGGTACGCGACGAGCTGCTTGAGTTATACGCGCCTCCGCCAGTTGATCCGGATCCTGCCGGATAGGCCGCACGCGCTTTTTTTGAATTTTTTGTGAAATGTGACGTATTTTTTCCTTGCCATTACTGCAAAGATGGGCTAATCGCAATTTCACACATCTTTTTTGTTCCCAATATCATCCGCCTACCACGCTACAGTATGCAAATACTGTAAGTGTTACCCTTGTCTTATCAAAATATCGGACTGTTATGCGCAAAAAGAAAGCTACTTCCACACTGTTGACCGACAGCGCCTTGAGCCTCACAGACCTGAAGACGCGTAGCATGCAAGAGCTCATGGAGCTGGCAGAGCAGTATGAAATCGAAAATGCCAGTTCCATGCGTAAGCAGGAACTCATTTTTGCACTGCTTTCCACCTGTGCCTCACAAAATGGCTCCATCTACGGCGATGGCGTGCTTGAAATTTTGCCCGACGGCTTTGGCTTTTTGCGCTCGCCGCTGTGCAGCTACATGCCCGGCCCAGACGATATTTATGTGTCGCCTTCGCAGATCAGGCGGTTTTCGTTACGCAAGGGTGATATTGTTTCGGGGCAGATTCGCCCGCCCAAGGAAGGCGAACGCTACTTTGCCCTGCTCAAGGTTACCGAAATCGGTTTTGAGCCCCCGGAACACGCCAAAAACCTCGTTCTTTTCGATAACCTCACCCCAATCTATCCCGATCGCCAGCTCGTCATGGAAAATGGCGAAAAAAATCTTTCCAACCGCGTTATCGACATTATGGCTCCCATTGGCTGTGGGCAGCGCGGCCTTATTGTTGCCCCGCCCCGCACAGGTAAAACCATACTGCTGCAATCGCTGGCCAATGCCATTAACGCCAATAATCCCGATGTTTACCTTATTGTGCTGCTGATCGACGAGCGCCCGGAAGAAGTTACCGACATGGAGCGCACGGTCAAAAAGGCCGAGGTTATCAGCTCTACCTTTGACGAACCCCCGCAGCGCCACGTGCAAGTGTGCGAGATGGTTCTTGAAAAAGCCAAGCGCCTTGTGGAACGCAAGCGCGATGTGGTTATTTTGCTCGATTCCATCACCCGCCTGGGCCGCGCCTACAACGCCGTTACGCCTTCATCTGGCCGTGTGCTTTCTGGTGGTCTTGATGCCAACGCCCTGCAACGCCCCAAGCGTTTCTTTGGTGCGGCGCGCAATATTGAAGAAGGCGGCAGCCTTACCATTATTGCTACGGCGCTCATTGATACCGGCTCCCGCATGGACGAAGTTATTTTTGAAGAGTTCAAGGGTACCGGCAACATGGAAATCTACCTTGACCGCCACCTTTCGGAAAAGCGTGTTTTCCCCGCCATCGACATCAACCGCACCGGCACGCGCAAGGAAGATCTGCTGCTGGCCGACGATGTGCTCAACCGCGTGTGGATTCTGCGCAAAATTCTTGCTCCCATGTCGTCCATCGACAGCATGGAATTTTTGCTGGACAAAATGCGGGCCACCAAATCCAACAAGGATTTCATGAACGCCATGGGCAAATAACTGCCCCTGGCAACAGGCTTTGCTTGACAGCCTCTGCCTGACACCAAGAAACAGCCTGAAACCTGACCGGCTTCAGGAATCATCTTGACCTCGTGTTTTTCAGGGCTTATATTTAAGGGTGTAATTTGCTTTATTTGCCCAACTCTCAACGGAGGCTCCCCGCATGTTCGGCGTAAGCATGCCTGAATTGCTGCTTTTACTGGTTGTTGTTCTGCTTCTTTTCGGGTCTAATAAATTGCCGGAAATCGGTGGTGGGCTTGGTCGGGCAATCCGTAACTTTCGCCGTGCTTCATCCGAGCCTGATGAAATTGACATAACCCCCAAGGACAAAAAACAACCCACGTCCACTGACGATCCCAATCACAAGGCATAACAGGCCTGACGAACCCAAAGGATTTGTCATGAAAACAGAACAGCTCTCTGTGTTTCTCGAAAACCGCGCCGGGCGTCTGGCCGAGGTTACACACACCTTGGCCGAGGCGGGAATCAACATTCGCGCCCTTTCGCTCGCCGATACCTCTGACTTTGGCATTCTGCGCATGATTGTGTGCGATCACGAAAAAGCCAAGGTTGTGCTGAAAGAAAAAGGCTTCACCCTGGGCCGCACCAGTGTTGTGGCCGTTGAAGTGCCTGACACTCCCGGCGGTCTTGATTCTGTGCTGCAAACTGTTTCCAAGAACGGCATCAATGTTGAATACATGTATGCCTTTGTACAGCGCGAAGCAGAAAGCGCGGTCATGATCTTCCGCTTTGACAAGGTTGATCAGGCCATTGAAGTGCTCCACGCCCATAATTTTGTGATTATCCCTGCGGAGCGGCTCTGCGCCCGCTAGGCATGCATCCTTACAGATCAAAAAAAGCCACGGGTAACCGTGGCTTTTTTTTGTGCGTCAACTTTACCCTGCCAGCACTGCCGCGCATAAAAGAGTGCGCCTGCCCGTTTTGGGCAGGCGCACAGATAGTTACGTATCGATTGCAGATGGCAGCAACGCGACTTCTACGCCCATATTCTCACTAGAACGACCAGGCAACGCCCAACGAAACCAGCGACTGATCAAACCTGTAGAGCGGGCTTTCTGAATTGTTATGCGTGTACTGGTACGATGTTTCCACCGACCAGGCATCGGTAACATGCCAGGTAAGGGTTGCGCCGGTGCGCCACTTCTGGTCCAGCCTGTTTGTGGTTTCCAGCGCGGTGGCGGGGCCGTTATACCAGTCTTTTTCAAAGGACACGAAGGGGGCCAGTTCAAATCCCTTGGGCAGCTTGAGCACAACGCGCGCGCTGGCCTCAATACCTGTATAGCAGTAATCGGCAGTTTCTGGCGTGTTACCGCCCACATAGCTCAGGCCCACCATGATTTCATGGTTGCTTTCGCCAAAATAACGCCGCACATATTGCCCCAGGGTCCAGTACGCGCCGTTGCGGTCACCGTCACGCGAGTAGGCCCGCGCGTCGAGGGTTCCGCGTGTAATCAGATGCCACGAGGGGGTTACGGCCCACAGCCACGTGGCTTCCGGCCCGGATGCCGACACGTTCTGATACCACTGGTTGTCAAACACTTCACTCTTGAAGCGCAGATCAAACATGGTGGTTGGCGTGAGGTGGCGTACACCTACGGCAGCCCTGCCCCATTCCGACGTGCGGCTGTGAACGTCATCCAGCGAAGGATTGCCATTGCCGCGCGCAAGCCCCTGCACATCGGCCACAATCCACCAGGGGGTGTCGCGCTCGGCCTTCCAGCCCACGTCAAGGTTGGCTCCAAGGTACGCGCCAAAGGTATTTTTTGCCTCGGCATCGGGCACATTTACCTGCCAGACACCAAGATCCATAGACGTACTTGAGGGGCCAAATGTGGCGTTTGAATCATACAGCAGTCCGCTGCGCACCTTACCATGAATCTGCCAGTGCTCATACCGCTTTTCGAGCGAATCAAGCAGCCTGTCGCTGTCAGCCTTGTTTATGTTGGGATTCAACAAACGTGCTGTGGCCATGGCGCTTTCCGCACTCTTGCGGTCTTCAAGCGCCATATAGGCCTGTGCCAGTTCACTGAACAACACAGCTTCGTTGGGGTACTTTTCCGTAAGCCGCTCATAGGCCATTACCGCCTGATTATACCGGCCGCTGCGCATGGAGCTGCGGGCGAGGTTAAGGTTCACCTCGTCGTCATCCGGCGCTTCGCGCAGCAGGCGCATGTACATTTCGTAGGCAGAGGCATACTTGCCCTGCTGCATCAGGGCAGCGGCATCTGCCTTTGCAGACCCCACCGCCGTGCGCAGGCCGGGTGAATCCTCTGCGGCGACAGCGGGGCTTACCAACAAGAGAAGCAACAGCGGCGCAAGCGCAAGGCAGTGGCATGCTTTGGGCAGAGCAGCAGTAATTTGTACTGTACACTTCATATTGCTTTACCTGCCTGATCCGGAAAACGTGCCACAATCAATAGCTGTTGCGTATGTATCCTTTATCTGAAAATCGCCGGAGACAGAGAGACCAGACCCGGTTCGCAGAGCAGACCCAGTCATGGTTCCGGTGTGGCTTCCGTCGGTGAATCCTCCCACATTCAGGCTGGAACCGCTGATACTGCCAGCTCCCCCAGTAAGAGGGCTGGGCAAGTCTGAATGACCAGACTGCATGACACCATTGCTTACAGCACCGCTGGCAAGATTGACCTGAAAACTAAAAGACCCGTTGCCTAGATCGCTGAATAATGTGCCCGACACGCTGGCATTGCCCAGCTGCCTGAACCCTTCACCAAGGGTCTGCTGCCCAAACTGGGTTTGCGCCAAGGCAGTGGGAACACCTGCAACGCCTCCCGTTACCGGCGAGGGAGGCGCAAGAAGGGCGGGGCCAGCAGGGCCGGATTCGCGCGTCGCCACACTGCCGGTCACATGGTTCATATCTGCGGGAGTCATGGGGTTAAGCGTGCCTTGCGGCAATGTTATCTTGAAGCCCGAAGGAACCAGCACTCCGTTGACAAAAACCTGCTTGGTCGTGTTGGTAACATAGACTGTAGTGGTACCGTTGCCCACTTGTACGGCAAAGATGGTTCCGCGAATACCCACCGTGGCATCAGGCGTGACCACCGAAAAACCGTCAGGATTTTTCTCCACAATCTTGCCCGTGATAAAGCGGGCAACGCCCTGCCCCATCCTGGCCTTGAAGGCGGGGTTTGCGCCTTCGGCCACCACGGTTTCCAGACTCAACGAGGTGTTGGAACCAAGGGCAACGGTTGTGTCGTCGTCAAACAGAATCTGCGCGCGCCCAGTGGCGTCGGTGGTCAGCACATCGTGATCGCCCACCGGGCTTTTCATGCCCAGAGCCACGGGCTGCCCGCCGCGCTGTGCGGTAACACCAGCCTTGAAGGAAATGACCTGTCCCACATCCTTGGCCGCACAAGCGCTTGCGACCAGCAAAATCAGGCACAGGGCCATGGCCCCGCGCCCCAGCGCATAACGAATCATGATTCTCCCCCCACAGAGCTATATGTTCGTGTTTACTTGCCTTCCATTGTCCATATGCCCTCCCAGTCTGCGGGGGGCGTCTGCACCAGTGTGAGCGACCGTTCATGATACAGCCCAAACAGGCGCACAGCAGGATATGCCGCCGCAAGCACGGCAAAACTGGCCGCAGCTCCGGCAAAGTCGCCCTGCTCGTACTGCGAGCGGGCTAAGCTCCATTGCGGCATGGCCTGCTGAAAAATTTCATCCGTACCCGGTCTCATGGGCCAGTAGATGCTGACGGGTCTGGTTTTTCCCTTGACCCGCAGCACATCAAGGTGAATAAAGCTAAAGGCATCGCCGCAGCCCTGCATGGTATGCTCGCTCACCACCACTGGCACGCCATAGCGTTTGCACAGGCCCTCCAGACGAGAGGCCAGGTTTACGTTGTCGCCAATCAGGGTGTAGTTGATCAGGTCGTCAGAGCCCATGTTGCCCACATAGGCCTGCCCGGTGTGAATACCCGCCCCCATGGCAAGCCTAATGCCAAAACTGGCCTCAATTTCGCTGTTCAGGGCTTCCAGCTGCTCCTGCATGCACAAGGCGGCATCCACAGCCAGCGCAGGGTGGCCGGGCACATCAAGGGGTGCGTTCCAGAAGGCCATGAGCGCATCACCGATAAACTTGTCCAGCGTGCCGCTTCTGCTGCGCACAATGGCTGTCATGGGCGTAAAATAGCGGTTCAGCAGCTGCACAACATGCTGAGGCGAAAGCGATTCAGAAAGGCTTGTAAAGCCGCGAATATCCGTAAACAAAATGGAGAGCTCGCGGTTTTCGCCTGCCAGCAGATCGCCCTGACGTTTGCTGATCTGCCTGACCACCTCAGGCGACACATAGCGCGAAAAGGCCCGCCGCAAAACGATCTTCTGCTTTTCTTCATGCCAGAAACGCACGCTCAGCAACAAACCACCACACAGCAGTGACGTGAGCAGACCATACAAGGGCGAGAGAAACAGCCCGCTCATGAACAGCTGGCGCGACGCCAGCACCGTTGCGCCCATCAGACCGATGGAAGAAGGCACATACACACGTGGCCCGGCAAAGCCAAAAGCCAGCGTGGCTGCACAGGTCATAAAGGCTATTATCAGGGCCTGCGCGCCGGGTGCCCACGAGGGCGACTGCACAAAGTTGCCGTTTACCATGGCATCTATGGCCGCAGCGTGTACCTCTACCCCCGGCATTACGCGGTCGAAGGGCGTGGCGCGGATATCGGCCAGGCCAGGGGCCGATGTGCCCACAAAGGCAATGCAGCCTTCCAGATCAGCCTGCGTGGCCGTACCGTTCAGCACCCTTGCCGCGCTGATATATCTGTATGTGCGCCGCCCCCCCTGAAAGGGAACCAGCATGTAGCCCTCACGCGATACGGGAATCTTGAAATCACCCGCCGCCACGCTGAACAGGCCATCCGGCCCGGTGTAGAGCCGCAGGGCATCTGTGCCCAGCGCCCGCATGAGAGCCTGCAAGGCCAGCGAGGGATAGACCGCATCGCCAAACCTGATCAGCAGCGGAATCTGCCGCACCAGTCCATCGGCATCGGGCGAAACATTCACAAAGCCCACAGGGGCATCTTCAAAAAACTGCGGCAGCGGTAAAACTGCGCCAGGAGCAAAGGGCAAAAAACTGTCGTAAGGGGGCGCATCCTTGCCGCCGCGCGCAATCATGGCTGGCGGCTGGGGCGTGGGCCCATGGTACTGCTCGCCAGAATACCGGGCAAAAGCGCCCAGCACCACCGGCGCTGCCCGCACAGATGCTGCAAAAAGCGTGTCAAAATCTGCCAAAAAAGCAGGCAGGCCCGCAATCTCAAGGCTAATGCCCCTATCGCGGTACAGGCCTTCGCGCATGCGGGCTGGCGAGGTTCTGTCCGGCTCGGCAAACATTATATCCAGCCCTATGGAGGCAACACCCCTGCTGGCCAGCCTGTCTACCAGATCGGCCACAAGATAGCGCGGCCAGGGCCACTGGCCGTGTCGGGCCAGCGATTCCTCGTCAATATCAATAACAACCGGCACAGCCGAGGGCTGGCTTAACCGCCGCAAGGGCAAAAGCGCATCGTAAATTCTGAGGTCAAGGCGCTGCAATGCAACAGGCTGCACCACATACAGCGCCAGCATGGCAATACCGCCGCACAGCCCCACCATGGCCGTAAAAAGCCAGGGTTGGCGCAGGAAATGCCGCATTGCAGCCTTCAGCTTCATGCTGCCGGTTCGCGGTTAGGCTGTTCCGGCTCCGCATCGGGAAAGCGTTCGTAAATCTTGGCCACAACATCAATTATTTCTTCAAGGCAGGCCACAAGATGGGGGTCAAAATGGCTGCCCGCCTCCTCGCGCAAAAGCGCCAGCGCCTTTGAATGGGGCCACGCGGCCTTGTACGAACGGGGCGAAACCAGGGCGTCAAAAACGTCGGCAATGGCCGTAATACGCGCTGCAATGGGAATTTCCTCACCCGCAAGCCTGCCCGCGTTGCTGGGGCCAGCATAGCCCTGCCCGTTCCATTTTTGATGGTGGTGGTGGGCAATATCGCGCGCAAAGGTCATAAAACCGCCGCTTTGTGCCTCTGCCTCCAGTATTCCCGCGCCAATCATGGTATGCGAGCGCATGACCGCCATTTCTTCGTCAGTGAGCTTGCCCGGTTTTTTTATCAGCAGATCACTCACGCCCACCTTGCCAATGTCGTGCAGCATGGCGGCAAGGCGTATCTGGCTTTTCACATGCAGGGTGACGTCGGGGTCCAGGTTTAGCTGGTTGGCCCTGATCTGGTACATTTCGGCGGCGATGGCTCCCACACGCTCGGCATGGGGGCCGGTTTCCAGCGGGTCGTGTACCGATGCCAGCCTGATAAGCCTGTTGATGCTTGCCCGCACCAGATGGCTGCGCTCAAGGATATTGGCAATCTCGCGGGCCAGCACACGGATGTGTCTTTCCATATCATGCGTAAACTTGCGGGGTTTGCCCGTGCGCGGATCAAGACTGTTGATGAGCTGCATCACGCCCGAAACGCGTCCTGCATGGTCATGAAAAGGCACAACCAGCATGGATTCTGTGTGGTAGCCCGTGGCTTTGTCGAAATCTTCGCGGAAAGAAAAAGGCATGCCGGGCGGCAAAGCACGCACATCGGCAAGGTTGAGCATTTCGCCGGTAAAGGCAGCGTAGCCAGCAATGGAATGGGGATTGATGGGCAGCCGCGCCGAGGAATAGGCAAACTTTGAGGCGGTGTTGACAGAGAACAGGCTGTCGTTGTGGGTATAGGCAAAAAGCAGGTCTTCGCCATCCACCAGAAAGATTGTTCCCGCATCTGCCCTTGTAATTTCGCGTGCCTTGGCAAGTATGCGGTCAAGCAGCGTATTTTCGTCCTGATACTGCAACAGACCGTCAAGAAACCTGTCGAGCCAGTCGCTGTACTGCACCAGCCCGCAATCCGTGCAAGAGCGCTCCTTGACCATGGGCAGGCTAAAACGCATGCCCTCTCGCGCAAAGCACAAATGCAGACCCTGTAAGTGGCAACTCTGCAAGGCCTCGCGCTGCAATTCGTCAATCTGTTTGTCTGTCATATCGGGCGAATGGTGCGAAAGCACAATGCAGCCCGGCCCCACATCCTGCGCCAGATCGCGCCAGTCTTCCCAGCACGAATGCCCCCACCCTTCCATATAGCTTGATTTGCTGTACATGCTGTCCACAACGGCAAGATCCACGCCCTCAAGCATTTCGCGTGCAGCCTTGCGCACATTGGGGGCCTGGGTGATTTCGTAATCACCCGTGTACAAAAATACGGCACTGTCGGCGCGCACCTTGTACGACAATGCGCCGCCGGGGTGATTGGCGGCAATGGCCGAAACAGAAACATCTGCCGCAGGGCTGACCTCGTCGCCCGCCTCCAGGCAGTGACGCACCACATTGCCGCCAAAATCGCTGAAAGGAATGGGAAACATGCCGTGGGCAAAATGGTCGTCCAGCACGTTTTCGAGCCAGGCGGGAATGTAGATATGGGTGGTCCATCTGGGCGAATGCAGGGGCCGAAAGAACCCCAGCCCCTGAATGTGGTCTGTATGCCCGTGCGAAATAAAGAGATGACAGGTTCCGCTTTCCGGCAGGTTTTCGCCCGCCTCGCGCAGGCCTGTTCCTGCGTCAAAAAAAACAAGCGCCCCGGAATCGGAGCGCAGTTCTACACACGAGGTGTTGCCACCATAAAAAGACATGGCCGGAGCCGGCACAGCGATACTGCCCCGCACGCCTCTGAGCACAACTTCCATGGTGCCTCCCAATATCTGGCATTAAGGTAATTTACCTTTTAATATTATGATATCTGGCAGTTATTTCAAGTCAGCCAATTAGATGTATCTGATAGCCCCTAAAAAAATTTCCCATGAATAAAGTATATTACCTGAAATTATGCTTTATTAAAATAATTTTAATCATGAAAAGCAATAATGGCGTTATCCCCCTACACAGCGGGATAACGCCATTTCGCAGCACTTTTTCTAGAACACGCCAGTGACGCGGCCTGTAGTTACATCCACATCAATGTTGCGGAACGAAGGCTTGGAGCCCGTACCCGGCATGAGGCTGATATCGCCCGCCACCGGTGCAACAAGCCCGGCCCCGCCAAAAAGCAACACATCGCGCACGTGCAGCCGCCACGAGGCAGGCACACCCCGGCGTTTGGGGTCGTCGGAGAGCGAGTACTGGGTTTTGACCATACAAACGCCCAGTTCGTCCGCATCGGGGCGTTCCTGAAGCGTTTTGAGCCGCTGGGCCGCCATGGGTTCAAAATCCACCCCGTCAGCCCCGTACACCTCGCGGGCAATGCAGACAATGCGCTCTGCAATGGGCAGCTTCCAGTCGTAGAGAGGGCGGAAGTTGCGCTTGCCCGAATTGCAGGCGTCCATAACGGCATCGGCCAGTTCCAGCGCGCCTTCGCCGCCTTTTTCCCAGTGTTCCGAAACGGCCACGCTGGCCCCCGCCTTTTCGCAGATACGGCGGATAGCGGCAATCTCAGCGGGCTTGTCGGTATAAAACTTGTTGATGCACACCACAGAAGGCACGCCAGAACGGCGCACAATGCCAATGTGGTGCAGCAGATTGATGCACCCGGCTTCCACAAGGCCCACATCCTCACGCAGATATTCTTCGGGCAGGGGCTGGCCGGGGCGGGGCTGGGGCGCGCCGCCGTGGTGCTTGAGAGCCCGCACGGTGGCCACAATCACCGCCGCATCGGGCGCAAGGCCGCTGTAGCGGCACTTGAGGTTCCAGAATTTTTCGTAGCCCATTTCAGAGGCAAAGCCAGATTCCGTCACGTGGATGTCGCCCAGCTTCAGGCCCACCCTGTCGGCGATAACCGAGCTCTGGCCCAGGGCGATGTTGCCAAAGGGGCCGGTGTGTACCAGCACGGGCTGGCCCTCGATTGTCTGGATAAGATTGGGCTTGATGGCCTCCACAAGCCAGGCGGTCATGGCGCCGTCCACTTCAAGATCGGCGGTGGTGACGGGCCTGCCGTTGCGGTCGAGGGCCAGAACCATACGGCCCATGCGCTGGCGCAGATCGGCCAGATCGCGCGCAACAGAAAGAATGGACATGACCTCGGAGGCCACCGTGATATCAAAATGCGAACGCATCATGAAACCGTCGTTGCGCCTGCCGTCGCCTTCCATACCTATAACCACGTTACGCAGGGCCTGGGCGCAAAAGTCCATCACCCAGCCAGTGCTGACGCGCGTGGGGTCAATATCCAGACGGCGCATGCCAGACAGCCGCTCAAGTGTGGCGTCGTCATAGTTGCGCTCGTGCTGCATGCGGGCGGTGAGAGCAGTCATGGCAAGATTGTGCGCAGCGCCCACAGCGTGGATATCGCCCGTAAAGTTGAGCGAATACGGCGTAAGCGGAATGCACTGCGAAAGACCGCCACCAGCGGCGGAGCCCTTCATGCCCATGGTGGGGCCGCCCGATGGCTGGCGAATGGCCGCAGAAGAACGCAGGCCACGGCGCGCAAGCCCCTGCACCAGACCAATGGTGGTGGTGGATTTGCCTTCGCCAAGCGGGGTGGGCGTAATGGCGGTAACGTCCACATATTTGCCGTTGGGGCGGTCTGCCAGACGGTTCAGCACATCCTGCTGCTCAATCTTGCCCATGTAGCGCCCGTAGGGCAGCACTTCTGAAGGCTCAAGGCCCATTTCAGCGGTCAGGGCCTCGAAGGTTTTCATATTTTTTTCGGCATCCAGGGCAATCTGCCAGTCTGGGTGCTTGGTTGGATCAAGAGTCATGAGTTCTCCATACAACATAGAATTGGCAAAATGTTACGGGCCGCCAGCAGGGGCGTCAAGCCTGAAACAGGGGCCAGACCTGCGGCCTTGCGGCAGTAGACCGCATTATATATATCACTACAGTTCCGCCACGCGTGCGGGCGGGCTTGCCGCTGAAACCAGCTGGCAAAAAATTTGGCAACAGGTCGATAACCACTGCGCGCTGCCTATCATGCAGCAGGAGCCAGCATGCAATTTACCGCCCGGCAAGGCCGCCTGAACATATACCTGAAGGTATTTCGCCTTGGGCGTGACCTGCAAGTGCTCTGCGGCGGCGGTGCAAGCCATATCGGCGCTGTGGCCCTTGCCGCGCCCGCACAAGTGTACGAGCTGCAACAGGGGCAGCACGCGCAGGCAGACCATGCGGCACAGCCGGGGCAGACAGAGGCCCGCCTGCTGGCCCTGCCCGGTCACAAGGAAGACGCCCTCGCCCTGCGCATGGCCCAATCTATCTCCCAGTCATTGCACTGCGCCGTGTGTGTCAGCGCGGGCATCCATTACGACAACATCACCCGTGCAGAAATTGCACAGGTCGAACAGATGGTGCAAGACCTCACCCAACGCTGCATTTCTGCACTTAAAAAGGATCCAGAATGCTTACGGTAAACGAACTCACAGAGCTGGAAAACTACATCCGCAGCGGCGAGCTTGAAGCAGACTTTAAGGACGGCTGCGAAAATGACCGCTTCTATCTGCTTGAACTGCTCGAAAAGCTCATGGATGTTGCCGAGCTGGCCGATGCCGCCGCCACCAGGCTCATTTTCAAAGGCCTGCCTGTTCCGCCGCCGCCAACGGACAACTAACCCGTTGCCTCGGGGCCGGTGGCGTCAGGGCAGCAGATGCGCTCTGGCCCGCAAAGCCCCGGCCACCACAGAGCAGAGCTGCGCCACATCCCCGGCGGGGGTAATATAGGGCGGCATCAGATACACAAGGCGGTTGAATGGCCTGATCCATACCCCGTGCTGCACAAAATACCGTTGCAAGGCCTGGGTATTGACGGGCTCGCATGTTTCCACCACGCCAATGCCGCCAAGAACGCGCACATCGGCCACGCCCTCAAGCCCGGCGCAGGGGGCAAGCCCCTCGCGCAGGCCTGTTTCCAGCTGCGCCACGCACTGCTGCCAGTTTTCTTCTTCAAGCAGATCAAGACTTGCGCAGGCAACGGCGCATGCCAGGGCATTGGCCATAAAGGTGGGGCCGTGCATAAACACATTGCCCCCGGCGCAAATGCCCCGGGCCACACTGCCCGTGCAGGCCGTGGCCGCCAAGGTAAGCACCCCGCCCGTAAGCGCCTTGCCGCAACACAGTATGTCGGGCGACACGCCTGCCCACTCAGCGGCAAACATCTTGCCCGTGCGGCCAAAACCGGTGGCAATTTCGTCAAATATCAGCAGAGCTCCGGCCTCGCGGCACAACCGGGCAAGCCCGCGCAGATATTCAGGGTGGTAAAACCACATGCCACCAGCGCCCTGCACCACCGGCTCCAGAATAACCGCCGCAATTTCAGACCCGCGCTGCGCAAAAATACGCCGGGCATCGTCAAGACTTGCCGGATCAAAGGGCTGATCAAAACGGCAGGAGGGGCGCTCCATAAAAATCTGCTGGGGCAGCATGGCGCTAAAAAGGCTGTGCATGCCCGTAACCGGGTCGCACACAGACATGGCGCCAAAGGTATCACCGTGATAGCCGCCGCGCGGGGTCAAAAATCTGGTGCGCCCGCCTGCCCCTCTGCCCTGCTGGTATTGCAGCGCCATCTTCAGCGCTACCTCTACAGCCACAGAGCCGGAATCGGCAAAAAACACGCGCTCCAGCCCCGCAGGCATGAGGCGCAGCAGCCTCTCGGCCAAAGCCACCGCAGGCTCGTGCGTCAAACCGCCAAACATCACATGGGGCATGCGCCCGGCCTGGCTGTGCAGGGCTTCCATAAGACGTGGATGGTTATAGCCGTGTACGGCTGCCCACCACGATGACATGCCGTCCACAAGTTCCCTGCCCTCGGCCAGCACAATGCGGTTGGCCCGCGTGCGGCTTACCGCGCTGAGCAGCGGCGGCTGCGAGGCAGAGGCATAGGGATGCCATACGGTCTGGTGGTCGCGGGCCACAAGTGCCCTGTCATGGGCCGCAGCCTGCTCCTCTGTCCCCTGCTCTGCGCCATGTTCAGCCGACAGCAGATGCCGGGCCAATGGCTCCAGATGCCCGGCCAGTGTCTGCCAGCCGGTTGCGTCAAGCGTGGCAAGCCGGGGCATTTCCACAAGGGGGGCATCCATGCCCTGCTGGCGCATGCGCAGGCGCAGCATGGCGGCATTATCGGCAAGCATGGCCTGCACATCCACACCAGGGCAACCCGCCGCAGGGTCAGCGGCGGGCACAAGCACCACCCCTGCCAGTTGCAGGCCGTTATGTCGCAAGGCATCGAGCGACAGCAAAATATGGTTGAGGCCGCCCAGATAATTGCCGCCCACAAGCAGCACGGGCAGGCCCACCGCTGCCATAAGGTCAAGCATGTCCTCACGCTCGTTGAGCGGCACACGCAGCCCGCCAGCGCCCTCAAGCAGCAGCAGTTCTGCATTGCCCGCCTGCCAGTGGCGTTCAATATCGGCATGCAGATGTGCGCAACTCAAACGTACTCCATCACGCGCTGCTGCCAGATGCGGCGATGCGGGCAGTGAAAAACAGTGCAGCGCTGTGGCGGGCAATGCTTCTGCCCCCTGAGGCAAGCCCGCAACCGCACTGGCGTATACGCGGGCATCGGCCAGAGGCGCGGTGTGCGCCTCGGCTGGCGCAACGCCTGTCTGCACCGCCTTGAGGGCCTGTGCCCTCGCCCCGGCCAGCAGCAGGGCCCGCAGCAGGGCCGCCGTAACTACTGTCTTGCCCACATCTGTGCCAGAACCGGCGATGAAAACCCCGTCAAGGGGCCGCAACACCGGCTCTCGCCTGACCTCAGCAGCTGGCATCACAACGCACCTCAAGCCCAAGGGCTGCGATCATCTCAAGATCACGCGCAATGCTTTGTCCATGGGTTGTCAGATAATCGCCGGTCATCAGGGCGTTGGCCCCTGCGGCAAAAATCTCACCCTGCCTGTCACCCAGCACCAACGGCCTGCCCCCGCAGATACGCAGGGTTGCCGTGGGCAGTATATGCCTGAACACGGCTATGAGCGTAAGCGCATCGCCTGCTGTAAGGGGTTTTTGCCCGGCAAGGGGGGTTTCTGGGTGCGGATGCAGAAAGTTCATGGGCACATGGGCCACGCCAAGTTCCCTGAGGCTGAAGGCAAAGTTTACGCGGTCTTCCCAGCTTTCGCCCAGGCCAAAGAGCCCGCCAGAACAAACGCTCATGCCCGCTTCGCAGGCACGCAGCACGGTTTCTCGCCTTTGATCCCAGGTTTGGGTGGTACACACACTGGCATAATAGCCGCGCGCTGTTTCAAGATTGTGGTGAAACCGCGTAAGTCCGGCCTGCGAGAGGCTGGCAAAATCCTGCCTTGCAAGTTTGCCCAGCGAGGCGCACACACGCGGGCGCACATCTTCTGGCAGAGCAGCAATCACATTGGCAAGCCGCTGCAACTCGCTGCCGCTCAGGGCCGAACCACTGGTAACAACGCCTATGCGGGCCACGGGCAAGGCTGCCAGTTGCAGTATGCGTTCGCGCAGTTCTGCATCGGGCAGCAGAGGAAAAACCTCAATGGGTGTGTGGTTATGCCTGCTCTGGGAACAGAAACGGCAGTCCATGGAGCAGTTGCCGCTCTTGGCGTTGATGATGGCGCACAAAACAACGTTGCGGCCAAAGGCCGCCTCGCGCAGCGCTGTGGCGCTGGCAAAAAGCTCTTCCTGTGGCAGGGAAAGCAGGGCCAGCGCCTGGGCGGGCGTTGCAGCCGCCAGTGATTCGGTCATTTCACAACCCTGAAAAAACGATGGTGCAGAACAAAAACAGATATTTGCTGGCCGAGGCCGCTCTGACAGGCAGCCTTACCGCCGTTCAGGGAGGCAACATGCCACTTTTTTGCCGAAAAAAAAAGCCCGCCACAAGGGCGGACTTTACAACAAACGCTCGGAAACCAGTTGTCTAACAGCGCGGCAAAGCCGCAGCCTGCACCTGTTTTCCTCTAGGGGGCAACAACCTTGCGGCGCTTTTCCCACAGCTTCATGTCTTTCATCTTTTTGCGGCGCTCGCGCTGAAGGGCTTTGCACACAAGGGGTGCGTCTTTTTTGAAGCCCCACTTTTCGCGGTATTCGCCAGAGGTCATGCCGTGGCTGGCCAGATGACGCTTGGTAAGAATTTTAAAGCTCTTGCCACATTCAAGGCAGGTAACGGACTTTTCTTTGACAGACTTGCGGGCCTCAACAGCCATTTCACCGCTGTCGAGCTCAACAGGCGTTTCCCCTTCGGCAACGGCCTTAATCCCCTGCGCCACTTTCTGGATAAAGGCGGCTATTTCTTCTTCACTCATTACGCGAACGCCAGCTTGCGCTCTGGTAATTTCCAGCGCTTCTTTCAGATAATCGTCCATAACAACCCCTTTTATGTCTTCAACATACTCAATCTGACGCGCTGCGAACCCGCCTGATTGGTTCACTGCCAGAACAGTCAGTCACCATCCCATCCTGATTGGGAGAACATACACAGCAGCTATTGTTTCGTCAATGTACTATACCCTAGAATATAAAATTCCACTGCAAATTGTACATAAACATTAATCCAGAATGAAATAACTTGTTACAGTTTGAAGGAGTCGCTGCACGCGCAACAAATATAAAACTGAAGGTGGCCATTTGATAAAAACTTCTCAAATGACCACCTTTGCGGCAAACCTGTAACATGACAGATTGCCATTAACACAAGCTACTTTGTGTCAAATATCTCATACTTTGATACTGTACCCCAAAAGCGTTGATCAAGATATTGCCAGTAAACATTCTTTGCATAACCACGCGCTATACCAGAAGTATTTTGCGGAACTGCCGCCACTGCAAATACGGCGCTGGCTCGCTGCTCAAAGGCCTTGAGCTGGTCTGTCATGCTTTCGGTAAGGGTAACCTGACCGGCCAGATTTTCCGGCAGGGGTTCCCTGTACTCCATGACCGCCTTGGTGTCATTAAAATTGTATCTGGCGTCATAGCCGCGCACCAGCCAGCGCATTGGTTTGGACTCGTCCTTAAGCCCTGCCACGGCTGCAAAGGGGTCTTTTTTGCTGTCAACAATATAGGTGCAGGCGGCATACCCAACATTATTATAAACCTCAACGCCCTTGTCCACGCTAAAAGGGCGCTGGCCGTCGCTATCCCAATACCAGCCGTGCGGCACCTCGGCCATGGCCACAATGGCCAGAGGGCTTTGCGCATCGCCCTTGCCGTATACGGCAAGCCATGCGTTGAGTGAAAGGCCGCCAAGAACGCCTGTTCCGTCAAGTTTGACACTTCCCTCGCCAGCGGTAATCAGGGGCATGTTTACTGCCTGCATGCTGATGGCCGGGCGGGCGGTGGAAACATAGGCATTGCCCTGCATGCCCCTTTGCTGCGCACCCGTGCAACCGGCCATCACGGCAAGCAAACATAGAGTGGCGAAAAATAGCACTCTGTTCATATGTACCTCCTGGCTGAAGGCTCAAAATACATCTGGATGTGATGATGCAATTGAACCACATGATATCCGAGGGGAGGGAATAAAACTGGGAGACATTGCCCATTGACAGGGGCGGTACATCCATTATTTGGCATTATATTCCAAGGCGTATCTGCACGCAATGCAGCATGCCTCTGCATATCTGCAAAGACAAAATAAGTATTGAGGCACTACAATGCAAGGAAGAAGCGAAGATTATTTGCGGCAGCTCTGCCACCGCAGCCAAAAGACAGGCTAGGGAGTACCGGCGGGCTTGCCCGCTGGCGCGGCCTGGGTTCCTGCCCCGCCAGGCAGGTAGTTTTGCAGATCGCGTGAAACTTCAAAGGTGCGCAGCTCTGCCGTGGCGGCCCTGGCAAAGGGCGAATCGGCATAATTGCGAACAATGTCTTCAAGCAGAGCCTGAGCACGCGTGGCATCGCCCAGCTTGCGGTACAGACGGGCCTCGCGAAAACGCAGGCCAGGGTATTCGGGCGAATTCTGCGGAACAAAGGCATTGTAGCGCGCCAGCCACTCCAGCGCTTCGGGCACACGGTTGCCCACCTCGCAGATATCCATAAGTGAAAGCATGGCATCCTTGATGCGCTGCGGGTCAGCCTTGTCCGAACGCTCGTCCTGCAACTGGGTAAAGAGCTCTATCACCTTGCGGTTCAAGGTGTAGGAATTGCGTATATCCTTGCGCTGCTCGGCATCACGCGCCAGAAAATAGGTGGCGTAAGCCCGCTGATACAGCGGAATCTCCTGCCGGTCTGCAAGGTTTTGCCACATGGCAAGCGCGGGCCCGGCCAGATTGAGATTCTGGGCCGAGAGAGCCATGGCGTAATCAAGCTGGTTGCGCAGCTGCGGCTTGAGGGGCCAGCCAGAAACAAGCCTGCCAAGATCAAGAATCTTGGCCCAGGCCCCGGCCTTGAGATAACGGTTAAAAAATTCCGTAAAGGCGGCTTCACCGTATTCCGGGTTCATGGGCGACTTGAGAAATTCTGCCAGCATGCCAAGGGCCGCGTCGTCATCGCCGCGCTCAAGCATGCCCTGCGAAAGAGCAAAGCGCATGCGTGGGTCAATTGCACCGTAGCGCTCGCGCACCAGCGGAAAACCATTCCACAAAAGAAGAATGCGACCATAGTTTTTTTCGGCCATGGAGTTGGCAAGTTCTTTCTGAAACGACAGCCAGATGATGTCGCGCGCCTGGGCCACATTGCCGTTTTCGGGGTAACCGTCAATAAATTCAGCAGCCTTGCCCATGGCCTCGGTATAACGCTTGCTCCAGTAAAGCCACATGGCCTCCTTGAGGCGCGCTGCAACCGATTCGGGTGCGGTGCGCGATGCAGCTGCAAGATCGGCGTAAACCTTTTGCAGATTGTTGCTGGCAGCTCTGGCAAAAACCTGGCTCATGCCTTCATAATTGATGGGCGCATCATAAATTCCGCCCTCAATAAGCCGCAGGCTGGACATTTTTGCCGACTGGGTTCCCTCATAGTGCCGGGTAACGTAGTTGTACAAAAAGTCGGCCGCAAGCCTGTTGCCAAGGCGGGTGTACATGTCGCCCATCTTGAAAAGCAGCTCGTCGTTGCCCTTTTGCCCCGGCAACAGGTTAAAATACAGCCAGTACAGTGTCAGGGCTTCCATGGGCCGGTTAAGAGCCTCGTCGTTGGCCCCCTGCAAAAAGAGAAACGTCGGATCTTCAATATAATACCGGGGCCAACGCTTGCTGATAAAGTCGAGGATGACCTGGGCATTGGGATATTTGCGCTGGTTGCTCAAAGCCTGGGCAAGACCGACCGACGCCTCCTGCAAAAAGGACGATTCTGGATATTTGTCGAGCACAATGGAAAATGACTGCTCGGCCTGCGCATCCATATGACGCTTGAGCTGTGCCTTGCCCAGGGCCGTAAAACCCTGCGCCACGCCGGGATAATCGGGATACCGCCGGTACATGGCCACAATATAGCCCCCGGCATCCACAAGATTGCCCACGTTCACGTTTACCAGCCCCAGGCGCAGCAAGGCCTCTGGCACGCGCGGCGACCGAAGGTCAAAATTCATGGCCTCACTGGTGGCAGAAACAATGGGCTCAAAGCCCGCCAGGGGATTGTCGGAATATCTGGACCACACGCAGTCGCTGATGTAGTACAGCGTTTTTTCACGCATTTCGGCACTGAGCGTGGGCATTTCCTTCAGTTTTTCCAGCTGCGGCAAGGCTTCGACGAACTTGCGTTCCTTGATGAGCCGCTCCGCTTCTTCCATCATTTTTTGCGGATCAACGGGCTTTTCAACCGGGTTGCCCTGCTCGTCCACGTAAACCACAGGCCGTGCGGGCTCTTCCTTTGCTCCATGCCCACCGCCGCCACCGCCGCCACCATGGCCGCCGCCGTCGCCCTGGTTTTGCAGCCCCACCACATCGCCCGTTACCTTGCCAGACACGTTGCCTATGATATCAGCCGGTTTGGCGGGTTGCGCGGGCGCAACCACCGGGGCCTGCACGGGAGCCTGCGCCTGCACGGGAGCCTGCGCCTGCATGGGAGTCTGCGCCTGCATGGGAGTCTGCGCTGGAACCTGAACCGGGGCTGGCGCTTGCGCGGATGCCGGGGCAGATGTGGGCGCGGGTCGAGCGGCCTGTACTGGCTGCGCGGCGGGTTGCGTAACAGGCTGCGTGACAGGTTGAGCAACGGGCTGAGTAATGGGCTGTGCGGCAACCGGGGTCGTAACCTGTGCGGCGGGCTGCGGCGAGGGCGCGGCTGTTTGCGTAGCCGCCACGGGCGCAGCCCTGCTGGGAACAGTGGTAAAAAGCCCCTTGTCTTCAGGCCAGTCTTCCGGCCCGCCGGGATTGATCCTGCTCATCAGGCTTGGCCCCTGCGGGGCCTGAACCCGGTTTGCTTCACCTTTGGCTGCCTCATGCGGCACTTCGGCTGCAACGGCAGAATCCGTGGTAGAAAACACAGACAAGGGCAACAAGCCTGTCAGCCTGTTTTTGGCGGTATCCAGCAGATCGGAGGGAGAGAGGCTCAAAACATTCTGCTGGGCATTGTCCAGCATTTTCAGCGCAGAGTGCAAAAAGTCCTTGCCAGCATCAATGGGCAGACTGTCACCCAGTGACGAAGCCTGCTCTGCCGCGCCGGGGGCTGCCGTGTCACCCGCTGCCAGCGCCTGGGCATCCTGCCGGGCGGCAGTATCGCCCTGCAAGCCAGCGGCAAAAATTTCTATGTCGAGAACAGATGCTGAAGGCCGCCGCATCACATGGCTCATGGCCCGCGAAGAAAGAGTAATGCGCACCTGATTATTGGAAACGCCAACACTTTCAAGCAGAGCACCCGCGCCGGGGGCTGCCCCCTGTCGCTGCAATACCGGGTTGTCGCCATTAAGAAGCAGCAGCAAGGTATTGGTTCCGCTGCGCACAAGCCTGCGCACCTGACCGGGGTTGTCCAGCGTAATGCTTAGGCGCTCGCCAGCCGCGTTGCCCCCAGAGGCTGCGGGGGCCTCACCGTCTTGGCCCAGCGGCGACCAGCTCCAGCTCATGGCCAGCGCTGGCTGGGCACACAACAGCACGCACAGGCACAACAACAAAGCCCCCATGCAATGATGGGGATGGGCGGGCGCACCCTTGCGGGCGGCAATATGAGGCCGTGGCGTGGCGGCGAAAAGGTGTGTTTTCACTTGCACTTCGCAGGAAAAGTTGTGGCCGGTGGGCCGCAAAAATCCATGCAAATTTTATGCCGCTACATACTGCGTTTTTTGAGCTTCTCAATCAGCGTTGTACGCTTGATGCCCAACAGCTCAGCGGCCTGATTTTTTACGCCTTCTGCCTTGGCCAGCGCCTCGTCAATAAGGCGGCTTTCAACCGTATCAAGAAAATCTTTAAGATTCAGACCGTGCTCGGCCAGCACACCAAGATTGGGCCACACAAATACACCGTCAGGGGCAGCAGCAACGGCCTGACCTATCGGCGCTTGTGCGGAAGCAGCAACGGCCTCCTGCCCTGGGGTTTCCTGCGCCGGCTGCTCCTGAGTCTCCACAGGCGAAACTTCTTCCACCGGGGGCAACAACGCGACATCACCCACCTGATCAAGAATCTTGTGCGGCAGGTCTTCCATGCACACGGTATCGCCATCCACAAGAATGCTCAGGCGTTCCATGAAGTTTACAAGCTCGCGCACATTGCCCGGCCAGGCGTAGGCAGCCAGAATTCGCCGGGTTGTTTCGTCAAGCCCCATGGGGTGGCGGTCTTTTTTGGTGCAAAAATGGTTGAGAAAATGCCTTGCAAGCAGCAGCACATCGTTGCCACGCTGACGCAGAGGGGGCAAATGCAGGGGAATTACATTGAGCCGGTAGTAAAGATCTTCGCGGAAGCGCCCGGCGGCAACTTCTGCCTCCAGATCGCGGTTGGTGGCCGCCACAATGCGCACGTCCACCTTCTTGCTGCCGGTTCCGCCAACGCGCTCGATCTCTTTTTCTTGCAGCACGCGCAGAATCTTGACCTGAAGGCTCAGTTCCATTTCGCCAATTTCATCAAGAAAGATGGTGCCGCCGTCGGCCATTTCAAACCGCCCGGGCCGCGAACGTATGGCGTGCGTAAAGGCGCCCTTTTCGTGGCCGAAAAGTTCACTTTCAAGCAGTTCTTTAGGTATGGCCCCACAGTTGATGGGCACAAAGGGCTTGTCAGCCCTGCGACTGTTGGCGTGAAGGGCGCGCACCAGCAATTCCTTGCCAGTTCCCGATTCACCAGTTACAAGCACAGTGCTGTCCGTGGGCGCAACCTTGCCGAGAACCTTGAAGACTTCAGCCAGGCTTGTGCTCTGGCCGATAATGCCGCTGGTATTCAACTCCATGTGTGCATTCTCCGCGTGCATGTCCTTTCCTGTGTCAATACACTGACACGCATCGGAATGCCAGTAAAAATGCGTCTATTACCCAGCATTACCCTCAGCCCTGCCGCATTTTGCCATGACCGACCACTCCACGCCCATACCCGCCCCTGCTGGCATACGTGCTATCCCGCCCTGCCCGCTTGATGTTTCGCGGCCAGAAATTTTGGCGGCGCTGACGCAGGGCCGCAATCTTGTGCTCAGCGCCCTGCCCGGCGCAGGCAAGAGCAGTCGCGTACCCCTGTGGCTTATGGATCAGCCCTGGCTTGAGGGCCGCCGCATCCTGCTGCTTGAACCCCGCCGTGTGGCCGCCCGCGCACTGGCGCGCTATATGGCGGCCCTGCTGGGCGAACAGCCCGGCGGCCTTGTGGGTTACCGCATGCGTGACGAAAGCCATGTGGGCAGCAATACCCGTGTGGAGGTCGTTACCGAGGGCGTGCTCACCCGCATGTTGCAGGATACCCCCGATCTGCCGGACATTGCCTGCGTGATTTTTGACGAATTCCACGAGCGCTCGCTCATTGCCGACACCGGCCTTGCCCTCTGCCTTGAGAGTCAGGCGGCGCTGCGCCCCGATCTGCGGATCGTTGTCATGTCAGCCACGCTGGATGAAGCGGCGGTGGCCGACCTTTTGGGGGGCTGCCCATCCGTGCTCTGCCAGGGCAAAACCTACCCGGTGCAGATGCGGCACATGCCGCCAACGCTGCGGGCTGGGCAGTTTGTGGGCGGTTCGGCATCCGCCGGGGCTGGCCCGCTGCTGTGGCGGCACATGGCCGATGTGATCGCGCACCTGATGCAGACCGAACAGGGCAGCCTGCTGGCCTTTTTGCCCGGCGCGGGCGAAATCCGCCATCTGGCTGGCCTGCTGGAGGGCAGGCTTGCCGCCGATATCGCGCTGTGCCCGCTCTACGGAAACCTCTCGGCCAGGGAACAGGATGCGGCCATAGCGCCCGCCCCTGCCGGGCAGCGCAAGGTGGTGCTTGCCACATCCATTGCCGAAACCTCACTGACCATTGAAGGCGTGCGGCTGGTGGTGGACAGCGGCCTTGCGCGGCTGGCGCGCTTTGACCCGGCAAGCGGCCTCACCCGGCTGGTGACAGAACGGGTTTCTCTGGCAGGCGCAGCGCAAAGGGCTGGTCGCGCGGGCCGTACAGAATCCGGTATTTGCTGCCGCCTTTGGGCCAGAGAGCAGGAACACGGCATGCGGCCCCACATACGGCCCGAAATTCTTGATGCCGACCTGAGCGGCCTTGCCTTGCAGCTGGCAGTGTGGGGCGCAACGGATGCCGGTTCGCTGCCCTGGCTGGACACACCGCCTGCCGCCCGTATGGCTGTGGCACACAACAGCCTGCAAGCCATGGGAGCCATAGACGCACAGCTGCGGCCAACGGCTCTTGGCCGCGAAATGGCCTCTCTGCCCCTTGCTCCGCGCACGGCGCGGCTGCTCTTGTGGGGAGGGCAAAATTCCCTTGCCGCGCTGGCAGCCTGTGTTGCAGCCTTGCTTGAAGAACGCGATCCCCTTGCCCATGCCGCAGGCAGCCGCAACGGAGGTACTGCCAACGCTGCCGCCGGATGCGACGTGCTGCGCCGCCTCGACTGGCTTTGCCGCCCCACCGCCCCCGGCAAAGGTGCAGACCAGGCCCGTGAACGCCTGCGCAGGCTGGCCCAGCGCCTCATGCGACAAAGTTTGCAGCGAGGTGTGGCTACCCCCGCTGGCGGCACGCATGCACCGCAAAAACACTCCGAGGGCATGTTTTCCGCAGCACTGGCCCAGGCCGCAAACCTTGGGCGGCTCATCGCCGTTGCCTGGCCAGAACTCGTAGCCATGCGCCAGGTGGGAAGTTTGGCAGAAAATTTTGCAGGCGGGCCGCAAAACGCTGCCGCAAAGGGCCCGGCATCCATCACGCCTTTTTTGCTGCGCAGTGGGCGTGCGGCGCAGCTTGCCAGTGATGATCCCCTTGCCCGCCAGACATTTCTTGCCGTGGCAGAAGTGGACGGTGCAGCCCCCAGGGGGCGCATCCGCCTTGCGGCGGCACTTGCCGAACAGGATATTACAGAACTCTTCGGCGCAGATATCAGCTCAGATGACAAGCTCTCGGTTTCAGATACCGGGCTTGTGAGCGCGCGCCGTCAAAGGGTGCTTGGGGCGCTGATTCTCGAAGACACTCCCCTGCCGCGCCCCCTGCCGGGGCAGTGTGCGGCGGCCCTGTGTGAATATGTGCAGAGCAAGGGGCTGGATTGTCTGCCATGGGACGATGCTGCACGCCAGTGGCGGGCGCGGGTAAGCCTTATGCGTGAGCTTGAGGGCGAAACATGGCCCGATGTGTCGGATGCGGCCCTGCTGGCAGACCTAGAACTCTGGCTTGCGCCAGCTCTGGAACGTGCGCTTGAGGCGGCGCAGGGACAAAAACAGTCGCGCGCCAATTCTCTGGCCACGCTTGACCCCTCGCAGCTGCGTGATGCCCTGCGTGGCCTGCTGCCGGGCAGCCTGCACCGCACGCTTGAGCGGCAGGCCCCCACGGAATGGCAGGTTCCCTCCGGGGCCATGCGCCCCATTGTGTACGGCGAAGACGGCGGGCCGTGGCTGGCGGCCAAGTTGCAGGAACTGTTTGGCTGCGTGGATACGCCGCGCATAGCCAGCAACCGCGTGGCTCTGGTGCTGCGCCTCAATTCACCGGCGGGCCGCCCCTTGCAGGTTACCCGCGACCTGGCCAATTTCTGGCGCAACGGTTACCCCGCTGTACGCGCAGAAATGCGGGGCCGTTACCCCAAACATCCCTGGCCGGAAGACCCCCTCAACGCCCCGGCCACGGTTTTGACCAAGAAGCGGCTGGCAGAGCAGAAAAAGAACTGACAGTGCCACGGCAACGCAGCCCGGCCCATGCCTTTTGCATGGCGCGGCTCCGCAGTTCCCATCGGACATGCCGCACGGATGTCTAAAAAATACCGCGTTCCACCAGCATCTGCACAAACTCGCGCGCGCGTTGCTCGCTGTAGTACTCGCCTTTCTGCTGCACAAATCCCACATGCCCGCCGTGCGGTGCAACTTCCAGATGTAGGTGTGCGCTCTGCTCTGCGGCCTTCCACGGATAACACGAAGGCGCGCAAAACGGGTCATCCGCTGCCATAAGCAGCAGGGTTGGCACTGAGATATGCGGCAGATCGGGCAGCACGGTGTTTTTTTGCCAATAGTCACGCGCAGAGGCAAAACCAAAGGCCGGAGCGGTAAAACGCTCGTCAAATTCGGCAAATGTATGGATTTTATCCACGCCTTCCACCGATGGATATGAAGGAAAACGCTCGGCCTTTTCGCGCACTTTTTTACGCAGGGTGCGCAAAAAATACTCCATATAGATGCGGCAGGCGGGGCCATCCATCACAGGAGCAGCAGCGGCCAGATCGCAGGGTACAGAAACAGCCACAGCCGCCCTTATCTGCGGTGATACGGGCCCCCGGCCCAGATACCGGCAAATCTGGTTGCCGCCCATGCTGAAACCCACCAGCAGCACGGGCCTGTCAAACTGTTCGGCATGGCGCACCACGGTTGCAAGGTCTTCTGTTTCGCCCATGTGGTACAGACGCGCCGTGCGGTTGCTCTCGCCAGAGCACGAGCGCATGTTCCAGGCCAGCACATCAAACCCTGCGGCGCGCAGGGTGTTGGTCATGCCAAGCACATATTTGCGGCGGCTGTTGCCCTCCAGCCCATGCGAAACCACTGCAATGCCGCGCCCCTGGCCAAAAGGCTTTTCTGCCCCGCCAGCAGCGCAGGCCGGATGCTGATCTACATCGAGAAAATCGCCGTCAGGCGTATCAATACGCACCCGCTGCATTGCAGAAGCAACAGCAGGATGCTCACGAAACAGAACCGGCCACATGGTATTTGCATGACCATTGCGCACATACCACGGCGCTCTGTATGAAGAAGCAAAAACAGGCATGCTACTCTCTGTTGAAATGAATGTTTTGGCAGACCACGCACGAGGGTATGGGCACACGCTTTGAACCAGACTGCACACACGGGCATTTTGCCATCAAACAGGGCTTGGCAGCCGCCAGAGCCTCGTATACCTTCGCCACATGCACAACAAAGCCCCACAAAATAGCGCCGCGCGTAAATTTCTGTCAAATCCGGCACGCCAGGCCTTTGCCCAGGCAGAGCCCAACCGGGCCACCCCTAACGCTGATGACCGCAATCATAAAGCCGCCGCAAACATGCCCGCCCAATCCGGCAAGGCCGCGCCCGCAGATGCAAACCCCGGCAAGCGCCCCGCTGTGCAACGGGGCAGCGCCTATACCGGGCCCACAAGCGCCGATGTGCTTATACTGGGGGCAGGCGCAGCCGGGCTTATGTGCGCACGCGAAGCAGCCGCTAGCGGCCTGAGCGTCGTGCTGCTTGAGCGTGGGCCTGTGCCGGGGCGCAAGCTGGCCGTAAGCGGCGGCGGCAAGGCCAATTTTACCAACCGCACGGTTGGCCCGCGTGATTACCGTTGTGACGGCAGCAGTGGCAACGCCTTTTGCGCGCCCGCGCTCAAGGCCTTTACGCCAGAGCACATGCTGCGCCTTGTGCGTGCGTGGAATCTGCCCTTTGAAGAACGCTCACACGGACAACTGTTTCTGACAGTTTCTGCACAACGGCTGGTGCGGGCTCTGGTGGACGACTGCCTCAAAAACGGCTGCCACATGGCCTGCAACACTGCGGTAACAGGGGTGCAGCCCCTTGCCGATGGCTTCAGCGTTCAGACAGAACGCGGTACGTGGCGCGGCAAGACGCTGGTGTTGGCCCTGGGCAGCCCTGCCTGGCCGCAGGCTGGCGGCAGCGGTGCGGGCTTTCGGCTGGCGGCAGAACTGGGACACGGCGTCATTCCGCCCCGCCCCGCCCTTGCGCCGCTTAAGCTTGCCGAAGGGTCGCCCCTGCTGAACCTCACGGGCATCAGCCTGCCGGTTGGCATCACTCTGGGCCAGCACCATTGGCAGGACGATCTGCTCTTTACCCACGATGGCCTCAGCGGCCCGGCCGCGCTCAAGGCATCACTGTACTGGAACCAGGAAATGGCACTGACACTGAACTTTTTACCTTCACTGGATATTGCTGCCCTGCTTGATGCGCCCCAGACCGGCAAGCAGACACCCAGGGCCCTGCTGGCCCGGCATCTGCCGCAACGCCTTGTGGATGCCCTGCTGCCGCAGGAATGGGCACGGCGCAAGGCAGCGGAACTTTCGCGCGCGGCGCGGCAAGCCATTGTGGAAGCAGTGCAAAAGCACAGCATAACGCCGAGCTCCACAGCAGGGCTCAAAAAGGCAGAGGCCTGCTGCGGCGGTGTTAATACCGACGAAGTAGACCCCAAAACCATGCGCAGCCGTGTGCGGGAAAACCTGTTTGTGGTGGGCGAACTGCTGGACGTTACCGGCCTGCTGGGTGGCTATAATCTGCACTGGGCCTGGGCCAGCGGCAGTGTGGCCGCAAAAGCCCTTGCGCGCCATATGTCTGGCTGCGGGCAGAAACAGCAAAGCGCAGGCAGACAGCCCTAGATGCGATTGCAGTACACGTTTTCCAAAAAATGCTCCATGGCTTCGTCTGCCTGACGAATGTAATCCTGAAGCGGAAACTGGGCCTTGCAGGCCGGGCAGTGCATGTACACCTCGTGACAGGTACGGGCTATGTGCAGGGGCGCGCCGCATGTTGGGCATACTAACGTTGTCTTAACGTCTCTTGAGGCAAAAAAAGCCATGTCCACTCTTTGGGTAATAGGTGGGTAAAATGCACCCCAGCCAAGGGTGTGGCAACATGCTGCAAGCCGTGAGCAGGCAGGCACTTCAAGCCATCCGCAGCCAGCGGCAGCAAACTTGGCAAACCTTGCAGCACAGCATTTTGTTAGAGCATTCAAGGTGTATTTTTGTCAACATTATCCCAGGCGCACAACACCTGAAGCAACTGTAATAAGGGCACTGTAAAAAATGCCCGCAAATGCCCGGCTGCGTAGGCGCAAATTAGTTATTGCGTCGCGTCGCAGCTCATGCCATAGACGTACAGCCATATTGTTGTGAATGTGGCATAACCAGAAGAAACGGATAATAACATGAAAAAGCTCCTTTTGGCCGCCATGGCTCTTTCGTTGATCACCGCCCCCTGCTGGATCAGCACTGAAGCCAATGCTGCAAACACTGCCCCGGCTGTTGCAAGTGGAACCAAGGCGCCCAAGGCCAGTAAGGTCAAGGCCCCTGCCAAAGCAAAAAAGGCCTCTGCCAAGGCTCCTGCCAAGGCAAAGAAGCCCTCTGCAAAGAAAAAGACGCAGGCCATCTAAAACTTGCTGTCAAAAAGGCCGGTAACCCCGGCCTTTTGCAGTTCAAGGCAACCAATTCATACCTAAATGCCTTTTTGTTAAAACCCATGTTAATCACATGGGCTCTATAAAGCCCAACATAACACTAGTAGTTCAGTTGTATTAATTGGTTTGGCAATCAAGATAGTTGCCGTTGCAGATACCCCTTGACGACATTGGCGCATGACAGTAGTGTTCGCCATTATTCATAGGGTGCTGTATTTCTTTTTGCCAGAGACTTTGCGTGGGTAAGGCTTCAAGCGGAAAGTTTACCCACCTCAACAACGGAGTCTTTATGGCTGTTTCCATTTATGTCGGCAACCTGCCCTTTTCCGCTACCCAGGAAGGCGTTGAAGCCCTTTTTGCCCCTTACGGCGATCCCCTTTCCGTCAAGCTCATCATGGACCGCGAAACGGGCCGTCCCCGTGGCTTTGGCTTTGTCGAAATGGACGAAGCCGACGCCCACAAGGCCATCGAAGCCCTGAACGGCGTTGATTTCGGCGGCCGCACCCTGCGTATCAACCAGGCTGAAGAACGTCGCCCCGCGCCCCGCCGCTGGTAGACCACAAATTTCCCGCAAAAAAAGCCGCTGTATCCACAGCGGCTTTTTTTTGGCCTGAATTCACAGTACTATTTCTGATTCTTGACTGATTCCGCCGTTGTATCTCTCCCAGCGGGCTCGCACCCAGACTGAGGAGCAGCCCCGGATTTCAGCGCGGAATCTGCCAGAGGTTTTTCAAGATCATTTACGGGCAGTGGCTGTTTGTCGTTAAACTGGCATGCACCGATGCAACGTATGCCGCCGCAATGCGGGCAAGAATTGCGAGGCTGGGGCATGAACAGATCACGCAAAATTGTCAGAACCTGCCTGAAATTCATGCAAACCACCCCGCAATTACGGCAACAGAGTCATTAACCAGCACCACGCACACTTCTGCCAGCAATCTCAGCAGCACAATCAGCAATAAAAAAAGCCGCAATCCACGGGGGCTTGCGGCATAAATGCGGACATTCACGCCCCGCTCTGGGAGGCCCCCAATGGGCCTCCCGGCGGGCATTTCAGGGCCGAAGAGGCAAGCCCTGAAAATCATGAGCCTTCTTCTGTGGACAAAACAGTTTTTGTCCCCGGCACGCAGGCAACTAGTTACTAGTCGGCCTGAGTGCGGATGAAGGTAGGAATTTCAAAATCTTCTTCATCATAGGTGAAGTCTTCGTGGCCGGGATTGTGCTGACGGCGGCGCGACTGACCAATGACTTCACGCTTTTGCAAGTACGTAGGAACATTGCTTTTTTCATCATACCAGCGTTCAACTTCCGCACGGCGCGAAGTTTGCGGCAAGCGCGATTCCATACGCTCCTGCTCTTCCATCATGCCCTGCTGCGAAAGACGCGAATTGGAACGGCGCGATTCGGCAACAACAGCATCGGGGCCGGGCTTGCGGAAGTTGGTAACCGTGGCAGCAGGAGCCTGCACGGGCTGGATGGCCTGGGGCGAATCAATACCGGTGGCAATAACGGTGAGGCGAATTTCGTCACCAATGTTATCGTCAAACACAACACCAAAGATGATGTTGGCTTCTTCGGGCGTGGCATCGCCGATGATGTCGCCGATTTCGGCAATTTCGTCGGCAGTGATGTCGGTGGGCGCGGTGATGTTGTAAAGAACCGCCTTGGCGCTCTCGAGCGAAACATCTTCAAGCAGCGGGCTCATGATGGCGCGCTGGGCAGCCTCGCGGGCACGGTTTTCGCCAGAGGCAATGCCAGTACCCATAAGGGCCATACCGGCCTCGGCCATGGTGGTGCGCACGTCTGCAAAGTCAAGGTTGATGAGGCCTTCGCCCACGATCACGTCAGAGATACCCTTGACGGCATAGTACAGCACGTCGTTGGCCTTCTGAAGCATTTCGGAGAAAGGTGCCTTCTTGGGAGCAAAGGCAAGCAGGCGGTCGTTGGGAATGGTGATCAGGCAGTCCACATGCTGCTTGAACTCTTCAAGCCCGGCTTCGGCAGCGCGCTTGCGCTTGGCACCTTCAAAGCTGAAGGGCTTGGTCACAACGCCCACGGTAAGCACGCCCATTTCCTTGGCAGCCTGGGCAACCACGGGGGCCGCGCCAGTGCCGGTTCCGCCGCCCATGCCTGCGGTAACAAAAACCATGTCGGCATCGCCGATGGCTTCACGAATGCTGCCCACGCTTTCCACAGCGGCCTCGCGGCCAATGGAGGGGTTGGCACCAGCGCCAAGACCCTTGGTAAGCTTTTCGCCCAGCTGCACCTTTACGGAGGCGCCGTTTTTGTTCAGCGCCTGCACATCGGTGTTGGCGCAAACAAACTGCACTCCGCGCAGGCCAGAGGCAATCATGTTCTGCACAGCGTTACCGCCGCCGCCACCTACGCCAATAACTTTAATCTTGGCATTGCTGGCCAACGAGGTATCGATATCATCAACGATAGACTGAGCCATTGCACCTCTCCTCTGTGCTATCCTCAAATGCCCGCTTGAGGTTGTTATGAAATGTCCGCAAACCACTTTTTCATGCGCGAAAGCACGCCGTCAAAAACGCCGCTTTCGCTACGTGTGGTAAATTTTTTCTGCCCGGAAAGTTCTTTTTCCGCACCGTAGCGCAACAGGCCAACAGCGGTAGAAAACTTGGGGCTGTTGACCACATCCTTGAGCCCCCCGATGTTACGCGGGTAGCCAATGCGCGTGGGCAGATTAAAAATCTGCTCGCCCAGTTCCTGGCAGCCTTCAATAAGCGACGTGCCGCCCGTAAGCACAACACCAGCGCCTATCATGTCCTTGTAGCCAGAGCGCACGAGGGTCTGATCAACAAGGTAGAGAATTTCTTCCATGCGGGGTTCGCATATCTCGGCCAGCACCTGGCGCGAGAGGCGGCGCGGTTCGCGCCCGCCCACACTGGGAACCTCGATAAATTCGTCGTTACGAACAAGGTCGGCAAGCGCGCAGCCGTATTTGAGCTTGATTTTTTCGGCAGAAGCAATAGGTGTGCGCAGGCCAAAGGCAATGTCGTTGGAGAGGTTTTGCCCGCCAAGAGCCAAAACAGCAGTGTGTTTGATGGCATCGTTGGCAAAAACGGCAATATCGGTGGTGCCGCCGCCAAGATCAACCAGGGCAACGCCGATTTCGCGTTCTTCTTCAGTCAGCACGGCCTTGGCAGAGGCCAGCGATTCAAGGGCAATATCGGCCACTTCAAGCTGGCTGCGGTGGCACGAACGCACAATGTTCTGCGCAGAAGAAACCGCGCCGGTCACAATGTGAACCTTGACCTCAAGGCGCACACCAGCCATGCCGAGCGGGTCGGCAATGCCACGCTGGTTATCAACTATATATTCCTGCGGCAGAATATGGATAACTTCACGGTCGGCAGGAATGGCAACAGCTCTGGCTGCATCAAGGGCACGTTCGATATCGCGCTGCGCGACCTCGCCGCCCTTGACGGCAATGACACCGTGGCTGTTGATACCCATAATGTGACTGCCAGCGATGCCCACGTACACAGAGTGAATCTCGCAGCCAGCCATGAGCTCTGCGTCTTCCACAGCCTTGCGGATGGACTGGACGGTCTGCTCTATGTTGACCACCACGCCCTTGCGCAAACCAGTAGAAACACTGGTTCCGATGCCCACCACATCTACAAGACCCGACTCCGACAATTCCCCCACCACAGCGCATATCTTTGTGGTGCCGATGTCGAGGCCAACGATGAGCTCGGATTTATTCATGCCATTCTCCTCAAAACGCCTGTCTCCGGGTCGCAACGGCACGCCCTGGGGCAGATGCCGCAAGTTTTTTTACGCTGGCTGGTTAAGTAGAACCCAAACATTGCCGTTAACAGAACGAATCTCGCGTACATTGCGCAGCTCGTGTCTGCGGGCCAGATCGCCCAGGGTCAGACTTAACCGGGAAAGATTGCCTTCCCAATCGTCTGTAGCGATGGAAAGCCGCATTTCCCTATCTTCGAGATAAATTTCAATACCTTTGCCGGGGCTTACGCTAACAGACGAAACAGCCCCCGCTTCAACGGGCAACAAACCGCTCTGCATGCCCTTCATCAGACGCGTCAGATAAGGCAGCGCATCTTCCGCTCCCGGGTCAACACGCAGGGTGGGCAGCGAAAGAAAATTTTTGCTTTCCACCGGGGCAATCAATTCGCCAAGCTCGTTGGCGTAATAGAGCACCCCGTCCTTGTGAACCCAAAATGAAGGCAAACGTTCCTTGAGCCTGATCACAAACCTGTCGGGCAGCAGCCGCTTGACCGAGGCTTCTTCTACCCAGGGCGTTTTGCGTAAATTTCGTTCAACCTTGGCGATGCTGACGGCAAGGCTGTTGTCGCCCTCGCGAATGCCACCGTATTGCAGCACCATATCATGCGAAAGCCGCACATTGCCTGTCACATCCACATGGCGGGTTGTGAAAAAATCGCTTGTTATGGCCTTGTTGTAGAGCCACAGCGATGAATAGCAGACCCCCGCAATAATCAAACCGAAACCGGCCAGCAGCACCGTAAGGGCCGCCAGGCTTTTGAGGCCGCTAAAACCCCTGAGCCTCTTGAAAATCGCCGCTAGAATTCCCCCAACCCGAATCCCAGAATTGCTGCTGCCGCCGCTTTTTTTGGCCGGGGCAGATGACCGGGTGTAGGAATTGCGGGCTTTTCGGCTATTTTTTTTCAGGGCAAGGGGCATGGCACTATCCTGACCTCCGGCTCAAGCTCAATGCCGAACCGTTGCCGCACAGCATCCCGGGCCTCTTGCAACAGAGCCAGGGCGGCTGTGGCGCTGCCCTTGCCTTCGTTAATCAAAAAATTTGCATGCAGGGTTGAAAAAGCCATCCCCCCAAGCTTTCTGCCCTTAAAACCTGCTTCATCAAGCAGCCTTCCGGCAGATATCTCTGGCGAGGGATTTTTGAACACACACCCCGCGCTCCAGGCCGTCACAGGTTGTTTAGACTTTTTCTTAAAAAAGTTGTGACGCATGCAATTACAGATGCCATCCCTTTCACCCACGGTCAAGCCAAATGTGGCTTCCAAGACGATAAAATCATTCTTTTTCCCGTTGATACGAAGGGTACGATAGCCGTATTGCAGTGCATCAACGCTGATGCGTTGAATGGTGTTATCAACAAATGCCTGAATAGTATAAATGTTCTTGCAGGTTTCAGTACCGTGCGAGCCCGCATTCATGGCAACTGCCCCGCCCACACTGCCGGGTATTCCCACCAGCCCTTCAAGCCCGCTGAGGCCGTTGACCGCGCAAAAACGCAACAGCCGCGCCATGGGAACGCCAGCCCCGGCCCGCACAAGAATTTTTCCCTCATGCTCGCCCACAATCTGCGGCCCATCGTTGAAAAAGGGCCGTATCAACACCAGGGGCAATTCTCCGTCCTGGGCAAGAATATTGCTGCCTGCGCCCAAAACCAGAGGCTTGCCGCCAAGAGCCTTCAGCTTATCGGGTAGCAGATCAAGGTCTTCCCTCCTCTCAAGCACAAGCTCCGCAATGGCGGTTCCGCCTATGCGCAGCGTGGTGCGGGGGGCAAGAAAGGGTGCGGGCATCTCACGCATGGCTCTGACCTTCAAGCCATGCGGGGCCAAGGCGGGTAATGCTGCCAGCGCCAAGGGTAAGCAGCACATCGCCTTCTTTCAAAATACCGTGCAAGGCTGCCGCAACGTCACTAAGAGTCTGAAAATACTCAACAGGTGTGGTCGAAACCTGGCGGATGCCCTGGGCGAGGCTTTGGCCCGAAACACCAGGAATGGGCTTTTCGGAAGCAGCATAAATTTCGGTGAGCAGCAGCTGGTCCACATTGTCAAAAACCTTGCAGAATTCGCCAAAATGAGCCTGTGTGCGGCTAAAACGGTGCGGCTGAAATGCCGCCACTATGCGCCGCCCGGGAAAAACCTGACGCGCCGTGGCCAGCGTGGCCGCGATTTCTGCCGGGTGATGCCCGTAGTCGTCAACCACGGTTACGCCGCCCTTTTCACCCTTGAATTCAAACCGACGCCCCACGCCGCCAAATCCGTTGAGGCCCTCTATGCATTTTTCAAAACTGATGTCCACTTCCATGGCCGCGCCAATGGCCGCAAGCGCATTGAGCATGTTGTGACGCCCCGGCTGGGGCAGGCTGACATTGCCAAGCTTTTGGCCGCTGCGCCAGACCTCGAAATTGTTGCGAACCCCGCATTCGAGCGGCACGGCACGCAGCACGTTGTCTTCGGCAAAGCCATAGGTAAGCACGGGGCGCTTGACGCGCGAGAGCAGCGCGCGCACGCCGGGGTCGTCGCCGCAAACGATGTTAAGGCCGTAAAAGGGCACGTTGTTCATGAATTCCACAAAGGCTTCATCAATGCCCGCACGGGTTTTGTAGTGGTCGAGGTGGTCTTCGTCCACATTGGTGACCACATTGATGATGGGCAGAAGGCACAAAAACGAACCGTCCGACTCGTCGGCTTCGGCTATCAGATATTCGCCATGCCCAAGGTGGGCGTTGGTTCCGTAGGCGTTGAGCCTGCCGCCGATGATAACCGTGGGGTCGAGGCCCGCCGTATCAAATATGGAGGCCGTAAGGGATGTGGTAGTGGTTTTGCCGTGCGTGCCTGCAATGGCAATGCCCTGGCGCAGGCGCATGAGTTCGGCCAGCATTTCGGCGCGCGGAATAATGGCTATGCTGCGGCGGCGGGCTTCAACCAGCTCGGGATTTTCGTCGCTGATGGCGGTGGATTTTACCAGCACCTGCACGTCACCCACATTTTCCGCAGCGTGGCCCACGGCCACATGCGCGCCAAGCTCACGAAGATGACGCACCACGGCAGAATCACTCATATCCGAGCCAGATACCTCGTAGCCCTGATTGAGAAGAACCTCGGCAATGCCGCTCATGCCCGCGCCGCCAATGCCAACCATATGAATACGCCGAATCTTGCTGTTCATGCTATACCTTTAAAAAAAGTCTAGATAATTTGGAGGGTTGAATTTTCCCGCAAATATCGCTGCCGGGCGCAGGCTGTCTGCACCCGGTCCGTTGAATTACGCTGTTTCTTCCAGAACGGCTACCACACGTGCCGCCGCATCAGGCCGGGCAGCAGAAAGTGCTGCCGCCGCCATGGGCTCGCGTTCGCCTGGCATGGTCAAAAGCCGCAACAGAATGTCCGACATGTGCTGCACGGCCATGCGCCCCTCGGGCACAAGCACGGCTGCCCCGCTGCGGGTCAGCACTTCGGCGTTGCGGGTCTGGTGGTCATGAATGGCATGGGGAAAGGGAACGAGAACCGAGGGCAGACCGGCAGCGCAAAGCTCCGCCACTGTGCTGGCCCCGGCGCGGCACAAAGCCACATCGGCCCAGGCATAGGCCCCGGCCATGTCGTCAATAAAGGCAGAAACGCATTCTGGGGCATAGCCCGCAGCCATATAGGCCGCACGCGCGCTGCCCTCGTCGGTGATACCTGTCTGGTGGCGAATTTCCACCCCGGCACCACGAAATTCAGCCAGATTTTCCAGCATAAAGGCGTTGAGCGCGTGCGCACCCTGCGAACCGCCCACCACAAGCAGGCGGCGGCTCTGACGCTGACGGCTGATCTGGCCCACGGCTGTAACGGCAGCCCGCACGGGATTGCCGGTGAACACGCATTTTTTCATGTCAAAACCGCTGGTGTTGGGCAGCGAAATGCACACCCGCCGCGCTACACGGGCCAAAAAGCGGTTACTGGCCCCGGCAATGGCGTTCTGCTCGTGCAGCACGCCCGGCACGCCCATCAAACGGGCCGCAAGCATGGGCGCAAAGGCGGCGTAACCGCCAAAACCAGCCACAACATCGGGCTTGAACCGGCGAATGATGCCCACAGCCTTGGCAACGGCCAGGGCCATTTGCGCACCAGCGCCCACGGCTTTGAAGCCGCGCCCCAGCAGACCGCGCACGGGCAGGCCTTCAAAAGGAATGCCCGCCTGACGCATCAGTCTTTCTTCAGGCCCGTACAGCGAACCCACAAACAGCAAGTTGGCATTGGGATTGCGACGCCGCAATTCCTCTGCCACAGCCAATGCCGGAAAAATATGCCCGCCAGTGCCGCCGGTTGTCAGGAGGATGTTGTCCATGTGTCCGCCGTTCTTGAAAAATTCATAAGCAGGCCCACGCACAGCATGGTGGCCAAAAGATTACTGCCGCCGTAACTCATAAGGGGCATGGGCACGCCCTTGGGCGGGGCCACACCCATAACCACGGCCAGGTTCATGACCGAGCCCATGGCAAGAATGGTTGTGATGCCAAATGCGGTAAAGCGGTCGCGCAGATTGCGCTGCCCCTGAATAATTCTGTAGCAGCGCCAGAAAAGCAGGGCAAACAGAATCATCACAAAGCTCACGCCCACAAAGCCCATTTCTTCTGCAAGCACGGCCATGATAAAGTCGTTGTGCGCTTCAGGCAGATAAAACATCTTCTGTTTGCTGGCCCCCACGCCCACGCCAAAAAAACTGCCCGAACCGATGGCCAGCAACGACTGCACAAGCTGGTAGCCCGTGTTGTGGGCATCCTGAAAAGGATCAAGAAAAGCCAGCAGACGGCGCAGTCGGTAGGGAGAAGAAATGGCCAGCGCCATTGCACCGCCGCAGGCCAGCGCCACCGAGAAAAACAGATAGATAAACCGCGTGCCGCCGGCCACGCACATAAAAAACAGAATACTCGCCAGAACAACGGCGCTGCCAAAGTCGGGTTGCAGCAGCAGCAAAAAGCAGAACAGCCCCGTAACGGCAAAAGGCGGAATAACGCCCCGGCTAAAAGTCTTGATAAGTTCCTGCTTGGAACTCATGAAATAGGCCAGATACAAGGCCAGCGCGATTTTTACGAATTCCATGGGCTGAATGGAAATAAAGCCCAGCGGAATCCAGCGCTTTGCACCGTTGATGGCGGGGGTGAGCGGCGACAGCGTCACCAGCAGCAACAGCAGCGCTATGAACAGGGCCGGGTACTGCATGCGGTACAGCCAGTGCCTCGGCAAAAGGGCCGCACCCCACAGGGCCACGCCGCCGCCCATGGCAAAGATGACCTGCCGTTTGAAAAAGTAGTATTTGTCGCCATTGACCTGCTCGGCCACAATGCCGCTGGCCGAGAGCACCATCACAAGCCCGATGGAAAGTATGACCAGCATGATGGTAAAGAGCCACCAGTCAAAAGGCGCAAACGGCCCTTCTTCCGTAGCCCTGGCCATGGCACTGTTGACCTTGGGCGTTGCCTTTTTACCGCTCAAAAGATTCTTCATGGCAGCAGGCCCACAATGCGCTTAAAGTCATCACCGCGCTGCTCGTAGTTTTTGTACAGATCGTAGCTTGAGGTTGCGGGAGCAAGCAGCACCACATCACCACTGGCAGCATTTGCCGTGGCATAGCGCACCGCTGGTTCCATGGTTTCGTGCCAGCTCATGGGCACAATACCCTGCCAGGCCTTTTCAAAATGCTCGCGGCTGGCCCCAAACAGCGCAACTTCCTGCACCTTGGCCCGCAGCAGATCAGCCAGACCGGCCAGATCGCCGCCCTTGAACTTGCCGCCGCACAACAGCCGCACTGGGCGGTCAAGAGCCTCAAGCGCCACCTTAAGGGCCGAAACAGTGGTACACTTGGAATCGTTGACGTACAGCACGCCCTTGCGCTCCGCCACTTTTTCAAGCCGGTGCGGCAGGGGCTTGAAACGCTCCACCGCTCTGGCGGCGCTGGCTTCGGTCACTCCAAACAGGCGGCAGGCCTGCCATGCCGCTTCTTCATTGATGCGGTTATGCGAACCCATCAGGCAGCTGCCGGAAAAACGGTCTGTGGCCTGCACAAAAACCTTGCGCGCCTTGATGTTGTGATGGGCAACCTCACTGCGCAGCTCTTCGCCAAACACAGCCAGGTCTTCCTCGCTCTGGCAGCGGAAAAGACGGAACTTGGCCTCGGTGTATTCGGCCATGTCCTTGTGGTAATCGAGGTGATTGGGTGTAATGTTGAGCAGTATGCCCGCACGCGGGCAAAATGTTGTGCAGCACTGCAACTGGAAGCTCGAAACTTCAAGCACCAGCACATCGGCTTTTTTGCCGCCCAGCACATATTCTGAGAGCGGCGTGCCAATATTGCCGCCTAGAAACACGGCATACCCCTGTTCGTGCAGCATGGCTGCCGCCAGAGATGCCGTGGTGGTTTTGCCGCTGGTTCCGGTTATGGCCAGCACTGGCTCGTCGTCCAGATAGCGCCAGGCCAGTTCCATTTCTGCCAGAATTTCCGAAACCTGGGTGTCCACCAAACCCTCAAGCCTGGCTACCGGCATGCCGGGGCTGGGAACCACAAATGCTGCCCCAGCAAACTGACCGGCAATGTGTTCGCCCAGCTGCACTTCAATGCCCTGCGCAGCCAGCTCGGTAGCGAGCGATTCTCGCCCCGCCAAGGCCTTGATGTTGCTGTCCAGCAGCCTAACTTTTGCTCCGGCGCGGCTCAACAGGCGGGCAGCCGCGATGCCAGAGCGTCCTGCTCCCACAACAACGGCCAGTTCGCCAGGGGTAATGCGCCTGCCACGATTTTTTTCCAGTGCCATATCCTTTCTCCTCAGCGCAGCTTGAGAACAGAAAGCGCCACAAGGCCCAACAGGATGGAAGTTATCCAGAACCGGATGATGATTTTAGATTCGGGCACACCCTTGAGCTCAAAATGGTGGTGCAAGGGAGCCATGCGAAAAATTCTTTTGCCGCCAGACCAGCGGAAATACCCCACCTGAAGGATGACCGAGAGAGTTTCGGCCACAAAAAGGCCGCCCACCACAGAGAGAACAAGCTCCTGCTTGCACAGCAAGGCCAGATACCCCAGCACGCCGCCAAGCGAAAGCGAACCCACATCACCCATAAAGACCTGTGCGGGATAGGCATTGAACCACAAAAAGCCGAGGCCTGCGCCCACGAGGGCGGCACAAAATACAGTTACCTCGCCCACGCCGGGCATGTAGGGCAACAGCAGATACCCTGCAAAACGGGCGTTGCCGGTGATATAGATAAATATCGAAAAAACAAGGCAGGCCACAATGGAGGGGCCAATGGCGAGCCCGTCGAGTCCGTCTGTGAGGTTGACGGCATTGGAAGAAGCCACCATCACAAATACGCCAAAAGGCAGATAGAACCAGCCAAGATCAAACGTGACTTCCTTGAGAAAAGGAATGGTCAGCTTGCTGCTGTAATCGGGGTTGACATAGAGCAGCACCATGGCGGCACAGGCCACGACAAGCTGCCCGGACATTTTTGCCTTGCCAGAAATACCCTTGTTCTTGTGGTGCCGCAGCTTGGTCATGTCGTCCCAAAAACCCACAGCGCCAAAACCGGCAAAAACAAAAAATACCTGCCAGATGTAAGGATTATTAAGGTCTGACCACAAGAGCAGGCTGATGGAAAGGGTAAACAGCATCAGCAGCCCGCCCATGGTGGGCGTGCCTGCCTTGCAGGCATGGGCGGCCACGTCTTCATGAATATACTGGCCGCACTTGAGGCTGCGCAACCAGGCAATGAAACGTGGGCCAATGAATATGGAAAGCACAAGTGCAGTGATGAGCGCGGCCAACGAGCGGAAGCTGATGTACCGAAAAACGTTGAGTACCGTCCATTCGGACGCAAGGGGGACAAAGAGATTATAAAACATGCAGCTAATCCGTGCTTATGGTCGTGCGCAGACCGTGTTACCAGCCGCCCGCAGGCAGCACTGCCGATTATCGCCTTCAGCCCCGCACGGCTTCCGGCCCGGTAAGCGTTTGCAGCAGACATTCCAGCCTGTTGCCCCGGGAACCCTTGAAAAGCATGACGCCACCGGTTTTGTTGGCCGCAAATGCACCCTGCACCAGTTGTGCCCATTCAGATGCAAAAGCCGCAGCGTCATACACCTCGAACCATGGGCCTGTATAGCCCCCACAGGTCAGCCCCGCGCGAATATTTTCGCCGTGGCCGCCTTTCCAGAATATTGCCGCAGGCTTAAGGTCTGCCAAATGTCGGCCAAGGGCCTCGTGCTCTTCTGCCGCCTGCGAACCGAGCTCAAGCATTTCGCCAAGCACAGGCACAAAAAGCCGTCCGGCGGCGCGTTCTGCCGCAGCATCAAGCATGCGGCGCATGGAGAGCGGATTGGCATTGTAGGTATCATCAATCAACAGCCACTGGCCAACGCGCGTCTGGTTAAAGCGCTGCACCGGCAGGCTGCTCTGTGCCAGCCCCTGGGCAATTTCGGCATTGCTGAGACCAAGCAGATGCGCCACCGCCGCCACGGCAATGACGTTTTCTGCCCCGTATTCGCCCCTGAAGGGGGCAGTCACCACGCAGCGCGTACCGTCAAGCCAGAGGTGGTAAAGGCCGCGCCGGTCGTCGGGCGCATCAGTTGTGCCCGGCGTGGCAGACTCGGCAGCCGGAACAGACTCGGCAGCGGGTGCAGGCCCGGCATACGAAGCCCTGTACTGCACCGCTCTGCCCGTGGCGCTGAAAAATTGCAGCTCGGCCCCGGTTGCCCTGGCATCGCGCACAAGATCGGGATAATCGGCGCAGACTAGGCCAATGCCGCCGGGGGCCAGATTGGCGAGCAGGCGCGATTTGTGCCAGGCAACGCCTTTTTTGCCAAGCCCTTCGGTGTGTCCCGCTCCCACATTGAGAATAAGGCCAATATCGGGCCGCAGCACGGAAGCAAGTTCTTCCATGTCGCCCTCGTGGCTGATGCCAGCCTCCATGACCCAAAAATCCTCGTCGCCATCGGTGGCGAGCATGGCGCGGGGCATGCCGATCTGGTTGTTGTTGTTCAGGGCATTTTTTGCGGTCTTGCCCCGCACGGAGAGCACCTGTGCCAGAACTTCCTTGAGAGTGGTCTTGCCAGCAGTGCCGGTTACACCCACAACTTTGGCGCGGGTTTTGTCGCGCCACAGGGCCGCGATGCTGCCAAGAGCCTTGACGGTATCTTCAACCAGCAGCACAGGCACGCCCGCATCGGGCAAGGCTCTGGAGGCCAGAATGGCCGAAGCGCCAAGCGACACCGCCGCAGGCACAAAATCGTGCCCGTCAACCCTGCTGCCGGGTATGCAGACAAACAGCGCACCGGGTGCGGCTTCCCTGCTGTCTGTTACGGCAACAGTCAGCTCGAGGTCGCTCTCCAGTGCGGATTGGCCCAGATGGGCGGCAATTTCATTGTAGGTCAGGCGCAATGCAAAAACTCCCTAACTACTTCCTGGTCACTGTAGTGGTGTTTGACACCCTGGATGATCTGATAATCCTCATGGCCCTTGCCTGCAATAAGCAAGGCATCGTCCTTGCCAAGCATTTTCAGGGCCTTGATGGTCGCCTCGCGGCGGTCAACCTCTACAACCACCTCGCGGGCGGTCTTGAGGCCGGGCAGAACATCCTGCAAAATTGCTTCCGGCTCTTCAAAACGCGGATTGTCAGAGGTGAGCACGGCCACATCCGACCACTTGGCCACGGCCTCACCCATGAGCGGGCGCTTGGTGCGGTCACGATTGCCGCCGCAGCCAAATACCGTAACAACGCGTTTGAATCCAGCCCCGCGCAGGGCCTGCAAAACGTTTTCGAGGGCATCCGGAGTGTGGGCATAATCCACAAACACGTTAAGTCCTTGAGGATTTTCAACCCTTTCAAGGCGGCCACTCACCCCAGTAAAACTTTCTAGAGATTTGAAGGCATCGGGTTCAATGCCCATCTCAAGAGCTACGGCCTGCACTGCCAGCAGATTTGATGCGTTGAACGCGCCCACCAGCGGCGAGCGCAGCTCCCACTTGCTGCCCTCAAGGTGCATGCGCATGTGGCAGCCTTCTGTACCGGCCGAAAGCAGCTCGCCCCAGAGGTGGCGCTTGTTCAGTGCGCCCTTTTGCAGACCGAATGAAAGGGCCGTTGGGCAAAGTTCGAGCAGGCGGCGGCCCCAGGGGTCGTCGGCATTGACGGCCATGGCCTTGTCGGGACGCGGCAATTCCAGAAAAAGGCGGGCCTTGACCTGAAAATAGCTCTCCATATTCTTGTGATAGTCAAGATGGTCCTGCGTCAGATTGGTGAAGGCCGCGCCAGAAAACGGCACACCGCACACCCGCTGCTGGTCGATGGCGTGCGAGGAAACCTCCATCACTGCCACGTCAACGCCGGCCTTTGCCATGGCGGCCAGCATGGCGTGAACGCTCAGGGCATCGGGGGTGGTGAGGGGCGCAGCCTCGTTATGCCCCGGCCAGCGATAGCTGACAGTGCCCATAACACCGAGCTTGTGCCCGGCCTGCGCAAAAAGCTGTTCAAGAAGGTAGGAGCAGGTGGTCTTGCCGTTGGTTCCCGTAACGCCCACAATCTTGAGCGGCAGCTCGCTGGTGCGCCAGCGGGCCTCGGCCAGACGCCACAGGGCTTCACGCGGGTCAGAATGGTGAACCACGCGGCACCCGCCAGCAAGGGCTGCGGCTTCTTCCGCGCCACCGGGGCGGCATACAACAATGGAAGCACCAGCTGCCACTGCGGCGGGAATAAAACGGGCCCCGTCTTCGTTAACGCCAGGCACGGCAACAAAAATGTCGCCGCTGGATACCTGACGCGAATCAACGCGCACTTCAATGCCGCCGAGTCTGCACTGTTCAAGAAGGGCTGCAAATTCCCGTTCCATACCAACCTCACTCCTAACCGGGGCTTATGCCCCTTGAATTATTCCGGCGGCGCGCGCCTATCAACCCGCAACCCCGCGCGCGACGCGTGCGCCAGCCGGAAGCAACCAGACAATTTTACCGTTCTGAGAGCCAGAGAATGTATTCGATATTCTTGCCTTCTTCAGGCCAGGCAACCCCTGGCGCCGGGCTTTGCTTTATCACTCTGCTGCCCGAGCCTTTGAGCTCTGGCACAACACCGGCGCGGGCAAACAGTTCCACCGCATTGCGCACCGATTTGCCCATCACATCGGGTACACGGCTGCTCGCCTTGGCCAGATGCCCTGGCAGGCGCATGCCGTCTGCCTGCTGCGGGGCGTCAACCTTTCTGGGTTCGGCAACATAGGGGGCATCCAGCACCGCAAGTTTGAGCCCGCGCTGGCGGGTTTTTACCACTGGTGCTTCGCCCGTTGCGGCCTTCTTTTCCGCCTCGGCGATCTTGGTTTCGTTAAACATGCCGGTGTAGGTCACCATGCGCGATGCCACTTCCTTGAACACTGGTGCGGCCACCACGCCGCCAAACTGGTTGCGCGTGGGTTCATCGACCATCACCAGCACAAAATACTTGGGTTTTTCGGCGGGGAAAAAGCCCACAAACGAGGCCAGACGCTTGCTGCCGTAAGTGCCAGACCTGTGGTCGGCCTTCTGTGCCGTGCCGGTCTTGCCGCCCACATCAATGCCGTCCACACGGGCGCGTTTGCCCGTACCGTCGCTTTCTTCAACAACATCGCGCATCATATGCATGACTTCGCGCACGGCGGTTTCGGAGTACACGCGGGGATGCACTTCATCCACCACGCCGTCTTCACGCGTGAGGCGCAGGGGTTTGTACACACCGTTGTTGAGCAGGGTCAGGTAGCCCTGTGCCATTTGCAGGCCGGTAACCGAAATACTCTGCCCAAACGATGTGGACATGATATCGACCTCGCTCCAGTCACGGGGAGCGCGCAGAATGCCCCGGCTTTCAGACACGGGCACGCCAGTACGCTGGCCAAAGCCCAGAGCATGCAAGTATTTATAAAATGTTGGTGCGCCCATGGACAAACCGATCTTGGCCATGCCGATGTTGGAGGAATACCGCAGCACCTTGGAGGCGGGCAGAATCCCCTGACGCGACGTATCGCGGATGGTGAAGTTCTTGGCCACCCACTTGCCGCCCTCGCAGTCGATGAGAGTGTTGGGCGTGACCTTGTGCTCCTGAATGGCAGCCGCCATCACAAAGGGTTTGAAGGTAGAACCCGGCTCCAGCGCGTCGGCAGCCAGCCTGTTACGGTACACCAGCGGCGAAAAGTCTTTGTAGTTGTTGGGGTTGAAGAAAGGATACTGCGCCCAGGCCATAATTTCGCCAGAGGCCACATCCACCACCAGAGCACCGCCCCAGCGGGCATCGTATTCGCGCACGGTACGGGCAACGGCTTCTTCCACAAAAAACTGCATCTGCATGTCGATTGTGAGGGTCAAATCCTGGCCCACCGGCTCGCTCTGACCTTCCTCGTGCAGATAAAAACGGCGGCCCATGGCGTCGCGCTGCACGATCTGACGGGTGGGAATGCAGCCAAGACGCCCATCGAGCGAACGCTCCAGACCTTCTAGCCCCTTGTCGTCCAGCCCCACAAAGCCCAGCAGCTGACCAGCCATGTGCTTGAAGGGATACACACGGTCGTATTCCTTGCTCAGGCCAATGCCGTTGATATTGGCCTTGCGCACAGCCTCGGCGGTGTAGTCGTCAACCTTGCGCTTCAGCCACACAAAACGGCGCTTGGTCTGCGCCAGTTCGTCGTACAGCTTTTGCGGTTCCACGCCCAGAATGGGGCCAAGAGTATTGGCCATGGCCTGAAAGTCAGAAATGTCCTGCGGGCGGGCGTAGACAGACTTTGCTTCCACACTGCGTGCAAGCACCTGTCCATTACGGTCAAAAATCATGCCCCGGCGGCCTGTAACCAGCTCTGTGGCGGTGTGCTGCCTGCGCGCACGTTCGGCCAGGCGCGGGCCTTCCATCATTTGCAGATACCATGCGCGCCCCCACAGGCCGACCCAAAGCACGCAAAAGATGGTGACAACCATCTTGATGCGGGCCCGGCCCCAGTCCACATTGCCCACCCAGGCTGGCTTCAGGCCGGCAAGCCTGTCTGACGACACATTGCGGCTGGCCTGCGGCTTGGAAGCACGCGTGGGGGCTGCGCTGGATACGTTGCGTTTGCGAGAGCTGAGTTTGAACATGGCATTTCCAACCATGGCGTCGCCGTGATGACGCCGGGCTTTTTCCGGGCCTGACGATGCGGGTCAGGCATGGAGATTATCCGGAGTTTTTACTGTATTTCCATGCGTCTGATCTGGCCGGGCTTGGGTTCGCGCATGCCGAACTCGTCTGCCTTGCGGCGCAGCTCATAAGGAGAAAGCAACCGTTCACGTTCTACTTCAAGCTTGGCCCTCAGGGCCTGGCGTTCGCGAACGGTGTTTTGCTGAATATTGATAAAATAGGTTGTGTCCATGCGCTCGATGTTGCTCCATACAAGCACAAGGCCCATAACCATACAGCTCAACACACCCAGCACCAGCGCCAGCAACCAGCCTCTGCCGCCGTGCTGGCCGATGGCATTATTGCGCTTCATGACCCGGTCGCCTCGGCTATTTTTTCCACAGCGCGCAGCTTGGCGCTGCTTGAACGCGGGTTGACGGCCAGTTCTTCCGGCGTTGCCGTTACGGGTTTTTTAAACAGAATGCGCACCTCTGGCTGGTGATGGCACACGCATACCGGCACATGGCGCGGGCAGCGGCAGCCCTCTGCCCAGTAGCGCATGGTCTGCTTGACCATACGGTCTTCAAGCGAATGAAACGTGATTACCGCAAGCCTGCCGCCAATGGGCAGATAGCCCAAAATGGCATCGAGAAAACGGCGCAGCTCGCCCAGCTCGTCATTTACGGCCATGCGCAGCGCCTGAAAGGTGCGCGTGGCAGGGTGACGGCGGGCCTTGGCGCGCCAGGCGGCGGGATAGGCCTTTTCAACCAGTGCGGCCAGCTCTGCGGTGGTGTCGATGCTGGCCTTTTGGCGCGCTTCAACAATCACACGGGCAATGCGGCCTGCCTGGGGTTCTTCACCCAGCATGGCTATGCATTCCTTAAGCTTGGCAAAGCTCTCGCGGTTCACCCAGTGCCAGGCCGAGGGCTGACCAGAATTCTGGTCCATGCGCATATCAAGGGGGCCGTCGCCAATAAAACTGAAGCCGCGCCCCGCTTCATCAAGCTGCAAGGACGAAACGCCGATATCCAGCAGCGCGCCGTCTATCCTGTCCCAGCCAAGCTCTGCCAACGGGCCAGCAAAGTCACTGTAATTGCTGTGAAAAAAATGTGCGCGCTTGCCAAAAACCGCCAGCCTCTGTTTTGCCAGAGCCATGGCATCTTCATCGCGGTCAAGCCCGCACAGTTCGATATCGGGGGCAGTGCCAAGCACAGCCGAGGCGTGGCCGCCCAGCCCCAGGGTTCCATCCAGATACCGGCCCCCAGCGTGCGGAGAAAGGGCATCCAGCGTTTCAGCAGGAAGCACCGGCACGTGCCGTACGGGTTCTGCAGTATGGTTCAAGATTTCTGTCATGACAGGCCTATAGGCTAAGATTGACGCCAAGCCCCGAAAGCTCTTCGGAAACGTCCTCAAACGTCAGGGCGTTGAAGCTGGCCTGATCCCAGATTTCAAATTTGTTCGCCATGCCCACCAGCATTACGTCCTTGTGCAGTTTCGCCTCGTGCATGAGCACCTGAGGGATGCGCACCCGGCCCTGGGCATCGGGTTCGAGCTCATGGGCCAGGCCCATGACCTTTGTTTTGAAGTGCGAAAGCCGGGGCGAGGGCATGGGAATGCTACAGAGCTGCTCGGTAATCAGATCCCAGTCGGCGGGCAGATACCCAACAAGCCTTCCGTAAAAAGCGGTAAGCCAAAACGTGCCAGAGCCGCCGTCCGCGTTGAGACCATCGCGGTATTCCGGCGGCAGCATGAGTCGCCCCTTGGGGTCAAGGCTGCGGGAAAGGCTTTTAGTGAACAGTTTTTTCACAATTTCCCACTTTTTACTACTCGTTACCACTTTTTCCCACTTATGCCCCAAGCCCTACCCCGTGTCAAGCAATGTCGCAAAATTGGCTTCATCTGCGGCTAAAATGGCAATTACCACACTCTTTTTCCTGCTTTTTGTAACGTGCGCCGGGGTGGTAAAAGGTGGTAATTTACCACAACCTTCCACCGGCAGCCGCAAAAACGAGCCACAACCCCTGTTCGCACCACGCAAATCAGCCTATACGTGGAAAAACAGGCGCAGTTTGGGGCATTCCGGGTGAATGCCTTGACAATATGCGGGAAAACCAAGACTATTTGTTTCAAGCCGGAACTGCCGATCGTTTACCCTGCGCCCTTGCGCCATCGGTTTCAGCCAAAGGAACGGATATGAGAACGAAAATTGTCGCCACTATCGGTCCCGCCTCCAACAGCAAAGACAAACTATATGAATTGGCTGAAGCCGGAGTCAGTGTATTCCGCCTCAACTTTTCACACGGTGGAGCAGCGGATTTTGTAGCCATAATCAAGCACATCCGCGAGGTAGAAGCCGCGCTTGGGCGGCCCATTACCATTATGCAGGACCTTTCCGGCCCCAAGATTCGTCTTGGCGTACTGCCAGAAACCAGCATTACGGTAACCAAGGGCATGCAGCTGCTGCTTGGCCCAAGCGAACGCCACACGGACGATTTTCCCTATCTGCCCTTTGACCACGAGGTTATTCTTGAAAGCCTCGAACCTGGTGACCGCATGGTGCTGGCCGACGGCGGCCTTCAGTTTGTGGTAACCGAATGCCGGGCCGATGGTCTGGTGCTGCTTCAGGCCGACAATTCGGGCATTGTCACCTCACGCAAGGGCCTGGCCCTGCCCGGCAAGGCCACCAAGGTGCGCGCCCTGACCGAAAAGGACAAAAAAGACCTTGCCGACGGCCTCAAACTGGGTGTTGACGCCGTAGCCATCTCGTATGTGCAGACTGCCGACGATGTGCGCGAAGCCAAGGAGCTTATTGCGGCTGCGGGCAAAAGCGTGCCCGTGGTGGTCAAGCTTGAACGCCAGAGCGCGGTGGATAACCTGGCCGAGATTCTGCACGAAACAGACGTGGTCATGGTGGCGCGCGGCGACCTTGGCGTAGAATGCCCCCTGCCCCTGCTGCCCGCCCTGCAAAAGCGCATCATCAGCGCCTGCAACAAGGCTTCCAAGCCGGTTATTGTGGCCACGCAAATGCTGCTCTCCATGGTCAACAGCCCTGCCCCCACCCGCGCAGAAACCACAGACGTGGCCAATGCCGTGCTTGACGGGGCCGACTGCGTGATGCTTTCGGAAGAAACAGCCATGGGCAACTTCCCCGTTGAAACGGTGCGCTACATGCGCCGCATTACGGACGAAGCCGAACGCCTGCTGCTGCTCAACCGCAAGCTTGAAGAACCCGACAGCGACAAGGGCATTCCCGAATTTCTGGCGTATTCTGCCTGCCTGCTGGCCGACAAGGCCTCGGCCAAGGCCATTGTTTCGCACAGCCTCACGGGCAGTTCGGCCCGGCAGGTTTCGGCCCGACGCCCCCCGCAGAGCATCTACGCGCTCACGCCCGATCCCGTTTCCATCAAGGCTCTCAACTTTGTGTGGGGCGTAAAACCCATATTTGTTATCAATCCGCAGGATGAACCCAGCCATCTTATCCGGGCCGAAAGCTTTATCCACAACAGCCCGGATTTTGAACCGGATGACTGCGCTGTTATTACCGCTGGTCAGGTCAAGGGGTCGTCAGCCACCCCTCGCGGCACGAACCTTGTAAAAATTTACTGGAAGTAGCACATGGCCGCAGAGCAAAGGAAAGTTCTGGATGTTCCCATGAACATCAACGAAGAATACTACCAGATAAGTGGTGAAATTCTGTCGAGCTTTCCCAAGTTTCGGCCACCAGTGGATCTATTCAGTTTTCGTGACGATATTGCCGTGCTCGCGCCCTACTGCATCAAGGGCGCGCGCCTGAGCAGCGAGCAGGTTGAAGAGGTGGCAAATCTGTGTGCGTCGGGCGATCTGTTTGTTTCGCGCTCTGACCACCCCATTTATTCGCGCCACATCGTCAAGCAGCTCGACCTGGTATTGCAGGACAACAACCTGAAAGAAGCCGAAATTGCAGATATCTGCATACGCGCCCTGCTCATGCGCTGTACAGAATTCTTTGACCAGCCCGTCAAGGCGCTGTTTGAACCACTGTACCGCGATGTTATGGTAGTGACCGAATACCTGTGGAACGACAAACACCACATAAATACCTTTATGCGCCGCCTGTTTCGCAAAAACCATCTGGCGCGGCACTCCATCAATACCATGATTGTGGGCCTGTGGGTATGGCTGCAAAATGTGGGAGAACTGAAGCGCAAGGATCTGGACCGCATGGCCCTGGCGCTCTTGCTGCACGATGTGGGCATGTGCAAGGTTCCGCCCTTTTTGCTCAACAAGGCGGGCCCACTCAAGCAGGAAGAAAGGGACAAAATCATCCCCCACCCCATCGTGGGTGTCAGGCTGATGCAAAAGATGGACGTGGCCTTTGAAGAACTGCTGCGGGCCTGCTTTGAGCACCACGAGCGGCTCGACGGTTCGGGCTATCCCCAGCGCACCAAGAGCAGCCAGTCCACCAAGCCGGGCCGCCTGTGCGCCGTTGCGGATTCTTTTTCGGCCATGATCTGCGAAAGACCGTTCAGAAAAGCCAAGGACATTCTTGCGGCAGCCAAGGAGCTGGCAAACGACCCGCGCTATGACCAGGAAATGGCCAACGCGCTGTTTGGGGGCTTTGGCGCTGGAACCATCGGCCAGATGGTAGACATGGATCTGGCCGTGGACACGCCGCATCCCGAATAGCAGCTGAAAACAGCGCAGGGCTCAACAACATTTCAGGCCAGGCAGAAACGCTTTTGCGTATCTGCCTGGCCTGACTTATTTGGGCGGGCGGCATGCCAAGCCCGCAATTTTTTGACCCCATAGATCGGGGCACTTGAGGCTGCTAGCTGCCCGCAAAAAATGTTTCAGGTTCACGGCGGGCAACACAGTTGGCTTCAAGCATGCCCACGATTTTTTTCACCAGCGGGTCATCAAAAATCCTGGCCTGTTCAGGGCAAATCTTAATGCAGGCACAGCAGCGCACGCAGCCCTGGGCTGTGAGCTGTGGGGCATTTTCGCTGATAACACGCACGGGGCAAACGCTGGCGCAAAGCCCGCACTGTGTACAGACATCGAGCGTTTTGGGCCGAATGTCCGCCGCAGGCGGCAGGGCCTTGTAGGGACGGTTGCCGGGAACCTGCACTCTTTCTCCCGCACCCTGGGCTATGCGGCTGGCGGCCCTGTGGGCAAATGCGTTCAGGGCTTGCATGTCCTGTGCATCGGGACGGCCAGTACCAACATTGTGCGTATAGCTGTGCTCTGCCACAAAGGCTCCTGCGGCCAGCACAGAAAACTGCCGGGTAAAGAAAAGTTCAACCGCCTCCAGCAGGGCATCATCGTAGTGCCGGTTACCGTACACGGCCAGCGGCACAACGTATGCGCCCTGCCCTGCAAGCCGCGCCAGCGGTTCTAGCAGCAGTTGCGGAATGCGCCCCGCGTAAACAGGAAAGGCAAAAACCAGCACATCACCCGCGCCTACGTTGTATTCCGCAGCCCGCGCCTCTGGAAACGTCCAATCCCAGTCCTCGGCATGCGTCAGCGACATATCTTGCGCCAGAACACTGGCCACCTCCTGCGCCATGGCACGGCTGCTGCCCGTGGGGCTGAAATATACTGCGTGAACGTTTGCGGCCATATGCTCCCCCATTCCTGTTCATGAAAAAGCGGGCCGTTGGTACAGCCCGCTGTAATATCATTTATGCGGTACTACGCTGCATGCGTGACGCAGATAAACAGCGCCCTACCAGGCTTTGCCCTTGCTTTGCTCGTGCCCGACAATGCCGCCGGCAAGCGCACCAACGCCTGCGCCAGCCAGAGCGCCCCAGGCTGCGGAACCGCCCGCAATGGCGGCAACGCCCGCGCCACCAAGCGCGCCAAGCGCCGCACCGCTGGCAATGCCCTGCTGGGTTTTGCTCATGTTTGTGCAGCCGATGCCGCTGGCAAAAATGGCCGCCAGCAATGTGATGATCAACAATTTTTTCATATCTGCTCTCCCGAAAACCCGTCAGTCAACGGTTTGCTATTGCTTGGCATCCAGGCGGGGCTCGATAATTTCGCGCCAGATCACATTCATCACCGGGCGGTCAAGGCGCTGCGGGTTGGCCGCATACCAGGCGTCCACCATCTTGATGACCTCAGTGCGGCTTACGCCCTTGAAGGCCTTCATCCAGCCTTTTTCAAAGGGCGAAAGTGTGTACACCGGGCGCTTGCCTTCTTTGGTCGCTTTTTCCACAACCTTGCCGTTTACAAAATATTCAACGGTGATTGCGGTTTCCACACCAAAAAGAAAGGCAAGTTTTTCCGCTTCGGGGGTTTTTTGCCACACTGCACCCGTAAGCTGATCCACAGGATTGGCCTTGGAAGTATCGGCTTCAGGCATGATTTCCGTAGCGCGAACCGGAGCGAACGCCAGGACAAGTGCAAGGCTCAGGGCCAGACACAAAACCGACTTTTTCACGATATGCTCCTTGAGTTGAGTAACCCTTTGCGATGTTCGCTCGCAGGATTGTTTGCCCTTGAGCGGTTCAGACCTTTGCGGCAAAGCCGCTGGGGCGTTGGCCCCACCGTTTACTATAGTTTACCCAAAACACCACCGAGATATCAAGCGCGAAAAAACCGGCTGTTTTGCGCAAACAGCCGGTTTTTATCAGGCACGCCAGGCGCGCCTCAAGATCGTATAGTGCTTACGCGCCAGCGGCCTCGCCGATCAACTGGCGGAAACGCCCAAACAGGTACTGTCCGTCACGTGGTCCAGCCGCCGCTTCGGGGTGGTACTGCACGCTCATGACAGGCAGGGTCTTGTGACGCAGGCCTTCAAGCGTGTTGTCGTTCAGGTTGATGTGCGTGGCTTCCACATCGTTCACGCCGTCGAGCACCACATGGAAACCATGGTTCTGCGACGATATCTCGATACGGCCGGTGGTAAGATCTTTGACCGGGTGGTTGCAGCCGTGGTGACCGAACTTGAGCTTGTCGGTGCTGCCGCCAAGGGCGTGACCGATAAGCTGGTGGCCAAGGCAGATGCCCGTAACCGGGAACATGCCCACAAGCTCACGCACAAGGGCTATCTCTGCCGTAAGGGTTGCCGGGTCGCCGGGGCCGTTGGAGAGAAACACGCCCTTGGCTCCGCTGGCCTTGGCCTGTGCGGCGCTGAAGTTGGGCGGCACGGCAAGGGGTTCAAAGCCCGCCTCGCACAGGCGGCGCAGAATGTTCCACTTGATGCCAAAGTCGTACACCAGCAGGGGCAGCCCCGTACCACGCCACGCATACGCGCCGTCGGCCCCAAGGCTTATCTTTTGCGGCTGGTTGTCAAACCACGCATAAGGCTCCTGCGCAGCCACAAAGGGCACAAGGTTGCGGCCCTTCATGGTGGGCTGGGCGAGCACTTTTTCCTTAAGGGCAGCCGGGTTCAGCTCCCTGGTGGAAATCATGCCGCGCATGGCCCCGTTGATGCGCAGATGGCGGGTAAGGGCGCGAGTGTCGAGCCCTTCCATGCCAGGCGTATCATATTTTTGCAAAAAGGCGGGCAGGGCCATCACAGACTGCCAGTTGGAGGGCTGCTTGCAGCATTCCTTTACCAGAAAGGCGCTGCAATGCACGCGGGCCGATTCCATATCAGCCTCGCAAATGCCGTAGTTGCCCACCAGAGGATAGGTCATGCAGACCATCTGCCCATAGTAGGAGGGGTCTGTGAGCACTTCCTGATAGCCAGTCATGCCCGTGGTGAAAATCACTTCACCGCCGGTTTCAAAATCTCCGGTAAAGGATTTGCCTTCCAGCGTAAATCCGTCTTCCAGCACCAGCAATGCTTTCATAACTTACCCCCGCGCTTCCCGCGCGTAGTATTCCTGCAAACTTTCCACATGGATTTCTGCCCGCCGCGAACCGATGGCCGTGGCCGTGGCGCGCGCTGCGGAGATGGTGGTGCAGTAAGGAACCTTGTATGTCAGGGCCGCATGACGAATGGCCTTGGAATCCTTGGCCGTATGCTTGCCCGATGCCGTATTGATAACCAGAGCAACCTCGTGGTTGATGAGCAGATCCACAATGTTGGGCCGCCCTTCGTAAACCTTCAGCACTTCTTCTACTTCAAGCCCGTGCTCACGCAGCACGGCGGCAGTGCCGCGCGTTGCCAGCAGATGGAAACCAAGCTTGGCAAACATGTCTGCCACTTCGGGCAGATAGGGCTTGTCGCGGTCGTTGACCGAAAGGAAGAGCTTGCCGCCCTGCGGCAGCACCTGGCCAGCGCCCAGCTGGCTCTTGAGAAATGCCTCGCCAAAGTTTGAGCCCATGCCCATAACTTCGCCGGTAGAATGCATTTCGGGTCCAAGAATCACGTCCACGCCGGGGAAGCGCTGGAAAGGCAGCACTGCTTCCTTGACGCAGGTAAACCCACCCTTGCGCATGCTCCAGGGGTCCAGTTCCTCAAGGGTTTTGCCCAGCATGACCTGGGTGGCCAGGTACGGCAGGGGCACGCCCGTGGCCTTTGAAACAAAGGGCGCGGTGCGCGAGGCACGGGGGTTTACTTCCAGTATATAGATATCATCGCCCTTGATGGCAAACTGGATGTTCATGAGGCCCACGACCTTGAGTTCCTGGGCCAGAGCCTCAGCCTGCACGGCAATGCGGGCCACATGGTCGTAAGAGAGCGAATACGGGGGCAGCACGCAGGCAGAGTCGCCAGAGTGGATACCGGCTTCTTCGATGTGCTCCATAATGCCCGCCACGTACACTTCCTTGCCGTCAGAAAGGGCGTCCACGTCCACTTCCACCGCATGCTCAAGGAACTTGTCGATGAGGATGGGGTGTTCCGGCTTTTGCGGAACCTGATTGTGGAAGTAATCCTTCAGTTCGGCGGCGTCGTACACCACTGCCATGGCGCGGCCACCCAGCACATAGCTGGGGCGCACAACCACGGGATAGGTGATGCGGTCGGCCACTTCCAGGGCGTCTTCAAGGCTCATGGCCGTGCCGTTGGGCGGCTGGAGCAGCCCAAGCTTTTCAATCAGTGCCTGAAAACGCTCGCGGTCTTCGGCGCGGTCAATGGCATCGGGGCTCGTGCCCATGATGGGCACGCCCGCACGCATGAGCGGCACGGCAAGATTCAGCGGGGTCTGGCCGCCAAACTGCACAATGACGCCCTCGGGCTTTTCCCTTTCCACAATGTTCATCACATCCTCGAAGGTGAGCGGCTCAAAATAGAGTCTGTCCGAGGTGTCGTAGTCTGTGGAAACGGTTTCGGGGTTCGAGTTTGCCATAATTGCCATCACACCCGCGTCGCGCAGGGCAAACGAGGCGTGGCAGCAGCAGTAGTCAAATTCGATGCCCTGACCGATGCGGTTGGGGCCGCCGCCAAGGATGAGCACCTTGCGGCGGTCTTCGATCTTGATCTCGTCGCCGCGCTCGTAGGTGGAGTAAAAATACGGGGTGTAGGCCTCAAATTCGGCAGCGCAGGTATCCACCAGATAATAGGTGGGCTGCACGTCCATTTCCTTGCGCATGCGGCGAATGTCGGCCTCGGCCATCTTCCACATTTCTGCAAGCTGGCGGTCGGAAAAGCCGTATTCCTTGGCTTCGCGCAGCATGTCGGCCAGCGCCTTGTTGGCGGTGGTCATGTCGTTGGCAAGGCCAAAGTTGCTGATGCGCTTTTCCATTTCAACAATGTCGCGCACCTGGCGGATAAACCAGGGGTCGATGGCCGAAACCGCAAAAATCTCTTCTTCGCTGATACCGGCCACAAGGGCCTGACGCAGCGAAAACATGCGCCGCGAGTTGGGGCGGTGCAGCGATTCGAGAATGGTTTCGCGGTCGGGCAGCTCGGAACGGAAGCTGTAGCCAAGGCCGGTGGCGCCAATTTCCATGGAGCGCAGGCCTTTTTGCAGGGCTTCCTTAAAGGTGCGGCCAATGCTCATGGCTTCGCCCACGCTCTTCATGGAGGTGGTGAGCTCGTCCTTGGCACCGGGGAATTTCTCGAAGGTAAAGCGCGGAATCTTCACCACGCAGTAGTCGATGGCGGGCTCGAAGCTGGCCACGGTCTCGCGGGTGATGTCGTTGTTCAGCTCGTCGAGGGTGTAGCCCACGGCCAGCTTGGCGGCGATTTTGGCAATGGGAAAGCCCGTGGCCTTGGAGGCCAGCGCCGACGAACGCGACACGCGGGGGTTCATTTCGATAACCACGATCTCGCCGTTGGCCGGGTTGATGCCGAACTGCACGTTACTGCCGCCCGTTTCAACGCCGATTTCGCGCATGATGGCAATGGAGGCGTCGCGGATGTTCTGGTATTCGACATCAGAAAGGGTCTGCACCGGGGCCACGGTGATGGAGTCGCCCGTGTGTACGCCCATGGGATCAAAGTTTTCAATGGCGCAGATGATGACGCAGTTGTCCTTGGCGTCACGCATCACTTCCATTTCAATTTCTTTCCAGCCAAGCACGCTCTGCTCGATCATGACTTCAGAGGTGGGGCTGGCCGAAAGGCCGCTGGCGGCGATGGATTCGAGGTCTTCCATGTTGTAGGCCACGCCGCCGCCCGTGCCGCCAAGCGTAAAAGCCGGGCGCACAATAAGGGGAAAGGGCAGCACATTGCCGAGCTGGCGCACTTCCTCGATGGTGCGGGCAATACCACTGGCGGGCATCTTGAGGCCGATGTGTTCCATGGCCGCGCGGAACAGTTCGCGGCTTTCGGCTTTTTCGATAACGTCGGCGCGTGCGCCGATAAGCTCAACGCCGCATTCCGCCAAAACGCCGCTCTTGGCAAGCCCAAGAGCGGCGTTCAAAGCCGTCTGACCGCCAAGCGTAGGCAAGAGAGCGTCGGGGCGCTCTTTTCGGATGATTGCGGCAAGGGTTTCCTGCTCGATGGGTTCCACATAGGTGGCGTCAGCCATATGCGGATCGGTCATGATGGTAGCCGGGTTGGAATTGACCAGCACCACCTCGTACCCTTCTTCCTTGAGGGCCTTCACAGCCTGTGAACCGGAGTAGTCAAACTCGCAGCCCTGGCCAATGATGATCGGGCCCGCGCCGATGACGAGAATTTTGTGTAAATCCGAACGCTTGGGCATTGAACTTTCCTGCGGATTTGGAGATCAGAGGTAATGACGCGGCACAGGCGCGCCGATTTGCATAAAACGACTGTTTTTATTCCACAGCTGGTATAAAAGTCAAGTTTTTCATTCGACCAAATGAATACACGCGCTTGCGGGCCACCCCAGGCAACCCCTCTCAAGCGCGCCAGGCCTGCATTGCGGCTTCGGGCCCTGCGGGCACTGCCAACGGGCGGCACAAAGCCCTTGCCTCGCACATTTTTTTGCGCAATAATTTTTCTCTTGAATCCACAAGGGGGCTCCATACATGCAAGACGTTAAAAAAGTCGTTCTCGCCTATTCGGGCGGGCTTGATACTTCTGTTATCCTTAAATGGCTCATCGAGACCTACAAATGTGAGGTCATTGCCGTTACCGCCGACCTCGGCCAGCCCGAAGACCTTTCCGGCGTGGAAGAAAAGGCGCTCAAAACCGGCGCTTCCAAGGCATATGTGCTTGATCTGCGCGAAGAAATGGCCAAGGATTTTGTGTTCCCCATGATGCGCGGTGCGGCTCGCTACGAAAACCGCTACCTGCTGGGAACCTCCATTGCCCGCCCGCTCATCGCCAAGGCCCTTGTGGACATCGCCCGCAAGGAAGGCGCCGATGCCGTGGCCCACGGTGCCACCGGCAAGGGCAACGACCAGGTGCGTTTTGAATTTGCCGTCAGCGCCCTTGCGCCCGACATCAAGGTTATCGCCCCCTGGCGCGAATGGGATCTCATGTCGCGCACGGCCCTTACGGCCTTTGCTGCAAAGCACGGCATTCCCATTTCGAGTGATGCCAAGCGCTACAGCATGGACGCCAACATGATGCACACGAGCTTTGAGGGCAGCGAGCTGGAAAATCCCGGCAACGCGCCCGACGCCTCGTGCCACCAGCGTTGCGTGCCGGTTGAAGAAGCGCCCGACACGCCAGAGATCATCAGCGTTGACTTTGAGCACGGCAACCCCGTGGCTGTAAACGGCGAACGCCTCTCCCCCGCCGCCATCATCAAGACCCTCAGCGAAATCGCCGGGCGCAACGGCATTGGCCGTGACGACATGGTTGAAAACCGCTTTGTGGGCATGAAGTGCCGTGGCGTGTACGAAAACCCCGCCGGTACCCTGCTGTTTGCCCTGCACCGCGACCTTGAAGGCATCTGCATGGACCGCGAACTGCTCGGCATCCGCGATATGCTGGCCGTGCGCTACTCGCAGTGCGTGTACAACGGTTTCTGGTACTCGCCCGAACGCGAAGCCATGCAGGTTTTCATGGACAAGTCGCAGGAGAGCGTTACCGGCACGGTGCGCGCCAAACTTTACAAGGGCGGCGTGTGGCCCCTGGCCCGCACATCGGCCAACTCGCTCTTCTCTGAAGACCTGGCCACCTTTGAAGGCGGCGACTACGACCACAAGGACGCCGCTGGCTTTATCCGCCTCAACAGCCTGCGCCTGCGCCTGCACGCCGCCGTGCAGGGCATGCTCGGCAAGTAGTCTTGCAAGGCCGCATGCTGCCCACCTGTGCGGCGGCATGCGGTTTTTTGGAATATGGTACGCCTTTCCCGGAGCCTGTGCCGTAATGGTTCGGCCATTGGCGACAAAGCCGCGCGCTTTGCGGAAAACTGACGGAACAGGTTCCGGGGGAAGCGGCGTTTGCCACGGGCAACGCGGCTTCCCCCGATTCATTTTTTACTGAAAACGGACAGACCATGAAGACCAACCAGAGCTGGGGCGGCCGCTTTGCCGAAGGCCCCAAGGAAGCCGTGGCCCAGTATACGGATTCGCAATCCTACGACAGGGCGCTTTACGCCCAGGATATCCGCGCTTCGCAGGCGCATGCCCGCATGCTGGGCCGCCAGGGCGTCATCAGCCAGAGCGAGGCCCGGATTCTGGTCAACGGTCTTGACCGCGTGCGCGAAGAAATCGAGGCTGGCAACTTTGTGTGGAAGCCGGAACTTGAAGACGTACACATGAATATTGAGGCGCGGCTCACCGAGCTTGTGGGCGATGTGGGCAAAAAACTGCACACGGGCCGCAGCCGCAACGATCAGGTGGGTCTGACCTTTCGCCTTTTTGTGGCCGACCGGCTTGAAACCTGGCGGCAGCGCGCGGCCTTTCTGTGCTCTGTGCTGGCCGACAAGGCAGCCGCGCACAAGGCAGATATCCTGCCCGGCTGCACCCATCTGCAACCCGCCCAGCCCGTAAGCCTTGCCCACCACCTGCTGGCCTATGCCTCCATGTTTCGCCGCGATGCCATGCGCCTTGAGGACACCCTTGAACGGGTACGTATTTCTCCCCTTGGCGCGGCAGCCCTGGCCGGAACAACCTACCCCCTCGACCCGCAGAGCGTGGCCGACGAGGTGGGCTTTGCCGAAATTTACGCCAACTCCATGGACGCCGTGTCTGACCGCGATTTTGTGCTTGAGGCCCTTTTTGACGGCTCGGCCATCATGATGCACCTTTCGCGCCTGTGCGAAGAAATCATCCTGTGGGCCAACCCAGCCTTTGGCTTTGTGCGCCTTTCAGACGGCTATTCCACCGGCTCGTCCATCATGCCGCAAAAGAAAAATCCCGACGTTGCCGAGCTTATGCGCGGCAAGACCGGGCGCGTTTACGGCGCGCTTACGGGCCTGCTCACGGTCATGAAGGGCCTGCCCCTGGCCTACAACCGCGACATGCAGGAAGACAAGGAAGGTTTTCTTGATGCCGACCGCACGGTGGAAGCCTCGCTGCGCCTCATGGCCGGCATGCTTGAAGAGCTCACCTTCCGCACCGACCGCATGCGCGAGGCCTGCAAGGCGGGCTTTCTCAATGCCACCGAACTGGCCGACTACCTCGTGGGCAAGGGTATTCCCTTCCGCGAGGCGCACCATATCACCGGTCAGGCCGTGGCCATGGCCGAAAAGGCGGGCAAGGGGCTTGAAGACCTCACACTTGGCGAACTTCAGACTCTTGAGCCGCGTATCGAAGATTCGGTGTACGCGATTCTGGAATACGCCGCTGCTGTGAGCCGCCGCGAAACTCCCGGCGGCACGGGCCCCCGTTCTGTGGAAGCCCAGCTTGAACAGATGCGCGAATGGCTTGGCCAGATTCTGGGCAAGGATTAGTCCTGAACAACGGAGCTGAACGCCATGTCCCTGTTTGATATGGAAAACCGGCAGGAACCGGGGGCGGAAGCCCCCGCCGCCGTGTGCTGGCCCCAGTGGACGGAAGAAGCACGGCTCGACGATGCCCTTGCCGCCGCCGCGTATGAGGCCACGCCCGCACACCTGCGTGCCGCTGTCAAAACAGGGCTGGCGCTGGCCCACATGCATTTTGGCGAATGCACCACCAGCCAGCGCAACGAAATACGCAATACCCATCTGGGCTTTTGGCGGCGCTCCATCGCGCACCCAGCGCCCTGGGCGGTCATTGCCTTTACGCCAGCCTATGCCGCTGCGGCCCGCCTGGCGGCGGCCTGCATGCCCGCCCTGCTTGGCGGCGTGCCCCTTGTGGGGGCCGTATGCGTGGGCGGCGCACCCGGCAACAACGCGCTTGTCACGCTGGAACTGGCTGGGGTGGAAGATATCTTTGTCATGGACAGCGCAGGCCTCTGCACCCTGCTGGAAGAAACCCAGCCGGGGCCGGGGCGGCTTGTGCTGCTGCACAGGGGCGAACTGGACGGCGTGGCCGGGGCTGCACGGGCGCTGGAGCTGCCCTGTTATGAGGAGCGGCGCTCGCCAGTCCTGTGCCTGCCCAAACCTGAAGCCTTTGACCTTGAAGCGCTGGCCTTTGCGCAGGCCGAAGCTCTGGAAACGGCGCTCGACACATCCCTGCGCCTCACCCCCGACGCCACCTACCTTGCGCCCGTGGCGGCTCTGGGCCATTGCCGCGAACGGCGCACCGGCCCCTTCCCATATTGTAGCGCCCCCGCGCTCACGCCGGGCTGCGAGGGATTCTGGCTGCATCCCGGCCTCACGCCCGATTTTTTCCGCGTGCAGCGTCAGGCCTTCGGCCTGCTGTAGCCTTTCGCAGAGGCCGGGCATTTGTGAGCTGCAACGCGCCCCGGCACACAACTGTGCCAGCTGTAATCATCTGAACACCTCGCCTTGGGAGCAAAACCATGCCCAGCATCAAGCATATCCGCAACATAGGCATTATTGCCCATATCGACGCGGGCAAAACCACGCTTTCAGAGCGCATGCTTTTTTACAGCCGCAAAATCCACCGCATGGGCGAGGTACACGACGGCGCAGCCACCATGGATTACATGCCGGAGGAGCAGGAGCGCGGCATTACCATCATGTCTGCCTGCACCACCTGCCAGTGGGGCGAAAATACCATCAATCTGATAGACACGCCCGGCCATGTGGATTTTACCATTGAGGTGGAGCGCTCGCTGCGCGTGCTCGACGGGGCCGTGGGCGTATTTTGCGCCGTGGGCGGTGTTGAGCCGCAGTCAGAAACCGTTTGGCGGCAGTCAGAAGATTTTGGCGTGCCCAAAATCGCTTTTATCAACAAGGTTGACCGTCTGGGCGCAGATTTTGAGGCCGTGCTCGATGCCATGCACCAGCGCCTGAAAACCAATGCGGTGGCACTGACCATTCCCATGGGCCAGGGTGAAAATTTCAGCGCCGTGCTCGATCTCGTCAATGAGCAGACCCTGACCTTTGATCAGGCAGACCAGGGCCAGACGGTACACCGCGCGCCCTTTACGGCAGAGGAAGCCGCCCTGGCCGCTCCCTGGCGCGAAACCCTGCTGGAAAAGCTGGCCGAGGCCGACGATACCTTTGTGGATTCCTACCTTGAGGGCGCATTTACGCTGGCCGATGTTCTGGCCGCCCTGCGCCGCACCACCCTTGCCCGCGCGCTCACGCCCGTATTTTGCGGCTCGGCCCTGCGCAACATGGGCGTGCAGCCGGTGCTCGATGCCGTGTGCGGCCTGCTGCCCTCGCCCGCCGATGTTGCCGCGCCTGTGGGCCGCGACGCCGACGGCAACGATGTTGTGGTAGAGGCAACGCCCGATGCCCCGGCGGTGGCCCTGGTTTTCAAGGTACTGATGGAAAATGGCCGCAAGCTGGCCTTTGTACGAATGTACGCGGGCCGCATCCACGAGGGCGAAAATCTGCGCAATACCGCAAGCGGCAAGGACGACCGCCTTGGCCGCATCTACCGCCCCCATGCCGACAGGCGCGAGCAGCTGGAAACCGCCGAGGCTGGCGAAATCGTGGTGGTAGTTGGCCTGCGTTCGGCCCACACGGGCGAAACCTACACAGCCCGCGAACGCCAGCTGGCGCTGGAGAGCATTGACGCCTACGCGCCGGTCATCACTCTCGCCATTGAACCCCGCAATGCCGACGAAAGCAAGATTCTGGATGAGGCCCTCGCCAGATATACCGAAGAAGACCCCACCCTGCTGGCACAGATGGACGACGACACCGGCACGCGCAATGTTTCTGGCATGGGCGAGCTGCACCTGGATGTGCTGCTGGAACGCATGAAGCGCGAATACGGCATCAGCCCCCGCGCTGGCAATCCGCAGGTGGTGCTGCGCGAAACAGTGCGCAAAGAGGCCGAGGCCGCCGTGGTGTTTGATAAGGAACTGGGCAAGGAACGCCATCAGGGTTCCGTGGCCCTGCGCGTGGCACCTCGCGCCAGAGGTACGGGCAATACTGTTGAAGTGGGCGACTTTTTGCCGCAGGATGCCGCCGAGGCCCGCAAAATACTGCCAAGGGTTTACCTCGATGCCGCCCTTGAAGGCGTGCGCGACGCCCTGCAATCGGGCGACCTCACCGGCTACCCGGTGGAAGACGTGGCCGTGACCCTCACGGCTGTGGAACGGCAAGAGGGGGTGACCACGGTTCCCGGTTCCCGCATGGCGGCGGGGCAGGCCCTGCGCGAAGCCCTGGCGGCGGCCACTCCCGTGGTTCTTGAGCCTGTCATGCGCGTGGAAATCACCGCGCCAGAGGACTTCTTGGGAGCGTCCATCACCATGTTCACCACCTGCGGCGGCAAGGTTGAGGACATGGAAGACCACGGCGGGCGCAAAACCCTGCGCGGCACTGCGCCCTTGCGCCGTCTCTTCGGCTTTTCCACCTCCCTGCGTTCGGTCACCCAGGGCCGCACCGGGCTGGTAATGACCTTTGACCGCTTTGATCTGCCCTGAGGTATTATGCAGCAACACGAATCCACACACGGCCAGCCCCGCGCAAAAAAAAGCCTCGGCCAGCACTTTTTAAAGCGCGAGGACATCTGCCGCCGCATTGCCATGCTGCTGTTGCCCAAGCCAGACGACATGGTGCTGGAAATCGGCCCCGGCCCCGGCGCGCTCACACGCGCCATAGAGGAACAGCCCCACGCGCGCCTGCTGCTGCTTGAAAAAGACAACCACTGGGCGGCAGAACGCCAGCGGCTCGGCGAGGCCCGCACCCAGGCGGTTCTGACCGATGCCCTGCGCTTTGACTGGCGGCGCATCACCCCGCAAAACCCGTGGAAGATCATTGGCAATCTGCCCTACAACGTGGCCTCGCCCCTCATATGGGATATAGTTTCGCGTGCCACGGGCTGGAAGCGTGCGGCATTCATGGTGCAAAAAGAGGTGGGCCAGAGGCTGGCCGCGCAACCCAACACCAACCACTATGGCGCGCTTTCTGTATGGGTGCAAAGCTACGCCCGACCGCGCATGGAATTTATTGTGGGGCCGGGGGCCTTTAGCCCGCCGCCCAAGGTGGATTCTGCGGTGCTGTCGTTTGAACCCCTGCCGCCAGAACACAGGCCCGCCCACCCCAAGGTGCTTGCGCGGCTTTTGCGCGTTTGCTTTCAGCAGCGCCGCAAGCAGCTTGGCGGTGTTTTTCGGCGCAGCGGCCAGCCAGGTCTGGAGGCCGCACTGGAAAAAACCGGCATCGACCCAAGCCTGCGCCCCGAAGCCCTCGCCAACAAAGATTTTCAGGCCCTGGCCGCTTTTTGGGCCGAGCAGCTTGACAATAATGCATAAAAAGTTTTGAGTTTAGCCACTGTCTTTTAAACGTTATGCGCGGCGGTTCTTGCCGCCGCTGCTTGCTGGCAGAAAACTCAAGCCGGGGAAATTTTTCAGGAGGATGTGCTGATGACTAAAGCTGATCTGGTTGAAAAAATTGCCGCCAAGGCAAATCTGACCAAGGCTGCCGCAGAGCGTGCCCTTAATGCTTTTCTTGGTTCTGTTGAAGAAGCGCTTGTTGAAGAATCCAAACTGACCCTCACGGGTTTTGGCACCTTTGCGGTTGAAACCCGCAAGTCCCGTCAGGGCCGCAATCCCCGCACGGGTGACACGCTCACCATACCCGCCTGCAAGATTCTCAAATTCCGTCCCGGCAAAATGCTTAAAGACTCCCTGAACTGATCTGCAAGCCGTTACGCTGGGCGTAACGGCTTTTTTTGTGCCAACTGCCGCAGGGCTGTTGGCTTTTGCTTTTGCCAGTTGCGTAATCTGCTGCCACTGCCCGCCCCTTGCGGCCTACGCCAGCAGCATTCAGGGCATTGGAGCAAATATTTGCGCGGCAACACCCCTGGTTACGGAAAAATATTCATTTTTCCGCACTTTGGGCTTGCCTTTTTGCCCGGCGAAGGCTACAAGTGCAGTTCATATTTTGAGGGCCATGGTCATTGATCATGCCCCACCGCCGAAGGGGGTGATTTTCTTGCCCGGAGTTTTTCTTAACGACGACGACTATAACTTCGACATCGCACTGCGCCGCTTTAAGAAGCAGGTAGAAAAGGCGGGCGTTCTTTCTGAAATGAAGAAGCGCCAGCACTACGAAAAGCCCAGCGTTATGCGTAAAAAGAAGAAGGCCGCCGCCCGGAAGCGGCTGATGAAAAAAATCAGGAAGATGAACATGGCCTAGGCAGCAATGCCCTGTGCCCATTGCAGAGCCAGCTCGGCAATGGGCAGGCCGTGCGATGCCAGCCATCGCTCCGTTCATTCGGCCAGTTATGCGGGAGGCCCCCAGGGCTTCCCGCGTTTTCTGCTTTTCTCCACCCTCCACCCCACCACCGCCATGACCGTCACCACCACGCTTTTTGAGCAGATCGACAAAGACTACATCACGGCCTACAAAGCCAAGGACAGCGTGCGCCTTACCGTGCTGCGCCTCCTGAAGACGGCGGTAAAAAATCGCCTGGTGGATCTCAGACGCCCCGGCGGCAGCCTTGCCGATGAGGAAATGCTTGACCTCATCATCAAGGAAGGCAAGCAGCGGCAGGATTCCATCGACCAGTTCACGGCGGCAGGCCGTACCGATTTGGCCGACAAGGAAGCTGCGGAACTTGTCATTCTTAAAGAATACATGCCCAAGCCCCTTTCGGCGGATGAACTTGCGGCCCTCATCGACGCCACCGTGGCTGAGGTGGGCGCTACTTCGCCCAAGGATATGGGCAAGGTCATTTCTGCCATCATGGCGGGCCACAAGGGCCGTGTTGACGGCAAAGCCCTTTCTGAAGCGGTCAAAAAACGCTTGCAGCCCTAGGTTTCGGCCACTTTTCCACGGGGGCTATCCCCCATCGGTGTCCCGTTTTGAGTTGGCATGCAATCTTGCGGGAGTCGTTTCGTCTTGGAGCAACAGCCTTGCACCGACTGACCACGCCTCTGGGGCGGCTGACCGGCTGTGCGCCGAATGTTTTGGTGCGTCCGCTGGGCGGCTGTGTATTTGTGTGCGCCTGAGTCCTACCGATTTTCGACCTTTATGACCGCTCCACGGGCAAGCGTGTTTGTTCGCGCAACCCCAACGCTTTAAGGCAGTTACCGCATGATCCACGCCCGCACGCTCAATGCCCTTGAATTTCACCGCATTGCTGACCACCTCGCCGCTCTGTGCCTCTCTGGCGTGGGGCGCGACCGCGCGCAGGCCATTGCCCCGCTGGAAGATGCAGAAGCGGTAACCATTGCCACCCGCATCTATGAAGAAGCCGCCGACTGGGCCAGCCGCCCCGTACCGGGCGGAGCGGTTTTTAGCGGTGGCTCCTTTCCTGATGTGAGCGGCCTCTTGCGCGCCGCATCAACCAGCCGTGCCCATGCCTTTCAGCCCGATGTGGACGCCTTTTGGGCGCTGCGCGAAGTACTGCGCCTTGCCAAGGAAGCCCACGCCTCCATAGCCCAGCCCGAAGCCGCCACCCGCTGGCCGCATCTGCTGGCCATGGCCGACGGCTCGCCCCTGCCCGTACAGCTTACGGCGGCTCTTTTGCGCTGCATTTCAGACGACGGCCTGCTGCGCGACGAAAGCTCGCCAGAGCTCTACCGCCTGCGCGGCGAACTGCGCCGCCTGCACCAAAGCTGCATGCACAAGGTCAAGGATTTTGCCCAGCAGTACAACATGCTGGCCTATCTGCAAGACGAGTTCATGACGCTCTCGTCCGACCGCTATGTGCTGCCCCTCAAGGCCAACTTCAAGGGCCGCATGCAGGGCATCATCCACGACTGGTCGCAAACAGGCGAAACCTGCTACTTTGAACCCATGTTTCTGGTGGAGATCAACAACCGCCTTCAGGAACTGAAACGCGAAGAACGCGAAGAAGAACGCAAGGTTCTGGTTTATCTGCGCACCCTGCTTGAGGCGGAACTGCCCGGCGCGCGCGCTGCCCTCGATCTGCTTGCCCAGCTCGATATTTTGCAGGCCAAGCGCAAGCTGGCTGCCCTTTTTGATGGCCGCTGCCTGCCGCTCACCCCCGTGGCCGAGGGCATTCAGCTGCTCGATGCCCGCCACCCCCTGCTCATGCTCAACCGCGTGGCCGAAGCCGCCAGGGATAAAGGCAAGGATGCCAAGGCTGGCACTGCCGCAGCCCTGGCCCAAAGCCGCGTGCGGCCCCTGGATATTGTGCTGCGCCCCGGCGAGCGTGCGCTGGTTATCACCGGCGGCAATGCGGGCGGCAAAACCGTATGCCTCAAAACCCTTGGACTCATCGCGGCCATGACCCTGAGCGGCCTGCCCGTGCCTGTTGGTCCCGGTTCGCACCTGCCCTGGTTCAGCAGACTGGATGCCTTTATCGGCGACGAGCAGAGCCTCGCCGACAATGTTTCCACCTTTACCGCCCAGATCGAGCACCTAGCCAAGGCCTGGAAACATCTTGACGCCAGCAGCCTTGTGCTGCTCGACGAATTTGGCGCGGGCACAGACCCGGCCCAGGGCGCTGCCCTTGCGCAGGCGGTACTTGACGAATTGCTCGACAAACATACCTTTGTTCTGTCGGCCACGCATTTTCCCGCGCTCAAAAGCTATGCACTCACGCGTGAGGGCGCGCGGGCGGCCTCCATGCTGTTTGATCCGCAAAGCAAAAGACCTCTGTTCAGGCTGGCCTACGATCAGGTGGGGGCCAGTCAGGCGCTGGATGTGGCCCGCGAGCACGGCCTTGCGGAAAGCATTGTGCGCAGGGCAGAGCATTATCTGTTGCAGGACGGGCAGGACGCCACGGCCCTGCTGGGCAGGCTCAACGATCTTGCCGCCCGGCGCGAGGATGAACTGACAGAGCTCAAGCGCGAGCAGGAAAAAACGCGCCGCCAGACACAGGATATGCGCGACAAGTTTGAAAATGAGCGCATTCGCCTGCACGACGAGGTGCGCACCAGGGCTGGTGAGCTCATGCGCGCCTGGAAGGAAGGACGCGCAACCCACAAGCAGGCGCTTAAGGAAATGTCGCGCCTGCGGGCCTCGCTGGCGCCCGCTCAGGACGAAACAGCAGAGGGCCAGTCAGTACTGCCCCAGCCCCAGACATTTACGACGGGGCAGCAGGTGCTGCACACCGTATTCAACAAGCACGGCGTCATCACCGATGTGGACGAACGCCGTGGCCGTGTGCGCCTTGAGATGAACGGCGTGAACCTTTGGGCCGAAATGAAGGCCCTGCGCGTGCCCGGTCAGGCATCCGCCCCGCAGGCCAGAGCTGCCACACGCGGTGTGGTTGGGCATACATCGGGCGGTGAGGGTGCTTCGCTGCGGCTTGATATGCGCGGCATGCGGGCCGATGTGGCCCTTGCGGAGCTGGAGCGTTTTATGGACAAGGCCCTGCTTGCCGGTTTTTCAGAGGTGGAGGTGGTCCACGGCAGGGGTACTGGCGCTTTGCGCCGTCAGGTGCACGATTTTCTGCGTGGTTTTCCCGCTGTGGGGCATTTTGCCCTTGCGCCCGAAGACCGTGGCGGCGACGGCATGACCATTGTGAATTTTCGTTAACACGCAGGCGTGTGACCCATGCAGTCCAGGGACGCAATTCGCGCCATCAAGGAGCGCCTTAATATCGTTGACGTGGTGCGCCGCTATGTGGAGCTGAAGCGCAACGGGCCGCGCTGGGTTGCGCCATGCCCCTTCCATCAGGAAACCAAGCCTTCCTTTTCTGTCAACGAAGATCAGGGGCTTTTTTACTGTTTTGGCTGCCACGCATCGGGCGATATTTTTGATTTTTACAGCCGCATCAACGGGCTTGATTTTAAGGAAACCCTTGAACAGCTGGCTGGCGAAGCGGGCGTTACCATTGACCGTGGCCCGCGCGATCCGCAGCGCGACGGGCAGGAACGCAAGCAGCGTTCGGCACGGCAGCAGATGCTGCGCATGTACGAGCTGGCCGCAGGGCATTTTGCCTCGGCCCTGCAAAGTGCCGAAGCGGAAGAATGCAGAAGGTATATAGAAAAACGCGGTTTGAGCGATGAGATAGTACAGCGCTTTGGCCTTGGCTGGGCCAGGCGCGAATGGCAGTCGCTGGCCGATGCCCTGCGCCGTGCGGGCTTTGACATGCGCATGGCCGCAGAGGCCGGGCTTGCGGGGCAATCGAGCGGCGGGCGGCCATACGACAGGTTTCGCGGGCGGCTCATCTTTCCCATCAAGAGCCTGTCAAACCAGATCATCGCCTTTGGCGGCCGCATTATCGCCGATGAAGAAGAGGCCAAGTACATCAACAGCGCCGACACGCCCCTGTATAAAAAGGGGGAGCATCTTTACGGTCTGGCGCAGGCGAGGCGCGGCATTGTTACCAAGGGCCGCGCGCTTTTGACAGAGGGGTACATGGACGTGCTCACCCTGCACCAGTTCGGCTACGACAACGCCGTTGGGGTGCTGGGCACGGCCCTTACGCCTGAACAGATAAAACGCCTTTCGGGTTTTGCATCGCAGATGACCCTGCTGTTTGACGGCGACCGCGCCGGACGCAAGGCAGCCCTACGCTCGTGCGAAATGCTGCTTACACGCGGCCTATCGTGCAGTGTGGTGATCATGCCCGAAGGCGAAGACATAGACAGTTTGCTGCGCGGCCAAGGCCGTGAAGCCTTTGAGACATTGCAGGCACAGGCCCCCGACGGCCTGCGCTTTTGCGTGGATGTGCTCAAGGCCCTTGCCCCGCGCGAAACAGTGGAATGGGCGCGCAATTTTTTGCGTCAGCTTGATATTCCTGAGCTTATCAGCCCGTACATATCACGGCTGGCGGCGCACTTGCAGCTTTCGGAAGCTGACCTGCGCGAGGGCCTGGCCGGTACGCGCGGGCAGCGCAAGGAAGGTCAGCCGCAGGCACTATCAACCACACGTTCGCGGCAGAATATACGCGACCGCGAAATAATGATGTTTGCCGTGCGGTACCCCCACCGCCTGCGGGACATGCAGGAAATGGGGGCAGATCTGGCCTTGAGGTCAGACATTGCGCGGCGGCTGTGGGACAAAATTGAAACCCACGGGCCGGAAGAAGTATTTTACCAGCTTGACGAACGGGAAAAAAACTTCTGGTGCAAAAGTCGCGGCCCAGAGGCCGCACCCTGCGACAGTGGCGAAAAAGAACTGGAATTGTTGCGACAGTCGCTAGACCAATATTACGCGTCAGCTCAGGCATCCTCGCTGTCGGCGGCCATGCGGGCCAATACCGGCATAGGTGACTTTGAAGCTGATTTAGATTATCTTCGCGCACTTAAGGAAACCTTGGAGAAAGGGCATGAGCAATCTTAAAGATATCCAGCAGATACAGTCCCTTATTGCCAAAGGCAAGGGCGCGGGCTTTCTGACCTTTGAAGAGGTCAACAAGGCCCTGCCCGTTGAAATGAGCACGCCTGAGCAATTTGAGGAAATAATCGGCATCTTTGAACAGCTCGAAATTGTCATTGTGGATTCGGAAAAAGACGGAAAAAAGATTTCCGCCGCCACCACCGAGACTGACGAAGACATTACCGAGGGCTCGCTGGATCTGTCTGAAGACGAGGACACGGCAGACTATTCCTCGCGCAGCACCGATCCCGTGCGCATGTATCTGCGTGAAATGGGCGCCGTGCCCCTGCTCGACCGCGATGGCGAAGTTGTCATCGCCAAGAAGATCGAAATGGGCGAACAGGACGTGCTGTACGCTCTGGTTGAAGTGCCTGTGGCCGTTGAAGAACTCATCAATGTGGGCGAAGACTTGCGCCAGAACCGCGTCAAACTGAAGGACGTGGTCAAAACCATTGAAGAAGACGACCCCAGCGAAGACGAAATGAACCAGCGCACCCGCGTTATTCTGCTGCTGGACGAAATCAAGCAGACCTTCAAGAAAAAACGCAAGATTTACAAAAAGCTCGATGCCTGCGCCTGCATGGACCGCCGCGTTACCGCAGTGCAGAAAGAAATCATCAGCTTCAAGGACGAAATCGTCACCCGCCTGCGCGACATCAAGCTGGAAAAAACGCTCATCGACCGCATCATTGAAACGGTCGAGGACTACGTGCGCCAGATGCACAACTGCCAGCGCGACCTTTCGGCCTACATTCTTTCTACCGGGCGCACCCAGGCAGAAATTCAGGCCATGTTTGACGGGCTGGACAAGCGCGAGGTGAACCCCAACGAGGCAGCACGCGACCTCAAGCTGAGCGTGGACGAGCTGTTTTCGTTCAAGGAAATGATCATCGGCAAGATTGAAATTCTCAGCCGCTTGCAGGAAAAGTGCTGCCACAACGTCACTGATCTTGAAGAAGTGCTGTGGCGCATCAAGCGCGGCAATACCGCCGCCATGCGCGCCAAGCAGGAGCTTATCCGCTCCAACCTGCGCCTGGTTGTTTCCATTGCCAAAAAATACACCAACCGTGGCCTGCAATTCCTCGATCTTATTCAGGAAGGCAACATCGGCCTCATGAAGGCCGTAGACAAGTTTGAATACCAGCGCGGCTACAAGTTTTCCACGTATGCCACGTGGTGGATCCGTCAGGCCATTACCCGCGCCATTGCCGACCAGGCCCGCACCATCCGTATTCCCGTACACATGATCGAAACCATCAACAAGCTTATCCGCACCTCGCGCTACCTTGTGCAGGAACTGGGGCGCGACCCCACCCCCGAGGAAATCGCCGAGCGTATGGAATACCCGGTGGAAAAGGTCAAAAAAGTGCTCAAGATCGCCAAGGAGCCCATCTCGCTTGAGACGCCCATTGGCGACGAAGAAGATTCGAGCCTCGGCGACTTTATTGAAGATAAAAAGGCCGTTGCACCGGCTGAAGAAGTCATCAATACCAAGCTTTCCGAGCAGCTTGCCGCCGTGCTGGCCGACCTCACCCCCCGTGAGGAACAGGTGCTGCGCAAACGTTTTGGCATTGCAGAAAAGAGCGACCACACCCTTGAAGAAGTGGGCAAGCTCTTTAACGTTACGCGTGAACGTATCCGCCAGATCGAGGCCAAGGCCCTGCGCAAGCTTCGCCACCCCGTTCGCAGCCAGCCCCTGCGTTCCTATTACGAAAACTGATTATCATCGCGCATGCCCGACAGGATGTCCTGCCGGGCATGCGCGGTCTTTGACCCCAAAGCCCATTCCGCACACTCACAGCAACGAATGAGCAAAGCCCTCATGCTGAAACACATGCCAAAGCTTTTCCGCTGGCCTTCATTATCGGCTGGCAAAAAACATACCCCGGCGCATGCCTTTGTGCTTGTTCTTTTGTGCCTGCTGGTGCTTGCAAGCGCTGTTGGGGCTGCCCCCGCCGCAGAGCAGCAAGCCACCACAGGCAAGGTTGCCAAATGCTTTGACGGCGACACCATCAAGCTCACAGACCGGCGCACGGTGCGCCTTGCGGGCATAGATGCCCCAGAAATGGACCACGGCAAGCACAAGCCGCAGTATTTTGCCCGCGAGGCCACAGAGCAGCTCACGCGCCTGGCCCAGGGCAAGGAAGTGCGCCTTGTGGCTGTGGACGCCAAGGGCAAGGATCACTATGGCCGCATTGTGGCCGATGTCATCTTGCCCGACGGCCACTCGCTTTCAGACACCATGGTGCGCAACGGTGCGGCCTTTGTGTATCCCCACACCGAGCAGAGCGCCCATTTTCAGGAGAGGCTGCGCAAGCTTCAGCACGAGGCCATCGCTGCCCGGCGGGGCATGTGGGCACATATACTCACCCTGCCCGCCGCCAAAAAAACCTACCTCGGCAACCGCGAATCCATGCGGTTTTTCCCCACAGACTGCGCAGAGGTGCAGCACATCAAGCCCCGAAACCGCGTATTTTTTGGCACACTCATGGATGCCTTTATGGCCGGTTATGCTCCGGCCAGGCCCTGCAACATCTGGCCAGACGCAAAATGAACACCACCTCGCCCCTGCTTGAACAACAGGCACTTGTCGTTTTTTCTGGCGGGCAGGATTCCGCCACCTGCCTGGCCTGGGCGCTCAGCCGCTTTCAGCGGGTATTCACCCTGGGTTTTGATTACGGCCAGCGCCACTCGGTAGAGCTTGCCTGCCGCATGCGCGTGCGCGAGGGCATTGCAGCGCAAACCCCCCTGTGGGCCGAACGCCTGGGGGCCGACACCCTGCTTAACCTCGATATTTTTCGCCAGCTGGCCGACACGGCCCTGACCTCTGATACGCCCATTGACGAACACGGGGCCAATGGTCTGCCCAATACCTTTGTGCCGGGGCGCAATCTCATTTTTATCCTGCACGCCGCCGCCTGGGCCTATGCCAAAAATATCCGGCATCTTGTGCTGGGCGTCTGCCAGAGCGATTACTCCGGTTACCCAGACTGCCGCGACGACAGCATAAAGGCCATGCAGGTTGCGGTAAACAGCGGCATGGATGCGCAGTTTACCCTGCACACGCCGCTGATGTGGCGCAGCAAAAAAGACGCCTGGATGCTGGCCAGAGAGCTGGGCGGCGATGCCCTGGTAGACCTGATTGTGGAAGAAAGCCACACCTGCTACATGGGCCAGCGCGGCCAACGGCAGCCCTGGGGCTATGGCTGCGGCACATGCCCGGCCTGCCGCCTGCGCGCCGCTGGCTACGCGGCCTACGCGCAAGCCCTGGCAGAACAGGGCCCAAACTGCCCAAAGGATGAAGCCTGATGTCCAAAAAGCAGCTCAGTGCCGCCCAGGGTCTGGAAGCGGCCTGCATACTCTTTCAGATCAACAGCAAGACCGCCGACATTATCAACATGGCCAGCGGCGCACAAATGCCAGAGGAATATCTGGCTGGCCCCGGTGCGGAGATGTTTTGCGCAGAATGGCGCGCCTTTGTGCATGCGGTGGTTACCGCAGCCATCATGCAGCACGCGCCCAATACGGTTTTTCTGGCCTATCTGCGGCAGACCGGCCATCTGCTGGCGGCTGCCAGCGGTAATTTTGACAGCGCGGACGAAGAGGCTGTCAACGCAGCCCTCAACGCCTTTGTGGACGGCCCATTTGCACAGTACATGCCCCTGCTGGCGCAGGAACAGCAGGCGCAGTGCCCCGATCTTTTCTGCCAGCGCCTTGCTGTGCAGGCTGCCAATCTGCGCGGCCAGGCCACCCCGCCGGACGACCACGCCAAGGCCCGCCTTGCGGCCATTATGGCCATGGTCATCAGCGCCGTGTGGGACAAGCTGGAGCAGTACGACATTCAGGCAGACTAGCCCCGCCAAAGCCCCCGCCCCATCCAGATCATGACAAAGCCACAGGCACGGCCCGTGGCTTTTTTTAATGCAGCAGATGAAAAATGCGCCGGATGGCCCGCAACTGGCAGGCATTCCGGCGCATTGACATTCACAGGGCGGGCAGGGCTATTTTTTCCCCACCAGTTCCAGCATGGCCTCGGCAATATTGTTGGTGCGCAGGCCCACAAGCTCGCGCAGGCGCAGCTGGCTGCCGTGCTCAACAAAGTGGTCGGGCAGGCCAAGGCGCTTGATGCGCTGGCCGCGCATGAGGCCCCGGTCATTCCAGAACTCAAGCACGGCAGAAGAAAAGCCCCCGGCCAGTACGCCTTCTTCCACAATAAGAATGCGGTCAAAGGTATTGGCGATTTCGGCCAGCTGCTCTTCAGGCAGGGGTTTGATCCATACGGGGTCGAATACAAGAGGCTTGATCCCGGTTTGCCGTTCCACCATTGCCGCCGCTTCCAGGGCCGGGTGGGCGCGGTTGCCAAGGGCGATCACCGCAAGGCCCTCGCCCTGTTGCAGCACTTCGCCCCTGCCGGGGGTCAGCAGCCGGGGTGCGCCGTCCGAGGGCACGCCAAAGGCGCTGCCGCGCGGGTAACGCAGGGCACAGGGCCCGGGATGGCACAATGCCGTGTGCAGGCAGTGGCGCAACAGATTTTCGTTGCGCGGGGCCAGCATGGAAATGTTGGGAATATGCCGCAGATAGGCGATATCAAAGGCCCCGTGATGGGTGGCTCCGTCTTCGCCCACAAGGCCCGCACGGTCTACGCAAAAAGTGACGGGCAGATTTTGCAGACACACATCATGCACAACCTGATCATACGAACGCTGCAAAAAGGTGGAGTACACCGCCAGCGCCGGGCGATAGCCCTGGCTGGCAAGGCCCGCCGCAAAGGTTACGGCATGCTGCTCGCAAATGCCCACATCCACAAATCGGTCGGGAAAACGCGCGCGGAACTTGTCTGTGCCCGTGCCTTCGGGCATGGCCGCTGTGATGGCAATGATCTTGTCATTGTGCTCGGCAAGCTCGGTCAGCGTATTGCTGAACACCGTAGTGAACGAAGGCAGCTTGGCGGTGGAGGGCAGGGGCTGCCCGGTTTCGGGCGTGAACAGGCCAATGCCGTGGTAGAGAGTGGGATTTTTTTCTGCCGGGCCGTAGCCCTTGCCCTTTTGCGTGCGCACGTGCAGCAGCACCGGGCCGTCCTCAATGGCGGCGGCCATTTCCAGATGGCGGCGCAGGCTTGTGATGTCGTGGCCGTCCACAGGGCCGATGTAGTTGAAGCGAAAAGCCTCAAACAGCATGCCCGGCGTAAAGAAAGACTTGAAGCTCCACTCGCCCCGCATGGCGTAAACCGCCAGCTTTTGACCGATTCGCGGAATGGAACGCAGGAAATTGAGCACTTCCTTGCGGGTTTGGCGCACCCAGCGCTGCGAAAGCGTGCGGCTCAAAAACAGCGAAAGCGCGCCCACGTTGGGCGAAATGGACATTTCATTGTCGTTGAGCACCACAATGAGCCGCCGCCCCATGTGCCCGGCGAGGTTCAGGCCCTCAAAGGCCTCGCCCGCCGTAAGAGAACCATCACCGATAACAGCCAGCACGTGGTGCTTGAGACAGGAAAGGTCACGCGCCAGGGCCATGCCCAGAGCGGCAGAAATGGACGTGGAGGAATGGCCCACGCCAAAGTGGTCATACGGGCTTTCCTCCATGCGCGGAAAGCCTGAAATACCGCCAAATGACCGCAATGTATGAAAATTTTTGGCGCGCCCCGTCAACATCTTGTAGGCATAGGCCTGGTGTCCCACGTCCCATATGAGCTTGTCGTGCTCCACATTGAAGGTGGCCAGCAGGGCCAGGGTCAGTTCCACCACGCCCAGAGAGGGCGCAAGATGCCCGCCATTGCGCGAAACCGTTTCAATAATACGGCTGCGCACTTCTCCAGCCAGCTGGGCCAGCTGGGCATCAGAAAATTTGTTCAGCTGGGCCGGGCTTTCAATACCGTCCAGCACGCCGCTGTGCTCTTTCGTATCCATCTCAGGCCGCCCTGGTTACCGTGTAGTCGGCCAATGCCCGCAGAAAATCCGCCTCCTGCCCGTCAAAACAGGCCAGGGCGTTCTGGGCTGCCAGAGCCTGCTCACGCGCCAGCTCGCGGCTTTTTTCAAGCCCCAGCAAGGCGGGATAGGTGCTCTTGCCCTGCTCCTCGTCGCTGCCGGCAGGCTTGCCCAGGGTTTCTGTGTCGGAGACCACATCAAGAATATCGTCTGCAATCTGAAAAGCCACGCCAAGGGCCGCGCCGTAGGCAGAAATGGCATCGCGGGCGGGCTGTTCCGCCCCGGCAAGAATGGCCCCGCACAGGCACGATGCCCGCAACAAGGCCCCGGTTTTCATGGCGTGTACGGTGCGCATCTGCTCAAGGCTGATGGAGGCCGCGCCGGTGTAGATCATGTCCCACTCCTGCCCGCCCACCATGCCGGAAGACCCCGCCGCCAGCGCAAGCGTGGACACGGCTTCGAGCACGCGTTCGGGTGCTTCGGGGGTGCGGCACATGACCATAAAGGCATCGGTAAGCAGGCCGTCGCCCGCAAGAATGGCCGTGGCCTCGTCAAATGCCTTGTGGTTCGAGGGCTTGCCACGGCGCAGATCGTCGTCGTCCATGGCTGGCAGATCATCGTGGATGAGCGAATAGGTATGGATCATCTCGATGGCGGCGGCAAAGGGCATGCTGCGCTGCGGAGAAAGACCGCACAGGGCCGCCGTGCTCAGGCACAAAACAGGGCGCAGGCGCTTGCCCCCGGCCTGAAGGCTGTAAAGCATGGAATCCTTGAGCCTCTGGGGTAGATCGCGCCCGTCAAGACAGGTGGCCAGATAGGCTTCCACGTCCTTGCCCCGCGTGCGCAGCAGGGCCTTCATGTCAGCAACGCTCATCATCGCCTATTCCGCCTCCTCTTCTGCATTCTGCCCGCCTTCGGCCACTGGGCGTGGCTGAAGCGGACGCGCCTGACCATCCTGCCAGATTTCAAGCTCGTGCCGGGCTTTTTCAAGCTGTTCACGGCAATAGCGCGAACAGGCCGCTCCTTCCTTGTACAGGGCCATGCCCTTCTCCAGAGGCAGGTCGCCGCTTTCAAGCGCCGCCACTATTTCCTGAAGCCGGGCCATCTTTTTTTCAAAGCTGTTGTCTGTCTTGGCGCTCATGGATTTTTTTCCTTGGCGGCGTTGCCGGTGGTCAAAAAGGGCTGCGGATCAACCGATTCGCCCTGAACCAGAAGCGACAGATGCAGATGCGGCCCGGTAACGCGGCCAGTGGCCCCCACCAGCCCCACAACCTGGCCCTGGCGCACCCTGTCGCCATTTTGCACCAGTATTTCAGAGAGGTGCAGATACGCGGTAAACACCCCTTCGCCGTGATTGATGTACACTACATTACCAGAGAAGTACAAATTACCCGTAAGGGCCACCTGGCCATCGGCGCAGGCAAGCACAGGCTGCCCCTGCGGGCCGCGCAGATCAAGCCCCTTGTGCACCCCGCGGGGCTGCCCGTTGAAAATACGCTTGAGCCCGTACAGGCTTGATACGTCACCAGGAACAGGCCGCACAAGGGGCAAAACCCACAGACGCTCCGGCAGGCTCTGGGCAAGGGCCCGATGTACCAACTCCCTGTCGGCCTTGATACGCGCCATCACCTCTGCGGGGGGATCCACATATTTTTTATCCACATTGAGCTTCTGTACCGGGCGATCCTTGTCAAACAGGGCGATACGGCGGGCCGTAAGAGGGGCATCCTTGCCACCGCCAAGGGACACGGCAAGATCGCGGGCTGCTTCTTTTTCTTCCAGCGGCACAGGCAGCAACATCACGGCCTGCCAGCGCGCGGCAGCGCCCGCAGCGGTGCTGGCGGTCACCTGTTCGGCCCTTGCCTCGTAGGTTTTGCCCAACCAGCGAAAAATAAATACCTTTGTGGGCGTATCGCTCACCGCCAGGGCGGGAAAGGCATCGCCACGCGCCACCGATTCCGGGGCGTCCAGTACAAGCGAGGGAGCCGCCAGCGCGGCTGACCCGACAAAAAACAGGCAACATGCCAGCAACGCCAGCGTAATGCGCACAAATGCTGATAGTGGTACAGACACACGCCCAGACATCAGATATTCCTTCCTCGTTTCACCGCATCCGCCCCTGCCGTGGTGGGCGCAACATCGGGCTGCACCTTGCTGACCACGGCGGCCAGGCTGCCGTCTGCCAGCCGCACCGTAATGGCGCTGCCCGCAGGGGCCGCCGATACCGACCGCAGCAGCCCGCCATCCGCACCACGCACAAGGGCATAGCCACGTTTGAGCGGGGCAAGCGGATTGGCCGCCGCAAGCGAAAATTCCAGTTTGTCCAGCTCGCGCCCGGCCTGGGCAAGCATTTGCTGCCCTGCCGCATGCAGACGCTGCCGGGCGGCATCGTGCCGCTGCTCCTGCGCTGCCAGCAGGCGCGGCATGGCCGCAGCCAGATTGGCCGAAAGCGCCTCTACCCTGCTGCTTAACATGTCCAGCCGTGCTGGGCTCATGCCATTTTGCAGGGCCTGGGCAAGCCTGTCGTGCCGGGCATTGGCAGTATCAAGCCACTGCCGGGCAGCCCTGTGCAGGCGAAGGTGCAGGCCGTCAAGCTGTTCTGCAAGTCGCGCCTGATGCCGCATGGGCGAAAACCAGCGCAGGGCGCTCTCGTACTGGGCAAGGCTTTGCCACGCCGCCTCAAGCCGTCGCCGCAGGGCGCGCACCAGGGCGGCCTCGGCCTCGTCAACCTTCTGCACCAGCTCGGCCCGTGCGGGCCAGAGCAACTGCGCCGCGTGCGAGGGCGTTGCCGCGCGCTGGTCTGCGGTCATGTCGGCAAGGGTGACATCCACCTCGTGCCCAATGCCCGCCAGCACTGGCAGACGCGAGTGAAACACGGCTTCTGCCACAGCTTCTTCATTAAAAGCCCACAAATCTTCCAGCGAACCGCCGCCACGCACCAGCACAATTACCTGGGCCCAGCCCTGCGCGTTGGCCTCCTGCACGGCCCGCACAATGGCGGGGGCAGCCTCTGCCCCCTGCACCAGGGCAGGAAACAGGCGGATTCGCGCCCCGCTGCCACGGCTGGCGGCAAGTTCCATAAAATCGTGGAGGGCCGCGCCCGTGGGCGAAGTGACAAGTGCCACGCGCTGCGGATCGTGCGGCAGGGGCCGCTTGCGTTCGTGGCAGAAATATCCCAGAGCCGCCAGCTTGCGCTTGCTGGCCTCAAAGGCCTGCGCCAGCAGCCCCTCGCCCGCAGGCTGCAACAGTTCAACCGCCAGCTGGTACTGCCCGCGCGGGGCGTACAGGGTGATGCGCCCGGCGCACAGCACATCAAGGCCGTTGCGCAAAAGCTCCAGAGGCGAGGGCCGTGGCGCGTCAAAAACCTCGCCGGTCAGCGGGTCAAAACCCTGGGCAGTCTGCCTTTGCATGTGCCGAAACCACACACACTGCAACTGGGCGTCGGCATCCTTGAGGGTAAAATAGACGTGCCCAGAGCCGGGACGGGTAAGGTTTGTAACCTCGCCCCGCACCCACACAAAGGGAAAACGCCCCTCAAGAGTTTTGCGCAGCTGTTCCGTGAGCTCACGGACAGACAGTATGGCTTCCTGCATGGTACTCCGCTTGCGACCCCGTATCCAGTCAAGTGTTTTTGGGTGGAAAAGGGGCACGGTAAGCCCCCCCGAATGTTGCACAACAACAGGGCCAGAAATCAGAGGCCGCGCGGCTTGCCCGCGCCTCAAGCCGACTGATCTACAAATCTTTGCGCCCAGCGGCATTGCCAACAGCGGGGCCCCTCGGCGCAGGGCTTGCCATCTAGCTTGTCATCTATTTGAAGGGGCGCTTGCAGCGCCCCTTCATACCTCAACCTCTAATGAACCCCTGGTTCTCGGCGTGGGTGGTATTGCCCACGGCATGGTCCAAATCTTTTAAGGCACAACCAGACTGGGTTGTGGATTAGGGGCTGTTTCTAGCTAAAAGATTTTGCGCCGAGGACAAGGAAAACAGTGTTTTTTACGACAGGAGTGGACTCTTCTGTCCATGACTGGAGTAAAAAATACTGGATGACGCAGGGATCGGCCAAAAGAACTAGTTAGAGACAGCCCCTAGCCCTGCTGCTGCGCCCAGCCATCGCGAACCTTGGCGGCCCAGGCAGAAAAGGCTTCGGCCATGGCATCGGCGGGCAGCTCGCCCTTTTCGCCGCTACGGCGGTCCTTGCATTCCACAATGCCCTTGGCCAGGCCCTTGCCGCCCACAACGAGCTGCATGGGAATACCCAGCAAATCAGCATCCTTGAACTTGACGCCGGGGCGTTCTTCGCGGTCGTCCATCAGCACGTCCACACCCATATCCTTGAGCATGGTGTATATCTGCTCGACCTTGGCGTTGACCTCGTCATTACGCGGGTCAAGATTCAGCAGAATGCAGTCGTAGGGAGCCATGGGCGGCGGAAACACAATGCCGTGCTCGTCGTTGTTCTGCTCGATGGCGGCAGCCGCCACACGCGAAACACCGATGCCGTAGCAGCCCATGATCATGATCTGTTCCTTGCCGTTTTCGTCAAGGAAGGCAGCGTGCATGGCGTCGCTGTACTTGCGGCCCAGCATGAACACGTGGCCCACTTCAATGCCGCGCGTAAGCTCGATGCGGCCACCGCAGCGGGGGCATTTGTCTTCAGGGGTGATGGCGCGCAGATCGGCCCACGCGGCCACCTTGGCATCACGGTTAAGGTCAACGTGAACCAGATGGGCATCGGCGGCATTGGCGCCCACCACGTAATCCGTGCCCGCCTGAAGCTCGGCATCGGCGTAGACAGGGATTTCGAGCCCCACCGGCCCGGCAAAGCCCACGGGAGCCTTGGTAATTTCCTGCACGGCAGCGGCATCGGCCATCACCACATCCTGCGCGTTCAGCAGGTTCTTGAGCTTGATGTCGTTCACTTCGCGGTCACCGCGCACCAGCACGGCCACGGCCTTGCCATCCGCCTTGAAGAGCATGGTCTTGACCACTGTGGAAGCGGCCACGCCAAGCAGGGCGGCAACTTCTTCCACCGTATGGGCGTTGGGGGTGGCTACCTTTTCTGCCGGGGCGCAGGCCTGGGTGCAGGGCTGGCCGTTCCAGGCAACCTCGGCACGCTCCACGTTGGCCGCGTACTCGCAGCTGTGGCAGAAGGCAATGGTGTCTTCGCCCGTGTCGGCCAGCACCATGAATTCGTGCGAAAAATTGCCGCCGATGGAGCCGGAATCGGCCTCCACAGGGCGAAACTTGAGGCCGAGGCGCTGAAAAATACGCTTGTAGGCCGCGTGGCAGGCCCAGTAGTTCTGCTGCGAACCTTCTTCGGTAGCGTCAAAGGAATAGCCGTCCTGCATGATGAATTCGCGCCCACGCATAAGGCCGAACCGGGGGCGGATTTCGTCGCGGAACTTGGTCTGTATCTGGTACAGGCGCACGGGCAGCTGGCGGTACGAGCGCACCTCGCCGCGCACGAGGTCGGTGATGACTTCTTCGTGCGTGGGGCCAAGGCAGTATTCGCGCTCGTTGCGGTCGCGGAAGCGCAGCAGTTCCTTGCCGTAGTGTTCCCACCGGCCAGATTCCTTCCACAGGTCGGCGGGCTGCACCATGGGCATGAGCAGTTCTTCAAACTTGGCTACGGCCATTTCTTCGCGCACGACGCGGCTTATTTTTTCAATCACCCGCAAGCCCAGCGGCAGATAGGTGTACATGCCCGAAGTAAGCCTGCGCACCATACCGGCGCGCAGCAAAAGCTTGTGGCTGATCACTTCGGCATCGGCCGGGGATTCCTTGAGGGTGGGAATATAGCAGTTGCTGAAACGCATTACTGTGATTCCTTTTCGTTGAGCAGTTGTTGCAGTTCTTCCATAAAAGCCGCCAGCAGGGCTTCCTGCCCTTTGACCGAGCGGATGACCTCGCCCTTGCGAAATATGATGCCCTTGTCGCGCCCGCCAGCAACGCCCAGATCGGCCTCGCGGGCCTCGCCGGGGCCGTTGACCACGCAACCCATGACAGCCACCTTGATGTCGGCCTTGGAGGTCGCCAGGCGGTCTTCTACTGCGCGGGCCAGCGAAAACAGGTCAATCTCCGTGCGCCCGCACGTGGGGCACGATATGATTTCCGGCCCGCGAGAGCGCAGACCAAGAGCACGCAAAATCTCCCACGCCACGGTCACTTCTTCCGCCGGGTCGGCGGTGAGCGAAACGCGCAGGGTGTCGCCAATGCCCTCGTGCAGCAAAATACCCAGCCCCACAGCAGATTTGACCGTGCCGCGCATGAGGCCCCCGGCCTCGGTTACGCCAATGTGCAGGGGGTAATCGCATACCTCTGCAAGCTTGCGGTACGAGGCAATGGTATCGAGCACCGATGAAGACTTGAGCGAAATTTTTGTGTCGTAAAATCCACGGGCCTCAAGCATGCGCACGTGGCCCAACGCGCTTTCAACCAGCGCCTCTGGGCAGGGGCCGCCATACTGCTGGAGCAGGCGTTTTTCGACCGAGCCGGAATTGACCCCAACGCGGATAACCGCCCCGTGAGCCTTGGCGGCATCCACCACGCGGTCCACGTGTTCCCTTGGGCCAATGTTGCCGGGGTTGATGCGCAGGCCCTCAAGGCCAGCCTCCAGCGAGGCCACGGCAAGACGGTAGTCAAAATGGATATCCGCAATAAGCGGCAGGCGCGTGCCAGCGCGGATGGCGGGCAGGGCCGCAACCGCCGCCTCGTCGGGCACGGCCACGCGCACGGCCTCGCAGCCGCGTGCTTCAAGCCGCTCTATCTGGGCCAGTGTGGCCGCAGCATCGCGGGTGTCTGTATTGGTCATGCTCTGCACCACCACGGGTGCGCCGCCGCCAATGGAAAGCCCGCCCAGACTGATGGCGCGGGTTGTGCGCTTGTGCATGCTTGCCTCTCAAAAACATCATCTACCCACGGCCAAAAGCCGCAGTGTGCCGTAAACGAATCTTGTATGCTATTTCCCCCTTCAAGCCAAGTGCGCCCGGCACGGCAGGGCTGCGGCGCAGGCCCCAGAACTGGTCTGGGAAATTTTTTTTCTCACCCCGCAAGCGGAAAATATTACAGACAAATATTCTGGAACGTGTCTTGCAAAGTTTTTTGAAAAGGGCTGCGTGCAGACGTTTTTTCCCCCTGCACTCAAGTTTGCGGCCATGCTGACGATAAGTATCCATAAAGAGCGGCCCTCATTTGCGGGCTGTTGCTGGCATAGGCGGCAACAGCACCGGCTGGCCGCACACAATGGCCGCACCGCACGGGCAGCTTTTAGAACACCACCGGGGTTTATATGCATATCATGCCGCGTCTACTTATATTTTGCGCACTGCTGCTGCCGCTGTTTGCCGGTTGTGGCAAGAGCGGCCCTTCTGCCCTTTCGCCCGGCTATACCGACGCCGTCGAGTTCAAGCTCAAAAGCCGCGAACTGGCCGAGCAGATGCTGGCCACCATGCCCAACGACGCCATTCAGGGCTTTGTGGCCATGCCCACGGCCTTTGTGAACCAGAACAATACCTCGCAAAGCTCACCCATGGGCAGGCTTATGGCCGAATCGCTGTTTTACGAATTCAACCAGCGGGGTTTTCCCACGCGGGAATACAGGCTCAACGGGGCCATCAACGTGCAGGGCGGGCGCGACGACCTTGCCCTGGCCGCCAACCAGATGGTTTCGACCAACGGACAAAAATGGGCGGCCCTGGTTGTGGGAACCTACTATGTGGACAAGGACGCAACCTTTATCAACGCGCGCCTTGTGCGCGCGAGCGATGGCCTTGTGATGCGCACGGGCCAGCTTGTGCTGGTCAACACGCCCATTGTGCAGCGCATGGCCCAGGCCGACGCACCGCCGCCACCGGTCAAAACCGCAGAAAACAGCTCAAACGCCAGACCGGCCCCCACTTCGCTCTATACGCCTGCCAGCAGCATCAGCAGCGGCACGCTTGTAATCAAACAACGCCGGTAATGCCGGAACTGCCATGAAAAAATCGTTGAACAGCATTTGCGCACTGTATTTTGCGGCCTTCATCGCCCTGCCGCTTGCGGCGCTGCCAGCCACAGTTCAGGCTGACAGCATGTCGTCCTACAGCAATCAGCCGGGCGACGCCCAGGCCCGCCGCGAGGCAAAGGAAAGGGCCAACTATCTTTCTGAAGCCAACGAGCACAGCCTGGCCTATCTTGGTCAGGCCCGCCAGTTTCGCGAGCAGGGGCGCTATGAACTAGCGCGGCAGCGCTACCTTCAGGCCCTCTCCATCTGTGCCGACGACCAGACCCTTTCTGTCATCAAAAGGGAACTCAACGGTATTGAACTGCTTTTGCGCACCATGCGCTGAGGATTGCCATGAACCGCTTTTTTATTACCATGCTTGTGCTTGCGGCCCTGCTTTTTCCGCTCACTGCGGCGGCAGCCGGTAACGTGCCCAGGGCAGCCGTAAGCATTGCCAAACAGCTGGATGAACAGATCATGATGCGCTTTGCCGGCGACAGCCCCGACATGAGCCGTAAAGACCGCGAGGCCCTTGCCCGCGCGCGCATCATGATAATGGGCACTACCCCGGTGAACATCAATAATCTGGACGAAGCCTCGCCTCTGGCCCGCCAGATGACAGAAGAGATCAGCCGCTGGCTCATCAACGAGGGCTACCGCTTTCAGGAACTGCGCAAAGGGCGCGACATTCGCTTTGACAAGCTGAAGGGCGAATTTATTCTCACGCGCGATGTGCGCCAGCTTTCGAGCTCAAGCGGCACAAGCCAGGCGGTGCTGGCGGGCACGTACATTGCCACGGGCGAGCAGGTGCGCTTCAGCATCCGGCTTATCCACACCTCAAGCAACGAGGTGCTGGCCATGGCCACGGCCACTGTGCCCATTACTGACGATCTGCGGCCTCTGGTGCGCGAACCACGCCCCGGCGATGGCCTGGCCCCCTCTGTGAGCACGCGCCTTCAGTAGCCTTCTTGCCTCATACGAGCTTTGCGTCTATAACATGCCCGCGCCTGTCTGCAATGACGGCGCGGGTTGCCTTTGAGGCAGCGCCGTTTCCCCAGATTCCGTCTTGCCCGCAAGGGCAAACCGTAGCTGATTCCTGAACCCAGGCCGCTGATTGCATCGGCGGCCAAACCCGCGCGGGCACGCCGCCCACTGCGGGCTATACGCCTTTTTGCGTACCGCAAGGAGACAACATGTCGCTCAGTATTGGTATTGTGGGCCTGCCCAATGTAGGCAAATCCACCCTGTTCAACGCCCTCACCAAGGCCCAGAATGCTCAGGCCGCCAACTATCCCTTCTGCACCATCGAGCCCAACAAGGCCACCGTGGCAGTGCCGGACAAAAGGGTGGACGCCCTGACCGCCAAGGCAAAACCCAAAAAAACCATCAATGCCAGCGTTGATTTTATCGACATCGCCGGGCTTGTGCGCGGGGCCAGCAAGGGCGAAGGGCTGGGCAACCAGTTTTTGGGCAATATCCGCGAATGCGCGGCCATTGTGCATGTGGTGCGCTGCTTTGAGGACGAAAACATCACCCACGTGGACGGCGGCGTTGACCCCCTGCGCGACGTGGACACCATTGAAACCGAACTGCTGCTGGCCGACCTGCAAAGCGTTGAAAAACGCCTGGACAAGCTGCTGAAGCTTGGCAAGTTTGACAAAATCGCCAAGGCCGCCGCAGACATCATGCAGACCCTGCTGGCCTATCTCAACGACGGCAAGCCCGCCCGTGGCTTTGACCTGCCCGACAACGACCTGTTTTTGACCACATGGCGCGAGCTTGGGCTGCTCACGGCCAAGCCCGTGATCTACTGCGCCAACGTGGACGAAGCCGCCGTGGCCGATGGCAACAATTTTTCTGCCACGCTTGAGGCCTTTGCGCAGGAACGTCAGTCGGGCTTTGCCCGCATTTGCGCCAAGCTTGAGGAAGAACTGCAAGGTCTGCCCGATGAGGAACAGGCCGAACTGCTGGCCTCTTACGGCATTGATGAAAGCGGCCTTGTGCGCATCATCCACACCGGCTATGCCACGCTTGGCCTGTACAGCTATTTTACCGCCGGGCCGGACGAAGTGCGCGCCTGGACAATCCACAAGGGCTGGAAGGCCCCGCAGGCCGCTGGTGTTATCCACACCGACTTTGAGCGCGGTTTTATCCGGGCCGAAGTCATTTCATACGATGACTACATGAGCCACGAAAACGAGGCCGCCTGCCGCGCCGCCGGCGTACTGCGCGTGGAAGGCAAGGAATACGTGGTCAACGACGGCGACGTCATGCACTTTTTGTTCAACGTGTAGGCTTTTGCCGCAGATTCAAAGCCAAAAGGCTCTGTTCCCGCAGGAACAGAGCCTTTTTTATGAGAAAAACCGCCCGAAGCTGACGCTTGGGGCGGTTTAAACCATTTCAGATCATCTTCTGAGCTTTTTTACAAGGGACTGTTGACACTATGAGGGATTTTGTTCCCTGCCAAGGAAGGAAGACTTTTTATGCAGGGAGTGTACTCCGCCGGTACTCGACCGGAATAAAAAGACTTCCTGACGCAGGCAGGGGGCAAAAGAACCATAGTGTTAACAGGCCCTAATCGGCGCGGCGGCCAATGCAGAAGTAAGCAAAACCACGCTGCGCCATAAAGCTGGGCGAGTACAGGTTGCGGCCGTCAAACAGCAGGGGGGCTGTCAGCAGGCTTTTGATCTTGTCAAAGTCGGGATTGCGGAACTGGTTCCATTCCGTAACCACCAAAAGCCCCTGGGCGCCTTCGCAAGCGCTGTACTGGCTGTCCACAATTTCCACCAGCGGGTTGTCCTTGAAAATCTGGCGGGCGTTGTCGGCGGCAACGGGGTCAAAGGCGCGAACCATCATGCCCGCTTCCGTGAGCTCGTTGACTATGCTGATGGCAGCGGCTTCGCGCATGTCGTCGGTATTGGCCTTGAAGGCCAACCCCCACAGCGCAAGGGTTTTACCCTTTACGCCGCCCTGGGGAGCAAAGTATTCCTTGATGCGGCCAGCCATGTGTTTTTTCTGGCGGGCATTGACGTCTTCCACGGCGTTGAGCAGCTTGGGCTCCACGCCAGCCTTTTCGGCAGTGTGGATCAGCGCCTTGACGTCCTTGGGAAAGCACGATCCACCATAGCCCACGCCGGGGTAGATGAACTGGTAGCCAATACGCGTGTCGGAACCAATGCCGGTACGCACGTCACGCACATCGGCCCCCACCTTTTCGCAGATGGTGGCGATTTCGTTGATAAACGAAATCTTGGTCGCCAGCATGCAGTTGGCCGCGTACTTGGTCATTTCTGCGCTGCGCACGCCCATGACAATGATTTTGTCGCGGGTGCGCGCAAAGGGCGAATACAGCTCGCGCATCAGGGCAGCGGCGCGTTCCGAATCCGTACCAAGCACAACGCGGTCGGGCTTCATGAAGTCGGAGATGGCGTCGCCTTCCTTGAGAAATTCGGGGTTGGAAACCACGTCTACCTTGTAGGAAACGCCACGGGCGGCCAGCTCCTTGTCGATAAGGGCGCGCACTTCGTCGGCCGTGCCCACCGGCACAGTGGATTTGTCAACAACCACAAGGTCTTTTTGCATGTGGCGGCCAATTTCGCCCGCCACCTGACGCACGTAGCTCAGATCGCAGGAACCGTCGGGCTGGGGCGGCGTGCCCACGCAGATAAAGGCGCAGTCGGCATTGGCAATGCCTTCTTCCAGGCGGGTGGTAAAGGTAAGGCGACCATCGGCGCGGCTGTGACGCACCATGGGCTCAAGCCCAGGCTCGAAAATATGCACGGAACCGGCGTTGAGCTTTTCGACAACTGCGGGATTAACATCCACGCAGGTCACGGTATTGCCCATTTCAGCAAAGCAGGCGGCACTTACCAGGCCAACATAACCTGTTCCGATAATGCACAACTTCATAACAAAATTTCTCCGTTCGCTCCCACGGCCAACGCCTTGACGTTTCGGCGGGGAACGGGTCAGAATAGTTTAGGTGGAATGCGAACCAATACGCTAATTTCTTTTAATGGGCAACAGCCCAACTTGCAGTGCGCAGCGCCCGCACTGCGCCTGGTGGACAACTGTATGATCATTGGCCTGGGTACGGACATTACGGAACTTGCACGCATAAAAGCCAGTTATGACAGGTTTGGCGAACGCTTATTGCAAAAAATCCTCACTGAAGAGGAGCAAAAAAACCTGCCGGAGAGTCCCATTGCCTACATTGCAGGTCGGTTTGCCGCCAAAGAGGCAGCCGTCAAGGCGCTTGGCACGGGCTTCAGCAACGGGCTTGGCCTGCTGGATGTGGAAGTGCTGCGCGGCCCGGCGGGGCAACCACTGTTGTACTTGCACGGCCCTGCCCGCCAGCGTGCCGAGGCATTGGGCATGCGCGCGGCCCATGTTTCCATAAGCCATGACCGCAGCGCCGCCGTGGCGGTTGTAGTGTTGGAGTCATAGCCATGCCAAGGCTTTTTCATGATCTTTTTCCGCCCCTGCCCCTGCCGGAAGAAATGCGCCGGTGGGATGCAGAGGCCATTGCCCTTGGCCTGCCCGAAGAACTGCTGATGGAAAATGCCGCCCGCACGGCGCTGGATGTGTTGCGCGTGTACCGGCCAGAGCTGGCCGGGCTGCGCATCTGGCTGCTCATGGGCGGCGGCAATAACGGCGGCGACGCGGCCTGCCTTGCGCGGCATCTGTTGGATGCGGGCGCGGAACCGCTGGTGCTGCACACGCGCCCCCTCTCGGCCTGCAAGGGCGCCAGCGGCAGGCATGTGCGCGTGGCGCGGGCTGCGGGGGTAAAATTTGAACGTTGCCGCCCCGCTGTCTTCCACGGGGGGGCACTGCCCCACATTATTATTGATGGCCTGCTGGGTACGGGTTTTTGCGGCTCGCTGCGCCCCGATGCCCTAGAGCTTGTGCGCACGGTCAATGCCCTGCCCAACCAGCCCTTTGTGCTGGCGCTCGATGTTCCCTCCGGCCTCGATGGCCGCACCGGCCTTGCCATGCCAGAGGCCATACGGGCCAGTGCCACGGTGAGCTTTGCTGCTGCAAAACCCGGCCTGGTGCTGCCCCACGCGCACGCATGGACAGGCGCGCTGCATGTGCGCGCCATTGGCATACCGCTGGCAGCCCAGCGCAAGGCCCCATGCTCTTTCTATGCCCTTGATGGCCGCAGTCTTGAGCCTCTAGCCCACATTCTGCCCGATGGCTTCAAAAATTCCTATGGCCATGTGCTGGTGCTGGGGGGCGCTCCCGGCCTTGGCGGCGCAGCCCACCTTGCAGCCCGCGCCGCCCTGCGTGCCGGAGCAGGCCTTGTTACGGCTGCCGCACCTGGGGCGGGCATGGCAGATATCAAAAACAGCTGGCCCGAAATCATGACCCTGCCGCTGGGCGCTACAGAGCGCCGGTGGCCCGCTGCCCTGCCTGCGGAGCTGGTGGAGCTGCTTGAGCGCTGCGCCGCACTGGTGGTCGGCCCCGGCATGGGCCGGGGAGCTGACGCGGCAGACTTTATCGAGGCCCTGCTGCGCCAGCCCCACAGACCGCCTACGGTTTTTGACGCCGATGCGCTGGTGCTGCTGGCAGGGCGGCAAGACCTGCTTGACCGCATAGCCGAGCACGATGTTCTCACCCCGCACCCCGGTGAGGCTGCTGCCCTGCTGGGCTGCTCTGCCGCAGAAATTCAGGCAGACCGGCAAGAATCGCTGGCCCGCCTGTGCGGCCTGTGCCGGGGCGTTGTTGTGCTCAAGGGAGCGGCAAGCCTTGTGGGGCAGGCGCAATCGCCCACACTGCTGTGCCCCTATGATGTTCCGCAACTTGCCGTGGGCGGCTCTGGCGATGTACTGGCGGGCTGCACCGGCGGCCTGCTTGCCCGCATGCTGCCCGCCATGGCGCAAGCGTTTGCTACGGCGCAACAAAACAGCACTACCGCAACAGATATTTCGCAGCCAGTACGTTTGCAGCCAGCACACACACTGGCTGGTCAGGCCGTGGCCCTGCACGCGCTGGCGGGCAAAAGCCTTGCGGATATCTGGCCGCTCAGGGGCAACACGCCCTCCGACGTGGCCGATGCCCTGCCCCGCACGCTGAGCGCCTACGCGGCTGCCCCGGCGCAGGCCGCGCCCCGAATTCATACCCGTGACCGCAAGGATGATATTTTGCCATGGCCCAGATAACCCTTCACGATCTTTCTGAAACCGAACGCTTTGGCCGTCTGCTGGCCCAGGCGGTAAGCAGTTGCGGCGTTGCGGCCCTGTTGTTGCGCGGCCCCCTCGGCAGCGGCAAAACCACGCTCACCAGGGCGCTGGTAGAGGCTCTGCCCGGCGGCGATCAGGCAGAGGTGGCCAGCCCCTCGTTTACGCTGTGCAACTACTACCCCACAACCCCGCCGGTCATGCACTGCGACCTGTACCGCAGCCCCGGCAGCCTGCCCGATGAAATTGCCGAGGGCCTCGACAGACCTGAAATTTTTTCCATTCTGGAGTGGTCAGAATATCTGCCTGAGGCAGAAATGCCGCAAGATTATCTGGACATATCCCTGCAACCGTGCGAAGAAAGTCGCCTACTGACGCTGCAAGCCCACGGCCCCGTTGCCGACGGGCTTTTGCGCCACCTGCGCCAATTCTGGCCTGTGGACAGCTCTGCCCACGGTTAAGACGGGCGCGGGCTGACCTGTTGTACCCATCAAGGATTGAGGACAATGGATACAGGCATGAAAATTTTGGTCCAGAAATTTGGCGGCACTTCCGTTGCCAAGCTGGAGTGCATGAAGCAGGTGCGTGAGAAAGTGCTGGCAGGCCTTGCCCAGGGGTATAAGGTCATTGCGGTGCTTTCGGCGCGGGCTGGCGACACCAACAAGCTGCTTGCCCTGGCCGATGAATGGTCTTCTACGCCTGACCGCGCAGAAGTCGATTCCCTCGTTTCCACTGGCGAACAGGTTTCCATCAGCCTGTTCACCATGCTGCTGAAAGATGCGGGCATTCGCGCCCGTTCGCTGCTCGGCTGGCAGATTCCCATTACCACAGACAACGACTTTGGTCGTGCGCGCATTCGTTCTATCGACAGCAACTCTCTGCACAAGTACCTCAAGGATTACGATGTCCTTGTGGTTGCCGGCTTTCAGGGTTGCACCGAAGACGGACGCATCACCACCCTTGGCCGTGGCGGCTCGGACACCTCTGCGGTGGCCCTGGCTGCGGCGTTGGGCTCTGTGGAATGCGACATTTATACCGACGTTGACGGCGTCTACACCACCGACCCCAACATCTGCTCCACGGCCCGCAAGATGGACCGTGTTGCCTATGAAGAAATGCTTGAAATGGCAAGCATGGGGGCCAAGGTACTGCACATACGCTCTGTAGAATTTGCCAAAAAATACAAGGTTCCCGTGCGCGTGCGCTCTACGTTCAGCAATGATCCCGGCACGCTTGTCACCCAGGAGGACTCCACCATGGAAGCCGTACTCGTTTCCGGCATTGCCTATGACAAAGACCAGGCCCGCGTGACCCTGCGCGACCTTCCCGACGTGCCGGGCACGGCTGCGGCGGTTTTTGGCCCCCTTTCCGAAAAAGGCATTCTGGTCGACATGATCGTGCAGAATACCAGCCAGGACGGCCACACCGACATGACCTTCACCGTCTCGCGCAAGGAGCTTAAGCAGACCCTTGAGATGATGGAAGAAGTCGCCCAGAAAACCGGCGCGCGCGAAGTGCTGCACGACGTGAGCGTGGCCAAGGTTTCTGCCATCGGCGTGGGCATGCGCAACCACTCTGGTGTTGCCGCGCGTGCTTTTGCCGCGCTGACCCAGGAAGGCATCAATATTCTCATGATCAGCACCTCTGAAATCAAGATCACCATTCTGATTCAGGAAAAATACGTTGAACTTGCCGTGCGCATTCTGCACGACACCTTCGGGCTGGACTGGGATCTGGGCTAGACCCGCACGGCTGACCGGGCCGGGGCTGCCTTTTTTCTACGGCTGCCTCCCCGCCAGCGGTATTGCTCCATAAAACAGAAAACTCCCTGCATCACTGCGGGGAGTTTTTTTGTTCTGCCACCAGAATGGCGCTTGCCCGCGTTTGCAGGCTTGATGCAAAAGCTTTGAAATCCTAGGCCAGCAGCAGTTGCCGCAAGGCGGGCACGTCGTCACACAGGCATTCCGCACCGGCTTCTTCCAGCTCGCGGCGCGAACCGTAGCCGTAGAGCACACCGGCGCAGGGCATGCCCACGGCGTGCGCGCCCAGCACATCGTACTTTCTGTCGCCCACCATCAGGCTCTGCTGCATGTCGGCAACACCGCAAAGGCCGCAGGCATGCCGCAATACAGATGATTTGCTGTTGCGCGGCCCTGTAAGCTCTGCGCCCGCCACGTGGTCAAACAGGCTGGCAATGCCAAAATGCTCCAGAATGCGCAGGGCAAAAGGCTCCGGCTTTGAGGTAGCCAGCGAAAGCACCCGGCCAGCGCCGCGCAGATCGGCCAGCAGATCGGCAATGCCTTCGTACAGGGCATTTTCAAAAATACCTGTGACCGTGTAATATTCGCGGTATTTCTGCACGGCAAGCTCTGCCTTGGCGGTATCGCCCTCAAATATCTTGCCAAACGAATCGCGCAGGGGGGGGCCGATGAAATACAGCAGATCGTCGTCGGAGCGGCTCACGTTGAAGTGCGCCAGCGCGTGCTGCACAGAGCGGATGATGCCCGTTTTTGAATCGGTGACTGTGCCGTCGAGGTCAAAAAAAAGGTATTGCTTCACAAATAAACATCCTTGACCTTGTTAGTGGCTGCGGGTTTCTGGCTTCGGGTTTCTGGCTGCGGGCGCGGCTTTTGCGGTCAATTGCCGGTAAAGGGGGTGTGCCGCCCCGTACCGTCAACACCAAACTGGCTGTCCAGGGCCTTGTTGTCGCCGGGCGAGGTGAAGTAGCCGTTCATGGTGCGCTGTGGCTTGCCCATCCCCAGCAGGGTGCTTGCGGTAACAAAGCTGTAGCCCTTGGCGCGCAGCTCTGCCACAGTTTCACGCAGCAGCCGGGCCGATCCCTTGGGAACCAGATTGGCGTGGAACAGCATAATGGAGCCGGGCCGCACCTGAGAGGCAACCAGATGGGCCTCGTGACGCGCGTGTTCGGGCTTGGTATTGTCGGCGCCAGATTCTGCCACCACGTCCCACTGCACCACCTGCATGCCCATGCTGGCTATGGCCTGCAAGGCCTGATCATTGCAACGCCCGTAAGGCAGACGAAACAGGGTTGGCACAGGCGGTATGGCAGGTTGCGGGCGGCCCTGCGCCAGGGCTTCGCTATAGGCCTGCTCGCGCAAAAGCTCATACTGCGCCTGGGTCCACAATACCTGGGCGCGCAGGCCAGTGGGGGAAAGCAGGGCAAAATTGCCGTGCGACCACGCGTGGTTGGCTATCTCAAACTGGGGCTCGCCCATGATTTGCACTACCCTGCGGGCGTGGGTGCGCATCCACTTGCCGCCCATAAAGAGCGTGGCGGGTATGCGCTCGTCACGCAAGAAACCCAGAATTTCCATATCGCAGCCCGTGGTGACCGTATCCAGCTCGCACAGGTCAAAGGTAAGGGCAACCACCTTTGTTCCGTCGGCAATGGCAACCCGGCGTATGGTTCCCACATCTGCGGCTGGCAGGGGCGCAAGCTTCGTGGCTGGTTCGCGCTGCGCGGCAGGAGCGGAATTGTTGGGCAGGGCCTTGCGGGCATCTTGCGCGTCGGGCAGCCACGAAGCAGCAGCGGGGGCGGTTTCCTGTGCGCAGGCCACTGCCTGCATGACTGCCCAAAGACACATGACTGCTGCCCACATGGCACAAATACGAGTCATGTTTGCCACGCGGCCCATGCTTGTTGATAGCAGAACCATTATTGCCTCCTGCGCCGCCGCTGCGGCTTCAGTGGTTTTATACAAAACAATAATTATTGCCAGATTGTGATAACCGGCTGCCAGCATTTTCGTAGCGGACAAGCTGGTCTATATCCTTATCGGTCACAGCTCACAAGCCAACATCAAGCGCACTTTGAATTTTATAATTGTCTGATTACATTTACCATAAATTGCATGTTGAATTTATTTTTCAAATATCGCATGATGTAAAAAATTGTTTGCCAGAGCCCTGGGCAACCACAACTCCAGGCACAGGCAGCAATCTTCAACGCAAAGGTACGCACCTCACAGGCAGGCGATCAAGACCATATGGCGCATATCAAAATACCCGTTGCAACCCTACGCCCAGGCATGTACATCGTAGACCCTGGGATTTCATGGCTAAAAGCTCCCCTGCTTTACATGCAGGAGGGCATTTTGGCGTCCAGCGATGAAATCAACGGTATCATTCTACAGGGTTTTGCAGAGGCATACTACGACCCTGACCGCTCATGCGACGAAAATGCCGCTGCTCCCACCCCAAATACACCGCTTGCCGTTGAACTGCAAAACGCCAACAGAGTTTACGAAGACGCATACGAAAACGTAAAAAATTTTCTCGAATCCGCCAGAGGCGGCGCACTTGACCTTACCTTTGCGCGCCCGCTGGTGGGTGACATCATTAAAAGCCTTTCGCACAATGTTGACGCCCTTGTTACCCTCTCGCTGCTCAAAAAGACAGACGAATACACCTATGCCCACAGCGTCAACGTAACCATTTTTGCTGTGGCTTTTGCCAGTTTTTTGGGTATGCCCGTTGACCGCCTGCACAGCGTTGGCCTGGCCGGGCTGCTGCACGATTATGGCAAGGCGCTGATTCCTCACGATATTCTTACGGCTCCCCGCTCGCTGACTTTTCAGGAAGTTGAAACCATGCGCGGCCATGTGCAGCTGGGTGTTGAAAAGATTCGGCAGTTCTCTAGTGTTGACAGCGAAACCATTGATGGTATCGAGCAGCACCACGAAAAACACAATGGCACGGGCTACCCCTACCGGCTCTCTGGCAAGCAGATTGGCGTTATCGGGCGCATTCTTTCGCTCAGCGACGTGTACGACGCGCTTTCTTCCAAGCGTGTCTACAAGGGTGCGCTGCCGCCCAACAAGGCCCTCGGCATGATGTACAAGATGCGTGGGCAGGCCTGGGCGCCGGGCTATGTTGAACGCTTCATCAAGATGGTGGGCATTTTTCCTGTGGGTACAGCCGTGGAACTTTCCAACGACCACCGGGGCATTGTGTGCCGCTCCAACACCAATTTTCCGGCCCAGCCCTGCGTTCTTGTGGCGCAAGACCCGGATGGCCGCTCCATTCAACCGCAGTTTGTCGATCTCACCCGCTATATCGGCCTGCGCATTACGCGGTCGCTTTCTGTTGCGGAATCTGCGGAATTTGACATTCCGGCCCTGCTGGGCGGCCCGGCCTAAGCTGGCAACCGCAATACTGCCCCGGTATGTCTGTTGCCGCTGTTGCAGAAAAATCTGGCCCCGCCCCGCTGCTTTTTGTGCGTGAGGGCTTGCACCGCACACCCCATTGGCGCTATACAAGCTGCCAGCAAATAAACCGTACTGTTCCTGCATGGTTACCGCACCGGCCAGAAGCTGTCACTCTTGCCGCATGCTATCCCCATGCTGTTATCATGCCCAGTTGCCTTCACGGCCTTAAGGATTGTTTCATGCGCAGACTTGATGTTTTGGTCAACGCCCTCAGCGAACTGACTGGCCGCGACAAAGAAGCCGTAGCCCAGACCTTTGAAGCCATCATTGCCGCCAACCCCGACAAGAGCAAGGACATGCTGGCCGAGCTTTCATTCAACGAGGCATCAGCCCTGTACGAAAAACTCATCAAGGACGGCCCCGATGTTCTGGCCCGCCTGGTGAGCCGGGTTAGCGACTGAAAAAAACCGCCCCAGGCCACGGCCAGAGGCGGTTGCATTCTTTAAAAGCAAGGCTGGGAAAAAAACCAGGGACACCATTGCCGCGTCCCCTGCCCGTGCAGTCGCGCAGACACGCTCGCGGGCGGGCAATGCCTACCAGCAGGCCTGCGGAGCCAGTGTTTCTATAAGCTTCCACTGCGCGGCAAAGGCTTTTTGCGAACTGCGCGATTCTGCATAGCAACGCGCCTCGCGCTTCATGCCAAGCAGCATGTGGGCATCGCTTGCCAGAGCCAGCATGGCCGAGGCATAGGCCTCTGCTGTTTCCTGCCTTACCACAATCCCGCTCTTGCCGGGAACAACGTTCTCTCGCGGCCCGCCCTGCCCGCTCACCACCACCGCCAGACCGGCAGCCTGCGCTTCCAGCACAACCTTGCCGTAGGTATCGGTTGTGGAGGGAAATACAAAGATATCGGCCTGTTCATAGGCACTTACCAGGGCCGCCCCGCTCAGGTAGCCCGTAAAGGTCACGGGCAGATCCGCCGCCTGCCTTTGCAGGTCTTCTGCCTGCGGGCCGTCGCCCACAATGTTCAGACGTGCCGTGGGTATCTGCTCAAGCACAAGCCGAAAGGCATCCACCAGGCGATGAACGCTTTTTTCGCGCGATAACCGCCCCACATACAAAAAGCGCACACCAGCGCTTTGTGTTGCATCCTGCTTTTGCCATGCAGGGGTGTAGCGCGAGGCATCCACCCCGCGCGGGTACAGACGGATTTTTTCTTCCGGCAGGCCGTGGGCGATGAGCTCCTTCATGGTTGCCGCTGAAGGTGCAAAAACCACATCCATCTGGTTGTAATACCAGTATACATAGCGCCAGGTGGCTTCTTCTAGCGAGGGATCGCCAGTAAGTTCAAGAATATACTGGGGAAAGGCCGTGTGGTAGGTGGCGTGGATGGGCAGTTTGAGCATCTTTGCCGTCAGCAGCGCAGCCAGCCCCATGGGGCCGGGCGTGGCCGAATGCAGCAGGGTATAGCCACGCTCGTAGCAGTGCTGCACAATTTTGAGCGCCGGGGGATAGTTGAGCGACAGTTCCGGGTACTCCGGGATGGAGAAACTGCCAATGGGATCAAAGTTGACAGGGCCATGGCCGGGCTGTGCGCACGCTTCGCTGTTATCATCCCGCACGCAGGTGAGGATATCCATTTTTTTGCCCTGCTCTCTGGCCAGGGGCAGCATGGATTGCAGCGTTTTGGCCACGCCGTTTACTTCGCTGTAGGTGTCGGTAAAGTGCGCGATGGCCGCGTTTTCGCTGCTGATCTCACCGCCCCTGCCTTTTGCAACCATGCGGCGCAGGCACTGGCGCGCAAACATCTTGTCCTGAGCAAAAAGCGAATAGCCGATGCCGTAGGGAGCCAGCATGGCATAGAGCGAGCCCATGGCCCCCACCAGCTTGAATACGTTGAAAAAATTCCCCTTCAGCACATCGGCAAGAACAGAATTTGCGCACGAGAGCTGCACGCTTTCTGTCACTTCGGCCACAAAACTGGCCAACATGGCCTCGCGCTGTGGCATGTGCTGCTGCGGCAGAATCACATTAACGCTCTCGGCAGCTGCCGCCAAACCTGGCGAATCCGCAATGGCCCGGCCTGCCGCTTCCAGCATGTTTTCCTGCATGCTTTTTTCAGACCTTGCCACCCATCGGCCGCATTGCAGCAAAAATCCACCCAGTGACATGACCCGCGTTTTTATGCTGCGGCTGCGCGTATCCGGCTGCCCGGTGAGCATGTTTTCGGCAAAGCGCAACACGGTGCTGTTGTTGATGTCCTGTGCAAGCCCGGTGGTATTTTTATAAAACTGGTAGCCAATGGCGTACAGATTGTGGGCAAACCCCAGCGGCGTTGCGGGAATGACCCGGGGGGACGTTTTGCCCTCCATGACCGACCGCATGAGCGCCGCCGCTGGCGCGTAGCCTGAGCGCCCAACAAGTGCGCGCGGCACGCCCACCACCGTTGAACTTCTTGCGATATTGCATGACGAATGGTCGTCCGACCCTGCCACAAAGCTCTTGAGCCACGGCTGTGCCACATGGGTTCTGAAACCGTGCTTTTCTTCCATCCGCGAGGTGGATTCGGGGGTAAGGGCGCTCACGATCTTGCGCAGGGCCTCGTTTTGCACGTTGTTGCGGGCTCCATTGAGCTCAAATACAGAAAACAGCAGTATGAGCTGCTCCACATGATCAATGGTAAGCCGGTTGTTGGCGGCGCACAGCGGATGCGCGCAGGCGTGGGCAATGCCCTGACCCGCAAGATAGGGAACAAGCTCAAAAATATTGTGGCGCAGGCTCGATATTTCGCGGTGCTGCGCTTCTGTTATGTTCCAGGCAAGCACATGGACTTCGCACTTGTCGTCGGGAAAGAATGCCGAAATTTCCTCACTGATGAATGCCTGCGGCAGATGGGCAATTTCCAGCGCGCCGCTGATGGTGTCGTGATCGGTGATGGTTACGTAATTCATGCCTCTGGCCCTGGCGATGTCGTATATCTTGCGGGGCGGAGTATAGCTTTCGCCGCAACCAATCTTTTGCAGAATCCACTGCGAAGGGCATGTTGAATGGCAGGAATGGACGTGCAGATCAACGCAGAATGAGGCTTGAAATGGGCTGGAATCTTTAGTGCTTCCGGCAATGCTCTGAAACATACGGCTTCCTCCTGGATGTGCTGTGGGCCGTCCGCGTTTCCGCCATCATGCGCCGTCATGCGCTGCCAGCAACAAGGCCGCAGCAACGGTGTTTCCGTTGTTTGCGGCCTTGCGTAGAATGATGCGGATGCGCTGTGTATTGCATGCCCTGCACTATAGAAAATTTCCAGAGGCCCAGTGTTCTGGTCAGGTGAAGGTTATTGGGCATTTCAGCTTTGGCGCATCCGCGCTAACACAATGAAATAGCATGACTGCCCCTAGCTGAAGCCGCCAAACTGTAACAGCCAGACAATGCGGGCCGAAACCTAGCAGCATTCCTGCGCCTGCCGGGATCCAGAGCGGCAGGCGCAACGCCTTTCAAGCAGATGAAAAACCAGCCCTGCCACGGCAAAGCCGCCGCCTGCCAGCATTACACCCTGCCAGCGAAAGGCCGCCCAGGCCTGGCTTGCCACTGCCGACCCCAGTGAACCACCAAGAAAAAATACGGTCATATAGATGGTGTTAACACGCCCCCTGGCCGATTCGGAAAGACCAAGAATCAGGGACTGATTGGAAACCTGCGCAATAGACACGCCAAAATCGAGCACGATAACGCCCACCACAAGGGCAACCATGCCGTTGAAACTCATGATAACAAAGGCCGCAATGCTCGTCAGGCTGCCCAGCAGCACGCCGTAGCGCACGCCAAAACGGTCTGTCAGTCTGCCGCCAGCCTGTGCCGCCAGCACGCCCACCAACCCCACCAGACCAAATGAACCGGCAACGCTTGCCCCAAGGCCGTAGGCCGGGCTCTGCAAATACAGCGCTAGCACAGACCAGAATGCGCTGAACGCCCCAAAAACACAGGCCTGGATCAGCGCGGCATAGCGCAGCGCCCGGTAATCACGCAGCAGTTGCAGCATGGAAAGCAACAGCCTGCCATACGACATCTGCGATTTGCGCGGCAGATCGGGCAACCGCCAGGCAAGTACGCCGCTCAGCAGCACAGCAAGAGCACAGGCAAGCCAAAAGGCCTCGCGCCAGCCAAACCACTGCCCCACCGCCCCAGACACCACACGCGCAAGCAAAATACCGCACAGCACGCCGCTGAAGGCAATACCCACGGCCCAGCCACGTTGGCCTTCCTCTGCCAGATCGGCAGCCATGGGAACAACCATCTGCGTGATGGTGGCGGCCACACCCATGCCTGCCGAGGCCATCATCAGCACTGCCATGCCGGGGGCCAGCGCGGCTGCGGTGGCAGAAACCACAAGCAGCCCGCACAGGGCCATGACCAGCTTTTTTCTGTTCAGCGTGTCACACAGGGGTACCAGCAGCAACAGACCGAGGGTGTAGCCCATCTGGGTAATGGTTGCCACCAGCCCCACATGATCGCCACCTTTGAGCTCGGCGGCGATAAGCCCCAGCACGGGCTGGTTGTAATAGATGTTTGCCACGGCCAGTCCTGCGGCCAATGCCAGCAGATATATGAGTGAGGCATTGCCCTGGCGGGAGGTATTTTCGCTGTTCATGAGGCTTTCCTTCAGTTTTTCTTTTTTTCGCAGATCAGCAGCACTTGCCCTGCTCTGCTGAAAGCACCATGAACGTTGCCGTGGATAATTGGTAGACGCATGACATCAATATTGGTTATACAGGTTGCGTATGACAATATTTTCAAACCTTGCCCTGCTGCGCAGCTTTGTGAGCATTGCCGAGAGCGACAGCATCTCGGCAGCTGCACGCAATCTTGGCACAACCCAGCCCACACTCAGCCGCCAGCTGGCCCAGCTTGAGAGTGAGTGCGGTTCGGTGCTTTTGCGGCGCGACACGCACCGCATGCACCTTACGGACATGGGGGCAAAAGTTCTTGCCGACGCCCGCGCCATGCTGGCCATGGCAGAAGAATGCGAGCGCCGCCTGCGTGCCGATCAAACAACCCTTGTGGGGCATGTGCGGTTTTTTTCCACCATCGACTTTGGGCAGAGCGTGGTGAGCAAACTTCTGGCCCGTTTCATGCTGCAAAACCCCGCCATTACCGTTGACCTGATTTATTCAAACCGGCCCCTGCGCATGCTTGAAGAAGGCTGCGACGCTGGTGTGGTTGCGGGTACGGTGGCCGACGAAACTGTCATCGCCCGGCCTCTGGGCGCGATACGGCGGTATCCCGTGGCATCACCCGGCTTTCTGGCCCGCAGGCAGCCGCCCCACAAGCCGGACGATCTGGCAAGCTGGCCCTGGCTGACCCTTGGTACAGAAGTTTTTGGCGGGGCGCGCAACATTACGCTGTTTCATGAATCGGGCGAGGAGCAAACCCTGCACGTAACCCCGGTGCTTACGGCAGAAGGCGTGACCGGCCTGCGCGAGGCGGCGCTGGAGGGGCTGGGGGTTTCCCCGCTTCCGGGCTGGCTTGTAGCCGATGACCTGGCGACGGGGCGGCTTGTACGGCTTTTACCGCAGTGGCGTGCGCAGGAATTACCCGCCCATGTTGTGTACCCGGTACAAAAGGGGCTGCCCCTGCGGGTACGCGCCCTTGTTGATTTTATGAGCGAGGCGGTGCGAGAGCTTTTGGCACGCCCCTGCGTGTGCCGCAATGCTCCAACCAGCATGCAAGACACTGGCAACGGCAATAACCGCGACAAGTAAGGGAAAAGGAAGAAAAAGAAGAAGAAGAAGAAGAAAGAGCAGAAAAGAAAAATGGAAGAGTATGGAGGCAGGCACACTGCACGTCAGCAGCCACCTTATACTATAACGGCCTCAACCCGGTTGCGACCGGCATTTTTGGCCTGATACAGGGCAGCATCTGCCGCCTTGACCAGTTTGGCGGCAAGGTTGGCGGCTGGCGCGTCCTCCTGCGTTTCATGCATGGTAGCCACGCCGGCGCTGATGGTTACATAATTGCAGTCACTGCCAGTATGCGGCGTTTTGAGGTCATAAACCGCAGCGCGCAACGATTCGCAGACCTCATGCGCGCTCGAGGCATCGTATTCTGGCAGCACCACGGCAAATTCCTCGCCGCCATAGCGGTACAGCTCTCCACCCACACCCGCCAAAGATTCCTGCATGGTGCTGGCGACCTGCGTGAGGCATTCGTCCCCGGCCACATGTCCGTATTTGTCGTTATAAAATTTGAAGTAGTCGATATCTATAAGGATGACAGAAAGTTTGCCTGCTCGCCGCTTGTACAGGGCAGCCTCTCTGCGGATAATGGCATCAAAGAACCTTCTGTTGTAGGCGCCTGTAAGGTGGTCGTGTATCGACATGTACCGCAGGCGTTCGTTTGCTTCCTTGAGCTTGTATTCCAGCGACTTGCGCTCGGTAATATCAAAATATGCCAGCGAAAGGGCCGTAATCATGCTGGAGGCATTGCGCACGGGCGTGACTGAAACGGCATAATCCCTGCCCCCGATATGCACCTCATGGTCAGAAGCATGGCCGCCCGAATCCAGATTGTAAAAATCGTTCTGTAGTTTTTCTGCCAGCTCAGGGTGCAGCAACGATATGTGCGCACCGCTTGTGTCAAACAGCGATCGACCCGATAGCAGGCCATGGTGTTCGTTGGCAGAGATAAGCAGGCCGTTGCGGTCAACAACGCACATGGCAATGGGGGCTGTTGCGTAGATGGTATCAAGCTCAATGGCAGTGGAAATGCCCGCAGAATACAGCGAAATACTGGCAACAACGCGCTCTACCCCCCTGAAACCCATGAGCCCGTACCCATCATCAAACAGCGGCACGCCGCTCATCTCAAGCAGAAACAGCACACCGTCGCTCTTGCGCACGTAGTGACCAATAACATTGGCAAAAGCACGCGGCTCCCCGTACTCGTCCATAAGCGTTTCCATGGCCATCTGCTGATCGGCAACATCCATGCCGAAAAACAGCGTCTGCCCTTTAACTGTGGGCACGCCAAGAATAGCAGACTTCAGGGGAACATCGTCGCAATAACACAGGTCAGGACCGGCTACCCATTCCCAGGACTGGTGATTATTACTACGCGGCATTGCAGACTCAGGGTTTACCAAAAAGGAAAAAGAAGGTCTGATACGGCCTGTAACAGACGAAACCATGTGCAATAGTGGGGAGCATCCTTGTACAATTTTTTTTCACACAGGTACAGATGTTTTGGCGGCTCATTCCGATTATATAATTTTATATAATTTCAAGAGTTTTTTATTAATAATATAATATATCGATGGAATTTGAAAAAAAATTTCCTATCACGGTGATAGTGCCAGATATCTAGGCAATTTTTTACGCAGTGATAAAATTGACTATTTTTTATGAATTGAATTGTTGCTATGATACTTGTTTTTTACGGAATAAATGTATTGGCTGTGCAGTCAATTTATCCGCTATCCCTTCCCATCGTATAAAAAGTCAATGGCTGTCTGGCCCACCCAAAAGATATCGCATTGATACCACAAAAACAGGCCAGCTTGGTTATCAGCCTTGGTGACAGCCGTTTTCCGCGCGCCAGAACAAAAAGAGCCCTCCGCAAAAGAGGGCTCGCACACACCACCCGGCTGGCAGCCAGGCAGAGCAGCAAAACTGGTGTCGGTGTCCCCCCCCCGGCTTGTCGATGCGGGAGGGGAACGCCATAAAACTACTGCTGTGTTCTGCTTTTTGGCAGCAACAGGTTGAGCACCACGCCGGTAAGGGCAGCAAGGCCAATGCCGCCAAGCTTGAACGAACCGATGCTGAACTGCATGCCGCCCACGCCAAAAATGATGATCAGCGCAACAATAATCATGTTGCGCGGTTCCATCAAATCCTTGCCTGCACGCACAAGAGTGTTAAGACCCACCACCATGATTGCGCCAAACAGCAAAATCATGATGCCGCCCATGACAGGCACAGGAATGGAGCCGAGAAACGCGCCGATCTTGGCCACAAAAGAAAGCAAAATGGCGCACATGGCAGCCCAGGTCATGACAGCGGGGTTAAACACCCGCGTAAGGCTGACCGCGCCGATTACTTCGGCGTAGGTGGTGCAGGGCGGGCCGCCCACAAAGCCAGCGGCCATGGTGGCAACGCCGTCGCCAAACATGGTGGCGTGTACGCCTGGGTCTTTCAGATAATCGCGCCCGGTGATGGAGCTGATGGCTACCACGTCGCCAAAGTGCTCAATGGCCGGGGCAAGCGTGATGGGCATGATGAACAGTATTGGTTCCCAGGCGAATTCGGGAAACGTGAACGAGGGCATCTGCAACCAGGGGGTTGCGGCAACCTTGGTCCATTCGCCCACACCGAGAAAGATGGAAACAATAAAGCCCGCCGCAATGCCGCACAAAATGGGCATGAGGCGCAAAAAGCCCTTGCCCATCAGCGACACCAGCACGGTCACTGTCAGCGAGGTCATTGATATCCACAGGGCGGTGTTTTCTGGCACAAGCACCACAGCACCGTCGCCGGTTTTGCCAAGGGCCATGTGAACCGCCACCGGGGCCAGAATAAGACCGATAACCATAATGACCGGGCCGGTCACAATGGGCGGCAGCACGCGCAGCACCACATCGGTGCCACGCCAGCGGATAAGCCCGCTCAAAAGAAAATATACAAGACCAGAGCACACAAGCCCGCCAAGGGTTTGCGGCATGCCCCAGGTTTGCACGCCGTAGATGATGGGCGCGATAAAGGCAAATGAAGAGGCAAGAAAAATGGGAACCTTGCCCCTGGTGCAGATCTGAAAAAGCAGTGTGCCCACACCGGCGGTGAACAGGGCAACGTTGCTGTCGAGACCGGTCAAAATGGGAACAAGAACCAGAGCGCCAAAGGCCACAAAGAGCATTTGCGCGCCCACAAGGCAATCCCTGAAGCGAAAATTATAGTCAGTGGGTGCTATCTCGCGCCGCGTGCTGGCTGAACTCATGGGCCCCTCGCTACTTGGTTCCAAAGATACGGTCGCCGGCGTCGCCGAGACCAGGAATGATATACCCGTTTTCATTCAGATGGGAATCAATGGCAGCCGTGTAGATATCCACATCGGGGTGGGCGGCCTGCACTTTTTCGAGCCCCTCTGGGGCGCACACAAGATTGAGGCTGCAAATCTGCGTGCAGCCGTGGCGCTTCAGCAGGCTGATTGCGGCAATAAGCGAACCGCCGGTGGCCAGCATGGGGTCGAGAATAATGGCCAGCCGCTGATCCATATCAGTGGCGAGCTTTACATAATATTCAACAGGTTCAAGGGTTTCTTCGTTGCGGTACAGGCCCACAACGCTGATCTTTGCGCCAGGAATCATGTCCAGCACGCCGTCCATCAGGCCCAGGCCCGCGCGCAAAATGGGAACAACCGTCACCATCTTGCCCGAAATGGCTTCAATTTCCACCGGCCCGGCCCAGCCTTCGACGGTGTGCTTTTCGGTACGGAAGCTCTTGGTGGCTTCATAAATCAGCAGACGCGCAATTTCATTGGAAACAGAACGGAACTCACGCGTGGAGGTGGCCCCCATGCGCAAAATGCCCAGCTTGTGGCGCACAAGAGGATGATCGACGACATAAACGGCCATAACGCCTCCTTGACTATGCATAACGGACGGATTGAAAAAAATTAAAACCGAACTACGCTATTCTTAATCATGGCTTGTGTCAATGACATTACCCGGCCCCCTTGTTGCCCTGCTGCCAGCGCATGCGGTAGTATTTACAGACTATGCGCGCACCAGAGCGCCTGCCGTGCCCTATTCGGCACTGGCCTGCGGCCCCTCAAACACACAGCCCGGAGGTCATAAAATGCCCGCCACCGTCTTTTATGCAGACATGCACTGCCGCTCGCACGAAGACAGCAAAATCGCCAAGGTTGCCCGCCTGTGCGAAGCGCTGAATCTTAAAAAGATCATCAAAAAAAAGGAACTGACCGCCATAAAGCTGCACTTTGGCGAGTTCGGCAACGATACCCATCTTAATCCCACCCTGGTTCGGCAGGTTGTGGACAAGATTTTCGAGGCGGGCGGCAAGCCTTTTCTTACCGACACCACCACACTGTATTCTGGCAGCCGCCACAATGCAGTAGACCACATGCAAACAGCCTACGCGCACGGCTTTGCGCCCTCGGTGGTGAAAGCCCCGGTTATTCTTGCAGATGGCCTGTACGGAGAAAACGACACGCCGGTACGCATAAACGGCAAGCATTTCAAAGAGGTACACATAGCCACTGAGATTCGCCGCGCACCGGCCATGGTGGTACTTTCGCACTTCAAGGGACACGAAATGGCGGGCTTTGGCGGCGCAATCAAAAATCTGGCCATGGGCGGCGCAGCGGTGCGTGGCAAAAAGGCCCAGCACGCAACACATGTGGCCGTAAGCGAAAAGAAATGCGTTGGCTGCGCAAAATGCGTAAAGGTATGCCCGCAGCACGCGCTGAGTATGAAAAGCAAAAAAAGCGTTGTGGACATTGCAAAATGTATTGGCTGCTTTGAATGCATTACCGTTTGCCCGGAAAAAGCCATCAGCATAGACTGGGAAACAGAAATCCAGCCTTTTATGGAACGCATGACAGAGTATGCCTATGGCGTAGTGAAAGGCCGCAAAAAGAACATCTGCTACATCAACTTTGTGCTCAACGTAACGCCCGACTGCGATTGCGCCCCCTGGAGCGACATGCCGCTGGTGCCCGATGTGGGCATACTCGCCTCTACTGACCCCGTTGCACTCGATCAGGCCTGTTTTGATCTGGTCTCCAAGGCTCCCTCACTTTCACCGACCACGCCAGGCGCTGATATAACAGACAAATTTACCGCCCGCTGGCCCCACACATCTGGCACTGTGCAGCTGGCCTATGGTGAAACCCTGGGGCTTGGCAGCCGCGAGTACAAGCTTAAAAAAATCTAGCTGCAACATAAGGGCTCCTGCCAACAGGCAGGCCCTTTTGCAAATAAACCTGCACCATATCTGCCCCTTCAGCCAGGCATGGCCGCTGAGCTGAAGGGGCAGATATGGTTGCACATTCCAGCCCACACAATTCCGTCACACGAATGTCACCAAATTGTAATTTTTATGGCATGAAATTTTTTTCTTTGCGTGATATATTAAAAAAATTTACTTAACTCTGGTTACATATTTAATTTGTGCTTAATATTTTTTTTTAAAAAAATTATTTTTTTATTTAAAAATTTTTTAGGTCAAAATAAATAGCAATCCAACTGCCATTCGCAATCTGCCAGTGAATAAATTTTTCTTATAAAACAAAATTTATACATTATAAATATTATCTGTATCAGTATTTAATGTTACTTTTTGTTATATAAACTATATACAATGTAACTATATCAATAAAAATTCACTGGCCAAACAATTTATATCCACAACGTTCTGTTTTCCAAAAAATCTTTTTTGGCTTAAACTCAAGATATCTGAGCTGTGGCAAACTTTTTTAGCAAATAACAGTTGAATTTTGGGTGGTAGGTCACTTAAGTTTGCTTCAGCTTTTGGCCTTTAAGAATCTGACACGCTGCGTGCATTGGGGTACGCAGGTTCGTCGCCCGGTATAACTGCTGCCCTGCTGTGGTCGGGGTTTGGTTTTGTTCTTTTTGTGGCACAAAAGTTTACAAGTGAGGAGGTTTACGGAATGAAACGTATCGTAGCACTGTTTATCGCTCTGGGTCTTGTTTGCGGCATGACCCTTGGCTTTGCCTCGGCCTCTGAGGCCAAGACCATCATCAAGATCGCGGGTATGAAACCCGAGGGCGAGCCCGAAACCCTGGGCATGCACCTGTTTGGCAAGTACCTTGCCGAGCTCTCCAACGGCAAATACGAAGTGCAGGTTTTCCCCAACAGCCAGCTTGGCAAGGAAGACGCCTACATTGCAGCCACCCGCAAGGGTATCATTCAGATGTGCGCCACCGGCACGCAGACCTCTGCCCTGCACCCCGCCATGGCCATGCTTGAAACCCCCATGCTGTTTGACAACCTCGACCATGCCCGCCGCGCCATGGAAGGCAAGACGTTTGATCTTATCAACGAGGGCTTTACCGAAAAGTCCGGCCTGCGCACCATGAACGCCTTTCCCTTGGGCTTCCGCCACTTCTACACCAAGAAGCCCATTGTTACCGTGGAAGACGTAAAGGGCCTGCGTATGCGCGTGCCCAACATTCCGCTGTACACCAACTTTGCCAAGGAATGCGGCATCAGCGGCCAGCCCATGCCTTTTGCCGAAGTGCCCGGCGCGCTTGACCAGGGTGTTATCGACGGCGGCGACAGCCCGCTGGCCGACATCGTAAGCCTCAAAATGTACGAAATCACGCCCGAAATCACCCTTACCGGCCACATTCTCGTTATCCACTCCCTCTACATCAACGACAAGTTCTACCAGTCGCTGCCCGCCGAGGACAAAAAGTGGTTTGACGAAGCCGCCAAGCGCTCGGCCAATGACGTGTGGGCCATGGTTAAGGAAGGCGACGAAAAAGCCAAGGAAACAATCCTTGCCAACAAAGGCCACATCAACACGCCCAGCAAGGAATTTCACGATTACATGGCCGAAGCTGGCAAGCGCAGCTGGAAGCTCTTTTACGACACGGTGCCCAACTGCCAGGCCATTCTGGACAGCGCCGCCAGCTACCGCGAATCCAAATAACTGTTCACTGCTTTACAGGCCGGAAGAGCGCGTGCTTTTCCGGCCTGTGCGGTTCATGAACACAACCCCCGCAGCCTTGGGTCGCGGGGGTTGCAACAATTTTTCACGCAGCTATCTAGGCGGCGCAACGGGCATGCCGGTACAGGCATGGCACTGTAAAGCCAACGATTGGGGGCAGCGTTTTACTGAGGTTCGTTATGAGCGAGGATCTTTCCAAAAACTTTCCGCCCGACCATGCACCGGGCGTGCATGCCCTGCTTGAACCAGAGCAGGAACCCAAGCATGAAACCATGGGGCAACTGCTGTTTGAAGTGTTTTGCGCCGTTATTTTTCTGGGCATGATTGGCCTTGTGTTTTACAATGCCCTGCTGCGCTACATTTTTTCATCTAGCTACCCGCCCAGCGAAGAATGGGCGCGGTTTCTCTTCATGTACATCACGTTTTTTGGTGCCATCGAAGCCTTTATCTGCAAAAAGCACATTGCCGTTGATCTGCTTGTAACCACGCTGGAAGGTACAAAAAGAAAGGCTGTGGATATTCTGGCCTCGGTATGCGGCCTTTTTGCCCTGGGCCTGCTGTTTTACGGCGGCGTGGTCAACGTGCTGCAAACGCTCGACACCTACTCTGTGGCAACCAACGTCAATATGGCCTTTATCAACGGCACTCTGCCCATCATGGCCCTTGTGGGCGTGATTGTGGAAGTGCGCTCGCTTGTGGCCCTTGTTCGCAGACCCGCATCCACCTTCCACAAGGGCTAGGAGAGAAGAATGGAACTCTTTATTTTCCTCGGCTCCCTCTTCTTCTTCATGCTCATTGGTGTTCCGCTGGCCATCGTGCTTGTGCTGTGCTCCATCGTGCTCATGTGGCACTCTGGCATGTGGGACGCCATGATCATTCCCGGCAGCATGCTCGACGGTGCCAACAACTACCCCTTGATGGCCATTCCCTTCTTTGTGTTTGCCGGTGAAATCATGGCAGAGGGCGGCCTTTCAAAGCGCGTGGTGCAGCTTGCCCAGCTCATGATTGGCCGGGTGCGCGGCGGCCTTGGCTATGCGGCCATTATCGCCAGTATCATTTTTGCCGGTCTTATGGGCAGTTCTGTGGGTGAAGCTGCGGCCCTTGGCGGCCTGCTGCTGCCCATGATGAAAGAAGTGGGCTACCACCCCGGCCGCGCGGGCGCGGTTATCGCTTCTGGCGCCATTCTTGGCCCCATCATTCCGCCCAGCACCAACTTCATTTTGTTGGGCGCCACGGTGAGCGGCCTTTCCATCACCAAACTTTTCATGATCGGCCTTGTGCCCGGTATTCTTATCGGTCTGGCCCTCATGGTGGTGTGGTTCTTTGTGGTGCGCAAAGACGGCTACAACGAAACCATCCGCTTTACAAAGCAGGAAGCAATCAAGATTCTTATTGATTCCACGCCTGCCTTCATGATGCCCGTGCTGCTGCTGGGCGGCATTCGCTTTGGTATCTTTACCCCCACTGAAGGCGGCGCTTTTGCAGCCATTTACGCCATCCTGGTATGCGTACTGTACTACCGCGAGCTTTCGTTCCGCGATCTGCTGCGGGTCAGCGCCCGCGCAGCCCGTACCACCTCGGTGGTTATGCTGATCGTGGCCACGGCCACCGCCGTGGGCTGGTTCATTACCATTGCGCAGATTCCCAACCAGATGACCGCGCTCTTCTCGCCGCTTATCGACAGCCCCATATTGCTGCTCATCAGCATCAATATCTTCCTGTTCCTTATCGGCATGGTCATGGATCTCACGCCCAATATCCTGATCTTTGCACCGGTGTTTTACCCGCTTATCCAGCAGGCTGGCATCGACCCCTACTACTTCGGCCTGCTCTTTGTGCTCAACCTGGGCATCGGCGTTATCACGCCCCCGGTGGGCACGGTGCTGTACGTTGTATGCGGCATCGGGCATATCAAGTTTGCCGACCTGATCGTCAAGCTGGTGCCCTTCATTGTGGTTGAAACCATCATGCTCTTCCTGCTGCTGTTCTTCCCCAAGCTTTCGCTCGTTCCCATGAACTGGCTGATGGGCGGCAACTAGCAGTAGCCCGCTAAAACAGTAAAGCCCCTGCCTTTCCCAAGGCAGGGGCTTTTTTTGTTCGTGCAAACGGGCAGAGGTGTGAGGCCGCTTAGGTCAGCGCATCACCTCGCACTTACAAGGGTCAGGATACCGCGCACCTCGACAACACCAGAAATCAGGAAAAAATATTTGTCGCAACAATATTTTAACGATTTTTTAATAAAAAATATATTTTTATTAAAGGTATAAAATTATAAATACAAAGAACGATACGATAAACAGTATCAGCATGAAAATACTGAATGAAAAAATATCTTCTGATAGAATATTTAACCATATCAAATTGTTAACAGCAACTACTTGCCTAACTGCAAATGAGGCCGGAGGCGTGCATGTTCAGGATGTTTACTATCTCTCACCGCATGTTCATGATTTTGGTTTTTACACTGGTGATTGTGGGAGGTCTTGTGTACTCCCTCATCCACATTTCCAACGCTGCCACAGAGCTTTCGGCCCAAAAAGTGGGCGAAGTTTTTTATGAAGGCCAAAAGCAGCGCATCCGCGATCTCTCAAGCACCATGGCAAACAGCATTGGCGAGCAGATCAGCGGCATTACCGACACAGCTCAACGCAATGCCATCATTGCCAGCGCCATAAAAAAAGCCCGCTACGAAAAAGACAGCTCCGGCTACTTTTTTGTGTACGACGGCGGCATCGTTGTGGCCCACGTTTTTTCCGATCTGGTGGGCAAAGACCTTGGCAACTCTGTGGATAAAAACGGCGTGCGGTTTAATGCCGAGCTTGCCAAAAAGGCGGCGGAAGGCGGCGGCTTTGTGAGCTTTGTGTTCAACAAGCCCGGCGGCGGCACGCAGTCAAAAATTGCCTATGGTTCGCAGGTTCCCGGCACTAGCCTGTGGGTGGGCGCGGGCGTTTACATTGATAACGTGGAACAGGTTAAAAACGAAATTGCTGGCGAAATCAGCAACGCCATATTCGAAAATCTCAAAAAAATCCTCATCGGCGTGGTCTGCTGCATTGTGCTTTTGTACATACCGCTGATGCTGTTGATCACCCGCTCCATCCTGCAACCCGTCAAGGCCGCGCGCGAGGCCGCGCAGCGCATTTCAAACGGCGATATGGACGTGCAGATACTCGCCACCGGAAAGGATGAGGTGACAGTACTGGAACGCTGCCTGTCCGAAATGACAGCCAACGTAAAAAAATCGCTGGCTATTTCTGAAGAAAAAACCCGCGAGGCGGAACAGAGCACCCAAAAGGCCCTTGAAGCAGCCGAAAAAGCAGAGCGCATGACAGAAGAAGCCCGCCGCGCCCGCAGCGAAGGCATGTTGAGCGCCGCAACGCACCTGGAAAAGGTGGTTACAACCATAACTGGCATTTCGTCCGAACTTTCCGATAACATTGCCCATGCCGAGAACGGGGCAACCACACAGGCCGCACGCACCACAGAAGCCGCCACTGCGGTGGAACAGATGAACTGCACTGTTATTGAAGTGGCCAAAAACGCTTCTGCCACGGCAGACCTTGCCACCGGCATGCGCCAGCGCGCGGCCCAGGGGGCCGAAGTGGTGTTTCAGTCTGTACAGGCCATTGGCAACGTGCAGCAGGATGCCCTGGTGCTGAAAGACGAAATGACCCGGCTTGCGGGGCATGCCAAGGCCATATCGCAGATCATGGGCGTTATTTCAGACATTGCCGACCAAACCAACCTGCTGGCCCTCAACGCTGCCATTGAAGCAGCCCGCGCCGGTGACGCCGGGCGCGGCTTTGCCGTTGTGGCCGACGAAGTGCGCAAACTGGCAGAAAAAACCATGAGCTCAACCAGCGACGTGGGCAATGCCATTGGCGCCATCCAGAAAAGTGTGGATTCCAGCATCCATCAGGTAGACGTGACTGCCAGCAATGTTGAAAGCGCCACTGCCCTTTCTCAAAAATCTGGCGAAGCCCTGCGCGAAATTGTGGAGATGGTTGACCTTACCGTGGATCAGGTGCGCGGCATCGCCACTTCTTCCGAAGAGCAGTCAGCCGCCACCGAATCCATCACCCAAACGGTGACACAGGTCAGCTCCATTGCGGCAGAGACTGCCACCATCATGCACACCTCCTCCAGAGCGGTTGCCGCCCTTGCGGATGAAGCAAAAAATCTCAACAAAATGGTTGCCGAGCTGAAAAGCGCGCATTAACGGCTAATGGGGGGGGCGTATTGCGTAAACGCCCCTCCCTCGAAAGACCAGAGCTTTCCCCTGTATAGTGCGCAAAGCCAAAACGGGCTGCACCCTCACCGATGTTTCCATGCTGCGTGATCTTGCAGTGCTGATGCACAAACCTGAAAGGGCTGCCCCACCCTTGCGCTGCTGCACTTAACGGCCTGCTGGCAGCAATCACCTCCCCTGCACCCGCCTGGGGTTTGTTTACTGAAGGAGCATGGCTTCACGCGACAATCAACCATCTGCATGCACGCGACGGTGCATTATATCACACCAATTTTATTACAAAAATGTATCAGAACTTAACAATTATGACAAAATTGTTTCAATTATTGACAATTAAAAAATTCAAGTGATTTAAATATCTTGCGTTTCAAAACGGCACGGATGATGCATACATCTTGCTGTTTTTATTGAATTAAGCATTTCAGCAAGGAGATTATGATGTCGATGAACTTTTTTTCTCTGGTCAGTCGCAAAACCATGCCTGTTCTGCTGGCATGCGGTCTGCTGCTGCCTGCCGCAACGGGTCAGGCACAAGACGCCCCCCAGTATACCGCCACAATTTCTGCCGCCACCAACCCCCTGAGCACCAGAGGCGTAGTTACCAGCCCCAACTATCTGGCCTCGCAGGCGGGTCTTGATGTTTTGCGGCGCGGCGGCACGGCTGTGGATGCGGCCATTGCCACCGCTTCTACCCTTGCCGTTGTGTACCCGCAAATGTGTACTCTGGGCGGGGATAACTTCTGGCTTATCTACAATGCCAAAACCGGCGAGCTCAAGGCGCTCAACGCCAGTGGCCGCTCTGGCGAAAAGGCCACCATTGATTTTTATACCTCCAAGGGGCTGAAAAAAATCCCCTCCCGTGGCTACATTGCCGCCAATACCGTGCCGGGCGTGGTCTCTGGCTGGGACGCAGCCTATGCCTACAGCAAGGAAACCATGGGCAGCAAGATGAAGTGGAAAGAGCTTTTGGCTTCCGCAACCGATTACGCTGCCAATGGCTTTCCCGTAAGCACCTCGCTTGCCTACTGGAGCAAGATCAACACCAATCCCGCCGACTCTGAATTCCGCAACCTTCAGCGCTTTGACGCCTTCCGTAAAACCTATCTGCATGCGGATGGCAGCCCCTACAGTGTGGGCGAAGTCATGCGCCTGCCCGACCTGGCAGCCACCCTGAACCAGATTGCAGACAAGGGCGCACAGGTATTTTACAAGGGCGATATCGCCAAGCGCATGGTGGCCGATTTGCAGGCCAACGGGGGCCTTTTGACCCTCAACGATTTTGCCAGCCACAAGGCCGACTGGGTTAACCCCATCTCGGTCAATTATCGCGGCTACAAGGCTGTTAACTTTCCGCCCAATACGCAGGGCATGGCCTCACTTGAAATTCTCAATGTTCTCAACAATTTCGACATCAAATCCATGGGCGAGGGCACGGCAGATTACTACCATGCGCTGATCGAGGCCACCAAGGAAGCCTTTGTGGACCGCGACAAGTATCTTTCTGACCCTGATTTTGTAAAGATTCCGCTTGATTATCTGCTCTCTGCCAAGCACGGCAAGGATCAGGCCGCGCGCATCAGCATGTCCAAGGCAGCCGTGAACCTCACGCCGCTTGACCCCAAGGGCGATACCATCTGGCTTGGCGTTGTGGACGCGCAGGGCAACGCAGTTTCACTTATCCAGAGCATCTACCACGACTTTGGCTCTGGCATTGTGGCGGGCGGCACGGGCGTGCTGCTGCAAAACCGGGGCAGCTTTTTCTCGCTTGATCCCAAGCACGTTAACCACCTCGAACCGCGCAAGCGCACCTTCCACACGCTCAACCCCGCCATGTTGCTCAAAAACGACAAGCCCTACCTTGTGTACGGAACCATGGGCGGCGAAGGCCAGCCCCAGACTCAGGCTGCCATTGTTACCCGCGTGGTGGATTTTGGCATGACCCCGCAAGAAGCCATTGCCGCCCCCCGCTGGCTCTATGGCCGCACATGGGGCGCTTCTTCCAACGATCTCAAGCTTGAAGGCCGCATTCCCCAAAAGGTTGCCGACGAGCTCAAGCGCCGTGGCCATCCTGTGCGTCTGATTGACAACTACACCGACACCATGGGCCATGCTGGCGCGATTCTTGTGGATCAGACCACCGGCGTGCGCCAGGGCGGCACAGACCCGCGCGGCGACGGCGCGGCTGTTGCCTACTAGCCACCTTACCGTAACATCAGCGGGGCTGTACCCCACCAAAACCAACACCCGCCATGGTTTGCGCCACGGCGGGTGTTGGTTTTGGCATGGGCCATACGGGCTATGCCCAGTTTTTGTCGGCGTGGCCAAGGTCTTCCAGCACCAGGGTTGGCTGGTGCTCCACGCGCGACAGATCGTCACGCGTGGCCTCGCCGCTGAGCACAAGAATGGAATCAATACCGGCATTGCGGGCAAGCTGCATATCGGTGCTCAGGCGGTCGCCCACCATGACCATTTCTTCCTTGCGGTAGCGGGCCAGCAGGGGGGCAAGCACGGCGGGATCAGGCTTGCCAAAAATATACTGCGGCTTTCTGCCCGTAGCCGTGGCGTACAGGCTTATAAAACTGCCCACATCGGGCAAGGGACCTTCGGGCGAGGGGCACACAAGGTCTGGATGCGTGGCGAGAAAAAGCACCGAGCTGTCTTGCAGCAGCACAGCAGAGCGCGCAAGCTTGTGGTAGGTGAGCTCGGTATCGTAGGCCAGCACCACGGCCTGCGCGCCCTGCTCCACCAGGTGCAGCTCTGGCATGCGGCCTTGCAGATCGCGCTGAAAATCGGCATTGCCCACGGGGAACACACGCTCGATGCCTCTGGCGCGCAAAAAATCCACCAGCGGTGTCACGGGCGAGAGCAGCAGGTCTTCCCGCGCGGCAATACCCATTCCATTGAGCTTGTCCACGTAGGTCAGCGGTGATTTGGAGGTATTGTTGCTCAGAAAGTAAAAATCCAGCCTGTCCCAGTGCTGCCGAATAAAGCGCACGGCTCCTGCAATGGGAATATGACCAAGGTAGACAGTACCATCCATATCAAGCACAACGCAGCGTTTTTGTGACCAATCCATATCTGCAATCCTTGAGTTTTTTGTTTTCATTATGCGGCATTGCCACCCAAGGCAAGAACATCTGCCCCGATTGGCAGAGTTCAATCTTGACGCAACACCGCAAATTGATAACCATACGGCATCAACAATCATCCTGGGCAAAACCGCAGCAATCATATAACCGGTCTGGCTCTTCAACCCTGTTGCGCTGATACGCCGTTGTTTTTCGGCCACGCGGGCGCGGCATCTGGCAGCGTCTGCATGTCTTGTGATGATTCCGACAATTTGCTCCACTGGAGAAACCATGCTTGAAACTACTGTTGTCGTCATAGGCGGCGGCGCAACAGGCATCGGAACCCTGCGCGATCTCTGCATGCGCGGTATTCCTGCCATATTGCTGGAACAGGGCGGCCTGGCCCACGGCACCAGCTCGCGCTTTCACGGCCTGCTGCACAGCGGCGGCCGCTACGCCGTGGGAGATAATGAGTCGGCACGCGAATGTATTGAAGAAAACATGATCGTGCGGCGCATTGGCAGGCAGTGCATTGAAGAAACCGAGGGCTTTTTTGCCCTCACCCCAGAGGACGACCCGGCCTATGTGGACCGCTGGGTTGAGGCCTGTGGCCGCGCGGGTATTGATGCCCCTGAAATCGACGTCAAGGAAGCCCTGCGCCTTGAGCCCAACATGTCGCCCGAAATCAGCCGCGTTTTCCGCGTGCCCGATTCGTGCGTGGACGGCTTCAGGCTTGTGCTGCACAACGCCATGTCTGCCCGCAGGCACGGCGGGCAAATGCTCACCTATCACGAGGTAACCGGCATCTGCCAGAAAAACGGCAGGGTGTGCGGCGTTACGGCCATCAACCGTCACACGGGCGAAACCGTTGAAATCGCCTGCTCCGTTGTGGTGAATGCCGCCGGCTCGTGGTCTGGCCGCATTGCGGCGCTGGCCGGGCTTGATGTGGCAGTTTCGCCCGACCGTGGCACGCTTGTGGTCTTCAACCACCGCTTTACCTCGCGTGTGGTCAACCGCCTGCACCCCGGTTCGGACGGCGACATTTTTGTTCCGCACGGTTCCATCACCATTCTGGGCACAACCTCCACCCCCACCGACAGGCCCGACGACACAACCCCCACCAGCGAGGAAGTGCTGCGCCTGCTCAAGATTGGTGAACCGCTGTTCCCCCGCGTGCGCGAATACCGTATTTTGCGCGCCTTTGCGGGCACGCGCCCCCTCTATACGCCGGGCAATGCCGCCGGGCGCAAGGCCAGCCGCAATTTTCACGTTGTGGATCATGCGGAACAGGGCCTCGACGGCATGATTTCCATCTTTGGCGGCAAGCTTACCACCTACCGTCTCATGGGCGAAAGGGCCGCCGACCGCGTTTGCGCCAAACTGGGCATTTCCGCGCCCTGCCGCACGGCCATCGAGCCCATCATCCCCGACCCGGACGAGGCCACCCTGGCCCGCGCGGCCAAGTATTTTCCCGTGCAGGGAATCAAGCTCATGGCCGACCGCATGGGCGACGACCTCGGCCCGGTGCTGGAACTGGCCGAAAAGGCGAAGACAAACCCCCTGCTGTGCGAATGCGAAATGGTGAGCATGGCCGAAATCGAATGCGTGGCAAAAGATCCCTCCACCCATTCGCTCACCGATATCCGCCTGCGCACGCGCCTGGGCATGGGCACATGCCAGGGCACGTTCTGCTCGCTGCGCACCGTGGCCTCACTGGCCGAGCACGGCGTTTCACTTGAGCTTTCGCCCACAGACAACGCGCGGCGCTTCCTTCAGGAACGCTGGGGAGGGCTGCGGCCCGCCCTGTGGGGCATGCAGGCACGTGAAATGGAACTTGGCCGCGCCGTGTACGCGGGAACACTCAATCTTGATGGAGCCGCCCATGAGCAGGATTGTTGACGTATTGGTGGTCGGCTCTGGTCTTGCGGGTCTTGTGGCTGCGCTGACCGCAGCCGAACAGGGCCGCAGCGTGCGGCTGCTCACATCGGGCATGGATTCGCTGGCCATCAGCGGCGGTTCGGTGGATTTTCTCGGTTATGCAGACAGCAGGCTGGCCTCTGATCCGTGGCAAAGCCTGGCCCTGCTGCCCGAAGACCACCCCTACCGCCTTTTGGGAACAGAAAGCGTGCGCTCGGCCTTTCAGTTTTTTTCTGACACCATGGAAAAACAGCACTGGCCCATGCGCCCCGCCCTTGCCCAGGATGGCACGCCGCGCAATACCCAGCTGCCCACCATCATGGGCACGCTCAAGCCCACCTATCTGCTGCCCGCCAGCCTGAATACCCAGGCCATGGCCAGTGCCAAAAAGGTGCTTGTGCTCAGCGTGCAAGGCCTGCGCGACTGCCAGCCCGCCCTGGTGGTAAGCCAGCTCAAACGATACAGAAGCTGGGCCGACAGGGAATTCAGCCAGGGCCTGCTGCCCTCGCCCTTTGGTGAAACCCACCGCGCCATCACCGCGCTGGACCTTGCCCGCCTTGCAGACAAACAGCAAAGCCGCCAGTGGCTGTTGAACGCCCTGGCTCCCCACGCTGGCAAGTACGACCTGATCCTCATACCGCCCCTGTGCGGCAGCAGGGCCAACCCCGAAGTATGGCAGGCAGTCAATGTTGCCGCTGGCTGCCCGGTGGTTGAAATGCTGTCCATTCCTCCGGGGGTGGGTGGCCTGCGCCTGCGCGATGCCCTGTTGACTGCCCTGCACAAGCTCGACTTTGAGCTGGTGGAAAACACCACGGTTCTGCGTGCCGAAACAGCAGACAAAGTCTGCACGTCAGTGCTGGCAGAGGCATCTGGCCAGCAGCGCCGCCACGAGGCCCGCGCCTTTGTAACCGCCACGGGCGGCATTCTTGGCGGCGGCATGGTGCTTGAACCCGGCCAGTGCTGGGATTCGGTATTCAACATTGACATCACCGTGCCCCAGGATGTGACACAGTGGTCTGAACCGCAGATTTTTGGCAACCACCTGTTCTCACGCATGGGCGTGCGTGTTGACCGCGAAATGCGGCCTGTGGATGCCGCCGCTGCCGTGCGCTGGCAAAACGTGTTTTTTGCCGGGCGCAGCCTTGGCGGTTACGATTACGCAACAGAAAAAAGCGGTCATGGCGTTGCCATTGCCACGGGCTGGCAGGCAGGCCGCATGGCCGCCGCAGCCGCCGCTGCCGGGGAAAAACAATGAGCGTGCGCATTAATCCGGACAAGTGTATAGCCTGCACCACCTGCGTGGTTCACTGCCCCGTGGCAGAGGCCACGCCCAAGTTTCTGGGCCCGCGCATGATCGGCCCGGCCTATGAACGCTTTCGCCTGCTGGGCCTTACGGAAGATCCCTCGCTGCACTATTGCGCCAACTGCAAAAACTGCGATATCTCCTGCCCGCACGGCGTGCCTGTTTCAAGCCTCAACATGATGGCAAGGGCCGACCAGTTCAAAAAACACTCGCCCGGTCTGCGCGACTGGGTGCTTGGGCATGGCGAACTTATGGCCAAGTGGCTGCGGCTCATCCCCGCTGCCCTCAAAAACTTTGGCATGCTCAACCCGGTCACGCGCACCGTGCTTGATGCCCTGGGCATCGATAAACGTGCGCCCCTGCCCGCCTTTGCGCCGCAAACATTCCGCCAGCTCATGCGCCACGTACATCAGCCAGACCACAAGCGCAGCGTGGTGTTTTACCCCGGCTGCTACGTGGATGTGTACGACCCCCGCACGGGTCTTGATATGGTGTGGGCCATGAACCGCGCCGGATACAAGGTTATTGTGCCCGAAGAACTGGTGTGCTGCGGCCTGCCCATGGTTGCCAACGGTTTTTGGCAGCATGCCCGCTCCAATGCGGAGCATAACCTCAAAGCCCTGGGCCAGTGGCGTGACGCCGGTTTGCCCGTGGTTACGGGTTGCCCCAGCTGCGCCCTCATGTTTCGCGTGGATCTGCCGGAATACTTCCCCGATGTGGCCGAAAAATACGGCGCGTGCAGCCTTGCCGATGCGCAGGAATTTCTGCTCGATGCCGTGGACAGCGGCGACCTCTCGCTCAAGGCCGATGGCAAGCAGCAAACACTGCCTGATCTCAAGCTCATTTACCACGCCCCCTGCCACTTGCGGGCTCAGGGCAACGGCTTGCCGGGTCTTGAGCTGTTGCGCCGCCTCGATGGCGTTACAGTAGAAAATGCCGACGCAGGCTGCTGCGGCATATCTGGCAGCTATGGTTTTAAAAAGGAAAAATACGATATTGCCCAGACCGTGGGCTCCGAACTGTTCACCAAGGTTCGCGAAAGCGGCGCTCAGGCGGCGGTTTCAGAATGCGGAACCTGCCGCGTGCAGATCACGCACGGATCGGGCAAGTTCAGCCTGCACCCGGTCAGCATTCTGCGCCAGCGGCTCGAAGCCCGCTAGCCCTTAGCGTTACTGTTGCCGACACACAGAGGGGCAGGCCTTTTGGCCTGCCCCTCTGTGTGTCGGACCATTTTTTTTGCAACATCCGCGCGAGCGGCTCATGCCTATCCCCCGCTCTGCATGCTGCCGATCATGTCCTTGAGCGTTAGCGCCTGAGAAGAAAGCTCGCTTACTGATTTTGAAGTCTGGCTCATGGCAACGGAGGTTTCGCGGGATATTCTGTTTACGTCGCTGATGCTTGAGCTGATGCCCTCAGTGGCGGCATATTGCTGGCCCGCAGCTGTGGCAATAAGCCTTACCTGATCCGTGGTCATATCCACAAGACGCACAATTTCTCCCAGCGAATCGCCAGATTCGCTGGCAAGGCTTGTTGCAGCGTCAATCTTGCTCACAACGTCGTCCACATTATTAATATTCTTTTGTGTGCCAGACTGAATGCCCGTGATGGCCTCGCCCACTTCTCGTGTTGCTGTCATGGTTTTTTCCGCCAGTTTGCGCACCTCGTCGGCAACCACGGCAAAGCCGCGCCCGGCGTCGCCAGCTCGCGCAGCCTCAATGGCCGCGTTGAGGGCCAACAGGTTGGTCTGGTCTGCAATGTCAGAAATGACATTCATGATCTTGCCGATGCCATCGGCCTGGACGCCCAGAGAGGTCATGTCCGTTTTCAGCTCGGTAGCTGTGGTCTGCACGCCAGAAATGCCTTCTACCACCTGTGCGACCATGTGCGCGCCACTTTCTGCCTTCGTTCTGGCCTGATCGGCTGTTTCGGCGGCTTCGGCTGCACTTTGCGAAACCTTGCCCACCGCATCGTTGAGCTCGTGCATGGCAGAAGCAGTTTCAGAAATGCGCCGGGTCTGCTCTATGGCCCCGCCAGAACATTGCTCGACCTGAGCGGAGATTTCTTCTGCCGCAATGGCAACACGGTTGGCGATGTCGTCGGCCTGAACGGCCAGGGTAGTAATGGTTCGCTGGCTTTTCATAAGGGCTGTTTTATCAATAACCAGTTCGCAAACAGCCTCGGCAGAAAAGGGCGTGGCCTTGTAGTCTATGTCCAGCTCCATACCGGCCAGCGGGCAGGCTCTGGTAGAAGAAGACTCATCCTTGTGTGAAAGAAGCGCCCGGTCGCAGGCGCAATGGCCGTTATCGCAGTCATCGGCCTTGAAATGATCGCTGCACTTGATGCCCTCGATACTTGCGGCAGGCGCGATGCCCAATGTTCCAAAATCATTGATAAAGCGTATCACCCTGTCGTGCCCGCGTATGGTAATGGGCGTGGGAATCTTGTCCATCAGCTCAACCATGCTGCCTGTCCAGGTATTGATTCCCTTTACAAGATTGCGAAAATCCCCCGCAAACTGCGCATCGTCCACCTGCCTGCGCAAGTAGCCCACAGAAGCAGCCTGCGCCACCTGATTGATATTTTGCAAAAGGGTCGCCAGCGTGTCGGCTGTTTTGTCCAGTGATCGGGCAAGCAAACCCAGTTCATCCTGGCCACGCAACTGCATGCGGGTAGAAATATCCCCCAGCGCAATGCCCTGAGCCATATGAACAGCTTTTTTCAATGGCCGGGTAATGGCAATGGTAAAAAATACGCCCATCCCCACAGACACCATAAAACCGGCGCACACAAGCCCCAAAGTCCAGGCAGCAGATTTCTCCACATTGGCATCGGCAAGCGCAGAGGCCTGCCCTGCCAGCTCTGTCTGCTGTGCAATCATCTTGCTCAGATACGCATCAAGTTGATGAGATTTATCACGCCCTTTCTTCATGGCCAGATCAAACATGCTATCATAGTCATGCACTTCAAGAGCATTTAAAAATTGCGTATTGATGGAATCATACTCTGCGATGAGTTTTTTAAGTTCTGCTATTTTAGCCTTTTCCTGGATATCAAGAGGCATGCTTTCTATTTTTGCGATACTGTCTGCATATGACTTTCTAACTTCTGCAACAATATTTTTTTGCGCAGATACCACATCTTGAGGAAGATCTTTAATAAGTGATGTTCTCTGAGTTGTTCTTAACCGCATAAAATCTGATCGCAACGAACTAAGATTCATGCTGTATGGAAATGATATTCTCCCAATTAAAGCAGTATCGTCTGCCAGTGTATGCATATTATGCATATTGTACAGTCCAATGCATAATGAAACAAATGAAACAGCAATAAAACCAACCAATAGCTTGACACCAATTCTTACATTTATCATGCCGTACCCCGTGCAGTGCATAATGTGAAAATATTTATTTTCACGTAATCAATTTAAAGCGTGCATTTTACACAACACAGAAAAAAGTTATTTGTAATTTTTTATACAAGCATGCATTGAATGATTGTTAAAATATTCATTTTTAAAATTATAAATAATAAAAATCATTTTTATGTTAAGCATAAAGTTTATATATCTGCAAGCAGTTTGCCCCCTCTGGCAAAAAATGACTAACTACTTATAAAAAATACATTTTCACCTCCCACTGTAACACAAAACTGCCCTTGGTCAGCACAGGCAGCGCAGACCCGGCAATACGGCCCCAACATGGCTTGCTTTTGATGCAATAATTCTTTGTCGTTACGATCTGCCCTCGTTTCCGCCACATTCACGCTTTGCCGAACCTACGAATGCGCTCAAGATTTGATACAATTTTAGATCAACCATTCCCCAGCCGCCGCAGACCTGCTTCTGCGCCAGCAGACAAACTCAACCAACGTGCGCAGTAGCTGCCCACCACAGCCCCACACTGCCTGCCAGTTTTGCCCCCATGCCACACATTACTTGCAATGGGCGGTGTGCTTTACCCAACCAAGCCCGCACAAATTTTGCTTTGTGCAAACGCACGGGGGCTGCCCCACCCCGCGCGGCTTCCGCCAGTGCCGCAAATCCCTCTTCTCAAAGCCCACAGCCTCAGGGCAATAAATCACTCTTTCGGTACAACCACAGCCCCAGGGCAATCACGTTTGCTCACGCAGCTGACTATGGGGTTGGCGGTGGGGCTGGCCTTGGTGTTGGCTATTTCAAACAATTTTGTATTGCCCTTTTCCACAACCAAGGTTTTTTAAAAAATATATTAATAATTTAAGTGTATTATGAAATACACGAATTTTTGTTCACGACTAATCATATTTACAAAATTGTATTGATTGTGCAGGCAGATTAATAATTAGTTTAATAATATCAAACAATTAATCAAGTGGCACGCTTTCTGCTTAAAGAGGGACAAGCGCAACGAGCGCGGGAACATCAAACCAGAGGGATTCTCATGCGTCAGGTAGCTATTTACGGCAAGGGCGGTATCGGCAAGTCCACCACCACACAGAACCTCAATGCTGGCCTCGGCGAAATGGGCAAGAACATCATGATCGTGGGCTGTGACCCCAAGGCCGACTCCACGCGCCTTATTCTGGGCGGCCTTGCCCAGCAGAGCGTGCTCGATACCCTGCGCGAAGAGGGTGAAGACATCGAACTGGACCTGGTGCTGAAGAACGGCTTCAAGGGCATCCGCTGCGTGGAATCCGGCGGCCCCGAACCGGGCGTTGGCTGCGCTGGCCGCGGTATCATCACCTCCATCGGTCTGCTTGAACGCCTTGGTGCCTACACCGAAGACCTCGACTACGTGTTCTATGACGTTTTGGGCGACGTTGTGTGCGGCGGTTTCGCCATGCCCATTCGTGAAGGCAAGGCCCAGGAAATCTACATCGTGGCTTCGGGCGAAATGATGGCCCTCTACGCCGCCAACAACATCTGCAAGGGTATCAAAAAGTACGCCAATACCGGCGGCGTGCGCCTTGGCGGCATCATCTGCAACAGCCGCAAGGTTGATGGCGAAGCCGAACTTGTTTCTGCCGTTGCCAAAGAAATCGGCACGCAGATGATCCACTTTGTGCCGCGCGACAACATGGTGCAGCGCGCCGAAATCAACAAGCAGACCGTTATCGAATTTGACCCCACCTGCGGACAGGCCGACGAATACCGCAGCCTGGCCCAGAAGATCGACGGCAACGACATGTTTGTTATCCCCAAGCCCCTCTCCCAGGAAAGGCTCGAAGAGCTGCTCATGGAACACGGTTTGATGGACGCCTAAACCAACAGCACAAAACGGAGAACAGCTATGCAGATGATTCGCACGATTATTCGGCCTGAAAAGACCACCGAGGTTCTCTCCGAGCTGCTGTCAGCGGGCTTTCCCGCCGTTACCAAGCTCGACGTGGTGGGCCGTGGCAAGCAGAAAGGCATCATGGTGGGCGACATTC